>DAOUJU010000043.1:0-34297 GCA_034422235.1 Anaerolineales bacterium | reverse complement strand
AGCCCGCTGAGGTCGCCGTGCGTCTGCACGTAGTCCTTGTGCACCCAGCCCGTGACGCGGCTGCTGTAGCGGATCTGGTACCAGGTGACGGTGGTCGCGTCCTTGCCCAGGATGGCATACTGCGTGGTCGTGCCGCCGGCGATGGTGGCCACCACGCGGTGACTGGTGCCAGCCCCGGCCCGCACGTTGAGCCCGGCCGTGGTCGTGGCCTTCAGGCTCAGCTGCGGCGTAGTGGCCGCCGGCCAGGTAACAGGCACATCACTGAGATCACCGTGCGTCTGTACCTGATTCTGGTATACCCAGCCCGTGACCGTGGCGCTGTAGCGGATCTGCCACCAGGTAGCGGTGGTGGCGTTCTTGCCCAGGATATCGTACTTGGCGGTGCTGCCCGTGGCGATGAGCGCCCGCACCCGGCGGTTCCGGGTGGGCTTCGAAAAAACCTTGACTTCCGCCGTGAAGGAAGCTGTCCGGCTCACCTGTGGGAGTGGGGGCCAAGTCACGGCCAACTCGCTCAGGTTACCTTCGGTCTGCACATGGGCGGCAGAGACCCAGCCCGTGATGCTGGTGCTGTAGCGGATCTGCCACCAGGTAGCGGTGGTGGCGTTCTTGCCCAGGATATCGTACTTCGTGGTAGAACTGCCGCGAATAGTGGCCAAGATACTGTGCGTCGTGCCGGGGCCGGAGCGCACATTGAGGCCAGTCGGAGCGGTGATCCGCAGTTGGGGCCGGGCCCGGCGCACCGCGGCCACCGCTCCCCCCGTGCGTACCTGGCGGGCCTGCACCCAGCCCCGCAGGGTCTCATTGAACTGGATCTGCCACCAAGTGGGCGACTGCGTCTGCTCCCCGCAAATGCGGAAGGCAGCAGGGCAGTGGTGGGGAATGACCGCCACCACGGCTGTGTTTGCCACCGGTCCCGCATGCAGGAATACATCCTCTTCCTGCGCCGCCTGCGCGAAGGCCGTTCTGGTGGGCGGCGCAGGAATCTCCGTTACCACAGGCACACCGCTGAGGTCGCCGTGCGTCTGCACATGGTTGCGGTGGACCCAGCCCGTCTGCATGGATGCATACTGAATCTGCCACCACATGGGACTGGCAGCGCTTTCCTGGCCCACAATCCGGTACCGCGTGGTGGATCCGGCAGACAGGGTGCCCATTGCCGCGTACGCGGTGCCGGGGCCCTGCCGGACGGAGAGAGCTGTGATGTTGCTGGGAACCATACTGACCTGGGGCGGCCAGAGGATCGGCACATCGTCCGTATGGTAGGCCTGCACCTTGCTGGCCTGCACCCAGGCACTGAGGTGGTCATACAGGAAACAGATGCGCCACCAGGCGGGCGTGGCCGCGTCCTTGCCCAGAATGGCGTAGCGGCGGGTGGTGTTCGAGATAGTGCCGTAAGCATGGTACGTGGTGCCGGGGCGATCATATACATCCAGATCTGTCGTGGTGGACTTCAGGGTGCAATGGGGCTCTGTGGCCGCCGGTTCCTGGCAGTTGGGTGCAGCGGATTGTATCACGGGTACCACCGGTACATCGGCGGGAAAGGCAATCGAATCACCCGTCGGCACGGTATGCCGGAGATCCACTAAGTCGCCGCGCACCCAGCCTGTGTCGTTATCCCCGGTCCCATGCCGGACGCGATACCAGAGGTACTGCTCTGTGGTATTGGTTGCATCCAGGCGCAACTCCAGAATGGCGTGCCATTTGTTGCCTTGCAGGAAAGCCACGGTGTTCTCGGCCGGGGTTTTCTTGCCATTTTCCAGGTTATCCGTTTTGGGTTCCTGACGGATCCGGAGGGTGGTACCGACATCTTGCGCGCGACGTAGATAGCGAGGGACATTATTCCGGGCTAGATTCTTTGTTGGCCTTACCCTGGACAAAGCTCCTTGCTCTATCACCTGGTTGTTATTGCGCACCCAACTGACAGGCAGATACGGTACGTCAACCTGCCACCAGTCCGGGATCGGCAGGGAAGTGTCTCGAGTCGGATCCCAATAGGGAAAATCCCAAACAGCGTTGTCCTTGCCGGCAATAGGGAGAGCCTTGTCTACGGAAGACAGGACACGGGGATAGGTCGGGGCATCTTTGTGGGGCGCCATATGGACTGCGACGTTGACACCTGGCTTCACCGCAAGACGAGGGCAATCTATGTTCAGGACCTTCCCTTCATAGATTTTTTCAGGTAGATAGGTCCGAAATTTCACAGCTCCCTTAACGACTGTATCCTCTGGATCCGGTGTATCGGGCTTGAAATCCACATGGAGGTGGGGTCCCGTGGAGTAGCCCGTGTCGCCGGACAGGCCCAGCAGGTCTCCCTGTTGCACGCGGTCGTTCAGTTGGACGGCCACCACCGACAGGTGGGCATAGGTTATATCGAACCCCACGGAGGACCGTACGATGACATGGTTACCATACTGGCCTTCGTTCCCCTTCTGGGTCACGGCGCCAACACGGACGTGGGTCACTTCGCCATCCGCCATGGCAACAATGGGCGTTCCTACGCAGCAGGCCCAGTCAATGCCATTGTGACTGCTCCCGAAGTGGCTTGTGATAGGATAGATGTCTTCCCGGAAGGGCAGTTGTAGGCTGCCCGCTTGTAGGTTGTAAGGCATGAGGCACCTCCTGGTGTCATTGGAACCTGGCCACACGCCTGCTGCGCATGGCCATGAGATGACCTCATGTTGCCTGCCAAGCGGACCTCATGCCATATCCGCCATGTAAGGTCCCCGTCAATGGGGTGTCACAGTGCTCAGCCGGCGGCCCCCTCGGAACGGCGGAAAGCACCGCTGGCGTCGCGGTAGAAAAATCCAGAGTCTGAATAGTCAAGCGTCAGATAAACGCAATCTTCCGCCACCGTACAGAACCGCCGAGGGGTGTGGGCCAGAAAGGCCGGGGGCAGAGGGGCCGGGCCCTCCACCCGGAGCACTAGGGTGGCGAGCCAAGGCGCAGAGGCCAAGAACTCCGCGGGCAGGGCGGTCAGACGCGCTTCCAGAACCAGTTCCGTGAGTTGGGGCGTATGCCGAAGGAACTCCGCGGGCAGGGCGGTCAGGCGATAGGCATCGGTGAGATGCAGTTCTATCAGATGCGGCGCGACGGTCAGGAAGTGGGGAGGCAGGGCCATCAGCTGGTGGGCAGCAATCAAACGCAGCACCTCCAGCCGGGGGGCCTGGGCGAGAAACGCGTCCGGCAGGCCCGTGAGTCGGGGCGCCTCCAGGGTGAAGTGGGTGAGCCGGGGGGCCTGGGCGAGAAATGTGTCGGGCAGGCCCGTGAGATGGGGTGTCCTCAGGGCCAGATGCGTGAGTTGGGGTGCCTGCAATAGAAACGAGTCGGGCAAGGATGGCACTTCTAGGGACAGGTGGGTGAGCTGGGAGGCCTGGGCCAGCACGCCGTCGGGCAGGGCCAGAAGCCGGGGCACCTCCAGCGTGAGATGCGCAAGTAGGGGGACTCGAGCAAGAAGCGTGTCCGGCAGGGCCACGAGCGATGGGGCCTGCAAGGTGAGGTGGGTGAGGTGGGGCGCCTGTGCCAGGAAGCTCTCGGGCAGGGCCACGAGCGATGGGGCCTGCAGGGTGAGGTGGGACGCCTGCGCCAGGAAGCTCTCGGGCAGGCCGATAGACGTATCGCCCTCCAGACCAAGTGTGACCGGGCGTCCTGGAGGGTGGGCGGGGTCCCGACGGGAGCGGGGGGCCACCCAACGCTGGAAGCGATAGGGTGCGGTTTCTACGGGCACCCCTTCCGTATACCGTACCTGCAGCCTCCAGTCGGCTGGGGGCTGCAGATCCTGCCAGGCGGAGGACCAAGATTGGGCCCGGACAAAGGGTTGCCGGACTGTTTCTCTTACGACGGTGACATAGTCGGGGAGATATTCCAGCATGGAGGCGATTTCCGGCCAATCCGCAAAGTCGTCTTCGGGAGCAAATTCGATCCACGATCCCGAGCGCACATCGATCGCCAGCAATTCCAGGTGGGGTACCTTCTGCAGCCAGTCCGCAGGATAGGGCGGGGTGGCATCGGGTTCATATCTTTGCACCGTGTGGGGATTCCGGATATCCCCGGGAAACGTCAGGAGGGCGGGCCGCTTCAGGCGTAGTTGACGCAGGTGCGGGGTACCTTCCAGGCTCAGGGCCGACACTCGGTCCCAATTCATGCCCGTCAGTTCCAGCACTTCCAAGTGGGCGGACTGCGCCAGCCAGTCGGCAGGCAGGGAGCGCACCCGCGGGGTGTGAATGTGCAGCCGCCGTAGCCGGGGCAGGTCCCACAGAAAATCGCGGGGGAACGTCTCCGCCGGGTGATACCAGGTGTTCACGATAATGGGATCCACCAGCTCCAGCACTTCCAGCCCTGCCAGGTCCAGCCGTTCCAGCGCCAGGACCTGCTGCAGGTCGCTGCGCAGCCGCAGCGTGCGCAACCGCGGCAGATCCGTCAGGAGTGCGGTGGGCAGGACCATCTGGGGCATATCCAGATGCAGAGTCTCCAAGTGGGGGGCCCCTTGCAACAGGATAGTCGGGAGACGCCGTGGTAGTCCCCTGTGGGAGCGCGCGAGAACGCTGTTCAGCAGATACCCGTCATACCACCCCTTGTAGGGATCCGGGGCCACGGGATCCCAGCTCTGCAGCCGCAGTTCGCGCAGCTCGGCCATGCCCAGGGACAGGTGGGCAGGCAGGGTGACCTCTTGGCTCAACGCCAGATGCAGGACTCGCACTTGCAGCCCCGCCAGCAGTCCGGCCGGTACTGTCTCCAGGGAACGGCCCTGTAGTTCCAGCCGGTCCAGCCGCGCCCCGTGGGCCCAGCCGGGCTCCACCAGGGCCTGGCGCCGGGTCGTCAAGAGCCGGACATGCCCATAGGCACCCGGCGGCAGGAAACCGGCGGGGAGGGGTGCCGCGCCCACCCGTACCTGAACCTGCCCCAGGTGCGTCAGCCCCGCCAGATCCTGCGCCCGGGGCACCTCTGTCCCGTAGTCCAGCACCCCTCTCAGGTGTGTCAGGCTCGCCAGTTGGACCGGCGTCACCGCGGCACACGACAGGAGCTCCTGCCAGCCCCCGGTCAGGGTCTGCAGGATCAGGAAGCGGGCCGGCCCGCTACGCGTACACAGATCCGTGGGGGCCGTGGGGGCCGGTTTCAATGTAGCCTCCCACTCGTCCAGAAAGGCGGCCGGCGACTGCACACGGGTCACGGTGACTCCTGCGGCCTCCAGCCATACCGGCTCCCCGGCCCATCGCGTCTGCCACCAGCCAGGCGCACCGGTGGCTCCCAGCCAGTACTGGCTGGGAGTCGCCGGCTTCCAACTCTCCAGCCACACCGGCGTGCCGGCAGCCAGGTGCGCCACGACCGCGGCAGTAGCCGCCGGGGCCGTCCGCAGGACGGTGGCCGTCGTCGTCTCCCCCTGGCGTACCTGTTCCCCTGAACTGTAGGCCCAGTGCAAGGTGACCGGAACGGGCCCTGTGCGCTCCACATACTCCAGACGCAGAACGTGCACCCCCGGCGTCAGGCCCCGCTGGCCGGTCCAGTGCCAGGGACTCGTCTGGGTGATGGCGTCCACGACCAGTTCCCCTCCCAGAAAAAGGCGCAGGCCCACACCACTGCGCACCGTCAGATGCACTATCGGATCCGACGCCGGCACCGTGATCTGGCCCAACCAGCGGACACTCACCGGACCCTCTGCGGAGTCGGGTAGCGAGGTCACAGGAAAGTCGGGCCCGCTCGCACAGTGCAGGGAGCGTACCGCTCCCTGCAACCTGGGTCCGTCCACCGCATAGCGGGCCCAGATCGGAGCGATGCGATATCCCTCCGCCATCATGCTGTCCACAAAGGGATGCTGGTCGCTCCCAAAACCGCCGGGATCCACATCCCAACGATCTTTACCATAATCATCAAAGATGGTCGGATGGTAGGGGTATTCTTCGGGACTGAGCGCCTGGCGCCGGTGGGAAGCACAATTGCCAAACAAATGATAGAGGGCATAGTCGTTCAGGAAAATCACGGGGGGCACCGCCGCGGTCGGGTCCGGGTGGTAGGGAGCAGTCAGGGAGGCATGAACCCAGGCCTCCGATGCGATGTGAGCCACCTGCAACCAGTTGCCCGTCGCATCGCGGGTCCGCACCGTCAGGATCGCACCACGGGCCACCTGGATCACCACGGGATAGTCCAAGCCCGGCCCTTGGCGCACGTCGAGGGTGTTGGTGGTGACCTGGACCGTCTCTGGCAGGGGTAGCAGAGTAGGCCGCGGCGTAGGAGTGAAGGTGGGCCGTGGAGCCAGGGTCGACGTGGGCGTCGGTACCGCAGGTATGAGGACGGAGCGGGCCGTCTGCCGACGGGCACAGGCTCCGCCCAGCAGGGTCAGACTCAAGAGCAGAATCAGCCCCAAATATCGCATGGAGGATACCACCTACTGGCAAGTCAGACAGATCACGCATGCCGGTGGCCAGAATACCTTGGGGACACACTGGACACGCTGTGTCCCTCATTATACTCACCGGTAGTGACTCATTTTGAACTGGCGTGAACGGCTATCCGAAAGGGGCGATCAAAGACTTTTCACGGAAAACCAGGTCAGAATATGGATCTGACTTGCCCCTTGCTAGCGGCGGCTATCTGGATCCAGGCTCAGAGTTCTAACCTTTAGTCTAAGATAGGTAGATTTAGAGGGAAAAGAGCCAAATCGCCATAGGCAATAGTCTTTGCACTCCTTAATAACAATTTGCGCAAGTTTAATTCAAAATGAGTCACTACCTACTCACCGGTAGTGATCGGTTTTGAAATACAGGACACGGGGTACTCTAAGCCTAAACTCGCGGAGAAATTTCGAGTTTTGTCGGTACTCCCCAAAAGGATAGACTCCTCGCATCACTACCGTCATATACGTAGACCCAGTTGGGAGTCATGGCATCACAGGCTCTCTCGCGGCCCGTGCCATTGAGTGGAGCAGGGCAATCGCACCATAAAAGTTCCACGATGGCAAGGGGTAGGTAGTGCTTCATTTTGACCCCAAAACCGCTCTGACAGCGAATTCAAAATGAAGCACTACCGAATGCTATACTTGGCGCCATGGGAAACTCAGATTGTGGTTTGTTACGCTTTCATTCTGAGCGGTTTCCCTGTTATGGTCAACTTTCCATTCCACATTAGGCGTATAGTGCATACCCGCAACCGACCAGCCATAATCCAGCAGGAGCAACATAGGGCGCCCACGTCTGGATCTGGCTCAAAGCCATCTCAAAGGCGAGAGTACACTATACATTGATGTAATGGGCTTTCAGCAGGCGGCGGGCCCAGAGACTCCGGCCGGACATCCATCCATAGCCGCCGCCGTTCCGGTGGAAGGAAATAGTCCCGTGGACTGTTGGATACAGAATTTATGATCGGTTCCGTTTTATGTCAGGGCATGCCAAGACCAGGGATACCCGTCTGAACTAAAAGAACCTCTGTGTGCCCCAGATACACGCTGCCTCCATGGGAGTGGGGCGTAGCCCCTGGCACCGGTTTGACAAGCCTCGGTCAACCGGGAACCGCGATCAGGACCCATCCACTCCCTGCACACCGGCAGCCTGCTGTGGACCCGGAACGGTAACGGGGAACAAACGCTGCGGATACACCGTGGATATGGCTCGGGAGGACAGCCCTGTGCCATGCTTGGGGGATGATGGGCTCATAGGGGCAAGGAGAGAGAACTGTGGATTATGCCTACGACGTCCGCCAGGACACGACGACGCGATATGCACGGGAGCAGATGGACGGATCGATCCGCTACTGGGTACGGGAACCCGAGGTCCGCGTGCGGGCCGGTCCCGGCCTACAGCATCCCATCCTCACCCACTTGGCCCGGGGCCAGGTGGTGACCGCGGACACCGCGGTGACCCTGGCCGCGGAGGGCTACAACTGGCTGCCCATCCGCCACGGCGACCATACCGCCTATATTGCCCGGGAACTGCTGGCGGACCGCTATGTGCGCCCCGATCCCGGGGGTACAATGCCCGTGGCACCCGCGCTGGCGGCGGCGGCGCAGGGCACGCCCCTGGCCTCCCACACCCGGGCCCTGATGGCCATCGCCCTCTGCGAGAGCGGCGCCCGCACGGCCCGCGACAACGGCGGGGAACTGGTGTACCGCTTTGAACCCCGGCAGTGGGACCGCCTCTACCGGAATACCCTGGGGGATCCGCCGGCCACCTGGACCCCCGAGAAATGTTATGTCACCTCTTGGGGCGTAGGCCAGATTATGGGCTGGGCCCACGGCACCTTCGGTTGCTCGGACGCCCGGGCCTTTCGGGACTGGCTGCAGGCCGACCCCACCCACGAGTACGAGGCCCTGGTGCGCTTCTGCCTGGCCAAACCTGGTGTGGCGGCCGCCCTCCAGACCCAGGACTGGGCCCAGCTGTGGCACCTCTACAACGGCGGCCATCCCCAGTGGCTGCCCCATTTCCAGGACGCCCTGCAGCGGGTAGGGGACACCGAGACCCCCGCGGTTCCCGATCCGCCCCCGACGGTGCCCACCGCACCTCCGATGATGTCCCCGGCACCCCAGCCTGAGACCACTCCCCGGGATCCCGAGCCCACGCTCCCGCCGGGGCCGGTGGCGGCCACGCCCCAGCGACCGCTACGGCCGCCGGTCGCCATGGTACAACCGGCCCTGAAGGGGCTGCGCTACGAGGGCAACCGCCTGCTGCGCCGGGCTCTGGTGCTCATCTCCCTCGGGGTTACCCTCTGGCAGACGCATGTGATTACCCCCGCGCAGATTGTGGGCCTGCTGGAGGAGGCCATGGTGCCCCTGGTGGAGACCCGGACGGACCCGGTGGCCGGGCGGCTGGACCGGAGTCTCGCGGCCCTGGAGGCGCGGCTGGCGACGCTGGAACAGACGGGGCCGACCGCACCGGGCGGGGAGACGCAACCCCTCACCGTCCGCGTGACTCCCACACCCGCGGCCACCCCACCGCCGATCCCCGCGTGCCGCCCCCGGCAGACGGTGACCGACTCCTGGTACTACGTGCGGGTCCAGCCCACCCTGACCGCCCCGGTGGTGACCCTGCTAGCGCCCGGTACCCCCGTTTGTGTCCTGAGCCAGCAGGACAGCTGGCACCGCCTGCAGGCCCCCGCCGGCTGGATCGTGGACCAGGGCTTGGCACCCCTGCCCGTGGCTGGATGACAATGGGTCACCCGGGGCACCCAAGCGGCAAGCCCCGGCACACCCACCGGACCAGAGCCCACGATGCCCCCTGAACTCACAGCCTGGCTGCTGGAACAGAGCGCTGCCGTGGTCCTGCTGAGCGCCGCTCTGCTCTATGGCTACCGCCAGCACCTGAAGGCGCTAGCCGCGGCCGACCGCCGCTGCCAGCGCAGCCGCAAGGAGCAGATGCAGCATGCCCGGGCCCTCACCGAGCAGGTGATCGCCAGCAATGAGCAACGGCTCGCCGCCCTGCAGGCGGAACTGCATCACCTGCGGGAGCAGCACCAAGCCGACCTGAAGCGGGTCGAGACCTGCGTAGCGCAGTACCAGACCGCCGCGCACCAGCGTGAGGCCCAGCTGCTCAAGTGGCTGGGCCCGGGGCCCGGCACCCCGCCGCCCCGGCAGCCTTGAGCGCGGAAGGGTGGTTGAACCAAGCGCAGGGCCATCCTCCGCTGCAGATCTCCAAGTTGGTCACCTGAATCTAAACTTGCACACCGGGTTGATTATATTTAATCCCGTGTGCAAGTTTTAGACAGAGGAAAATATGAATTTGGAAATCCAAGCCATGGCGTCTCTCATGGGTCTTGACCAAACTTATGGGAGGACACCATGGACCTGGACTGTTTCATCATAGCCACTTTCTGTATGGTTGACGACATCCTGCTCGACATCCTAGACAACCGACGACTCAGACAGCGAGGACCGGCTCCTAAGCGCGCCGACAGCGAAGTCATCACCATGGAACATCGTCGGCGAGTATCTGTCTTTGAACCAGGCCAAGGTCATCTGCACCTACTTCCGGCACCACTCCGCTCACTTCTTCCCCGCTCTCCGGCAGCGCCACCGCACCCCGTTCGTCCGGCAGGCCGCGAATCTGTGGCACCTCAAGGAGCAGATCGGGCAACGTCTACTGACACAGACCCGTTGCGATCCCGGGCGGCAGCTAGTAGATCGCTTCCCGCTGCCGGCCTGCCAGTTCGCACGCGCCTACCGCGGCCCGCGCTTCCGTGGGGAGGGGGTCATCGTCCGCTTCCGCCTTGCCCCAGCCCACGTCCCTGAGACCACGGTCGTGCCCGAGTGGGTCCACGGACAACAGGGCATCGTCGTGGGGGACCGCCATTACGGGAGTCCCCCGCTCCCAGAGGCGTGGGCGCCGCAGGGCCTGCCACGGCGGGCACCCTTCAAGAAGGCCAAGCATGACCCCGGGCCCGGGCGCCGCGCGCTTCTCAGCCGCTTCCGGTATCGGATCAACACGGTGTTCGACCCACTCGTGGACCGCTACCCCATCCAGCGGGTGTGGGCCCGGGACCGGTGACATCTAACCCATCGGCTCCTCCGCCAAGCACTCCGCCACACCCTTGCCTTCAGGCTCAATCAGGCTCAGGGCCATCCGCCTCTGCAAATCTCCAAGTTGCTCCACTGAATCTAAACTTGCACATCGGGTTATTTAAGCGAAAGCTAACCCAGAAGCGAGGGCAAGAATCTCAAAGTGCGAGAAAGTCATGATCTCCCTGCTCTAAGCTTTCCAAACTGGAGATCAGAATGGGTCCTGAAGGCAACTGCTCCTGTTGACGCGCCTGACTCAACAGACTGAATTGGCGGTCCAGAAGAGACAGGGAAAAGGTGATCAGCATGAGACGATGAAACAGTTCAAGGCTCTTGAACCACTTGGCCAGGTGATGAATCCGTATTTCCCGCTGCACCTCCACAGGGAAGACACGTTGCTGGTAGTAGATGGCAAGATCCGGTTCGGATCGTTTCCCAAAGGGTTCTTCCATCTGAACCGGACAGGGAAAGGGATGATCATCCACAGGAATGCCCATTGCCTGCAAATGGTCTCGCGCTTCAAGTATGGCTAACGCATGTTGCCGTGAGGAGTGGCGACTTAACACCCAATTCCACTCGGATGTCTTGGGCTCCAGACCTGTCTCCTGGCGATACCACTGTTGACCTGTGGGGGAGAGGGCAAGCAATTGGCGTCGACGTCCCTGTTTATAATGCCAGCCGGCAGTATGCTGATTGAAGGTGATTCGCTGTACCAAGCCTTTATCCAGTAGGGTTTGCCAAGTCTCGTATGGTAAACCGTTGTCTTGACAACCCAAGACCTGCGCCGTAATACGCCAGGGACGGATACAGCCTGTCTGCCCCATGTGTAGGAGGTAAAGTTTAGCTTCAGTGACGGCAGCTGGATGGTACGGTATATTGCTCGTTGAATCAGCTGGAAATAGCATCATCACAGACAACCCCAACGTTTCAGCCCTGGCTCGTTGCAGATGGCCGGTATAGTGACCAAGGTAGACCCCAGGTCCTAGTCATCTGACCAAGTACAATCGACACCTTGAACATAATATAGATTATCAGTTCTGTATTATACCGGATCGGACAAGCCTGTTCCCAGCAAAAGTGGGGGGCAGGCTCGGGCTACTGTGGTTCGGTGAGCCGTTTTGAGTTCACAGGTACTGGCCCTGCTGTCTGGACAAACTCAACAGGAGTGGGTTGGTATCACCAGATCCACGTTACTGGTACCAAATAGAATAATAAGACAGCAGGAATGGTTCATTTGGGTTGCTGTCGTGGTAACCACTCAAGGCAATGCCATATACTCCTGGGCCTTGCCTCTGCAGAAGTGAAGCGACATCGGCCTGAATGCGAAAAGCGGAAGAATCAGCTTCCAGCATGTCTGCAACATAGTAGGGAACAACGAAAGCTTCCTGCATTCTGGGTCGGTTCTTGATCTGCCGGAACAGATCATCCAGTGCTTGCGGATTGTCCGGAAATGGGCGGATCACGCTGACATCGTAGGGAGACAGGCAACGTTCCTGCTCTATGAGGGTCTGCTCCTCCACATAGAAGGCATTAGGGTCTTCCAGAGGAGTCAGAATGATCGCCACCGGTACGCCCACACCGTAACAGGAAGAATAGATGAGCTGATCCCTGGCCAAAGCGTAGGGCAGGGGATCCCAGTAGAGGGTAAGTGAGTTCTGCAGCGATGTACCGTGCAACGTCTTGCCCTGCAATGACAAAACACCATTCCGGATCTGGGGTACTAAAGTATATTCGACATAATTGCCCTCAAAAAGCTGCACCATAACTAACAGGTAACAGGAATGAACGATGCCCAAATTCACAGTGGTGTGATGCGGATTCAGGATGTTGTCCCTGTGTCCCGGACTTGCCATCAGGCCACTGAAGATCTGATTCTGCCAATCATCAAGGTTATGCGGAGTGCATTTCTGGTCAGTTAGGCGGCCAATGAAGGAGACGTTTTCGGCACTGTAGCCTTGGCCTCCTGCTCGGGTGTATCGCATGTAGGGAGTCAGTCCCTCCTGGTCCCAATGTGAGAGGTACTGGGCCCTATGTAATTCCTCGGCCTGATCCTGGGCGGCAGAATTAAGGCCCATTGTGACCGGAGACAGACCCTGTTGGGTGCGCACGCCATTGATCTGGTCCAGGGCTCTGGCATACAGCAGGGCCGTATCAGGCAAAGCTGTGACAGTTGGAGCCTGCAGCACCTGACTCTGGGGTGAGGATACTGTTGGTGTAGCCACAGGCAGGGGCGTTGCGGTGGCTGGAGATGGCGGGGTGGGTGGCGGTAGCGTAGGGACTGGTGTGGCTGCGATCCGGGGCGGAGTCGGATCTACCAGCGGGGCGTAGATCCAATGCCCTGAATCCAGTTGCAACCATGATCCATCTTCGTTTTGTCCTGTTATGAGTAGTTGAGTGCCCTGCGGAGCAGAACCTACAATCGCGTAGCGGGTACCAGGTCCCGATCGTATATTGGCATTCACGTTGGCAAAGCCTACTTCCGACAGCCGACGTGTGGGTACGGCCTGGATTTCTGGGTCCGTTCCAGGAGTAATGGTGGCGGGTGCCTGATCTGGGGCTGTGTGGGATTCAGCCGGAGGAGTGGGTAGAACAGGTACGTTTCTTCTGAACCCGTCGCCCCAAGCCAGAAATGCCGCGCCTGTCGCGTAGCTCTCCCTTATGCGACTTAAAGTGGCTGGATCACAGGTCTGCATCAAGGGAAGGTGCGGAAGCAAGGTAAACAGGCGGGAGACCGGGATCGCCTGAAACAGGGATACCAGAAAAGCCGGATCAATGGGGGTGTTCAATTGCAGGTTCGGATTATTTTGCAGGACAGTCACCGTATCCTGCAGCATGACGTCAGGCTGGAACCAGGTAAATTCGCTGTTGAGATCCAGAACGAACCATATATCTCCAGTGCCCCTATGACTCACTTGCAGGAAAGGCGCCTCGTTGGGCTCCTCCGTCGTTACGGGCAAATGGTGGCAGTCAAGATGCAGGGAATCGAGTTGCAGGTCCTGGGGTAGGGGTGTAGTTCCCGAAATATAAGTTCTGGACGGCCAGTAGAGGAACAGAGCGGTGCCACCCAACACCAACACTACAAGAAGCAGGGGAAGGAAGCATCCACAACTACAGCAACTGCAGGGAGACCTGGGTTTGCGAGCAGGGGGATACTTCGTGCGGGTCATCCGAGCCCTTGCAAGAAGCCCCAACCTGCCAGTGCTATCAGTATGACCGTCAGCCAAGAGGGGAGTTGCCAAACCGCCAGCATAGCAAAGGCAACCAGCGCCAGGATGAAATGCCTCGCCGAGGCAATAGCGGAAACCCAGATGGGATCATAGAGGGCTGCCAGCAGGATACCGACGACGGCGGCGTTGATCCCGGCCTGCGCCTGTAAGGCGCGGGGATATTGCTTCAAACCATCCCAAAAAGGCATAACCCCAATAAGCAAGAGAAAAGAGGGCAAGTAGATGGCGGTCAAACAGATCAGGGCTCCGGGTATGCCATTGGGCTCGAGGATTGATACCGTGCCCAAGTAGGCAGCCAAGCTGAAGAGAGGGCCGGGAACGGCCTGAGCTGCGCCGTAACCGCTTAGAAAGAGCGAGTCTGTTACCCACCCGGGTGAAACCACCATGGATTGAAGCAGAGGCAGTACGACATGCCCGCCTCCAAATACCAGGGAACCGGCGCGGAAGAAACTATTGAACAAGGCCAGGGCCTGCGATGAACTGGCTGTCGCCAACAGTGGCAATCCTGCCAGCAGTAGGGCGAACAGGGCCAAGCAGGTAACGGATAGCCACTTGCTGATGAAAGAAACCTGGGGTGAACCTGTTCCTTCAGCCACAGCGGGTCTAGGGAGTACCAGCCCGGCCAAGCCTCCTGCCATGATAACGGCAATGGGGGTCAGGGGGTTGGAACCCAGCAACGTGACCGCAGTGGCCAGGAGGGCCAGGGTAATCAGGGAGGGATTGAGACAGAAACGTTGGGCCATCCCCCAGACAGCCTGAGCCACGATGGCGACTGCCACGATCTTCAAACCAGCCAGCAGACCGGTCGGTATATTCTCCTGGAAGACGCCGACCCCGATACCCAGCGCCACCAGCAGGATAGCCGAAGGTAGCGTGAAACCCAACCAGGCGGCCAGTCCACCAGAGAGGCCCCCACGTTTGAAGCCAAGGCCAATGGCTACTTGGCTGGATGCTGGACCAGGCAGGAATTGGCAGAGACTGATAAGAGCTGCATAATCCCCTTCCGACACCCAGTGCCGGTTTTCAACAAAGGCATGCCGGAAGTACCCCAGATGAGCGACCGGTCCGCCAAAGGAGGTCAGTCCCAATTGCAGGAATGTCCAGAAGATTGACAGAAATGAATTCCGCGTAGCCGGATCGGGAGATGAGGGAGACGACATAGAGGTGGAAGCCGAAATCAGGCAGGATTATTGGGCAAGTGGGCGATTCCCGGGCTGGCTTGAAGGTTTGGTTCTCACGGTTGTACATCCGGTAGAGAAGGCCGACTGAAGGTAGTACACACAGGAGGCCTGGTTGTCGTGCCTACAGGAAAAGGATGCCTTCAGATCAGAGCCAGACCCCCGGAGTTTGGCCGAGGCGTTGCCAAGGAGGCTGCCTGGTCTCCGACTCGGGCAATCACGGGTTTGGAGAGTCTTCCGCGTCCTGTCCCATTTGCGCCCGCAGAGCGGCCAATTCTGCTTCAAGTTGGGCTCGGGCCAATGCTTCACGATTGGCTCGGGCATTGGCCTGTTCCGCTCGGGCATTGGCCTGCTCCGCTCGGGCATTGGCCTGCTCCGCCTGGTTGTGAGCCTGCTCGAGAAGGGCCTGGACCTCGCCCCGCAAAGGGTACCAGGTGTCGGTGCCGGGCTTCCGTAACCGCAGACAGTTGTCTTCCAGACCCCATGCAGCATTCAGTACCTCACTCGGGTATAGTGCGCACGGTTGGTCATGTATCGGTCGCCAAAGGGGCTGGATCCCATGCAAGGTGCCCTGACTGAGCTGCCAGGCCTGCAAACGTGGCGTCTCGGAACCCAGCAGCTGCAACGGATCATGGAGCCAGTATTCCCGCACGCCGGCGGCTTCATACAGGCTTTTCTTATAGGTCAGGTCCCGGTTGGCGGTTTCTTTCGAGACCACTTCCAGGACTAGGTCCGGGGGCCCGTGATGCCAGGCTAGGTAGGAGGTGTCTGGAGGCCAGTCAATCGGTCGGCGGATCAGCATTAGATCCGGGGCAGCCCGTACCTTCTGCTGCGGATGGTCCGGGGCGTAAGGATACAAGAAAACATTGCTTACGAGACGATAGGCCGGACTTGGTCCGGGATTGGGTCCCAGATGGGCCTGAATGCTGTCTCGGGCAGAAGCGATAGTGAGATCATGAGCCGGTTTTTCAGGCATGGTAGGGGCATCGGTAGGATAGAGATGGGCATAGCGGTGCCCCGGGTGCATCTCCGGGTCAGGAACAGTAACGGTCCCGGCGGGGACAGGAGTGGGCGGTTGGGCCGAAGCCATGGCGCGTGTTCCTCAGCAACTCCAAGGGTCATGTGCCTGATTCTAACATGCTGTTGGCCGGAGGTGGCGTGCCCAACACCTCACTGCTCTGGACCCGGGGGGAGGGACAAACAAGAGCTTTCTACCCCCGTGAGATGTCTTTGTAGCAACCGCATCCTGGGGAATAGGATATCCCCGGGGTAGTATGGGTACCAGACTTCAGTGATTCAGTAATAAAACAGTTGCCTTGTGCCTGGGTCCACAGCGAAGGCTAGGGCGTCGAAGTTTCGTTGTATCAGACGGAAGCGAACATCGGCTAGGGCCGGGTCATGCCACAGATTTTGAAACTCATGGGGATCCTGTTCCAAATCGAAGAGTTCACCCAGTTCAAGACCGTGATAGGACACCTGTTTGTAGCGCCGGGTCCGAATCATGGTGGCGTAGATACCCACGAAGTCGCCGCGTTCCGGTGTATTGGGATTCAGGGCGCTGTAGTATTCAGCCCGGACGAAATCCCGGTGCGTGTGCAGATCGGTGTCTCCCTGAAGTAGGGATACGAGACTGCGTCCCTGCATGGTGTCCGGGATCGGTAAGCCGGCATATTCCAGTAACGTTGGGGCCAGATCCAGCAATTCCACGAGGGCTTCGCTGACTACCCCGGACTGGATATGCCCTGGCCATGAAAGAATGAGGGGGATGCGTACCAGTCCTTCATAGAAACGGCAACCCTTCAGGACCAGCCCGTGATCTCCTAGCATCTCCCCGTGATCCGAGGTAAAGATCACCAGTGTGTTCTCTCGTTGTCCTGTGTCTTCCAGGGCCTGCAGCATTCGTCCCACGTTATCATCAATCAATTCGATCATGGCATAGTAGGCTGCCTGCAAGTCATGGGCACCGCATTCGGCCGGTCGTTTGGCTTCGGTCTGAAAATCTACGGACTTGAGGGCCGCCTGTGCTTCCAGATCACTTTCCTGGAAGTATGGACCCGGCAAGGCATCGGCATCGTAGCGTGCCCGGTAATCAGACGGTGGGTCAAAGGGGGCATGTGGATCGAAGATGTTGACACTCATCAACCAGGGCCCGGATCGTTCCTCCTGCAAGAACTCGATAGCCTTGTCAGCGCAAAAAGTCGTTTGATGAAACTCCGCCGGAATGGGTTCCGAAGCCGCATGGAGAGCCCCCAGATCCTCGCCTTTCTCGGCCACCCACCGCCGATAGGCGTGATCCTCGCCCCATTCGTCTCGCGGGGAATGACTCCAATGAAAAACACGGTAGCCGTCATCATTGGCGCGGGGTTCCATTCTTTGGTAGGCCCCAGCCAGATGTAGCTTGCCCGACAGACCGCAATCGTAGCCTGCCTGATCCCGTAGCGTTTTGGTGATTAGTTCGGCCCCTTCAGCCCATACGTCGTTGCCGTTCCGACAGCCGTGGACCGTACTGGGATAAAGACCCGTGAGAAAGCTGGAACGGCTGGGAGTACAGATAGGGCTTTGACAGAACGCCAAGTTAAAAGCTGTGCCTTCCGCGCAGAGCCGATCCAGATGCGGGGTACGCACATGGGGGTTACCCAGGGCACCTATCGTGTCCCAGCGTTGCTGATCCGAACAGATCCAGAGAATGTTAGGTTTATTCATGGGAATGGATGGTGAAGGGAATTCTTACAGATCAGAACCTACGGCAATCTTGACGACAGTATCACCCCCCAGGCGGTAATCACCGTTCAGGGCCAGGAAACCATCCTTGATCTGTTCCAGGGGTAACACATGGCTGACCATGTCGGCATAGGGAAACTCCAGCTTTTCCAGAATGGGCATGGCCCGCACGAAATGATCATCCCCACTGCCCCAGATGGCTTCCAGGCGGCAGTTGCGCACCATCAAGGACTGGTTGATGTTGAAGTCCAATGATCCCATGTTCACAAAATGGCCCACTTCCACGAAAGTCCCGCTGTGGCGCAAATAACCCAAGCCTTCAGGTGTGGCGGGCAGGAAACCGGCACATTCGAAAACCCTATCGGCACCTCGTCGGCTCGGTGTTTCATCCAGGACTAGCTCAGTCCTTTCTTCCGCAGAAGGCACTTCCTCGATGTCAATAACGACATCAGCTCCGAATTTTCTGGCCAGCTCCAGACGTGCGGCCGGGCCACCCACGACAATAATCTTGCCAGCTCCACTGACCTTGGCACAGATCGTGGTTACCAAACCAATGGCCCCAGACCCCTGAACCACGATCGTGTCTCCGAATTGGATTTGGCCTCGCATAACCGCATGCACGCCCACGGTAAACGGCTCGGTTAGCACAGCAACCTCGGGAGACAGATCGGTCTTGATAAAGCAGGTACCCCGCTTGCCCAGGTAAATGTAGTCTGAGAAGCCGCCCACAAAATGGGGTGATTCGTCAGGAGCATAGTAAAAGCCGTAGGCCCCGTCTCCCAAGTTGGTGCCAGGTCGGAAAATAACCCGGTCTCCTTCCCGCACGGGGTTGCCTACAAAGTCGGTGGCTACATCCCTGCCCAGCGCAGAAATGATGCCCACATTTTCATGACCCAGTACGATCTCACGGTCAAATCCGTTTTGCCACATATGCAAATCCGTGCCACAAATCCCGGCCAGTTCCTGTTTGAGCACCAGGGCATTCGGTTCAGGATCCGGCACATCGTATTCACGGATGGCGAAATCCTGATCCTTGGCTACGATTACTCTTCCACTGGGCATAGTTTACCTCCCGTGGTTTGGTTGTTTGGCGGCAGGGCTAATAGCATCAGGCTACCGCTTCTATATCACTGGCCAAGGCAATCTTGATGGCGTCGGAACCATCCAGATGGTAAGAGCCGTTGAGGGCTTCAAAGCCATCCTGCACCCGATCCAGAGGCAAGATATGGCTGACCATGTCACCAATGGGATCCGTTGCCTGTTCCAACAGGGCCATGCCCCGCGCAAAATGGGGGAAGCGGCTACCCCAAATCCCTTCCAGCCGAATGTTGGGCAATAGAAAGTGGCGAGCCGGATTTACTTCTACATTACCCATGTCCACGAAGTGACCACATTCGACAAAGGTGCCGTCCTGTTTGACATATTCCAGCCCTTCGGGAAACGCGGGCAGAAAGCCCACACATTCAAAGACCACGTCTGCTCCCTCACCACGGGTACTATCCATGACCAGTTCTTTGCGTTGCTCAGGCTCGGAATGTTCAGCAATATCAATCGTGATATGAGCCCCAAGACGCTGGGCCAGTTGCAGACGTCCGGCAGGGCCGCCAATGATAATGATCTGGGCAGCCCCGCTGTACTTTGCACATAACATAACCATGAGACCAATGGGTCCTGATCCTTGAATCAGGACCGTATCTCCTAACTGTACCTGGCCGCGCATAACGGCGTGTACCCCAATGGCAAAAGGTTCAGCCAACACTGCCGTCCGGGCCGGGGTTGCCGTCTTGATGACGCAGAGATCAGGGTCACCCAGACAAATATAGTCAGCAAACCCTCCCGAAAAGGGTGAATCGGGTCCCCGATAACCAAAGGTGGCACTGGAGTTGCGCGGGTGATAGACGACCCGATCGCCCTCATGCAGGGGTTCTCCCAGAAAGTCGTGGGTCAACTCCCCGCCCAAGGCGGCCACTATCCCTACGCTTTCATGTCCCAGCAAGGTGGGCGTCGGCAGATGTTTCTGCCAGTTATGCAAGTCAGTTCCGCAGATCCCGGCCAATTCCTGTTTGAGAACCAGACCACAGGGATCCGGATCCGGAACAACAGCCTCTTCTACCGTGAAGTCTTGGCCCAAGGCTATCACTGCGCGTGCGGTCAAGGACATGGTGGTAAATCCTCAAGGTATTCAGGTTGTGGGAGGCACGGGCACGGTATTTTCCGGAAGGCTTACCGCTCGTCTCCATCACCTCCAATTTTACCCCGGCGCTGGCGAGAAAGAACCTTTACAACGTTGGCTTCGGCAACCTCTGCCAGACTCAGGTCCAATTGCGTACAAATCTGTGTCAGGTACCAAAGAACATCCCCCAGTTCGCTTTTCAGGGCCGCACGATCCGCTTCTGAAATATGACCTTGCTTGTCCCGAAAGATTTTCTTCACCTTGCCCGCAAGCTCCCCGGCCTCGTTCGTCAGGCCCAGCGTAGGATACACAATGGCATGATTGGTATCGATAACTTCCCAGGTCTGGGCAGATTCCCTTTGGTACCAGTCGAAATTGACTTCTTCCGCTTCTTTCACCAGAGACAAAGACTTTGGGGGAGTAGAAGACATCATATTCCTCAATTGCAAATCGTCAAGAGCCCCTGAGGGCCAGAGGGAAGGTCTATGGTGGACAATGTCATGACCAGATATTCTACTAGGCAAGTCTCTTATTGAACCAATGCTATCTGGACACATACAATCTCCCTCTTCGGGAGAAGGCGAGATAACGACCAGAAAGCCAAGGACGTGCAACGAGGACGGCAACAAGAATGACAGGAGCAGAATCCTGCCATGACGACAGGTAGCTTTGGGATACTCCGCTGGCCGTCGTCAGCAACGGGCCTGACTCCCCAGAGACCGCGGCAGATTCAGACCTAAGGCTTAGCCGTCGGGTTTCCCGGTATAACGCCAGTAAAGGTCCTCCACATCAGGCCATTGGGCGAAGGGCAGGCGGTCCAATTCATCTTCCAGCCGCGCTACCCGGTCCCCGTCGGTCAGCAGCCGGGCAATAGTGAGCAGCGCACGCCGCCGTTCCTCCAGGCGACCTTCCAGGTAGCCCACATCTCTACCCTCCTGACGTACGCCGCTGGGTGCCTCCATCCACCTTCCCGTATCGGTATTGTGGCACTGGAACCCATCCTCAGCATGAACCCGCAGCATCGCCCCCAACACAGGGGAATACAGTGAATCCCGGTCCCGCAGATCCACCTCCGCCCAGAGGCCACCATCTCCCGCTTGATACACTGCTTCCCACTGCCTTCGATCTGGATCGCAGACCCAGTATTCCTGCACCCCCATGACCCCGTACAGCGGGGGATTGTCCTCCAGATCCTTGGCACGGGTACTTTCGGACAGTGCCTCCATCACCAGCAGAGGGGTGCCATGCCGCCTCCAGGAAAGACCCTCAGGGTCATCCAGGTTGACGTGGGGCGGCCACAAGGCCAGGTCGGGTATGACGCCGCCCCGTTCCCGCAGGGCTCCGGGCACGAGCGGCAGGTCCCGGATCAGCATCTCCCGGGACACGGAATCCGCCCTGCCGAGCCGCCGCAGGAAGTACAGGAGATTCGCCTTGACCTGTCCGAGAAAGACGTCATGGCGATTGGTGGGACTCAAGCGCACGTCCTCATGCACGTAATGCGGGTCGGTCGTGGACCAGGCATGGTATTCGTAGGTCTCCGTATCATACGGGTAGGAAGGGTCATAGTGCCAGAGTCCCCGCAGCCAGACGGGGTGTTTCCCAGCGATCTCCGTGACCCCGGGCGCCACCGGAGCGCCCCCAACGGTCGTCATGATAAATCTATGAATCCACTCCCCTTGTTGGCGGCGGCATGATTGTAACACAGGCAAACGGGCGGGGACATGGGATGATCCGCAGGTTCGGTAGAGCGGCAGACCGGGCCCACAAATCTGTACCGCCAACGCGGAACTTCCCGATTCGGACGGGAGGAGGTAAGCTGCCCATCCCCGATCTTCAGCCGCGGCCAGCCCCGCCCTTCGTAGACCGCATCCCTCCCCACCTTCCCTGATGCGGGAGCTGTTCAGCACTGATTGGCGGATGACGGCGGCTGTCCCCCCTCGTCTATGCGGCCGCCCTCTCCCACGGACTGCTGTTCAACTATCCGTTCATGGACGGCAACAGCCGCCCGCATCGCTTCATCCTGCACAGCGTGCTGGCTCAGAGGGGCCACACCCGGCCGGGCATACCGATCTCTGCCCGCATGCGGACGGTGTAGGATCAGCACGCTCGTTCCATGTTCGTGTTTCAGGCCCGCATCCGGCAGGGGGGGTGGACTTCCGCTGGGGACCGTACGGAGAATTCATGCATCTCAACGACACGACCCCCTAGTTCCGGTACCCGGTCCTCTCCTCAGGGAAAAGGATCGCAGTCAAGGCACCGAGCGTCTGTCAAAATGCTCCCATGACTTCCTCTTGTGGTACATCAATGCATTAAAAGCTATAGAGTCCTGGTTGGCAGACCGTTGGGCTGTACCGTGTCCTGGAATTGCATATTGTACAGATCAGCATACAGTCCACCCTGGGCCATCAATTCGTAATGGGAGCCCCGTTCCACGATCCGTCCGTGATCCATGACCAGAACCATGTCGGCGTTCCGGATAGTGCTCAGACGATGGGCAATTACCAGGCTGGTGCGATTATGCAATAGCTGACGCATCACTTGCTGGATTGTGGCTTCCGTCCGCGTATCAACACTGGCGGTGGCTTCATCCAAGACCAGAATACGGGGATTGGCCAGAACAGCGCGGGCAAAGCTCAATAACTGGCGTTGCCCCTGTGACAGAAGACTGCCCCGTTCCCCCAACTGAGTGTCATATCCCTGAGGCATGCCCAAGATGAATGACTCGGCTTCCACCAGTCGGGCGGCGGTGTAGACTTCCTCGTCGGTAGCGTCCAACCGTCCGTAGCGGATATTCTCACGTACTGTATCGGCAAAGAGGAAATTGTCCTGCAGCACGACCCCGATTTGCTGGCGTAGACTATCCTGGGTCACGTGCCGCACATCCTGACCGTCGATCAATACCTGTCCTTCGTTCACGTCATAGAAGCGACCCAGCAAACTGATAATGGAGGTCTTGCCTGCGCCTGTGGGGCCCACAATGGCACACGTCTGGCCTGGTTCTACCTCGAAAGACACCTGATGGAGCACAGGTTCATCCGGGTTGTAGCTAAAGGACACATCCTGAAAGGCAATATGACCCCTGATAGGGGCCATGGTTCCCGCCCGGGGGTGATCCCGCAGGACGATTTCCTCATCCAGCAAGGTAAATATGCGTTCGGCTCCTGCCAGCGAGCCCTGCATCAGTGACCACTGCTGTGAGATTTCCTGCAGCGGGAAGAAGAAACGGCGGACATATTCCAGGAAACTGATCAGCATGCCGAGGGAAGCCTGACCCTGTAGCACCAGCCAGCCTCCCAGACCCAACAGGAGGGCCATGGTCAGTGCATTGACGGATTCGATGGCTGGCGCGAAAGCCGCGGAAATGCTGACAGCCGCCACATTGGCATCACGGTTGGCACGGTTCAATTGGACAAAACGCTCGCGATTGGCCTCACCCCGATTAAAGGCCTGAATAACCTTGACGCCGGAAATGCCTTCCTCCAATTCGGAGGATACATCGCCTAACGACTCCCGGCTCTTGCGATAGGCTACCCGAGCCATCGCGGCCAGGCGTGAGGAGATGAAGAGTATGACGGGGACGGCTCCCAGAATAACCAGACTCAGACGCCAGTCCAGGAAAGACATAACAATAACAATAACGAGCATGCGGACAATGCCCCCAACCAACTGCGTGAAGCCTTGACTGAGGAAGTTATTCAGCACATCCACGTCATTAACCAGCTTGCTCATCAAATCCCCCGCTTCATTCCGGTCGAAATAGGCAAGGGGCAGATTCTGAATCTTGATGAAGACCTGCTGGCGCAGACTGGCCATCAGTTTTCCGCTCAGCAGCCCCATGAAATAGAACTGATAGCGAAAACCAAAATACTGCAGGACATAGTTGAGCAACAGCAGTCCCAGCGGTCCCAACATCCGCTGCACACTGGCATCAGGTACAAGGACCCGGTTATCAATAATCCAACCGATCATGCCGGGGCCGATGGATATAGCGAGCGTGGCGATCAACATAGTGAACATGACCAATGTCAATTCTCGCCTGTAGCTGACTACCAAGCGCAGAAGGCGCGCCCCTGTGTCCCAGACCGAGACCGCCTGGCCCTGTTCCATCTGGGCCGCCATCTGGAAATTGGATGATGCCCGGCTCATAAAGCCTGACTCCGTGCTGGCGTGTATGAGGCAGTTCGAGATGAGCCCGAGGCTTCTGTCCCGTCTGCAGCGGGAGCGGCATCTGGAATGAATTGCGGTGTCTCGGACTTGAACTGGGACTGCACAATTTCGGCGTACAGGGCACTGTCCCGTATTAATTCCTCGTGCGTGCCAATATCAGCTATTTGGCCATGTTCCAAGAGTAGCACCTGGTTCGCTTCCCGTACCGTAGCAATGCGCTGGGCGATGACAAACGCCGTACGTCCTTGCATCAGGGCCTTGAGCGCCTCCAGGATATGGTGTTCCGTTTCGGCGTCTACCGCACTGGTACTGTCATCAAGGATGAGAATCCGGGGATCCAGTAGCAAGGCCCGGGCAATGGCAATCCTTTGGCGCTGTCCTCCACTGAGACCCACGCCTCTCTCGCCCACCCGAGTGTTATAAGCCTCAGGCAATTCTATAATGAATTCATGGGCGGCGGCGGCCTTGGCGGCTTCCTGAATCACCTCCATGGTGGCTTCGGGTTGGCCATAGGCGATGTTTTCGCGGATCGTACCTGTGAACAGGATGGCTTCCTGTAACACAATGCCTATCTGGGACCTCAGTGAATCCAGCGTTACTTGGCGCACATCTTTGCCATCTACCGTAACTTTGCCCCCGGTTACGTCATAGAAGCGGGGAAGCAGATTAATGATGGAACTCTTGCCCGATCCGGTACGTCCCATGATGGCGATGGTCTGGCCCGGCAGAGCCGTGAAACTTATGCCCTTCAGCACATCTTCTTCCTGTCCTGCATACCGGAAAAAGACATCCTGGAAATGGACGCGGCCCATGACTATGCCCAAAGGCTGGGCGTCCGGCGCATCGTGCAGTTCCGAAGGCGTATCCAGCACTTCGAAGATTCGCTCGGCGCTGACCAGGGCCCGGATCATCATACCGGACAGGAACCCAATGGTCATCAGGGGTTGCACCAGGAAAATCAGGTAGCTGATAAACGCCGTCAAAGTACCGATACTGAGTTGATCCAGAATGACCAGCCTGCCCCCAAATCCCAGTATGAGAAGCAACTGTATATTCGAAATGAGGAATGTGGCGGGAAACATCCTAGAGATGCGGTTAATGAAATCCAGCGTAAACAGCCGATAATGTTCGTTCTCTACCGCGAAGCGATCAATCTCAAATTGCGAACGCGCAAACGCCTTGACGACCCGGATCCCCGCCAGATTCTCCTGCAGGCGCTCATTGAGTTTTTCCATCGTGCCCTGGATTTCCCCGAACAGGGGACGGATCGCGCGCATGAAGAGGCCCAGCAGCACCATATTGAAGGGAATGATCAGAAAAACAATAGAGGCCAGACGCAGGTTCATGAAGGCCAGAGCGGTTAGGGCGCCGAGAAACATGAAGGCGGAGGCAATCATTTGGAACAGGCCTTGGCCCATGAATTGACGGACCAGCTCTACATCGTTGGTGGCCCGGGTCATGAGTTGCCCGGTCTGGGCCTGATCGTGATAACTGAAACTCAGGCTCTGGACTTTCGTATATATCTGGTTCCGCAGGTCAAAGGCGATGCTCTGGCTGGTCTTCTCACTGAGATAGTTCTGCAGAAAATTGAAAAGGCCGCGTCCTACCGCCAGGCCGGACAAGATCAGAGTGCTGGTAATGATGAGCGACCAGTCAAAGTCCTGGTTGAGTCCGCGGTTCAACGCAATTTCGATACCGTCTATAACCTGCCGTATTACCATGGGAGAAGCCAGGTTGGCCACAATCATCAGGATGAGACTGAGGAAGGCACCCGCCGCATTGCCCCAATACGGTAGCAGGAGAGACAGCACACGTCTGATTGCCTGCAGGGAAGTGTCGCGGGAGTTAGAGGACTGGTCCGCCGGGGAGGTTGTACGCATCAGAAAAGGAATGGGGCAGGCGGACAGGCTAATAAGGAAAGCCAGGCAAGGACTGGTTCCGTATTACAGTCTAGCATGTGCCGCCCGGCCCGACCTATCGTAATCCCGTTCCCCCTGATACTGGCGGGTATTGTGCCCGTGCAGGCCCAAGGGTTGCCACTCCCGGGCAGGTATGCTGTCTGCACCTGCCGGGAAAGTAGAGCTCTCGCTGCGGTTGCTAACAGTCCTGGGTCTGGTGTTGGCTTTGTAAGACGATGATAGCGGCATCCACTGGGCTCAGGCGTCTCCCAATGGTCATCTGGTGGCAAAGCTGAACGTACTGCAACAGGACGAATCCTCCAAATGGGAAGGCTACCAGCGAAATGACCGCAGGTACAGTATGATTAAACGAATTCTGGCAATATTTCTGGGGCAAAATGGATCCGATTAATCTGGTGGCAGACCGCCTCGGTATAGACCGAGAGCACCTCATACCTTTTGGACACCATAAGGCAAAGGTCAAGCTTGATGCGATCAAGACCAACGGGCCACAGGGCCGGTTGGTGGTGATCACCGGCATCACGCCCACCCCTGCCGGGGAGGGCAAGACCACGACTGCCATCGGCTTGACGGACGGTCTTGGTAGGTTAGGCCATCGTCCCGTGGTGGCCCTGCGCGAGCCGGCCCTGGGTCCTGTTTTTGGTATCAAGGGTGGGGGAACCGGCGGTGGCAAGGCCCGTATCGTGCCTGAAGATGAAATCAACATCCACTTCACGGGAGACGCCCATGCCGTAGGCTCCACCCACAACTTGCTGGCTGCCCTGGTGGAGAACGCCGTGTATCGCAACAACGCTTGTGACATGGCCCCCGAAGGCGTCACCTGGTCCCGTGTCACTGACGCCTCCGACCGAGCGCTCCGCCAAATAACCACCGGCCTGGGTGGCAGCGCCAACAGTCCCTTGCGAGAAACCCGTTTCGACTTCATCACCGCCTCGGAAATCATGGCCATCTTGGCGCTGGCCGTCGACCTGGATGACCTGCGTGACCGCCTGTCCCGGATGGTGGTCGGAACCAACCGGAGCGGTACGCCGGTTTCGGTGGGCGATCTGGGTCTGGCTGGACCGCTGATAGCTGTGATGCGCCATACGGTGATGCCAAACCTCGTGCAGACTGGAGAAGGCCAGCCGGCAATCGTTCACGCCGGGCCGTTCGGCAACATTGCCCACGGTTGCAGCTCCATCATCGCAGACCGGATGGCGTTGGGTTACGCCGACTACGTCATCACCGAAGCCGGATTTGCTTCCGACCTGGGCTTTGAAAAATTCATGCACATCAAGACGCGGCAGAGTGGGTTACCGGTCAGTGCTGCGGTACTAGTGGCGTCGGTGCGGGCGATGCGCTGGCACGGAGGCGCGCGGCGCCGTGAGTTGGCCCAGCCCAACCTGCCAGCCTTGGAAGTCGGTGCCGCCAACATGGTGCACCACATCAACATTGTGCGCAGCTTTGGTCTGCCCGTGGTGGTGGCCCTCAACAGGTTTGAGGGGGACAGCGCGGAAGAATTGCAAGCCGCCGCCGCCATCGCCGAGGACGCCGGGGCCTACGCAATTGCAGAATACTCAGGGTTCACCGAAGGAGGCAACGGCGGCGTGACCTTGGCCGCAGCGGTTGTTCAGGCTACCAACGATGCCAGCGTTGTGCCCCAAGAGATAGACTACGCCTACGACCTGGATGCGACGATTGAAGAGAAGGTGAACGCCCTGGCCAAGCGTATATACGGTGCGGACGTCGTCAACTGGACATCGAATGCACGGAGGCGCGCCCGGTTCTTCACCCGGCAGGGCTGGAGCAACCTGCCCATCTGCATGGCGAAGACCCACCTGTCCATTTCCCACGATCCCTCATTGAAAGGCAGCCCGTCGGGATACACCTTCCCGATTTCTGACATCAGGGCTTCCGTGGGAGCCGGATTCCTGTATACTCTGGCCGGCAAGATTGAAACCTTGCCGGGGCTGCCGCGTCGACCCCGGGCGATGAGCATGGACGTGTCCTCAGAGGGCCAAATTCTGAACCTGTAACCGACGGCAAAATTAGCAGAAACAGGTTTGGGAAACTCCACCCGAGAACCCACTCAATCCTGCCAAGCTGCACAATCCCCAAAATCCTACCTCTGATGTTGCTTACGACTCAGATCGCAGATGGTGCCATTGTCCCCATGCGCCTTGCTGCCATGTGCTAAGATGATGGTTCTGCATGGACAGGGCAGTGAAGCGTATGCACGGAACCAAAGACACGTTGGGATGCGACCCAAGGGCCTTGCGGGTCGCCCAGGCGGTGCAGCATGCGACTGGCATAACCCAGGTTATTCTGTTCGGCTCCCGGGCCCGGGGAGACTATCAGGCGGATTCCGATATCGATCTGCTGCTGGTGCATCCCGAAGACACGGACCTGAGGGACACGGCCTACCGATCCGCTACCCGTGCTGTGCAGGAAGGCTACGGGGAGCCAGTCGGTACAGATATCGTGCTCATGGCCCCGCACCTGTTTGCCACCTTGCAGTTTGGTCTCAACGACATTGCTGCCTACGCGGCCAAGGAAGGTGTAACGGCTATGGGGTATCCCTACCACCCTCCTACTGGAGAAATGCCCCCCCAGGATCCCGCCACCCTGGAAGCCATGAAACGGTGCACGCATGCCAAGTTGATATTCGAGACCCTCCAGGTTCTGGTGGCAGACGATACCTCTCAGCGGTATACCACGAGGGAAGCGTATGAATTGGCCGTAGGTCAAGCCGCTCAGGGGGCTCTGGAGCTGTCCTTGAAGGCGTTGTTGGCCGCGGTGGGGCAGCAGTACGGATTCCACCATGAGCTTGAACGCCACGCCTCACAGGCACAACGGGCCATTCCCAACTTCCGGCCCCTGCAATCGCCGCTTTCCAATCTCTCCAAATTTGCCGGGGCGGGTATCTATGGCTTGCCCTCCCTTGGGTATGACGTGTCTACCTTGTTTGCACAGGTGGCAGCGGACCTGGAATATGTATTTGCGCTCATCCAGCAACACGTTGCTTTTGACCCTTGGCAAGTCTGCAGGTCTGATTACGAGAGTTGAGGGGGTATGTGGCCTCCTGATCGCCGGGGCACCGGGGACTTGGCCCCACTCTGCGGTCTTGGTTGCTTGTTTTATCGCCTAATTCAGGCACAAGCGCCTATTCCAGCCCATAGCTACTACCCCCTTTCTGAAAGTCGAAAAGGCAATATCGATAGCGGTTCTGTTGCACGGCCTCTGCCGTGCGGGTGGCGGTTTCAATGTGCTCATTTCAGGCACATACCGTATGGTCGTGTCGATTCATGCGACTTATTCACCGTGGCCAGATTATCCACGAAGCTGGCTAATCGTGGCAGTGAGTAGGGTGCCTATCACTCTATCCGTCGGAGCTGAATGTCATGGCGTAAATCTGCGGCGGGGTTCAAGCATTAGGCGAGACCCTGGTGTGCATACGCTACCGGCTCCCAACTGAGGCAGGCCTATGTACCTGCTTTCCATACATCCGGGGACCATACTGTATCTGAGCATTCAGCTATACTGAATGCTCAGATACAAACAAAGATGACCCCATAACCAAATCACGCAGGAATGGTCCAGGAACAGGAAGTCGGGCCCACGGATTTGTACTGCCCTGAATTGCCTGCACAAACTGTCAACAAAAGGAACGCAATGACTCAATCGTCTACTCTGGATCTGGCCCAGCAATCCCTGGAAGCGGCTCAACCGCGGGCCCAGGCGGATCCCTCGCGTCCCCAATTCCATTTCACACCACCTGCCATGTGGATGAATGATCCCAACGGTCCGATCTTTTACCGGGGCTGGTATCACCTGTTCTACCAGTTGCATCCGTACGAGGATGGTCCGCCAAAGGGCGATGATATGTACTGGGGCCATGCCCGCAGCTGTGATCTGGTGCATTGGGAGCATCTGCCGATTGCCTTGGCACCCGAGCATAATAGGGGAGAGTTCGGCTGCTGGTCAGGTGGCGCAAGCGTGGATGGGGCAGGCAATCTGGTGCTGTTTTACACCAGTGTGCACGGAAGTGATCCTGATCATCGTCCTGCCTTTGAACAGTGGGGAGCTGTTAGCCAAAACGGTGGGCTGGATTTCACCCGGCATGAAGCGAATCCTTTACTAAAGCTGGATGACCGTCTGTGTCTGCCCGGGGGCCCGGCCGTGCTCCCCGATTGGCGGGACCCCTTCGTGTTCGACTATCAGGATCGTAAGTTCATGGTGATAGGCAATGCCGGACCCGAAGCAGGAACTCCCCTGTTTGAAGCTGTTTCCGATGACTTGGGGCAATGGGTATACCGGGGCCAGCTCTGTGATGTCAGTGCGGAATGTCCCAATTTCTTTCCCTTGCAGGATCGGTTCGTGTATTTGCTGTCCCCCTTTGGGGATGTGGAATATCGGATAGGTACGCTGGACTTGGCCAACTACCGGTTCCATACCGAGTCGGAGGGCATCGTGGAAGCGAGCGGGGGGTATTCCCGCGGCTTTTACGCCAGCAATGTATTGCAGGCTCCAGATGGACGCTGGATTCTGTTGGGCTGGCTAGGTGGCTTTGAACGAGGACACGGCTGGAACGGGTGTATCACTCTGCCGCGAGTCCTAACTATTACCGATGATCTGGAATTGAGACAGCATCCTGTGCAAGAACTGGAACAGTTACGCCAGGATCTGATCCAGGTGCCCAGCTTTATCCTGAATGAAGCACGGCAGGTACTGGCGGATGTGGTGGGGGATCAACTGGAGATCAAGGCGCGTATCAGGCGGCTCGGGGCCGAGGAATTCGGACTGAATCTGCGTTGTGAGCCTGACGGAACGTATGGGATTTCTATTCATGTTGGACCCGAAGGGCTCAAAGTAGGCGGTCAGACCGTTGATGTCCCGTTGGCAGATACCCTTGACTTGCACGTATTCCTGGACCATTCTGTGCTGGAGGTCTTCGTCAACGATGGCCAGGCCTGTGCTAGCCGGGTTATCCAACAGAACCTGTTTGGTGAGTATGTTATGGTCTGGTGCAAGGGCGGGATGGTGGCGGTAGAGTCCATGAAGGTTTGGCCTCTCAGGGCTATTCTATAAGGGTCTCTTTTGCGAGTCTCCAGATATGTGGATACCCTTTCAAAGATTGCGGATTCGGGATCCAGAATCAGAGGCCGCCCGCGGTTACCGGGTGGAGTTCCCGGATTTGCCCGGCTGTGGCGGCACCGGGGCCACGATAGAGGCGGCTGTGGGGTGTGAAGTGCTCGGGGACCATATCGCCGTCCTGCAGGCGCGGGGTGAAGCCAGGCCTACCCCTTCAGCGCTAGATGCGATGCATCGGGCCGGGCTGGTGACATCGTTTCTAGTCCCGGTTCCCCGTCTGGCCGAAAAGACAGTGCGTATCAACATCACGGTGCCGGAGGGGGCGCTGCGCCAGATCGATGCCTATGTGAGGCCCATGGCCTCAGTCGCTCGGCGTTCTTGGTGCAGTCCGCCCTGAAGGCCTTGCAGACCTGAATGGTCCTCCGGCCAGGCCAAGAGCTATGGACATCACAGACCTGGAGCGCGTGTACGAGGCTTTCCGACGTTCTATGCTTGGTCTGCGCGCTGCCTTTGGGTCGCAGGATGCGACGGGGAGCACTGCTGACGTTGGCAGTGCCATGCGGGGAACCTGTATTCAACCTTGTGCCTGGGGACAGCCAGACTCTCAGTTCTGCCTATCAAGTCCAGTCTGCCCCACGGCACCGGCATGGACGTCCAGACTTTCACCATGCCCCCCTAATTCCACATAAGGCGTTACTTACATTTTTAAGAGGTAAGACATGAAACTTGCAGTCACTCAGTTAAGTTTGCGGGCTGCGGCTAGAAGACTAGCGTTACTTGCAGTGGCCTTGAGCTTTCTGTTCGTTTGGTCTGACCAGGCGAACGCTCAGGCCATTTATACCATCCAGGTGGGCAGTACCGTGTCAGCCAGCCTGGACAGCAGAGGCGAACACGACCACTACTGGGTGTATTTGCAAGCCGGCAGGACCTATCGGATCGAGGTGTCACTGGGTTCGCTGGACGACTCCGTGCTGACGCTGATCGGTCCCGGTGGCAGTGAAGTGGCCACGAACAACGACTTCGGCAGTTCGAAGGGGTCCCGCATTGACTATAAGGCGCTAGTATCTGCCAACTATATGATCAGAGTTACGGGCTTCGAACGAAGTGACAGGGGAACGTATCGGCTGTCGGTAAGAGAACTGTCCTCCACACCCATCCGGGTGGGTCAGACCCTGACGAGTATTTTGGCCAGCGGGGGAGAGATTGACAACTTCACGGTGTCCCTGCAGGCGGGCACACGCTATGCGATCGAGGTGTTGCTGGGTTCGCTGGACGACTCCGTGCTGACGCTGATCGGTCCCGACGGCAGCGAAGTGGCCGAGGACGACGATTCCGGCTCTGGATCTGCGTCCCTCATTGACTACACGGCGTCAAGGTCTGGTACTTACACCATCAAGGTGGCGGGTGACGGTAGCAGTGATCGGGGGACGTACCGGCTGCGGGTGAGACAAAGAGTAGCCGTGGTAGTCCCAACTCGTTCCAGGACTATCCGGGTAGGTCAGACCCTGACGGGTAATTTGGCCACCGGGGGGGAGATTGACAACTTCACGGTGTCCCTGCAAGCTGACACACGCTATGGGATCGAGGTGTTGCTGGATTCACTGAGTGACTCCGTGCTGACGCTGATCGGTCCCGACGGCAGCGAAGTGGCCGAGGACGACGATTCCGGCTTCGGGTCTGGGTCCCTCATTGACTACACGGCGTCAAGGTCCGGCACCTACACCATCAAGGTGGCGGGTTATAGCAGCAGTGACCGGGGCACCTATGAACTGTCGGTCAGCCGGCACCAACCTCCGCCCCCAGACTCCTGTGTGGCCCGCTTGGTAGGGGTCAATGTGCAGGCGAAGGACGACAGTGGAAGGACACCACTGCACTATGCCGCACAGGACGGCGATTTGCCCATGGTGCAGTGCCTGTTGCAGGTTGGAGCGGGTGTCGACGTGAGACAGGATGCAGACGACGCGACAGCGCTGCATCTGGCATCCTATTTCGGCCATGATTGGATCGTCGGTCTGCTGCTTGTGAACGGGGCCAATGTCCGCGCCGCCACCGATGATGGACGCACTCCCCTACATCTGGCGGCCGAGAAGGACCACGACGCCGTGGTGGAACTGCTACTGGCGGCCGGGGCGGATCCCAATGTCCAGGATGGGAACGGCAACACGCCCCTATATCTGGCGGTCGCCGAGGATCACGACGCCGTGGCGGCACGGCTGCTGGCAGTGGGTGCGGATCCCAATGTCGCGGAAAAGCGCGGCAACACGCCCCTGCATCGGGCCGCGGCGCGCGGCGACTGGGTGACCGTGGCGCGGTTGCTGGAGGCCGGGGCGGACATCACCCACCAGAACCGGGGACGGACCACCCCGCCCAACGTGGCCGCCAACGCCGAGCACTACTGCCTGGCGGTGCAGATGGTGGCCCACGATCCCGAGGCCTGGTTCGGCGGCAAACTGTGGTCGGAGGTGGTCAAGGAAGGCAAAAAACACGGGTTGGTCCACGCGGCTGGCCATGTGATGTTTCATTTGCTGGCGGCGGCGGGGATGACAATCCCGGCGACGGTGACGGGGATTGGCATGCTGGGGTTGATGGCGTTGTGGGCCGACGACGCGCTGGAGTTGGGGATTCAAGTGGGCGACTGGGAGCAGAATAGTCGTGCCGCCCTCGCCTGGGTGGACCAGTGTCGGAAGAGCCAGGAAGGGGTGCTTCAGTGCCGGGACGCCTGGGGTGCGAGCGCGGTGCGCTACCGTGTCCGTCGGGGCCCAGGCACCCAGCATGCCCACACCGGGCGCTACGTGAGGGGAGGGCAGCCGGTGTGCGAGCTACATCGCGACCAAGGTTGGGTCTTCGTTCGCTTGGCGGATGGGGAGACGGGCTGGGTACACGCGGACGGCCTCACCCACCGCCGCCCAACCCCAGGGTCGACGCCAGCCACCCCACCGACGCCCACCCCAACGTTCACCCCGACCCCAGGGCCGACGCCGGCCACCCCACTGCCACCCACCCCAACGTTCACCCCGACCCCAGGGCCGGACCCCATCATCCAGGTGGGCCAGCGCCGGTCAGGCCGGGTGGAGCGTGGCGTGAACAACCGCTTTGGCGTGTCCCTGCAGGCGGGCACGCGCTATCGGTTCGAGGTGTCACTGGGCACGCTGGACGACTCCGTGCTGACGCTGTACAGTCCTACCGGAGTGGAAGTGGCCAGCAACGATGACTTCGGTGATTCCCGAGCCTCCCGCATTGACTATACGCCGACGCATGCCGGGGTTCACCAAGTCCTGGTGGCCGGCTATGACAACAACACGGGCACCTATGAGCTGTCAGTCAGCCGCCTTGACCTGCCGCCGCCCACCCCAACGTTCACCCCG
>DAOUJU010000042.1:0-27531 GCA_034422235.1 Anaerolineales bacterium | reverse complement strand
GTGACCTTGCGGCTGGAGCATTTGCCTCCCAACCAACCCTACATGTCTCACGTCCATGTTGACACCTGTAAGGTGCTGGGTGGTAACCACTTCAAGTTCGATCCCCAGGGGGGAGATAGGCCGCCCAATGAGATTCACCTCGCCTTCACCAGCCAGGAGGACGGCTCTGGTTTCATGACGGTGGAAAATCCTCACCAGGCCGGCGAGGAAGCTCGCTCGATCATAGTGCACCAAATGGAAGATGACCTTAAGCTACTTTGCGCCGATTTGCGTCAGAACCATAACTGAAGTAGCGTAAGAATATAGACCGCACCACAGAAGCCCGAAAGCCCCGAATTACGGAAGAAGCACCTCATGGCGGCTAATCCTGAACTGCTAGATCGCATTACCGTGAGAGCAGACATCTTTCAGGGCAAGCCTATTATTCGGGATATGCGCATCGCGGTGGAACACGTCTTGGGCATGCCAGCTTCAGGTGAAACTGCGGAAACGATCCTCCGAGAGTATCCGGTCCTGGAACTCGAAGACATTCAGGCTTGTTTACTCTTTGCTTATCGGGCCGTGGCGGGGGAGCAGGTGCAGGAGTGCATGGTTGTCCAGTAGGGAATCCTCGATGTATATGCGGCCTCACAGAGTATGCACTCCATGCTCCCTGAAGAAGGGACACAATGTCTCTTCGGCTTTGGTTTCCCCAAAGCTACGGATAAAGCGTTGCTTGCCTTGGCCAGGGCAGAGCAAAGATACTGATTCACTGAAGACAGGGACTTCGGCCAGCGGCATTCCCAGCAGGGGCCTCATTGACCCGTGAACAGGATATACCCACTTAGTCAGGCACTTAGTTCCTATCCTAAGAAGCAAACCTAACATGTCCGTTGACAGCCTACACAGCACGACTGGCAAGAATGTCGCGTTGCTGCGCGGGATCAATGTCGGGGGGAAGAACAAATTGCCGATGAAGGAACTCGCAACCATGTTCCGGGAAGTGGGATGTAATGACGTTCGAACCTATATCCAGAGCGGTAATGTTCTCTTTCGCGCCGACCCAACACTGGCAAAAGAAATCCCGTCTCTGATCAGTGAGTCGATCTTGAGTCGGTTTGGCTATCGCGTTCCCGTGGTCACCCGTACGGACTGTGAACTCCAGGCGATCGTGCAAAATAACCCCTTCACGGAAGCTGGAGCTGAGCCGGACAAACTGCTTGTCCTTTTCCTGGCGGACCTGCCTGACCGGGAGCAGGTTGAAGCATTGGACCTCAATCGCTCACCTGGCGATGAGTTCACGGTACAGGGACGAGAAGTCTTCCTCCACTGTCCGCACGGGATCGCCCGCAGCAAGCTCACAAATACCTACTTCGACTCAAAACTCTCTACTACCAGCACGGCCCGAAACTGGCGAACGGTAAGCAAGCTCTTCGAACTGGCCACCACAGCCGACTGAGATGCGGCCGGCCCACGCCCCATATCCTTTTCGTTAGACCATTCTGCAAGCAGGGCCCGGGAGTATGGTTCCAGATTTAGAATAGCTAGGCCTCGATGCCGTGTTAACCAGCCCCTCTCATTCAGAGGCAGTTGCTGTTTCGCCTACCTCCATGTTGGAAGCCCATCGCCGATACAGTTCCGCCTTGTCGGTCGGCCAAGTGTCACACTGGGTCAGAGGACTGTCCAGAGGTTCGCCCAACAGTGAATACCCCTGGCACTGCCAGGCTTCAATCTGGCGCCCTCCCTTGGCATAAAGGGACAAGCCCAAGTACAGGCGGGCCACTGTGGGTAACGCCTGCAGATAGCCTTGGATCTGTATCTGCCGCTGACCCGACTGGGCGCTTTCGCGGGGGCCTGTCTTGAACTCCAGTACCAGGTAGATGTCATCCCAGCCAAGCACCGTGTCCGCATCTCCCCCCAGACCCGACTTTTCCATTTCGTGATACCGAATGCGGTTCCGCGACAACAGGACGGCCAGATCCAGGACCAGACTGGCGACATTGTGAAAGGCCCCACGAAAGCGCTGATGGGGAAACAACTGCAACAGCAGGTTGAAACAGGTCACCATGTCGGGCAGGTTCAAATTCAGGAGGGCGTCTACCAAACGCATCTGATACAGGGTGGCCCGTTTCATTTTGTCCGGGGCCAGCCAAGGGTCCAGCAGAACCCGGCTAAGGTACACAGCAATCTCCCGGTTGGGGGGAGCCAGATCCCCGGCAGGGGTTAATGTAAGATAACCTGTCTGGTACAACAAAGGCACCAATTGCCTGGAGTCCCACTGCCGCAGCATAGCTTCGGGGGATTCCCCTGGCGTCAGGTCGTCCAGCCAGTCAAAACGCAGTTCATAGTCGGGCACTGGGACGGGACGGGTTAGATACAAGGGTACCCGGTCTTGGGGTTCCACTTGGGTCCAGGGATCCTGTAACAACGATTCCACCACGCCCAGATGGCCGGTTTGGGACCAATATTCTCCCATTTCCCCGTCGGCCAGACTGGACATGATGGCGAACGGGTTGTAAACGGGTTGGCGGGACCGCGCCGAAAAACGATACCCGTTGTACCACTCCCGCCAAGCCTCCCGGGACAGTGGCGGCCATCCTTCCAGGGGTGGGGGATCGGTGCCGCGTTCACTGACTTGCGCCCACAGCCTATCCAGTTCTTCATCGGTGAATCCGGTCAAGTCATGAAACCGGGGATTCTCGGACTGGTCTCGTATCTGATTGAGTTTGGACCACAACCCTGTCTTGACAAACCGGGTCACCCCCGTCATGACTAATTTCTCAATGCAGGCATCCATCGCTTTGAAAATGCCGTAGAAATCCGCCAGGATCCGCCTCACCTCCCGGCCTTGAACCATATGCATATGATTCAGGACGGGAGCATCGTATTCGTCCACCAAGACGACAATCCGGGCTGGTCCCAGGGTGGTTTTGGACCTTTCTGACAAGGCAGCAATCAGATTGAGCAAAGACAACGCCGGATCGTTGTGCCAGTGCCTGTAGTGTCCAGCCATCTTCAATTGGACGGCTGCGGCATCTACTAGATGGGACAGGGGGAGAACAAGGCCCTGCCCCGTATCATTGACCACTTGCATGTCCAGACGCAACACCGTATGTGTACGCCAATGCCATGCTCCTTCCCGGTACACGGATAGTTCGGGCCTGAGTCCGTTGCCGCCAAACAATTCCCGCTGGCCACTGTACAGCGCCTCAATCGTAGACAGCAACAGACTCTTGCCAAAACGCCGGGGACGTGTGAACAACTGGGCCTTGGCTTGGTTGAGGAAAGCCGTAACCTGGGACGTCTTATCCACATACAGCAGATTTTCCTGACGCATTTGCGGAAAGTTGCTTGACGTCGGATCAACGCGCAAAGGCAACATGGACACAATTTTTCCCCATTTTATCCCTGCGGGGCATTGTACCATGCAGGATCAGGGGTACGCTGGGGCACGGGCAAGATGGGATGAGGCGTTCCCGCCGTGATCGAACTGAACGTTGCAACAACGATAAAACATCCACAAAAGCAAATATATAAACTGCTTTAATTGTATGGTTGACAACAAAGTTTCGGTTGGGGGTTGGGGCGCAGGAACTAGGACAATCGGTCCCTGGTGCGTGGGCATGACCTTGCCTCTCAATTGGCATTGGCACGAAACCTGTCAGACGGCACAGACAGGTCTGGTACCGGGCCTTCACCACCCCAATGTGAATTACGGAAGCATTCTAACCTGCCGACATAACGGGAAAGGCCTATAAGCCCCTTTCGTGAAACCACTCTTGAAATAGCGGTGAAAGGCGGCGCCTAAGGGCATGGCTCCGGCATAGAATTGCTATCATCAATGCCTCGTTCCTGTGTGGTCACGCCGAGGAGGAAGATGGTCAGTCCCGATAGGATCCTGGTCACCGGAGCCACCGGATATATAGGCGGCAGGTTGGTTCCCCGACTGTTGCAAGAAGGACACCGCGTCCGTGTTCTCGTACGGAGCCGGAACCGGGTGCTCTCCCGCTCCTGGTCCGACCAGGTTGAGGTAGCGACCGGCGATGTCTTCAATCCTCATACCTTGGTGAAAGCGCTGACAGGGATAGACGCGGCGTACTACCTGATCCACAGCATGTCGACGAGTTCCAACTTCCACGAATTGGATATCCAGGCCGCCCGGGCCTTTGGTCAGGCAGCCAGGCAAGCAAGGGTTAACCGAATCATTTACCTGGGCGGCCTGGGAGACCCGGAAACCCATCTTTCCCGGCATTTACGCTCCCGCCAGGAAACAGGACAAGCACTCCGGGAAAGCGGCGTCTCTGTTACAGAATTCCGGGCTGCCGTAATTGTGGGATCGGGCAGCATTTCTTTTGAGATGATCCACTATCTGGTGGAGCGTCTACCTATCATGGTCTGCCCCAGGTGGATTTATTCCCGCATCCAGCCCATTGCCATCCACGATGTCCTGGATTACCTGGTTAGCGCCCTCGACACACCGGCAAGCCGGGACCTTACCATTGAGATTGGCGGGAAGGACATAACTACCTACAAGGGACTCATGCTTGGTTATGCCGAGAAAAGAGGGCTCCAGCGTTTGTTACTACCTGTCCCTGTCCTGACTCCTCGCCTATCCTCTTACTGGGTGCACTGGATGACCCCTATTCCGGCCGGCATCACCGTAGCCCTCGTGGAGGGGCTCCGCAACGACGTCGTCGTAACCGATGATCTCGCACGTACGCTCTTCCCTCACATTGAGCCGCAGGACTATGCCTCGGCTATCAGAGTCGTAGTCAACGACCTCGATGAGGGACGGATAGACACATCGTGGAGCGATGCCGCAGGCACGACCACAGAGTTAGAGAAGCCTGTCCGGCTGGAAGCCCGCCAAGGGATGATCATCGAGCGTCGCCGTTGTCAGGTTGCAGCCTCAGCCCAGGACGTCTACCGGGTCTTTACCGGCATCGGCGATGCCCGCGGATGGTACTTCGCCAACTGGACTTGGCGTTTACGGGGAATGGTGGACCGCCTGCTGGGAGGCGCGGGTTTGCGCAGGGGGCGACGCCATCCCGATAATTTGCGCATCGGCGATGCCCTGGATTTCTGGCGGGTGGAAGATCTGAAAGTTGACCGCTTGGTCCGCCTCAGAGCCGAGATGAAGCTTCCGGGACGAGCCTGGCTCCAGTTTGAGGTGTGGGAAGCCCAGGATGGCACAACTCATCTGGAGCAAACGGCCGCGTTCATCCCCAAGGGCCTGACGGGTCTGGCTTATTGGTACGCTCTTTATCCTGTGCACGCCTGGATATTCGGCGGGTTGGTAAGAGCGATCGCCCACCGCGCTGAATACAGGATGGCTTCTCGCGGCCCAGGTGACGCGGATCATCACTAACCCAGGCTGTACCCTATAGGCACTTCAAGGGCATGTTTCTGATCGGGTCCAGAGTCGACATGGGTCTTGGACCGGAGTTGAAGTCTACCAGCGTGGTGGTGTGGGCTCCGGGCGTTGGAACGGATAGCTGCCTACGACGCCCTCAGCCTGACTTTGTACAAAGTTCAGCTTAGAGAGTAGGGCAATCCTCAAGCACGGAAGCCACTGGGGCGCAAGCCAAATCTGAAGTTTGTGAGATTGCGAGGTCTGCTAAATGGTCGGAGTGCGCATGATAGCGTTGCGCATGATCAGAAATTTACACTTGGCGACCACCGGGGCGGCCTTATGGCGGTCCTTGCTGTGCGGGCCGGACGCAAGGGCGCACAGGTGGGCGGCAGGCGGTGCCGGTGGGACCAAAGCAGGAACAGGCTTCCAAGCTTATGACCGAGGGGCAGGCTCCTATGAGCGAAATTGTCAAGATTGTGGGCGTGGACCAGACCACGCTATACCGGCATCTGAACCCGGATAGGACGCCACGCAAGCCCACATGATATTCCCGCTGATCGCAGACTTCAGCCCACCGGACTTCGCGCAAGACCTCCAGATGGCAGGGAGCCCGTAATACAGACCACCAACAGCTGGTATATACGTCTTGGGAATCACAACACCAGGACCAACCGGCACCGGCACTACACGATGTCCTGGGAACCGACCCTCGGGTATCCCGCAGGCGCGCGGGTGCATCGCTGGGAACGGGTGGCGGGGTTCAACTAGCCCGGGTCTGTCAGGCCCGGTGTGACCCACGGCTTGCCAGCACCAAGAGCCTAGACGAAGGTTTTGGACCTGGTAGAGAACAAGCAGCGGCGTGGTTATCAGGTGGTGGGCCCTGGCCGGTTGTATCCTGACCATGGACATCTACGATAGAGCCAGTTTCTCTCCGGTCACGCACGGAGGCTGGCCGATGAAGCCTCGCCAGTCCCCTTCCACTTCCGCAGGAAACAGACACACTGGACACTGAGACCCGGTGTGGGCTTTGGCACGTCTTTGTCCCCTGCCCCCAACTGCCTCGCCGGAGGGCTCCCGTCAATTGCTTGCTGTATTCCATCGTCGGATGCGCTGCACAATGTCATCCAGGCCGGGCGCGTATGCTCCTTCGGTGGCGACATGGACTGTGGGCACGTTGAAATCCGGCGCGGTATAGTGGCCCGGCGGTGCCAGCTCACCGGTTTCCCGGTAGATTGCCACGCGCTTATCGCCGTGGTAGAACCCCCGCTTCGGATCGGCCAGACCCCGCTGTAGATGGCGCTTCGCCGCCACCCTCCCGTCCACGGCGCATACGATAATGAACGGCGTGCCCAAGGCCCGGATCTGGGGCATCCTGGGTGCCCACACCCGGTGCTGATAGGCCGCCTCAATCACGACCGAGATCTTACCGGCGAGATACTGCTGCACAATAGCGAAGAAAAGATTAGAAACTACGCGATTGGTGTCCGGCGGTAGCCGGTCGTGCCGGACGCCATGGGTATTGACATAGCCTTCCTTGATCTCGTCGCGACTGATGACCGGCATCCACAGCCGTCCGGCCAGCCTCTTGGCTAACGTCGTCTTGCCGGACCCCGGTCGACCGGCGACGATAATGCATTGGGGTTTATGGCTCACTGTTCTGCCTGCCCACATAACACTGGATCGGGGATGGGTTCTGCGGCTTGCATCTTCCCTTGCCTCTATTGTTACAATATGGCCGCAGAACAGGAACCCAGTCCTCTGGTGGCCGTCAAGCGGTGCGGCTGGGGTCGAAGTTGGAACGGCCGGGAAATTGGCGTTGAGAAGTCCACACCACAATCCGAGAGCAAAGAAAACGCCCCGTCACATGGCGGGGCGTCTAACCGGCAACACTATCGCCGGCGAGGCTACTATCCTACAGCCTAACGCAGGCCTGTAAAGCTTGTCAAGTATGGTTCGGTCCTGAGTCAGGAAGACTGAACTGTGACGGTCTGTAGCGCAAATGGCTGATCGACCGAGCGTCTCGCAAGCAGTCGCTTGGCTACCGGGTAGTCTGGCCCGAAAGCTTATACCGCAAAGGTTGATACTAAATAAAGGAAGTACGCGCCCATCTCGACGTGGAGACGCAGCGTCAGTGGTCTGAGGCCGTCATCATCCGTACCACGCCGGGCCCTGCTCAGCCTCTTCCGCTTAGTGGTCCAGGCGGCACGAGAGGGTGTCACAACTATGGGTTGTACCTACCAACTCCCAGAGGACTTAGAAAGAAAGGATCAAGCTTACCCGTGTTGGAGGCAATGGAACGTTGCTTCCACGCACTCGGACTTCATACCACTTCATACCCAGATGCGGTATATATCGAAGGAGCCAAGAGGGATGAGACGGAGGGAATTCCCCGCGCTGACCCTGTGGCTGCGGAACTTACCTTTTGGGAAAGCGGCCCAGGGGACCTTGGAACATGCACGCAAGGCGGTCAATGCCGAGCATGGACAAAAATATCCGCATACCCATAACCATTATAGGGTGACCCCGCGGGTTGCGGGCCCCCATTTTTGTCCAGTCCTAGACATTGTCACCCGCAAGGCGGAGAGCCTGCAGTGTTTCAAAACAAGCTGACAGTGGATGGTAATCGGTCTTGGCCGCCGGGCTCTTCCGATCGTCGTATTTCTGATTGTCAACATTCAGGATGCGGTACCAGCCCCCATATTCATGATCCACAAAGTAGCGGTCGGAGAATGCCCAAGCCCTGTCATACCAGTCCCAGTAACTGCCATCGCCCGTCCTGAGGGCCAGTAGGGCCGCCGCCGCAAACGTCTCGGCCAGGACCCAGTAATAACGATCTGTATCCAGAATGCGACCATCTGGGGCAAACGTGTAATGCATACCACCACGTTCTTCATCCCAGGACTTGGCCAGCGCGACCTCAAAGAGATTCTGGGCCCGTTCCAACATCCAGACTTCGGGGCGGTAGCGCTCAAGGATAAGAAGCAACTTCGCCCACTCCGTGAAGTGACCTGGCAGGTAACCATAGGGCTTAAACAGGTTCTGGGGATCGTCCTTGTTGTATTCCCAATCATGGCTCCAGTCAGTATGGTAATGCTCCCAAATGAGTCCGTCCGCCTGGCTAGCCAGATCCCTGCAGATACGTTGGGCGAGTATATGAGCCCGATCCAGATAACGGGATTCCTCTGTAGCCTCGTACGCTGAAAGCATGGCTTCACACATATGCATATTGGCGTTCTGGCCCCGATAGGGTTCCACAGCCTTCCAGTCACCTGGTCGGATTTCGTCGACATAGAGCTGCGCGTCCTGCTCCCAGAATCGTTCTTCCAGCAAGTCATAGATCTCAGCCGCGAAAGCTGGGGCCTCCTCGACACCCGCTTTGGCGGCCCCGGCGGCGGCCAGCAGGACAAAGGCGTGTCCGTAGCAGTGACGTGTCCCATCTTCCACGGTACGTCCCTGCAGGACCCAGGCAAAACCCCCATCGGCCTGGCGATGTACCTCGTGCAGAAAACGCAGACCATGAGCCGCGGCGTCCCGGTAGGTTGGTTCTTCCAGGGCCAGAGACGCTAACGCATAGTTGTAGACAAAGCGGCATGTGCCAACCAGATGTTTGGTCATGCGATCAAAAACGGAACCTTCATCACGGAGCTGGTTGATATAGCCTCCCAGTTCCTTGTCCAGGCAGACTGGATGATAGAACGACATTATGGTGCGCATGTGATTGCGCAAGTAGGCGGGGTCGCGGTAGGACATCATGTCTCTTCCTGGTTCTGGTATTGAGGTATTTCAAGGATGAGGTAATTCAAGAAAGATCCCGATTTCGCAAGGCTGGATGGTCAATCCTGCAGGGACAAGAAACTGAATGTCGGGCCTCTCCCCGGCATGTCATCTCACGGTAATGCCGGACCATAGAAGCCAATCGTCACTACGACGATTCGGATATCCACGGCCCCCACGGGTCTTGCTTTTGCAGCCTGTCCCCCAAAGTGGTGTAGACGTCAGGGAGATCAAACGTCGCCAGACAATTCTCAACAAAACAGGAGAGCGGCCAGTTATGCAATGGGTTGTTGATAAGCAATTCGTAGCTGGGCAGATAATTGACAATCTCGCAGGAGGGTTGCATACCGTGCAAGAGCGCGGCCATCGCCACAGGCACGGACCCGAGGCCGCGGCCTATCAGTTGGACCGAAGCGCCACCGTCCACGAGAAAATCCACGGTGCGCAACAGGTCAAACACCCGCTGGCCCAGATAGCTTTCACCCATCATGCTGGCATAGCTGGCGTACATGTAGTCTGAGCCATAGGGATCCAGCAGCGTCCTGGAGCCACAGGTAGTGGGAAAGCTCTGGCCGGTACCCCGCAGATCGGTAGCCAATATTCTTTCACCTGACCTTATCCTTTGCCGTAGCCAGGGAATCGTGGCACAGTCCTGCTCACCGGACAGGTGGCCTACATAGAGGGTTACGGCTCCCTGCGGGCGGCGGCAGAAGTCTTCAAGTTCGCCAAACATGGTCAATATGACCTGAATACCCGCCTCGGTTTCCACTGCATATTGATAGCCTTGGCCAATTTCCGGTCTGTGGCCACCACTATGGCGCAAGTAGCGGAACGGCGGTGGCGTATCCGGGACGTCTATCTTCAGATGTTGCCGGATAGCCGTCTTCAAGTCACTGGGGTCAAGACGGGGCCGGGATTTCTTCATATCGCCAACGCAATCCTGGGTATAGGCAAAGACTTTCCTGCTACCGCACTTGACCACTTCTCCCCGCGCTGCATAAAGTTGCTCTGCGGGAATTTCCTCCATCTCTGGCTCGGCCCATGCCACCTGCAATCCGGCATGCTGGATAAAGAACCGGTACATGCTCTCCCGGGCATGCTTATGAAAACCATGATCCAGATGGCCTACGCTGATAGCCGCCGTGGCAGGCGATCCCAGGAGCTGATGAATCTTGTTCAGATCTGCATAGGCCTGTTGGGCACCCCGCAGGTCAAAGAAGCAATTTTCTTCTGCCAGGATCAGGGTGGGACGAGGCGCGTAGGCCAGAAGCAGATCCGCTTCGTCCAGACCGAATTCCAGGCAACGCGGTGGATTCTGCTCGGCATCGGTAGGCAATTCGTTTTCCAGATTGCAGAGCCAGCTTGTGATGTAACAGTCGGGTGCTACCATAGTGATGCGGGGATCCAGGGCCGTAATGTGAGTGGTCTGCGTACCGCCCCCAGAACAGCCGGTGACTCCAACCCGACTATGGTCCGTTTCGGGTCGCGACAGGAGATAGTCCAGACCCCGTATCGCATCCCAGACAAACCAGCTGCCAATGAAGTCGCCCGCCAGCAACATGCGGTTGCCAATCATGTTATGGGCCACGGTTGACCTGGGTTCCGGTGTCTCGTCGGGTACTCCTTCGTCGGCGTAGAATTGTCGTCGCTCCCCCTGGCAAATGGGGTCCACCAACAGTACGATGAATCCCTTCCTGGCCAGACCTTGCGCGAAAAACTGGTAGGGACCAAAGGCCTTGGCGATATCGGCATGGCCGCAGAGCCCCAGCACACAGGGCAACTCCTTTTCGATTTGGGCAGGCAAATAGAGGTTGGCACTTACCTTGAAGCCTGGACGACTTTCATAGACCACCTTTTCCAGCCGGAAGTCCTTGCCCTCCAGTGATCCCGTAATTTGGGCATTCAGATCGGTCCGGGGAGGCAAGGCCGGAAAACACTGCGCGACTCGGTCACGAATATCCTGCACATAAGCTTCCGCATCCGTCCGAGTCTGAATGGCTGCGATGCGGTCAGTTCGCGCCTGCAGGATCCGGCGTACCTGATTGACGGTCCATTCCTGCACCATATGGCCGTAACGATTTTGGTACATACAAGTCTCCCTGTTCCTGTCTTGGCTCAGACACATCACCTTCCCCCTGCCAGCCCTATGGACTAATTACACCAGGTTGAAGTTCTCTTCCCTGTCCGTGGAAGCCCTTTGCGTAGGCCAGGGAAGGAAAATGGCCTTGGGATCGCCTGAGGGCCTCTGGTCCTTCCCACCGCTGGAGCGCCCAACTATACTTGGCCCTCCCTGACCATAGCATGCCACAGCCTTGCCTGCGTACGCCTTGTCGGGCAAATTCCTGCACCTACTGGCTCCAAGTTGATGTTGCCGATGAGTACTGGGCACTGGGTTATGAACATCAGCCGATAGCTTCCCTAGCCTATTGCCCCCGCTTTAAGATCTCATCCTTGCGGTAGCGGCATCTGAACCTGATTCTGCGCCCAATCCAGTGCTATCATACAAGGACGATGCGAATATTCTCCTGCGGCCATGCCTCCGCTGCTTTCTCCTCTCCCTATCGATCTCAGTGATTTCCCGGAGATACGTGGCGAAGGGGCCCTGTATGTAGACAAGACAGCGTCCATCGCCGAAATGATTGGGGCGGCACCCGTCGCCTATATTGCTGAGCGTCTTCAGGGTACTGGCTTATCCCCCCAGGCCACGGCGCAATATGCAGCCCTACAGGCCCGTGGCTTCAAATACGTCTTTCTGGCTCGTCCCCGCCGTTTTGGCAAGAGCTTGCTGGTATCTACGCTGGAATCCCTGTTTCTGGGACAGGAATCCCTTTTCAGGGAAACTTGGATTCACCAGCACGGAAACTGGAACTGGTCACCACATCCTGTCCTGCGGTTGGATTTGTCGGCTCGTACTCTACCCACGGCAGCCAGTCTGCGCAGCGCGCTGTATCGCCAAGTACAGGTGCTGTGCGAACACCACAAGGTGCCACTGCCTGCCGCTGATTGGCGGGCGGACGAATTGCTTGATTACCTCATCCGTGCCCTGGTGGCACGGGAAAGAGAGCGGGTGGTGGTATTGGTGGATGAATACGATGCACCTATCGGACAAAACCTGGAAGAACCACCCAAACTGAAAGAGATCCTGGAAATACTGCACCCTTTCTACACCGTGCTCAAAGCCCGGGACCAGGATTTGCGCTTTGCCTTCATCACAGGTGTCAGCCGTTTTGCCCGCACCAGCCTGTTTTCCGCCTTTAACAACCTGGTAGATCTTTCGCGTCAGGCAGCGTACAGCGACATCTGCGGCTTCACTGAATCAGACTTGGACCAGGTACTGCATCCTTATATCCAACTTATGGCCACAGGTCGGGAACAGACGCCTGAAGCCTTGCGCGCCGACATCCGGCACTGGTATGACGGCTACCTGTTTGCCCCTGACGGCAATCCTGTATACAACCCCTTTTCTACACTTCGTTGTCTGCACTTTCATACCCTTGACAATTACTGGATCGAGTCGGGTACCAGCACAATGCTCTATGAACGCATCATCCGGCAACCTCAGTATCTGCCCTCCGCCCAGGGGATATCCGTCCAGGTTCTGGACCAGGAATTACAGGACCCACTCATGCCCAGTACCTGGACCCTGATGTATGACACGGGCTACCTTTCCTTGCGGCCCGATGATGCTGGCCCGGTGCGCATTGATTTCCCGAATCGTGAGGTGGGATTATCTTTTTCGCGGGGTCTCCTGCAGTGGCAGGCTCAGAAAATCCAGGAGGAAGAGGACGCAGCGGATACAAGAGAACAGGTTCCACTTTTGGGTGACCATATGGCAGCGGCCTTTTGTGAGGGACGCTACGAGTCCTTTGGTCATGCCTTCAATACGTACTTGCGTCGGTTTCCTTTCGGTATGTCACCCACCGCTTCCCAACCTGATACCCACACCCCCTCGCCGGGAGAATCACAAGTTGGCTTGCCCCGCAAGCTACTACCCTCCATGGAACTGTACTACCATGCCCTGCTGTACGCATTCTTTGTAGTCCAGGGTATGGATGTAACGGCGTTTGCCATCAATGAACAGGGAGAAGCTGACCTGGCCGTCAGGCTGCCGGATCGGGCCGTTATCATCGACTTCAAGATTCGCCGATCCCCTTTGGTCGCTTTGCATCAAATTCGGGAACGCAACTATCGCAGTACCTTCGACCGGACGGGATTGCCGGTGGAAAGCTTGGGTCTCACCATCAATCCACAACAGCGACAGGTAACCCAGTGGCAAGTCGCCCCACTTGGCACCAGCGACCAGGTCTCAGGCACCTGGCACGACCCCACCGTGGGGGACAGCCTTTCGCCTACCAATCCCGGTCCCAAGCGTAGCTCGGGACCGGATACCTCTACGGCCACCGCCAGAGCACCCTCACTGGAGTGAGGGTGGGGATCACAGGAACTGGTTCTGGACACGGCCCTGCAGACAACGCATAAGTAATGGATCCCGGGGTGATCAGGGTATCCGGACCCTTGCCCCATAGCACCAGATGACACTGGGCGATCCAGGATTTACCGGCTACAAGGTATGGCTCCCGCCGGATCAAGCTGCCTGCCTGACGCTTCTTCCGTAGCTAATGCTCATGACCCCGGAATGTTGGCCTGTCAAGTCCTGACCGGGGTTCCCAACCACACGCCGTGGTCCTGATTACCCAATCCCATAAAGCTATCTCGACCTGCCATACCACTGCTGCTTACACCCGGAGCACCGCTCTCTACCGTATCCGCCGTGAGTCCCTACCCTTATAATGAGGCGAAGAATTTGGTGGTATGGGTCCTGGTCGCGTTGTACATGCACTTTCCCATCGTCACCCATCACAAGATCGCAGGTCACCTATAATGTCTTCCTACCAGATCTCACAGTCAGACATCGAAACTGCCCGGGACGTGCGGGAACATCTCCTGAACGATCCTCATCGGCCCGGATACCACTTCGTAGTACCAGAGGGTCTGGCCCATCCCGCAGATCCGAACGGGGCCATTTTCTGGCAGGGGAACGTTCATCTGGGTTACATCTACCAGCGGCACGGCAAGCATTTCTGGGGTCATGTATCCTCCCATGACTGGCTGCATTGGAAGCACCACCAGCCTTGGCTATTTCCCACACCGGACAGTCCAGAGGAAGGTATTTACAGCGGTAACTGTTTTCATGGGGATGGAGAGGCTGTATTCCTCTACCATGGCACCAAGACCGGCAACAGCATTGCGACGGCCTCCGACTATTGGCTGGAGAATGTTAGGAAGTCGCCGGCCAATCCTATCGTGCCGGTTCAGGATGATGTAGGCAACAAACCAGGTTCACAGGGTTGGGCCTCCTGGGACCCACATGGCTGGCGAGCGGAAGACGGTACGTACTACGGTATCTTTGGCGGCTTGACTCCCTCTGTGTTCAAGGCCTCTGCCCTGCATTCCCGCTGGGAATACGTAGGCGACTTTCTGGCCTATCCCCTGGAAGGTGTTGACCTGCATGAAGACATTTCGTGCCCGGATTTCTTTCCGCTGGGGGACAAGTGGGTGATGCTCTGCATCAGCCATACCCTGGGCTGCCGCTATTACGTGGGAGAGTGGAAAAACGAGCAGTTCCACCCCGAGTATCACGAACAGATGAGTTGGGTCGACAATGGGTTTTTCGCCCCCGAAAGTCTGCTGGACGACAAGGGACGGCGCATCATGTGGGCGTGGGCCCGGGATGAACGGGATCGGGAGACGGAACAACCGACCAGCGGCTGGTCCGGGACTTTCTCTTTTCCCTGCGAAATGGTGATGGCGAACGGACGCATCGGCCTGAAACCCATAGAAGAGTTACAGTCCATCACGTACGGCGGCGACAACCGATATGTGAAGCTGGGTCCAGACGAGGAAGTAACCGTCGCAGGTGTGGCCAACCGCTCCTTGGACGTTTGTGCCTGGTTCATGCCCAAAGGGGCTCATCGCTACGGCGTCAAGGTTTGCCAGTCGCCCCAAGGTGAGGAAGAAACCGTGATTGGCATCGACTTGCGGTCTCGTACGCTCTTCGTGGACACCTCCTCTTCCAGCCTGGTAACAGGCAAGAAGACAGTAGAGGAGGCCCCATTGCCCGCAGGATCTGAACGAAACGTGGCAGATGGGCATCTGCTGCGCATCCTGGTCGACAACTCCATCGTTGAGGCCTACGCGTGCGGGACCCAGGCCATGCGTCGCATCTATCCTTCCCGCGCCGACAGCGTTTACGTCAGCTATTGGGCTGAAGGGGGTGATTGTGAACTGGATGTGGCGTTGACTGAAGTCAAGCGCACCAATCCTTATTGAGCAAACAGGCGCTACCTCTCTCCAGCAGGAAAGGAATGTCCAGGCTGATTCATTCTTGAGGATTGCATCTAACGGTTCCCGAGCCTTTATCAAGGCAGCTTTCTTTGCGTTTCGCTTATCCCAGTTTTCTGAACTTCATCCATGACGACCAAGCTACAAGCGTCCCTACCGGATCAGGATACGCCGTACGGGCGTATCTATGCCACCGTACGCCAGATTCCGTATGGTCAGGTAGCCACTTACGGACAGATCGCCCGTCTGGTCGGACGGTGCCATGCCCGCATGGTGGGGTATGCCATGGCGGGATTATCCTTCGACTCAGATGTCCCTTGGCATCGTGTCATCAACCACAGGGGTCGCATCAGCCCAAGAGCCGGCATCGGCAGCGAACTCCAGCGGCAGCGTCTGGAACAAGAGGGCGTTTTGTTTCGTCAGGACGGTAGTATAGATCTTGCACGGTTCCGTTGGGATGGCCCCGAATTGGGTCATGCAGATCCGATACCCCCGCATACATAGAAGAAAGATGAGATTGCAGCATTGGGCCTACCCCCTGTGGGGCAGCAGAGGTCTGGTTCTCGTCCCCGCCCTCCTGATGCAGGCTATGCCGCACAATCGACTCTGCCCTGCCAGGTTGCACCCAGCAGGGACCATGCAACCCGGATGCGGGAGTCTTACCCTGTCTGCAAGTGCCTGGCTTCCGGCGACCTGACCTCGCGCATGACCAGGAGGCATGAGGTACAATTGTGTTCACTGTCCCCATGGCAACCTGGGTGCCGACAGTCCCCATGTCTCTCCTGCCCATAACCACCACCACCAGCGATTTTCCTGAAATACGTCAGCACAATTTGCTGTATGTAGACAAGACGGCCCACCTTGCGGCCTTCCTCAGTCACCCCGACAAGGCACACCTGTTCACACGGCCTCGGCGTTTTGGCAAGAGCCTAATGCTGTCTACCATCGCGGCCCTGTACCGTGGCAACCGAGAATTGTTCAGGGGAGATGACCACCGACCGGAACTGGCTGTGTGCCGGGAGGGAACTTGGCCGTGGTGCCGGCATCCGGTGCTGCGCCTGGACATGCTGACGGTTCGGGACCGTGGCCAGGGCATTGGTCCTGCCCTAGCCAACATGGTGCATGGAGTGGCCCTTGAAATGGGGCTACAGGACCAGATTTATTTTCAACCGTATGACGCGGTTAGTTCCCTGTCCAATCTGATTCGGGTGCTGAGACAGCAGGCGCAGGCCCGAGTCATCATTCTGGTGGACGAATACGATGCGCCCATTCTGAATCACATGCATGAGCCCCAGGGGGTGCAGGTCCGGGAACACTTGGCCGATTTCTATGGCGTGTTCAAGTCCATGGACCACCAGATCGAGAAACTGGTCTTGACCGGCGTGACCCGGTTTGTCAAAACGGGCCTCTGGTCCAAGCTCAACCAGGTGCGGGATCAGACCCAGAACCCCCAATACCATGACCTCATCGGCTTCACGGACGCCGAACTGGATGTCCTGTGGCACCAGGCGGCCTATCCGGTGCCACAGGCACCTCTGGGGACAGACCGTGTACCCCTGTCCCGGACTGCCTGGCAGGAATGGTACAACGGCTACCGGTTTGCGCCGCAAGCAGCCGAAGCCATTTACAATCCCTATGCCATTCTGCGTAGCCTGCAGGAAGGTGAAATTGCTGAATACTGGTCCGCGTCGGGACACCTGGGTGTGGTGGAAGCGTTGTTGCAGGCCCCCTGGACCGAAATGCTCCCCCGAGACCGGGTACCCCTCTATCTGACCCGCCCACAACCGGCTCCCCCGTACGAATTACGCTTCGATTGGCTGGACCAACTCAACCCGGGACGTACTCCTGAGGAAGTGCTCCTCCAGTGGCAACCCCACCAAATGATCCCCCTGTTGTACCAGACGGGCTACCTCACGCTGACCACCACTCAGGCCCTGGCCCCGCCCAACCGCGAAATCGCCACCTACCTCAGTCAAGTGCTACTCCAGCCCTGGCTGGAAACTGACAATCGCCAACGGGCCCTGGCCTACCAGGAGCGGCTGATAGCAGCCCTGCAACGGCTGGATATGCCTGACATGGTAGCCAACCTGAATGCCCTGCTCCCCCTGCTCCCCTTGACAAGTGTATTTTTCTTGTCTCACAGAACATAAGTTCCCCTGTCCGGGGGAATGGACATATTAACAGGCGACGGAGGACAGGGAACCCCAAGTTGCGCAAAGCATGGCCTGCCGGTAAGCTGAAGGGGCCTTACCACCTCATACTCCCTGCGTGTGGCCATGCTTCGTCCACCGGCATTCTACCCCTTAGCGGCCCTGCTGGGCAAACGGCTGCCACTCCAGGGCCCAGTGCTGGCGGCCTTGACCCTCTTCGTAATCGGCACCATCGCGAGCGACAACGGCTGTCTGGACACGGTGGCCGCCCATCTGGCGCTGTACGGCAATTTCCACACTCTCCGGCGCCAGTTACGGGAGCTGACCTACAACGATGCCGAGCGGATCGCGTCGTGGGGGCCCGACACCGAGTTGGAGGTGGGGTCACTCTTTCCGCACTTATACCACTTTGCTATAATTGGTTCCTGTCCTACGAGTCATCAGTGGCAATAGGGAGTATCCTGTGATGCCTGTTTCCCCCGCGATCCCCTGGGAACCGCAAGATACCGTCGAGGCTCTCAAGACGGCCTACCGTGACGAGAGACACCCGGAGAAACGCACGCGTTTGCACGCCCTGTGGTTGTTGCGGCGGGGCTGGAGCCTCGAGGCCACGGCCGATGCCGTGGGGGTGTGTACGCGCTCGGTCCTGCGCTGGCGCCAATGGTATGCGGCAGGGGGCTTGGCCGCGGTGCGCGATCGCCTGAAGGGGGGCTACGGCAAGCCGTCCTTCCTGACCCCCTCACAGGAGGCGCAGGTGGTGGCGACGGCGAATGAGGGCCGTTTCTTCACGGCCTATGAGGCCCGGGACTGGATTGAGGCCGAGTTCGGGGTGACCTATACGGCAACCAGTATCTACACCTTGCTGCACCGTCTGGGGTTGCGGCTCAAGCGTCCCCGACCGGTACACGAGAAGGCCGATCCCCAGGCCCAGCAGGTCTGGAAAAAAGGGGACTTCCGGCCGCGCTCCAAGAGGCCGGTTTGACGGTGGAGGACCACATCCTGTGGGCCGATGAGATGCGGGTGGGGATGCGCAGTCAGGTGCGGGCGGTGTGGGCCTCCCGGGGTACCCGCGTCTGCCAGACGGCGACCATCGGTTGGTCCTATCTCTGGCTGACGGTGGCCCTCAATCCGCGGACCGGACAATTGAAGTGGCAGTGGCACTCTTCGCTGAAGGGGAAGGTGTTGGCCTATATCTGGCGGCGCTGGGCCCAGGACCCGGCGGTGGACGGGCTGGTCTGGGATGGGGCCGGCGGCCACAAGGGCCAAGACATGCAGGCGGTAGATTTGCCCCAGGTGGTGCAGCCCCCTTATGCCCCCGAACTGAATCCGGTGGAGCGTTTCTTCGCCGAATTGCGCCGCGCGATCGAAGGTCGGCCCTACCACTCCCTGCGGGAGAAGCAACAGGCCGTCACTTCCACTCTGCGCCAGTGGCGCGATGATCCGGTGCGGGTCCGCCAGCTGTGTGGCTGGCTCTGGATCCAGGAGGGCCTGAATGCGCTACCGGCCCGGGAGAATGCGACTTAATCATACCCAATTGGTATTACTCACCTGGGTGCTGGCCCTGTGGGTGGGCCGACCCCGCCAGCTGGTGCTGGCCCTGGATGCCACGCAGCGTCGGGACCAAGTGGTAGTGCTGGTGGTCAGTGTCTTGTACCGTCACCAGGCGATTCCGATAGCTTGGCCTGTGTTGCGGGGCCAGCCACCGGAAGCCTGGCTGCCCCATTGCCGTCACCTGTTGACGTGTCTGGCCCCGGTGGTCTCCCGCGCGACGACTGTCCAGGTCCTCTGTGATGCGGGGCTGAACAGCCACAAACTCTGGACCCACATCGTGGCGTTGGGCTGGCACCCGGTCATGCGCTATCAGACACACATCACGTTGCAGACGGGTCCTGACACCCCCCGGGTACCGGCGGTGTCACTCCTGGAGGGGGTGGGCACCTACGGGGTGTGGGAAGGGGTGGCCTTCCGGGACAACCCCCGGCCCTGTACCCTGGTCGCCCTGCACGGACGGGGCCACCACGAACCCTGGGTCCTGCTCACGAGCCTGCCCAAGGCCCAGACCGATCCCTCCCGCTATGCGTGGCGGCACTGGATTGAACAGAATTTCCGCGGCTGGAAAAGCGGTGGCCTGCGGTGGCAACGCACCCGCCGCCTAGACCCCCAGCGCACGGCCCGGCACCTGCTGGTGATTGCCGTGACCTCCCTGTTGGCGGCGGCCTACGCCACCCGCCACGAGGACGCCTGCGTCCTGGGCCGATCCCCCCGCTATCTGCGGCACCCGCCCCCTGACCCCGTGCCGCGCCCACCGCCCCGGGTCCTCAGCATCCTGAAGCAGGGCCTCATCCTGTTGCGGGCGTGTCTGGCCCGGGGCCGCCTGTGGGCGCGGGTCTGGTTGCGGCCCCTGCCGGGCCCCGACAAGACCGTAGGTCTGCGTTGCCTGACCCCCCAAGGCGCCTAACCGCCGGCGGCCACCCACTCCGGTCTGGGCGCCGTGGGCTCCCCGGCGGACCGGTTACCCCTGCCTGCCGGGCGGGGTCCTGGTCCCGGTCGGGAGACTCACTGGGCGGTCGGACCACCCCCGCCGGCCCGCGGGCGGGGGTGGTCCGACCGGGGTACGAACCCCTCGGTGAATCTGTCAACATATATGCGCCGCTACAAGTGGACCTTCCACGGAAATACACTTGTCAACCCTGCTCCCCCATCAACGGTTTCCCCGAAAATTCCCGGGTGCCTGCAATCTGGTATTGGATCTCGCAGTCCTGCTGTCCCGGGGCCATATCCGGTACCATGACATGGAAAGGTCGGGAGCAAAGGGCGATGCCGATACGATCCTGGGCTGGGATGATGTAGCCCTGGTTCTGGAGTTCAAGTCCGGTCCCAGTACCCGTGCCCGGTCAGGCCAGCGGCAGATTCAGCGCCGGGCCTACCTGCGATCCTGGCCCCAGACAGCCCGTCTTCACCTCGGCTTGGCCTTGCATACGGCGGACCAGCAGGTGGATGCCTGGGAATGTCAGGGGTATGCAGAAACAGGAGATCCCGTGGGCCCGGCCCTGACCCAGGATGACGCCTGGCCTACAGACAAAAAGGCAGTATATGAACTGTGGGTGTCGCCATCAGTCGTGACTGAGACTGAGGATGAGAATACCGATCCCGGGAGCCGGTTGTCTCTCGTCATGGGGCGAAAAGCGGGTAAGCCTGAATGAGGTCAGGACGGCAGTATCGATTTGGGGCAATATCGCTGGGAAGGACTGGAGTCTGGTTACGGTCCGGCCTGAACCATCGCAAGACGCAGGTATAACCAAAGAAAGATATGTGACAGAAATCTGACAGCCCAAACTCGTCCGCAAGTCCTTGGCAGATTGCAGTGGGTTTTCCCCTCTGTGTAATAGACTACAATCAGGTTCACTAAAGCCCTACATCAAGAAAACCTTTTTACTCATGGAAAAGCCGCGACGCCGGTAGGAGATGAAGCATGACTGCTGTACAAAGCCACAGAGCCCTGAGAGGATTGCTACTTTCGTTTATCGCCTTGTTCCTGGTCGTTGCCTTGGCCGCCTGTGCGGCCGAACCGACCGCACCCGCTGAACCGGAAGAGGCGATGGCGGAACCTACCGCAGAAGCCATGGCGGAGGAGGGCGTGTTTGGTGAGTCCCCCATGTTGGCTGAGCGCGTGGCAGCTGGGGAACTGCCTCCCGTAGAGGAACGCTTGCCTCTCCAGCCATTTGTAGTCACCAATCGCATGTTGGCCGTGAGTTACGACACGGAAGTGGGTAAATATGGCGGGACCCTGCGCCTGCCCCAGGACAGTCCAGGTGGTGATCCGCACTTCTATATCGGGTCCAATGAGTACCTGATCTGGGCTCCCGGTGCCTTCAACTACGACATGGGCATCGTCGGTAACGTCTTGTCGGATTGGGAAGCCAACGACGATTACACCGCCTTCACGTTCCACATGCGGGAAGGTCTTAAATGGTCGGACGGCAACCCGGTTACCTCGGCCGACGTAGATTTCGCCTGGAACGACGTGATCCTGAATGAGGAAGTCTCTCCGGCCAAACCCGCTTTCCTGTACACGGGACAGGATCTGGAAGCAGGTTTTGCCACTGTCGAGATCCTGGATGACTATACTTTCACGGTCACGTTTGATGGGCAATACGGCAGTTTCCCGGCCCAGCTGGCCATCGCTAATTGGCGCGGTTACCAGGATTTTCTGAAACCTGGCCACTATTTGAAGCAATTCCACGCTGACTACGCTGATGCGGAGGAATTGGCCGCCAAGATGGCCGATGAATCCATCGAGGAAGGACAGTGGTACAACCTTTTCAATGCCAAACAGATGGCGGGCAACCTGTGGCGGGCCATCAACGAAGACGGTTTTGGCCATCCTGTCTTGACCCCCTGGGTGTTGACGGACTTTGGTGGAGGTGCCTGGAACTTTGATCGCAACCCCTACTATTTCAAGGTGGACAGAGCCGGCAATCAGTTGCCTTATATTGACCGGGTCCAGATGCTACTGATTCAGGATAGGGAAACCCAGGTGCTGAAGATGCTGCAAGGGGAACTTGACTATTTGGGGGAACGCAGTTCGCTCAAGCAACTGCCGTTACTCAAACAGGGGGAGACGGATGGCGTCCTCAATGTCGCTATTCCGCGCATGCATCGCCTGCACATCAATTTCACCCTCAACCTCACTTATGACGATCCGGTTTATCGACAGGTCACGAATGATATCCGCTTCCGCCAAGCCATGACCCTGGCCATCGATAAGGAAGAGATTATCCAGTCCTTCTTTCTGGGAGAATTCGCCCGCCTGCCTTCTGACACCAACTATCCTGAATTCAACCGGGAAAAGGCCAACCAGCTTCTGGATGAAATCGGTATGGCAGCCCGGGGAGAAGATGGTTTCCGCCTGGGACCGGATGGTGAACCGTTCGAAATCTTCTTCGAACCGGCTGCTCTCGCCCAGGATCATATTCCCATGACCGAGCTGATTGCCGAATACTGGAAGGAAGTGGGTATCAATACCACGGTGAAATCCGGAGAATGGAGCCTCATCAGTCAAAAGTGGCTGGCGAATGAGACGCAGGGCATGACGGTGTGGAATGCCAAGGACATGTGGCCCAGCATCGGTTGGGACGATTATCTGCCCAAGGCCCGTTGGGGACGCGAATGGGCGCAATACATGGACACACGGGGGGAAGCAGGAGAAGAACCCCCCGCGGAAGTGCTGGCACTCTACGATCTGCACAATGCGTTCCTGCGAGCCCCCATCGGCACCCAGGAGAGCACGGACATCCTGGAGGCAATCTACGCCAATCAGAGGGATAATTACTGGACCTTCAACCCGGTAGAGGACTCCTTTTATCCCACAGCCACTGCCGTACGCATCAAGAACGTGCCCCAGGGATTGGTAGAAGAGATGGGCATTGTATTTATGCATTCCATGGAAGAGTGGTATATCGACGAGTAAACACGGCCGGCCATCGAAGTGCCGTTAGCAGAACAGCCGGGAGGGGGCAAACCGCACCTGCCCCCTTCTGTTCTTCTCCCCTGCCATGAAGCATCGCCGCCTTTGCCACACCTCTTTTATGAGGCTCTGCTGATCAGGCTAGGCACCTTTGGGTCCAGGCAGACCAAGCACTCCCAGTCTTCGAACACGTGGGCGAGGTGGATCTCTATACGGCTATAGCCGCTGTTGATGGCCTGGATCCCGTCAATAGGAACAGGGGTCAAATGTTGCGGTGAATTCTTTCTTGCTGGCCAGGCTATAGTCGGTTGCCTGTTTCCGGATCGTCCGGGCGATGTCCCCTTGGCAGCCCATAATGTCCAGGATGACGAGACTACAGGTTTAGCCGTTACGGTATGACGGGACTTGCTATTCACCGCCACTTGCCCTTACGCCGGGCCGGGAATGTGGTTCCCGGATCTGGCGACCAGCACAGAATCCTGCCGTCCCGGCCCCCTACCTGCGCCGGGAGACCACCGCCCAAGCGGGAATCGCCGCCAAACGCAAACAGAACCGAATGAGAAATACCTCATCAGGGTATGGGTACAAATAGCGTGCGCTTGCCCTGGCAGGCCAACGGGGTAATTTTCGATATTCACCCGTTGAGATACACTAACAATATCCTGTTTTTGCAAATTGAGGCCGAATGAATCATGCAACGCAGATCGATTTCCGCACGCCTGACCGTAGTATCGTTCTTCCTGTTGGCCCTGATGCTCGCGGGTTGTGCGGTCGCACCGACCGCTCCGGCCGCCGATGCGGAACCCGACATGGAACCGGTGGAGATTACTGTCTGGCTGAGCCAGACCGCTCAGTCCGACTGCATCGTGGAGCAGTCCGTCGACACCTTCAATGCCAGCCAGGACGCAGTCTTTGTCAATGTGGAACGGAAGGCTACCACTGATTCCCTGCGCCCAGCTCTGGCCGCCGGCTCTGGTCCTGACGTTGTGCAGTTGGGAGGGCCGGTATTCGCCGCGGAACTGGCACTGGCGGGCCAGCTACTCCCCATGGATGCCTACGCCGATGAATTCGGATGGGCAGAACTGTTTCATGACTGGGCCTTCAACATTGGCATGGTAGAAGGACAGCTGTACAGTCTGCCTCAGGAACTGGAAACCCTGGTCCTGTTCTATAACAAGACCGTGTTTGATGAGAAAGGCTGGCAACCTCCCTCCAATCTGGACGAGATGATCGCCCTGGCGGAAGTGATACAGAAGGAAGGCCTGATTCCTTTCGCCGGCCAATCAAGTCAATGCAATGTATGCAATGAATGGTATGTAGGGGAATTTCTGAATCAGGTAGCAGGACCCGAACTGGTCTACCAGGCCCTGATCGGCGAAGTTCCCTTTGACCATCCCGATTTCGTGCGCGCTATCGAGATCCATAATGACATGATGCAAAAGGGCTACTACATGGGGAGTCTGGAACGTTTCCAGGCATCCAATTTTGAGGAATTCACGACCGCTTTCGCTACTGGTGCGGCCGTCATGAACATGGAAGGCACGTGGTTCTATGGACGCGAAGCCGATTACTTCGGGGAGAATGCCACCCATGGGAACGACTGGGACTGGGTCCCTAATCCTTCCCTTGACGGTACGCCCATATTCTCCATTGGGCTAGGCGGAACCCAGTCCATCAGCCAGCATTCCGCTCATCCGCGTGAAGCCGCTATGTACCTGTCCCACTATTTCTCACCCCAAGTCCAGGGACGACTTGTGAGTGTCTGCAATCGCGGCACGGCGCCTGTGCGTGGGGTAGCGGATTACATGGAAGGCGTGGACCCCCGCATGCAGGCCATCTTTGCCGCCATGAATGATGCTTTCGAACAGGGCGTGTATGGTTACACGCTGTGGACCTTCTTCCCCCCCAAGACCGATCTCTACATGTATGAAGAGCTGGAGAAGGTGTGGTCCGGTCAAATGACGGCACAGGAATACTTGACGAGGGCCAACGAGATATTCCAGGAGGAACTGGCGGCGGGCGAAGTTCCCCCTACGCCCGCCCGCTAGTCCGGTGACCTGCCGGCAGGCCTAAGAGACACAACATGACTGTCACCTCATCGCGGCGTGCCTCCTTTCTGGGTAAAGGCGTGGAGGCACGCCGGGCCTGGCTGGCCTGGGCTTTCATTGTTCCTATCACCTTGCTCCATCTGATCGTCGTAGTGGGCCCCGGGGTTTCCGGCCTCTATTACGCCCTGACCGATTGGTCCGGGATAGGCCAGGCCCAATTCATTGGTCTGGGCAACTTCGTGGAATTGTTCACGGAGGATCTGAATTTTCGGGCGGCCTTCCGTCACAATCTTTTCTGGATGGCCTTCTTCCTGACCATCCCCATGATTATGGCGTTGGGCGCGGCCAGCCTATTGGCGCAGATTCGGCGCGGGGCCATGCTGATTCGGTCTATGTTTTACATGCCCTATGTACTCCCATCCATCGTTTCGGCCTTTACTTGGTCCATGCTGCTGAATCCGTCCCTGGGGATTGGCGCGGCCCTCAACAAGATTGGGATTAAGGGTCTGGATCATCCCTGGCTCGGGGATTTCCGTACGGTGCTGGCTTCCATTGCCTTTGCGGACAACTGGCACTGGTGGGGCTTTCTCTCCATTCTGTTTCTGACCGCCATGCAGGCCATTCCCGTGGACCTGTACGATGCGGCCAAGATCGATGGGGCCAATCGCTGGCAGCAATTTCGGAATGTTACCTTGCCCGGGATCCGACCTACCATCCTGTTTATGCTGCTCATGACCGCCATCTGGTCCTTCCTCTCTTTCGACTATGTCTGGATCCTGACCCAGGGTGGACCCGCAGGCGCCTCGGAACTGGTATCGTCCCATCTCTACAAGCAGGCCTTCCTGCGCTTTGAGGCGGGTTATGCTGCGGCCATTGGCTTGACGGTATCTCTGATGGCGGGTTGTATTGTCGGTGGATTCACGATTCTGCGACGCCGGGGGTGGGAAATATGAGGGATTTATATACCTACGTAACAAAACAAATATGATCCACCGTCTCTTTGGCCAGCGCGAAAACCTGGCGCCCAACTACATCATTCTGGGACTGCTGTGTGCATTTGCCATTGCGCCCATCCTGATCCTGGCCTTCAACTCCCTGAAATCCAACCTGGAACTGGGCGAGAATTCGATCGGTTTTCCCCGGGTTTTTCACTGGTCCAACTATCCCAATGCCTGGGAGCAGGGGGGATTTGCGGTCACCATGACCAACAGTTTCATCTTCGTGACAGGTACGGTGCTTGGTGTAGTGGTCCTGGGCGGCTTGGCGGCCTATGCCCTCGCTCGGCTTAATCCACGCGGCAGCAACCTGTACATGATTTACATGTTGTCGCTGTCCACCATTCCCTTTTGGCTGTACGCGGTACCGCTCTTCATCCTGTGGAAGAACCTGAGTCTGCTGAATTCCCGCTTGGGACTGATCATCATCTATGTGGCCTTGAACTCGCCCTTCTCCATCTTTCTGCTACGTTCCTTTCTGGTGAAATTCCCGCCTGATTTTGAGGACGCAGCCCGTGTAGACGGAGCTACGGAAATGCAGGTTCTGGCCAAGGTGGTCATGCCCATTATGTGGCCGGGCCTCCTGACCGTGGCCCTGGTCGTGGCTTTGGGAGTTTGGGGGGAATTCCAGGTTGCCCTCATTTTCATGCAGGAAGATGAGAAGATGCCGATTACCACTTCCTATTTCAGCTTTATGCGCCGTTTCTCCCGGGACTGGAGTCTGACCTCAGCCGGAGCCATGATGATGATCTTGCCCGTACTCATTATTTTCATGGGATTGCAACGGCGTTTCGTGGAAGGACTTACGCAAGGCGGCCTGAAATAGGACGGGAGTCAAGGGGTCAGGAAGTGCCATGTTCTCTATTCCCTGGCTGGAGAGTTGTTCCAACATCTGGAGTCTTCTGCCCATACCGTGAGCCTCCGTTTCCCTGACCAGAACCTTGGTCAGGGGTGAGGAACCACGGGATTTCCTGATTTGTAGCCTAGTGCATGGGCAGGCATAGGCCCTAATGGATTGGGTTGGCCCCATTCAGACTGTCGGCCAGCATTCCGCAGTACGGAAGTCACGGCGCACCGAGAGATAGCAGAGAGATGGTTGCCGGGTAGCGTTCAACCTGTATCTATAAGGCCAGACGCTGGCCCTCCTATCTGGAAATTCACATTCTTGTTGCTTCACATAACTACCTGCCTTGACCGATTTGACCTCATAGGCGACGCACTCGTATACTACAGAAAGCCCAATGCAGTCCAGCGTCGATAGTCCGGCAAACTTTCACCCAGAGGAGGTTGAATATGTCTGCATTCCGTACCCCTAGGTCCTTACGTGGACTGGGGGCCATTGTATTGTTATTGGCCGTGGCCCTGGCGGGCTGTGCCGGTGCGCCCGCGGAACCCGAAGAGGCCATGGACGAGCCGGCGGTCG
>DAOUJU010000041.1:0-18570 GCA_034422235.1 Anaerolineales bacterium | reverse complement strand
CAATACTGTCTACTTAAGCGCACAATTCTGTTAACTTAAGGTAGGCTTGAGGCTATGTCCGTTACGCAAAAGATGGTGCCAGAGGCCAAAATTGAGCAAAGTAAACAGTATTGCAGCTAGGCCGCGGGCCCGCTTGAAGGCCGCCAGACTGTCCCGGTGCGGATGCTTTTGGGGGGTGGATGGTCGGGTCAGGGTCGCCGCCCGCACGACACGGAGCGGCGTCAGCCGCGACGGAGTGGAGACTGCACCCTGGGGCATGACCGACCGTCTACTTCCCTGGTCCGCGACTACGAGACCGTCAAGCAGCGAGGTCGTCATGCCCGTTGTCTTCCCCGAGCCCGGACAGTGGCCGGGACCGCGAGTCCGTATGTACTCGGCAGGGCCCGCGAAGAAGCTGTATTCATCCTACCGGAGAAACGTGCCATGACCCAGACCTATGTCGGGATGGACATCGCCCAAGACCAGTTGGAGGTGAGGGTCTCCTGTGAGCCCGGTCCCTGGCAAGGGCCGCACAACGAGGTGGGGATCGCCACGGTCTGTGAACGGCTGACCGCCGTGAGCCCAGACCGCATGGTGGTGGAAGCGACCAGGGGGTGGCAGATCGCGGTGGCGGGGGCCCGGCAGGCAGCCGGTCGGCCCGTCGCCGTGGTCAACCCGCGTCACGCCCGGGATTTCGCCCGGTCCCTGGGCGCGCATGGCGGAAGCCCTGCCGCCGCCCGGGCGGCCCGTACCCGATGCCCAGAAACATGCAAGTTGCTCACGACCGATGTCGCTCCGAACAACTACAAGGGCATCAGGCCCGCATCTACAAGTATGGAGGACAAAGACAGGCGGAGATCAGAACATGGTAATCGTAGCGGGGATAGACGTATCGAAGGCGTCAGTTTCTCATGATGTCGATAATGACATCGTCAATAAGGCTGCAAGTAGTTACGATGAAGCGGTCCAGGTCCATGGTGTCCTCCAATGAGTTTGCTTCATACTCGTTAGAGACACTTGGGCTTGGATTTCCAAATTCATACTATCCTCTGTCTGAAACTTGCACACCGGGTTAGTTAGTGAAGTTGAGAGTCAGAAGTCAAGAAACCCTTCATTCCTTGTTGACAGCTTTCAATTTAATGGCCCTGGTTGGTGCCAAATGTTAGGCCGGAAAAGATGGAGGTACTTGAAAGCTGCCTTACTTTGAACCAAGCCTTGATAGTCTGCATAGAGGCAAGAAACCAACACCAGCCGGATGCAGAGACGATCCGAATCTGGAGGCAGTCCCAGGTTTTTGGGAAACGGGATCGCCTTATTGCAGAGGTCGATTCCTGGGCAGAAAGACAGATGGTTATTCAATAACCTTTTCAGCCTGCAGGTATTTCTCCACCCCTTTCCAGTCGTAGACCACGCCGAGGCCAGGTCCTTCGGGAACACTGACACAGCCGTTCTTGTCGATGGAATCCAGTTCGTCAGCATAGTCATCAGCATAGACGGGGGGACAAGCAATGTTGGTGAGTTGCGGATGGACCAGCCCCATTTCATAGAAATTGGAATTCCTCATGGCAGCCATGCAATGACGCTGAGCAGGACCTGCGATGTGAAGTTCCACATCCATGCCATAGCCTTCTGCCGCATGAGCAATCTTGAGAACGCCCGTGATACCCCCATCATATTCAGGATCCGCCCGCCAGAAATCAGTGGCTTGGGCCGCTGCCATATCTGCGTGGGCTTCCACCAAATGAACGTGCTCGCCTTGTAGGAGTGGTGTCTTAAGCATAGATCTCAACTGTCTATGGGCATAGAGGGATACGCCGCCGTCCCGCATGGGGTCTTCGTACCAGAAGAAGCCTTCTTCATCACAGGCCCGGCCCACGCTGAGGGCATCCGCGAAGGTGTCGTAGACACAGCAGGGATCCAGCATAAGGGCCATGCGTCCTCCTACGCGCCGACCTACGGCTTTCACGGTTTCGATTTCACGAGGAATGGAAACTTCGCCCCAAGGGTGGATCTTGAACCCGCGGTATCCCAATTCCAGGCACTGTTCAGCGAAATCTGCATAGGCCTCAGGGCAATCCAGTCCACCTCGGGTTCTGTCCGCGTGATAGGTGCTGGCATAGCAGGGCAGGGACTGACGGTAGCCGCCCAGCAATTGATAGATGGGAGCATCATAATACTTGCCCGCCAAGTCCCACAAGGCAATATCAATTGGCCCCATTCCCATCCGGTCATTCTTTCGTAGTATCGACTTGGCCTGATTATAGAAACGCTCTCTCTCCAATGCAGGTTTGCCAATAAGAAAGGGACTAAACATCAATATCTGCTCAAAGGTGGCAGGGGCAATGCTCATGTATTCGCCGGTGATGCCTGCGTCGGTATAGATGCGAATACCAAGAACTGATCTGTAACCCAGACTACCCGGTTCATAAAAGGGGCCCATGGCAAACGCCAGGTCCCTGCCTACATTGGGAAAAGGGATTTGGAAACGCGATAGATGAATCTTCTGGATTACAGGAACCTGCCTCACGAATCAACTCCTTGGAGTAACCGACCATGTCAGTCCGCCTGCCGGTAGGTGCCAGACCAACAGCTTCGTCACAATCCTACACGAAAAAGCCTGGATGTCCGGACCAAGTCGTGGCTGATTGATGCCCTTCTGACAGTTACCCGTTGATTGAGGTTCTTCTTGTCGATTACAACCGATTCCGGGTGCGGTCATCCCGTAAACTACACTTGGTCCCACGATTGCCTCCGGTCGGTCCAAGAATTCGGAAACTGGAATGCCATCCAGATTCAGCTAGACCAGATACGGAGTTTACAATACGCGTGCCAAGTCTCCCGTCGTTGGTCTGGACCTGCTGCAAAATCTCAAAGACAAGCCGTTACTTCCAATTTGGGACAGGCCATTGGGGCAAAGTGACATGGCTTGGTAATCTGATGAATACGTAACCAGGATAGCTGCCTGCAAGCAACCTGAATTGATTTGAATCAAGGAGAAATACCCATGACAGCGGACCAAGACGAGAGCGCCCGCATTGAAGTACCCCGAATCGTCGACGAGCAGCAAGTTGCCTTCTATGTCGAGAATGGCTATTTGGTGGTACCGGATCTTGTAAGCCCGGACGAACTGGAGGAGTTGAAACAGGACATCATAAAGGTTGCCCGCGGAGGGTATCCCAACAAGACTATCCAGCCGGTTCCGGCTGACCTGAGTGATGAAGAGGTGACTTCCCGCATCTTGGCCATCCATCAACCCCACTATGTCAGCCCGGTCATGGAAAAATATACGCGACACCCCAGGATTTGCGGAGTTCTGAGCCAAATCGCCGGTGCCCATCTGGCCCACTGGTCGGGCAATGTCAAGTGCATGCAGTCCATGTTTTTTATCAAGCCACCGGGTTATCAGGGACAGTCCTGGCATCAGGATGAAAACTACATTCCCACCCGTGACCGATCCTTGATTGGCGCATGGATTGCTATCGATGACGCTCATGTAGAAAATGGGTGCATGTGGGTCTTGCCAAGGTCACAGCAACGAGGCTACCTTTATCCCACGAAGAAGCATGGCAATCCCGATGAATTCGACACCCATGATGATATGGCCTACGGATTTGACGAGTCACCCCAGATCCCGGTGGAAGCCAAGGCGGGCGGCGTGGTCTTTTTTAACGGCTATCTACTTCACCAATCCCTGAAGAACCGCACGAAGTCCAGCTATCGGCGCGTGTTGGTCAATCATTATTTGAGCTGTGAATCCCTGCTGCCCTGGACTGAAACCCGGGAAGGGGGCTATGTGGCACGTGCCGATGTACGCCGTGTCTTTCCCGTCGCCGGTGTCGATCCCTATGCCTGGAAAGGTTATGAACAGCCGGAGGACACCTCAGATACCATTCTTTACATTCGCAGGGCTGCCCATAACGAAGACTAAATCCCCGGACAGTGTTAGCAGACAAATGAGGGAGAAGCAATCCTCGCGTCGGCCAGTGTAACAGGTCCAACGGAGATAAAGTATGGCCCTGCGGCCAGCTGCAGGGCCCAGGGCAGGAAAGGAAATATGATGCGGCATAGGGGCGGGGAGCCTGTGTCACATTGATTCAGGCAAGTCTGTTGTTCCTAATTGATGCGGAGGCTTTTCTGACAGTGGCTACGTGCTGCAAAAGCTCATGATTTGCCTAAATTCACTATGGTTTGTTAGTCTCAGAAGTCAGTATCCCCTAACTGCCTTTTAGGAATTGCAGAAAAATCAGGGTTTATCACAACGGTAAACTGCCCCCGAGGATACCCTTACCCTCCAAGTTAACGGTTACACTCCCTCGGAACACACGGAACGTTCAGCTGAGAATCCTTTTGTCACTAACGCCCCGCGCATTTTGGCGGAGAGTTTCAAGGACCACTATCCCCACGTGGTGATTGAATGGGTCAGAACGCCGAGCGCGCCGGAGGGTGTATCCGGCGATGTTTTCTGGTCGACTTGGTTCAGTCCGCTCATTGCAGCGGGGAACGCCCCGGACATAACGGGTGGTGCCCACGAAATCCCCATACAGAACGGCTGGGCACTTCCCATAGACGAATATTTGGCGTTGCCTAACCAGTTTGCGCCGCAATATGCATCCTGGAATGACGTCTTTTATCCGTCCCTGATGGCTTCACTGGTCTTTGGCGATGGCAAGACCTACTGCGCGCCGGTAATGCATCCGTACCCCGGTGTGGAAGTAGGATTAGCCTACAATCAGGACTGGCTGGATAAGATCGGCATGGATGCGCCCAACACTTGGTCAGAGCAAGTGGCGGTGTGTCAGGCACTGAAAGAGGCAGGCAGTGGGTTGATACCGTGGCCTCCCGAGGCGCGTGACGGCAATGTATGGCCCGTGGCGTTGCAACTGCTGGTATCCATGTTGCAGGACGAATGTGTGGAAATGGATCTGAATGGAGATCTCTTTGTCGGGGTTGAGGAAGCTTTGCCGGCCTTTCGGAACGGAATTATCGGACCGCTGACTCATGATTACAATGTGGCATGGCTGGAACTCAAGAAGCTGAGCGAAACTTGGGTGGACGGATGGGCCACTGCTGATCTTGATGCCATGTGGCGTCAGGGAGAGATTGGTATGCGCACTACCGGGGGCTGGGAGTTTGCCCGTCAAATGAATGATCCATTGATCGAGTTTGAACGGGCCATGATCCCACCACCATACGTTACCAGCGATGATCTTCCCGAAGGCAATGATCCCCCCGCCTTTACACCAGGCGATGGTAGGGTGCCCGGGGACTTGGTGACAGCCATAAATGGGCCCGATACTTCCGTCATTCGCGATTCTGTGGAGAAGCATGGCAATCTGGATGAGGCAATTGCTTGGCTGCAGTGGATAACCGAGCCTGAAAACAACGGCTTCCTGACCAACGAAAATCAATGGCGAATCCCGGCCGCCATAGATGCCCCATTGGGACCGCTGTATGGGGAAATTGCTACCTTCAAGTTACCCCAATGGAAGTACCAAATTACCTGGTGGGGTGAAGGGCTGTACTTTGACAACACCCATTTCAACGAATTGCGCAAGGTCTTTGTCGCCTGGGCCAGTGGCCAGATTGATGATGCTACCTTCTTTGAGCGCCAGCATCAGGAAACGAGCCAGGGGGCTGATCGATACGCAGCTGATCTGGAGAAACTGAAAGAGCAATCATAGGAGAAGAGAAGGGGGTGGTCTTTCCGGGTCACCCCCCTTCTCCTTCTGCGCACTGTTGCGGTAGATGGCTCTTTGGCGCTTGCTTTTCCTGGGCATTCTGGGTACCTTTCTGGCCATAGCCAGTGCAGATTGGGCTGTGTCCACGGCCCGGCTCGCGAATGTGGTAATCGAATCGTACTTGGACCCACCCCAAGTGTTGGCAGATGGTAAAAGCAGCACGACGATTACCTTGCAGATCACAGAAAGGGGTCGACCGCGGGCGGGAGATCTGGTTCAGCTGTGGATCGACTCTGGCAGCGGATTGGTGATTCCTGATTGGGTTATAACCGATGAACAGGGCAAAGCCCAGACGCAATACACACCCAACGCGGCCAGTATCTATGATCCCCACGATGAAGCCCGCATCTATGCAATGGACGTTGATATTGGCCAGGTGATTGAGGTAGGCAAACGCCATTTGGTGGTAGTACCCCTGATTGCACCGAAGGATTAATGGCCGCACTCCTGCCGTGTGGCTACCGATATACCCCTTAACGCATGTCCTTCTCTGACATCCCTGCCAAGTCTTTTACCTAAAGCAAAACTGCCGAGGAAGCCTCCTCCGTACGGGGTGCAGTAGACAGCCGGGAAGCCATCACCTGGGTCAATATCCGGCGGTCTTGGCAGGCCTATGCCTTGCTGGCCCCTATCCTATGTCTGCTGCTGATTTTTAACTACTATCCTCCCCTCTTGGGCCTGGTGCGATCCTTCTATGAATGGATGCCCACCCGGGATGCTGTTTTTGTCGGGTGGGAAAACTTCAGCAACTATCTCTTTCACTATCCTGAAGCCGGTCGCGAGTTTGCCAATGTGGCCCGTTTCCTGGTTTACGCGATGTTCGCGCATGTTGGCATGCCGTTCCTGATGGCAGAATTCATCTTCGCCGTGCGTTCGGTCAATACCAAGGAATTTTATCGGTTCCTGGTTGTCTTGCCCATGTTGGTGCCCCAAATCGTAGCAATCCTGCTCTGGAGTCATATTTATGATCCGGGTCTAGGACCTTTAAACGCTTTTCTGCGCGCCATCGGCCTCGACGTTTTGGCCTTGGATTGGCTGGGGGATCCGGCCACCGCCCTTTATGCCATCATGGCAGTCAATTTCCCCTGGGTAGCCTCTATTGGTACTCTGATCTTTCTGGGGGGCCTCAGCCAGATTTCGTCTTCGGTCATTGACTCAAATCTGCTGGATGGCTGTTCGCTATGGAGAAGGATTGTACAAATTGATTTGCCCCTGGTTTCGGGCCAGGTACGCCTGCTCGTCATCCTGGCCATGCTGGGGGCCACCCAGAGTTTCCAGAACATCCTGGTACTGACTCGGGGCGGACCAGGGTATGCCACCAGTGTGCCAGGCATGACCATGTATTGGCGGGCCCTCAACACCCTGGAGTTTGGTTACGCGTCGGCGATTGGTCTTCTGCTGTTTTGCCTGGGCCTAGCCCTCATTTGGGTCATCAACAGGACGATACGGCCCCATTCAGAATAGAGGCCTCTCCCAAAGGCTGAATTGTTTGGACGAAACCCCATGAATCCCGTCGTTCGGAAAGCATCCTCGCCACGTTCCTGGCGCCGTCCTCAGATAGGCCTGCACGTTGTCATTGGGGTGCTGTTGTTTTTGTCGGTAATTCCCATCTATCTGATGGTCGTGGTGTCATTCAAGAATCCCCTGCAATACCTGCACGAACGTTGGGTGATTAGCCTGCCGTTGCGGATTCGCAACTATGTGGCGGCCTGGGACATGATTGGCCCCTACATGTGGAATACGTTTTTCGTGGCCATTGTGGGATTCCTGGGCATGGCCAGCCTGTCCATACTCTCCGCCTACGTCTTTGCCCGTATGCGGTTCCCCTTCCGGGAGCATCTTTACTACGCCATCATTGCGTTACTCCTGATCCCATGGGTCCTCTCCTTTGTACCTGCCTACATGGTCTATAACGACTTCGGCCTGATCGATACCTACTGGGCCCTGATTATTCCCCGCATTGTCAATGGTTCCATTTTCGGTATTTTTCTGCTGCGCGCGTTCTTTGCCGGCTTGCCGGAAGAGACCTTCGAGGCCGCCCGTATTGATGGGGCCGGTCACTGGTCTCTGATTTTTCGTATTACCATTCCCATGTCGCTGACGGTTATAGCCACCTTGGCGGTGCTTGACTTCATTAACGCGTGGAACGACTTCCTGTGGCCTTTTGTCTCTATCAGTTCCGAGTCGCGCCGGGTGATCTCCGTGGCTCTTTACCTGTTGCGGACCGATACCGTAGGATCCGGTTGGGACCCATTATTTGCCGGCTATACCATCGCTTCTATCCCCTTGGCCATTCTCTTCTTCGCTCTGGGCAAGTTCTATATTGAAGGATTGGTGGAGTCCGGGTTGAAGACTTGAGAGGTACGTTACCCGGGATTCATGACGGTTCCTGGTTGCCCTCCCTATGACAGCAGCGAACCACCTGGTTTGTGATTTGGTATATCCGTGGGATCCAAGTGGGATGGACGAGGAATGGGTCCTGTCCCTGACTCACTGCTTACTCACAGGGTTTCTCTGCGCTTACTGGCTAAGCTGGACTTTGTACAAAGTCCATAGCCTTACTTTCTTATTGTTTATTGGGTCCACTTGGCGGAGCAAAAGGGGTTAACACCAGATCTTGGGACTCGAATTCTCGTATCTGGCAGGCCTTTGCCATAACCTTGGTTAACGGGACGATATCCTTGGCCTGATATTTGCTTTTTTGGTATTGCTTTAAAGCACACATCACCTCTGGATGCTGTCGGTATACAACCATGATTTCGTTAAGGGATCTAAATGGTTCACCGTCAGGACTGGTTGTTACACCACTTTGAATAAAAGCTCCTGTCAGGTACATACGATTGCCCATTAGCCGTCGCAATACGTCTTGCTTCTGGTGCAATTGGGCCTGACGTCGCTGGAACCACGCAGTGAGCATTGCTCCTATCATTACCCCTAAGATGCCACCTGACATCGGGATCACCACCGATATCAATATGTTGGTATTGGCTGTCACGATGTCATTCCTTTGATGGATTGCTCAAGTCAGCTGAGTATAGGCATGTAGATGTAACCTTAGCGGCGTTTGGCGCATGTGGGCGTGGAGATCACGTACATTGTGGCGGCGTTGGAGGATTGAGGGCAGATCTGCCGGCTTGTGTCCAAGTACTTCGGGTTGGGCCTGATAGTCTTGGCCCTACACCTGTTATGCAACTGTGAAGTAGGGCTTGATTCCCAAGGCCTCTCGACGCCTGATCTTCCCACCGGCTACACTCCCATAGGCCTCCTGTACCGCGGCTCCTCCGATGCCCCGCTCATCCTCTGTACGATGTCTTCGCCGCCTGGTGCCTTTGGGCCATACAGCCTCAGTGACAAACCATCTCATACCGAAGGAATACAACCGATCCCTAAAACTGCAACTTTATAGCCCAATATCCCAGCCCAAAGCCCGCAACTCATCAGCCAACCACTTATACGCCAGGCTGGTGGCAGGCCGGTCAACCAGGACATCTGGCACTTGACCCACAAACCGCGGTGATGGCTGTATCTTGGCAGTGGAGCGCAGTGTCGCTATTCTTTCTTCTTCTTCGCGCCAGTAGGTTTCGAAGCTAGACTTTGACCAAGGTGGTTGTTCCAGCACAAAGATAGCTGTTGACTCCTCCTCGTCGGACACCACGTGAGTACGCCAATGTAGCCAAGGCTCGTGGGAACCAGCTTTTTGATGCCTTGGGAACACCAGTTCCCCTACCAACCTGACCGGCATCAGTTGATAGAGGTTAAGTCTGTCACTGAAGGCCTGAAACCACTGTTCGACCAACTCCCGGTAAATCTGTAGGGCTGCCGTATAGATGGCATTTGTGCGTTCGAGTAGGAGTGGTCCACTGTAACGGGAGAATTCGGCAAAATCTGCCGTGGGCCAAGGTGCAACCAGAAATTCCTTATCATGTGCTATTAGGCATTGTAGATAGTCCCCAACCAACTGCAGCTCCCCGTACGTCATTACCTTTTCCTGTCCCGAGCTGTCCCGAAATCTCAATGGGGTGTGTTTCAAGCCGTTGCCATGATCAGTTTGCTGGATCTTGTCCCACATCTCCTGCAAGTTTCGTGGTTTGCTCAGAGCCGGGGAGAGTTCCCAGGCCCTTTCGTGTACGGCAGAGACGGTTTCAAGTGGGAAATACTTGGACTGAATGGCTTTCTTGAGCGATTTAGACAGTTCTTTCATGGTGATCAGCCAAGGCCATGCTTGGCTATTGGGGACTTGATAATACGATCGCGCAGGCCAATCAGTGGTCCAAGATATAGGTGTTTCCACGACTTTATCCAGTATTTCCTCTCCTTCATACCAGGACAACCTGACCCCGGAATTCCAGACTTCTATACCTAAGGTTTTGATCTCACCATCGGGACGGACGGGGCCTATCACGGGGAACAGGTTACCCAATCCCGTTCTCCAGTCTTCCAACGCCTCCAAGATTGTTTGGCCCACTTCATCGACTGTTCCCAGATCTGATATTCCTGGGTCTTGCCAATACCAGATTGATTTTTCATAGTCTTGTAGCAGGAGACTCGCCATACCTGAATCACTGCGGGCCAACCGGGACAGCAAGTCACGGATCAGCTTTCTGTCTCCTGATTCCATGGTTATGCGCAGAGGAACGAACCACCGATCCAATACCGACAAGATCTCATCCACGGTAATCGTCTGCTCTGCCAAGGCTCTTACCGCAAACCACTCCCGCATAACTGCCAGAGTGAAATCGAGGACGCCTTGGCTGTCATTGACCAAACGTGAATCAGCCAGGAATTTGTGATCAAATATCTTTGGGCTGACTTCGATGTTATCTACTCCTGTTCCATAACTAACTGCTTTCGCGGCCAGTACCTTCAGCAATTCATAGGTTTCTTCCTTCAGCCCCTCCGGCCCCTCATAGGTACGCTTCGCCAGTCGTTCTATCAGTTGGCTAGGATTGGGAACGTCAAAATCATCTTTCTCCCTCAGTTCGGACCCGATCATGACTGCAAACAATGGGATTTGGGCCGCTTCCTGGATAGACGGTGTCCAACTGTGCCAGCTCTGTTTAACGACTCGTCCAGCGACCTTTCCTATCAGGCTCATTGCTTCTTGGTCACTCAAACGCGGTATTGATGTCCTCAGTCGATGTTCTGCATTAAGGTTTAAACCTGGTAGGAGTCTGCCTGCCAATATGAGAGTCGCTTTGTCATTGGCCTCTGCATAGGCCTCTGCGCGTTTAAGGAGTTCATTGGCCTCTGAGATACCGATTTCATCAAGTCCGTCCACTACCATGAAAATGCCGCGGCTGGGGTTGAAGGAATACTGCTGACCTTGCTGTTGCACATAGTCAAGTAGTGGCTGTCTCAGTTGCCGTGCTTCCACAAACAATGGATATGGCATAGAAAAATCTTCCAAGACCTGGGTGACAGCTTTCTGGAACTGACGGGACACGGCCAAGGTCTTGCCCGATCCTTGAACACCAACAACTACATGCACTCCCGGCCCGGGTGTTTCTAGGACATCGCCGACTGACAGGTCGGCGGCGAGTTCAGCCGCCATATTGTCCGGTACGCCTAGTGACACCCACATTCGCTTGAGTAGACCCAGAGAGTAATTTCGACGTTCCTGTAACTGGTCTGTGCGTGAAGGCGACCCTTGATTACGATAGCCTTGTATAATCTCGCTTTCCAACGCTTCACGGATATGGTGGGCTAAGTCTTCTGAGCTTTCCACCTTCTTATATGTGGCATACTCTTTGGTTCTTTCCAGCAGATCTTGGGTATCCATATCCCTGTGGTGCGCTGGCAGACGGAAAGTCAGAAGAGGGATGCCGTGGTCCATGCAGGTATGTATTTCTGCAGTGACGGCTGGAGATGTCTCACTGCCAACAAGCCAAATCACTATGTCAGCTTGGCGCACTTGCTCCAGGTACAGGTTCTCTGGCGTTTGTGAACTGGCTTCTGACCGCTCAAACAGCCAAGGCAGGACACCCAGCAGATCCTCCACTGCACGCTCGGCGATCTGGCGTTCCTCCTTCAGTTCACCCATCATGCTACTGATGAATACTCGCAAGGGCTCCATATTCTGAGGATGAGAATGAGGTCCGGCTCTCTCCGTCATATGAGGATTACTCCTGAGGCTTTGAAGCCCTCGCTTACAAGACTGTTATTGCACATCAGTACGTACACCAAGGGCCAACGTACATATTATTCTTTATTCTAAGCTCAATTTTGTATAAGGTCGGGGCGGGACTCGTAAAGTAAAGACAGATAGTATGATGGGGCCAAAATGCTAAGGTGCATTATGCCCAGCCAGCTTGCCGTCATCACTCAGCCATGAGGTATGTTAATGGAACTCAAGTACAACTGTCACTGGACTCCTACAGCAATCCAGAATTGCATAACTAACCCCGTGTGCAAGTTTTATACCGAGACTAGTATGAATTTGGCCATCCAGGCCCTCGGGTCTCTAATGGGTATTGACAGAACTCATTGGAGGGCACCATGGACCTGGACCACTTCATCATAGCGACTTTCTGCCTCGTGGACGACATCCTGATGGACCTCCTGGCACAACGACGACTCCGACAGCGAGGACCCACCCCTAAGCTCGCCGACAGCGAGGTCATCACCATGGAGATCATCGGTGAGTATCTGTCTCTAAACCAAGACAAAGCACTCTCCACTTACTTCCGACGTCACTACGCCCACTTCTTCCCTGCCCTCGGGCATGTCCACCGCACGACGTTCGTCCGGCAGGCGGCGAACCTGTGTTACCTCAAGGAGCGGATCTGGCAGTGCCTGCTGGCACAGATCCGTTTTGATCCCTCCCTCCAACTGGTGGACAGCTTCCCCCTGCCTGTCTGCCAGTTCGCCCGTGCCTACCGTTGCCAGCGCTTCCGGGGCGAGGGGGCCTTCGGCTACGATGTGCTGCTACGCCAGACATTCTTCGGCTTTCGCGTGCATGTGCTGGTCGCCTGGCCAGGGGTCATCGTCCGCTTCAGCCTGGCCCCGGCCGACGTCCATGAGACTACGGTGGTACCGGAGTTGGTCGCAGGACGGCAGGGCACTGTATGGGGGGACCGTAACTACTGGAGCCCCCCACTCCGAGAGGAACTGGCTCGGCAGGGCTTGGATCTGCTGGCTCCCTTCAAGAAGGCCAAGCATGACCCTTGGCCCAGACGCAGCGCGCTCCTCAGTCGCTTCCGCTATCGGATCGATACGGTGTTCGGTCAACTCGTGGACCGCTACCTCATCAAGCAGGTGTGGGCCCGGAACCTGTGGCATCTAACCCATCGGCTCCTCCGCAAAGCACTCAGCCACACCGTCGCTTTCCTACTGAACCAAGCTCAAGGGAATCCCCCTCTGCAAATCTCTAAGTTGGTCACCTGATCTAAACTTGCACACCGGGTTAACTACCGCGGGAGTAATTGGTTTTCCATGGTCTTGACCTGTACACGGTCCATATGAATATCACACTCAAAATGGACAGCCCTGAGTCTCCTTGCCAAGAGCAATATTTCTATTCCCTGCTCTGGACTGAATCCTAGTCTGGCGGAGAATAGCAAAGCCTCCATCACAGGACAACCAGAGGAAAAGAAGTACCCCCGGCAACCTGAACCGCTAAGACCGCGTAGCGGAAGACGCGGCTGTGGTACTATGGAAGCCCTGCTTTGGGAGGCACAGGTTTCGTCATGCCAGTAGCCCCGAACAGCCCCAGCAAACTGCCGGCACTGCATACATCCCGTGCCGAATTTATTCGCATTCGCCAGACGGGTGGCCTCTATGTAGACAAGACTGCCCATCTACATTCCCTTCTTCCCCTAGACAATGAAGAAGGTGCCTACCATCTGCTGACTCGTCCGCGGCGGTTTGGCAAGACTCTGCTGATCTCCACACTGGAAGCCTGGTTTCAGGGACAACCCGCAGTGGTGCGGGGAGCCTTGGACTCCAGCACAGGGAATCCTGCAACGCAGCCAGCGGTGGCAGCCCAGGACCTGTTCCGGCACTTGGCCATCCGGCAGTGGCGGGAGCCCAAGCTTTTCCGACCCGTCATCCGTCTGGACATGTCCTCCGTCCAGGGGGACTCTGTGTCGGCGTTACAACAGTCGTTGCGGAATCTGCTGGCAGAAACATTGACAACCTGGTATCAGCGGGGACTGGATGTGCCCTATTCTGAACAGGCCCGGAATAATGAAATTCGACTGCCGGCTGATACCGACCCATCTGACTGCCTGTATCGGCTGATCCGGTACTTACACCAAGCCAGCAAGGTCCGTTCAGTGGTGCTGGTCGACGAATACGATGCCCCCCTCACCCAATTGCTGGGACAACCGGCCACTGTGACCGACCCCCTGCGGGACGTGATGCGCCATTTCTACAGGACTCTCAGGCGGGCCGAGACCCACCTCCACTATGTATTCCTGACTGGTATCGCCCGTTTCGGGCACACGAACCTATTCTCAGCTCTCAATAACCTGACCGACATTTCCTGGGATCGCCGCTACGCCACGATCTGCGGCTTCACGGAAACTGAGATCCGCCAGGATCTGGCCTCTCATCTCGTCCACCTGCGAGAGGCTTGGCCAGGCGACCGTGATGTCGGTGCACAGTTGTACCAGCAGTACAACGGGTACCGCTTCAGTCTGCAGGACGATACCTCCACTGTCTGTAACCCCTTCACCCTGACCCAATGTCTGCAGAAACTGCTGGACGATCCTGCTTTGTGTCCCACTACCCCTGCTGAATGGCCCCGGCCCTGGGCTGCCTCTGGAACCCCCCAGTTCCTCGTGCAAGCCCTGCGCCACCAGCGACCCACGGGAAGCGAGATTCTGTCCAGGACCGACATGGCTAATTGGGTCTGGCAGCCCCTCTACCGCCTAGATCGGCCTGACCCTGATCTCTTGATGCTACAGACCGGCTACTATACCCTGAGGCAGACGGCTGAGGGGTTCCAGCTGGATTTCCCCAATACCGAGGTGCGGACCGACTTCGCCGAAGGGGTCCTCCGGGAAAGCTCCGCTGATTACCGCTCGCCCTTGCCACGTGCCCTGTTCCGGTCCCTGCAAGTGGTGAACATAGAGGCCTTCTGCTTCCATCTCACTACCTATCTGGCCAGCATGCCCTATGAATACATGCAGGTGGAATATGCCTATACCCTGGTCGTTAAGGCCTTCTGCGACTTGATCAATGTGGAGTGCTGGGCCGAACTCCACAACCGGGTCGGCCGCTCGGATCTTGTGGTCCTCCTTCCCGACAAGGGCTATGTCATGGAACTCAAGTACAACGGCAGTCTGCAGTCTGCCGCTCTCCAGACCGTGCGCAACGACTGCGGACGGCAGCTGGCTTCACGTGGCCTTGACCTGTACTCGCTCCAACTGAACATCATCTACGACCCAGACGGTACCAAGCCCCCGCGGCTGGAATGCGCCCACCATCCTCTGGATTGGACAATGGACGACCTATCTACGGTTGACACACCGTAGCGAAGCCCTGTCCAGAATGCGTAAGGGTTCAAACGCAATATCTGCCTAAATTGTGGTTGTCGGAACGGGAATCCAGCATTCCGAATAGTATCGCGACAACACCCTGGTGAGTGCCAGCATTGTCCATAGGGCAAGGCCTGCCCATTTCCCACCTGCCAAGTCTTGCCCCGATGGTCCAGGGCAACTGGTACAGAGGAAGAGGGCGTTGGTACCGCAGACACAAAAACAGATTACCGGTCTGGGCAGAATATCAGGTTAGAATAACCTTCTGTACTTTCGCGAGAACGAACCGTGATCGCTGCTTCCTGCCTGGAGCAGGCAGATGCCATGGGCCCATCTCTCTGCCGTTGCTGGGCGGGCTACTCCCAACACTGGATCAGCGCCTGATGAAAATCTCAAAGCTGGAAACCATTTGCCTGTCGCGCATGCATGCGCCGCACGAACAGTGGATAACGTCCCAATACCGGACGGTAAAGGCTGACTGCACCATCGTAGTGGTACACACAGATGAAGGTACAGTTGGCATCGGAGAAGCCTCATCCTATGGCTGGCCCCTGAAAATTCGGGCCTGGGTGGAATTCCTGGCTCCTTCTCTGGTGGGTCGGGATGCTGACGACCCCACTGTGGCCCCCAGTCCAGCAGGCTTGGACCGTGCCTATGACGCAGCCGTGGCCAGTATTGATTGCGCGCTATGGGATTTGCGGGGACAGGCCGCCGGCAAGAGCGTGAACGAACTGATCTCGGGACACAGAACTGACAAGGTGCGACTGTACGCTTCCAGCGGATGTCGCTACGATTGGCGCGATGATCCGTCACAGTTGTATAGGGAAGCGGAAGAATATATCGAACGTGGATTCACAGCCATGAAGTTCCGCATCGGTACGGAATGGTCCTGGGATGGGGTGGATGTGCCCCGGTTTCTCGATCATGTACGTGAGCTGCACCGCGTGGTGGACGGGCGTATGGATCTGGCTTTAGATGGTAACTGCCGCCTGACAGAAGAGCAGGCGCTACCCATCGCCAAGGAACTGGATCGATTGGGATTTGCCTGGTTTGAGGAACCCATCCCCTGGACCAATATCGAAGCCTACGCTCGCCTGGCCAAGGCTGTTGAGATGCCGATCACCGGGGGCGAATCATTTGCGTCCCTGGCCCAGTTCCGGCCCTACCTTGAGGCAGAGGCTTATGACATCGTGCAACCTGATGCCGGTCTAAGCGGTATCACCGAAATGCTGAAAATCGGCCAAGTCGCGGCGGACAGGGGACTCCGGCTATTTCCCCATAGTTGGCATAATGGTCTCATGGGCATAGCCAACGGACATGTGGTGACCGCTTTGCCCAACAGCCACATACTGGAACTGTGCATGATCCAGGGACCGCTGCAATGGGCCTTCCTAGCCGATCCTCCGACGATCCAGGACGGTCACCTGTTCTTCCCGGATGCACCGGGCCTGGGTGTATCCCTGCGTCCCGACGCCGCCCAACGATACCCGCATATCGAAGGGCACTATGCCATCGCGGTAGAACGCGAGTAGCCGCTTCGACTGCCGTCACCCAATACATACACGAGGTCATTTCCTGTGTCCCGCCCGGTACCTGATTATTCTCAAGTCGTATTGCCCCCTCCCCCTTCCATTGATCTGCCCATAGATGGCGGACCCTTTACACGTCCCACGGCCGATCATATCCAGGAACTGCACAAGGTGAGCAGTGCTACGGCCAGTGCCATGATGCACAAGCTGGGCATGCGCAATTGCTTCATTCAAGGGCCTTTGCCCCGCAAACCGGGAAGCAAGGTGGTCGGTCCCGCGATCACCCTGGCTTTCATGCCCCAACGCGAGGACATCGCCTCCGGTCTGGGTCAGGAACAGACAGAGAAGCGGAGTGCGCTCTGGTCCGTGTTCGAGACTACCCAGCCTGGGGATGTGCTGTGCATCCAGGCCTATGGCGATCCCTACACAGGGTGCGTGGGTGAAATGCTCACCACCTTCTTCCGGGGACGCGGGGGTGCGGGCATGGTCGTGGATGGCTGTGTGCGGGACTGGCCTGAAATCCAGAAGATTGACATTCCCCTGTGGACCCGTGGCTTCACGCCGAATTACGCCTCGCAATCCCGTCTTTTCCCCTGGGCCTTCAATGTTCCTATCGCCTGCAGCCAGGTCACGGTCCTGCCCGGGGATGTCATCATCGCGGATGACGACGGAGCTGTCATGATTCCCCAGCAGATGATTCCCCTGGTTCTATCCCACACCCTGGAACATGAGGAGTGGGAAGTGTTCAGCCGGATGCGTCTGCAGCAGGGCGGAGATCTCCGGAAATACTACCCTCTGTCAGACGAGGGTTGGGCCGAATACGAGGAGTGGCAAAAGCAGCAGGCATAATATCACTACCCTATGCGTCGGGACAGGGACGATCGGCTTTTCCCGGCCACACCAGGTCACTTCACACCCAGAGGAAGTTTACATGTCACTGAAAGGCCAAGTTGCACTGGTTACCGGAGCCGGTTCCGGCATCGGTAAGGGAGCCGCCTTGAAACTGGCGCAGGAAGGTGCCAAGATCGGCGTCCTGAGCCGGACCAGTACCCAAATTGCCGAGGTAGCCGCCACCATCAGGGAGGCCGGGGGCGAGGCTCTGACCCTGACTGCCGATGTTTCCGATCCTGAAGGTCTGCAGCAGGCCATAACCCAGTTGGGTGAAACGTTTGGCCGCATCGATATTGTGGTGGCCAATGCGGGGGTCAATGGCAAGTGGGCCTCCATTGAGGAACTCACCCTTGAGGACTGGGACTACACCATGGACATCAACCTCAAGGGTACGTTCATGACGATCAAGTACGCTTTGCCCTGGCTCAAACAGCAGGGCGGTGCCATTGCTGTGGTTTCCTCCGTCAACGGAACGCGGATGTTCAGCAACACGGGAGCCGTTGCCTATTCCTGCTCCAAGGGTGGCCAGCTCATCATGACCAAAATGCTGGCCCCGGAACTGGCCCGCCACAAGGTGCGCATCAATGTCATTTGCCCTGGATCTATCACAACTGAAATAAGTGACAACACAGAGTTACTCAATCAGGACATCCTGTGGCGCACCGCCTTCAAAGGAGGCAATATTCCTTTGACTACCAATATTCCAGGAACCATCGAACAATGCGGAGACTTGATTCATTTCCTGGTATCTGATGCCTCTTCCCACATTACAGGTACTGAATTGTGGATTGATGGCGGACAGTCCCTGATTACCGGATAGACTAAACTGATCCGCAGGTGCTAAGAGCCTATCCGAAAACCCCGGCCGCCCGGAAGGTAATCCAGGCGAAGGCCAGATGCAGCAAAGCCAGATAGTTGGCTTGCTTCTTCTCCCAGCGGATGAGCAGGCGCCGG
>DAOUJU010000040.1:0-153038 GCA_034422235.1 Anaerolineales bacterium | reverse complement strand
GTATGTACGGGGTCGCAATCGGCACGCCGTACCGCCCTGCTGGCAGGCCACCGCCGATGCTATTCTGGGCCAGCTAGCCACTATTGAAAGAACTTGTGAGCCTGTGCACTAGGGTCAAACGGTCAATTCCACATCAGACGTTATTGAAATCAGTCTCGTGTTATACACAACAATGGAAGGAAAAGATTCGCAAGATGCCTGCTTAGAAACGATCCCTACAAACCTGTTAGATGGGAAACTGTTCCAAAGCCTGTTTGGTATTGACCATCGGACACAATTCCTATCTACGGAAAAGAGGGGATTTTGTAGTGTCTGAGGTTGCATATAACATTCCGATATGAACAGGAAGGCTAACTTGCGGCGCTAATCTTCTTTGGTAAATCCCCATGTGTGCAGGGTAATGTACATAGGGCCCCTCGGCGACGCCCGCCCTGCGGTCTATCCCCATGTGTACAGGGCAACTCCAATCGGATGCCTCCGATATATTCTATGGCGGTCTATCCTCGCATGTACAGGAAATCCGCAGCCAAAGCAGTCGTTCGATAGCCTCCGATGGTCTATCCCCATGTGTACGGGGGAAACAGGGAGATCAGATCATAGCGCTGGACCGATAGGGGTCTATCCCCATGTGTACGGGGGAAACCGGTCGGCCATCCACAACCAGCTGTTTCTGCTGGGTCTATCCCCATGTGTACGGGGGAAACCTCATCCGGGCTTCGTGTCGTTCGTTTCTTGGGGGTCTATCCCCATGTGTACGGGGGAAACTAGGGCCTTGCCTTCGGCGCTGAACGCCTGAACGGTCTATCCCCATGTGTACGGGGGAAACACCTGGAGCTGGTGCCCTACATCGACTGGGCCTGGTCTATCCCCATGTGTACGGGGGAAACTGGGCGTCCTGCACCCAGGCCCGGACGGACCTGGGTCTATCCCCATGTGTACGGGGGAAACTCGGACGGATGAATGGGACCATGGGCTGTCTCAGGTCTATCCCCATGTGTACGGGGGAAACCCACACTACACCTGGAGCACCGGTGGTGTTCAAGGTCTATCCCCATGTGTACGGGGAAAACCGGCGAATGTCTCCGCCCAGTTGCCTACAGGACGGTCTATCCCCATGTGTACGGGGGAAACTAACTGCTGACAAGGTGTGCTAAATTAGAGAAAGGTCTATCCCCATGTGTACGGGGGAAACGCCCCATAGCCGCCACCGGCATCGTAATAGAGTGGTCTATCCCCATGTGTACGGGGGAAACAGCCACCACCCTTGTCAAGGCCAATCTCAAAGAGGTCTATCCCCATGTGTACGGGGGAAACCGCATAACCGGCAACGCCATCGCGGAACGAATAGGTCTATCCCCATGTGTACGGGGGAAACGTTTCATTCGCCTGCTTCATCGTGGCCGACGTAGGTCTATCCCCATGTGTACGGGGGAAACTCGCCTGCCTGTGGGTAGACTGAATGTACGACAGGTCTATCCCCATGTGTACGGGGGAAACGACCAGGAGCAGGTCGAGGCCATGTACCAGACAGGTCTATCCCCATGTGTACGGGGGAAACCAGCAGGCTATAGGCAAGGTGCAACAATACCAAGGTCTATCCCCATGTGTACGGGGGAAACTCGCCTGCCTGTGGGTAGACTGAATGTACGACAGGTCTATCCCCATGTGTACGGGGGAAACTAGCAGCAAGGAACAGGATGATGGCGGAAACAGGGTCTATCCCCATGTGTACGGGGGAAACGGCTTTTGGCAAGCCTTCTACTCTACCCCTGAGGGTCTATCCCCATGTGTACGGGGGAAACTGATTGTTCCTGGTACCAATCCCAATCATGGCAGGTCTATCCCCATGTGTACGGGGGAAACCCAGTTGACCCAGTTCCAGGTTTTCCAGTTTCAGGTCTATCCCCATGTGTACGGGGGAAACGTGAACCGAAGCACTACTGTTGTCACCGTTCTAGGTCTATCCCCATGTGTACGGGGGAAACCGTTTGCTTTTGATCCTGCAGCAGCAGGAAGCGGGTCTATCCCCATGTGTACGGGGGAAACATCTTACACCATGGCAACTGAATACCTGGAGGGGGTCTATCCCCATGTGTACGGGGGAAACGACCCCACCGGACGCGCACACAAGGTAAAGAATGGTCTATCCCCATGTGTACGGGGGAAACCATCGCCGGGTCGTTGGGCGCGGGCAAGTCCAGGGTCTATCCCCATGTGTACGGGGGAAACATGGTGGCAGTGTCACCCTATGGGTATGACTGAGGTCTATCCCCATGTGTACGGGGGAAACTTCGGGTGCGTCTTTCGCCAGCCCATAGTCGGGGGTCTATCCCCATGTGTACGGGGGAAACTGCCCCGCACGCCCGGCACCGCCAGGTATTGACGGTCTATCCCCATGTGTACGGGGGAAACTTCGTCTTTGGTTCGATCTCGTTTACTGGGGCAGGTCTATCCCCATGTGTACGGGGGAAACACCGGGATCTCATGCGGCCGGTCGTACCAGTTGGGTCTATCCCCATGTGTACGGGGGAAACAGTGGCATCACCAGCTCCTGGTAATCGCCGTCAGGTCTATCCCCATGTGTACGGGGGAAACTAGGTGATGCCCACAATGGCACCGTCGATGACAGGTCTATCCCCATGTGTACGGGGGAAACGACTGGGCGTGGGCTACCAGGCGTTTGTGGATGGGTCTATCCCCATGTGTACGGGGGAAACCTGACTGCCGCTGCCACCGGCTCCCTCAAGTCCGGTCTATCCCCATGTGTACGGGGGAAACGGCACGTCTGACTTCGTGGTGCAATACCATTTCGGTCTATCCCCATGTGTACGGGGGAAACGCAACCTCATGATCCCTACTGTGCTAATACTGGGGTCTATCCCCATGTGTACGGGGGAAACCGGCAACGGCTACCTGGTCAGCGCGATCATCCAGGTCTATCCCCATGTGTACGGGGGAAACCCATCATAATCATCCGTGCCCATGAACGACACAGGTCTATCCCCATGTGTACGGGGGAAACTTCCCATGCGTACGCAAGTTTACCCCCGAGTACGGTCTATCCCCATGTGTACGGGGGAAACCTGCTGATGACTAAAGGAATGCCTCACGTGAACGGTCTATCCCCATGTGTACGGGGGAAACGGTGCGCCAATACAGTCTATACAACGTGATCGAGGTCTATCCCCATGTGTACGGGGGAAACGGTCACGAAGGCGGGTATCAGAGGTGTCAGCAGGGTCTATCCCCATGTGTACGGGGGAAACCCCTTGCCTTCGGTGCGAAGGGTAGAGGACTGAGGTCTATCCCCATGTGTACGGGGGAAACTCCGGCGATGGCGTAGGTGAGCCAGAGAGCGTAGGTCTATCCCCATGTGTACGGGGGAAACTGAAAGTGCCAGTCCAGCAACCGATGGTACAGAGGTCTATCCCCATGTGTACGGGGGAAACGACACGCAGTATCCAGATTGCCAATACCAGCAAGGTCTATCCCCATGTGTACGGGGGAAACTACATGCTGCTGGTGGACGATCAGATCTGGTACGGTCTATCCCCATGTGTACGGGGGAAACAATGAGCGTGTGCAGGGATCAGCAGTCAACAAAGGTCTATCCCCATGTGTACGGGGGAAACAACGGCTGGCGCAATAACAGCGGTGATTGGTATGGTCTATCCCCATGTGTACGGGGGAAACTGACTTCGGTCGCGAATACAGGGCGCTGTGCAGGGTCTATCCCCATGTGTACGGGGGAAACAGCCACCAAGATTCTTCAATATGTCCAGTTAATGGTCTATCCCCATGTGTACGGGGGAAACTTCACCACGGGCGTCAAGGAGACCATCGCCTCCGGTCTATCCCCATGTGTACGGGGGAAACCCAGTGAGGGGGTCTCGGATTGTGTGGCTGCTCGGTCTATCCCCATGTGTACGGGGGAAACGGAGGATGGCACACACGAAACCGATGTGCCCAGGGTCTATCCCCATGTGTACGGGGGAAACCAGAATAGGACATTGTGGAGCATTCTAGGGGCAGGTCTATCCCCATGTGTACGGGGGAAACTCATGGCGGTAGGGTTACATAGGCTGGTAGTCAGGTCTATCCCCATGTGTACGGGGGAAACAAATGCGGAGGGGTCTGCCGTGGACCTGCGGGAGGTCTATCCCCATGTGTACGGGGGAAACTGGACTGGTCAGGTCTGGAGCCGATCCGTGATAGGTCTATCCCCATGTGTACGGGGGAAACGAGTGCGGTCTGTGGCTCCGGCAACGCAAGGATGGTCTATCCCCATGTGTACGGGGGAAACCTGTTGGGCCTGATGTCCGTTTCTCTGTCCCGAGGTCTATCCCCATGTGTACGGGGGAAACCGGATTATGATGAGGTACTCCGTCCCATGTCCAGGTCTATCCCCATGTGTACGGGGGAAACGCATTCGGAGCATTCATGTACCACTCAGCTAAAGGTCTATCCCCATGTGTACGGGGGAAACCGCATTATGGAAGGGTTTTAAGCTTCTAGATATGGTCTATCCCCATGTGTACGGGGGAAACTATCAGGTCGCTAGGCATGTATCCCAGGTAGCCGGTCTATCCCCATGTGTACGGGGGAAACTAGGGCTTCAAAGAGATCGTTCAGGGTGACGTGGGTCTATCCCCATGTGTACGGGGGAAACGTATCAGGACGAATTCAAGTCCTACATGCTGAAGGTCTATCCCCATGTGTACGGGGGAAACCCATCGTGTAAATCTCCGCCACAATAGCCAAAAGGTCTATCCCCATGTGTACGGGGGAAACACTAAGGAGCAGGTCCCCTACGGCTCGGTGGTGGGTCTATCCCCATGTGTACGGGGGAAACCCTACTCTTGACATTACAGTTATTTTCATTCTGAAATTGAATATCAGGAACGAGGAGTTACAAGATGGATAGTAGGAACTTGCATGCATCAAATATCTCTTCAGTTGTTAATTTGCGGTTGCTAAGGATTGGTTCTTTCGCTGTGGACTACCAATATACCATCTAAATCCACTATCTCTTTAGCGGGTAATCCCAGTGTCAGGATTCGTTGATTACCTGGTGCACCAGTTTCGCGCCAGGTTATTACGACACTTCCTTGAGGATAATAAGATTGCCAATCCGTCAATACTTCCCATACCCGTTCCCGAACAGCTTTGTTCATTCGAGGGGAAGTATACACTCCAGGAGCTATCTCAAGGGCCACGGATGTAAGAAATCCCCGTGTTCGTGCTGGTACGTTTTGGGTGACGATAACGGTCATTGGCATCGAATGTTACCTTGAGGCTCAAGTAGCAAAGAAGCTTTTAATGTGATCGATCATCAAGGATATGGTTTTTTCTTTCTGTAGCATCTCACCTGCTAGGCGTCTGGTAGTTCTTTCGATGTCAGAAAGTCCTTTGGAGCTATGTTTGTTTTGCTTCAGTATTTTCGATGTCGCTAGAAATGCTGCCGGGATTGTGATCTGATCTCGAAAAAGATCTGCCACATCTAGAACAAATGATTGACTGGGATCCTCATGTAGGAAGCCCAATTGGGGAATAGTTGCAGTCGCTGCTACTGCTATGGAAGCCGCAGCTTCTGTTGCAGTTGCGGCATGGTTGATCGCCTGGTTAGGTAAGTCACTTGTGTCTGGATTGACTCTGTCATACCGGCGACCACGCCAAGGAATGCCATATCGAAGAGCCAAAAGAACATACGTTCTCTTGGCTCTGGCTCCTTCCATACCTCTCAGGGCATCTAGGGATTCGTGGTTCGGGAGCTCTTCTACTCCAAAACGCAGTTTAAACATTTTGCGGGCAACCTCTAATCGACCGCCCGTTTTATCGGCCCACATCTCGGCTTGTTGCCGTGCCAAGGAGGATCGACTAGATATCAAGGGAGGTGCAGTATAACAACGAACGCCATTGTCCCCAACAGCAGCTAAAGCAGTACCGTGTCGACCAAGCAACCGCAGGGCATCATGGCTGACAGTTGACCCGGGACCTAACAGAATCATGGACACCATCTGAAAGGGGATCTCATATCGTCCTGGTTTTTCTGGCTGATCATCTTGATGTTCCTTGACTTCCTTCCTTTCGAATACCAAAGTCCCATTACGGACAGTCAGTCCACCCCGGGACAGATAGACTAAGCCATGCCGGTCAACATGTGGTATTCGAGCGGTTTCAAGTCCTAGTCGACCTAGGAACATTTTTGCCTCCAGGAGGATTATTGAAATGTGCAAGCGTTGACACAGGAGAAAGACAGAAATACCATGGGCTGGATAATCATAGTTTTTCTTGCCTATTGCCAAACGACTAGAATGGATTGATGGAAAGGGCAAATGATCTCGTCGAATTCCTCATCATACATTAAGGTGGAAAAACTGGATGGGCATTAACAAGGCAGTAAATTTACTTAAGATAGGACAACCTGTTTTTTGTACAGGCACTTCCTGTCTATCCTACGAAAGCGGCAAGGCTATGGCCAAGACGTGGGCCGACATGATCCGCGTCAATATGGAACATGGCATCTTTGACCTGGCGGCTCTGGATGCATTCATGTCAGGACTCATTGACGGTGGTCCAACCGCCTCTGGACACCTGTCTCCGGTGATTATGGTAGAATTGCCTGTCCTGGGACACAGCGCGCACGCGATCAAGGCGAATATGTGGCAGTTCCAGCAGATCCTGGCCCGCGGTGTACATGCCCTTTTGCTGTGCCATGCGGAAGATCCGCAGGCAATAGTGGCCTATATTGAATCCTGCCGTTATTCCTATCACAAACAAGGCGTGGGTGCTGGCCTGTCCCCCGGTACTCGTGGGGCAGGGGCCCAGGCAAAAGCGGGGGCCCGTTGGGGTATTTCGGGCCCCGAATACATTTTGGCCGCCGATCCTTGGCCTCTCAATCCAGACGGGGAATTGTTACTGGGTGTCAAGATCGAAAATCAGAAAGCACTGGCCAACAGCTATGAGATAGCCGCAACTCCGGGACTGGGATTTGCCGAATGGGGCCCAGGCGATATGGGACTGTCGTTTGGCTATATCGACAATCACGATCCCCCCTACCCGACGGAGATGTGGGCCGCCCGCAATAGAGTCAAGGATTCACTGGCCAAAGCCCATGTGCCTTTCTTTGAAGGCCAGTTTGACGAGGGTAATGCGTGTGAACGTTTTGACGACGGCGTGCAGATTTTCGCTTGTACCGATGCCCACCAGGAGATCGCAACTATGGTGCGCGCCCATGCGGGACGTACCATGCCCGTGTAGGCAAGGGTAGAGGCATACTCATCATAGGGTTCAAATGAGAAATATTGGCCGACCAGATCTCATGCATCCGGTCGGCCAATACGATTCTGAACGTACGTTATCCTCGGTGCTTACTGCTGAATATTAGGTATCAGCAGTTGTTGTCCCGCACTCAGGATGTCAGCGCTCTCCAACTGGTTCAGACTCAACAGGACGTCAACGGATACCCCGTACCGCTGGGCAATGGCAGACAGGGTTTCCCCGGCCCGCACCGTGTGAGTCAAGTAACCGTCCTGCACCTGCAGGGCGACACCCGGGATAATCAGGGTTTCCCCCACCGCCAACTGATCCTGGTCTAACAGGTTGTTGGCCTGAATGATCGAGTGCGTTGTGACCTGATAGTACAGGGCTATATCCGTGAGAGTATCCCCTTCCCGCACGACATGCGTGACAGTTCCCTGGGGCTGGACAGGGGGATCGGCGATTCCCGAGAGCAACGCGTTTTCTGGCAGCAACAGGCGTTGACCTACCGCCAGTTGATCCGGGGATACCAGGTTGTTTAGTTCCTGTATGGCCTTGGCTTCAACGCTATAACGCAAGGCAATGTCATTCAGGGTGTCGCCGGCCCGAACCGTGTGATAAAACCCGTCATCTTCCAGTTCAAGGGGAGCGGCTGGCACGGGAATGATCAGCCGTACTCCCACCGGAACCTGGTCCAGGTCGACAAGCGGGTTGGCCTCTCTGATCTCATCCAGAGTCACCCCAAACTCCACGGCAATCGCTGACACAATATCGCCTGCCTGGATGGTGTAAAAGAATGGTTTATCATCCAGAACCCCGGCCGTGCCTCCCTCTCCCGCCGCGGATGGGGCTGGTACCCGGATCTCATCTCCCGGGAAGAGGCGATCGCTGGTGAGTTGGGGATTCAGATTCTTGATACCCGCTACGGTAGTGCCAAATTTCTCGGCTACCGCACTAAGCACATCCCCCTCGCGCACTACATAGACAATGGGTTCCAGTACTTCCGGGGAGGCTTCTTCCTCACGTTCCCTCTCCAGAGCAGCGCCTTCCACATCTACCGGATCTGCTGTCAGAATGAATTCGCCCGTGACTCGGTCACGGGTACAGCCGACTAGGAAGATCAGGCAAAGAGTCACATGGAGGATTTTGGATACTTGGGACATGGAGGTTACCACTCCTCAACGCAAAGGTTCTTGTTGTGCTAGTCCCTAATGTGACATCGCCCCTAATATATCACAGTCCTGAAATCAGAACTTGCCTGCTCCCAAGTACGCCGGCAAGAAGGTCTTGGCGGCGGGCAGACTAACAGGGGTTCACTCCAGTTCGATTTCGGTGGTAGGACGGGCCATAGCCGCCATACTCAACAGACCCGCCGTAACGCGGGCAATCTGACGGATGGATTGGGCGATTTCGCTTTCCGGATGAGCTACGACCACCGGTTCGCCCGCATCACTCCCCGTTCTTATCAGGGGATCCAGCGCCACACGACCGATAAAGTCCAGGCCCATATCCCGTGCCGCTTGTTGACCGCCTCCCTGGCCAAAAATGTCCCCTGCCATGTTTTCGATTATGCCCAGTACCGGAACATCCAGTTTGGTGAAGGCACCGGCTCCCCGCTTCGCATCACTGATAGAAACGGCTTGCGGGGTGGTGACGATCACGCCCCCTGTGATGGGAACACTCTGCGCCAGGGTTAACTGGGCATCTCCCGTGCCCGGGGGCAGATCCACGATCAGGTAATCCAGGTCACCCCAGTGCACATCCGTGAGGAACTGGCGAATGGCACTGTGCAACATGGGCCCCCGCCAGACCACGGCTTCCCCTTCCGGCATCAGAAAACCCATGGACATTACCCTCACGCCATAGGACTCATGGGGCATCATCTTGCCGTCCCGCACGGAAAGGGGACCTGACAGCCCCATCATCATGGGTACATTGGGTCCATACACGTCGGTGTCGAGGATGCCCACCTTAGCCCCTTCCAAGGCCAGGCTGACCGCCAGGTTCACACTGAACGTTGTCTTGCCCACACCCCCCTTGCCGCTGCTGATCGCCAGTACCGTCTTGATGTCCACGTTGAGCTTTTGGGCAATGCGGTCATCCTGGGCTACCCGATGGGTGAAATTGACCGTGACCTGCTCTACGCCGGGGACCTGCTGCACCGCTTCCATCGCTTCACACTCGATCTGGCCCTGCAGAGGACAGGCCGGCGTGGTCAATTCTACGGTAAAGGCGACACTGGAACCCTCAATCCGGATATCCTGAACCATATTCAGAGTCACCAGATCCTGCCGCAATTCTGGCTCTATAACCGTGCCCAGAGCCTGGGTAATGGTTTCGGGGGCAATAGGGGGAGAAGTGGGTTGGACCATGGACGTTTCCGATTGCAAGAACAACATTTATAACACAGGTCACGCGAGGGATATGTAACACCTGTCGACCCAAAGCGTAAATTGTAGCGAATTGCGGCAACAGCTTTCAGGTATAGAGTTTCTGGACCATGAGATCCGCAGCTTGCTGGCCCAGTTGTACGGCATAGTTGGTACCTCTGTCCCAAGGCCAGACCTGACTCATGGTTGCCAGGTACAGGCCGGGCAAAGGGGTCTGTAGGGGTAGAAGATGGGATCCAGTACCCGGATAGGGAATGGGTTGGGCGTAGGGGGTACGGTGCAACCAGGTACCCTGGACCCAGGAGGGATTGAAATCGGCATTGACGGAGGTGAAACCGCCGAGGAATTCCTGCGTTATATCTTCCTCTGCGAGTGTCAGATACCTGTGATCCTGTTCCACGTAAGCCCCTGCATACACCAGATGATGTCCTCCGTACCGGCCTGGAGGAATCATGGCTGTATGCTCCACCAGGGCTAGAAAAGGCAAGTCAGCATTGGCCGGAATGCTGAGCCAGTAGGTGCCAGGGATAAGGGAGCGCTCCAGGGCCACCGTAAGGACCACAGCACCCATGAAGTCTCCCTCGTCCAGCTTCTGGGTATAGGAAGACGGCAGACCGGTACAGCACTGGATCAATCCGGCTGGCGAGCCTGTGTAAAGTATGGCATCAGCGTGCCAGGACTGCCGATTGGTAGAGATGGTGAATCCCTCCCTGTCGGGTTGGATTTTGTGCACTCGTGTATTGAATGCTACCTGCACACCCAGGGCCTGGATTTTCTGGGAGACTGCGTTGGCCCAAGCCTGAAATCCTCCCTTGAAATAGCCGAGATCGGCCGTACGTTTGTAAATGCGAGCGGCAAACCAGGCCAGGGATACATCCTGGTAATGTTGACCAAATTTGCCCTCCAGCAGAGATTGCCACAGGGTGGTGTAGGCCACAGAACCCATGCGGGACTGCAGCCACCGGTGTGCGGTCGTCGCATCGAAGTTGTGCCAGGGTGGGCGGGGGTGCCAACGCAGGTAGGCAATGACCAGTCCCATGCGCAGTTTGTGCGCAAAAGGGAGGTGAGGAAAAGCCAATAGCGAACTTATGCTGTCCAGACGGTAGGCACGTTCCCGGTAGAAGTAGGCCGTGACAGGAGAGTGAAACTCAAGCATGTCCGCCAGCCCCAACGCATGGGTAAAGCGGATAATATCCTCATCATTGGTGAACAGATGATGATAAAACCTTTCCAAAGGCCATTCCCAGTCTGGACAGCCACGAAAACCGGAGGCCAAGCCCCCTGCCTGGGAACTATCTTCCAGCATAACGATCTCTGCCTGGGAAGCGCCCTGTGTCACCAGGGAATGGGCTGCGGCGAGGCCACCAGGCCCAGCCCCGATGATGGCAATGCGCATGGCTTCACGCCTGCATGACACTCAGGGGAAGAGAGACTTGGACGAATTCAGGTCCAGCTACGCGGTAAAGGAGCAGAGATGGTACGGGAACAGGTTGGGCCACGCAGAGCGTGATATGGCTCAACTTCATTCAAGAACAATTACTTCCTGCAACTCAGGAACTGCCTCTGGCGCTACGTCTGGAAAGAGATGGGCAATAGTGGGCAATTCCCTTTCAATGCGCGACAGTGCCTGCTCAAACAGTTCCAGCAGATCTTCATCGGTGCCCTTGTAGCAGCGAACGGTCCGGGCACTGCATATTTTGCATCCCTGCAGAAATTTGTAGCTTTCACTGTGACACTGGAGACAGGAACCCAATTCCACCATCATGAGCATGAAGGCCAGGTTGAAGGGATGCGCTTCGTCTACCGCCAGCACCCGATCCACCAGCTGGGTCCAGCTGGGGCCACGCAACTCCCGCAACTCCGGAATCAGGTAACTTGGAAACAACAATTCTGCCTTGGGATGATACACAGTTCACGCTCCTTTCGGTTCGTGGCAGCAGATTGTCAATTCTTAAAGGGCCAGACGACAATCAGCACCAAGGACCATCGGGTGTGGGCCGTGAGCATCCAACATCCCGAAGGTGTCTCGTGCAGGGCAATGAAAGTGGGACAACAATGTTCCGCCCAAGGCGGGATCATGTCAACCCACGGCTGTCATAAGGCGATTTGATCGCCTGGCTGCATAATCTGGCAATCAATCCCTTCCGCTTTCAGATTTTCCGCAAAAGCCTCGGGATCCTGCTGGATAGGTGGGAATGTGTTGTAGTGAATGGGTACGACGCACTTGGCATTGACGAATTGGGCCGCCGATACGGCATCCTCGGGACCCATCGTGAAATTGTCCCCAATGGGTAGCAGGGCTACATCCACCGAACCTTTCTCTCCGATCAGCCGCATGTCGTAGGTTAAGGCCGTATCACCGGCATGGTAGAGCACCTTACCATCCCGGAAATACACCAGGACTCCCGCTGCTGTGCCGCCATTGCTGCCGTCTGGCAACATACTGCCATGATGGGCAATGGTGAGCTTGACGTGGCCGAAGTCAAACAGTTGACTGCCTCCTACATGCATGGGCAGAACATTGTTAATGTTGTCATTCATCAACCAGGTGGCAATCTCGAAATTCGCCACTACCTGGGCTTTCCCCCGGCGGGCCAGATCCTTCAGGTGGCCTACATGATCCCCATGTCCATGGGTCACCAGAATGTAATCGGGATCAACCGTATCCACCGTATAGGTATCAGGGCACACAGGATTATCCGGGTGCAACCAGGGATCAATAAGAATGACATCCTCAGCGGCCTTAACCTGAAATGTGGCATGACCGAGAAAGGTTACATCGACGTTCATGGTGTCACTGGTATTGGCAGATTACGGCAGGCTTTCTCAGGGAACAGCAATCTGTAGCGGAGGCAGGGACGCTGTCCTTACGGTTCCTGTTCCCCCAACCGGAAGTATAGTATACCCCATAGCCCGAATCTGCTCACTTGCCTTGCCGAGCCGCTCTCTGCCGGGCTCTTTCTATCGCTTTCTGTTTCAGTTCCTCGGCTCGGGACATGGGCGCAGCGGTCTCTGCCGCTGAGTTCTCTGCCGCGGACTCTGCGGCTTGGGCCTTGGCCTGGGCCCGGCGGGCCTTTTCGGCTTCCTTGGCCCGTTCCTCTTCGGCTTTCTTGGCGCGCTGTATCTGTTCTTCCTTGAACTGCACCGGCCACAGTGCAGCATAGTAATCCAGGGGTACGGTCAATTCCGTCTTGTCATAAATGAGATGCGGGTACCGTTCATAGGCGGCCAGTTCATAGTCGTGATTCATCTTGATGGCGTCAAACGGACAGAACTCAACACAATAATTGCAACTCATGCAGATAGTAGCGTCGATAAAGAATTCCTGGGGCCGTGTGACCGGTTTGCCATTTTCGTCCGTGGCGCGGGCGATCCAGATGCACTGGGGGGGACACACCTTGGCACAGATGCCACAGGCCGTGCAACGTTCCTCGTCCGTATCGTTATCCCAAATCAGCATGGGAATGTAGCGAAAGCGTTCTGGCAGGATGCGGCGTTCTTCCGGATACTGAATGGTCAGCAATCCTTCCTGATCTACGGGCTGGTCGATAATGCGCAGATTGGCACTTCGTTCGTCACTGTCGGTATAGCGGCTGGGCGTCTTTTGCAAGTCGTCCGTATAGGTTTCCACCGCGTGCTTGAGCGTCACGCCCAAACCCTTGAGCAATCCGGCTCCAAACATATCCCGTTTTCTCCTTCGTTCCGTACGATACGCCGCGCTAGCGGTCCACTTCCCCAAGGACAATGTCAATGGCGCCCAGGATCACAATGGCATCGGCTACCTTGTAACCCACAGTCATGGGGGCCAGGGCATTCAGATTGATATAGCTTGGGGACCGGATATGATAGCGATAGGGATTGGGCTTGCCATCACTCACCAGATAAAACCCCAGTTCCCCTTTAGGGGCCTCAATACGACTGTATACTTCGCCCTCCGGAGGACGTAAGACGTAGCCACCTTTGCCACCCAGGATTTCACCATCCGGCAGGTCATGCAGGGCCTGCTTCAGGATCTTGACACTTTCCCGGGCTTCCAGGAGGCGGATGTAATAGCGATCATATACATCGCTGTGGGGTAAGGTAGGAATTTCGAAGTCAAAGCGATCGTAAATCCCGTAGGGTTCTGCCCGGCGGATGTCATAGGCTAACCCGGCAGCCCGGATCATGGGCCCGGAAACACTCAGGGCGATGAGGTCCTCAACGCTCAGATAGCCTACGCCTCGCCCCCGTGCCATCAGGATTTCATTGTCCGTGAGCAGTCGGTCCAGCTGATTCAGGGCCCGCGGCAGACGTTCATCCACGATATATTGGGCCTGTTCCAGCCAGCCTGCGGGCAGATCCCGGTGGACACCGCCAAAGCGCATGTAATTGCACATCATGCGCGCCCCACTGACGGCTTCGAACAGGTCGAGAATCATCTCGCGTTCTTCGATCGCATACAGGGCCGGAGTCTGGAGTGCACCCAAATCGTTCAGGATGAACCCGATGGACCACAGGTGGTTCACAATGCGGGTCAGTTCCGCCATGATCACACGCAGATATTCGGCCCGTTCGGGGACCTCAATACCGGCCAGTTTTTCCACGGCCAGGGCGTAGGACCAGTTATTGCTCATGGAGTTGAGATAGTCCAGCCGATCCGTGAAAGGCATGTTCATCAGCCAGGTATTCCGTTCCCCAATCTTTTCATGATTGCGGTGCAAATAGCCCATGTCGGGCTCCAGGGCGGTGATGAGTTCGCCCTCGACCCGAACAATCATGCGGAAGACCCCATGCGTACTGGGATGATGGGGCCCCAGATTGACGACCACACTCTCGGTATGCATGTGTTCAGACTGAGTGCCGTTCAGGTCCCGGGGATGCTGGCTGACAGGAACATAGGCTACGGGTGCCTGCCAGTCATCCGGATCCCAGTTCTCAGGATAGCGCGTGTTCTTGCCCCAGGGTACCTGGTCTTCACTGCGGTTAAAGTCTATCCGCGGATGACGGCTCTTGAAGGGTTTCTGATCCTCTTCGTAATACGCTTCATGCCAGTCCTTGCGCATGGGGTGACCATCAAAGCCTTCCCAAAGCAGGATGCGACGCAGGTTGGGATGGCCGCTGAACTCTATCCCATAGAGATCCCAGACTTCCCGTTCCTGCAGATTGGCGCCTGGATACACATCGGTGGCCGTGGCAATCGCATTGCTGTCGGGTACAGGCACATGTACGGTCAGCGCGTGGCCGCCGCGGGCGGTTGAATAAAGATGGTATACAACATCAAAGCGCGACGCGTCACCCCGTTTCTTGCCACTATAGGCAAGGTAGTCGGTACAGGTCAGGCCGGAGAGCAGATCATAGCCTGCCTGATCGCGCAAATGAAGCAGGGCCTCCCGGATGCTTTCGGGGGATAGGGTGAATGTATCGCCCTGATCTGTGGTTTCCACGCCAAGCAGGGCTTCAGGCAGAGCCGTGCGCAAGGCATCTGCCAGTTGCTGAGTGTCGGCAATAACGGCCATAAGTACAAGAAAAGCCTGTTACAAAGAAGGAATTAGCCTTCCCGCCGGGCCGCAACTCGACGTTTGGCCTCTTCAATGCGGGCTTTGGCCGCATCCCCCAAATTCTGGAGACCGCCTGGTCCCTGAGAGGAATCACGTCCAGTAGCAGCGGCCGCTTCTCCTCCGTCCTGGGCGCTCAAGGTCTGGGCCCGAATGAGATCTGCCTGACGGGGATCGAAAATGTCCGGTCCCAGCTGGGGTACAGGTACGTAGTGGGAGGTTTCCCGCTGGTACCACGAAGCGGTAAGGACACTCTGGGCATCCACTTTTTCGTGGACTTTCATCAGGCCGTAAATAAGTGCTTCAGGGGTCGGGGGACAACCGGGCACATACACATCCACAGGAATGTACTTGTCAATGCCACTAACTACGTTATAGCCCTCCTTGAAAGGACCACCCCCCGTGGCACAGGCTCCCATGCTAAGCACATAGCGGGGTTCCGCCATCTGGTTGTAGATTCGGACGATGGCTGGCACCATTTTCTTGGTGACGGTCCCGGAGACGATCATAAGATCGCTCTGCCGTGGACTGGGACGCATGACCTCCATACCGAATCGGGACAGGTCGTAGCGGCTGGCTGCGGTGGCGATCATTTCGATGGCGCAGCAGGCGAGGCCGAACAGTAGAGGCCACATACTGGATCTGCGGCTCCAATTGTAGATTTTGTCCAGCGTGGTAACCAGTACATTGTCCTGCAGGTCGGCAGGTACAGCGACAGAGTCATGCAAATAGGCCTGAATCTGCTCTGTCTTGAGTTGGGTGATGTCTATGGCGGGAGTCGTCATAGGTGTCTGGTCAAAAGCTCTGTGTAACGCAGGTAGATAACAGGCGGATTGTACCGCATTACGGCCCAATTTACCATATTGTAGCCTTGGTCCCATTAGGGGACAGTTTCCGAATCACGGTTGTAAAGAACTTGGAATAGCAGGAGGCCAAGTAACCGGCAGCTTAACTGCACCCCTAGCTACCTGTCGACCTGAATTTGGAGTTAATGAGCGCCTCGTCCAGCGGGTAGAATAGGCTGAATCTACCAAGCTACGGGCCAGAAAAGGTACTCCCGATGAGTATACGGGAATTGTTCTGCGCTGGCGATGATTTCTGCCAAGCTTGGACCCTGGCCACGGCAAGGCGACGCTCGGGGCGCCCATGGGGTCCGGCTCCCCGGCTCTGTCTGAGTGAGGTGATGACGCTGTTGATCCACTTTCATCCGTCCCCTATCGGGATTGCAAGGCCTACTTTACGCAATATGTAGCTCGGCACTTGCACCGGGCATATGCCCCCGATTGGTGAGCTACACACGCTTTGTCGAGTTGATCCCCTCGGTCCTGTTACCCCTGTGGGGCTATCTGCAGAGTCGCTGTGGTCAGACCCGAGGAATTGCCTTCATCGATTCCACGCCATTGCCCGTGTGTCACAACAAACGCATTGCGCGACATCGTGTCTTGGCCGCCTACGCCCGGCGAGGCAAGAGCAGCATGGGCTATTTCTATGGCTTCAAGCTCCACCTCGTGGTCAACGACCAGGGGGCATTACTCTCCTTTCGGCTGACACCCGGCCACGTAGATAACCGCCAACCGGTCCCCGCTCTGACCCAAGACCTGTGGGGCAAGCTGATGGGCGACCGGGGCTATCTCTCCCAGGCGCTCTTTGCGCCGCTCTTGGCCCAGGGTCTCCCGTGGATCACGCCTATCCGCCAGCACAGGAAAAACCGTCTCATGGTCCTCCAGGACAAGCTGCGGGTCCGCTAGCGTGCGATTATTGAAACGATCCATGATCAACTCAAGAACATCTCCCACATTCTGCATACCCACCCTCGGAGCGTCGCCGGTTGCGTGGCCAACCTCTTGTCCGGGTTGATGGCCTACACCTGGCAACCCCGCAAGCCGGCCATTTCGCTCTCAGACGCAGATACCGCACTCTTGCCGGTCCTGATTTAACTCCGAATTCAGATTAAAACCCAATGGCTGGCCGGAAGCCTCCTTTACACGGTGAGAGAATTGCCGAATTGAGTTGGGCTATCAATGCTGATCACGATAATGCTACTCTGTGGGCAAAACGAGCTGCTGCGTACGAGGAACTGAAAGCCACACAGCTGGCAATTTTCGACTACGCACAAGCCATAGAATGTGAATCCATTCATGGTGGTAGTACAAACGAGACGTATAACGCGCTTTTTAAGATAGGCTGGTTATACACCAAATTGAGTAAGTATGAATATGCAATAGAAGGCTATACCGATCTGATTGATCGATATGGGGACGACAAGGTCGCTTATAACAACATAGGTGTGGCGCATGAGAAACTGGGCAATTTCCAAGAAGCATTGCAGCATTTTGATTTGGCCTTGGAAGTTGACCCAGATTACTACTACTAGCTTCGTGATCTGGTACCCAGTTACTTTGGATCCTTGACCGACAGCGTGGCTCTCATGGTTGGCACCGGTGCCGTCACAAGGCGTGCAATTCGATGGCTCTCCGCGTTCGGACTAACTCCCCTGCCAGGAGTTCCTCGTCGGGCAGGGCGATACGGTACTCGGACACCATCACCTGGTTAGCCAGACCTTCCAGGGCATAACGCGCGACAGCTTCCTCTTTCTCAGAGCACAGAATCAGACCCACGGGCGGGTTCTCATCCTCGTGCATCCAGTGGTCCCGGGCATAGTTCAGATAGAAATTCATCTGGCCGGCGTCGGTGTGCGTGAGGGGGCCGATCTTCAAGTCGATGACCACGAGACAACGCAGGCGCCGATGAAAGAACAACAAGTCCACCCGGTACCACTGGTCACCGACTCGTAGACGCTTCTGGCGGCCCATGAAGCAGAAATCACTGCCTAGTTCCAGCAGAAAGGTCTCCAGATGACGAATCAGCGCCTCTTCCAGATCGTTTTCGGTGTACTCATCTTTCAGACCCAGAAATTCAAGGATGAAGGGATCCTTGATCACTTCATCGGGCTGGACAAGATCCGCAGGCTGCGCTCTCTGTCCGTGTGTCAGCATGGCGGCCTTATTCTGTGAAAGGGCGGTGCGCTCATAGAACTGGGAACTGATTTGGCGATCAAGCTGGCGCACCGACCATCCCCCTCGCAAGGCTTCGGCTTCATAGAATTCCCGAGCTCGTTCGTTCTTGATCGACAGCAGACGCACATAGGCGGACCAAGGTAGGGGAAAGACTGCCAACAGGTCGTTTAGGCGCACATCTGCGGCCGGGATGTCAGATTCGCCAGACGCCGTCTGGCGAATCTTCTCAGGGGGATAAGCAAGGTAGAACTGACGCATGTTCTGAAGGGTCTGACGAGAGAAGCCGCGTCCAAATTGCTGCGTCAGATCCTGCGCCAGCCTTACCATGAGGGTGGTACCGTAGGCTGCTCGTTCTGCGCCCGACTGCTCAAATTCCACGATACGCTGACCGATCAGCCAATATGCGGCCGTCATGGTGGCATTCACCATCCGGCTGGCCGAGTCCCGGGCTGCGTCGAGGATCTTCGATACGTCACCAAAGACGGCTTGATACGGCGCTTCCTGCTCGTTCGCTTGGACCGGTTTCTTTTCCACAACCTATTCCCGCAGCAAATCAGGTCGGACAGCAGGATGAAATCATGTTTTGTCGTTAGGGACGTACATGGAGTTCTCGGGCGTTTTGCCTTTTGTGCCCCGCCAGCCTTTTGCCAAGGCCTTCGCGGTGATTTCCCTGTAGTTCATCGGCTGGCCACCACCGAATTCTTCCAGCACTTTCTGGGCACAGTTGGTGAATGCGATCCGGGTGTGAGTTGAGAACGAGGACAGGCGTGTCATTTCGGGTTCTTGTAAATTCATGAACAGTTGTCTCTTTGCTGAACAATGCGGATTACCATCATTCTTGGAATATCGAGCTTCCGGAACAGAGAGGTCTGCTTTAGGTCCTCAAAGGAATGATCCTATGTCAAACAGGTCGGTGGCACGGTCCCGCAGAATCGTCAGGACTTCGTTAAAATGGGGCATGGTACTTTGAGGAATGAAGGGCGGTGAAGCAAAGAATTTGGGCTTAATTCCATGCTCAATCCGTAGGACATACCGGACCTCCTTGCCTGAACATGGAAATTGGCTTGCTACAAAATTGCATACGCAATCAAGTGGGAACGTCAAACACAAGCACCGTAAGTATAAGTTCCCGATGGCTGTCGTTGGGATTGCCGAAAATGTACCGAAATCCTGTTTCTAAATTGTAAGCGCAGTCACGTTTGTAACATGGATGCTTTTTTTATTGTCTCGGGGATTCTCTCGAGAACGGTAGACATATTCGTGTCACGATTAAATATAAGCAGAGCTGTCTTGGTATCTCGCCAACAGGTATAACCAGTAACTGGTCAACTGCGCTTATCAAGCTGAAGGACCACCCCAATACTTGCACTCAGCGATAAAAATATTTCTTCCGTCTATTCGTATGAGAATATCGGTCTTGCCATCGTAATTGAAAGTCTCACCAGTCGCCTGGCCTTCATATTGGCCATTCAATTGCACCAGGAAATGCTGGCGCAAATCCTCTTCTTTCATGTCCTTGAAATCTTGCGGACTGCGTTCCATGACCATAACCATTTTTAGGGAGGACTTTTGTGGCGGTTTTGGGGCACGATTTCGGTGGTTTTAAGGGGATTCCCTACGTCCCCAAACCCATCCTGAGACGGACGATACCGGTTAGAGCTCTGTTGAGTAATGGTCGTCTCAGCCCCTAAATTCACGACCGATCGGTAGTTTCTCACAGATACAAGGCAGGTACGTGATTCGGAATGAGTGGTGGACAGCGCCGATTGTCTGCTTGCTCTGATGTACAGGATAATGGATACATCCGACAATAGGCATTGAGGTGGGAGCAAAGGCTAGGACCGAACTGTTGAAATTAATTCTCAGGTTGATGGATGATGCGGATGTTGCTTCTTGGGATGTATACCTCAGTTTATGGTTTGCTACACAGTACAAGCACAGGATCTTCGTGATGCGTGTCGGGTAATGTCTTATAGCTCTAGCCCTTTTGTCCTTGCCACCATAGTTTAAGCACTCTTCCTCTGATTTCCGGTTTCCCTCATGGCTTATTCTCTTAACGACCCTTATCGGCTCTACCGGCTAACGTTGCGTCTCAATGCCAGCGTGATAGGCATCGGGCTCGGTCTGGCACTTTTTCTGCGCCCCCAATGGCTCACGTTTCTGGGAGCTGGAGAAACCGGAATGCTTGCCATACGGCTGGGTGGTGCCGGTCTGGTCGGCATGGGACTGGCCTTTTGGGAAGTAACTACCCGACCGGTCATGCCGCGTTTGGCATCTGTGGCAGTGATTCTCAGCCATGCCTTGCTCGCGGCCGTACTGTTTGGAAGCTATGTGGGAGGCAGCCTGGCTGCCCTGGACTTGACCGGTCGGGTAGTTCTGGTTGTGCTTTTCCTGTGCTGTCTGGTTTGTGTTGTATTGCCTTGCGCTTATCTGCGTGAAGATATAACGCCTTGAGCTCAATGGCTGGGGCAAGATTCCGACGGACCAGTCGATTTCTGCCCCAGGTTCTCGAGCATAAAATTGGCCGGAAGGCCTATTCCGTAAAGTCACTCTGATACAAGCCAGCCCCTACCACTAAAGTCTCTCCGTCCACAGTGATGGGCAACACGAAGGATTCCTTGGTTTCCAGGGTGTCAGTGCCAGGATTGTGCCAAACATAATTGACCCAACCACCCTCCTCCGCCTCGGAACCCATGTCCCAGAGTGCCTGCAGGACTTTCTGGCCATCGGGGCCTTCCATGTCACAGTTGCCGGCCTGGACGCTGCTGGCCTCGTAATCGATGGGATACACAATGGTGGCGCACTGTTCGTTCAGGACAAAGATATATCGGGACCCTGAGAACCAGTGGGGATGGAAATTGAACAAATCAAAGGCACCTAATCCACGGGCCTTGATCAGATCCCGCGCACAGGCCACGTACAGTTCCAACTCAGTGCGCGTATCCACCTTGTGGGCGGCGTTGAGAGCGCAGGCGGGAGTCTGACCATAAACGCCAGACAGCAGTATGTAGTCACGACCGCCCCAACGGAAGCGTTGGATGAAGCTGGTCTTGGGTTCGAACTGATCGGTAGCCGGATTCCGGAATTTGTAGTAGATATACCCTTCATCATGGTATTGGAGGATCCGTTGGGCGTCCTCCGTAATCCTGTACCCGGTATCATCCTCCAGATCAGACTGATCGATTCCAATCAGGGCTCCTGCATCCGGACCACCAGCGACATGTACGCCGGTCTCGAGGTCCAGCATAGCGATATACATGGCGCCCTCATGCCAGCGTGCATCTGACACCAGATCAAACAGGCCACGCAGTCCCGTCATGCGCAGATGATGCCCAGCGCAGCGGACGAAGTGTTCCAAATCGCGCTCGGTGTATATCAGACTGGCGCGCACAGTGGCAGGAGGACACGCCCCGACAACGTCCTGGGGATGAATGCCACTGCCGAGCAGGATGCTCTCTCCATCCACGGTGATGGTTGTGACATAGACTGTCTTGGGTTCGATGGCGCCCGAGTTGCGATTCTGGAAAAAGTAGTAGAGATATCCGGCCCCATAATTGTTGACAATGCGGCCCATTTCCAGGGAAATGGGAAAGCCGTTCACATCCTTGAGTTCTGACATATCGGTACCGGCAGGGATTTCGGATCCCGCGATGAAGTGCACAGTGTAGTCAAGTCCCCCCGCAAAGAGATATACGGAGCCGTCCATCCATGCTTCTTGCGTCTGGAAATCAATGGAGGCCTGGTCCCAGCCGACATTTTGGACATGGGCGACAGCACAGTGGACGAAGTCTCTGAGTTGACGGTGTGTTTCCAGGTCGTCCAGGGTTCCGCCATGACTGTCACAGGGTGTAATGGCCCAGGCGGGGGAAGCCAGAATGGCCAGAAATAAAAGCGTAGCGAGGCAGATGGATCCTGTTCGTCCCCTAGCAGTTGTCATGCAAAACCTCCTTCATACACAGTTTAGTGGTACTAAGCTCTGATCTTTCCTCACATTTTAGGTTGCCTTGATCAATTCCTGGAAATCTGGCTCAGTCGTTGCTTGCAGGGGAAGTCTGCACATGATATTAGCCTGCCAGAAGTTGATCCGAAACAAGGCGGCTGTATGATGCCTCATGTTATGATTCTTATTGCCTCATAAGTGACTGACAAGGATGAATAGGACATGAAACAGCTTACAGTCCGTGGATTTGATGATGAACTGAGCGTTATATTACGCCGTCTCGCGCAACGAGAAGGGATTTCCTTAAATCAAGCTGCCCTCAAGCTGCTCCGTACGGGAGCTGGCTTGTCAAATGGTGGGGAGAGAGTAGACACAGTCGGCCAATCTCTGGATCACTTGATAGGGACCTGGACTGCGGTGGAAGCAGATGAAATGGACATCGCCCTGAAGGAATTCGGGACGGTTGACGAGTCGGCTTGGAAATGAGACTGCTCCTGGACTCCAATGCCTATTCCCTGCTTATGCGGGGACATGAGCAAACTTCAGGACTAATCCGAAGGGCTGAGGAAATCCTGCTTTCGGCCATCGTAGTGGGCGAGCTGTTGTACGGTTTTCGCCGAGGATCGCATTTCCAACAAAACCTTGCGGGTCTCCGCTCCCTACTCGATAACCCCTATGTGTCCTTTGTGGAGGTAGGACCGGTTACGGCAGACCGCTATGCCAGGATAATGAAATCCTTGAGGGCCAAAGGTCGTCCCATTCCGACAAATGACATCTGGATAGCGGCGCATGCCATGGAGACAGGCGCTGACCTTGTTTCGGCCGACGGGCACTTTGAGCACGTTGACGGGATTGTATGGACCCGCTTAACGGCCGATTGAAATCCCGTGCAGAGTACCGGGCCTGAGGATTACCAGGGGCTGTGCACAGTCAAGAACAGGGTATACCCGGATCAGGTAACTGGCCCGATGCCAGTCAAGTTTCTGTGTGCTTTTGTCTGTTCCTACCTCAATGGACTTCCACGAACCGGCCAATTCAGCTAGGGTGATGGGTATGCATCCACGAAAGTTGCCACAGGATTCTCGGTACGCCCATAGGAATGCCAGATCCGGAAACCAAGTAGTGAACGCAAATGGTCATCTGCCTGTTCCAGCACGGCCTTGTCCGTTCCCACGAAATAGTTTTCCTGGGGTCGAAACTGGGGACCGCAGAAAGTGGTGATAACCGTAAGGCGATCCTTGGGGGTTATGTTGGCCCCGGTGCCATGCCAGATGCGCCCATCGATAACCAGTACTGTGCCCGCCTTGCCGGCTGCAGATACCACATCCCCTTCCCGATCATCCTCCAGTTGGGGCTGACGGCCAGACAAATGACTACCCGGAACTACCCGGGTACTGCCGATATCAGCGTCAAAGTCGCACAGATACCATAATATGTTCACACAGGCACAGGGAGCAATCAGGGCAGGTTGGGCCGCCGGTGGGGGGAGTGTTTCCTGGCGCGTGATACTGCCGATAGGCAGTGGATTGGGGGCAGCTGCAATCGGTGGAGGCATCCACCATTGGTCCGTATGCAGGGGCATCTTGACGCCGCCCTGTTTGGCGATATTGGCCCCATGGCTAGACAAGAGGAAATTATCTCCCAGCAACAATCCCACCATGGCCAGCACACGTTCGTTATAGAGCAAGTCTACAAAGGGTTTGCCCTTATTGTGGATCATCCAGATCCGCTGATTGACCCCGCCCGCATTGGCGCGAAATCGATCCCTTGGACTCAAGCCGTTCTCCGGCTTGAAATCACCCCATTGCTGACGTTCACCCCCGTCTTCGAAAGCCTCTCCGGCTTCCAGTTCCTTGTGGGCCAGTTCCGCCAGGGCGGAAGCCAGAATATCCACGTCAGCCGCAGGAATCGCGTCCTCCAGGAGGGTGTAGCCCCAAGTGAGGATATCCTGGGCCGCTTGGTCGTGGTCGCGGGTGGGACGAGGCAAGGTACCTGCTTTGTACATCGAAACTCTCCTGCCAAAATGAATGTTGTCTGTGGAGCGGTGATTTTCTGCCTGGATGGACAGAACAGAAGCTCCCTGGTTATCGCTTGCCGAAAGGCTTGTCCTGGCCGCTCACGGAATCCACACGGGCAAACATGTGGTCAATTCGTTCCTTGGTCCCGGTGGGGAGTGGCGGCAGCAGCAAGGATGCGATATTCGATTCCAGGTGAGCAATCTTGCCAGTGCCGGACAGGACCACGTCGATACCCGGTTCGTAGCGACAGTAACGATAGGCGGCTTCAGTCAGGGATGCGGCATGGCCCTCGGCTATCACAAAATCCAGAGGATTGTCCAAGTTGAGGTCTTCTGCGTCCACGTGCCCGTGTGTGACCAGGTCCCCCACGATGCGGGCCAGCACGGATGGCTGGCTGAAAGCATGGCGCACGGCAAACATACAGGTTACGCCGATCTGGTGTTGCTGACACAGGGGCAGGACTTCATGCCGGGCACTCTGATTCAGTATGTTGAATCCTATCATCAGGACATCCAGGAGTTCTGGGGCCTGCGTAAGTAGATGGCGCAGAGTGTGGTGAGCCGGATCCGTATTGAAATGCTCGGAGACTCCCGTGGCCCGGATAAGGCCCTGCGCCTTGAGTTCCTGGAGGCCCGGCAATATCACCTTGATGGCATGTTCCGCATGTTCTTCGTAGAGGCCGTGGACATAGTACAGGTCGAGGTAGTCCAGACCCAGGCGTCCCAGTGAACCTTCGACGGAGGCCGTGAATTCGGCCATGGTAAGGGGTTTCATGTCCTTATGACAGGGAGCCTTGGAACAAATCAGAAGTTCCTCTCGGGGGATGGTGCTCCCCGTCTCCCGCAGGGCCTGGCCAATAATCTCCTCCGTGCCGTATCCCTGGGCCGTATCAATGAGATTCACACCCCGATCCAAAGCGGCCCTAACCAGGGCTACAGAATCAGCGACAGGCACATCGTAGCCCTGTCCCAGGCGGCTGGAGCCTCCGGTACCTAGCCCTAGTACACTGGCGTGTGATGAAAGTTTGCCCAATGAAGTGAAGTCCATTCCTTCCGCTCCTGGCTCCTGGTGCTTTAAGAGGTGCAACCGCATGGCCTGTGCGCATGAACATGTGGTGCTAATATCATAGTGTGCTTTGAACCTGACTCCCTTATCTGGATTCATTTCTTGGTTGACTTCCCATGGCAGACCTCAACGGTTTCTGCTCCTTGGTTCAGGTTGCGTACGAAGAAGAATGAGAAACTACCTGAAGGAAAACATTGCGCGCTATCAGGAAATGGCCCGTATGGGAGTCCGCGCCTGGGCGGAATGGGCTTATGGCGGAACTGATTATGCGGATTTCTCGTCGCGCCGTTTCCTGGAAGAAATACTGCCAAGCCTCCGCTTGCCCCAGGACCGTCCCCGTGTGTTGGAATTGGGGACGGGAGTAGGACCCGGTGCCCTCTATCTGGCCAGTAGGGGATTTCAGGTGCACGCAATAGATGTGATACCGGAAGCGATAGAACAGGCACGGCGCAATGCGGCCGGGCGCAATCTCCCTGTGCAGTTTGAGGTGATGGATGCGACTCAGATTCCCCGCTGCGGCCCCTGCTATGATCTTATTGTGGACAGCTATTGCCTGCAGGGCATTGTGTTGGATGCGGACCGGGAGTCAGTTTTTTGTTCGGTCAAGTCAAGTCTCAAGCCCCAGGGGTACTATCTGGTAAGCACGGTGGTATACGACCCTTCCCGACACCAGAGGAACCAGCACGTCGTTGACCACTGTTCAGGGCGAGTGTACGACTCTTATGACAGCATCTGCCTGTACGAACCAGAAACGAATCTGTATTACGAACCGCACGACGGCGATGCCCACATCGATGGCGAAATCACTGTCAATGGCAAGAGGTTCTACCCTTTCCGCCGCTACCGAACCCGGGAGCAACTCCGGGAGGAGGTGGAGTCGTACGGTTTTGCAGTACTCCATCAGGCAGGAGAATTGGGGGGCAATCTTGTAGCTGTTCACCGGGAGAGCGGTTTGCGTCTGTAAGGGTGTGCCAGTTCTGCCCCTACGCAAGCCCTTCCCCCATGCGCCAGCTTCCCGTTACAAGCCACTTGGAACTATTGGCATTGTGCACAAAGGCGGTGCAGGACGATACGGACGCGTCTCACTTCATGCTGTAATCCGATTCTTCTGCCTTGGCGCGTCAAAAGCAACGGGGAGAATGTAAGCCGGGTTACGCACCTCTTTACTCAGCACTGTCTATACTTCTGGTGCAGTCTCCTCCCTGGATGCACGGAAGCGGGGCGAATCTTTCTGGACCTACGAGATTCGTCCCGCTTCTTGGTGTTTAGTTTCCGTCCCCGGTTTCTGGGATGGACTGATGGGCCTCCCGACCCAGCCAGGCATAAATCAGGGCCAACAGAACCACCCCGGCACACAGCAGAAACTGATCCTGTAGTGCCCCCACAAAAGCCTCAGGGGGCGCTAAACTGAGATCGATGCGGGTTCCGTGATAATGCAGTATGCGCAGGGCCATGATCGACCCCAGAATGGGTATACCCACCACATTGCTCATGGTACGCATCATGTTGAAGATACCACTGGCAATCCCCAATTGGGTCTTGGGGGCGGCACTCATGATATTGCGGGTATTGGCGGCCGAAAACAGGGAAAAGCCCACTCCCAAAGGAAACAGACGGGCTACGTAACCCCAGGGTGGAGTAGCGAGAGTCAGGGTACTGGCGGTGAAATACCCCAGGGCGATACCGACCAGACCCAGCAGGATTAGATGCAGGGTTCCTACTCGATCCGACAGGATGCCAGCCAGGGGCGCTACCAAGGTCATAGCCAGGGGCACCGCGGCGGTAATCAGGCCCGCTTGGTCCAATGGGAATCCCCTCACCTGTACCAGATAGAAGGGAAGCAAGACGATGACACCCATCAGGGTCATGAACACGGCAACCTGTATCACCAAGCCCCTGCGAAAGGGTCGCACCCGAAAAATGTTCAGATCCACCATGGGCGCTGCACAGGTTCTTTCCCGGTGCAGAAACAGGATCAGGCTGACCAGAGCCACAGCGCCCAACAGGAGCATAGGAAGAGGCGGAAGGCCCTGTTCCTGGCTAAGGGTCAGGAGCAGGCAAGTTGCCGTCAAACCTATACCTGTCCACAAGGCTCCGGGTAGGTCAAAGCGACTGACTTGCTGGGACTGTACCAGCGGGGGCAAAAAGCGCAGGCAAACCAGAAAGCCCCCAATTGCGATCGGTATATTTACATAGAAAATCCACTGCCAGCTCAGGTATTCCAGCAATAACCCCCCCAATACAGGTCCTGCGACTACACCAAGGGTAAGAAACGCGTTGCTGAAGCCCAGCGCCTTACCCCGTTCCTGAGCGGGCCAGGTCTCAGTGAGGATCGCGATGCCTTGCGACGCGATCATGGAAGCTCCCAGTCCCTGCAATACGCGGAACCCGACCAGGAAACCGATGGAGGGTGCCATACCGCATAACATGGAACCCAAAGCGAAGATGACTTGCCCGGTCAGGAATACCGCCTTCTTGCCCCGGAGATCACCCAGGCGGCCCATGGTCATAAGCAAAGCCGTGACCGTAAGCAGATAAGCGATAATCACCCATTGCCCTGCGACGAAGTTACTGTCAAACTCCTGGACCAGGACGGGCAGGGAAATATTGACGATACTGCTATCCAGGGTGCCCAAAAACATGGAGGTGCCCACGGCGCCCAGAATCCACCATTGTTGGCCGCGAGGGATGGGTAGGGAGGTGGAAAGGGAATCGGCAGTAGCAGTCATTCTTTGGGCATGAATATCCCGGGGACAAGGTGTACCAGTGTACTGCATAGTGTGTACAAGAAGGCTTTCAGGACAGGAGGTCCATAGTACCCAAGGGCTCTTAAAGGTCGACTGGGAACCCGAAAGAGCCCTGTTCTGCCTGACATAGGGCCAGATCCTGGGGCCAAGGTAGAATTGGCTATCATATGCTTGGTACAAGGTTCAGCAGCTTCTTCGGAACAAAGTTATGACGGAACAACTCAGGGCGGCGGTATTCGGCCATACGGGCCGGGGCGATTATGGTCATGGCCATGATCTCTCCCTGGGCCTGCATCCCGAGGTCCGGATCGTGGCGATCGCCGATCCAGACTCCGTGGGACGCCAGCAGGCCCTCGGTCGTACGGGAGCCCAACGCGGCTATGCCGATTACCGCGAATTGCTGGCACAGGAAACACCAGATCTGGTGAGTATCGCTTCCCGCCACGTGGCGGGACATGTTGATCAGCTCATGGCTTGTGCCCAGCACGGGGTCCAGGGTGTCCTGTGCGAAAAACCGATGGTGGCGTCATTGGTGGAGGCTGACAAGGTGCTGTCGGCGTGTGAAGAGGCCGGTACCCAGATCGTGGTGGCCCAGCGCCGTGCCAGTCGCTATGAAATCCATGCCTATGAGTTGATGGGCCAGGGGCAGATCGGCGACATCGTGGAAATGCGGGGTCGAGGCAAGGGAGATCAGCGGACGGGCGGTGAGGATTTAGCAGTTTTGGGTACCCATATCCTGGACAGTATGCGCTGGTTTGCCCAGTCGGATCCCCGGTGGGCGGTAGGGCATGTCGTACAGAATGGCCGTCCTGTCAGGCGAACGGACAAACGGGCCGGCAATGAAGGGATTGGCCCTATTGCGGGCAATGCTTTGACAGGCCTATTCATGTTTGCTGGTGGGGTACCAGCTACGTTCACTTCCTACGCCGTGGAGTCCAACGGCGATCCCGATCGGCACGCCAGCTGGTTTGGCTATGAAGTGTACGGAACCCGAGGAGCATTCAGTATAAGGAATTCTCCGGGCGGCCTCCTGTATTACTACCCCCATGGCATGTGTGCGCCGAACGACGAAATAGGCTGGGAAAGGATCCTTTTGTCGGACTGGGAATTTCATCCCACCGGGCGGCCCCATACCGGAACCGAAAAAATGCTTCTCAGTAACCGGATCATGGTAGATGAGCTGGTGGCTGCCGTACGGGAAGGCAAGGCGATCACTCGTGCCTGCACGGGATACGATGCGCGTTGGTCCCTGGAAATGATCATGGCCATTCATGAATCCCATCTCCAGGATCGGAAGGTTACCTTTCCCTTGTCCCGCCGGCACAATCCGTATGACGACTTACCGGTCTGACCACCGACCAGAACCAGCTACGTAGTGTGCTACACTCATGCGGTTCTCCGTGTGATGCCATGCGATATCATGGCCCGTAATCTGCTCAGGACCCCTCAGGTATGTCACTGCTGGATCAGTTGCACAAGGTAGAAGAACGCTACCACGAATTGTCAGCCCGCATGGCTGAGCCTACCGTGGCCGCCGACTACGATCAGTTATCCAAACTGGCCCGGGAGCAGAGCCAGCTGGAAGAGCTGGTTACGACATTTCACCGTTTTCAGGCTGTTACAGGGCAAATCGCGGACAATCAGGAACTCATCACCCAGGAAGAAGATCCGGAACTGATAGAACTGGCGGAACAGGAGAACGAGGAACTCAGCGAGGATATGGCTGCTCTTGAGCAACAGCTGAGACTATTGTTGCTGCCGAAAGACCCGAAAGATGACAAGGACGTCATCGTGGAAATCCGGGCGGGGGCCGGAGGAGATGAAGCCGGCATATTCTGTGCAGATCTGTACCGTATGTATACCCGCTGGGCTGAGGAGCATCGGCTACGGGCTGAAGTACTTAGCTTGAGTCAGAATGCGGCCGGAGGCCTGAAGGAAGTCATCTTTGCGGTCAAGGGCCAAGGCGTTTATTCCCGCCTGAAGTATGAATCCGGGGTTCATCGCGTACAACGGGTGCCCGTCACAGAGAGCCAGGGGCGTATCCATACCAGTACGGCCACCGTGGCTATACTGCCCGAAGTCGACGATGTGGAAATCGAGGTCAATCCACAGGATATACGCATCGATATCATGCGCAGCAGTGGGCCTGGTGGCCAAAGCGTAAACACGACGGATTCAGCCGTGCGCATCACCCATTTGCCCACGGGATTGATCGTCAGTTGCCAAGATGAGAAGAGCCAGTTGCAAAATCGGCTCAAGGCCATGCGCATCCTGCGCAGCCGTCTGTACGATCAGGAAATGCAGCGCCAGCAAGCCGAGTTGGGAGCGTCACGCCGCAGCCAGGTAGGAAGCGGGGATCGCAGTGAAAAAATCCGGACATACAATTTTCCCCAGGGACGTGTCACGGACCACCGCATTGCGTTGACGTTGTATCGGCTGGAAGATGTCATTGACGGCAAGATCGACGAGTTCTTGGAGCAACTGGCGGCGCACGAACAGGAAGAACTGCTGGCAGCCCTCGGCGATCAGGATGGTCCTATCTGAACCAGATACTGTCCGATCCTGTCTCCAGACTGGAACGGCGCAGTTGCAGGCCAGGGGTATTGCGAATCCCTCTCTGGATGCTGCCCTGCTGTTGGCCCATGCCCTCCACCAGCCGCGCAGTTGGCTCTATGCTTATCCAGAATACAGGTTAACGGATCAGGAGATGACTCACTGGCAGTCATGCCTGAACCAGCGCCTGACCTTTCGTCCTCTGGCCTACATTGTGGGTCAGAAAGAGTTCATGGGACTGGTCTTCCAGGTAGACGAACGGGTACTCATTCCCCGACCTGAGACTGAGCTTCTGGTGGAATTGGCTTTGGCCTGGCTTGACCAAACGGATGTCTCGACACCACGTGTGGTCGATGTGGGAACGGGCAGCGGCTGCATTGCCCTGTCCCTGGCGCATGCGCGATCCCATCTGGAGGTGATAGCGGTTGACCTGTCCGCCGATGCCCTGCAGGTAGCCAGAGGCAACAGCCAACGCCTGAATCTCCCGGATCGGATTACTTGGTGTCAGGGAGATCTGCTTACACCCCTAACGGAACCCGTTTCGCTGATCCTGGCCAATCTTCCCTATGTAAGCGAACAGGAATGGACGACCCTGATGCCCGACATTACCGACTATGAACCCATGCTGGCTCTCTGGAGTGGTGAGGGTGGATTAGCTCACATCCGGCATCTGGTGGCCATGCTACCAAGCCGCCTTCAAACCGGTGGCAGTGTGCTGCTTGAGTGTGGTGCCGGGCAATCGGCACGGGTTCAAGACCTACTGGAAAGATCTGGCCTGTTTGCCCAGGTATCTGTATACAATGACCTGTCTGGAATTAAGCGATGTGTGGCAGGCTGGAATGCAATCCGGCAGACATGACCATCACATTGTCAATTACGCAATTCAATCCTGCAGTCTCCTGTGACCAGCAGGTTTCTTCGCCTTAGGGCTTGGATCCTGGATAGACTGACTGAGCGGACAGTCCACCGGTTTCTTCCCTCTGTGGGAAAGAAGGCAAATCTGCTCCAGGAGAGAATGCTAAACTAACGTGCCGGAGGGTGGGAGACGCTGACTGATCGCCAAGGCGAGAGACGGGTTGCTGAACAAGACAACAGGTAATAGGCTTGCAGGGGGGGAGGAGGCTATGGCTAAGCGGCCGGAAGACACACGGAAAGGCTCGGATGTTGCGGAACAGTCAGAAATTGAGGCCGAGCAGAAATCTGGTGCTACACACCACAACCTCCAGATGGCACCGGAGGAGATGCTCAACCTTGCCTACAAGGTCACCGAATTGGTGGTGGAACGGATCAGAGGGCTACCCCAAGAATCAGCTTGGGAAGGAGACTTCCGGCTGGAACTTGAGGCTCAGTTGAAGGAAGAGCCACCAGAGGAAGGCCGGTCGGCGGTGCAAGTCTTTGAAAGGGCGGCCCACAAGATTCTGCCAGTGGCTGCCCGGATTGATCACCCCCGTTTCTTCGGTTTTATCCCCTCATCACCTACTTGGCCTAGCGTGCTGGCTGATTTCATGGTGGCCGGATATCAGGTTAACCAATGTACCTGGCTGACATCCAGTGGTCCGAGCCAGCTTGAGTTGGTGGTTATTGACTGGTTTCGTCGCTGGCTCGGCTATCCCGAGGGTGCGGGAGGGCTCTTCACGAGTGGAGGATCAGCGGCCAGTGTGGATGCTCTGGTGGCCGCCCGGGAGGCGGCCGGTAACCCGGAGAGGGCGACCGTGTACATGAGTGATCAAAGCCATTCCTCCCTCAGCCGGGCCGCCATGATCATTGGCGTGCGCCGGGAATGTATACGCATGGTTCCCAGCGATGAATACTTTCGTCTGGACATGGAAGCGCTTGCCCATTCCGTGAAGGCCGACCGGGCCTCCGGCTTGAGTCCTCTTATCATATGCGCCAACGCCGGGACATCCAGCACAGGGGCTGTGGACCCCCTTGAGGCGCTAGCGGACTTCTGTGGCGAAGAAAGGATCTGGCTACACGTCGATGCCGCCTACGGGGGATTTGCGGTCGTGACAGAAGAGGGCAAGAAGCGCATGCAGGGCATAGAACGGGCCGATTCGATTGGGTTGGATGCCCACAAATGGTTGTTTCAGCCGTACGAGGCAGGCTGTCTGCTGGTGAAGGACGGAACCACCCTGGAAAAGGCCTTTGCCGTCCACCCCGATATCCTGCAGGATACTGTGTGGGGGAAGAATCACCCGAACTTCGTGGATCGTGGACTTCAACTAAGTCGCTCTGTGCGTGCCCTTAAGGTCTGGGTGTCAATTCAGATATTCGGGATGGCTGCGTTCCGGCGGGCAGTGTCCAAAGGCATGGCCCTGGCCCGCCAGGCTGAAGATTTCGTTCACTCCAGCCCCATCCTGGAAAGCCTGGCCCCGGTGTCATTGGGTATAGTGTGCCTCCGAATCAATCCCCCTGATACCGCCCTGAGTGAGGAAACACTGGAAGAGATTAACAGGACCGTGCTCGCCCGTCTCTTTTGGGAAGATCCTGCCTTCGTTTCCTCCACACTGCTCCACGGTACTTTCGTCCTGCGGCTCTGTATCCTCAATCACACGACGACTTGGGACGATGTAAGAGAAACCCTGGAGACCATCGAGCGTTTTGGCCAGGAAGTGTGGTCCGCAGAAGCCAGTAGCCGAATGGCATGATTCGAACAAGAACTGGGAGAGCGGGTGGATTTCCGGTGCATTCTCAGGACTGTGGGTTTTGTGCAGGGTCCATTCCCGGACACGGCGGTTCAAATGCCTCAGCAGACGATATACGTCCCGACAGGGAATTACCTGGAATGGCCATCCTGGCTGGCCTGATCCGGATAAATCCCCAGACTTCTGTATACTACTTGTCCTGCCAGCGGTTCCTGGCTGCCTGTATTGCACTGAAAGTACCGGGAGATTGTTCATGAAGATCGCTTATGTTTTTGCTACCGCCAATGCCAGCACGTACAAATTGGCCACCATGATCTTGCCGCAACTGGAACAGGACATACATGGGGTGGATGTAATTGGCATGATGTTCTTCGATGACAACATATTCTGTCTGCGCGAAGGGGATCCCGTGGGCGAACGGCTGGCCAAGGTAGCCCAGGAGAAGGGTATGCTGCTCATGGTCTGTGACCAATGCGCCCTGCGCCGCAATCTGGCCGAAGGCAGCTTCGAACAGTGCGGCTTGGGACAAGTGCAGGCCAAGGGACTGGTATCGGGTGTTTCCGCTGGCTGTTTTCCCCAACTGTATGCCGCCCTGGCAGGTAACCCCCCCGATCAAGTCATCACTCTCTAGACTCAGTGGAAACTTGGCTGCCTCCAGCGTTGGACAAACAGTCTTTTGGATGCAGCCAGGTACACACCCCACAGGGACCTTACACCGCCGGTCTGGGGTACCGTCCTAAAACGTAACGATTTCTTGCGATTCCCCGTGGCATGGCTTATCATGATCCGTCTGTTACGCATTGGGAACGGAGGTGTAAGAAGTCTTTACCTGCAGGCCAAATGGGAAAGTGTGACCACGGAGCAGCAACCCGGGGTAGCACTTGACGGGCATCTGTATGGAAACGCAGCCATGACCACATCCGTTGCATGCGTCCGGGATTGCCCGCAGTGCCGGATATAGGCCGACGTAGCTCAATCGGCAGAGCTCTTGTCTTGTAAACAAGTGGTTATCGGTTCGAGTCCGATCGTCGGCTCTGTGGATATGATGGCAGAGACTTACACAACCAAGGTGGTGACAGCACGAGATTACAGGGGCGAGTGCCCGAGTGGACAAAGGGATCTGACTGTAAATCAGACGGCTAGCGCCTACGGTGGTTCAAATCCGCCCTCGCCCACACCACAGGCCCACATAGCTCAGTCGGTAGAGCACCTTCTTGGTAAGAAGGAGGTCACCGGTTCAAGTCCGGTTGTGGGCTCAGAGGATCGGGATAAAGCCTTGTTGGAGGGAACAGACACCAGGGGTAGAAGCAGCATCATACGCACAGTGCGAACACCACGGGCATACCCGGTGCCGGGTCGGCCAGCCAGATCCTCCGCTGGAGGGTTCTTTCTGTTCCCCCGCGGTAGCACGTCCAGGCAACGAAGGCGCGTAGCTCAATTTGGCAGAGCATTGGTCTCCAAAACCAAAGGTTGCGGGTTCGAGTCCTGCCGCGCCTGTTCCCTGTTATGCCTGTTCAATTCTCGTGTCTCAAGTTTCGCCGTGCCCATTCTGCCCTAACGCCATGAGTCGTACCCTTCCCGCCAAAGCCAAACCCGGCGCACGTCTTGTCAAATTTTTCAAGGAAACCCAGGCTGAGCTGGGCAAGGTGACGTTTCCGACGCGTGAAGAGGGTATTCGCCTGACCACGGTGGTGATGATAGTTACCCTGGTGGCAGCCGGATGCCTGTACGCGCTGGACTTGCTGTTCAGTTATGTCATTACCTGGCTCATCACGCTCTAGGGCAACTGTTTCCAGTCAGCAAGAGGTAGTCAGTTCCATGGAAGCCAATGACCGCAGGGAAGAAGACGTTTTCACCGAAGAAGACCTGCTGGATGTTGACGCGCTGGAGAGCCTGTCGGATCCCGATGATGACATCTCTGAAGTGAACTGGTATGTCGTGCATTGTTATTCCAGCATGGAAAACCAGGTGAAATCCAACCTGGAACACCGTGTCGAATCCATGGACATGGCGGGGCTGGTTTTTGACATAATTGTGCCCACGGAAACAGAAATTGAGATCCGGGAGAAGAAGCGCCGGGAGGTAGAGCGCCGCCTGTATCCTGGCTACATTCTGGTCCAGATGCAACTGACCGAAGACAGTTGGCTCTGCGTTCGCGAAACGCCGGGGGTGACCGGTTTTGTCGGTATCGGGCACCAGCCCACTCCGCTCTCCAGCGAAGAGGTGGAGCAAATCATGTCGCGCATCGAATCGCGGGAACCCAAGGTCAAGGTCAACTTCCAGTTGGGAGAACGGGTTCGTATCACCAGTGGACCGTTCGTCGAGTTTGCGGGATCAGTGGATGAATTGCAGCCAGACAAGGGCAAGGCCCGAGTCTTGGTCAGTATCTTCGGGCGTGATACCCCGGTAGAGGTGGATATCGTGCACCTGGAACCCCTCGGCTAACAGGACAGAACGGAATCTGTCTATTTAACCCATTTACGGACAAACCAGATGGCCAAGAAACTGAAAGCATTCGTCAAATTGCAGTTGGCTGCCGGTAAGGCCAACCCGGCACCCCCCGTTGGTACCGCCCTGGGGCCTCATGGCATCAACATCATGGGATTCTGCAAGGAATACAATGCCCGCACCCAACAGAATATGGGGCAGGTTATACCGGTGGAAATTTCCATTTTCACCGATGGCTCTTTCACGTTCATTACCAAGACACCACCGGCCGTCGATCTGATCAAACGGGCCGCGGGTCTGGAGAAAGGCAGTGGAGAACCCAATCTGGAAAAGGTGGGTACCATCCGGCCGGACCAGGTCCGTGAGATTGCCGAGATCAAGATGAAGGATCTCAATGCCAACGATGTGGAAGCCGCCATGCGGATGATCGAAGGCACGGCACGCAGCATGGGGGTAACGGTGGACGCATAGACCGCCCCCAGAACTGGATCACTCACACTTGCAAAAGGAAGCGGGACTCATGCCCAAACGAAGCCGTCGTTACCGGGAGATGCATGCGGCCATAGACCGCAAGGACACCTATTCTCCGGAAGAAGCCCTGTCGCTGGTCAAGGACAAGGCCACCGCCAAATTTGACGAAACCATTGAGATGCACTTGAGTACATCTCTGGACCCGCGTAATGCCGAACAGCAGTTGCGGGGGGTCGTTACGCTGCCCCATGGCACAGGACGCACCGTGCGCATCCTGGTCTTTGCCGGTCCTGATGGGATTGCACTGGCCGAAGAGGCGGGGGCCGATTTTGTCGGTGGGGAAGAGCTGGCTGCCCGGATTCAGGAAGGCTGGCTGGATTTCGACGTAGTCCTGGCGACACCCGATATGATGCGCGTAGTGGGCCGTCTGGGCCGTATTCTGGGACCACGGGGACTCATGCCCAGTCCCAAGGCAGGCACCATCATGGATGCCGATGAACTGCCGCGGGTCATTGAGGAAACGCGCAAGGGCCGGGTGGAGTATCGGGTAGATCGCACCGCCAACATCCACACCCCTATTGGCAAGGCCAGTTTCAGTACGGACCAGTTGAAAGAAAACATGGCTGCGCTCATGGCGGCCACCATGGCGGCCAAGCCCAGTTCCGTCAAGGGCACCTTTATCCGTAAGGTGTCTCTGGCTTCCACGATGGGCCCTGGCGTACTGGTGGATGTGGCGCAAGCGAGCAGCATGCAGGCTGATGTTTAGGCCAACACTGCCGTATTTTTTGGCATTGCCAGATCCTATGGATTAGTATGCCCTAGCGACAACCCAACCGTTGTTTGGCCTGAGACCGCAGGTGGCCCTGAGCCTGAATGCCCTGAACGGCACCTGCCGAGGCAATGAACGGACATGCCGTGACACCTCCCAAAAATTGGAGGGGCTGTTTTCCGCTCTTGCGCCCCGCTACGTTTCCGGCAAACACAGCGGGGCTTTTTGTTGGTCCAGGCAGGAGAGAAATCAGTATGCCTATCAGCCGTGCCAAGAAAGAAGAACTGGTTGCTAAGTATAGCGACCTCATTGCGGAATCTTCCGCGCTCGTTTTCACCGACAATACGGGCACGTCGGTAGGACAGATGCAGACATTACGCCGCCGCATACGGACCGTCAATGCCCGTTTTCTGATTGTGAAGAACCGCCTGTTGCGTATTTCTTTGGAAGAGGCGGGAGTCAGTACGGCCCCGGAGGACTTTGTGGGGCCCATATCGGTGATGTTTGCCGGGGAGGACATTGGCAGTTCAGTGACAGAACTGAAAAACTTCATGCGGGATGATCTGCCTAACAATCATCCTTTCCAGATTAAAGGCGGTGTCTTGGATCGGCAGATGCTGAGTGCTGAAGAAGCCTCAGGCTTGTCCGATTTGCCGACCCTGGCGGAGATACAAGCCAAGTTGCTGGGAACACTGGGCGCCCCTTCCCGGGAGTTGGTACAGATGGTGAATGCTGTGCCCAATGCCGTCTACCGGACACTCTCTGCACCCTCTCGCGATTTGGGAGCTGTCTTGTTGGCGCGCTCCCAACAGTAACCCCGTTGGAAATTGCCAAGGGCTCGCGGGCTCGACGGCATCAGGAATTGTTCATGTTCTAGTTGGTATGAGGAAGAATTACCATGGCGGACCTGGAAAAAATCAAGAGTGAATTGGATAGCCTGACCCTGCTGGAAGCCTCCGAACTGGTCAAAATGCTGGAGGAAGCCTGGGGCGTCAGTGCCGCTGCACCCGTCGCCATGGCGGCGGCTGTCCCTGCGGGAGGGGCCGAAGCCCCAGCGGCAGAAGAGGAACAGACGGAATTTGATGTCATGCTGGTGGACATTGGTGCCAAGAAGATCAATGTCATCAAGGCGGTTCGTGCCATCACAGACTTGGGTCTGAAAGAAGCCAAGTCCGTAGTGGAAAGTGCCCCGGTCGCGATCCTGGAAGGGGTCACCAAGGAAGATGCCGAGGATGGTAAGGCCAAACTGGAAGCGGAAGGCGCCAAGGTTGAAGTCAAATAGCCGTTAGCCGACGAATCTCGTCGGCTTCTTGTGGTAATCCAAGATAACTGGTCCGGCTGCCCAAGGCAGCCGGACCTTCTTTTCGTGGACGTGCATGATGACTGGCAGACGTAGTCTGTCATCTGGTTCAATCCAGGGATCGTACCGCTGTCTGGAGTTCGCTTAGGCCTTTCCCTCTTCTGGCATAATGGGGCGTATTAGCCTTTCAGGTCCCGTACCTTGTCTGTCCAGGAGTCAATTTTCCCCTCGCTGCCCCCTGAGGAAAATTCCGGGGACAGTACGAGCCACGAATGGCCCGTATTTGGTCACGACTGGGCTATCGCCTTTTTGCAGCGGATAAGCATGCCTGCTCCAGATGGGAAGCGGGAGTGGTTGCGCCATGCGTACCTATTTTTGGGTGAACCCTCCTTGGGAAAGGGTACGCTGGCCCGTTATTTTGCCAATGTTCTATTGTGTCCAACGGCAACGGATAAGGCGTGTGGTCTCTGTCCTCACTGTATGGCTTTTCAGCATCAGAATCATCCAGACTATCTGCAGATTGATCCCGTAGATAGCCAAGGCCAGTTGGATCGCCGCACCGGATTGCTGCGGGTTGAGCAGGCAGAGACCATCCTGCATCATGTCCATTTGCGGCCATTCCAAAGTCCTTACCGGATTATTCTGATTCGGGATATGCAGCTGGCTCATCCCGCTTTTACGAACAAGCTGCTGAAAACGTTTGAAGAGCCTCCCTCAGCGGTAATCCTGCTGGCCACAGCCACAGAAGCTAGCCGGCTTCTGCCCACGGTTTTGTCCCGTTGCCAGATCTTGCAACTCAGGCGGGGGCCGCGAGCCCTGATACAGGAGGTCTTGGTCCGGGATTACGGCGTGGAAAACCAACGGGCAGATCTGTTGTCTCGCTTGGCCCATGGACGCATGGGCTGGGCGATAGCCCACTGTCAGCAGGAAGATATATGGGCAGAGCGCAACACATCCAGAGAAATGCTGACTGAACTGGTGCAGGGCTCAGTGTTGGTACGGCTCGCCCGTGTCGATGATCTGGCTCGATCCCGAGCAGCCAGTCGTCAGGTAATTCAGGGCCATATGGAATTCTGGCTGTCTTGGTGGCGGGATGTGTGGTTGTATCAATACAATCGACAGGATGCCTGCATTAATGTAGACTGTAGGGAAGACTTGGAAGTAACCGCCCGTGCAACCCATCCGGATGCCGTGGCACGGTTTCTGCAACGTCTGGAACAGGCGCATCACTATGTACACAGTAATGTCAATACGCGGTTGGTGCTGGCCAATCTGATGTTGCACATGCCGTCCTTGACTTCGCTGGTCTGACGGATTTGACATAACAAGCCATTTCGGTATACCTGAGGGGATGGCGGAAAGGCGGATGCGAAACAGATATTATGACAGCTATTGTAAGTGTGCAGTTCGATGCGGTCGGCAAGACCTATGATTTTGTGGCCGACGACTTTCTGGATGTAGTGCGTGACGATTATCTCGTTGTGGAATCCGAACGGGGGCTTTCCCTAGTCCAGGTGGTGGAACCACCCCGGGAAACAAGAAAGAAAGCGGGACAGTTTGCGCCCATTCTGCGCAAGGCCACGATTTGGGACATGCTGACCAAGGAGAGTCTGACTTCACTGGAAGAGGAAGCCTGTAGCCTGTGCCGTTCCCGCGTGAAAGAGCGCAAACTGGAAATCAAGGTCATCAGTTGCCAGTATGATCTGACGGGAGGATTTCTTACTGTTTCCTATACGCGGACCACAGGTACGCGTCGGCATATACCCATACGGGATCTGAGCCGGGAATTGGCCAAGACTCTCGGGGTGCGCATTGAAATGATGCAGATCAATGATCGACAGGCGGCCAAGATCCTGGACGGTGTAGGCAAGTGTGGGCGCCAGTTGTGCTGTACCTCCTGGTTGCGTGAATTCCGCCAATTGGGGATACGGATGGCCAAGAATCAGCAGTTGTCCATGAACCCGGATGAGATTTCCGGTGTATGTGGTCGCCTCCTCTGCTGTCTCTCCTATGAAGATGAGATGTATCGAAGTCTCACCCGTTCCTTGCCCAAGGTTGGAGCCAAGGTGGTAACGCCTCAGGGCACTGGGCGTGTTCGCTACATCTATCCCCTCAAGAAATCTGTCACGGTGCAGTTGGAGGGAGATGTGATGGCAGATTTTGGGGTGGATGAATTACTGCCCCCGAAGCGTGAGAGCAGTTGTGGTCCCTGTGGTGGTTGCACTCACACCCGGAGATCCCAAGCGCCTGCCCAGCGGGATGCTCGTTCGGACAAGCCGTAACTCGGATCCGATTTTCCTGTCAGCCACTGGGGTTGAGGAATCACTCAAAGTCTCCCACAAAGCCAAGAAGAATGATGCAATTTGAACAGCATGCCGCCGGTACATTCAGTTGGTGTGACTACACGGCCGTGGATCGGGAAGCAGCCTGCGCGTTCTATAACGCCTTGTGGGCATGGCAATACCGGGACGTTATGCACAATGGGCAAGTGGTCTATAGTCTGATTGAGCGTGATGGCCTGATCGTAGGAGGGCTACCGGTTCCAAGGCCTGCTCGCAAGCACGGGAGTTCACGAGCCTCCTGGCAAACCTATGTGGCCGTTGATGATGTGGAGGAATATACCACCCGGGCGGCTGAATCAGGGGGTACCGTTCTGGCCCAGAATATCGCCTGTGGGGATTATGGGTGGTTTTCCCTGATCCGGGATCCCCAGGGGGTTACGTTTGGTCTGTGGCAGCCGGGCACTCTGCAGGGAGTGCAAGTCAAGCATGCAACTGGCACCCTGATGTGGACCGAGCTGAATGTACGGGATGTCCCTGCCGCCAAGAGCTATTATCACTCCGTGTTTGGTTGGAAGGCAGAGGATGAGCAACAACCGACCACGATGTACACCCGTTTCCAGTATCCCTCCGAACCTGTCCCCTGTGAAGTAGCCGGTTTGCTGGGGATTGATCCGGCATGGGAAGATCACCCTCCCCAGTGGATGGTCTACTTTGGGGTGGATGATGTAGCCGACACGCTGGAGCAGGCTCAGGCACTGGGCGGAACTGCTATCATGGGGCCGATGGAGGTACCGACCGGGATAATTGGTATCATCATGGATCCTTGGGGAGCCATGATGTATATCCAGAAGCCCAATACTCCGGCGGATGCCTGATCCTATAGCTCAGGCACTCCGGATCCAGGTAGCATTGAAACGGGCCAGGGTAATGGTTTCATAGGGCCATTCCGCGCCCTGCTCATACAAACACAACACACTGCCATCAGGTGCCTGGGCCAAATCAGAATAGGCGGCAGGTCCTCTGTGTAATACTTGACTGTGCAGCCAAGTAATGCCGTTGTCAGTACTCAACCGTATAGTCAGGTTCTCCCGCTCTGTGCTGGCGGGATTGGCAAAGACCAAGGTCTGGTCTGGGTCGGACAGACTCAGGATGCTGGCCTGGCAGATGGGCTCAATCAGGGTTTCATCCCAGAAAAACTCACCGAAAGTAAGACCCCCATCACGGCTTGTAGATACGGCGCGCCGCTTGCCGCCGACATAATTGCGGCAGTTGATCATGACATCCCCGTTGGACAATTCAACGACTTCACATTCGTTGGTGCCGTCCCGGACAACGCCGCCGATGTGCCAACTCTGACCATGATCATCACTGTACAGGACATGGGAGTGATAGGGATCCCGGCCTCGGTCGAAGTGGATGCCTACCATGTGGTCACAGGGCACGAGCAGACGTCCGGAACGCAATTGGATGCCATGACCAGGCCCCGTAGCATACCAGGTCCAGTTATCCTGCTTGACCTGGTCTGTCATATCGACCGGTGTACTCCAGGTTTCACCATTGTCTTCACTATGGCACAACCACACGGTCCTGGGTGCTTGGCCTTGAGTAATGAGTCCTTCTCCCCCATCGGCCAGATTCTTGCTCAGCCACAACCAAATGGTGCCCGTATCCTGATCCACGACAGGACAGGGGTTGCCGCAGGTCATGTCATCTTCCCTGACAATCATCCGCAGATTGGACCAGGTTTCACCGTTGTCATCACTGGTACGCAGGACCAACTCAATCTCCCCCGCATCGCCCGAAGAGTGAACACGTCCCTCGGCAAATGCCAGGATCCGGCCGGTCTGCGTTACGGCCAGAGCCGGAATACGAAACGTGTGATAGTCATGGGTTCCACTGATAAACAAAGGTTGTTGTGACAACATGACATTCAATTCCTTGTATATAAAACAGAGACTCGGAGAGCTGGATAACTGCCTCACGAAGGCATGATCACCCGGTTGACACAGATGCCAGCAGCCTTAGCTTCTCCTGCCTCCAGAACCAGCTTACGACCTTCGTAGAAACTTGCTTTTCCCTACTGATCTGAAGAGTCAAACAACCCTCTCGCCAGACAAGCCAGAACAATTCGGATGCCTCCAATGTACAAGCTGACCCAACAGGACTGGTACCTGCGCTATGGCAGTGTGCTGTTCACCCCTTTAGAGGGCCTATGGCACCGGCAAACCAATTGCCATCACTTTGGGGCATACTGGTGCCAATATCGACAACCCGACAGGCAAGCGGCAATTCGGGTTCCCGACCCGTCTCTGCAAGTGATACCGCTATCGGGATCTTGGATGTTGGTGCCCCCCCCGTAAGGGAAGCCAACTCTTCTATTGTCAACTCCAGGTCCTCATAGATATCTACATCGACCCGAGGTTGTACCTGTGTTTCGTCCTCGTGTTCTGGAACCATGGGATTCCTCTCCTTGCAGCGGAGTGACTTCACATGCCTTTATACCACACCATGTGTCAGGTATGAAGTCCTGTTGTCACTAGAGAAAGCGGGCCAGTGAGCGCCGCCAGGCCACAGGCATGCGGCGCCCTAACCTGATGTGACAGGCTCCCAGGAATTCGGCTAAATCCTGAATAGTGACCGCCAGTTCCTGGGCTTTGTGCAGGTCTTCAGCCCGTCCTGGTTCGAGGTAAAGAGCCTGCACATGGAACGAAGCCGTCTTTCGATCCATCCGGGCATCCATGCGTCCCAGGAAGCTATCATCCGACAGAATGGGGAGTACATAGTAGCCATATTGGCGCTTCTTGACAGGCACATAGATTTCAATCGTGTAGTTGAAGCCAAAGAGCTGGCGGGTTCGTGTCCGATCACAGATCAGGTTATCGAAGGGAGAAAGCAGGACTGTCCTGCCAACTGCAGGAGTTCGGTCCAGTTCCGCCAATCTGGGAATATCATCTCGATGTATGTACCAGGTTCCAGACAGGGTTGGGATTCCTTCTGGCAGCAGTATCCGCACAGGGTGCAATAGGCCTTCCTCTACCAGATCTTGCAGGATCGGTTGGGCATGAGGGTAGGCCTTGCGCATGAAATGGTTCCGGATCTGGGTAGGTGTAGCGATGCCCAGAGCCTTAATGGCGTGTTGCAATCCAATGCGGCTTACTTCCCGGGCATCTATATCCCTGGTATCGGCGTGACAGGGCAGAAAGCGGGAAGTCAGATCCCATACCTTGCGGTTGCCCTGACGATCGGCCACCATGACTTCACCACATGCGAAGAGATGGTCTAGAATGCGCGGGATACTGCGGCCGCTGGACCAGCCACTGGAGTGCCAGGGCACATGGGGTACATCCAGTACAAAATCGGATGTGGCCAAGGGACCTTGCTCCCGCAGTTGTGACCGTACGGTATGCAGCAACTGCGGATTGTCGGCTAGCCAATCCTGTAGACGGACACGCTTCTGACGGACTTTTTCCACAAAGGTCCGTTTGCCGTGAAGAAACAGAGGATAATCATCCATATGTACGATAGAGGCACAGTGAGCCCAATCCTCAAAGAGGCTCTTGTCCCTAAACAGGAGTTCATGCAGATGGGACGGATTGAATGACCCAAGCCGACTCCACAGGACCAGCAGCTCCGTGCGCTCAACGGCGCGAATCGGATCAATCTGGATACAGCGCAGTCTCTGCATAACCTGCAGAATAGCTTCCTTTGCTGTGGATGAGCCCTGAAGCAGAACCGAGCCGTCCAGGATTTGCTTCTGAATAGCTAGGCGTCGTGCCGTCTGTAACGAAATTTCTTGAAGATCAGACACGTGATTTGATGGCAAGAAGTGGAGAAAAGCCGTTTATACCACATTGTCAATCACATGGCTGACATGCCAAATCAGGCATACCCATGCAATTAGGTGTGCACCAAGCAATCTCCTTTCGTCAGTGCTAGCCTTGTGGAGAAATCGACAGCTCTCTTGCAACAGTTCTGGACAGTATGGGGTGGTGTCATGAACACAAGAGATTAGCTATTCTTGGCACAGATTCATCAATACTGGAAAGTAACTGACTCCGTACACCTGTTGTACATCGCGCTCCCATTACTATCGCTGGATCAATCCTGGCGGAAAGTTCCCGATTCCTCTCTGGCTTGGAGACAGATGAGGAATGTCCCTCTCAGCAAACTGAGCCGCTATGGTGGGTTGACAGTCCATATCGACACCCGTGGATACGACCGTTTGCTGGACTGCACAATGCTGAAATCCGTTAAGTCTGTAGGTAAAGCTCTCGTCGCCCTCACCTCCGGGTATGAACCCTTGACAAGTGTATTTTTGATGACGACAGAACATATGTTCCCCCATGGGCAGGAGAAGCCTGGCGGGGAAACCCAGGGGGAGGTGCAGGCGCAGGTGACGAAAAAGCATGGCCCGCAGGTAAGATAAAGGTGCATCACCACCTCATACTCTCTGCGTGTAGCCATGCTTCCACGTCCGACATTCTATCCCCTGGTCTCCCTGTTGGCCAAACGGCTGTCATGGCCAGGCCGGGTCCTGGAGGCCCTGGCGCTGTTCGTGGAGGGCACAATCTGGGGCGGGAATGTCTGTCTGGACACGGTGGCGGCGTCGCGGGGACGGTACGGCCAGTGCCACACGCTTCGTCGTCAGTGGCGGGAGTTGACCTACGACGATAGCGACCGGATTGATTCGTGGGGGCCGGACACGGAGTGGGCGGTGGCCCCGCTGTTTCCCCCGTGGTTGACCTGGATCCTCGGCCTGTGGGTAGGCCGGTGTTCCCACCTGGTGTTGGCCCTGGACCCGACGCACCGCCGGGACGAATGGGTGGTCCTCACGGTTAGTGTGCTTTACCGGCACCACGCGCTCCCGGTGGCCTGGCATGTGGTGCCGGCGCAGGCCCAGGACCCCTGGATGTCCCACTTCCGGCGCCTGCGGCGGCAACTGGCGCCGGCGGTGCCGCCGGGGACCCGCGTTCATGTCCTCTGTGACGAGGGCTTGAGCAGCCCCGACCTGTGGCAACAGATCGTGGATCTGGGCGGGCATCCCGTCGTGCGCTATCAGCCCCACCTCACCTTTCGGCCCGCGGGGGCCGTGGCCCGGGTGCCGGTCACAGACCTGCGGCAGGGACCAGGCACCTACGGGGTAGGCGAGGGTGAGGCCTTTCGTGACCACCCCCGGCCGTGCACCCTGGTCGCGGTGCATGATCCCGGCGGTGCGAAACCCTGGATCCTCCTCACGAACACGCCGGCACAGAAGACGGATCCTTCCCTGTACGCCTGGCGCCACGGGATTGAGCCGCACTGCCGGGGGTGGAAAACCCGCGGTCTGCGCTGGCCGCGGACCCGGCGCCTGGACCCCGCGCGTACGGCCCGCCACCTGCGGGTGATCGCCGTGGCCTGTCTGCTGGCCCTGGCCTACGCCACCCGCCAGGAGGATGCCCTCACTTTGGGGGTGGCGCCCCGTCATCTGCGTCGACCACCGCCCGACCCGGTAATCCCCCGACGACCGCGTCCTCTCAGCCTCTTCTCCCAGGGCCTGATCCTCTTGCGCGACGGTCTGGCCCGCGGTCGCCTCTGGACCGGCGTGTGGCTGTCACCCACGCCGGGGCCCGACAAGACGGCCGGTCTGCGCTGTCTGTCACCTCGCGGCGCCTGACGCCTCTGCCTCTCCCTCTCCCTGCGGCGCCCGGGGTCCGGCCGTCGCAGGGCTACCCCTGCCCGCGGGGGACCAACTCGGCACCGCCCTGACGGCCCGCGGCCGGACCCCGCGCGGTCAGGGCCCCGCTGCCGCCCCGCGCGTCGCTCTCGGGATACATCAGTACCGCCCATCGTTAAATCTGACTACATACATGCGGCACTACCCACAGAGCCTCGGCAGAAATACACCTGTCAAGGTATGAACCCTGGATACAGGTACATTTTCAGGTGTGAAAGACAAACCCACGATCCGGGCTGATTCTGGCCTAGATGTCACAGCATGGAAGCCAGGCTCAAGCACTCACGACTTTCCTGTGTGGATGTGCTCGGACACTACGCCTGTAAGACAAGCTTGCGTGAGTCGCCGCCTAACTCCGCACTCTGCAGTGCCTGTGCCAGTATGCAGAGCCATATCATGGGACCTGGTCCAGTTGGCGGAAGCTACGGCCGTTATCTCCCATCCCGCAATTCCCTGCATTGGCTGATATTCTCTACGGGAACCAATGGGATTTATATACAAGATATATAATTCCCAAACCAATTCCTCAGAATGTTCTGGAATTCCAGAAATGAGGTATCTTGGCACCGGCGCAGGGAAACACTATTCGCTATCTGCTGATACAAGGATGAACTGCGCGGTGTGCGGGTCTCACGTAAAGCTGCCTCAAAGGCTTCTTTGGGTCGATCCGGCTTAGCCTGTCCCTGTTGTAGCCAGCCTTGGGCGATCAGCCATTGACGAAGTGTCGGCGTCTTGCCCTTCCAACCAATGACATCGTCAACATGCGGCGAATCGGCCCATACCCAAGTCTCAAGTTCAGGCGACAGTATGATAACCCGGGCGCGGTCTGTCCAGGGTGAATCCTGGAACTTGTGGTTCAGTTTAGCTTGCAACTCCTGGATCGGTATTGGCTCTCTGCCGCTTCCTTCGTGGTCAAACATGAGAAGACCATAGTGATACTGTTCCGCAAAGCGGGACAGAAACGCCACACCATGTTGCGCGCAGGCCGGATCGTGCTGTGGATGAACAAATATATCTGCCCTGATGGCTCGAATGTTCAAGGCTTCTGGCCTGACCAACAACCCCTTCAGCGCCTGCTCCATATCTTTGTCGGCAACGAGCACCACAAGGTCCTTGCGGTTCATCCCAAGACCCCCGCGGCGAGCAATGTGCCCAAATCAGCGGTGTCTTGCCATTGTTGCAGCTTGGGATGTTCGGAACCCGAAACGATATCAGTGGAACCATCATCATTGAGGGCAAAGCACAACACATGGTCCATGTGTGCCTCGTTCAACACGAGCGGAGAATGGGTAGCCAGTAATATCTGCGATTCATAAACCGAGGAAAGGGAATCATATGCTGCGGTCACAGCTTTTGGATGGATGCCGTTCTCGGGTTCCTCGATCAGGTAAATACTGGGATGTGATGAAGACTCGGTCAAATAGGCCAGCAAAGTCAAGGCTGTAAGCCGAAGTGTGCCATCGGACACCATCCAGGAAGGCACCCTGAAACCGCCCGTATATTCATAGATCATGTAGCGATGTCGATCCTCCGGGCGTTCGAAGGTGGTGATGTTCACCAGATCCGGCAGAGCCGTCTGTAGATGGTGGATCCATCTTTGGTACCGTTCGGGATTTTTTTGCTCCATCTGATCCACAACCCAGGGCAAATTTGACCCGTCGGGCCAGAATCCGACAGTCCGGGTCGGAGGACTAGGAGGCTTGATCATGAGACTGTTGAGTGTAAATCGCTGGACTCCTGCGGTTAGGTATTCACGAAACCAAGTCGCCACGGGAAAGGAAGTATGGTCCGCGGGCAGGTTGCCCAGGGCTGACTTATCCGAACCAAGCCGAAATGATCGGGTTCGACCCCAACCCGAACCTTCCTCTGTCTCGCTATAGAAATTGTCGTTTCCGTTCTGCACCTTGTGAATCACAATCTTGTTGTTTTTTCGCCGGATATTGGTCAACACTGAATCCGGGCTCTTGGGTTTTGTGGGAAAAAGGGAACGCTGGGGGGGGACCCACGTCTCAGTCTGCTTGAGCAACAGTCGTTCTCCTTGGAACGCGCACTGTTGCCGCTCGGGTTCAATGTCAAGGGAAACTTCATACCGAACCTTGTCCCACTTCGATGTTAATTGACGTAGCTCATCTGGAATCTGGGCTTCGACGGCCAGTTCCAAGGGGCCGCACTGTTGCCGAAAGAAAAGATCGACTGGGTTGTGGCTACGTTCCGACCAAGCCTCATCCAGCCCGGTGGATACTAGGTCCTGCAAAAAACCTATGACATCCAAAAAAGTTGTTTTGCCCGAAGCATTGGGTCCGACCAATACATGAAATGGGGCCAGCGGTCTTTGCACATAGCGCAGACAGCGGTAGTTCAGAGCTTCCACCAGTGTGATCATTCATCCTCTCCATCCAGATTCTTCTGTCTAGCTGCAATCCTCTCCTTTTGCTGGTTGCACTCCCCCTTACTCATTTTCCGGGGGGCAGCTACTATGACGGGAAATAGGCCCGTACCTTATTGGGGGGAACAGCTTTGTGGGACCATACTCAGGATGACAGGAATACCCATGGCCCCTATCTCTTCTCAGGGGTGAAGGGATCCGGGGTGTGCCGACAGAGACATCATGAAGTATAGCTTACACTTCGGGTACCTTGCCGGAATAGTCACAATACTTATGCGAATGAGGCTGGCAGGATGGCAAGAAGAGCAGAATCAGACATGCCTCTGACCTATCACCTCTAAGCGGTTCGCATGGACGAATGTTCAGATAGAATTTGGTTCTGTAGGGTACGGAACCCCGTATGGATGGCGGCGGTCAGGCGCCGGACCGTCGCGTAGGTACGGACCGGCAGGGCCTGGTGCTTGGCGTCCCGGAATCGCCGCTCAATGTCGTTCAGTTCGGGCGCGTAAGGGGGCAGATACCACAGCTCAATGCCCTGCTTCTTCAGGTCCGGCTGGGCGTCCCGGATGACCCGGCTGCCATGGTGGGACGCATTATCCAGCACCACGACGCGGCGGGTCCCGTCCCCCGGGGGCAGCGTGAGACGCAGGAAGGTAAGGAGATGCTCGCTCTTCCAGGTCCAGGGGGCGGCCCACCAGATCAGGGGGGTGGCCGGCGTCGTCCCGGGGGCGGCGAGGGCGGCCAGGACATTCACGCGCTGCCCCTGGGGGCTCTCATGGGGGACGAGGGGCCGCTGGCCGCGGCGACACCAGGTATAGGTGGGAGGCAATGTCAGGGAGAAGCCGCATTCATCCAGGAAAAAGAGCTGGAGTTCCCCGTCGCGGGACTTTTTTTTAGCTCTTTGAGCGCCTCCCGCGCCTGGGCTACCCGGGACGGGTCCTGCTTGGGCTGCAGGGTGTACTTCGTACGCCGGTACCGGGCCCCCATGAGACCCAGGTACTTGCGCACGGTGCGCGGCTGCATGAGGATGCCTTTCTCCGCCAGGGCTTCGGCCAACTGGGCCGCCGTCCAGGTCCGTTGCCGGCGCAGCAACCCGTTCAGGGCCCGCCGCACCTGCTGGCGCCGCGCCCAGTCGGGCCCGGTCCCCAGGGGCTTGTGGCGGATGGCCTTCAGGCCTTCTGCCTCCCACTGCCGGATCCAGCGCCGCAACGTGGCCTCCTGATACCCGAAGTGGGGGGCCAGCTGGGGCACCGTCAGCCCGTCGGCCGACAGCAGATACATCTCCACCCGGTCCCGTTCGCGGGGTTTCAGGCCGGGATCGTGGCGCAGCTCGCGCAGGCGCCGGCGTTGGCGGGAGGAGAGTTTCACGTGCAGGGGGGCAGGCATAGGATTTCCGCGAAGGATGACAGGTGGCAGACCGTACCGGACAGGATAACAGCTATCTTACGATTTGTCCATGCGAACCGCTTAGTATTATGTCCGCCCTACCTTGTCTGGTATACTAAGGGGCCTGACCCTCGGGCAACAAGGTAACAGGTTCATGGCCACCAAACAGTATATCGTCACGCTAACGACCGCCGAACGGGAGGATTTGGCCCGGGTGGTGCGGACGGGCCAGCCGAAGGCTTTCACACGTCTGCGCGCCCAAATCCTGTTGCGGGTGGATCAGGGCCCGGCCGGGCCGGGTGACACCGACGTGGCGGCCGCGGTGCGGCTGGAGATCAGTGCGCGGACGGTGGCCCGGGCGCGGCAGGCGTGGGCGCAGCAGGGGCTGCCCGGGGCCTTGGCCACGGCCCCCAGGGACCATCCGCGCCGGGCGCGACGGCTGGACGGGGTGGGGGAAGCCAAGCTGATGGAGTTGGCCTGTTCGCCGCCGCCGAAGGGCCGGAAGGAGTGGAGCCTGCGGTTGCTGGCGGACCAGCTGGTGGCACTGGCAGTGGTGGACTCGATCGCCCGGGAAACGGTGCGCCAGACACTGAAAAAAACGAACGCAAGCCTTGGCAGAAGCAGACCTGGTGCCTGAAGACCGAACCCGATGGCGACTTCGTCTGTGCCATGGAGCAGGTGCTGGACACCTATCAGCGTCCGGTGGACCCCAACCGTCCGGTGGTGTGTGTGGATGAAATCAGCAAGACTCTGCATCAGCAGGTCCGAGAGCCCCTACCGCCGTGCGCGGGCCAAGGGGCCCGAGAGGACTACGAGTATCGACGTAACGGGACCCGCAATCTGTTCATGATTACGGCGCCTTTCGTAGGCTGGCGTACGGTGCAGGTGACGGCGCGCCGCACGCGCGTGGACTTCGCGCTCGTACTCAAGGACCTGGTGGACAAGCATTTCCCCACCGCTCGCCAGATCACCGTGGTCTGCGACAATCTCAACACCCACAAGCTGGGGGTGTTGTATGATGTCTTCAACCCGGCCACGGCCCACCGGCTGCGGCAGAAACTGACCTTCGTGTACACCCCCAAGCACGCCAGCTGGCTCAATATCGCCGAGATCGAAAACAGTGTCCTGCAGCGCCAGTGCCTGCAACGGCGCATCCCGGACGAGGAGACCCTGGTGGCGGAGACGAAGGCGTGGTACACGGAACGCAATACCCACGGGGCGCCGGTGGACTGGCGCTTCACCACCGACCAGGCGCGTATCAAGCTGCGCAAACTGTACCCATCAATCTAAGACAGACACACTACTAGGAATAGGTACTGTACATTGCTGGGTATAAGTGTGTTATGGGCAGACTATCGAACGGGCGCAAGTCATTCGGGAGGATCTTGCCTGGTTAGTCAGTTCTTCCCTGCCGCATAGCGCGTATTAAGCTCGACTTTGTACAAAGTCGAGCTAAGTGGTGTTACCACTTTACACCTTCTGCCCATTAGATCCTGGTTCTGGACACAAGAAGAGATGACCACCATTTAGATAGTTGTCCAGGACAACGGACTACCATGAAATATGTGATGTCAATGTAGCATTTGGGGCCAAAAATCAAGATGCCTGACCTGTGCTCTCTTCTTCATTGAGACACCATAACGAACTTTGTAATGGCCATTAGGCCATGTCCAAAACATTGAGCACAGTATTGACTTCCTCGTTCGTGTTATAGTGCAGAAAACCAACCCGTAACACACCGCCGCTGTCCTCGACTCCCAAAGCCCGGGAGATTTCAAGCGCATAGAAATTGCCATCCCAGGCAAAAATATTGTGGTCTGCCAGATGGGTCGCAAGTTCACGGGGCGTCGTGCCCTCCTTGCGCAGCGCGAAAGTAGGCACCCGATCATGTACATTGGCAGGTCCATAAAGACGCATGCCTGGTATGTTCTTGAGGCCTGACAGGAACAGGTTCGCTAACTGTGTTTCATGGGCCCGGATGACGTCCCAGGCCGTTTCAATCTGTTCGCGACGGGAGGCAGACAAGGCCATGCTCGGGTCTGCTGCACTTAGGGAGGCAATGTATTCCACGCAAGCGCACACTCCGGCCAGTCCTTCGAAATTGGAAGTGCCCGTCTCGAACTTGCCTGGGAGGTCACGATCGGCCGTCCGTACCTGATAGGCAGGCAGTCGAATTAGATGCCGTTCCTTGCCAAACAATACGCCGAGGTGGGGACCGAAGTGCTTATAGGCGCTGGTAACCAGAAAATCACAGTTCAGGGCTAATACATCGATAAGGCGGTGGGGCGCGAAGTGGACCGCATCAACATAGACCAGGGCACCTACGCTGTGGGCCCATTGCGTGATTTGGGCAACGGGATTCACGGTACCACTGAAGTTGCTGGCATAGCCTACGGCAATCAATTTGGTGCGTCGGCCCAGCAGGGACTCGAGTTGATCCAGATCGAGTGTGCAATCGGCCAGATTAGGTTCAATCCAGTGTACTACCAGGTTGCGTTCGGCGGCCATCTGCAACCAGGGGGCGACGTTGCCTTCATGATCCAGCCGGGACAGAATAATCTCGTCTCCTGGTGCCAGAGTCTGGCCGACTGCCCGGCTGATCTGGTAGGTCAGTGATGTCATGTTGGCACCGAAGATGATCTCGTGCGGTGCAGCGTTAAAAAAGTCGGCCATCAAGCTGTGGGCTTCTTCCTGAATCCGGTGTGTCGCCTGGCTGGTATCAAACAGGCCACCCGTATTGGCGTTGAACCGGGTCAGGTATTCCCGCATGGCCATAATGACTGGAGTGGGCGTCTGGGATCCACCGGGACCATCACAAAAGATGGCGGTGCCTTGGTGATAGATCTCTTGGAGGGCGGGGAACTGACCACGCACCTCATGCAGGGAAAGGGGCAAGGGGCTTCCTCTCTTGACTTGATGGAATATATACAGGTGGCAGATTACATCAAAGTGGCCAATCAACCAGATCCTCATCCAACATCCACAGGTGATCCCGGTCACCTGTGCTGTCTGTTTCCGGAAGGTATCGGCTCCACCATGGAAGCAGCCGACCCCAGAACTGGGAACCCGCCATAGCCGGATACAAAGAGGTCAGCCAGGGCAGTGCCTGCAGATCTTTGACTCGTACCTGACAGTCGGCGGGAATGCCAGCCTGTGTGCGAATGAATTCTACTGCTTTGCCAAAGGAACCGATCTCATCTACCAGATTCCTTTCCAGAGCCTGCTGGCCAGTCCAGACCCGGCCCTCGGCCAGTTCATCCAGCCGACTACCGTCCATGTTACGACCCGCCTGGACCACTCGCCGGAAATTGGCGTAGACATGATCTACATGACGTTGAAAGAGCTCACGCTGGTTAGTTGACAACGGCGTGGCCGGATCGAAGATACCAGCATTGGCACCCAGTTGCAGGTGCGAGACCTGGATGCCCAATTTCCCCTGCAGACGGTGGATTAAGGGTTTGCCCAAGAAGACACCAATACTGCCGGTCAGGGTAGCCGTCTGGGCAATGACGTGTTGTCCTGCCATAGCCAGGTAGTAGCCACCGCTGGTTGCTACTTTTCCCATATAAATGGCCAGTGTCATTTCGTCGCGTAGCTGCAACAGGGCATCATGAACAATATGACTGGCCAGGGCGGACCCGCCTGGCGAATCGACGTAGAGAATGACCCCCGCCAAGCGATCTTTCTTCTCTCTTGCCGTTTGGATCGCTGCCAGCAGGTCACGATGGTTGCTCATGCTGTCTCTGGACCTGGCGTTATTGGAACCCATATTGAGAACGCCCTGGACCGAGATTACGGCAATCATCTTGGGATGTCGGCGTCGGTATTCCTTCCGCAAAAGCCTCTGGATCTCGGTATAGGGGACCAAGGTCTTCTCCTGATCTGAGGGTTCACGGGAGAGACGGGCAGGCAGTCGAGACCAGGCACAGATATCGTCCACAAGTTGATGTTTTAATGCCTCCTCGGCCACCAGGGGCCCCTCATCCAGTGCCGCTTGCACCGTGGCGTGGGACAGTCCCCGACCGTGGGTAATCTGGTCTACGATTTGGTCATACAGAGATTGGAGTACCGTCAGTAAGTGGCTTCGCTCGTGCTGATCCATGTATTCCGCTGTTAAAGCGTTGGGCGCGGTCTTCCAGCGTCCTGCACGAACAACCTCGAAATCCAGTCCCAGCTTGTCCAGCATACGATGCAGGTATAGATTGCGCTGACTGAGTCCTGTCAGGTCCCAGGACGTGACGGGAGCCAGGACAATATGATCGGAAGCTGTGGCTACCAGATAACTGGCCGTTGTGCAGAGATTCAGGAAACATACGATCCGTTTGGGTGCCGCACCAGAACTGGCATGTCGCTCTTTGTCCAATTGACGAAATTCCGCCAGGAACCCAATGATGGTCTGGGCGTTGTGCAATGTCAGGTCCGTATTATCGATACGTAGCACAATGCCTTCTGGAATCGGATCGACAGCTACGGCGCGCAAGGCCGTCCGCAAGTCTTCCAGCGACTGCGGAGGTGGTCCCAACAGAGGGGTCAACCAGGCAGCTCTGGATTGGCGTTCTATGACTCTTTCTCCAATATCGATCTGGACATAATTGGGTATTCGGTGTTGTTTCAGTCTGCGGTTTAACCGAGATATCCCTATGCCCCATCGACGGGGAGAAAACAATGACAGACTATGATGGGCACGCATCATGACGGCAAGCACGGTTGAGTGATGTTAAGACGACGGAGGAAAATCTCCTGCATGGCAGTTCGGTTGCCTTCGGACTGTGGGTATATGCCTGGTCTTTTCAGGGCTGTCACCGTTACAATCCCAAACAGTAATGTGGTGTCCCATACCGGTGACCGGATACAGCAGCAGGAAGGACAAGCACATGAACGGATACCTTGCCCCCAGGCTCTTTCGGTCACAGATTTCTGTTGCTACGAAGTCCCGCTGTATCAGCATAAGCTGGAAAGGCCGATAGGGTACTGGCGCCTTGCGGCGACAGTCTCCGTTGGGTTGCACGGACATCCCAAGCATACCACTATATGGGAACTCGGAGTCTGTCTGGATTGACCTGCTCTGACCCAGAGGCCAGTGGCCGAAACTGAAAGGGACAACAAAAGAAAGAGGTCTTGCCGTCAGCGTGTCCGATATCGTTACTCCGTCTGTGCGTAGTCGCATGATGTCCCAGATTAGAAGCAAGAATACGCGACCAGAGATAGCGATTCGCCAAGGACTGCATGCACGCGGGTTTCGGTTTCGCCTGCATCACCCGGATCTGCCGGGCAAACCTGACATTGTGTTGCCCAAATATCGCGCTGTAATTCTGGTCCATGGCTGTTTCTGGCATGGGCATGACTGTTCCCTGTTCAAGTGGCCGCGTACGCGCAAGGCGTGGTGGCGTACGAAAATCGAAGGTAATCGTACCCGGGATGCCATGAATCAGCGGGCATTGGTGGAACAGGGATGGCGGGTTCTGGCCATTTGGGAATGTGCACTCAAGGGTAGGGAACGCCAGCCGCTGGATCGGGTCATTGCCCAAGCCTCAGACTGGCTTGAATCGGGCAGGGCGTGCTCTGAAATTCGAGGTTTGAATCCAGAATGAGATTCATGGGTTAGCCAACAGTTTACTGGAGACATTACGGACGTGGACGGCCATCGACAGCATTTACGTCTGTTTGTCCGGGTTGCTCTACGGGGCAAAGCCAGGATTGTCAGGCAGTAATCTGGTGCACAACCTCTACCCCCAAGCAGGGAACTCTCCCCGACTTGCGGTTTCTGGACGGTATGGGTACTTCCTCACATAAGATCCAGCATCGCCGGTATTGAATCCACCGGATTGTGACAGACATGGTTGCGGCAGACATAAACTGTGGGTTTTGAGTCTTGCTGAACCTTCCCGGCAAACACTGACAAGTCCGACTTGTGATCTGGTGGCAGAATTGTAACCAATCGGTAAGGATGGTAACGCTGGCGTGCGGCATGGGCCATATCCTGCACCATGTTGTCCTCCGGGTTCCCGACAATGACAACCTCCTGCGTGGGAGCCTCAAGAGCGGCCACGGCAGACAGCATCCGGCCAAAGGCCGTGGGCTGGGTTGAAAGAAGCTCTCCCACTTGCCGAATGATGCGTTCTGCTGTTTCGCGGTAGTCGGAACGGTCTGTGAGATGGGCTAACTGAATATACAGGTTGGCGGCCAGGCTATTGCCGCTGGGTACAGCATTATCCAGGTAATCCTTGCGCCGCATGACCAGCTTTTCGTGACGATGACCAGTTTGGAAGAACCCCCCTGTGGGAATATCCTCGAATTCCTCTTGCATCATGGCCGCCATTTCCTGGCTGCGTGCCAGCCACTTGGGATCCGAATCGCTTGCGAACAGGGCTAGCAGGGCATTCCCATATGCAGCATAGTCTTCCAGATAGGCATTGAATCGGGCTTGACTATCCTTGAAACTGCGTAACAGGCGACCATCAGGCTGGCGCATCTCAGCCCATAGAAAGTCTGCGGCATCCCGGGCTGCTTGCAAGGCAGCCGCGTGAGGCAAGACCGCACCACATAAAGCCAAAGCCTCAATCATCAGCCCATTCCATTCAGCCAGAATCTTGTCATCGCGTTCCGGACGAATCCGCTCTTCCCGGGCTTGCCAGAGTGTTTGCATGGCGCTCTCCAACCCCACTTGCACGGCATGGGGCTGCAGGCGCAGATAGCGACCGTTTTCTTCCACTGGACGTGGGCGGTGAAGAATGTTACGTCCCTCGAAATTGCCCTGCTCGGATACACCGAAGACAGCAGCGACGATGCGGGCTTCTTCCTCTGTCAGCAAATCCTGGATTTCGGCCAGCGACCAGAGAAAAAAGAGGCCTTCTTCCCCTTCACTGTCGGCATCCTGGGCACTGTAGAAACCGCCATCTGGACTGGTCATTTCCCGCAGTACATAGGCGATTGTCTGGTCCACTGCCCGCCGGTAATCCTCATGTCCCGTCAATTGCCAAGCCTGCAGGTAGGTCTTAAGGAGCTGGGCGTTGTCATACAGCATCTTTTCAAAGTGAGGCACCAGCCAGAAAGTATCCACACTGTATCGGTGAAAACCACCCCCTAACTGGTCATAGATCCCCCCATTGAGCATATGTGTAAGAGTCTTCTCAGCCATGTTGCGATCAGCCAGATGACCTGTCCCCCAGGATTGAGCCAACAGGAAGTCCAGAGTCATGGGTTGGGGGAATTTGGGGGCGTTACCAAAGCCGCCATAATTGGCATCAAAGTGCTGGCGCAACTGCTCAGTGGCACGGGTGAGAATGGCTTGGCCGTCCAACTCGCCAGCACTTGGGCCTTGGGCCAGATTGTCCATGAAAGAAACCATTTTCAGGCCATGGGCCTGCAGATCTTCCTTGCGTTGCACATAGGCATCAGCGACAGCTTCCAGTACCTGGCGGAAACTGGGCATGCCCTGACGAGGTGTGGGTGGGAAATAGGTACCACCGTGGAAGGGCGTACCGTCCGGCATCAGGAACACACTCATGGGCCAACCTCCATGGCGGGTCATCACCTGTACCGCTTCCATGTAGATGGAATCGAGATCAGGGCGTTCTTCCCGATCCACTTTGATATTGATGAAGCGATCATTCATGTAGGTTGCTGTGGCTTCGTCTTCGAAACTTTCCCGCTCCATGACATGACACCAGTGACAGGCACTGTAACCAATACTGAGGAAAATAGGTTTGTCTTCCTGGACAGCTTGGGCCAAGGCCGCCTCACCCCAGGGATACCATTCCACGGGGTTATGGGCGTGCTGACGCAGATAGGGAGAGGTTTCGTGAATTAGGCGGTTGGTGTGCTGATGCTGGTTCATATGGGTGACTCAGCGGATGAAGGGGTGATCCGTGCAGTGTAAAGTAAAGATCTGATGCTGGCACAAAGTTAAGTGAGGTCATTCCGCCGGACTTGGGCAATCTGACACACCTGAGGACCCTGCCTCAGGAGGAGAAGCAGCTGAGCGGTTCGATTCTCCCCGAATCGAGTCGTCTCTCCCACTTGATCTGGCCATTCATTTTCCGGGTGATGCACGTCAGGCTCAAGGCGTCCATAGCACACGAAAGCGGGAGGGCGAGCTGTCTGCCCCGTGATTCAGGGCGATTCCTGGCCTTTGGGCCCCCATGAAGAAGCCGATCAGCTTTATTTACGCACATAGTAAAGCTTTTTTCGAGACAGAACAAACGTGCGAATACCCTTGTCAAGGAATGGAGTCGGGGTAAGAAACAGTTGTCCGGGTGTTTTCCGACAAGCTGGTGCGGAACGACTCGCACTGATAGGGATGGAAGACCAGATCTAGCCTCTTGCAGCTGCGGAAGGATTAGGTTGCTGCTTTAGGACTGAGACATCTTGACATCATTTTAATTTAACATTATGATGTCCATATGAGAACTACGCTGACAATAGATGACGACATTGCCGACGCTCTGCGCGAACGGGCACGACTCCTGGATGTATCTTTCAAACAGGTGGTAAACGACGCCTTGCGCCGTGGGTTGGCACCTGAAATAGCGGATGTTCCGCGGCCTGCATACCGGGTTGTACCCCATCATAGTGGCTTCAACCCGGGAATCGACCCCATGAAACTGAATCAGATTAACGACCAGCTGGAAGCCGACATCTTTGCCGTGCCGAGGGCGCCCTGATTATTCCCGACTTGAACCTGCTGATATATGCCTATAATGACGGAGTGTCTTATCACGCCGCGGCCAGAAGCTGGTGGGAAGGCTTGGTTAATGGTACAGAGAGGATCGGTATACCTTGGGTGGTATCGGTCGGCTTCGTGAGGCTGATGACCCACCCCAGAATTCTGCGCTATCCAGCGGACCCGGTGGAAGCAGTGGATTATGTGCACGAATGGTTTCAGTTCCCCCATGTCATGCCGGTCAATCCCGGTACCGATCACCTGCTCCATTTCCGGCGCAATCTTGTCGCCGCTGGCGTCGGCGCCAACCTGGTGACAGACGTGCACATCGCTACGGTGGCCATGGAATATCAGGCAGAGGTTCACTCAAACGACACTGACTTCAGTCGCTTCCCTGGCTTACGATGGCGCAATCCCCTCTGATGAAGGTTTATCCGGTTGTACTATTGTCAGAATCAGATGCGCCTGATGAAGGCACCGGCAGACTGGCAACCCGCCGGGTATTGGCCAGATATTCAGGGAAGAACCTATCCCTAGGGTAGACACGACCTCTATCCCCAACAGTTTTCTGCGTCCAGATCGTCGCCAAAAGTCAGGATGTGAATCTATCCGAGTGTGCTACAGGAGCATGCTGATACTTGCCCCATGGGCCAGTCTCTATCGCAGGAATCAGGCCCGTGATCTTTGCATCCAGCCCGGCGGATGGCTATAATTTTCTCATGGACCGTATGTTTGTTCTTCCAGATCTCCCCATGAACTCTGCCGCATCCGCAGCAGCTAGCAAGCTGTCCAGGGGTGGGTAACAAACATTGCAAGACCCGGCACCGTGGACAGAGGAAGGCCACGGTGATCGGCACACAAGTGAAGCACTGTGGGATTTGCTCACAGTGCTTTTTCTTTTTTTAGGAAGTGCCCATGACCGAGACAACTACCAACAAACTGGACCAAGAAACCGTGCGGTCGGTAGCCGCGCTTGCTCGGCTGGACCTGACTCCAGCCGAGGAGGAACTGTTTGCCGAGCAGCTGGGGCAGATTCTGGCGTATGCAGACCGCCTGCAGCAGGTGGATACCTCCAATGTACCTCCCACGCCCTATGTCATACCACTCACGAACGTAATTCGGGAGGATGTTCAGCAGTCGGGCTTGCCCCAGGAAGTAGCTCTGGCCAATGCTCCTGACCGCCAAGATGGTTTCTTTCGCGTAAAGGCCTTCTTTGGGACTTAGGGAATAAACTGTCATGTCTGGTGTTGACCTGGATATTCTGACTATTGACACGGCTCGGCAGGCACTGGATGCCGGTGACTTGACATCCGTGGCTTTGACCCAGGGTCTGCTGGAACGCATTGAGCAGCGGGACCCGCATATTCGGGCTTACCTGCATGTTACGGCGGAACAGGCCCTGGAGACTGCAGCGACGACCGATCAGGCGCGCGCACAGGGCAAGTCATCCGCAGATCAACCGCTACTGGGCATCCCACTGGCACTCAAGGATGTACTGTCCACCGAGGGTGTGGAGACCACTTGTGGCAGTCGTATTCTCAAAGGCTATAAGCCGCCTTTCACCGCTACGGCCGTGGAAAAACTCACGGCCGCAGGAGCGGTAATCCTGGGCAAGACGAACACCGATGAATTTGCCATGGGGTCCAGTACAGAGAACAGCGGTTTTCATCCTACGGGCAATCCCTGGTCCCTGGATCGAGTGCCCGGAGGCAGTAGCGGGGGATCGGCAGCGGCTGTGGCTGGAGGGCTGGCCTTAGGTGCCTTGGGCACGGACACCGGGGGCAGCATACGGCAGCCGGCCGCATTCTGTGGTGTCGTGGGACTGAAACCCTCTTACGGTCGGGTAAGTCGGTACGGTCTGATTGCCTTTGGTAGCAGCCTGGACCAGATGGGACCGTTAACGCGCAATGTACAAGATGCTGCCCTGCTGCTGGAAGTCATGGCGGGAGCCGACCCACGGGACAGTACCTGTCTGGATGACCCTGTGCCCTGCTACCGAGACCTCTTGGATGCTGACCTGGCTGGCCTGCGCATTGGTGTCCCCAAAGAATACTTCGTTGGCGGTATGCAGGAGGCTGTGGTTACCCATGTCCGGGAAGCCATCGACCATCTGGCCAGATTAGGTGGGGACATTGTGCCCATCTCCCTGCCTCACACGGAAATGGCATTGCCTGTCTACTACATGGTGGTCACGGCCGAAGCCTCCGCCAATCTGGCGCGTTATGATGGCATCCGCTTTGGTCATAGTGCTGGGGCTGATTCGATGTGGAGCAATTTCAATGCCACCCGAGCTGAAGGCTTTGGGCCGGAGGTCAAACGCCGCATCATGTTGGGTACCTATGCGCTGAGTGTGGGGTACTACGATGCCTACTATTTGAAAGCCCAGCAGGTGAGAACCCTGATCAAGCAGGACTTCGAACAGGCCTTTACCCAGGTAGACGTTATCGCCTGTCCGACCACACCGACGACCGCCTTTGTCATGGGCGAACGGGTGGAAGATCCACTCTCCATGTATCTGGCCGATATTTTTACCATCAGCGCCAACCTGGCCGGAATCTGTGGCATTTCCCTGCCCTGTGGGTTTGATGAAGACAGTTTGCCCATAGGTCTTCAATTGCTGGGTCCCCATCTGGGCGAGGAGGCAATCCTGCAAGCAGCGTATGCCTATGAAAGCACCACCGCTTGGCATACCCGCATGCCTGCCCTACCCCTTTGATTCAGTCCCGGCAGGTATTTTCTATTCCGGACCACCGCAAGTACGACAAGGATATACAGTTGAACGATAACCAGCCCATGTCATTGCATTCTCCCAACGGCACAACACCCAGGCCACGGGTCAGTGCCCGGGCAGCAGCTTTGCCCGCGTCCCCCATCCGACGCTTTTTCGAGATCGCCGCGACTATGGACGATGTCATCAGCCTGAGCATAGGGGAGCCTGATTTCGTTACTCCACCCCCCGTGCTGGAGGCCGGGATTCAATCCTTGCGGGCCGGACAAACAGCCTACACGGACAATTCGGGAATTCTGGAACTGCGTGAATCCATCCTGGCCCACTGGAGCCGACTGTATGACTGTCCCGAATACGATGCCGAAACGGAAGTCCTGATCACCGTAGGTGTTAGTGAAGCCACGCAACTGGCCTTTGATGCCATTCTCGATCCGGGCGACGAGGTTATCGTGCCTCAACCCTGTTTCGTGAGCTTTACCGCGGCTGTGCAGATGGCAGGGGGTGTCCCTGTGGCCCTCCCCACCTATGTGGAAAATGATTTTCAGGTCACGGTGGAGGACATCGAAAACCTGATAACGCCTCGTACCAAGGCGCTGATGTTGAGTTTTCCCAATAACCCTACGGGGGCTGTACTGGACCGCGCTCTGTTACTGCGCATCGCTGAACTGGCGGAGCGTCAGGACCTGATTGTGATCTCCGACGAAATTTATGATCGGCTGGTGTATGGCGATCACGACCATGTCATGTTTGCCGGACTCCCGGGTATGCGCGACCGCACCATTCATTTGGGTGGTTTCAGCAAGGACTATGCCATGACGGGCTGGCGTATCGGTTTTGCCCTGGGACCGCGTGATATCCTGCGAGCCATGCGGCGTATTCATCAATACCTGATCATGTCAGCCGCCACCATGGGACAGGAGGCGGCTCTGGCCGCCTTGACGCTGCCGGAGGCTGAGGAGCATGTGCAACTGATGGTGGAAGCCTATGATGCGCGTCGACGCGTCATTGTGGCTGGTCTCAACGATCTGGGCATGCCCTGTTTTGAACCGAAAGGCGCGTTTTACGCTTTCCCCTCCATTGCCCATACCGGTATGCAGGACATGGAGTTCGCGGAGCAACTGCTCACGGAAGAGCAGGTAGCTGTTATTCCGGGTAGTGCCTTTGGCGCAGGTGGCGCTGGCTATGTACGTTGCTGCTATGCTGCCAGTATGGAGGATATTGAGGAAGCGCTACACCGTATGCAGAATTTCATGCGTCGGCACGGGTAGAGGAAGTTGACTGTGCTGACTGTGTCTGATCCCTGAACAAGGTCTGTAGTGTCCAGGTGTGTCTTTTAGGTTGCTGAGACACGAGCCAAAGCGAGTATGTTGCTAGGGAGCGTCCAGGGCCTGTGTCACGCCACCAACTTAGGTAGCAAGGGATTTCTAGGGAGGATTGGTCACAGGGACACAAAGACTGCTAGGACAATCACATCTGGATTCCAAAGCGATCCAGTCAGCACCCACAAACTCCCCCTTGCCTCTGATCGCTGGCTCAACCGCATATGCGAACGTATTGAAGGCACCCTCCATGAAGTGCAGAATGCGGGCCGCAATGTGGACCGTCTGCTCCGCAAAAACGTCATCGGCTTGACCATGCATGTAATGGCTAAGATGACCTGCCATGCCTTCCCACTCGTTTTGCCCCGTTTCTCTGACATTGATATCCAGTCTTTCATGGCCTATGCTTCGATTTAATTCCACATCAGGCGGGCTGTACTATCGCGGCTCCGCCTTGAGATCAGAGTAGGCTCAGATGAGCAAACCAGACATACCGCACGCGTCTCTGCGCAGGGCGGCTCTTTCCCTGGTCTGGATTGGAGAGATTTGGAACCTGCTTGAGGCAGGCGTGGCCCTCTGGTCAGGGATCGGCGCCAGCAGTGTGGCCCTGATTGCCTTCGGGCTCGACAGTTGCCTCGAGCTCTTCGCCGGCGGAGTCTTGATCTGGCATCTGAACCGGGAATGGCAGGGCGAAGAGGAAGACGAGGTAGCGGAGCGTAAAGCACACCGTATGCTGGGTTTCACCTTCTTCCTCCTGGCGGCCTTCATCGCGGTCCAATCCATCGCCACGCTTGGCGGGTGGCTGCCCCGGCCCGAGGAAAGCCTAGTGGGGATCCTGCTGCTGGTCGCCAGTGCCATCGTCATGACGGTCCTCTACTTCCGCAAGGCCAAGATCGCCCGGCAACTCGGCTCTCCCGCCCTGCGGGCTGAGGCCATAGAAAGTCTGGTCTGCGACGTGCAGGACCTGACCCTGCTCATTGGCCTGGGTCTGCACGCGCTTATCGGTTGGTGGTGGGCCGACCCCGTAGCGGCGCTTGCACTCATTCCCTTCTTGGTGAAGGAAGGACGCGAAGGTCTCTCCGGTCATCATCATGATGAGGATGAGAATGGCAACCCTTTGGGATCATAAGTCCCCGGTCACTCCGCCATGCCCGCGGGACAATAGGGTGCAGGCCCTAGGCTATACTTCCGGGCTGAAGATCGATCGGTCAGAGCGATCCCGTCACGGATGAACCACGCCCACAAACTGTGGCCGTTACTGACTTGCTATGGATTGTCTGCAGGCCCTAGAGAAGTGGTTTAATCCCGGCGCGTTCCAGTTCCCCGTTGAAATCAAGCTTGAGCACCTCCATGCGCCAAATGGGAGTGCCTATATTCATGTCTGCAATGGCTTGATTCAGTTCTGCCAGTTCCTTTTGCCATTGCTCCATCTGATGGGATTCAGGTGTGAGTCTATGGCTAGCCTGGCTCCAGGATGCCAGTTTGTCTCGCCAAGCCTCAATGCGTGCCAATATGCGCTTGCGCTCCTCTATCCACGCAGGAACAACATTGTTGTCTTCCATGATCTTGTGCGCCATGGCCAACTCAGCTGGTGTTCCTGTGGGTGGGTCCAGATTTAACCTCTGACCCTTACCCTTGAGATCCTGCCATTCCCCTTGTTGCACGACTTCGCCCAGCATGCGATCCAGAGCACTTTCCCACTGCGGCTGGGAGGGATGAGTCCTGCGCATGGGGTGGTTCAAGGTCCGGTGGTTATCCCCAGAGGGTTGTATTGGTTGTCGTCGTTTCATGACCCAGTTATGGCTTGCCACTGGTTCAGTCTTGTTCTTACCAACGGGATCCTAACATGCATTGGCTCTCCAGGTATCAGGATCCTGTCCCTGTGCAAAGTGAAAGACTGGCGATATGCTTATAGGGATGGAAGTCAACAGGTCAGGACAGAGAAACTGGACACAGTTTCGGATCTGAGTACATTGCGGGTTCAATTCTCTGTTGCAAGACCAGTTCCAAAGTTGATTGGCACACAGACAGGAATGAAGTCCCGATGACAACACAAAAATTATGGGGCGGTCGGTTTGACAAGGGCACCGCTCCCATGATGACGGTTTTTAGTGATTCCCTTCATTTTGACCAAAGGTTGTGGGCTACTGATATCCGTGGCAGCCAAGCCTACGCCGAAGCTTTGGTCTCTGCTTCCGTTCTGACATCAGAAGAATGCCAGATCCTGCAAGAAGGCCTGGCGAAAGTGGCCAAGGAATGGGAAGAGAACACTTTCCAGATTCAGGCAGGCGACGAAGATATTCACACCGCCAACGAACGCAGATTGGGCGAACTTGTGGGTCCCGTGGCGGGCAAACTACATACAGGACGCAGCCGCAATGATCAGGTGGTCACTGATCTGCGACTCTGGCTGCGTGATGAAATCGATGATCTCCGCGAACATCTGACGAAGGCCATTCGGGTCATGATTGCCAAGGCGGAGACTTATATTCATATTCTTATGCCGGGCTTTACCCACATGCAGGTAGCACAGCCCACCCGGTTTAGTCACTGGTTGTTAAGCCATGCATGGGCCTTGCAGCGAGACCTGACTCGCCTGATTCAGATCCGGTCCCGCGTGAACGTGTTGCCCTTGGGGAGCGGGGCCCTGGTAGGCAATCCCTTTCCCATAGACCGCCGCCGCCTGGCCGATCAGCTGGGTTTTGACGATATCACGCACAACAGCACGGATGCCGTTGCGGATCGGGACTTCGTGGCCGAGTTTCTTTTCTGCGCATCCTTGTCCATGGTGCACCTCAGTCAATTGGCTGAGGATGTCATCGTCTACTGCTCACAACCCTACGGATTTATGCAACTGGGTGATGAGTACAGTACGGGCAGTAGCCTTATGCCCCAGAAGAAAAATCCGGACAGCTTTGAATTGATAAGGGGGAAGTCAGGCCGTACGCTGGGGGCTTTGACGGGCTTGATGATGACCCTCAAGGGACTGCCACGAGCTTACAATCGGGATCTACAGGAAGACAAGGAATCCCTGTTTGATGCCGTGGACACCTGGTCATCTGCCCTTCAGATCGCGACCAGCGCCCTGCTTTCCCTGAATTGCGATTCAGACGCCATGGCTGCGGCCATGCATGATCACATGCTGGCCACAGATGTGGCCGAATACCTGGTACGGCGGGGAGTCCCGTTTCGGGAAGCCCATCATGTGGCGGGCCAGGCGGTGAAGCAGTCGGACCAGGCGGGATGCAAGCTGGCGGATCTGTCCCTGGATGCCTGGCAGACACTGCATGATCAGTTTGACGAGAGTATTGCCGGCGTTTTTGATATGCAGGCCAGTGTGGAATCCCGCGATGTGTCTGGCGCAACGAGCCGGCGGGCCATAAAGGAGCAGGTTCAGATGCTGAAACTGCGCCTTGGGAATCCCACAGCATTCTGTGTGGAATGAGTGACCTTCCCTGCTATTCAGATTCTGGTTCCCCGTTTAGATAGGGTACTGGGGCGATGCCACAGGATTGTGGGCAGATTCCAGGCAGAGGTCCTCTGGTGATTGGAGTATGATATAAGGATTGTTGTATCCTGTAGGAGCAGAGACCCATCTGGCTGCCACAGGACTGGTAGCTTGGACTTCTGTATTGCCCCTAAGGCTTCGGATTTCCTCGCTTGAGAATGAAATATGACCAAGGCGCTCCTCACCGTCCAGGATCTGGAAACTAAATTCTTTACCCAGGACGGCATCGTTAATGCTGTCAATGGGATTTCCTATACCGTGGCAGAAGGAGAAACCGTCGCTATTGTGGGAGAATCCGGATCGGGAAAGAGTGTGGGCGTCATGTCGCTCATCCGCCTCATCCCCCAGCCACCGGGGAAAATCGTGCGTGGCACCGTGGATTTTGATGGCCAGAATCTGATGGATCTGGCCGAAGAGGATCTGCGGCACATTCGTGGCAATCGTATTGCCATGATTTTTCAGGATCCCATGACCTCACTCAATCCGGTGCTGACGATTGGCCGTCAAATCACAGAATCCCTGGAGTTGCATCTGTCCATGAACCGTACCCAGAGTCGGGCCCGGGCCGTGGAGTTGTTGGAGTTGGTGGGCATTCCGGCGGCCGCGGATCGACTGGATGACTACCCCCACCAGTTTTCAGGGGGTATGCGTCAACGAGTCATGATTGCCATGGGCCTCAGTTGCAATCCCCAACTCCTCATTGCCGATGAGCCCACGACCGCGCTGGATGTGACAATTCAGGCACAGATTATCGATCTGGTAGAGCGCCTCAAGAATGAACTGGGCATGGCCATTATCTGGATTACCCATGATCTGGGCGTAGTGGCGGGCATGGCAGAACGGGTGATGGTCATGTATGCCGGTTTCATTGTAGAAGAAGCCTCGGTAGAAGAACTGTATGCCGATCCTCATCATCCCTACACCGTGGGCTTGTTGCGTTCCATCCCGCGTCTGGATGAAGCCCAGCGGGAGCGCCTGATCCCTATTGAAGGTTTACCGCCCGATTTGATCGATCCTCCTGCCCACTGTCCTTTTGCGCCGCGTTGTGAGTTTGTGATGGAGAAATGCTGGGAAGAGAATCCACCTCTGGAAACGGTGAAGGAAGGTCATAAAGCCGCTTGCTGGAGAGATGTTGCCGAAATCAGGTTAGAGACAGGACTGGCCGCATGAATCAGGAAAACGGTACCAACTCGGTCCTCCTGCGGGTGCAGGATCTCACTATGCATTTCCCCATCACCCGGGGCATTATTTTCCAGCGTAAGGTGGGAGCCGTACGTGCGGTGGACGGGCTTTCCTTTGAGCTCTTCAAGGGTGAAACCATGGGCCTTGTCGGTGAATCGGGATGTGGCAAATCCACCACGGGCCGTGCCATCCTGCAACTGCATCGGCCCACGGCCGGTAGCGTGCAGTTTGAGGGAGTGGAACTGACCGAGTCAACAGGCCAGGATCTGCGACGTATGCGCCGTCGCATGCAAATGATTTTCCAGGATCCCTACGCTTCGCTCAATCCACGCATGACCGTAGGCAGCATTATCAGCGAACCCCTGGAAGTTCACAATCTGAGCAACTCCCGGGCGGAACGGCAGGAGCGGGTACAGGAACTACTGGAAATCGTAGGGTTGAATCCCTATTTTGTGAATCGCTATCCTCACGAATTTTCTGGAGGGCAGCGGCAACGGATTGGGGTAGCCCGGGCCTTGGCGGTCAATCCGTCCTTCATTGTCTGTGACGAACCGATTTCGGCGCTGGATGTTTCCATCCAGGCCCAGGTCATTAACCTGTTGGAGGATCTGCAGCGGGAACTGCAACTGACCTATCTCTTTATCGCCCACGATCTGAGCGTAGTGCGCCATATTTCCAACCGCATCGCTGTCATGTACCTGGGCAAGATTGTAGAACTGGCGGATCGCACGGAGCTCTATGCCAATCCGAAACATCCCTATACAGAGGCTCTGTTGTCGGCCGTGCCCATTCCCGATCCTGCCGTGGAGTCCAAGCGCCAGCGCATTATCCTGGAGGGGGACGTGCCCAATCCAGCCGCCCCGCCCACAGGATGCAACTTCAACACGCGGTGTCCCCATGTCATGGACATTTGCCGAGAGCAGGAACCCGAGTTCAAGGATCTGGGCAATGGACACTACTCGGCCTGCTTCCTGAATGAATAGGGAATAGGCCTTTATTTCGTTCTCTGTCTGCAAGTGCGCTTACTTGTGGATTTTTCAATTGCATACACGAAGGAAGGAAATCTCATGCAACGACCATGGTTGCGCAGAGTTTGGCTGGTCACAGCCTTGGTATCTCTGCTTTTGCCCCTGATAGCGGCCTGTACCCAACCCCTACCGGGCGCTATCGAAACCGGACCGCGTCAAGGCGGTGTCTGGACCGAAGCCAGCAGCGCGGATGGTACCATCCTGAATCCCATCCTGGCCTCCGACAGCGCCAGCTTTGACATGATGCCCTACTTCCCGGGCCTGATTGGTACCAATCCCTTTACGGGCGCGGTAGAAGCTACAGAAATGGCCGAAAGCTGGGACGTGTCAGAAGATTCCCTGGTCTGGACCTTCCACCTGCGCCAAGACGTTGTCTGGAGTGATGGCGAACCGGTGGATGCGCACGATTTCAAATTCACCTACGATGCCATTGCCAGTGAACTCGTGGAAACACCCCGTAAAGGGAACGTGGAATCCATTGCCAGCATTGAGGTGTTGGATGATCATACATTTCAGGTCACCTTCACGGACCTGAAATGTGATGGTCTCCTCGATCTGGGTCTGGGATGGCTCCCCAGCCATCTGTATGCTGAGGATTTCAGTGATGTTATGGACTCACCACTGAATACAGAACCTCAGGTTTCCGCTGATGTATTCGTCTTCAATGAATGGGTGCGGGATGATCATATTTCCATGCTGAGCAACAGCACCTACTGGAAGGGCGCTCCCAACATGGAAGGCCAGATTATTCGTGTGATACCTTCAGCGGGTGCGCGCTTGGCCGCATTAGAGACAGGCGAAATTGACGTAATTGGCCTGGAACCCACACAACTGACCCGTGTGGGATTGAACCCGGATCTCAATATCTTCAAGTTCAAGGATGATGGCTACTCCTACATTGGCTTGAATTTGGCCAACCCGGAAAATCCCCTGCCGGGACGGGACGAAGACGGCAATCTGATGGCACAGGATCCGCATCCCATCTTGGGTGACCGCCAGGTGCGGCTGGCTATGGCCCACAGCCTGGACTATGAATCCATCATCAACAAGGTGTATCTGGGCCAAGGGTACCAGATTGCCAGCAATGTACTGCCGGCTGTTGGCTGGGCCCATGATCCCAGCATTGAACCCTATGCCTATGATATTGAACTGGCGGCGTCTATTCTGGATGAAGCGGGCTGGACGGACAGCGATGAGGACGGTGTCCGCGAATGCAATGGCTGTGCCACAGCGGAAGCGGGAACGGCATTGAGTATCAATCTCAAGACCAATGCTGGCAACTCCGCCCGGGAAGAACTGGGGGTGTTGGTGCAGGATCAGTTGAATAGCATTGGGTTTGATATCACCTTCGAAGCCATTGAATTTGGCACACTGGTCGGCGAATTGCTGGGCCAGACCTACGAAATGGTCATCATCGGCTGGACCGGTCTGGGTACCGATCCCAACGACGACGTGTTCTGGCATTCCCGCTATGATACGCCCGGCAGTGGCTTCAATTTCGTCAGCTATCAGAATGAGCGCATTGATGAATTGTTGGAGCAGGGCATTGCTGTGCCTGGCTGTGCGGCCGAGGATCGTGCCCCCATTTATTACGAAATCCAGCAGATCATCCATGATGAAATTCCGTATCTGTTCGTTACGGGCAGTATTGGCAATGTTGGCTATTCGGATCGCTGGGATGGTATTGATCCGGGTACCTGGAGCTTTGCCTGGAACATTGAACGCTGGAGTCTGAAAGAGTAAACAGGCAAAGGGGGCTTGAACAGCCCAGGGCATCCCACGTGGGATGTGACCCTGTTTGTGTGCCCCGCGCGGCCACCATCAGTGACGCGCGGGGCGGTTTTCCATCTACCTTGCCAGACCCTGAACTGTGACCCAGTACATCATACGCCGTCTGTTGCTCGCTATTCCCACTCTGTTTGGCATCAGTCTGCTGGCTTTCATCCTGATCAAGGTGGCTCCTGGTGATTTCGTCACCATGGTCACTTTCAACCCGGACATTTCAGAGGAAGCACGGGAAGTCTACAGGCAACAATTAGGATTGGATCAACCGATATGGATCCAATATGTCCGGTGGCTTACAGGATTGACCATTCGTAGGGGTGATGCCAGAGAACAATTTGCGGCTCTCACTCACGCCTGTGGTTATGCATCCCTACTGCGCTACACGGTGTGTGATTCCGGCGGCGGCATGCTACGCTGGGATTTGGGCCATAGCCTGGCTACCCAGCAACCGGTATGGGAGCAATTGCGTGACCGCATGCCGGCCACTATGGAGCTGGGATTGGTCTCGCTGATCCTTACCTTCGTCGTAGGCGTGCCTTTGGGATTTTTGAGTGCCTTGTTTCGTGGTTCGATTCGGGATCAGGGCATACGACTGATATCGGTAGCGGGACAGGCTATTCCCAACTTTTGGTTGGGGATTATTTGTATTTTCGTGTTCAGCGTGATCTTGGGCTGGTTACCCGTAGGCGGCCGCATGACCATTTCCCTGAACATCGAGTTTGATCCGGTGGATCGTATGCGCCATATTCTGATGCCTGCGTTGGTTCTTTCCTTCAGTGGCATCGCTTTCCTGACCAGGCTGGTGCGCACCCAGGTGCTGGAGGTACAGGGTCAGGATTACTTACGTACGGCCCGGGCCAAGGGAGTTCACGATTATACCCTGTGGACCCGTCACATCCTGCGCAATGCACTTTTGCCCTTGGCTACCGTATTGGGCCCCTCAATTGTGGGGATAATTGGCGGTTCGCTGGTCGTAGAAACCATCTTTGCCTGGCCTGGCATGGGGCGCCTGACCTGGTTTTCGGCTTTGCAACGGGACTATCCCATGATCATGGGCGCAGTTATGTTCTTTGCCCTGTTGACCATCATCGGATTTCTCCTCTCCGATATTCTTTACGGGATTTTCGATCCCCGAATCCGTTTGCAGTAATTCAGGGGTCGCCGCCTGATGATGCCCGTATTACTGGAGGCTCTGGCTACCGAGCCGTCCCAGCCGGAAATCAGCACGTACAAGACACGGTCATTCCTGAGGTTGACACTGGAGCGTTTGCGCCAGGATCCACTGTCTCTGGTAGCCTGTGCCTTCCTGCTGCTGGTCGCGCTGGCGGCTCTTTGGGCCGAACCCCTGAGTGCGGTGCTGGTGGGCAAAGATCCCAATAGTACCAATCTGGAAGCTACGCTGCAGCCACCGTATGTCATCCATGCGTGGCAGTCCCTTTTGGATCGCGATGACACGATGACCAGGCAGTTACTCGATATCTCAGGAGGCGTGACCCATTGGCTGGGGACAGATAGCCTGGGACGGGATCAATTCGTGCGGCTGTTGTACGGGGCCCGGATCAGCATGTTGATTGCCTTCTGTGCGGCTGCCATTGCCTTCATTCTGGGTGGTGCCGTGGGCATGACCGCGGGCTTCTTTGGCGGCCGGGTAGATGATCTGATTATGTGGCTGATCACAACCTTCAGTGCCTTGCCCACTTTGTTCGTGCTGATTCTGATTGCCGCCATCTACAGACCCAATGCGATTATGCTTACCCTGTTTCTCGGTTTTTTCGGCTGGATTGGGGCTGCCCGTTTCATGCGGGGGCAGGTATTGCAGATCAAAGCCCTGGATTATACGCTGGCCGCCCGTGCGCTAGGCGCGACGCATTTCCGAATTATGTGGTTTCACATCATGCCCAATACCATCCCGTTGATCATTGTGCTGATTACGGTAGACATTGGTGGCTTGATTTTGACCGAGTCCATACTGAGTTTTCTGGGATTCGGCGTGCAACCCCCACATGCTACCTGGGGCAACATGCTGGCGAATTCCCAGAATTTTCTGTTTCTGCAGGATGAAGTCACCAAGTCATATGTGGCCTGGCACTTGATATTTCCCCCGGGTGTCCTGATTTTCCTTACGGTTCTCTCTCTCTATCTGTTGGGTGATGGCTTGCGGGATGCGATGGATCCGCAACTCCGCCTTGCCCGTTAACTGTATATTCCCAATCCGCCATGCGGTCCGCAGCCGTCGATCCCGTTCAGGATCTGTTTGACTCTCTCCAGATGAGCTGGCCCAAAGCACAGCGCACGGACGTGGTACTGGATGTCGATGATCCCTTTCTGACCGGTCACCGCCAGACGTTGATCGGTGATGGCCGCCTGGGAGAAATCTGCTATGTGCTGTTTCGGGGAGAACCCAGCCAGGGCCTCCTGCTACATACGAAGCAATACTATCCGCCGGGCGGATTTCGTTTGCCCACGGGGGGTATCCAGCCCGGCGAAGATCCGGTGTTGACTCTCTGCCGCGAAGTCCAGGAAGAAACCGGCATTCACGTGGCACCGGAGGATGAATTCCGCCAGCATGACGAAGCGCGGATCGAGGCGTTCCTGGGTTTGGTCACCTACCAGTTCCAACACCCCAAGCGAAGCCAACCTGTGCCTTTCTGCTCGTTTGTCTTTGTGATTGAGGCACCACGGCAAGCGCAACTGGAACCCCAGGATCAGACGGAGGAGATCGCTGGCTGGCGCTGGCAAACACCCAATCGTCTAGCCGATGTGGCAACGGAACTACGGACGTTGGAGGATCCCTACTGGCGGTACTGGGGACGTTTTCGGGCTGAGGTCCACGACTTCGTGGCGCAGCAGTGGGACGTTTGTCACTGAACGAGTGAAGTATCAGGACCAGGAATCAGCATCCCAGGATTCTTCGTCCTGAAACAGGGAGTCATCCCAGTTGTCCAGCTCTTCCTCTTCCTCTTCAGCCCGAAAGAACATTTCACACAGGGCGATGATGGCCGCCGGTTCCGCCATCCAGATCCACTCAATAATTTCGTCGGCATCCGTATCGATCACACCTTCGATACTCCGGATATGGTCTCTGATGTAATCGGATATATGGCTGCTGCCGGGTCCCAGCAGGAGCATGGCAATATCGCCCCCGAAACTGGAATAGGTGGTAAGAGCCCACATCACCCGGACGATGCCGCTCTGGGGGAGTCGGGCTACGGCGTCCAGAACCTGCCGGTCCACACCCGGCGCTACCCGTATATTGAGATGACAGGAAGCGATGTCGGTGTGGGGCGGAATCTCCATTTCCAGATCCAGAAGCAGATCAACGTTGGCAATGCCATCAAAACTGAAGGTCGTACGGGTTTCCCGCACCCCTTCGACACAGCGGATTTCGTCGAGAACCAAGCTGTTGAATTTGGGGAAATCCTGCACGAGACACACCACTCGGGCTCCCGCATGACTGAGAAACGAATTCAGCCAGAGGGGCGTCACCCCGCTGCGATGCCACATCTGCAGATTGCTCTGCAGAATCCTGAGCGCCTCGCTGGCCTTGTGGCTATCCATGACCGCATCCACATAGGCCAGACATGGACCTGCGTTTTGTGCCTGTGCGTCGTGCATGGTCTATTCCTGTTGGCTTCACTTCACCGGCAAGCCGGGTGGAACCAGCTCAGGATCACGTCGATCTAGAGTGACAATGGCGATGACACCGGAGGTATGGGCTATGTTACCGGGATCATGGATCCAGTGCTTGGGTGCGGACAACCAGCAGATAGTCGGTTGTCTGTGACCCGAAACTCTGCACATTGACCATGATGTACCCTGATCCTGGATCATACCACGCTACGGTTTCAACCGTCTGGTCGATTGAACTGGTCTTGTATCTGAGCTGATGTTCCTCCGGATCGTACTGATTTGTCTCCAGATCAAGGTCAGCCTCTCCCAGGGAAACCAGTACAAAAGAGATCAGGCCGGATTCTTCCGGAATCGCATATCGATATTGCTGTTGTTGACCGGGTTCAATAGTGCCGGCCACGACTCCTGTGACGGGAAGCTGGGGCAAAACCGTGTCCGTAGTGATTTGCAGGGAGTAGCGACCATAGCCGTAGAGGGTCTTGATGCCGACAAAATAGAGGCCTGCCTCAGGTGCGACAAACTGGATCTCGTTTGGCGTCAGAAATTCCCAGGTTTCCAATTGACGCCCGAAGACAAACACCTGTTCTACTGTGGAGGCCGGTTCCCGCAGCACCAGCGAAACCTGCTGGCCCGGTGCTGATACCTGGAAGCCGTGCAGGTCCAGCACACTATCCTCACCTTGAGCGGCGACGGTGGGTTGCCCGGGTGTGTGTTCATAAGTGTTGACGGGGACCACATGCAGTTCCAGGGCAAACAGAGCATCGCCTTCACCGGAGGTTCGTGTCACGGTGATGAGATAGGTATCAGGTACCAGGAGCAGATCGGAAATGGTTTCCGTGGGTAAGGGGGAGGCACTGCGGGTTACCGTCTTATGGGGTTGGTCCAACGGATGAATAGACAGATCCAGATCTCCGTTGTAATCGGAGGTCAGGTGCCAGGCAGTCACAAAGCCATCGTCCATGGTCAGCCGATAGTGCATGGAATTGCGGTTGAGGGACATGGCTCCCTCAACCGTGGAGTTAAGATAGATCGGTGTTAATTCCTGTTCTCCAGGATGAATGAAGGTGAGAGCAGGCGATATGGCCTCTTCAATGGAACCCAGATCCAGGTGGAGCAGGTACTCGTTTCCGGATGACCAGAAATTGAGTCTATGGGTGCCCTGCACCTGCTGTTCCAATGACAGGTCCGGTCCCGTCAAGGTAAGAGACAGGGGGGTGTCACTCTCATACTCCAATACGACAAACCATTCCTGGGCTTCTACTTGCTGGGGTACCTGAATCTTGGCATAGAGTTGGGATTGCCCAGTTGCCCGTGATGCCAAGTGATGTCCGGGATAAATTACCCTTACCGCCGCCGGATTGACGGAATAGCCGCCGAAGTGGCGCACCATGGCAAAGTCGAAAGTGGCGTCGTCCAGGGCCCTGAAAGTGAGCTCATAGGTACCGGGCAGCAAGGTCAGATCCACAGTCGTTAAAGGATTGGCGAAGAGACGGGTGCCACCGGCCGCAGTGACAGTAACGTGAACGTCGTCGGAAGGGGGAAGAATGCCCGGAGTCAGGCGGTATCGTCCTACTTCGGTGACAACAAAGGAAAATGAGGTCTCTTCTGTCGCCAGCAAATCCAAGGCCCGAATTTCTCCCAGCACGACTTCAGGCACTAGGGTGAAATCCTCATGCTGTTCCTGGGCAACGGATAAAGTAGGCCACAGGAGAAGCATGACGGCTGCGAGCCCAAGAATGTGGCGGTTCGCCGCATGCGGAAGCCAAATGGACAGGTAACGGGATAGTGGGGACAGGGCTTTCATGGCATTCCTTATGGCTACAGGTGATGTCATGCGGGTTCCATGACTTGATGCCGCCACCTGCACGCCGGAGTCAGGATGGGGACAGGACTGGGTATTCAATGGAGGGTGACGACGGGAGTATGGATCGTAGGCGGGGATGCAGGGGATAGGGGTACCGTTGTGAAGTGTATAACAAATGGTAGGGCCGTAAGTTGTGCCTTGGAAAGGGTTCCAGGCCGTACTGTCTCAAGTGGATGGCAAAGTTCTATATGGACACCATGGACCAGTTGTATCGGCTCTTCTCCGCCTTAATGATGCTGTGGACCTGATCTACTGTTTCGTTGAGTTCATTATCGCGATTGATAACAACATACTGGAACTCATTAATGCGTTTCATTTCCTGACGGGCCATGGCAATACGCAGCTTAAGCTGGCCCGGTGGGTCAGTCTTGCGTTCCCGCAAGCGCCTGACTAGCTCCTCCTCGGTGGGGGCAGTCAGGAAAATGGTGATTGCCTCCGGAATGAGCTTGCGAATGGTCTCAGCTCCCTGGACATCGATCCGCAATACCACGTCCCTGCCACTGGCAAGTGCCTCCTGTACCTGGGCCTTGGGGATGCCTTTGTAGTCCCCATACACAATGGCATATTCCAGGAGTTCGTCCTGTTCAATCATGTCAGCAAAGCGCGATTTGCTCACAAAATGATAGTCTACCCCGTCTACTTCACCTTCCCGGATCGGGCGTGTCGTGGCCGTAACCACAAAGTAAATATAGGGAATCTTGGCTTTCATGGCTGACAAGGTGGTGTCTTTGCCGACTCCGCTGGGCCCGGACAGTACCACCAGTACCGGTCGCGGGTTGGCGACGCATTCGTATATTTGGTTTGTATCCAAATCCTGCAAGGTTTGAGGTTTCCTGGAGTTTACGTGTGACATGAGCCAAATTGTAGATTCACGTTCTCGGTAAAACCAATTTGCGGAGGTGCCGGTTTCTTTTTTCTGGGATGTATGTTTCCCGGACTAAAGGGGAACAACGGGGGGTTCAAGGCCCAAGAGCCCGGCTCAGATCTGTTCAAAATGGTCGACCGGCATGACAAAAATGGTGGCCCCGCCCAAGTGTTTCTCCACCGGATCAGGCAGATGTAGTTCCCCTAATTCCATCACCGGCGGCAGAGGCGTGACGTACTGGGTGCGGGTGCGGCAGGTTTCCCGGATCAGACTCAGGACCTCCTCTACCCATTCGTCTTCAATGCCACAAAAGATGGTGGCATTCCCCTCATGGGTATACCCGCCTCTTGAATTGGTGAGGGTGGCGGCGAACCCTTTCTGTGTCAGGCGATCGAGCAAGGCACTGCTGTCCTGGTACCGGACAACAGCCATAACCATCTTCATGCCTGTATCCTTCCTTGTTGCTGGATTAGACTGTGTACTGTCTCCAGGATTTCCTCATGAATGTGATCGGGAGCCTGCAGGGCATCCACTTCGTGCCATCCCCTGGGGTTCCGTTTCATCAGTTCCTGGTAACCAGCATATACCGCATTGTGGTAAGCCAAATCCTTGGCATCCAGACGGTTCCATTCTCGGGGATGGGTTGTACTGTGTGCCGACTGTCCCTGTTGAGCCCGTTGCAAACCTGCCGCCGGGGGCAGATTGAGATAAATGCGCAGTGCGGGTTCCAGGCCAGCTGTAGCATAGGTAATCAGGGGCTTCAATGCCGACAGGGACTGGCCATGACCGAAGCCCTGATAGGCCAGGGTGCTGTCGGCAAATCGGTCGCAGAGCACCATTTGGCCCTGGGCCAATGCAGGACGGATTACCTGTTCCACCAACTGGGCCCGGGCCGCATTGAACATAAGGGTTTCGGTACGGGGATGCAGATCCAAATCGGCGCGGTCAAGCAACAACTGGCGTATGGCCTCTCCTACCGTAGTACCACCAGGTTCCCGCAAGGCCATCACATCCAGACCTTCCCGGACCAGCGCTTTCTGCAAGAGAGCCATCTGAGTGGTTTTCCCACTGCCTTCCGGACCTTCGAAGGTGATGAAATGGGACATGACTATGTCTGACGCGATATTTTCACCCGGCGATAGGGTTCTCGCCCCAGACTGTGACTCACGAGTTGCGCGGCCCGAGCCAATTGATGCTGCTGGCTACGCACGGTGGAAGGTTGGGGCGCCAGTTCCACGGATTCAGTCCCTCGGTCAATTTTCTGAATGGCAGCCTTGACTTCCCTGATCGCAGCTTCGTAGGGATCGGCCTTCAGGTCGTCCAGCGGCACAAGATCCACCAGCATGCGCTCCATTTGGGCTGTTGTATTGTTACGCAGCACATAGACCGGGATATTCTGCCGTTCGGCAAAATGCAGGGCCTGCGCCTGTCTGCGGTAATAGTTCTTGAGCGTGACGACCACATCCGCTTCGTCCAGGCTGGAAACAAAGGCAATAGGCACATTCAGGCTCTTGGCCGAAGCTTTCAGCTTGCTCTGGCCAATGCCGAAAGTGTAGATACAAAGGGGGGTACGGCCGTTGCTTTGGCCCCGCAAGCCTTGTCGAGCCTGGATACGAGCCTGTTCATGAAAGGCATCCTCATCAATGGACACTTCCGTGCTGGCAGGCATTTTGATGCCCGCCGTACGGTAGAACTGTTCCGATGGCGTGTGCTCAATCTCGTCTTCCACCTGGATGTCTCCGTCCTGCCCCATCGTGCGTAGTTCAGGTTTCAGGGTCCAGCCGCGGAGCAGATGGTCTACAGCAGTCGCTACTTCATGGTGGATCACCATGGTCTGTCGGGTCTGGATTTCAATCAGGACGTCGAACGTGGGAGGGGCCCGGCGTTCCAAGACCGTTTTGCGAGTGCCGCGACGGCGGGCTTCCTCATCGGATAGAGTCACGGATTCCAGTCCGCCCACCAAATCAGCGAGGGTGGGGTTCATCACCAGGTTTTCCAACGTATTCCCATGGGCCGTGCCAATGAGCTGTACGCCTCTTTCGGCAATCGTGCGGGCGGCTAGGGCTTCCAGCTCCCGGCCAATTTCATCGATGATAATGACTTCAGGCATGTGGTTTTCCACGGCCTCAATCATCACAGCGTGTTGCAGATCCGGAGTCGGGACCTGCATGCGGCGCGCTCGGCCGATAGCCGGATGGGGAATGTCGCCATCCCCGGCGATTTCATTACTGGTATCCACGATCACCACGCGGCGATCCTGTGCCAGAACCCGTGCCGCTTCCCGCAGCAAGGTGGTCTTGCCTACACCGGGACGACCCAACAGCAGGATATTGCGGCCACTCATGATCATGTCTTTGATGATCTCCATGGCACCGGATATAGCCCGTCCCACACGACAGGTCAGGCCAATAATGGTCCCGTTGCGGTTGCGTATCGCAGAGATACGGTGCAAGGTGCGCTCAATACCTGCCCGGTTGTCCCGGCCGAAAGCACCGATCTGGGATACCGTGAAATTCAAGTCGGCGAGGGTTACCTCTTTGCTGCCCAACAGATCGTCCCCATGCATGTAGCGCACTTCAGGGACACGACCCAAGTCCATGACCACTTCCAGCAGTTCCGACGTGCTGGCTTGGCGGGACAATACGTCCTGCAGGCGGGAAGGCAAGACGGCCAGAAGCTGCTCAAGATTATCGACGACGGTCAGATGGGGACGGGAAGGAAAAGACTCTTGAACTGGTGTGGTTTGGGAGTTAATGGACGTCATGAAAATCCATGGTTGGGGGGCGGGAGCCTGTCAGCGGTAGAGCACATCATTTTCTCCAGCCGTTGCACAGATGAACTGGCCCGAAACTGGACTGCCGAACCGGGGTAGTCAGGTGGTTCAGTTCTCGGGACCACTTTGGAAGACCTGAGGAACAAGGAAGAACTATTAGCAAAGGGGCCAGAACCGTGATTCCTTACACAAGAGGCCGAAGCATGAGGGTATGGCAACCGAAAGCAGATTGACATCGCATATGGAGATTATATCAGGAACCATAACGTGGTAATACCCGGGACCAAGCGGCATCGGGAGCTTTCTGATTTGACCCCATCCCGCGGTCCAACGGCCTGGAACTCACAAATCCTGACGGGTGGATCGGGGATCAGGTCCATCAGTGGATGACTGATCTACAATGCAACAGTCTGTTCCCGCTATCCCAGGATCAGTTAAAGCCAGGGATTCCCGACAAGTCTGTGCTTGGAACCAGGCGAGTTTCAGGTTTATGCGTCATTTCTCGTCAGCCGAATCGATTCTCATGAAGTACTGTGCCAGGCAAATGTGCCCTTTGGCCAGTGTCGCTATGCTGATCCTGGTGGGGGTACTGGGAAGCGTGAGTTTGGTCCTCACTGGCTGCACCATGGCGGTACCAGCGAATCCCCATCTGGAGGTCAACTGGTCCGTGGAAGGAGCAACGGCAGGACGTACCCGCCAGTCCTCCTTGTCTCTCTCCCCGCCCCTACAACTGGACCGGGAAATCCCGGTTCCAGATAGCGGTGAATTTGTCAGTCCAGTTTCCTATGCCGACGGTATTCTCTATGCGGATACGGAAGCCAGTCTTCATGTCCTGGATGCCGAGACAGGCGAAGTAGCATGGGACATCCAGTTGCCCGGATTCTTTCTTTCTCCCCTGGTATGGCAAGAACGGGTGTTTGTACGGGCTGAGTCCGGCGACACCGGCTATCTGTTTGCCCTGGACACCCGGAAAGGCAACAAGCTCTGGCAATTCCAGTTTCCCGCTGTGGGCAGCGAGTACCAGAATATTGGCGGTCATGTCACCTCGCCTGTTATTGCCCAAGGAAATCTGTTGGTGGCGAGTGCCCGCACGCTGTTTAGTCTGGATCCGGAAACAGGGGAAGTCTTGTGGCAAGTCAATCTGGACGAACCAGTGGCGTCTTCTGTAGCCGCCAACGAGCAGATGGCCTATGTGGCTGATTTCTTTCAAACCTATGCGGTGGATGTGGCAACAGGAGAGATCCAGTGGCGGTTTCGTGGCGCTGAACCTTCCCTATTCTTTGCCCCCGTCTTGCTGCAGGACCGCGTATTCGTCGTCAACGATCGTTGGCTCTTTGCCTTGGACGCAGATACCGGCCATCAGTTGTGGCGGGGGGAACACAACATGGCTCCTCTGATACCGGCAGGGGCTGTGGGAGAACTGGTCCTAAGCAAGACCAACCGTACCTTGACCGCCTTTGATATCCAGACCGGTGAAAGACGTTGGCACTATGAAACACTGAATTTTGTTTCCTTGCCCAGTCTTGCCGGGGAATATCTCTACACCCTCATCCGTCTGGGCGGTGGCAGCCATGTGGTGGCGCTGGATGTGGCCACGGGACAGGAAGTCTGGCGGTCTGCCAAAATGGATCTGGCCCGGAGTGCGCCCGTAAGTGCCGGGGGGCGGTTATTTGTCCGTTCATCGGCGGGTGCTATAATTTCACTCCAGCCTGCTGTAGATACAGTTGTGGAATAGGTTGACCTGCCAGGGTCTTGGCAATGTTTTCCATTTTGCCCAAACAGAAACTTGCGCGAACCGAAGCTCTCTGGTTCTGGTTCTTTATTTCGCCCTGGATTATTGGGTTGATCCTGTTTCGCGGGGGGCCTATTCTGGGTTCCCTCTTCCTGAGTTTCACTGAATACAACGTGGCCGACCCGCCCGTATGGGTGAATCTGGAAAACTACCAGCGTTTGTTGTCGGATGACATTTTCTACAAATCGCTCCAGGTTTCGGGCCTTTATACCTTGCTGGCCGTGCCTTTGGGTATTGTCGTCTCCCTGGTGATGGCTTTGCTGCTGAATCAAAAAGGGGTTCCCTTTCTGGGCGTATTTCGAACCCTCTATTACATTCCCGCCCTGGTGGCGGGCAGTGTAGCCGTCGCTTTCCTGTTCCAATGGTTGCTCAATCCCAGTTTTGGCATTATCAACTATGTCATTGCCCTGTTGGTGGGTGAGGAGGGCCTAATTCCGTTGGGCCTGAAGGGCCCCCGCTGGTTCTTCGATCCCAATTGGGTCGTGCCTTCCTTCGTATTAATGAGTCTGTGGGGCTTTGGCGCTTCGATGCTGATCTATCTGGCTGGTTTGCAGGGGGTTCCGACCGCCCTGTATGAAGCCGCCCGTATCGATGGGGCGGGAGCCTGGCGCCGTTTTCTGAACGTAACATTGCCCATGATCTCACCCGTGGTGCTCTTCACGTTCATTACGGGCATGATCGGTTCCTTCCAGGTATTCACACCGGCCTATATTGTCAGTGGAGGAGTTGGCGGACCAGCCTATGCCTCCATGTTCTATGTCCTCTATCTGTACCTGAATGCCTTCCGACGCTATCGATTTGGCTATGCCTCGACCCAAGCCTGGTTCCTGTTCATCATCATTCTGATTTTGACTATCATTGCCCTACGGGTTTCGCGGCGCGCTGTCTATTACGAAGCCCCAGGCGATGACAGGATGATCTAGGCCACAGGCAGAGAGTAGCCAGGGATACATCGTGACCGAACAGACGTTACCCACTTCTATCACCACCAGTTCCTCAGGTACGGGGACCCGAGCCCTGACCATTCAGGGACAGGAACGGATGATGGCAGCCATGGCGACGGCTGTACTGGTGTTGGGCCTGGGCGTAGTCCTGTTTCCCCTTTTCTGGATGCTTTCAACCAGTCTCAAGGGGGAAATAGAAGCCCTGAAGATTCCGCCCAACTGGATTCCGGTCAAGCTCCAATGGCACAACTACTATGAGGCCCTGACCTTTAACCCCTTCGCCCTCTACTTTCGGAATACCCTGTATTTTGCCGGCATGGTGGTAATTGGAGAGGTATTATCGAATTCGTTCATTGCCTATGGATTTGCTCGCCTGCGGGCCCCGGGACGCAATTGGCTTTTTGTCCTGGTATTAGCTACTTTGATGGTTCCCCAGGAAGTAACCATCATTCCTACCTACATTCTCTTCTCCAACTTGCCGGGGCAGTGGCTCAATACCTACAATCCTCTCATTGTTCCGGCTTGGCTGGGCAGCGCCTACCTGATATTTCTGTTGCGACAGTTCTATCTTGGCATTCCCCAGGAATACGATGAATCAGCCCATATCGAAGGAGCCAGTCGCTTTGGCATTTGGTGGCGGATTATTTTGCCCCTGTCGAAACCTGCCTTGGGGGCCGTGGCGATCATGTCCTTTATTTTTCACTGGAATACTTTCCAGGGACCCCTGATCTACATCAACGACAATGACAAATTCCCTGTATCCCTGGGCCTATCCATGTTTCGGACGCCTTTTGGGGGTACCCCGCAGCACTGGTACATGGCCGCATCGCTTTCCGTCATTGCCCCCTGTATTGTGGTGTTTTTCATTGCCCAGCGCTATTTCATCCAGGGCATAGTGGTGAGTGGCGTCAAGGGTTAGCCACTCTTGAACCTTCCAATCGCCATGTAATCTGATCGGTCGTTCTTTGTTTCTTGAAGGAGATTAAACTGATGCGCAAATTGACTTTGTTTTCCGTAGTGGTATTGAGTCTGCTACTCTCCCTGCTTCTGACCGCCTGTGCGGCCCCGGCAGGGGATGGGATGGCAGCCGATGCCTCGGATGCCCAAAGGGAAATTGTCTGGATGGCCCGCACCAACGTAGTGGAAAATCCCTGGGAACAGGATGTGGCAATTCCCGCCTTTGAGGCTGCCAATCCAGATATTACCGTGCAACTTCTGATTGTGGACCAGCCAGACATTGCCGTCAAGCGTGAAGCCATGATTGCCGCGGGTGAACCTTTGCATGTGTGGTCTCCCAACTGGGGGGGCAATGGCTTTGCCAGTGACCGGGTCAGAGGCCTGCTGATGGATCTCACGCCCCTGATTGAGCGGGACGGTGTGGACACCAGCGTCTTTATTCCAGAGGTCTTGGCCATCTACGAAAATCAGGGAAGTCAGTACGGCTTTCCGTTTCTGACCACAGGTAGCTACACCTTCTACAACATGGATCTGTTTGATGCGGCGGGTATCGAATATCCTCCTGTCTCCTGGGATGACACCAGCTGGACCTGGGACAGGGCTTTGGAGATCGCCCAGCAAATGACCATCAATGTGGAGGATCCCCTTAACGCTACGTATGGCTGGGTCGAGGGCATTTGGCCCGCTGAGGCTATTACTTGGCTGTTTGATGCCTTCCCCTGGCCGGAGGGTGCTTTCGAAGACGGCTTTGCCCAGTCCGTTAACTTCACCTCCGAGGGAGCTGTCAAAGCTTTCCAGAGCAAGCATGACTTGACCTATCTGCACAAGGTGGCCCCGGATGCAGCTGCTATTCAGGGGTTGAATGCCCTGGGTGGCGATTTTCAGAGCGGCAAGGTGGCCATGAAAACCACCGGTGGCTGGGGTTGGTGGGTCTATAGTCCCGTAAGCCCGGATGTAGAAGGAGGCTTTTGCTGGGGTGTAGCGCCTCTCCCATTTGGGGCTCCCGGTGCTCCCACCCGTGCCGTGATCTTCACCGATCCCTGGGTCATTACACGGGGACTGGAAGGTCAGGAACTGGAAGATTCCTGGACTTTCATCCAGTATCTTATTTCTGAAGATGCCGCCAGAGCCTATATGCAGGCGACCAATACACCACCCACGCAACACAAACTGCTGGAGGAATGGTATCAGCAATTTGGATGTATGGATCCGGCAGATGTGAAGACGGTCTATCAGGGTGCCTTCACCAATGGTCTGGAATCCAGCAACCACCTGATGGTTGGCTTCGACGAGCTTAACAGTACTTGGGACAACATACTGGGATCATTCTGGAATGATCCGGAAGCACGGGCGGAAGACATTCTGCCCGAGGTTGAGGCCGCCGTAACCGAAGCGTTGCTGCGAATTGCCGAGGAAGAGGATCACACGTTCGAATAGTCTTTCCCTGTAGTCCAAGTTACCCGGGCGGTCTGTACTAACAGACCGCCCTTTTCTTTTGGCTTGTCTGAAGGAAGTCCCATGTCACGGCTTGCCCTGGCCCTGTTGGGTATTGCCTTCGGCCTGACGGGTGTGTCTACCCTGGCGTATGAGTTGCTCTGGATTCGTCAGGCGTCACTGGTATTTGGAGTTAGTGTATACGCCTATGTGGCCGTGGTGATCGCTTTCCTGGGAGGGGGAGCTCTGGGCAACTGGCTGTTCAGTCTGGTATTACCCTGGATCCGCCAGCCCCTCTGGCTGTTTGCCCTGCTCCAGATTGCGATTGCCGGTCTGGCTCTGCAAACACCGGGGTGGCTGCAGGCGGTGCGTCCCTTCTATGCAGCCCTCACTCAGCATGGGGGAGTAGCGACTTCCCTCCTGCTGAGTCTGCGCCTGGGCCTGGCCATTCTGATCCTTGCGCCGTCAGCACTGCTGATGGGAGGGACGCTGCCAGTGATCATGCACTGGATCGGACGTAATCGGGGGGTGCCGGTGCGGTCGATTGTGGGCAGGTTTTATGCGCTGGAAACCTTGGGGGCTGCCGTCGGTTCCGCCCTTACGGCCCTGTGGTTGCTGCGGTATCTGTCTTCGCTGCAGGCGGTGGCTGTCGCCGTAGTTGTCAACCTGATTTCCTGCGGACTGGTGATAATTGTCCAGGTAACAAGGAAGAGCCCTCCTTCTTCCAGGCTTGCGGACAGCGTGGCAGTGAAAGTAACCCACAAGCAGGCCATGGACCGTGAGCAGCATGTATCTTGGAGTCCGCGACAGCTACTGGGAGCCTATGCAGTATCCGGATTCATTGCCCTCAGCTACCAGATTGTCTGGTCCCGCATTCTGGCGATCTTTACCCTGGACGCTGTTTTCTCCTTTGCCATCGTCTTGACCACTTTTCTCGCTGGACTGGCGACCGGCAGTACCTTGGCGGCCCAACGTATGCGGCAAAGTGATCCCACCATGCGTACATTTGCCCTGATCCAGTTACTCCTGTCCCTGAGTGGTATAGGCACCATGTACCTTTTCTACGGGATGCCTCTGTTGTCCCTGGAGGATATTTTCGGATCCTATACGATGACCCGCGCTATCCTCTACGAATTTCTGCTGGGAAGCCTGATCCTTCTCCTGCCGACCTGCCTGATGGGATACCTGTTTCCCGTCACGGTGCATCTGGTGACGAAGAGCAGGGAACATCTCGGCTCAACCACCGGTCAGACCAGTGCGGTCAATACGGCTGGGGCCATAGTAGGGATTCTGATCACCACTTTCCTCCTGGTGCCCGGACTTGGCTTACAGGGCACGCTGCTGTTGTTGGCGGGAGGCAGTTTGATCCTGGGACTCCTGGCTTGGCCTGTGCGTTGGGCTGCCCTACGGAGAGCCGATCAGCGTCTCCCCGCCGGCATGGCGCTCTGTCTGTGTCTGGCGATCTTCTTGCGGCCCCCTCCCGTGTATCTTGGTTTTCGCCAGGATCCCGGTGACCACCTGGTCTATTACGAGGAAGGGGTGGAGACTACCGTGGCGGTTTTTCATGTACCAGAGCAGAACTACAAGGTGTCATTTGTGGATGGACGGATCGAAGTTCCTACCGATGCCGTTAGCCTGCGCGCTTTCCGGGCCCTCGGCCATCTGCCACCGCTGGTGAATCCTGGGGCCGAACGGGCTCTGATGCTGAGTTTCGGCAATGGGATTGCCACGGGCTCGCTGGAAACCCATGGCATTCCTCATATCGAGGCGGTCGACCTGTCACGCGAAATGCTGGAGGCCGCTGAACTTTACTGGGAAGAGAATTACAACGTATTGCGCAGTCCGCATCTGACGCTGCATGTAGAAGATGGACGCAACTTCCTGCTCCAGACTCCTTACACTTACGACATTATCACCACGGACGCGACCCATCCCGCCAATACCAGCAGTTGGGCCCTGTTTACTGACGAATTCTATGGTCTGGTCGCAGAGCGCCTGACACCCACGGGTGTCTTCTTCCAGTGGCTGCCATTTCACAGCATGACGCCCAGTGACTACCGGAAGATTCTGCGTACCTTTCAGCATACTTTCCCGCATGCCTCTCTCTGGTACACCGGGGGTAGCCACTCCCTGTTGATGGGCACCCCATTCCCGTTTGGCCAGGTGGAACTGGATCAGATGTTGGCCCGTCTGGCTCAGCATCCCACCGCCCACTCGGATCTGGAGGGTGAGTTGCAGGTTAGGGACCACTTTGTTCTGGCTGCGGCACGCCTGAAAGCGTTCGCAGGAGAAGGCCCAATAGTTACGGATCAGCAGGTGTTTTTTGCTCCGACCACGGATCATGTACAGGAGATCGCTGCCGCTATATTGGCTTCCAGGTAGAGACAAATGATTTTCTTGGGATTTGCGTTCTGCGGTCTGTAACCGCACTTTCGTGTCTATTCCTGTATATGTCGGTGGCCGCTTGGCACCTTTATAGCTAATCTAAAGCATGCCCTTTGGTGTCTGTGCTGCTAGCGATAGTCCCCAAGTCTCGCTGGAGGTCTTCAAGATCGTACTGGACTAGAATTTTCTTGTCACGGACATACGCCATCATCTCCCACAAGGAGACACCAGCGTCATGTGCGGCCCGGGCCAACGTAAGCTTGCCGTCTCCGTACAGTCGGGCGTAATGTTCCAGCTTCCACTCCTGGACTGCCTTGACCAACAATCGGCGCACCGTGCTGGAACGGTCAGATTGTTCGACCTCCTCGATGAGTTCCAATGCCTGGACCAATTCCAGAGGAAGCCTGGCGCCTACCATTTGCTCCTTCTTCATTGCTTTGCCTCCCGCGCAAGTCGCAAAACCTCCGCCACTACCGCTGGCGAGAGCCACAAGACCTGACTCAGATCCCGGAGTATGGCCTCTAACTCCCTCAACGCGAAATGGCCTTGAATGTATCCCTGTAACAACACACCAGCCGTACCGACAAGCTCAACTCCAACCGCAACAGCCACACTACGAGCCTCTTTGTCATCAGCAATTAGTCGCAGTCTTCGCCCACGTGCCAGTGCGATGGCCTCGGCCTCGCCCTGATCCAGCCGGGACTGCTCCATCAGACGTTGCATCAATTGACGCTCATCAGCGGTCAAGAGAACCGTTTGCAGCCAGCCAGTATCCAAGGCGTACTGCAGTTGTTCCACACCGAGGGCCCGGACAGCTTCACCTGCCTCAATGGTTTCCGCTTGTACGACCGGACCGATCAACACTTTCCCGTAGAGATCAGCCAAGAGCTTTAGACGCTGGAGCTTGGCAAGAACAATCAGCGGTGAAGCGTCGGCTATGACCATTCCCTGTTCCTTCGACCCCAGGTCACCATGATGACAGAATGTTAACATATTTTGCAATTGATTGCAGCTGCCTTTCCCTTCGTTCCCCGCTCGCATCACATTCGTAGGCAATAACATCCAGACTCTGTTCTGGGGTGACGCAGCGCCTGGAGCGAGGATAAGCGATCATAACTTGGTAGTTAGAGGTCGTTCCAGGTTTTCACGGGGTAGTCACAAAGCCACCAAGTTTGTGGCTGACCGCAAGGTTTACGGCAGGTAAGGTTCATGGGCGTGTGGCTGTTGCCAACAGGGCTAGCCGACACCCACGACGGGGTGCCAGAGCCATGGACATGTCACGGGTAGGCAATCCCGTCACCGGTAGGTATACGTCTCCACCAGGACTCCAGTGGCAGGGAAGGTCGCTGGTTCCCTAGCAACGGAGAGCGAATTACCCCGAAACTACCATGTTTTGGGGAACAGTTAAGGCATGACGATTTCAGGAAGCTCTACGTGGGTGAAATGGCAGGACCGTCTTCTGTTTCATAGATTCTGATATGTCCACGTCAATGTTGAGTCCCGCATCCGGGTGTGGAATTGCATGACCGCTTCCCGTTTGCCCAGTACCATCAGGATGTCATGGGCTTGGATTTCCGTCTCTGCCTTGACGTCCGACTCCAGAGTCTGATCAGACCGCAGGATCTGCAATACACTCACGCCATACTGTCGGCGAAATCCCACCTGGCCGACACTCTTGCCCACCAGCTCGGAATTGGGCAAGACTTGCACAGAACCGAGCAGATTGCCGTGTAGTCCGGTAGTCGTGAGGGCTTCAATGACCCGTATCACTTCCGGCTCGATCATGCGCATGGCCATGGCATAACCCGCCATGCTGGTAGGGTTAACTACATCGTTGGCACCGGCGAAACGCATTTTGGCTTCCGTTGACTCGTTTTCCGCGCGGGTGATGATATGAATGTTGCTGTTCATCGTACGGGCGGTCAGTACGGCAAACAGGTTGTCAGCATCGTGGGGCAAGCAGCAGACAATCCCGGCGGCTTGATCAATACCCGCTTCCTGGAAGGTCTCTTCCCGCGCCCCATCGCCTTGCATGAAGTGCACATGATCTCCGTCCAGTTCCGTCGCGACATGCGGATCCAGATCGATGACCACTATCTCGTGATGTTGGGCGACGAGCCTCTCCACCACTTTGGCGCCGACCCGACCGAACCCGCACACGATGTAGTGTCCCTTCATCTTGCGTATTCTCCGTTTGACTTTGGAGGCTTGCCAGGCGCCGGAAATGTGTCCTGCCACCATGCCATGCATGATGGTGGAAAAGACGAAGGTAAAGCCCCCTACGCCGGCCAAAATCAAAATGGCCGTAAACGCCTTCCCCCAGAAACTGAGCTCACCGACCTCGCGAAAACCCACCGTGGACAAGGTTATAATCGTCATGTACAGGGCATCCCACCAGGCCCATTGTTCCAGAATGATGTAACCAGCCGTGCCTGCCAGAATGATGGCTACCAGCGTTAAGGCCAACCGCAAATAGGGAAGGTTTGGGCTGGGATTCATGGCACCGTCATGCCTGGGGGAAGCTGTGGCCAATCTGGCTGGTCAGGACGGCCTGTGGCCGGCCCAGGGCCCGAAAGCCGTGGTGGGCGTAGAATTCTCTGGCCTGTTCATTGGACTCCAGCACATTGAGGCCCACTTTGTCCGGTGACCATTTTCGCAACTGGGCGACAGCCCTCATAAGAAGATGGGAACCAATCTTGCGGCCCTGCCATTCTGTCCAGACGGCCAGGCGCGTGACAAAAGCCTGACGGAAGGGAAACTGCGGTTTTTCAAATAGGATGTATCCTGCCAGTTCCGAATCCATCTGCTGTACCAGAAGCTGGCTGGTTTGCGCTTGCTGACGCAGTTCTCGTTCTCCCATGTGCCACAGGGGCCCGAAGGTTTCAGCGTCCCGGCAAGCCAGTGGGCCATAGTCGGTATCCTTGACGGGCCGGACCAGGCCACCGGGGTTTCCTCCTTCTCCAATACGCAGGTTGCGATGTAAGTAGCGCAAAGAATCCACTTGCTGAAAGTCAGATTGAACGGCCGCCTTGTGTAACCAGGTGCGATCCGTGATGAGGATGAGTTGGCCTTCCGTGTGCTGGTTGTGCAGATAGTCAAGGGAATGAAGGAGAAGAGACCGGACATCATCGCGGGAATTGCGTCCTCGGGCCACGGCCAACCCGCGAACATATACCCGTCCCTGCAGGCACGCGGGCAGGGTTAGCGGACGGGGTTCCACCTGCAACACAATGGTGCCCCAGTCCTGACCGTGCGAGTCGCTGACCAGAAGTGTGAGTAACGGCGAGACGGTTTGCTTCCATTGGGCCCAGTCAAAGCAGGTAACGCCCAGACTGGCATTAGCAAAGAGACGGGTTACTGTTTTCCGATCCTCCTCGCAGGCGGGACGCAGGGACTGGGGAGATGGGAGGAACATGGAGGAGTTATTCCTTCAAGACAGCGCGGTTTCCGTAGTTACGGTTGTAATACGTCTGGAACTCCCCGGCCCGTATCGGTTCCCACCACCAGCGATTGTCCGCGTACCAGCGTCCGGCCCGGCGAATACTTTCCTCACAGTTGAAGGCGGACGACCACCCCAATTGCAACATTTTGCCTATGTCCAGACCATACCGCCGATCATGTCCCGGTCGATCTTCCACATGCTGGATGAGGGACAGAGGTTTACCCAGCTCATCCAGCAGAATGCGGATCATGTCCAGGTTCGTCATCTCGGAGCCTGTCCCGATATTGTAGATTTGACCAGCGCGGCCATGATCCAAAACAATCTGGATACCGGCACAGTGATCCGTGACATATTGGTAGTCCCGCTTCTGTTGGCCATCACCGTAGACAGGCAAGGGCAAATCCAGAAGAGCGTTGGTGGTGAAAATCGGCAATGCCTTTTCGGGATACTGAAATGGACCCACACAGTTGGCTCCGCGGGAAAGGGATACCGGCAACTGATAGGTGTGGTAGTAGGCCAAAACCAGCAAGTCGCCTCCCGCCTTGCTCGCGGAATAGGGACTCGTCGGACCCAGCGGATCGGTTTCACGACTGCGTTCCGGATCCGGGATGGGCCCATACACCTCGTCCGTACTGACCTGGTGGTATCGTTCTACTCCCTGTTCCAGGGCTGCTTGCAGCAAGTTGTGTGTACCCAGTACATCGGTCTGGACGAAGACGTCCGGTTGCATAATACTGCGGTCCACATGGGACTCAGCCGCGAAATTCACGATACGGTCAGGCTGAACCTGCTGAAAGACCTGAGTTACGCGTTCTGCATCACAGATGTCCCCGACAATCAGTTCAAACCGATCCGGGAAGCGCTCCGCAACATCCTGCAAATTCTCGCGGCGCCCTGCATAAGTCAGCTTGTCCAGGACTACCACCCGCGTGTCAGGAAAGCCGGTGAGCAGAAAACGGATATAGTTGTTGCCAATGAAGCCGGCACCGCCGGGCACAAGATAACAGGTCATGAGGTCACTGGGTCAAAGGTCAGACTGCGTTGTGGGACTGGGACAAGGGAGCGTTGCATTGCACAGACAGAGTGAAGGTCATGAGGGTTTCCCAGGCAGGACAAAGGGCTGGATCCAAACCAGGATCCGCGGGATATTGCCATACAGGACGCCAGGCAAATAGCTCTTCCTCACCGTAAGTAATTACGAGGAATTCCAGTTCTTCCTGCAGAAACCAGTTGAGACGTTGCGCCACTGTGACCAGATGCTGCCAACGCAGAGACATTTCCGGCTCTACCTTGGTACGAAAGCTGTGTAGGGCAGAACTGTCAGGATCAGGGGCAAAAGCCGCGGGAAACGCGGCGCGGTAGGCAGGAGTAAAGACATTCACAAAATAGGCTTCGGCCCGTTGAAAACAGGGAAGCAGCAGGTCCCCACAAAACACAATCCGGGTAGCGTGAGCCTGGCTATTGACATCCACCAGCAGATTGGCCTGATAGGGATACAGATCAAAAAAGGCACCGGGATCGAATTCTGGCCATTCGGCAAAAGCCGAGACCAGGCGATGCAAGTGGTCAATCAGGCGCCGAAATACGTGAACCATGGCATCAGCTTCCTGATTCAAGGAGGATAGGGTTGTAACATTCTGGTGCAGAGCATCCAGTCTCCGGGGATGGTAGGTAGGCACCAGTTCGGTCATGGGACATACCAGGGAAGAACTGCTGACTACCCGGGTGCGGCGTACATTCCGCAAGTGGGCGGCCAAAGCGGGAATGGAACGTATATAGCCGTCGAAATCCATGAGACTGCTCCACGGCTACGCGTCACGTCTGCGTGGAACCTTGAGCAGGACTGTACCCATGATGTGGGCACCAGCCTGTTCCAACTGTTGTTTGACTCGGAGACTTGGGCTGCGCCGTGAGAATCCGGGTCGCAGGACCAGGAGAGTAGCATCCACCTGACTGGCTATGAGTGCTCCTGCAGGCGAAGCAGACAGAGGCGGGACATGCCAAAATATCAACTGTCCCATTTCCAGCAGTTCCCGTTGTCGGTACTGGATTCTGTCCTTACTCAAGACTTCAAGGACATCTTTATCCTGGGCACCAGCGGCCAGAAAGCGGATGCCAGATACGGGGGTATCTTGCAAAGGCAATTCCTGGTTCCTGTCTGCCAGGCACTGGTACAGACCGGGTGTGACTGAGCTATCCAGGACGTGGTGCAGGATGGGATCCTGGCTGTTGGCATCCACCAGGAGGACATCTAAATCCACCGCGGCAAATGCCTGGCCAAGGCCTAGAATCAGTGAAACCGTAGGGGCCGGTGGAGCCAGGCTGGCTATGGCGATAGATCGCCGAGGATGGGGTACACCAGCCAGTTCCATATTGGCACGGAGCGAAAGCATTTCGGCCGAAACCGGCGGAACTGAGATGGACATGGGAGCCGCCACGTTGCTCGTATTCAGCCCAGTCAATCCTGAGTGATAATGCCCAGGTTTGGCAGATTCAAGGCTCGTTCCACAATCTCGGGCCGGGTGAGCCATTCCTCATCTCGCCAGAATAGCAGGAGTACCAATCCAGTACCGGCGAATAGACCCAAGACCAGTCCGGCCAGGGTATTGCTCAGGGTATTAGGGGCAATCTGGGTCAGTTCCGGTCCTGCCGACTGGATATCAAATTCCACGAAATCCTGAAAGTTCCTGTCGGCAAAAAAAGTGCTGTGTTCGGCATGGAAAATCTCCGTGGCCACCTGGACTAACTCTCCCGCGGCATGAGGGTCCGGGTGGAAAGCTTCAAGGGTAATTATGAGGGTGCCATTATCAAACGAGGCCCGGAGACTTTGGGCCAGTTCCTCTGTTGTCATGTTGGCCGCGACCCCTGCCTGTCCTTGTAGAACCTCCAGCAGGGCAGGGGCAGGAAACAGCACTGTGACATGGCGGGCGAGCTCCTTGGTCAAGTCGCGCATGCGCCAATCCATTTCCGCCGGGATCATGCTGATATAGGTGCGGGCCCGGTACTGCGGTGTCAATGTCTGGGTGAAAGACCACGCAGCGATCGCCCCCAGCAAGGCGCAGCACCCTACCAGCCAGCCCCAGCGCAGCAACAACTGGCGGTATTCTGTCCAGCTCATGCAAGTTAGCCTGAAACCATAGTCATGATGTTGCGGATCATAGCATAGGGGCTTTCCCGTATGTTCTGATTTCTGACGCGCGGTCCGAGTCTAATCTGAGGTGTCCCTATGCCGGAGAGCTTGTCCCAGAAAATCTCCCATTTTCTGTCGGAATGCCTCGACACTGAACTGTTGGGCCTGCTGGCGACAGATTGCAGGATCCCAGGAACGACGTTCGTAATCCTCAACCGCCTGCGCCAGAGCTTCAGGCTCTTGGGTCTGGAAAAAGATACCCGTTGTGTCATTCTTGACATAATCGAGTGCGCCGCCGGCTTCGTAGGCAATAACCGGCTTGCCTGCACTCAGGGCTTCCACCGGCGTAATGCCGAAATCTTCTTCACCAGGGAAGATGAAGGCCCGACAAGTGGTCATGAGTTCCACAACCTGTGGGCGATCCAGGTAGCCGGCAAATACAATGTTGCCCTGTGCAGCGGCCCTCAAAGCAGCTTCATCCCTGCCTTCACCTACGATGACCAGCTTGCGGTCCGGCATGCGGTTGAAGGCCTCAACCGCCAGATCGATACGTTTGTAAGGGATGAGACGCGAGACGATCAGATAATGGTCTTGGGTGGGTTGCAGGTCGTTGGCTACCTGAAACTCTTGTGTGTTGACAGGAGGGTGAATTATGGTACTCTCCCGACCATAGCAGGTACGTATACGCTCCTGGACCGTACGGCTGATAGCAATAAATTGATCTACCTGCTGGGCCGCCTCCACTTCCCAGTTGCGCAGGTGATGAATGAAGAGCCGAGAAAAATTACGTGCTAATCCCGAAACCTGTTCCCTGTGCATGTAGGCATCAAAGTTCCACAGGAAGCGGGTAGGCGTCAAGCAGTAACAGATGTGATGTGCCTGATACTCTGACCTTTTGGTGGTCACCCCCAGACTGAAGGCACTCTTGATACTGATAACCAAGTCTCTTTCACTCAGATCCATACGGGCGAAGGCGTGGGGATAAAAGGGCAGGAGCAACCGCGACCGCTTGCGCAGGAGGGGAACGTAATTGAGGAGACTGGTGCGAATATCCCACTGCTTCATCTCCGTCGGCATACGCTCTTTGTGGTAAAGGCTGGTAAAAACAGGGGCTTGGGGCAGCATATCATGCAAGACCGCCAGCACATATTCAGCACCTCCCATCTGGTTGAGCCAGTCATGAACCAGGGCTACGGATGCCTCTGTTATGGGGACGGTAACAGGCATGTTGCAATGAGGCTTAAGGTTACTGGCTTGAATGGCCGCACGTATTCCAGCCTTTCAGAACCCACGTGAGAGACCAAGATATGTTTTCTTGAACCTGATGTCTTGGCCTAGACCGCAAGTCCAAGGGCATATGAACATGAATTCTTGTGCGTCCTGAGACCGCCAAAGATGCTGACCCAGAACCAGAAGGTACAGGTCACTCCGGTGGCATCTGATGCCTGTTGCACCGCAAGCCAGTCTTCTCAAGAGGAACTGTGTCAACCGAGGCACCAATCCCTTCAGACCAAATCGGCTACAGTATACTGAATATCGAGAATCTTTGGTCGGCCGCATTTTGCCTCCCCTTGCCGTATGGCCTCTCATCCTTCTTCCCATGTACATGTCGTTTTTGTCTTTTTGGACGGTGTAGGCCTAGGTGCAAAAAGCCAGAATCCCTTCCTGGCTGCTTCCATGCCCTTTCTGGATAGTCTGCTGGATCACCAGCGGCCCAGTTTGCGACACCCTGGTATTATCACCGAACGCGCAGTCTCATTTCCGGTGGATGCTACGCTCGGCGTGAACGGTCGTCCCCAGAGTGCAACGGGGCAGGCGGCGATTGTAACGGGTCGAAACGTGCCGCGTGAATTGGGAGAGCATTTCGGCCCCAAACCAGACCGCAGAATCAGGGCCTTGCTGGATCAGGACTCGCTCTTTGCTCACCTTACGCAGAGCGGAGTCACGGTCCGCAGTGCCAATGCCTATCCCCCCGCCTATTTTGATGGGGTGCGCAGTGGCAAGAGGTTGCTGAGCACAATTCCCTATGCCTTGTCCATAGCCGGAGTGACCCTGCACGATGTGGCTGCATACCAGCGACAAGCAGCGGTCAGTGGCACTATTACGGGTAGGGATTGGCGTGAAAGACTGGATATCCGGGATATTCCAGTTCATACGCCCCGGGAAGCAGGGAAAATCGTGGGGCGGCAAGCACAAACAGCAGCCTTGGTCTTCTTTGAACACTGGGTCACTGATGTTCATGGCCACAAGCGCATGTACAGGGAAGCGGCAAGAAATTTCGAGCGTATTGATCGCTTTCTGGAAGGGCTGACAGAGACGGTTGATCTGGAGCGGACGCTGGTCATGGTCGGAAGCGATCATGGCAATGTGGAAGACTGCAGTCATGGCCAACACACCAGGAATCCCGCGCTGGGTCTCATGTGGGGGGCGGGATATCGGACAGCATCCCGGCGGATAAAGTCTCTGGTCGATTACCGGTCGGTCATTGAAGACAGTCTGTTGGGACGGCTTATCGCTTGAGGCGCAGGCAGGGAACATGACAACACATGGATGACAAGACAGAGTTTGAAACTGGACCCCTTATAGACTGGTTCGAAATCCCTGTACACAATCTGGAAAGGGCTGTAACTTTCTACGAGACTGTCCTGGAAACAGAACTGGAGATCCAGGAATTCGCACCCGGCTACCGGATTGCTTTCCTGTCCCTTTCCGGTTCTTCCCCCTTGGGCCCTGGAGGAGCACTTATCGAAGCGAGCGGATATTCTCCGGCTGGATACCAGGGCTGCCGCATTTACTTCGCCCGGAAAGACTGGGAGGCATGCCTGACTCGGGTGGAAGAGGCGGGTGGCAAGATTGAAATGCCTGGTAAAAGGATTGGCGAAGGAGCAGAAACAGCGTGGCTGGCCTATTTCTTCGATACGGAGGGCAATCTCCTGGGACTCCACGCCCCTGGTTAACATTGCCCCTGGTGAGAATGTGGTCAGGAACGAATCCCTCTTGCCAGTTTCAGGGAGCCGCAATAATCCCAGGGCCGTCTGCCCGAAAACACGCTTCTGCCTATAGCCGGAACGGCCCGTGTCTGAGACGTCTACTTGGTTATGGTTCTATCCTTATTCCACCGTGTTACTGAGTTCCAACTCGCCAATGGCAATCGTAATCTTGTCTCCGCCCACCAGCGTGAATTCATCAGGCGGTACGATGCCGGTACCGGTCATCAGCAGGACCCCTTGGGGGAAGTCCAGTTCCCTGAACAGATAATGGGCCAATTCCGGAAAGGTACGCTTCATGTTGGCGGTAGAGGTCTCACCAGCAAATACCTCTTGGCCGGCCCGTTCAATGTGTAACGTAATGCTCAAGCCAACCAGATCTTCCGACTGACACAATTGAATGACCGGACCCACAGCACAGGAACCGTTGTAGGTCTTGGCCTGGGGCAGGTACAGGGGGTTGGCCCCTTCAATATCTCTTGAAGACATATCATTGCCCACGGTATAACCCACAATCTGGCCATGGGCATTGATTACCAGAGTCAGTTCCGGTTCCGGTACATTCCAGGTGGTGTCGTGGCGGATGCGGACCGTCTGCAGGTGCCCTCGGGCCCGCCAGCCCTGAGCCTTGAAGAAGATTTCCGGACGCTCAGCGTCGTATACGGCGGCATAAACATCGGCCGAAGCTGATTCTGCCTCCCGCGCTTCACGGCTGCGCAGGTAGGTAACCCCGCTTCCCCAAACCTCCTGCTGGCTGTCTACTGGTGCACTCAAGTAACCAGAAGCTTCTGCCTTCCCTCTGGTACTTTCCAACAGAGACAGCATGGCCCTTTGTTCAAGCGTTAGCAGAAAGGCCAGGTCAATACCAGCCGGTAAGAAACCATTGTCGGCGCTCCAGCAGATGCCAGAGTCAGTTATATGCCGCGCAAGGTGCATGAATGCCTCCTTTGAAAGTCATGGTAGGTAGGGTTAGCCATGCAGATTCGGCTAAACTGTCCACGGAGAAGTTGCCCAACCTGCCCCATCTGAACTTAACAACGAACCAGCTCGGGGAATTCCGGGCATCGTCTCCCATGTATGGTATCATTCGGCATACCCTAGACATTGCAAATTGCAGGTTGTGTTCCCCGGAATGCAGTGTGTGCCCGTACGAAATAATCTGATATGGGTGTAGTTTGGCCTTCTGTCTGCCTGGCAGACAGTTTGGTTGTTGTTGTCGATCAAATAACTCTTGAGGAGAAGACGAATGAACAGACGAATTGTTGGATTGATCGGTTTGCTTGTGATGCTAATGCTGGTGCTATCGGCCTGTGGCCAGCCCGACACAGCAGAAGAACCCGCAGCCGAGGAAGAGCCAGCTGCTGAGGCGGAAATGCCCGAATCGGATTCGCCGTACGGACAGGCACCGATGCTGGCCGAAATGGTAGCTGCCGGTACTTTGCCTCCTGTGGAGGAACGTTTGCCGGTGGAGCCCGTTGTAGTACCCGTGGTTAATGAGATTGGCCAATATGGCGGTACTTGGCATACGGCCGCGTGGTCGGCTACTTATAGCAACGTCAAGATGATTGCTTACGACCCACCTGTGCGCTGGAGAGCTGACTATACTGGCTACCAGCCGGGTTCGTTTAAGGATTGGGTTTGGAACGAGGACGGCACGGAAGTCACGTTCTATCTGCGTGAAGGGTTACGCTGGTCTGATGGCGAACCTTTCACGACCGAAGACCTACGTTTCTGGTGGGAGGATTTGGCCACTAACGAAGACTACGGTGTGATCAATGTTCCCTGGTATGGATTCAAGTCCACCGGTGAGACCATGGATGTAGAATTCGTGGATGACTACACCATGGTTTGGACGTGGGATGAACCGCACTGGATCACGCCCACCATTCTGGCACAAGGATTCTGGGAATCCGAAGATGTGGTGGTGGCGCGCCATTATCTCGAACAGTTCCATCCCGATTACTCCGATGCAGAGGACTGGGAGAATTTCGAGCTCATGAATGAGTGGATCGAGAATCCCGATCAGCCCGTTATTCTGGCTTGGAAAGCGGAACGCGTCGTCCCCGGGGAACGTACCGTTCTGGTCCGTAACCCCTTCTATTGGAAAGTGGATCCCGAGGGTAACCAGCTTCCCTACATCGATCGGATGGATATTGAATTGGTAGAGGACGAAGAGATCCGGTTGCTGAACTTGTCGGAAGGCAAATATGATGCCTCCTTCCGTGATGGTTCCTATAACCCGCTGCACATTCCCTTCTTGGCCGAAAAGGCCGAAGAGAGTGGCTACACCATGTATCTCAATTGGGTGAATGGTGCCGGTGGTTGGCCTTGCTGGCTGATCAACCAGGACTACATCGGTTCAGGAGACGATCCGGAATTGGATGCCGAGATCCGGGCCCTTCTGCGCAGCGTTGATTGGCGCAAGGGTGTGTCAGTTGCGATTGACCGTGACCGCCTGATTGATGTGGTTTGGGACGGCATTGGCATCCCGCAGCAGTCCACCATCAGTCCCCAGGCTTGGCACTTTGTAAGTGACGAAGGTCAAGCTGTGTTTGAAGCTTGGGCCGCCGCCGATGCGGAATTTGATCAGGAACTAGCGGCCTCGCGCTTTGAGACCGTGGGATTTGTGGATGCGGATGGAGACGGCTGGCGTGATCTGCCCAGCGGCAAGCCCTTCCAGCTGATTCTGGATTCCGGTGATTGGGGTGGCAAGACGGTATCGGAAAACTCCAATATTGAGCTCGCCGATCAACTGCGAGCCGTCGGTATCGATACCATCGTCAATGACCTCTTTGGTCAACCGGAATGGGGTCTGCGCCAGCGCGAAGCCAAGTACATGTTCCGCAATTGCCACGCCTCCGAACTGGATATCTGGACCTATCCAGACTGGATCTTCCCCCAGCGCGACAACCGGGCCTGGCCGATGCAGGGCAAGTGGCGTGCGACAGGTGGAGCCGAGGGTGAAGAACCTCTGCCGGGCAGTGCTGCCCAGCGTCTGCATGCCCTCTATGACAAGGGGATAGCCGAAGGTGATGAGCAGAAACGGCATGAAATTGTGTGGGAAGCCATTCAGATTCACATTGATGAAGGTCCCTTTACGTTGGGAGCGGCGGGCGATCAGCCCATGCCTGTTGTGGTCAAGCATAACTTCCACAACGTGCCTGAGTTTGGGATTCTGGGGCCATGGGCACCCGGCAGTCCAGGCAACATTCATCCTGAACAGTTTTACATGACAGAATAGGAATTGAAGCGGTAAGTATTTTTAAGCTGGGGGCAGGCCATTTTGATGGCCTGCCCCCAGCTATGCAGTGAAAGAAGAACCTAGTTGCGGCTTCTTCTGCGTTTCTCTCCTGTTGCAAGGCATCTGCCAAGGAATCACTCGTGCTAGCCTACATCGTACGTCGTCTGGGTTACTCCCTGGTGATGTTGATCATGGTGTCCTTTGTGGGTTTCATCATCATCGAGTTGCCGCCGGGTGATTTTCTGACCCAGAAACTGGCGGAACTGGAGGCCCGGGGCGACCGTAGCGCGGAGGACCGGATCAAGGAATATCGCCTTCGATACGGTTTGGATATTCCCCTCATCCCGCGCTACCTGAAATGGGCCACTAATTTCGTCCGTGGCGATTTCGGGGAATCATTCGAATTTGAACGTCCGGTACGACAGCTGGTGGAACAACGCCTGTTGCTGACCGTGACCCTGGCGATCGCTACGATCTTGCTGGTTTGGATTCTGGCCATTCCCATTGGTGTTTATTCGGCTTCCAACCAGTATTCGACCGCTGACCAGATCTTTACTACGGTAAGTTTCATAGGTCTCGGTATACCCGGATTTCTTCTGGCCTTGCTCATTCTCTATTTCGCCGTCAAATTTACTGATACTGATGTGGGTGGGCTTTTTTCCAAGGAATACCGGGATGCCGAATGGAGCTTTGCCAAGTTCATTGATTTACTCAAGCATTTGTGGGTGCCGGCGATCATCGGTAGCGTGACCGGCACCGCGGGCATTATCCGTATCATGCGGGGCAATCTGTTGGAAACGCTGGGACAGCCGTATATCGAGTCGGCGCGGGCCCGGGGCTTGGCCAGTCGTACTGTGACCTGGAAACACGGTGTACGGATGGCCATCACCCCTCTGATTGTCATCATGGGATCTGAGGCCCTGCCCAGCATCATTGTGGGCAATGCCCTGGTAGCCATCGTGCTGAATCTGCCCACTATGGGGCCCATTTTTGTCCGGGCCCTGCAAAAACAGGATATGTATCTGGCGGGAACAACGCTGGTTTTTCTGACCATGATGTTATTGGTCGGCAACCTGATTGCCGACTTGGTCTTGGCTTGGCTGGACCCACGCATTCGGCTTGAATAACCTCGAGACCCTGTTGCATTTTTGGGAACCATGGCTGATACACTGTCCGGTGCGCTGAGACAAAGACCCCAGAAGCAGGTTAGCCAGAATTATTGGTCCCTGGTGTGGTGGCGTTTCCGCCGCAACCGCTTGGCTATGGTGGGCGGTGTCATCGTTCTCGCCTACTACTTCATTTGTACCCTTACCGCCGAATTCTGGGCACCCTACCTGGTCACCACGACTTCCGACTATCTGGAGGCGCCGCCTCAATGGCCTCGATTCTTTGATGTCGAGGGCCAATTCCATGCCCGACCCTTCGTCTACGGGATGACGGAGGAGGTGGACATGGTTTTACGCAAACGGTTCTACGTGAGAGACGAAGAAACGATGTTCAAGCTTCATTTCTTTGTCAAGGGAGAACCGTACAAGCTGGCTGGATTGATTCCAGGTAACATCCACTTGATAGGGGTAGGCCCGAACAACGAGGAGGCCTATTGGTATCTGTTCGGTACCGATCGGCTTGGCCGGGATATCTTTAGCCGGATTATCTATGGTGGACGGTTATCTCTCCTTATTGGCCTCATCGGACAGTTTCTGACGATTGCCTTTGGAGCGACCCTGGGTGTGATTTCCGGCTATTATGGTCGCATCGTGGATCTGGTGGTACAGCGCATCACGGAATTCCTGTCCGCTTTTCCTGACATTCCGCTTTTCATGGCTTTGGCGGCTGCTATCCCACCGGAATGGTCTCCCATATATGTGTACTTTATGCTGACCATAATTCTGGCATTTGTGCGTTGGGGTAATCTGGCCCGGCAGGTAAGAGGCATGGTCCTGTCCCTGCGGGAACGGGAATATGTCTTGGCTGCCCAGAGTTTCGGCGCTGGTGATGGCCGGCTGATGTTCCGGCATTTGATTCCAGGCACCACAAGTCACATCATTGTTATCTCAACGCTGGCGATTCCCGGCATGATTTTGGCTGAAACCGCCTTGAGTTGGTTGGGGCTTGGTTTGCGTCCGCCCCTTACTAGCTGGGGTGTGTTGCTGTATGAGGTAGCGGGTCTGCGGACCATCCGTTTTGCGCCCTGGATGTTGATCCCTATCCCGTTCATTATCTTTGTCATTTGGGGCTTCAACATGCTGGGTGATGGTCTGCGGGACGCCTTGGATCCGTATGGTGGCCAATAGATCATGGCTGTGAATCCAGACTCTGGCAGTCCTCTCCTTGAAGTCAAGGATCTGCAAGTTCATTTTGATGTGCGGCGCGGAGTCATCAGGGCGCTGGAAGGCGTGAATTTTGCGATTCAACGCTCCCGCACCCTGGGCATCATCGGGGAGAGTGGATCGGGCAAGTCCGTTACTGCCCGGGCCATCATGCAGTTGCTGGCCAAGAACGGGCGGATTGTCAGTGGCGAGATCCTGTATCATCGCCAGCCCGATCCTGACCGTTCTGCCTCCAGCGAACTCATTGACATCACCCAACAGGATGCAGATGGTCCTGTGATGCGGAGTCTGCGGGGCGGGGATATCGCTATGATATTCCAGGAACCGATGAGTTCCTTGACTCCGGTTTACACGGCTGGCCTGCATATTGGGGAATCCATTCGCCTGCATCTCAAGCCGCGCCAGCACGTAGGGGAACAGATGACGAAGGCTATTGCCAAGCAGAACCGGATTTCCAGGGCGGAAGCGCGGGAAATAGCGGTTGATATGTTGCAGAAGGTCGGGATTCCCAGAGCCAATGAACGGGTAAACAGTTATCCCCATGAATTGTCTGGTGGTCAACGGCAGCGAGTCATGATTGCCATAGCTCTGTCCTGTGGCCCCAAGCTGCTGATTGCCGATGAGCCCACCACGGCCCTGGATGTGACCACCCAGGCGCAGATCAACGATCTCATGCTGGAACTGCAACAGGAATTCGGCATGGCCATCATGTATATCACCCATGACCTGGGTGTGATAGCGGAGATGGCCGAGGATATTGCGGTTATGTATCTGGGGCGTATTGTGGAGCAGGGCAGTGCGGATTCTATCTTTTACAATCCCCAGCATCCATACACCCGGGCCTTGCTCAAATCCACGCCCCGCATTGGCCAGACGCAGGGGCAGCGTCTGGATGTAATTCAAGGTATGGTGCCGGATCCTTTTTCCATTCCCGTGGGTTGTCCGTTCAATGATCGCTGTCCGGATGTGATACCCGGACTGTGTGACCTGCATGAACCGGTGCTGCTTTCTGCCGGAGAAAACCAGAGGGCAGCCTGTCTGCTGCATGATGCCGAAAAGATGGCCGAGGTGAATCGTGCAGCCACATATTGACGATCCTTCCGTACTGCTGGAAGTCAGGAATCTCAAGAAATATTTCCCCATCCGCAAAGGGCTACTGCGCCGGATCGTGGGCCATGTGAAGGCAGTCGATGATGTCAGCTTTTACATTCGCAAGGGCGAAACCCTGGGACTGGTAGGGGAGAGTGGCTGTGGCAAGACTACGGCGGCCCGTACCGCCATTCGTCTGTATGATCCGACGTCAGGCGAAGTGTTGTTTCGTATGCATGCGGTGAATGGTGACAGCCAGGCGGAGGAGAGTGACCAAATCCTTGATGTGGCCTCGTTGCCCAAGGACGCGCTCAAACCTCTGCGGCGACAGATTGCCATGGTATTTCAGGATCCCATCAACAGCCTGAACCCTCGCATGAGTGTCTCCGATATTATTCGGGAACCCTTGCAGGTTCATGGCCTGGACATGGGCAAGCAGACGGATGAGGACGTTGTTGAACTACTGCAGGCCGTAGGCTTGCGACCAGAACACATGGAACGATATCCCCATGAGTTCTCCGGTGGCCAACGGCAACGCATTGGCATTGCCCGTGCCCTTTCCCTTCGCCCTTCCCTCATCATGCTGGACGAACCCGTCTCGGCCCTGGATGTGTCCATTCAGGCTCAGACTCTTAATCTCCTGCAGGATCTGCAGGAAGAATTCGACCTTACCTACCTTTTTGTCGCCCATGATCTGAGCGTGGTGGAACATATATCGGATCGTGTGGCGGTCATGTACGTAGGACGCATGGTGGAAGTGGCGACCGCCGACGACTTGTACCAGCGGCCCAAGCATCCGTATACGGAAGCCTTGTTGTCCGCCTCACCCAATCCTGATCCGCGCAATCCGACCGTGCGTATTACGCTGGAGGGTGATGTGGCCGATCCGGCCAATCCTCCTTCCGGCTGCTACTTTCATCCACGCTGCCGGTATGCAGAGGATATCTGCAAGACAGAAACCCCGCCTCTGATCGAAGTAGAATCGTCCCACGTTGCCGCCTGCCATTTCGCAGACAAGCTGGAATTGCAGGGCATGTAACCAGACCGCCTGGATGGATTTCAATCTCCGTTTGGGCCGATTGAGCAACTGCGCCAGAGCCGTCAACAGGCTCAGCTACTGGGTGTGGCTTGCGATCAGCGCCTGCACTGCAGGTGCCAACTCCTTGGGGACAGCCATCACCGTCTGCGTCATGTCCGCTAACACGGCCTCGTCCTCAGCCGGTGACTCGTAGTGCTGCAAAATGCGTTGCACACGCTCCTCATCCCATCCGGCGGGAAACTGGGTTGCGTCTTTCATCGTCCTCTCCTTCTCATCCTCCGCCGGAAGGCGGCCAGCGGTTCGCCCTGCAACTCGTAGGCGGTAATGACAAACGCCTGCGCTGGAACGGAATCAGGTACATGTATGACCCGTAAGTAGCGGCCGCCTTGGGTCTGGCCGATAGCGATCCGTGTCCCATCTCGGCCGGGCCGATCCTCCAAGGGAACGTACAGCACATCCTCGACCTCAACCTCATCCACGCTATGGGAGAGAATATGAGGGTAACCAGTTTCCGGATCAAGATAGAACCGGATGTTCATGAGCGTAGTTTACCAGATCCAAACCTGGGTCCGCTGTCGTCACCCCGTAGCCATACCGGCTGACGAGACCCCGGTCTTGCGCACTGGAATTACCTATGAACTGGAGAAGGTCATCAGCACCCAGGATTTCACCATGGCCCACGCCATTATGAAAAGCGTTCTTGGATGTGCACGGACAATGTAGTGGAATTGCTCTTATGGATCAGCTCAACCGCCGCCAGATCGCCGTGCTGTAGCATCCTTTTACCGTGACAGTGGACCCTACCGGGCCCCGCCAAGTGGGAGGGGCGGACGGTGGTATGTCCGCAAAGTACTGTACATGGCCGCTAAGGACAGCTCACAGCCCTCGTAGGCGGAGCCACCCCAGGTCTCTGCTCTCCGGCTATAGGCACGAGGCTGCCTCCCAGGTCGCGCTGATGGTCGCTAGGCATCAACGGCTGACGATCCGGACACCCTGAGGCCCGAACTCGACCTCTTGATGGACCGATCCCCATGGATCCGCACTGGCCTCAGCCTGCTCCAGGCTGAGACTCTGGCCCGACCCGCGGCCTAGACCGTGGCCGTGACCTCTTGGCCATGCCACCTGAGGATCCCTGGGCCATGCCAGAACCTTGAAAAAGCTAAACATTCATTGGGTTATAAGGAGGTTGTCTTACCATATCTGATGGCTATAATGAAGAGTCCGAAACGCCTTAATATTGTTACGCAGGTGTATTACCAAAGTCAGCAATATGAATAAATTCACCCAAAAATCACTGATTTTCAGCGTCTTGCTTTGGGTTCTCTTGCTCAGGATGTCTGCGGCTGCGATGCCAGCATCCAAGTCCTTAGCCTTTCAATCCTCTGTTGTGCATGCTCAGCACCAGGTGCCTTCCGACGACACGGTAAATCTTGATGAGTTATTCCGAAATATTGAAGACTACATAAACGAAGTCTTCTACTTTGTTGGCGAAATTTCCTATGTGAAATACAGGCCTAATGGCCACGCTGACGCTTTGATCGTGAAGATTCGTGGGGACTCGTTGCAACCGTCGCAACCGTATCTGTATGTAGACATTGAACATGTCCTGCCCGAACGAGTCCTGGAAGGTGATATCGTGCAGTTTACGGGCCAGGTTATGGGTTTTGAAGAATATGAATCACGCCCGGTGCCCGCGGTATTACTGATGGAATACCTGGGCCGACTCCAATGCGAGGGTGATCCTCCTACCTGCGTTGAAGTCATGGCACCTACACCTACGCCCACCCTGACGTTCCAAATGAGATATTCTGCTCCGGTGCGCTCTGGACCGAACTTTGAGTACCACATTGTTGGGCGGAAGGAACAAGGCGACCCCGTGGAGCCCATCGCCCAGACCACGGATGGTCGGTGGCTCAAATTGGGGGAGGGACAGTGGATTTTGGCTTTTATGTTGGAAGGCAATAAGGAATTTCTCCCCATTGCCACTAGGCCGCCAACCCCTACTCCTACCCCAAGGACAAGGGCTACATTTACGCCAACCCCGCCCCCCACACCAAGGATAACGGTGACATTGACCCCAACGCCCACACCCCAACCTGAGGATAGCGAAGAGGTTGATGATGCCACCCTCACAGAAGCTTTGACCTATATCGAACAGGGTGTCGCCAAACACAAACTAGGGCAGTACGAAGAAGCCGTCACGGCCTACGACGCGGCGTTACGCCTGGATCCTGGCAATGTCGAGGCTTTGATCAACCGAGGTGCGGCCAAGGCTGAACTCAACCGTCACAGTGAGGCCATCGCCGACTACAATGCAGCCCTGGCCCTGGATCCCGACCATGGCGTGGCTTTGGCCAACCGAGCCTATGCTCAGATTGTACTGGGCCGCTATGAAGGGGCCATCGTCGACTACGATGCCGTGCTGCGCCAAGACCCTGATAATGTCTGGGCTCTTAATAACCGGGGATGGGTCAAGGCTAGACTCGGCCGCTATGAAGAGGCCATCGCCGACTATGATGCAGCCCTGGCCCTGGACCCTAACAATGCCATGGCCCAGAACAACCGTGAACAGGCCCGGGTTCAGATGGCCCAAGGGTCGGGTGCGACTGCCAATAGCAATGCCAATCTACGCGCCGGTCCGGGAACGCAATATCCCATTGTCGGGAATGTGCAAAAGGGTGATCGAGTCAGGCCCGTAGCCCAATCCGGTAGTGGGCAGTGGCTCCAACTGGACTCTGGATATTGGATCTATGCCCCCCTGGTGGACAATATACCCCCTGGTTTGGCTACCTCCCAGCGTGTTCTCCCCACCCCTGTACCGACCGTCGAAACGTATAACCAATCCCCCTATGGACAGGTCCGGGTGGAACAGGACGCCTCGCTGTGGCAACGGCCCCAGGCCCACTCGGGTCTGGTCGGTCACCTCCGCCAGGGGGCCATCCTGAACGCCTGTGAGTACCGATCGCCTTGGGTCTATATCTGTGGTGAGGGTTGGGTGCACCATGACTATGTAGAAGCCTATCCCTCAGCCACGCCCACACCTACGCCCATACCTCAACCCGCAACCCCGACTCCAACCCCAGCCCTAAATCCTGCTCACTACTGTCCTGACGTAGGGGATATCGTGGCGGAGTATTGGGCAGACCGGGAGTCACTTGTCCAGAGGCGGCAGGACACGACCGTGTGTATTGTGGGTTTAGCCTGGTGGATTAGTGAGTTTGAGAACCAATTCAGTATTGATCTTCTGCCATCAAACGTGCTTGGACCCGAGCCGAGGGGATGGTGGCCCGAGACAAGTCTTCGGAATCTGAAGCAACGGGACGATTCGGTTTGGTGCAATATCGATGGAACTGACATGGATGCCGATACGGCGCGTATCTTAGGCGAAATCAATATAGACTATGAAGCACAGGACACCACTGCCGAGGACTTGAGGCGAGTGAATATCCTACTGGTCAGCGGCCGCATGAATATTGAATATCTCTTGAGCGCATACCGCCTCTCCCTCAAGGATTGTCAGATACATGAAGTGTTACTCGAAGTCCCGCCTGACTGAACACGGGCAACTTGGTGAAATCAGTTTGTCGATGCGGACCGCCTCCTGGGGACAAACCCTAACAGCAACTATATTGAAAGTCAGGTGCCGGGCATAGTCTGGCGGAGTGGCTGCCAGAGGATCTAGTCCCGCATCATGGCATTGAGCAGAGTCAGCCATCTGTGTTGGCCACCTCCAGGACCACTTTGTTGGGTTTGCCGGTAGCCACTAGGCTGCTGTAGCAGGGTTGGACTACGGGGCAGGATCAGGTGGCGAGGAGGGTAGCTCTGCAAAGGACCCTCGCGACTGGGGCTCACCCCCCAATGGGGTGTATCTTCCGGTACCAACCACTGTCGCGGCGAAAGGGGGCGACCCGCACCTAAGTATGAACCTCTTCACAGCAGGTGCCGAGGGTGACGGCCAGTCAACAGTATTGAGGTCCCGAAAGCCCTGCCCTGACCCCCGTGGCGTCAGGGGTTAAAGGCTGATGTCGTGAAGCCTGGGCAGGGACGCGGTCCAGTCTTGGGAGGCAACCTGATTACACGGCAGGGGATCGCTGGGCACGAATTCGCCAGCCCTCACCTATTATCCACCCCGTCCTCCAGACAGCTCCTGAGCCTGGATTTGGCGGCCGAACCCCCGCTAGCCATGACGCGGGTCCTGGCACTGCGCACAGCGGGGGGCTCTGACCCTGGAGCCAGCAGGTGAGGATGTCCTGCTAACGCATACAGAAATGCCCACCGGAGACCATGATGGGGCCCCAAGCCGAAGGTTCTGCCCCGGGTTGCCACTAAAGGCACGAGCTATCTCATCGGCAGCGTGGAGGCTACAAGGGTTGCCCTCACGACTGCCATGCACGGGAGGCTGATCTTCCCCAACGCCATGATGCGAGACCAGACCGGCTGGCAAGCGTCTGCTCTCACCGGATCCCAAGTCTGATTCCAAAAACTAGCTGGTGTCAGGACATCTGGATTGGATTTCTCCCAATTGCCTGATCCTGGAGCAACCATGGCAGGCAATACGAAAAAGGGCAGCTATAATCTAATGTTTCTGTTCTGTCTTGAAGGATGTCCATGCCTCGTATCCTTGCCGGTTTCCTGACATTCCTCCTTTGGTTGCTCACGGTAGCCTTGGGTATTTTGGAGGTAGTAATCGGCGTGCGCATAACCCTTTCTTCCTACACGGGCATCTTGCGTTTCTTCGGAGTGATCACGGAGGACTATGGCCGGGAGTACTGGGTCGGATACAACGTTCAGACTCTCAGTGCCCTGATTCTGGGCCTGGCGGTGGCGGCAATGGCCATTATCAGCGGAGAAATTTATGCTCGTCATTTCGGAACGCACCGGGCCTGGAAGCTGGCCGCCTGGATCTTGGGCGTGGAAATTACGTTGTTGGTGATAGGATATTTTGTGTCAGCCGATGCCTATTACCTCATCGATCTACTGAGCTAGTTCCAGAGGTGACTAAGGTAGACTCGAGGAACTACAACTCGTTTGCACCTTGTCTGTCTGCCAGGTTGTATGCAGACGGGGGCTGACCTGTCTAACAGTGCACAGGAAGAGGAGCCGAGTGAAATGCCCAACGTAACGCCAGACACCTTGACGGGATTTGTCCAGGATATCTTCCTGGCAGCCGGAGTTCGGGATGACATTGCGGCCCGGGTGGCGGAATCTCTGGTCCTGAGCAATTTGCAGGGGCATGACTCGCATGGCATTGTGCGCGTAAACCTGTATCTCAACCAGATCAAGGAAGGACATCTGCATCCTGCTGCCGACCCCACGCCGGTAGAAGAGTCCCCTGCCGTCGTGATTTTGGACGCCCAGCGCAGTTTTGGACAGTGGTCGGCCTTTGTCCTGATGCAGAAAGTCATGGAGAAAGCGGATGCCCAAGGTGTTGCATCCGGAGGATTGATCAACAGCGGGCATGTGGGTCGTTTGGGCGAATGGGTTACCCTGGCCGCCGATGCCGGTTTCATTGGCCTGGCTTTTTGCAACGGCGGGGGGAGACCGGGTACCGTAGCCCCGTTTGGGGGCAGTGAGCGTGTGCTGGGTACGAATCCCTTGGCGGCAGGCATCCCGGTGGAAGGTCGGACCCCCATTGTGATCGATTTCGCCACCAGTACGGTGGCGGAAGGGAAAGTCAAGATTGCCTTTAACAAGCAAGTCGATCTCCCCCCTGGCAGTCTGCTGGACAAGCATGGCAACCCGTCCGTGAATCCCGCGGATCTTTATGATGGTGGCGTCATGCTACCCGCAGCAGGGCACAAGGGATTTGGCCTTGGATTGCTGAATGATCTCTTGGCCGGAGTCCTGACAGGCAGTGGCGCTCCGCTCAAAGAACCCGGACCCACCTGGGCCAACGGTGTCCTGTTTATTGTGCTCAAGATTGAGGCCTTCCGCGCCCTGTCCGCCTTTTTCGGTGATGCTAACGAGTATGTCGATTTCGTTAAGTCTGTGCGACCCGCCCCCGGTTTCAGTGAGGTCATGGTCCCAGGGGAACCGGAAGGCCGCGTGGCAGCGGAACGCAAAGAGTCAGGCATTCCGGTGGACGATGTGACTTGGGAGGCTCTGTCCCAGGCCGCTGCGACCTATGGGGTGGCAGCCCCTGTGATCTAGGTTTTGCGGGCGAGCAGACAGGCAAAATTCTGCTCACGGGCCAGACAATCTGTCCAGGCATACCCAGCTTCCTGCATCAAGGTGAAATGCCGGGCCACAGGTAAGCGGCCTGGGTCCCGGTCGCTGGGGGAGTCAGGCGGCACCACGAAATCAGCATTGAGGAAACAGCCCCCTGGCGCCAGCAGGTCAAATGACTTGCGATAAATGCGAGCTACATGGGATTCGTCGCCCAGGTCGTGTATGGCTTGCAGGGCCAGGCAAGCGTCCACAGGGACCGGAAGATCCGGGATCCATGCATCCTGGTTGAGATCCGCTTGCCGTACACGGGCCCGTGAGCCAAAGCGTTCCAGGCGACGCGACGCAAAATCCACGAAGGGAGCCGAGAAATCCAGTCCGGTATAGTCCAGATAGGGAATCTGGGATAGCAACTGCAGCGCCATCATGCCGGGACCCGTGGCAAATTCCACCACATGCAGGTATTCGTCACGGGTTTCCATTTCCGCCAGCACCGATTGAATGACTTGCACCAGGGTCAAGCGATAGGGCCACCGCTGGTTCATGTGACTTTCCCAGGCCGCCACTTGGCCACGACTTTGAAAACGGTGAAAGCGGCTCTTGTCTTGCGCAGGATTCATATAAATGTGCTATCCTTCATGTATCTGATGCCCAAGGCATTCATTCACCTTACAGGAAGGAGGGACACATGAAGAATATTGTCGCTTCATTCGCTACGGATTCTGTGTGTTTGCCAGGAATGCCGCGCGTCCACACCGGCTGAGGCCGGGACTCAATCCCCTTTGCTTGGCTGGCGGTGGCGTGTCTGCCCCGCGGTCTTGATATCCTATTAATCCTGAATACCACAGTTTCCCCGGGGTCTCCGCGATCCCGGTCTTGTGCTTGGCAGGCACAGCATGTGCGCTCCGCGGGAGCGTTTCTGTCTTTTGTCCTGCGGGACAGTCAAGTGAAGGAAACAAGCCCTTTATGTATCTATCGGATGAGAATTCGGATTTCGAGATTGAAGACAACTACGAGGCCTATGCCGAAGAATACGATCCTGACTACCGGGATTTCAAGAAACTGATTCGCAAGCCACCGGATCCCAAGTTCAAACCCAAAGTGCCTGATTGGGAACGCCCTTGGGCCAAGATTGAGGAGGAAAAGCGACGCAGCATTGTAGGAGACTTTGAAACCACCTACAAGCCGGGCCATGTAGAACACAGAATTCTGATGGGGACCCTGCAGCCTTTCTTTGAAGGAGAGTTCATTGACGACATTCTGGGCAAGGTCAAAGGGGGCAAGGAAGCGGAAGTCTACCGTTGCAGTATGACTAGCGACGGGCACCGGACACTGTACGCGGCCAAACTGTATCGTCCGCGCAGTCACCGGACCATGCGGAACGATGGGATCTACCGGGAAGGTCGCAATATGTTGAGCCAGTATGGCGAGTCATTGCGGGGTTATGACCGGCGAGTATTGCGTGCCATGCTGAACCGTTCCGACTATGGCAAGCAAGTGGAACAGACTTCATGGCTCATGCACGAATTCAATACGTTACTGGACCTGCATGCCGCTGGCGGTGATGTGCCGGAACCGATTGAGAGTGCCCCCAATGCTATCCTGATGGAGTTCATCGGTGACGAACGGGCAGCGGCTCCTACCCTCCATGAAATGCGTCTGGAGGCAGGGGAAATCAAAATTCTGTTTGAGCAAGTGATGCACAATGTGGAACTCCTGCTGAAGGATGGACTGATCCATGGCGATCTCTCAGCGCACAATATCCTGTATTGGCAGGGCCGCATTGTCCTGATCGATTTCCCCCAGGTAGTTCCGGTAACGGCGAACAAACAGGCTTACAGTCTGCTGGAACGGGATGTGACTCGTATCTGCCAGTATTGGCGCAAGCAAGGTCTGTCCTCCGATCCCCAGGCTCTGACCCGCAAACTTTGGGGCACGTATTCGCCTGTGCGGCATGAAGATGTATTGGCGGACCTTTCAGCCGCGCTGACGGAGGAGTCTGGGCTGCAGGACCTTGAAGATGCGATCCTCGACGAATAGACAGCAAGGTGAAAGTGGCCTTAAGCTGGACATCGGGATCTTTTTCCCATACGTGCCCTTCAGTTCCTGCCCGTTGTGGAGGACAATGAGCGTGACTCTTCGTACCACTTCAGCTCCGCGGCGAAGATCCAGGGCTGGTTCCACTTGGTCTCTGACCTTAGGCAGCATCATGGAAGGTGATAGGAACAGGAAAGACGAGTCCAGCAACAGGTACGATAGAATTTGGCTTCAGTGTCATAACAGAATTGCAGCATTAGAGGGCTATTCATGCCGTTAACCTTCGACTTGAGTCTGGAAGAACTGTATACCTATGAAGGACGCAATCCGCGGCCCGCTGATTTTGATGTCTATTGGGATGAAAGCCTCGCCGAAATGCATCAGCTGGATCCGGCCCTTGAACTGATACCGGCCGATTTCCAGACCTCATTTGCCGATTGTTATCACCTGTATTTCACAGGGGTCGGCGGGGCTCGCATCCACGCCAAATTGCTGCAACCCAAACAACCGGCACCAGGAAGTCCGGGTCTGGTGATGTTTCATGGCTATTCCATCAATGCCGGTAGCTGGATGGACAAGCTGGGATGTGTAGCAGCTGGTTTTACCGTGGCGGCCCTGGATTGCCGAGGACAAGGTGGACTATCAGAGGATGCCGGAGGTGTGAAGGGCACGACGTTGCGTGGCCATATCGTTCGGGGTCTGGAAGACGATTCGCCCCGCCAACTGCTGTACCGGTCCATATTTCTGGATGCGGCTCAATTGACTCGCATTGTCATGGATATGGACCATGTTGATGCGGGTCGGATCGGGGCGACGGGAGGAAGTCAGGGGGGAGCCCTGACCTTGGCAGCTGCGGCCCTGGAACCCCGGATTAAACGGGCCGCTCCCGTATATCCTTTCTTGTCAGATTACAAACGGGTATGGGATATGGATCTGGATGTTCAGGCCTATGCCGAATTGCGGGAGTGGTTCCGACGGTTCGATCCCCTGCATGAAAGGGAAGATGAAATTTTCACCCGCCTGGGCTACATAGATGTCCAGCATCTGGCACCCCGCATTCAGGCCGAAGTGCTCATGAGTGTGGGCCTGATCGATCAGGTCTGTCCGCCATCCTCCCAGTTTGCTGCGTACAACAAGATCATTGGACCGAAGTCCCTGGCCCTGTATCCCGACTATGGCCATGAGAAATTACAGGGCAATGATGACCTGATCTTCACTTTTATGCAGGAGCTTTGACATGGCTGTATCTGCACGGCGCGCAGAACCACCACCCCCGTCTGGACGGGTGCGTATGGTGCTGGATACGGACACGTACAATGAGATCGATGACCAGTTTGCGCTGGTACATGTACTTCTCTCATCTGGACAAATGGATGTACAGGGAGTCTACGCGGCTCCCTTCGTCCATGCCGACAGCAGTCCCAATCAGGGCATGGAAGAAAGTTACGCAGAAATTCTGCGTATATTCGACCACCTGAAACTCGACTCTGCCGGCCTGGTATACAAGGGCTCAACCGAATATATGGGAGCGGAACCCCGGGTCATCCCGAGTGCTGCGGTGGATCACCTGCTGGAGACCGCCTTGGCGGAAGTAGAACCCCTGTATGTTGTGGCGATAGGGGCTGCTACCAACGTCGCTTCAGCCTTGCTGAAGGCTCAACAGGAAGGCTTGGACCTGACAAACCGCCTACGGGTAGTGTGGTTGGGCGGCCAGCCGTTTCATGCCGATTCAGCCCGGGAATACAATCTCTACCAGGATCCTGTGGCGTCTCGGATTCTCATAGCCTGCAGTCCTTCACTCACCCACGTGGCGTGTTATGGCATTTCTTCCCACATGCTGACCTCGCTGGCAGAACTGGAAATCCATCTGCAGGATCGGGGTGCTATCGGCCACTATCTGCTGTCCATTTTTCGCAATTATCAGGATGACCACTTCGGCTACGCCAAGGAAATCTGGGATCTGGCGGCCACTGCCTATCTGGTGAATCCCGCGTGGGTACCCACACGGGTAGTACCTTCTCCGCTTCTGGATGTGGATACCCTCACATGGGTGCCTGACCCGGACCCACAGCCCGTAAGGGAAGCCACGATGGTGTTTCGGAATCCCATTTTTCAGGATCTTTTCACCAAGATCGCAGCACGTGTCAAATGACTGAAGTTTTTTGTATCAGACAGCAAATCCATAATGGGCAAACACATCACTATCACAGGTGCCCTGGGCAATCTGGGCCAGAAACTGATCCGGCATCTGTTACCTCATCCTGAGATAACCCATATCACCGGAGTGGATACCCAGGCCGCTTCGCCAGCGGTAGTGTCAGACTTGCTGGCATCGGAATCCGCCCATAATTCCTTGGCCCAATTGGCATTTATCCAGGGAGATCTGCGGGATTGGTCTGATAACGGCTGGCGAGAAACCCTGGATGCATGTGATGCAGTGGTGCATCTGGCGGCGCAGGTGCCAACTCCCGATGCGACCTGGGATGATGCGGCTTATTCCCTGGACATGAACCTGAATGTGGGCTTGGCCGTGGTAGCGTCCCGCCAATGCACACGCTTGGTCTTTGCTACAAGCAACCATGTAATGGGACGTTATAAGGATGAACCTCTGGCTTCCACCGTCGGTTCCGGTGAACTCTCCCCTGAATTGCCCTATGGCGTGGGCACGGTAGTGAATCTGGGACCGCAGGCTTCCGCTGACTCAACTCCCTATGCCACGGCCAAATTTGCCGGCGAAAGGATTTACCGGGCCCTGGCTCTGACGGACACCGGACAGGGCAAAACAGAATTCGTGAGTGTTCGCATTGGCTGGTGCAATTACGGCGACAACCACCCTCTGTCACTCAGTCCTACCGGAGTCCCGGAAGACACAGAAGGGGTGGACGCTACGGAGGGCATGGTGCCCGCAATGCAGGAAGAGTATAGACGCGCTGATCGCTGGTTCAAGGGCATGTGGCTGGCCAACGAAGACTTTGCCTATCTGTTTGAACGCGCCCTGCTGGCAGATTCTGCCCATTGGCCCGGCCCTTATATATGTGTCAATGGCATGTCAGGCAACAGTGACATGAAGTGGTCACTGGACGAAACCTGTAACCTGCTGGGGTACGAAGCTCAGGAGGATGCCTACCGTCACATCCCGCAACCGTCGTCTGGTGCGGTCTGACCCGATCAGCCTCCAATCCAGCAGGTCATGTACCGGTAGGGAATCGCTTCTGCCGGGACTGGGGGCAGGCATATGGCCCGCAAGACTGTGCAGTCACCACAGCTGCTCTGTCCTGGATGTGTGATCCCCGGCAAGCGCGGAAAGGGCGTTGGAAGAGATGTGGCTTCGGGTAGCTCGGAACGAGACCGGAAATCTGACGGTTACCTGCGGGAAAGTTATTTGTCTCTGTGCTGTGCGGCTGAATCCAGCAACTGGATCACGGCCGCCTGACCTTCTGACCGGGAGAGCCCCATCGTCACGCGCGTCAGGTCGGCACTGCGGGGAATAGCGCTTGCGGGAAGTGGCCCAAACAGCTCCCGGTATTGTGTGACATGCTCGTCGTCCAGAAATAGGGCGGCTGTCTCCAGCATGGCTTCCAATTGTCCCTGATCCATGCCTTCCGCCTGCCCTTCCGCCCTGACCATAGTCTCAAAGGTGGTCCATACCTGGCTTTTCCCGTCCCATATCTCAAGACTCGGCCCCGCGGCGCGGATGGCGGTTTGAAACAGGATACTGATAAATGCTCCCCCTACATCTTGAGGGATTTCACGGTAGCCAGTGTCAACCAGGTGATAGGCCGTTATGACCGTATTGACATCGTCGGGTGTAAAACACCGCCAATATTCGGTGACACCCATACGCGCATATATTTGGTGTTTTACCTGCCTGTCGGCACGCCGGGATGCTTCCGACTCGGCTTCCATAACCAGCAAGGGCACGCCCCATGTCTGAATTCTAGGCGTAGCGCCTGGTCCAGAGTCGGTGGTTCTGGGGGGCTGCCATACGGCGACGTCACCCGCAAACCGGTCTTGGTAGGGTACCGCACCGTCGTCCGGCTCCATCTCGGCTAGGTGGGCCAGTTCCGGCAAGTCGGCCTGATACTCAGTTGCACCTGTGGCCAGACGGTCACCGGTCACTACGTAAGGTGGGTTATCCAAGAGGGCTTCAAAAGTTAGAAACGTACTCATGGTAATCCGGAAGTGCCAGTCTTTGGTCGGCAAGGTGACTCCTTCTTTCATGAAATAGGGATCATTGGTGTGAGTGGCACTGTACCAGTAGGGAGGTCCGGCCTGCCAGACTTTGTCACTATGAGTTGCGTTGTCTGCGTGATCCGGCACCGGCACCGCGGGGTTCGCCGGAACCAGGGAATCAACAAGGGTACTACGGGACATGAGATCTGTACGCAAGCGGGTTGCATGCACAAGGCATTGTAGGCCAGGCACATGGGAAAGACAAGGACCGGGGTCCAACGCACCTCCATAGGCTAGACTCGCAAAGCCTGTGACCCGTTTGGGCAGCTTGTATCACCATCAGGTCCGACGGGGCATTTACTCCGTTGGATGTAGGCGGTAACGACCTCACTCGCTGCATTGCTGTTGCGTTCCCTTACGCCTGAAACAGTCGGTATCGGTTAACTACCTCGGAACGTACTCTTTCGAGCATAAGGTATACCTTGCCTTTCCGGTGCCCTGTATGCGTGAGCAGGTATTGCCCCTCACCGGAACCCAGGTAATGGTCCAGGACTTCATCCGTCATGTTTCGCCACTGCTGGGCTAGGGCCAGGTTGGTACTTTGCATGTGCTCCCAGTTGTCTGGTATTTCCACGGCCAGCCAATCCTGGGACAAATCCAGTCGCACGTGGTCTAAACCCTCATTGACCACACCTACATGGGGCATATTCTCCAGATTTAGAACAGGGCGTTGAGTGCTCTGCAGAGCCTGCCGCACAGCCATTGAATTGAGGGGCCATATCAGGCGCACACGCGAGGCATGTACCTGATTCAGGGCATTCCGAAAAGGCAGATAGTCCCTTAGGAATTGGCCGCTAGCAGCCCCTAGGCGGCCCAGATTGAGACGGGCATTGCGGTATTGCAAAGGATCCACCACCCATTGAATGTACTGAATACCCATTTCCCTGGTTTGTGCCGCCTGGATGCGCTTGAGATGAAATGCGATCTGCTGCGTGCGGTAATCCGGGTGAACTCCCAGGATTAAGGATTCCAGGATGATGGTACCGGGACTAGGGGTAATGATCGGCGGCAGAAGTCCTGATGGCCCGTGGTGCAGGAAACCCAGCAGAAAACCCACTACGTGATCCTCCCGACGCGCCACGAGTGAACGGACTGCGCCAAAGGCCGGATCATGGAGGTAATTGGGATAAAGGTAGATATCTTCCGCTTGCCAGATGGAGGACTGAAGCTGGCGTACCTCACCGGCATCCGACACGCTGGGTCGGCCGTACGTGATGCCGTCCACGGTTTCCAGCACGGCCGGATCGGCCCAGGCATGCTTCCCAGCACCGTCGTATAGCTGTACAGGGTTGTCAGGGAGTAGACGGGAGGAAGGGGGCAACAGATCCGCCTGGGTCAGGCCAGTTGCCTGACCTGCCGGAGACAGATGGTAACAGATCAGGTGCTGACGGGATCCTGCCTTCAGGGCTGTCAGCCTTAGGCCGGCTGCCATCAGTTGTGAACCGCTGTGCCATTGCAGGACATCACCACCGATTTCCCGCAGGGTAGCAAAGATGAACTGGGGCGGCAGGAGATTGTGATTGTGGGGAGCCCCCAGGACAGCGCGCAGGGACTGTACCTGTGCTGACCAGTCTGGATCTTGGTCATCCAACTTGGAAGCAATCAAGGGACGCACGATCCCACCATCAGGGCACTGGGAAGAGGGTATGGCTTCAATGACGGCGGGATCGCTGGGAGGACCCCAGATCTCCAAAGAGTACCTGCCAGGCACGACGGAGGCCTGCTACCCGTCCCTGGGCGGCGGCGGCAGGCTTTACCACATGCTCACCTACGAATTCGGCTGTCGCCTTGGTCGTGCGTGCGGCGTCTTGGGCATCATTGAGAATGGGGATTATGCCTTCCCGCACAATACGAATCAGCTTGAGAATTTGGCGACTGAGAACGATCAGGAGTCCCAGGACCGCGAAAGTCTCCAGAGCAATGATAATGAAGGTGATGTCCCGGATGACATCCAGTGTTCGTTCCATGATATGCCGAGCCGATCAGGCCGGATTTTCGGGTTTCGCCCGGATGACAAGCAGGGCAAACCAGGCCATCAGGGTGGCTTCAATGATGCGGATCTGGCCAATGCGGAACCAGTCGGAGTTGAGGAGTATCCCAATGCCCTGACCCAGGGCAAAACCCACGGCCGCGGCTAACACATACACGATCAGATCCCGATAGGATCGTCCCTGCCACAGATGGAACAAAGCCCCGTACCCTACCGCGAGGATTACACTGAGGATGAGGGGAGGGTTGAGCCACCAATCTGCGAACATCAGATTGCGATGAGACCTCCACCCAGGCAGTGATCACCTGTATAGAAGACAGCCGCCTGTCCTGCGGCAACACCCCTCTGAGCTTCCCTCAGCCTGACCCGTATACCCCCTGCTTCATCCGGTTCCAGATGGCAGGGGACAACAGAACCCCGATAACGGATCTGGCATGTCAGTTCGGTGAAGAAGCCTGGACGAGGTTCCTGAATCCAGTTCTCATTTTGCAGGGTAAAGCTGTGGGTAACCAAGTGATCACGCGGTCCCACGACCAAGGTGTTGCGTTGCGCGTCTTTCTCAATGACATAGTGGGGCACACCACCCAGATTAGGCAGATTAAGGCCACGCCGTTGTCCGATAGTGTAATGAAACAACCCCTGGTGGGTTCCGACCTCTTGGCCCTCTGTGGTAAGAACAGGGCCAGGAACAGGGGGAGACGGACTCCAGTCCTGCAGAAATCGCCGGTAATCGTCATCAGCGATGAAGCACAGATCCATTGACTCCTGTTTGTCGGCTACAGGCAGCTTGCGCTTGTGGGCCATGGCGCGGAGATCAGACTTCAGATAGTGACCAACGGGAAAGAGAACGCGCTGCAGGCGGTCCTGGTTCAACACACTCAGCACATAACTCTGATCCTTGCCGGGATCTACGGCCCGGTGCAGGGAAACCTGGCCGTTCGCCTGCCTTTGCACACGGGCGTGGTGGCCTGTGGCCAGGAAGTCGGCCCCCAGACGCTGGGCGTATGCAAGCAAATAGGTAAAGCGTATGTGCCGGTTGCAATTGAGACAAGGGTTGGGTGTCAACCCCTGACTGTAATCCAGAATAAAGGGCTCTACCACCTGTTGCCGGAAGGACTCTTCGACATTGATCAGATAGAAGGGGATGTCCAGTTGATCAGCTACCTGGCGGGCCACCTCGATACTTTCCAGCGAGCAACACTTGTTGGTGCTGGATTGACCAGGTTCTTCTTCTGACCACAGGCGCATCATAAGGCCAAAACAGGCATAGCCTTCCTCTGTCAGTAGGGAGGCCGCCATGGAACTGTCCAGGCCACCACTCATGGCGACCGCGACGGAGGTCGATCCAATGTCCATAATAGTTGCATTCTAGCATACGGAAGAGGCCAAAATTACAGCTGAATCCATGCGCCTGTGGAACAGGAGTTCCCGCCAAACTCATGAACCGGGAAATCAGCGTACCCATTAAGGTGCAGGGATTGGCGGTCATGCACCCGCGACAGATGCTTCAGCCCTTGCTGGGGCCGAACAGGATAGTAGGCTGATCGGTCGGACAGGAGAGGTCAGAAGCCAGATGTCTTATGAGGCATTCTCATGCAAAGGCCGGCAATGCGGCTCGCAACTGCTGGATTATTCGGGCCAACTGGTCCAACACAAAGTCAATATCCTCTTCCTGTGTATGGCTACCAAGGCTAAAGCGCAAGGCACCATAACTGTCGGGAGGTGTAATGCCCATGGCAGCCAGTACATGGCTAGGCTGATGCGCCCCGCTGGTGCAGGCACTGCCACTACTGGCCATGATGCCAGCCATATCGAGGCCAATAAGCATGGATTCGGCTTCCAGACCCGGAATGATGAAGCTGGCATGGTGAGGCAAGCGGTGGGTGACCGAGCCAGTCAGGTACGCGCCTTCTATGGTTTCGGTGACGCCGGCAATCAGCCGATTCCGCAGGTTAGTCAAGCGTTCCCAGGTTTCGTCGCCTGCCGCCATATTCAGGTCTAGGGCTTTCGCCAGGCCACAGATAAGGGGAACATTTTCGGTGCCAGCCCGGCGTCCACCTTCATGCCCTCCTCCGGTCAGAGAGGGGTGAAAGGGGGTACCCTGGCGCAGATAGAGGAATCCCACACCCTTGGGACCGTGGAACTTGTGCGCACTCGCACTCAGGGCCGCCACGCCTAATTCGTCCACCTGCACGGGAACTTTGGTGATGCCTTGCACGGCATCAGTATGCAGGGGGATGCCGTGTGCCTGGCAAAGGGCCCCCAATTCCGCTAGCGGCTGTATGGTCCCCACTTCATTATTGGCCAGCATGATGGAGACTAAAGCCGTATCATCATGCAGGGTTTGCGCCAGGTCGTTGGCATTTACCCGCCCGGTAGCGTCGACCGGGAGCAAGACAATCTCAAAGTTATGGATGTGTTCCAGATCCTCCAGTGTTTCCAGAATGGCCTTGTGTTCGACCGCAGAACTGATGATCCGCTTGGCCCCACACTGCTCCCTGCGGGCCAGGGCAATGCCCCGGACAGCGGCATTGTCACTTTCAGACCCGCCACTGGTAAAGACAATTTCCTTTTCCTGGGCTCCTATATGCCGAGCGACGTCCCGGCGGGCTGACTGGAGACTGGCATGAGCCTTGCGCCCCACAGCGTGGATACTGGAGGGGTTGCCGTATATATCACTAAACAGAGGCTGCATGATGGCAACGACCTCAGGCCATATCGGGGTTGTAGCGGAATGATCCAGGTAAATGGAAGGTCGTGTATCGTTCATAAACTCAGCTTCCTGTCCCGTGTTCTCATGAGACCGGGGACTCCTGTCGAGGGAACTGGTTGGCAGGAGGTATTTTTTCGGGGATGTGAGGCTCAACCGTATTGCCCTGAATAGTTTCTCACCATTACATTCATCCCAAGCAGCAAACCAATCGTCTCTAACATCCGTCTGACTGTCAAGCACCATGGCAGATTTTCCGCCACTGCACCCGCCGGTAGTGTACCACCTTCCCTAATCCTTATGTGAGAAGGTACCCATTTCTTCGGGAGGTATTGTCAGCCATAAACGGATGTCCGAGCGAACCCGACTCAGTCCATAGCTGTTTCGGCAGTTTGCATCCTTCTCGCGCTATAATCGGACCATCTTTGCCTGACTCTCGGCTGTTTCAAGGCGTGAAGGCAAGTTCCCTGTCGGCCAGGCCGCTGTGCTGACTACCTGTATGTACTGGGGCGAAGGAAATCTGGATGTCGAAGATCACCAAAGTACACGCCCGGGAAATCCTGGATAGCCGGGGCAATCCAACACTGGAAGTGGATGTCATCTTGGCGGATGGTTGCAGAGGGCGGGCTGCAATCCCTAGCGGAGCCAGTACCGGTATGCATGAAGCAGTTGAACTGCGGGATGGGGACAAGGATCGGTATCGGGGCAAGGGTGTACTGAAAGCCGTGACCAATGTGAACGCTATTTTGGGACCGGCCCTGAACGGACGGGATGCCCTGGAACAGGTAGCCATCGACACGCTCCTGTGCAACATTGATGGAACGGAGAACAAAAGCAATTATGGGGCCAATGCCATCCTGGGCATTAGTCTGGCTGTGGCCCGGGCCGCTGCCAGTAGCAGGCATATACCCCTATATCAGTACCTAGGCGGTGTTAACGCACACGTGCTGCCTGTGCCCATGATGAACATTCTGAATGGTGGCGCGCACGCCGCCAACAGTACGGATTTTCAGGAATTCATGGTTATGCCTATAGGGGCCAAATCCTTTCGGCAGGCGGTCCAGTGGGGTTCCGATATTTATCATGCCCTCATGAATGTACTGGCAGACATGGGGCAGACCACCCATGTCGGTGATGAAGGCGGTTTTGCCCCTAGTCTGGGTAACAACGAGAAGGCCATAGAGGTTATCCTGCAGGCGATTGAAGCGGTAGGTCTGCGTCCTGGCGCGGATGTCTGGATTGCGCTTGATCCGGCGGCCACGGAACTTTATAACTCCGAGACGGGCACCTATAACCTGGCCATAGAGGGCAAGGAACTCTCCAGTCAGGAGATGGTGGATCTCTGGGCCGATTGGGTGGAAAGGTTTCCGATTGTCAGTATTGAGGATGGCTTGGCGGAGGATGATTTTACCGGTTGGCAAGCTCTGCAAGCTCAGGTGGGAGACCGGGTTCAGATTGTTGGGGATGACTTGCTGGTGACCAATGTAGACCGGATCGCCGAGGCTATTCAGCTGGAACTATGTAATTCCCTGCTTTGCAAGGTCAATCAGATTGGTACTCTTTCCGAAGCCATTGCCGCGGTGGAAATGAGTCACCGCGCAGGCTGGACCGCCGTAGTCAGCCACCGGTCCGGCGAAACAGAAGATACAACGATTGCCGATCTGGTGGTAGGACTGAATACGGGACAGATCAAGACTGGAGCTCCCGCCCGCAGTGACCGGGTGGCCAAGTACAATCAACTGTTACGGATCGAGGAGGAGTTGGGTGAAGCAGCTGTGTATACAGGTACCAGGGCTTTTCGCCACAAGGTGGATTCAGCCTAGAATGGATTGTCCATAAACTGACATCTCCTGAAACTCTTGATCCAGTAAGCCGACCATCACTTTGTAACGGTAAGCCTATGACCTCCACCGCACCTATCAGGATTCCAGAAAGCCGGTTCATGACCGAATACAGTGAAGTCTGGAATCAGGATGTATTCTGTGTTGAGAACAGCCAGGGAGAAAAATTCTACCTGCATACGGCTAATGTCACCATTGAAGGCGACGAATTTTCGTCTCTGTCTTTCCGACGGCAGATCCGGCGTGGAGCCCAGACGGTCTTGCCGCAGGGCTATATCGTGGTGGAATCCACCAATGGCATTCCTATGGTACAGCGTGATCCGGAAGCGGGAGCTGGATTCACAATTGAAGACTTCGATATTGACCTCTGAGTCTGACTGGGTATTCCCGAGGCCGGCGCAGATAGGGGCCTAGGCCAGTTCTCGTCTGGCACAAACCAGACCTCGTAAAGGACAAGGAGCAAGAATGATCCAGGCAGCTGTTCTGCAGACTCCCAATACCCCCTTGGAGATCATGGATTTCGAGTTGCCGCCACTCAAGGCAGGGGAACTGGAAGTACGGATTGTGGCCAGCGGTGTCTGTCATTCCGACTGGCATATCGTCAAGGGTGAATGGCCCCATCAGGCGCTGCCTTGCATACTGGGGCACGAAGGCGCCGGCATTGTGGAAGCAGTGGCTGAGGATATTCACGACATCCGGGCAGGTGATCATGTCATTCTTTCCTGGAAACCCAGTTGTGGCTATTGTGAGGCCTGTCAGAAAGGACATCCCGTGGTCTGTACCATGGAACATGATCAGTCCACGGCCCCGCTATTCCCGGACACGCAGAAACCGATGCGGAAGTTTAATGCACTGGGTACCTTCAGTACCCGGACAGTAGTACAAAGGACCAATGCCGTACCCATCGACAAGGATATGCCTTTGGACAAGGCAGCCCTGATCGGTTGTGGTGTAATGACCGGTGTAGGGGCTGTCGTCAACACAGCAGCAGTAGAACCGGGTAGTTCCGTGGCTGTGTTTGGCTGTGGTGGCGTAGGCCTGAACTGTATTCAGGGGGCCCGGCTGGCCAATGCGTACCCCATTATTGCGGTGGACCTATTGGATAACAAGCTGGATATGGCGCGGGAGTTCGGGGCCACGCATGTGGTCAATGCGGAGCGGGAGGATCCGATCGAAAGCATCCGTGGGATTACCGGAGGGCCCGGTGTCCATTATGCTTTTGAGGCTATTGGTTTAACCGCGGCTCCGTTTATCCAGTGCCTGGAGTGCATACGACCACGCGGGGTGGCGGTCTATGTAGGCCATGCGCCCGTAGGCACGGAACTGAAGATGGACGCCCGCATGTGGATCGCCGAGAAGACCGTGATTGGGTCCCTGTACGGTTCCGCCCGGACACAGATTGACTTTCCCCGGATCATAGAGCTCTACCGGCAGGGCAAGCTCCAGATTGACGAATTGGTGAGTCGGGAATTTCCGCTTGCAGGGGTCAATGAGGCTTTTGAGGTTTTGGCGCGGGGTGAAGTGGCCCGCAGCATCCTGCGCATGTGAAGTTCCTTGCGAACTGACATCTCGCTTTCCCGTCCATATGATGAAGAGATAACATTGTGGATGCCCTACCGGGAGGTGAAAGCCTTTCTTATGGCTTGAGCCAGAACAGTGGTGGGGGCTGCCCCATCGGGGCTCAAGTTGCAGGGAATGTGCAAATCTGTCTCTTGTAAACCGAGGGCGAATTGCCCATAGCCACCAGGTTGGGGGGACAGATGGGAGGCAACCACTGGGTACAACTCCCGGTCCGAATGGCATTTGGGACTTGACTACCTGACAAGAGGACTAATCAATGTATGACTCTCGCATCGTACGCATAGAATGGGCGGCGTTGCCTGGCAAACGGCCCCGCGTGGCGGGTTTGAATTCCCGCATTTCGGTCCATGGCCAGGACATTGCGGTACTAATGATGCGCCTGGAAACTGATGATGGCCAAGTGGGGATAGGTTGGTCCGATTGTTCCCGCGAAAACGCCGGTGCGCTGCTGGGCAGGTCCCTTCAGGAGGTATTTGTGGCGGACAGGGGGCCCGCAGCCAGCTGGAAGGAATTTGAGTTTCCGCTTTGGGATTTGGTAGCCCGCATGTCAGACAAGACGGTTTATGCCCTCCTGGCGGATTGGCGCGGTGATGCCGGGGCCACCACCCGGGAGGTACGCTGCTATGACACCTCCCTATACATTGACGATTTGCATCTGGAGGATGATGGCGAAGCCGTCGCACTAATCCAGGCCGAAGCGCAGTTCGGATACGACAATGGTCACCGGGCCTTCAAGATCAAGGTAGGCCGGGGTGGCCGTCATATGCCATTGGAGGCTGGGACTGTGCGGGACATTGCTGTCATCAGGGGAGTACGCGAAGCGGTGGGTCCTGATTGTGCCATCATGATCGACGCCAACAATGGGTACAATCTCAATCTTGCCAAGCGAGTGCTGGCCGAAACCGCCGACGTCAGTCTTTTCTGGCTGGAAGAGGCATTTCATGAAGATCCAGCACTTTACGAGGATCTCCAGCAGTGGCAGCAAAGGGAAGGGCTATCTGTTCACATTGCCGATGGTGAAGGCCTGGCTGCGCCTCCCTTGCTGGATTGGGCTCGGGACGGCCTGGTTAATGTGATTCAATATGACATTTTTGCCTATGGGTTTACGCCTTGGCTTCAGCTGGGCCCACAGTTGGATGAATGGGGAGTCCTGACAGCTCCCCATCACTATGGCCGGGTCATTGGTAACTACGTGACAGGACACATGACCCCGTGGATAGAAGGTTTTACCTTTGTGGAATGGGATGAGGCTGAGACTACTGGATTGCAACCGGGGTATGCAGTGGAAGAAGGCTTTATCCAGTTTCCGGAGAGTTCTGGCTTTGGGCTGGAGTTGGACCTGGCGGTCTTCCGGTCCCATGTGGCCAAGAACGGATATGAATGTCGTCTGAATTGAGGCTGTAACCACTGCAACCTGCCGACAGGAAGAATCCCTGGCACCACTCGTAATCGTCCTTTAACGCTCCCTGGTTCATGGTCACCAGGCTGTCTGTATCCGAGGCTGCAGTCCTTGACAAAGTCTGTAGACACGGAAGAGGCTGATTGGGGACCTTGAAAGGACTGTTCAGGCAAGGCTCCTGAACGTTGACCCTTCAGAAAAATGCAACCTTTGTGCGTTGATTGTGGCGCGATCTTTTGCCTGTATACGGCCAACATCACCATTGAAAGTGACAAATTTCCTGCTCTGTCTTTCCGACATCAGATCCGACGTGGAGTCCAGATGGTTTTGCCTCAGGGCTATATTGTGGTGGAATCAACCAGATGCATCCCTATAGTTCAGCGCGACCTGGAAGCAGGGGCTGGACTCGCAATTGAAGATCTCAATATTGATCTCTGAACTGGAGGGTGCTCCCCGATCCAGTGCGAAGAATGACATAGGTCAGGTCTTACCTGGCACAAACCAGACCCGGGATGGGACAAGGAGCTAACATGATCCAGGCGGCTGTTCTGCAGACCCCCAATACCCCCTTGGAAATCATGGATTTCGAGTTGCCACCGCTCAAGGCAGGTGAACTGGAAGTACGGCTTGTGGCCAGCGGTGTCTGTCATTCCGACTGGCATATCGTCAAAGGCGAATGGCCCCAAGAGACGTTGCCCTGCATATTGGGACACGAAGGCGCGGGCATTGTAGAGGCTGTGGCCGAGGATATTCACGACATCCGGGTAGGCGATCATGTCATCCTATCCTGGAAGCCCACTTGCGGCTATTGTGAGGCCTGTCAGAAAGGATATCCCGTGGTCTGTACCAGGGAACATGATTATTCCACGGATCCTCTTTTCCCCGACACACAGAAACCGATGCGAAAGCTGAGTGCATTGGGTACATTCAGTACCCGCACGATCGTGCAGAGGACCAGTGTCGTACCTATTGACAAGGATATGCCTCTGGACAAGGCAGCCCTGATCGGTTGTGGCGTTATGACCGGTGTAGGGGCGGTTATCAACACGGCAGGGGTAGAACCAGGCAGTTCCGTGGCGGTATTTGGCTGTGGTGGTGTGGGGCTGAATTGCATTCAGGGGGCGCGGCTGGCCAACGCCTACCCGATAATTGCGGTGGATTTATTGGATAACAAACTGGATATGGCGCGGGAGTTTGGAGCTACGCATGTGGTCAATGCGGAGCGGGAGGACCCGGTCGAAAGCATTCGTGCGATCACCGGAGGGCCCGGCGCCCACTACGCCTTTGAGGCCATTGGTTTAACCGCGGCCCCGTTTATCCAGTGCCTGGAGTGCATACGACCACGTGGTATAGCGGTATATGTGGGCCATGCACCTGTAGACACGGAGTTGAAGATGGACGCCCGCATGTGGATCGCCGAAAAGACCGTGATTGGATCCCTGTACGGTTCAGCGCGGCCCCAGATTGACTTTCCCCGGATCATAGAGCTCTACCAGCAGGGCAAGCTCCAGATTGATGAATTGGTGAGCCGGGAGTTTCCCCTTGCAGGGGTCAATGAGGCCTTTGCGGTGCTGGCGCGGGGTGAAGTGGCCCGCAGTATCCTGCGCATGTAAGTTTTTGGCGATTCAATATCCCTCTTCTCCTGTCAGTACTGATCCGCCGGTAATGGGAATGAAGAAATGCCTTTCTCAGTGGGTTAAGAGAGGGGAACGAGCCAGGATTGAGGGAATCGCAAAGCACACGCAGGCACGTGTACATTGGGGATTTGGCTACCTGACTCAAAGACTAACCGATGTTTGACTCCCGCATCGTACGCATAGAATGGACGGCGTTGCCCGGCAGACGGCCCCGCGTGGCGGGTATGAATTCCCGCATCTCGGTCCATGGCCAGGACATTGCAGTCCTGATGATGCGCCTGGAAACCGATGACGGCCAGGCGGGGGTCGGTTGGTCCGATTGTTCCCGTGAAAACGCCGGTGCCCTGCTGGGCCAGTCCCTTCAGGATGTGTTTGTGGCGGACACGGGCCCCGCAGCCAACTGGAAGGATTTCGAGTTTCCGCTTTGGGATCTGGTGGCCCGCATGTCAGGCAAGGCGGTTCATGCCCTCCTGGCGGATTGGCGCGGTGAAGCCAAGGCCGCCACCAGGGAGGTACGCTGCTATGACACCTCCCTACTCATTGATGATTTGCATCTGGAAGATGATGGCGAAGCTGTCGCGCTGATCCAGGCCGAAGCTCAGTTCGGTTACGACAACGGTCATCGGGCCTTCAAGATCAAGGTAGGCCGGGGTGGCCGCCATATGCCGCTGGAGGCCGGCACTGTAAGGGACATTGCTGTTATCCGGGGGGTACGGGAAGTGGTGGGGCCCGACTGTGCCATCATGATCGACGCCAACAATGGATACAATCTCAATCTTGCCAAAAGAGTGCTGGCCGAAACCGCCGCCGTCAATCTTTTCTGGCTGGAAGAGGCATTTCATGAAGATCCGGCACTTTACGAAGATCTCCAGCAGTGGCAGCAAAGGGAAGGGCTGTCGGTTCACATTGCCGATGGTGAAGGCCTGGCTGCGCCTCCCTTGCTGGATTGGGCTCGGGACGGCTTGGTAAATGTGATTCAATATGACATTTTTGCCTATGGGATTACTCCTTGGCTCCAGCTGGGCCCACAGCTGGATGAATGGGGAGTGCTAACAGCCCCTCATCACTATGGCCAGGTCATTGGCAACTATGTAACAGGTCACCTATCGCCTATAGTGCAGGGCTTTACCTTTGTGGAATGGGATGAGGCTGAGACTACAGGGCTGGAAACAGGATACGCGGTTCACGAAGGCATCGTCCGATTTCCGGAGAGTTCTGGCTTTGGGCTGGAGTTGGACCTGGAGGTATTCCGGTCCTATGTGGCCGAGAACGGATATGAATGTCGTCTGCACTGAGGCCGTAACCACGGCAACCTGCCGACAGGAAGAATCTCTGGCAACGCTCGTAATCACCCCTTAACGAAACTCCGGGGTCATGGGCCCTGGGCCGTCTATATACAGATCCACAGTCCTTGGCAAATTCTGTATACACTGAAGAGCCAGATCGGGGACCTGGCAAGGACTGTTCAGGCAAGGCTCTTGAACGTTAACACGTCAGTAAGAGGCAACCCTTGTGTGTTAATTGCGGAGGGATCTTTGTGTGAACCGAAATCTGCTCGATGGGTTCCGAAACTTACCAAATCGTCTCTATCTGTGGCGAAGCGCTCAGAGACTCATCTCTTGTCAATACAGGTGCGGTTGCAGTCAACGACTCGGCCGCAATGAGGCGGTCATGCATCTCGGGAATCTCGGGAAACCGATCCAGATTTTTCAGTTGCCGTTGATCCAAGGCTGACAGCTCTATGCCTCGTACGGATGACAAGACCTTCAATAGTCTGGAAGGCGCTACAGGTTGGCCCAACTTGCTCGAAAGGTAATAAAACTCGGCGATAGTGATGGCCGGCACTACGAGAAGGGCATGGCCGGTCTCCGCAAGACGGAAGACCGCCAAGACAGCGGCTGTGAGTCGTTCCGGCGATTTCAGGTACCACCAAAGTACATGGGTATCCAGGATATACCGGGACTGACTATTCATTCCTGTTTAAAGCTGTTTCTTCGCTATTGGGCAGGGCAGTCTCCCACACTGTCTTGATTTCCAGGAAGTCCTGGTAGTTTGCATCAGGAAGTTCAGTGAGAGTGCCCCGCAATGTTTCCAGTGAAGGTTTTTCTTCCCTGGAGGGCAGTATTGAAACAATCTTGCCGCAAGGTTGTCCACGGTGGGTGATAATCACTTCATCATGATCCCCAAGATTGCGGAGTATTTCACTGAGCTTGGCCTTGCATTCCTTGATACCAATGGTGACCATTCTGAATCCTGTTTAGTAACCACATAAGAAGAAAATTGTGGCTACATTATGCCAGTTGATGAATAGGCAAACCAGAATGGGATGTTGTCTTTCTGTAGTTATGGCTTGCAGGGCAAGTGGTGATCAGGTTGGGATGTTAGCTCAGGTTTAATCCCTGCCAGAAACATTCTGACAGCCGAAGTTTCCCCTTTGCCGAGGACGCTCGACGCAAGGTCAATGCCAGTACTTGGTACTTTGGTAGCACAATGGTTTGGACAGTTTTTGGGATAAATCGTTCCAGCAGGTAGCGGTTAAAGGCTTGGCAGGTCAAGTTAGTCAGGGAAAAGCGACCTAGCGGGTGACCTTGTTGGTAGCGTTGTTCCATCTTGACCCAAGTAAGGGCGGCGAGGATGACGTTGAAGTGAAAGTGCAGACGGGCGGCGGAACGGGCCTGACAATGGTTTAGGCCTAGGTGTTGTTTGGCATCCCTAAAGAGGAACTCCAGCTTTCCGAGGAATCGACCTATGAGGTGTCTGCCGGGAAGGTACTATCCTACTTTGAAACAGGCGGAGCCGAACCAGCCGCTGTGGTAGGGTGGTACCTGCCCGGTGACTTTGATGTGGATCAAGCGGAAGAGTGGATATCTTCTATCTTGGATGAGTTGCGGCGCATCACGGCGGACTGGGAAATCCGTAGTCTAGTATATGTTTCTGGTCTCTGGCGGCACCAATTCGAAGAGGAGACCGTCCGCATATGCCCAAGTGCAAGCGCAGGTGGAAAGCCGATCCCCGCTTCCAGTTCCACTTCACACCCACCTATTTTCCCTGGCTGAACTAGGTTGAGCACTGGTTCAGTGCCTTACAGTGGCAAGCGCTGGCCCGGGGCTCGTTCGATAGTAAGGCCGCCTTGCGGACCACCCTGGACCAATATGTGCGGAGCCGCAATTGGCACGCAGTGCCACCCTGCTGGACAACCTCCGCCGATGCCATCCTGGGCCAGCTGGCCACTAATGAAAGAACTTGCGAGACTGTGCACTAGATAGACTGCTGGTAGTTGGGGCTCATCTGCTGTCTGCACTGGTTCATAATGTGAGCCACTGGCGATAATCTGTCACATCGTAACGGGCTTTCTCCAGTAACTGTTCCGTCTCTCCTATCAGGTCTTCAAGCAGGTCTGGTTGCTGTCGGAGGATGGTGTCGACATTTTTACGTTTCACTGAGCGCCTCAGTATAGCCTTAGCAGCCCTGCACTCATCTTCAGCGGTCGGTCTGGTCGGAGAAAGCGCATCTGGCGGCGCTGCAATTACCGGTTCAAAGCGAAGGGCAAACGAGACTAAGTCCTCCCGGGCAGAATCCGGATCGACCCGGTACCCGTGTGTGCTTGCGAGTTCGACGCGACTACGCGCATGGACCAGCACCGACTTCGACAACCACTTACCAATGGCAGCGATCATGAGTATAAGGAGGTTGTCCTCGTCGCAAGTCGCAGGATCAATGGACTCCACACGCGAGTCCAGTAACTCCTCACACATTTCGGCAAATCCTTCGCATTTGTCGACATTTTTACGGAAATTATCGATAAGAATCTTCTCGGCATCTGTGTCAAACATCCCGCGCCCTATCCTCGACGTGATGAGGAGTAACCAAGGGGCGGGGTTTCGAGCCTGAAGAGCCATCAACCGCGACAGCGCATTGTAGATCGATCCTTCGTTATACGGCGGATCGGACACAAGTCCGTCGCAGAGGTCGATGTTGACAACATCGAACGGACCGATCTGCTGAGTCCGATCCCACGCTACCGAAGCCGGATTGCCGATGCGACGGAAATCATCCAGAATCACGTCGGACTGCGTATCGACGTTTGGAAGCCGACGTACTTCGTCGAGCGAGACGTTCAGTTGCACGTGAGCGGGGTTGCCGGGCTGGGCTTCCGTGTTGAATCCAAGGAAGCGCAACTGGCGGTCGTTAGTTCGGCAAAGCTGCTCGTGCAAGTACCTCAAATCAATCAGGTCTGTTCCGGGCAGGCCCAAATAGCGCAACGGATCACTGGGCTTGCGGTTCTTGTAGAGGCGCTGGAGCAATGCTGACCATTGCTTGCGGCGGACGAACTGCTTACGTGGCTTGTGCCACGGCTTAAACTCCATCGGTGCCGTGCTCGGTTGCGCATATTCGACATCGCCGAAGATTCCTGTTGTGAGATCATCCTGATCGTGTGATTGGTCGTTCATGTGGCGGTCATTTATCGGACACTTCCAGGATCTGGCGCATCCCGGCGAGGAGCCGTTCCTGTTGCTGGTTGGTTAGGCTCTCGAGGATTCCGTACGCGGCGAGGAGCTGGATCATCGCGCGTAGCTTTCGCTCGTTTGCTTGGTCTTGACGCGTGGGCCGCCCTTCGCCCTCACCGAACACTGGTATGCGCTTAAACCGGTATGCTCCGTGCTCGACCGACGGCTGCTCACTGGTCCCATCGTCAAACTCGACCGGTGGCGGTTCCGCCCCTGGATCGTCGGTCTCGTCCCGCCATGCCCGGGCCGCAATGTTTGACAGGGTCTCCTCTTCTCCAGCTGCGGCGGCCTCCTGGATAGCTTTTCGGATCTCAGCTGCGATGCGCTTCTGAGCAGTCGCCACGCGCCTGAGTGCTACGTGGAGCCACTTAGTGATGTATACGACGTGTGGATGTGCAAAATTGAAAGACTCACGATCGATGTTCAGTGCCGCTTCCAGACCCTCCGAGACGAATATCTCACACGAGATCTGCCTCAGCCGCGTCTGCTCGGATACCTGATATCGTAAGAATGTCGGGTCGAAAAGCGTTCCACTCGAACCGTGAACCCGGACGAGAACGCCTTGGTGCTCAGTGGGAGCAATCTTAGGCGCCCACATGAGGTAGGTCTCGAATTCAAGCGGACCTCCAGTGAGCTCGGGCTGCACCCCACTGAATTCTTCACGGCACCGTCCGACGACGAGAATCGGCTTCTTAACTGCGTGGCTCGTCTCTGGAAGGTCGGTGAACAGGAGCGGACGAGCAAGCTGGAGATCGTCAACGAGTACGGTGAAATCGCTACCGACGCCTGCTGCAGAGCCGATCGACTTTCTCATGCGAATTGTCTCGTCACCCGTGAGTTTGAACTCCGTTGGTGCTACTCTGCCGCCCTGAGGCATTTCGAAGAGGTAGAGCTGGTCCTGAAGCGGAAGGTCGTATGGGTTACCCAAGACGTACGGTGCGGGAATAGCCAGGCTCAACTGCCACACCATCTGAAGGTAGTAGTCAAAGATACGTTCGAGCTGGGGATTAGGTATTCCACTATCAACCCGTTGCCATACAGCATTGACTAGCTTCTGGAAAGCGACCTCTGGTCGATCATCGCCAGACCAGGGAAGGCTATTGTGGGCATCGGCGAAACTGAGGAGAACATCGGCGTCCTCCGGGTTCACACGCCCTATGTGGAAGTCAGGCGGCTTAAGACCCCTCGCTTCGGCAGGCGCAAGTTTGCCATCGGCATCTATAGCCACCCACAGGTCACGACTCTGGAGCGTGTCGCGAGTCTGAGGCCGAATATCGGTAAGGATGATCGTTGTACCGTGCGAGTCGGCGTCGGCAGCTGGCTCGCGCCAGATCGTTACCATTCCCGCTTCGTACTCTCCTTTCTCGTCTGGTGTAAGCTCGCTCTCGTCTGAGTATTGACGGAGGACGACCAATGCGATCGTCCGGAAGGGATCACCAGCCGTCTTTGTTATGATCTGAAGTTCGTTAGTCAGCTGGGAGACCGAGAAGAGACCGATTCCGATCTTTCCGATAAGCCGACGCCCCGACAGGCTACGCGTTGGGTCCTCGGTGTCCGCGATTCCAAGCACGGCTCCCTCATGTGACCGCTTCGCGCTACCCCCGATGTGGTGAATCAGGTGGGCAAGTGCGGCTGGTGTCATACCTATGCCGTCATCCTCGACAGTCAGTGCGTGGAACCGGGGTCGATCGGTCTTGATGACGACTTGCTTCGCATCGGCATCGTAGGAATTCGACACAAGCTCTCGTATCGCCGATCCCGGCTGACGGTAAATGCCGTCAGTGACCCGGGCGAGAACGCGTTCGTCTGTCTGGAGTTTGGTCTTGACGGGGGACTCGCTCGAGCTGCCTTCGATGTCGGTAGCAAGCACGTCGTCCGTATTGCGTCTTAGTTCGTGTAGCGGGTTCACTGATCCCTCCAATCATTAGCATGGAGGGTACCCATAACTTGACGGCATGGTGGTCGTTTGGCCACGTCCCGTGCCGACGGGTGTCGAAGGCTGCTCACTCTTCGGAGGTTCGAACCCGCGTCCAGCAAATGCGGCGTGAATTGGCAAACCCGGTGAGGACGCTGTCGTCTCGAAACTCCCATCAGGCTGCTCCTTTCGAGCAAGACTTGCCTCCAAGCGAGTTGGAGGTCTCCAAGTATGTGTGAATTAGAGAAATGCTCCGCAATGGCATTACTCCAGCGAAAGTACCGGCTCATGTGGCCCCAGATTCGAATGCCTGCCCTCCGATGTGCAGGTGCCTGATATGTGCGCAATCGGTCGCTACCGGGCACTCGCCGCATCGAGGGGCCCTAGCCTTGCACATGTCCGCGGCGAAGTCCAGCAGGCCGTAGTTGTGCTCCTTGACCTCCTTGTCGGGCAAGAGAGTCTGTGCGATCTCCCAGATCCCCGGAGCCCTCCTGATGTCGCTTGGTGGTTCGATTCCTGCCAGACGCGAAAGGACGCGAACAATACTCAAGTCGACAACCGGCACTCGATGACCAAATGCAAAGCAAGCGACTGCATGAGCGGTGTATATGCCTACATGCGGAAGCTTTATCAGATCTGCGGGCTTGGCGGGTAGGTTTCCGACTTTGTTTATGGCTGCCGAAAGTTGGCGCAGCGCTGTAACCCTCTGGCAGCCGAATCCAAGACATGATATGTGGTGGTGGAGAACTTCCTCGCTTGCAGATTCCAAGCTGGCAGCGTCTGGGTACTTCCTATACAGCGCGGGCCAGACCCCGGCAACCATCTCTGCGCGCGTCTGTTTCAATAGGATTTCTGCCACGAGAATCCCGAACGGGCTGACATCTTCTTCACGCCAGGGAAACGAACGCCCATGTACCTTGAACCAGTTTGTGAAGAAGCCGACAGGGACCTTCACGCACGCCTCCTTCTTTGCGAGCGGTGTAGGGACTAGGTATCTCTAACCCCTCAGCCAGTAGCACATGTGTCTTCTGTTTGGGATTGCGACGTGTATCCTAGTCCCTTGGAGATGGCTGCCGCGACCCCCTCGCCGAGAGGAGGGGGCAAGGCATCTGAAATGAGTTGCACTTGCTGGCTGAACGTTCCCTTCAGTTCATAAGAATGGGGAAACCCTTGGAGGCGCATCGCCTCATAGATCGACAGGCGGCGGTGCATGTTCGGATGAACGTGCACCTCGCGATGACCGTACGCCACTGTATAGCTGGGCTTGTCCCAGCTCAGGACCCTGAAGCTCCTTCCGCGGTGGTCTCCCGGCTTTAACATGCCATTCGTAAACTTGCTTGACCTTGGAACCATTGCAACGTGGTTCGGGTGATGTGGGACACTGGCTGGATCTAAGTTCTTTTGGCAGAAGACCGGCTCAGGCAGACCATCCAGCACAACTCTAGTAGACATAGGTTGCTTGTCACCCTCCGGAGGGTCTAGTACAAGCTCGGGATATCGGTCACGATTGATCCCGATAACTATGAGCCTCTTACGATTCTGCGGAATTCCGAATTTCCCAGCATTGACGACCTTTTCCCGGACGTTGTAACCGGCCTTCCTGCACAACCGCTTGAATTCCAGGTAACGCCTCTTGTGTCTACCTTGCGTGAGGCCAAGCACGTTCTCAAATACGAAGAAGTCCAGCCCAAGCCGAGCGGTGAACGCCTCTATCACGCTGGCGTAATTGATGAGAATCTTGCGCCTTGGGTCCAATCTTTTCTGATGTACATTTGAAACCGAGAACGCTTGGCAGGGCGGACCCCCGATTATCCCGGCGGGTCTTTCATCCCCGTTCAATCTGATCCAAAGATTCACCAGCTCGCTCGGATTACTTTGGGCTATATCCAGCTGGGCGACATGGGTATCAGGCTGGTTCCACCTGTAGGTTTCGATGGCAGCCGGGTCCGTGTCTACAGCGAGCCTTGCTCTGAAGCCTGCATGCCTGAAACCCAGGTCAAGACCTCCAGCGCCTGAGAAGAGGCTAAGCACTGGCCAAGCCCCGTCTTCTCCCACTTCAGAACTGGTCTCTCTTATCTCAACCTGCATTTGCTCTCGATCGCATTGAAATTCTTGCACACCGGAAATGCGGGGATATAGCTGTCCCTTTACCTCTGGGATACTCTCACAACGCCATACGGAAGTCTCACAGCGACGGGAATCCGCTTGTTTTTGAGAAGGCAACGGCTCTGCCGATAACGTCTCGAAAGAGTTCATGCCGATGTAGTTCTCTAACGGTCATCCACCTCTGCCTAGCTTCTGCTTGATCTCCCGGATAGTGAGCCGTTGTCTGCTCTGGAGCTTGTCAATCTCTCGAAGTCGTTCAATTGCTTCCGTGCCGTTGAACAGGAAATACCCTCCTGGGGTCTGGTCAGCGGGGATAAGAATGCCTTCCCTTACGTAGTATCTGACCTTGGAAGGGAGGATACCTGCACGTTTTGCAAGCTGGCCAGTCTTGATCAACACCCTATCCGTTACCCTCAGTATATCTCTTGGAGAGGAAAGTTTAACTTACTACTGCCCACTTACTGTCCGATAAGGATAGCAGCCAGAGCCGCGCTACGCAATAAGGTGCGAGGCCTGAAGTCACGATCACGACTTGGATGTTCCCGGTAGACCAGGACTTAATGCACAAAGCCTTGAACCCTTCATCAGCTCGCCCAGAGATCGTTTCACGAATCCGGCGTTCGCCAAGAGACGGGCATAGCCATGTTGAGAGTCTGTTCGATACTAGGGGAATTAGCCGTGCCATCGCACTTGGTTGTTATGACTTAGGTGAGAGATGTCACTCTGGCAGCAAGCACTACAACTAGAAAGTCTGCGTTATGCTCAAGCCTCACATAGGCGAGAATTCTCGTTACTGCTGTGCGACCAAGCTGTCTGACATCGTGGCATACAGCATCGAGGTTTCGATTCTGCGGTATCCCATGATTTGTCGGAGCGAGAACGCATCTCTGCCATTGATAACGTACTGCGTTCCAAAAGTGTGACTCAGGGTGTGCGGTCCTATCTTAGGCGATTTAGGCCGATGCGTTGCTTCTGGAGCCGCACAATCGTTTTCAGACCCCAAACGCCCAGGTATCCTCGATGTCCTCCATGATAATTTCAGGGTTCTCCTCCATCAACTTGCCTGTTCACGAGGTCAAAAACACCAGGCGATATTGGCACGATCCTGTCGTCGGTCTTGCCTGATACTCTGATTCCGCTTGGGCTCAGCGATTCACGATTGATGGAGGCCATCTCGCCCACGCGAATTCCTGTGTCGAAAAATACGACCATTATGGCGTAGTCTCACTGGTTGTCGATTGAGGAGAGAAGATGATGTGTTTCGCTTCATCGAGAGAGTATGAGGAAGCTTTCGCCTATACAAGGGTGCGAGGATGTTCGCCATGAGGTTGCGGGCATTGCCCTCTCGCTCCAGCTACCTGCAAAACATTCATAGGCGTTGCCACAGGGATTTCCTTGATTCAGGCGCGAGATCAGGGAATGCTGCGAATACTTGGTTCATCTCTTCAGGTGTCGAGGGTAATTCGTCGGGACGAAACTGCCTCCAGCTTGGACAGCGCCCACTCGTAAGTCTCGATGGTTTTGTCAGACACATCCCGTTATCTTCCTCATACAGGCAATTGAAGGCTACGTTAGGGGTTTATCTTTGTCTGATGCTGATCGGGCAAGGAGATATCGCGTATCATCCAAGGCACTTCACTGTCACGCACCGAAGGTAGTTCGCCTGTAACATAAAGTCTTCTCAACTGTCTTGCCTCGTTGATCGCGTCAACCAAGGGCTCCAGTCTTCCCGCTTTTTTTAGAACTTCCGCGCCTAGAGCTCGAGCCACGAAGTAACTTCCGATCGCATCCTCAACCGAAATGACCGAAGTTGGGCTCCCATCTGAATATTGATGTTTGGCCTGATTCCATGAAATTTGGGAAAACTCAGTTATAGCTGTGGCCAGTGGCTCACCAATACGTAAGCGAATAGGTTTTACCTTGACCAAGGCACCAAGGGGTTTGCGAACGTAGCAGGACCAACGAACATCTAAATGAGTACGGCCCAATTCCTTCACACAGCTTTCTAAGTGTCCACCGGCATCTTTTGCTATTGACCGGGTGACCATCTCGAACGGAATGCCTGCTGCCAGGAAGTAAGGAACATACCGTAGAGGCCTTACTATGGCATCAAATTCCTTCGAGAAAGGATAATGGGGCGTTGTTTTACTCCAGACCGCGTACTGCATCCCGATCCCGGGAATTCCTGAATCCAAGTCCGACAGCAAGGGAAACAGATCATTCTTAAAGCTCATAACAGGGACTGTGAATACCTGTTGGAGATCACTGGCAGTGCTATTGGTATGCGCTGCAAGCAGACTTTGAAGTTGGTGATACATTCCCTTGCTCTATTCGAATATCCTGCGGTTTCTTGAAGTTCCTCTAGTAGCTATAGCGAAAGTCTATCTGGGCAGCGCAAGTCATCTATGAGAACTACAGGTGTCCTTGATACACTCAGGTAAATTATATGACGTTGGTGATAGAGGCATTCGCCCAAAACTGGTCAGTTAAGTTTTTTCTGCAAATGCCCCCAGCACTTCGTGCCACGTCTCCAGCGCCGGAAACGCGCCGCCCCACGTGCGCAGTTCCTGGCCCCTGCGGTCCTCAAGGCGAAACACAGGGGTGCCGTGCCAGTCGCCCATTTTCTGGTGGCCTATAACCTCGATGCCCTGTAGCCAGGATGTGGCCTGTGTGTCCATACAGAACTGAAAGGCATCCGGGTCCACCCCGGTCTGTTTCACCAGCTGTTGCAACACTCGTTCCTGCCTCTCCCACCAGCGCTCATGGTTTCTATAAAATTCGGTCCAGAACTGCCAGTGTGCCGAGGCCCCCTGCTGCTCGCCCACACAGTACGCCGCGTGATGCACTTCCTGATTGCGCTCCCAGGTGACATCGACCAGGACAAATTGGACCTGACCGCTAAGAGCATACTGCTCCAAGAGAACGGGCAGCTGCTCCGTGTGGTACCGGGCACAGTACGGACACCAGGCCGCGAAGATCTCGTACAAGATGAGTGGAGCGTCGGGGGAGCCGATGTAGAGGAGGCCTGCGGGGGTGTAGCTGGTGGGAAGTGAGGAGTCCAGGGTGAGTTTCTGCTGAGAAGGAGTATACAGATCCACTCCAGTGTTACAACTAGCCAAGACACCTATCAGTAGTCCCATAGCTAATAGCTTCATGGGATAAAAGGCCGGTCCCAAGATCTTTTCCTGCAAACGACACCAATACCTAGCTGTTACTCATTACTTATACGTATGAAACATCTGGTACTTTATCGGGTAGTCCACCAAGTAGTCGTCAAAGGGATGTGCGTGGCGGACCTTAGGGGCAGTAACCCAAGTGTAAGGCTCCCAACCCGATGCGAGCAGATCGGATGCACCAAACACAAACTCCACGGTCTCTGTGATAAAGCGTAATATGTCCTTGTTTTTCCAATACTTTGGCTTCTTGTCAGGTTCTCTACCGTGGACAAAAAAATTTCGGCAGACCACCGCTGCATCAACTACTGCACAAAGCTCTGCGGTCATGTTCGTAAAGTTCGTTAGTCCTTCCAGTCTGTCTCCAACTATGCTCGCATGGTATTGGATTTTTTGCTTGATAGGCACAGTTTTTTCCAAACGGCCCAGGAAGTCCAACATGGACTTGCACATACTCTGTTGCTCAGGATCGGGAGCCGAATCCTGTCGGATTTTCCGAAAGAGTGTTCGTGTCTGCTGAATAGCATCTTGTACTTTCACGCCAGGACTGTGAGGATCAGGAATTGAGTCTTCCGGGAGCAGATCGAACATATTGACAGCGGCCACCAACCGCTCCCCATCGTAGAATTGTTGCTTGGCAAAACAGTTATGAAATGACGTGCGGGCTGCTCCCCAAGACTCGGTACGCCCAGTCCAGTTCGCGATAACTCGCGATAATTCTGGTGGCTCCATAAAAGGCCTCAGCGTAGATCGGGAGGATTCTGGCCGATGATATCGAGGGTACAAACAATCGTACACGGCAATGGTGTCTGGGTGATCATGATCGGATGATTTGGAGAAGGACATTTCCGTAATGTTTTGAGGTCTACCTATAAGCAGTTCCAGGAAGTGCACTACGGAATAGGTTCGCTTTAATGCGTCTTGGAAAGTAACGGTGGAGTCAAATTTCAGCGTCAGGACAATCTCGCTGGTTAACTGATCTGGACTATCCCTCGAGAAGTCAATCCTAGTGGCGTACACAGCTTGAATATGTCCTAGACAAGTGTTAGCCTCGAAGATCGTGTGTTCCCCCGTGAAGTAAACAACAATAGGGTTTGGGCCTACTTGGGTTTCTCGTTTCTCTAGTTCAAGGGCTTGTCTGACCACCTGTTTTGCGTCATCATCAAAAGCCAGAGAGCCAAAGGCTTCAGTGTGTGTACAGAGCAAGTGGGCTTCGTCAAGGCTGAAATGTACTTCAATGATTTCCTCTGCACTGGGTACCGGATGAAAGGCCCCAACCGAAATGTGCCGCGGGAACATAATGCATGAACTCATTAGACCTGCCGGCCCTATGCTTCCGCTACTGCTAATTTGGTTGTGAAAACCCAGCAGGGACACATACTGCGCGTTGCACAGGACTCCTCTTATAACAGACGGAATATCCGGTACTTTCCAATCCTGATCCTGATACCAAAGCCGGACAGAGGTATCAGATCTCTGAAATGTCAAAATACCCGGCACAGTATGTTCCTGGGACAAGCAAAAGTCACCTGTCTGAGTTTCGCCTTCCAGTGTCTTAAGTCTAGGTTGTGCCACAAACGATCCTCCTGGAAACTGATAGCAGGGTGAGAGCTCTTGCACAGTCCTCACCCTATAAAGTATGCCAAGGTAGTTTAAACTGAATAACCAATCCATATGGACTTAACGGGATGTTAGGGGTAAAGATGGCTAGGACCGGAGAGGCAACAACGCAAGACGCAAGGGAAGAGGAAGCTTTTGCCCTCGTTATCCAGCGCCAAAATGAAGGGGCCTCAGAAAACGATATCCGGGTGGCATTCATGGACTTCCTCCGCATTGCCGAAATTGCGGAATTGGCCGGTATGTCCACAGAGACGCCACCAGGAGTTCATAAACCGGGGCATATGGACTTATATGTTCACAACACGTGTATTGAGTTCAAGCGGAATCTTGTCCGCAACAACGCTATTGACCCCAAGGCAATCGAACAATTGGATGGCTATATCGAGCACTTGGTCGAGTCCGGTACGGGGGTGCAGAACGGCATTCTGACCGACGGAGTCAACTACCTGATCCGGCATGTAGGAGCGAACCGCCTCCCTTTGCAACAAGGCGAAATGCATACCGTCTTTGATCGGCCCGAGCAGGCCCCCCGGCTTCGGGAATATCTGCACCGCGTAATTACCGCCCCCGCTTCCGATATCACACCTGACCACGAAAACCTGACTCGCTGGTTTGGGATAGCCTCCGATGTCTTCAATGCGGCCAACACGCTCCTGTGGAATAGCCACCAACAACACCGCGAACATCCCACGGTCGCGGTCAAACGCAAGTTGTGGCAGGAATTACTGCAGGTGGCCTTGGGACAAGATTCGGCAGCTGATAGTCCAGAAAAGGATTGGCTATTCATACGACATACTTACTTGACCACCTTGGTAAGTATCATTGTTCAGGCTCATTTTGGCCTGGATGTGGTGTCCCATGCAGATCAGGAACCACAGGACTTACTGAATGGTCGGCTCTTGGAGCGACATACAGATCTTCGGGGCGTAATTGAATCAGATTTATTCGGATGGCCACTAGAGGTAGGGCAAAGCCAGTATGTCCGGCTCATAGCAGAAACAGTGTCTCGTTTTAACTGGGAGGAACAGTCTTCAGAACTGGCAGCCACGCTGTACCAGAACACTGTGACACCAGAAGAGCGCAAGGCTATGGGAGAGTATTACACTCCCATGTGGTTGGCTCAGGCTATAGTCACCGAACTGGTCCCCGATCCTGTCAATACACGCATGCTGGATCCCGCATGCGGTTCAGGTACCTTCATTGAGTCGGCTCTGCGCCATTTGCTGGAGAAGTCTACGGATCGCTCCAGCCGCGAACGACTGGCTTTGTTACAGAACAATATTGCAGGTATCGATCTGCATCCGGTGGCAGTGCAACTGGCAAAAGCCACTTGGGTCATCAATTGTCGCCAAGCCATCACTACGGCACGTAAGGAAGACCCAGGGCTACCAGCCATTGTACCCCCCATCCACCTAGGCGATTCCCTGCAGTTACGGAATGAGAGAAGTGAGCTATTTGGCCAGGAGTACATCACGGTCCGCACAGGAGAAGACATACCTGGCCTGGGACAAGATGTGGAATTGGAAGTGCCACTTGAATTGGCACAGGATATCCAACGGTTCGATAACCTGATGGTTGACATTGCGGAAGCTGTGGAGGAGGAGGTCCCCAACGTGGGATATCTGTTGGATTGTCATGCGATCCATGATGAGGGAGAACGTACCCTCATGGAACAGACTTTCGAGCGTATGAGACAGCTCCATGCCGCGGGCCGCAACCACGTCTGGGCCTACTATCTGCGCAACATGACCCGACCCGTAGTCTTGGCGCATCGCAAGGTTGACACCATCGTGGGTAACCCACCATGGCTGACATACAGCGATAGTGCAGATATCATCCGAGCGGAACTGCGGGCGATGTCAGAACGCAGGTATGGTATCTGGGCTGGAGGCAAGCAGACGCCCCATCAGGATGTAGCCAGCTTGTTCTTCTGCCGAGTCGCCGAACTATACCTCGATCCCGGAGGAGTCGTTGGCATGGTAATGCCGCTGAGCGTTCTGCGTACTGGACAACATCTGCATTTTCGTTCCGGTCACTATGAGGAACGAATACGGGGCAAGAGACGCAGTACACGGCCACCGCGAACCATGGATCTGGATTTTGGTGACAGGGCACCCTGGGATCTGGACTTGCTGGATACGGAGACATTCCTGTCTACATTCCCTATGCCAGCCAGTGTGGTATTCGCACGCAAGGTTCGTAACTATGAGCTGGGAGCAGACGAGAAACGAGTCCATCCACTGGCTCCTGGCCTGGTCGAGATTTGGCAAACTCCTCATGGGTCTGATCTGGTCCAGCGTACGTTGGCCTCTTTGCATCACGATGATGGTCAGTATCATTCCCCCTATGCCGATATTGCTGCTCAGGGTCCGACTATAGTAGATCGACGTCTTTTCTTTGTGAGTATTACACCCAATCCTGTCCAGACTGCACTGCCCGGTACGTGGATGACCCGACCACGGCTTGGCACACAGGACAAGAAAAACTACGATGTTTCAGACTTGGTGGATTTGCCGATCCACGAAAACAATCTGTTCGATGTGTACCTGGGTGAATCACTAGCCCCCTACGTGACAGTGCCTCCCCTCACAGCAGCGTTACCAATTGACAAACCAACCATGGTCCTGCCGCTGGACCATAGTGATTGTATACGCGATCCCAAAACACAGAGATGCAGTCAACCCCGCTGTAAGGTTGATATCCGAAACCTTGACACCCGTATGCGCCACCGCTGGGAAATCATGGAGAGGTTATGGGAAGAAAACAAGGGAAAGGCAAATCGGATGACACTGATACAGAACCTGAACTACCTGAACAAACTGACTAACCAGCTAGCGTATCTGCGCGATTCCGGTGGACGACTGATACGCATCGCCTATACCACGAGTGGACGACCCACGGCTGCACTTATCCGAAACGATGAGGCTATCCTGGACACCAAGTTATATCAGGTAAGTTGTAATCTTCTCGAGGAAGCTTATTACTTGCTAGCCATTATCAATAGTAAAGCCTTATTTCGAGCTACCGAGCCTCTCATGTCTAGAGGCAACTTCGGTGGAGCCCGGGATCTCCATAAACATCTCTGGAAGCTGCCAATCCCTGAATTCGATCAATCCGATTCACTTCACATGGAACTGGCCAATTTAGGTAAGCTCGCCGAGGGTGAAGTCAACAAGCGCATTGACGAAATGCGCCAGCAGAGGCGAACTCCACCTACAACCGATGCCATCCGTGACGAACTGCGCAACAACTGGCAAAAACCATTGAAGCCGCTCAAACGGAAAAGGAAAGGGCCAGAGCAATTTAGCCCCACAGCCGAAACTATTGAAGAGGGTGTGGCTACTCTGCTGGCCTTATAAAGGGACATGATTCCCTGACAGCAAAGTTTGTGCCTAGTTCGCGCTACCCCCTGGTCAAGGCGGTTTACGTCAGGAGTTCTGTCCCCATGACCGATGTGAAGTACACTCTCTGTATTGAACAAATTTTCATCCCCACTGAACATATTCAGGAAAAGATTCTGGTGCAAGAAGCCTCTAAGCGGTTCGTATGGACCTTCATATTCTTGACATCTAACATAGATACTCGCAGGCCTCACCTACAGTCCGGTGGGTCGTTGTCCGCCTCCCGCAGGTCATGAACCGTGCCGTCCACATCCCGGTGAGAGAACAGGTCAAGGCTGAAGTTCCTCCTCGCCATCGAAGTCTTCCAGCGGGAATATCATTTGGGCTTTTGTGGCGTCTCATCCGGCCTGAGGTGCCGGTGTAGCGTGGTCCGGTCCACGCCTGCTATCTTCGCAATCTCGCTCACAGGGATTTGGCCTTCCGCCAAGAGCTTGGAGACCCGTTCTAGCTTCGGGACCACGAGTACAGCTTCCGACTCCTTGGACAGAGCCGTTTGTATTAAGCGCTCAAAGGGACGTCCCATGCCAAACAGATCGGGGGCATGGTCCCTGCAAGAGGGGTATAGTCATTTGAGGGAATTGTGGATTAAGTGCTAAGTGCCTGAACAAGCTGCCGAAGGCGGGCCTTGAGTCTTGAAGCTAGTTGCTCGTCGTCTCGCAGTAGTGTAATAAGAGTTCTCTGATAGATATATGAATCTTTCAGATCTAGAGCATTGTTGACTTGGTCTAAAGCCCTGCTCTCGCGAATCGGGTAGCGGGCAATTAGGCCGTCAAGGTTTCCGCAATCCAGTAATTTCTGGAAATGTTTCAACTCGTCCTTGAACGGATTAGGAATGGTTGAGTCAATTGGAGAACATGGCTTATCCCTGAGCTCCTTCCAACCTGGAAGGCTTGACTGGAGTTGTACCCGTACAGTTTTTTCACATCGGCGCGCAGCCATCCTTTCACCGACATCTGGTTCCCGGAAGGTCTGTAGAACCCTATTCTTGGCATCTCGAATCTTGCTGCTCATCAGGTCTTTATCCCACCCAAGAGTCTTGGCTTGTCGGTTGGCAACTGCAGCAATGCTGTCGCAACAGTAATATAGAGATTCCACAGAATAAACTTCCAATGCATACACATGGTCTTGGGCAAGCCTTTGAATCTGATCCGGGGTTCGGCCGTCATGGTCAATCAACCCAAATGCTTCCACATGGTGGCTATCAGAAGATGCGCGAAGTCCAATTACTGCTCTGTAGACTGTTTCTGAACTCTCCTTGGGTATGATCGTGAGATCGGGGAAAAGCACGTTATAAAGCCGAGTGTCCAAGCTAGATGACTCGTTGCCTTCCACAAACAGTATCTTTTTCCTGGAACCTAGAATGTCAATCTTAAGATCTTCGGGCAGTCTTTTTTCTGCCGATAATTGCCTATTGGGAAGAAGCTGCTTGATGTCCCAGGATTCACCCTGACCTCCCCGCCACTGGCATGAATGTAATATCAGGACTTGGGCCGTGGGATTGGCAAGAGGCAGGGCAAGCTCATGTGTGGAAATTACGAAAGTACAGTCATCCCGCACCTGAAAGAGAGCTGCGAGAAAAGGCACGATGATGGATCTGTGCAGATGTCGCTCTGGTTCGTCTATCAGTAGTACCGTTCCAGGTTCTATCGTAATGACATTGGCAGCAATGATTAATGCATTTCGCTCTCCATCAGACATTCCAGCAATGCTATACATCTCGCTGGAATCCTTTCCCGTAACTTGCACTTCTGAATAATTCGATATGTCATCAGGTTTGGATAGCTGAATAGGAAGGAGACCTTCCATTAACAGGTTGTTAATCTGATCAAAGGGAGATATCTGCTCCTTGGCCTTTTCGGCAGCTTGGTCTAACTGGTCGGCGTCGACTAGCTGTGTTACAGAGCTGTTGCGAGCATTTTCTTTGGCATATAAATCGAAGAGCACTGCGGACTGTTTCTCTGATGCACTGGAGTCCATCCATCGAGCTTGTGGTAACTGCTCGGTAGTCAGATAGTCTTCCTCAAATCTACTGCGGCTACGGGGTGTGAAATCAATACTTCCTGATGCAAGCCATGTCTGTCTGTGGGCCGAAATACGGCGGATCTTTATTTGTTGCCAATACGTTGATACAAAACGTTGAATTAACGATGACTTGCCAGAACCGTTGGCGCCAACGATAAAAATCGTGTTACCTGGATCAAGGGGTATAGAGATTTGATTGCCATCAGATGAGGGAATAGTCCAATTCATTCTTATTGCATTCCTTTTTACAATGGTTTGGACAGTTTTCAGGGGGCCCTGGAGGGCAATTGGCCCATAATTACAGAAGGCCCGGAACTCCGGCCGGGATTTAAGGTAGTTTAAACCCCGGGGCCAAAGTGGCAATAAATCGCTCCAGCAGATGTTGATTAAAGCCTGGCGGGTTACGTTCGCGAGGGAAAAGCGTCCGAGGGCATGACCCGGCTGGTAGTGTTGTTCCATCTTAGCCCCAGTGAGGACGGTGTTGCCCTGAAAGTGCAGACAGGGTGCGGACCGGGCCTGGCCGTGATTCAACCCCAAGTGTTGTTTGGCGTCCCAGAAGAGGAACGCCATCTGAAACCGGGCCCGGTAGAGGTGATACCGGGTTTCGGAGGCCACGGTCTCATCGGGGCTGAAAAGGAGGGTGCCTTCGGTTGCTTTCAGGGAAGCTCCCCGCGGCAGCACGTAGACCACCTGTAACCAGCGGTGAAAGGTCCGGGGATGTAGCACCCCGTGATACAGCGTGACCTCATCGTCCGTCCGGTCGGTGCGCGTGCGGCGGGACAGATCCGGGCACGGGAAGAGGCCATCATAGAGGCGCGTCCGTCCGCGGCGGGCTGGAGACCCCGGATACCGGTAACGCAGATGGGCATTGCGGGGCAGTTTCCCTATGGGATGTAGCCCTAACACCTCGACCCCCTCCAAGAAATCCACGCGTGCTGTAAGCTCCCTCCGCCATCCCATAGGGCATATCCGGGGCCCGCCCGCCAGCACGGTGGCCAACTGGGTCAGACCCTGGGTGATGGCGGGGTTGGACTCCTCCCGACGGAGACGCGTGAGCCAACGTCTGGCGCACACTCACCTCCCTGGTGTGGCCCAAGGATCGGATTGGGACACAGCCTTGGGTGCTCCCTGGGTGTCTCTTCACAGGCCCGGACATAGGGAGCTCCTGACTTTGGCCAACAGCCCGTAGTGAACTGTATCCCTACGTTGGTGGCTCGGTCAAGGCCAGAGTTGGGTCATACCGGAATTGAAAACTCAGATAATCCACTGACAGGCAAGTTACATACTGGCTTGCCTGAGACCCTCTGGTCTCTGCCATTGATCCCGGGATCCAAGGTGCCTTTTGGCATAATGGAATGGAGAGATTGCTTCGTAGTGATTTCTTTGCTGCTCTTTCAGTCAAGGCTTTCTATCTGATATGTTCAGTTCTTCCCGCTGGTTCTCCCGGGTATTCCTCGTGTTTGTGATTGGAATCGTATGTGCCGGTTGTGTTGTCGTGGCTCCTGTTGAGGGACAAATCCAGACACAAGCCACGTTAGTGCCAACATTCACGCCAACGCCCATACCCGAGTCTCCAACTCCCAGTCCTACACCGGAGGCGGAACCCACAGCAACACCAGAGCCAACTCCTACCGAGCCCGCCGAACCGGCGGATGAAGGTCTGGGTACCGCAACTATCACCACACAAAACCTGAATTTGCGGAGTGGTCCTGGTCTCGGCTACACAATACTGGGGCAACTGCATCTGGATGATGAAGTGCAATTGCTGGAACGCAGCAATGATCTGAGCTGGTGGCGTGTCTGCTGTCTGCCAGACCAAACAACCGATGGCTGGGTTTTTGGCGATTATCTCATTCTCGATCTGACGGCGACGCCAACTGAGGCGACACCTGTCGCAACACCTATCGCCTGGCCTTCCCTGGAAGACAATCCCACTCGTCAAGAATTGAGGGAAATCACGATTCAGATAGTGATGGGCAATCTGCCGGACTTCCGGTACAGCCATACGCCGGAAGCCCCTGTCAACCCCTTGACGGGTTTGGGAATTGCTCCCCAGCGGTTGACCCAGCGGCCTTTGGCTGTTTGTATACCCTCAGATGTGGCCGCACGACCCCAATCGGGCCTGTCTCAGGCGGATGTGGTGTACGAGTATCTGGTGGACGGGGAACAGATCACCCGTATGACCGGAATCTTCTATGGGGAAGATGTCCCCCTGATTGGACCCATTCGTTCGGCGCGTATCATTAATTTCTACCTGGGATACCAGTTCAACGCCGCCACCATGTGTTCCGGTGCCAGCGACTACATACGAGTATTGCTGCGGGAGGTTTCGGAGTTTCCCTTCTTTGATATCGATTTGGATAATCCGAATGCCGTTCTGCCCTATTCGCTGGTGATTGGTTCGGGCTTGACCCGTTTCCATACCAACACGGAAGGCATGCGACGCTGGCTGCAGGATACGTTCAAGGAACAGCCTATCGATCTGGCCGGTTTCCAATTTGGAGAGGCTCCTGCCAGCGAGACCGCGGCCTCATACATTCGCATCCCGTATCCCACGGTTTCGAGTGCATGGGTAGAATTCAGCTACGATCCGACTTCAGGGCAATACCTGCGTTCTGTAGGAGGGAATCCGCATCTGGATCGCAATGGCAATGTCCAGATTGCTGCCGACAATGTCATTGTCCAGTACGTGCCCCATGTCCGTACTTCCCTGATTGAAGATGCCTTGGGTAGCCGCAGTCTGGATCAGAAAATCTTCGGCTCAGGCCGTGCGATCCTGTTTCGGGACGGTCTCATGTACGAGGGCACCTGGACTTCGGATGTGCTGGGCCGGATGCCACGCTTTAAAACGGCTAATGGCCTTGATGTGCCTTTGCATCCAGGTCGCACCTGGATTGCCCTGTTGCCAGACGGATATCAGGTGACAGCCCAATAGCCTTAGCTCGACTTTGTACAAAGTCGAGCTAAGGGGAAGGCAGGGCAGCTGTACCTGTCTGGGTAAGTCAGGAAGATTGAAACAGGGATTCCTGCTTGGCGGCATCGTCACCCGGGACTTCCAGTCCTAGGTGACGGTAGGCACCGGGCGTGGCTACCCGGCCACTGGGTGTCCTTTGCAGGAATCCCAATTGCAGCAGGTAGGGCTCCACCACGTCCATCACGGTATCCGTTTCCTCACTGACGCTGGCGGACAGGGTTTCCAAGCCTACCGGCCCCCCCTCAAATTTGTGGATCAGGCTCTCCAGTAACCGACGATCCAGATCGTCAAGACCTAATTCATCAATATCCAGCAACTTCAGGCCCTGCTGCGACACGGTGCGGTCAATCTGGTTGTCTGCCTTGACCTGGGCGAAGTCCCGTACTCTGCGCAGCATACGAAGGGCAACGCGCGGCGTGCCCCGGGCCCGCCGCGCAATTTCATGGGCCCCTTCCTCGTCGATCTCAACTCCCAACTCCTGACTGGCCCGCACCACGATCGCTTGCAACGCCGGAACATCGTAGAAATCAAAGCGGTCTATCACCCCAAAACGGGCCCGTAAAGGCGCTGTCAGCAAGGCCAGTCGGGTGGTGGCGCCGATCACCGTAAACCGGGGCAAGGGCAGACGCACATTCCGGGCACCGGGTCCCGTTCCAATCACGATGTCCAGGGTGGAATCTTCCATGGCGGGATAGAGGATTTCCTCGATTACGGGACGCAGGCGATGAATCTCATCAATGAACAGGATATCGGCCCGCTGCAGGTTAGTTAGGATGGCGGCCAAATCTCCCTGTCGTTCAATGGCGGGTCCCGAAGTGATCTTGAGCGCAGCCCCCATCTCATGTGCCAGAATATGACTCAAGGTCGTCTTGCCCAGCCCGGGTGGTCCGTACAACAGGACATGATCCAGGGGCTCGTTGCGCAGTTTCGCGGCTTCCACCAGGATGGTCATTTTGTCCCGCAGACCGTCTTGTCCGATCATTTCGGACAACCATTTAGGTCTCAGGGCATAGTCTGGAACCCGATCCTGTGGCTGTTGGCCTCCGCTAATGACCCGTTCCGGCTGAGGTTTGGCCTGGGTGGTCGTGACATTGCTGATTTGCTTAGCCATAAGCCCTAACCGTTCTGAACTGGATCAGGACCAGGCGGCCATGAAACGGGCCGCCGAACCTCGAGTTAAGTCCTCCCAGGGCAGGGTCAGATCCGAACGGCCGAAATGCCCGTAGGCAGCTGTTGGGCGGTATATGGGGCGGCGCAGTTCCAGATCCTGCACAATCCCTTGCGGACTTAGATCGAAGTGGGCCTGGATACTCTCTGCCATTTCCGCATCCGGCACTGTGCCTGTACCGAAAGTGTCTAGCAGTACACTTACCGGTTCCGGATAGCCAATGGCGTAGGCTACCTGAACCTCACAGCGGCGGGCCAGACCCGCCGCCACCACGCATTTCGCGACCAGCCGTGCCATGTAAGCGGCACTGCGATCCACCTTGGTACAATCCTTACCGCTGAAGGCTCCTCCCCCATGGCGACTCATGCCTCCATAGGTATCAACGATAATTTTGCGTCCGGTTACACCGGCATCCGCCGCGGGTCCGCCCTCAACAAAGCGTCCTGTGGGATTGATATGGACAATCAGATCATTGTCCAGCAGGCCCGTGGAAGACAGGACAGGATCCAGAATCTGTTCCCGGATCTGGGCGTTGATATCGTCATACCCGATGTCAGGCACGTGCTGGGCACTGATGACTGCCGTATGAATACGATACGGTGTACCGTCCTGATACTCTACGGTGACTTGGGACTTGCCATCCGGGCGTAACCAGGGCAACTCGCCGGATTTTCGCTTCTCACTCAGGGTACGCGTCAGACTGTGGGCCAGATGGATGGGCAGCGGCATGTAGGTGGGAGTCTCGTCACAGGCAAACCCAAACATCATGCCCTGATCCCCGGCACCCTGTTGGGCCTGAGAGATCCCTTTATCAATGTCGCAACTTTGGGCGCTGATATGGCAGTGTAGCGTATGGTGTTCCGGACCGAAATCTTCATCCGGACCGTAGCCGATGCGCTGCAACACATCCTTCACAACACCGGCATAGTCGACCTTGATATCGGTACGGGCCGTGATTTCACCCAAGAGAAAGATGTGAGAGGATTTCACGGCCGTTTCACAGGCTACCCGGGCCATGGGATCGACCGTGAGGTGGGCGTCCAGCACAGCGTCGCTGATCTGGTCACACACTTTGTCCGGGTGGCCCTCGCTCACGGATTCACTGGTGAAGAGATAGCCGTTGGAAGGTAGGCGGATGTGGCTCATGGACGGTTTGAGAGCGAGGTGGAAAGCAAAATCAATATAGCGGCCAAGTTATGTTGTACCCAGGGACCAACTATGCAAGTATTCGGATTGGGCGGAAGTCAATTCATCAATCTGGACTCCCATGGCCTCAAGCTTGAGGCGGGCAATTTCCTGATCAATATCAGTCGTAACATCATATACATCCGGTTCCAGATCGGCTCCGTGCTGAACCATATGCAGAGCAGCCAGGGCCTGATTGGCAAAACTCATGTCCATCACGGTGGATGGATGACCTTCAGCGGCAGCCAAGTTGACCAGGCGTCCCTCGCCCACAACGTAAAGGTTACGCCCGTCCTGCAGACGATATTCGTCCAGAAAATCGCGAATACGGACTATCTCCTGGCTCAGTTCCTGCAAGGCAATCAGATTGATTTCCACATCAAAATGGCCACTGTTGGCCATTATGGCTCCATCGGGCATTACTTCAAAGTGATGATGATCCAGGATGTGACGGTTTCCCGTGGCACTACAGAAGATCTCTCCCACCCGGGCTGCCTCCAGCATGGGCATGACCCGATAGCCGTCCATGACCGCTTCCAGGGCTCGGACCGGGTCTACCTCCGTAACAATGACGTTGGCCCCTAGGCCCCGTGCTCGTGAAGCGATACCCCGGCTGCACCAGCCATAGCCAGCCACCACAAAATTGCGGCCGGCCAACAGGATGTTGGTAGCGCGAATGATACCATCCAGGGTACTTTGGCCTGTGCCATACCGATTGTCGAACAAGTGCTTGGTCTGGGCGTCATTGACGGCCATGACAGGATACTTGAGCGCTCCCTGCTGGGCCATGGCTTTGAGGCGGATGATGCCGGTAGTGGTTTCCTCTGTACCACCCACCACCTGATCCAGCAGATCCTGCCGTTCTGTATGCAGAAGGGCCAACAGGTCCATACCATCATCCATGGTCAGGTGGGGCTGGATTTCCAGGGCTGAGGCCAGATGATTCACGTAGGTATCGGTGGATGCGCCCTTCTTGGCAAAGACCGGGACTTCATACTGCGTAACCAGGGCAGCTGCTACATCGTCCTGGGTGCTAAGCGGATTGCTGGCACACAAGGCCAAATCGGCTCCGCCGGCGAGTAAGGCTCGTACCAGATTCCCGGTCTCGGTAGTTACATGCATGCAGGCGGCCATGCGCACGCCCCGAAATGGCTGCGTTTCGGCAAACCGTTTTTCCAGGGCGGCCAAAACCGGCATTTCCTTGCGCGCCCAGGTCATACGGCTCAGTCCTTGCTCGGCCAGGGCAAAGTCAGCGATATCACAATTCAGATGCATCAGATCACATTGGGTGTCAGGCTTACAACGGGCCGTAATAGGGCAGAGACAGGTGCCAAA
>DAOUJU010000039.1:0-14309 GCA_034422235.1 Anaerolineales bacterium | reverse complement strand
AGTCTGAGGATTTGCGCACATATTCAAGACCTTTCAGCCCTTTTGCCCCCGGTTTTGGGTCATACAAAATGATGGGTAGCCTTCCTGCCAGAATTGCGTCGTTGTAATACTAGAGCATCCCGCAACAGATCCGTGGCCAGATTCACGTCTGTGCCCTTTTCTTCCGTTTGCCGTACCTTCGCCAGCACAAAGGGCCGGTGCGGCGGCTGGCGCTCCTTGGCGCGTTGCAGAATCTGGCCCACCAGTCGGGCTTTACTGGTCTCCAGCAGTGGCCGGAACAGATGGGGCGAATCCAGGCCCTGACTCTCATCGAGCCGCTGCCGCCGGGGCCAGTCCGCATAGATGCCCTCCTTGACGGTAAGGTGTGGTCGGGACTGCAGGGCCTCGAGGTAGAGCCGTTGTCGTCCGGGACCGGGATCCCCGGGAAAGGTTGCCTTGATGCGTGCTGTGTAGTACCGGGTGTGGGTGACGGTGAACTGGGGAACGAGACGGGCCATTAGCAAAGGCACGTCCAGCCATCTGTAGCGGGGAAAACGTTTCAGGGCGCCGTAGTACAGGTTCATGCCGTCGACATAGGCGATGACGCGGGAGGAGTCCATAGGCAATCCTATTGTGGTCTCTCTCTAACCATGACACCGGTCATTGCAATAATTCCTCGATCTCCCGACGTTCCAAACTTTCTTCTTCAGACGTGGACTGAGTAGGCCAGAATGACGTGATCGCACATCTATTAGCCACTGGCACTTTGTGCTGGCTTTCCGTGAGGACGAGTAGCGTGGAAGTTGTAGAACTATTCAGACGTGGCATTTACTTCATTCGTCAACCCTATCCCGCTGCTTCTTGCGTTCCCAGGGGCAGATCCGGCCAAGTCGAAAAATGACGGATTCCCCGGACTTCTCTCCACTATTTCAGTTCCTGCACGAGGCGGTGGATATGTTCTGGTCCCAGGCCACAGCAACTGCCTACCGCTCCTACTCCGGAAGCAACCCAATCGGAAGCTGTCCGGGCATAGTCTGCCGGTGAAATAATGTCACTGAACTGCCAGTTGGGCATCTTGAAATCACCGGAATGGGCGTAAACAAACAGGGGGCCGGTCCAGCATTCTTTCAGCATCTCCAGAGCAGGCTGTACATCCTCCGTCAGCGAATGCATAATGCCCACTGCCTGGGCCTGAGACAGGTCTACTTCCTTCAGGATTTCCGCAAAGGAATGACGAAGATCTATCGATCGGATTTCCCCTTGGGCTGTCACGGCCACGCTGAATCCCACCCAAAAGGGAAGACCGGTCTGGGCAGCGCCCGCTATAGCAGCTCCTGCGTGTTCCACATCCTGCATCATCTCCAGCATGATCAGGTCCACCCCTTCTTCTGCATACAGTTCTGCCTGCTCCCTGAGATCTCGCCGAACTGTCTCCAGGGCTGGTTTCTCCTGAGAGAAGGTGGTAGTGGATATGCCACCCGCTACCCAAGCAGGCTGTCCGCTGTTATTCCTAACCTGCAGAGCCAGTCGGGCAGCTTGCCGGTTCAGGCTTTCAAAACGATTTTCCTGTCCCCCATACGCCAGCACATAACGCGATGTGGAGAAGGTATTGGTGATGATAATCTGGGCTCCTGCATCCAGGTACGACTGATGAATCTCCGCCAGTACTTCCGGGTGAGTCTCAGCCATCAGCGCATTCCACAGAACGCCATCCATGGGGACACCCCTTTTCTGCAATTCGGTACCCGTTGCCCCATCGATGATGATGGGAATTCCTGTTTGCTTGGCGGTCTGCAGAGCATTTTTCAAGGATTCCATGGCCGTTTCCCCATTGGCAAAATTGGGTCACGCAGCGATTCAGGTGACCTGCGATTCTCCAAGACAAGAGGAATAGATATACATGGCAAGGAGACGTATCCCATAGCCGTGAACACTGAAACGCTGCCCGTCCGACAGCCCCATTATGTTGTCGAACTGGGTTCCATGATATAGCCGAATCACCTATAATTCCTCATGGGCTGATGGTAGAGTCAGCCATGACACGATCCAGAACACGTGACAGGACAATGCACTATGGCGCGATTCATCCGCCTGGAAGACGGGGCCGTCTTCCATATGGGCCAAGGTTACTCCCGACGCCTGATCAGCCCGGACGAGGGCGATCAGAACATTACCCTGAACTATTCCATCTTTCAGGGCGGGCAGGAATTCCCCCAGCATTTTCATGACATTTCAGCCGATATATTTATTGTCTTGCGAGGTAGTGTGTCGGTCCGCCAGGGCGAGAAGTATACGCCCATTTACGAAGGGGATTTCGCTTACATTCCTCCCGGTGAGGTGCACGGCACCGTCAATCACACAGACGGTGAAGCCAACCTGATTAGTTTTCAGTCTCCTCCCGACCCGGCGCTGTACAAGGGAGAACGGGACCCCTCCCAGACCGGTGTGCTGCCTACCCCAGGCGAAGACGAAGAAACGACCGTGCGCATCGAATCCATGTGGAAATCAGACCCTGATTCCCAGGATAACGTGCGGCGTTGGTACGCGGCCAATCCAGGCTGGGGCGCCAAGGAAATGGCTTTGACGTATCTGGAACTGGATGCAGGAACCCGTTTTGCTCGCGAGGAACAGGATGGGGGTGATTCGGTGGTTTTCGTGTGGCAGGGAGAAGCCAGGATAACTTGTGGTGAGCAGGCCGACACCCTGAATCACGGGGACTCGGTTCTGCTTGCACCAGGCGAAGACTATGTAATTGCCAATGAAGGTGACAGCCCGTTGAAATTGATCCGCTGTACGACCAGTACCTGATAAAAATTGGGGCGAGATCAGAATCAAGTGCAATTCCCCGTTCGAACATTCGGCTGGGGCGGGCAGGAAGGCGAAGGTTAATTTTTAAAAAAGCATCTTCCTGTGCGATTGGACACAGGATAGGCTACAACCTAATACATTAGCTTGTCTTGTCTTGCCTGCCAGTCGGCAAACACAACACGGGCCTCCTCCGTGAGCAGGCGCTGCACAGGGATAAGACGTTCGTCCGGGGACTTGGGGATTTCAAGATACAGGAAGTCGTCATCAAAGCCCACCTCTGCCGCATCCTGGCGTGAATTGGCAAAGTAGATGCCGGTTAGTCGAGCCCAATAGATGGCTCCCAGGCACATGGGGCAAGGTTCACAGCTAGTATAAATTTCGCAATCTGTAAGTTGATAATCCTCCAGCACCTCACAGGCTGCGCGGATCGCAACGATCTCGGCATGAGCCGTTGGGTCCAAGCTGGAAGTTACACGATTGAAGCCTTCGGCCACGATCTGGTCATGCCTGACTATGACTGCCCCGAAAGGACCTCCCAATCCTTGGTCAATGGCCTCCTGGGAGAGTTCAATGGCTCTCCGCATGTGGGATGGATTCACTATATAATAGCCTCCAAGGTAAAGTGGGTGTGGACAAAAGACTTGGCTTTGGACTCAACTGCCGCGGTAGGTAGTGTAGCTCCAGGGCGAAGCCAGCAAGGGAACGTGGTAATGGGCATCTGCCCTCATGCTGAAGCGCACTGGCACCTTGTCCAGAAAGGCAGGGCTAGGCAGGTCGATGCCCTCAGCGACGAAATAATCTCGAACGTAAAAGACGATCTCCCACTCTCCCGGACGAAACGCTTCTTCGTCCAATAGAGGTTCATCGCAACGTCCATCATGATTCGTGCGTACGGTTTTTTCCAGTCTGTGTCCGGAAGGACCCAGAGCATAGAGGTCCAACTGCATGCCAGCGCCCGGCTTTCCCTGCGCTGTATCCAGTACATGTGTGGTCAGTTTGCCCATTTGGTTCCCCTAGGCTTTTTGCATCCAAGAATCGAAGAGTTCGTTGACTGAACTAAAGGCCCTTGTTTCCGTTTCACATCATGCAACAGAGCATATTGTTGACATCGGCGATAGCAACGGGACTCTTACCGTAACCTATAGCTCATTTCTTGAAGAGATCAGAATGAGAGCTTGTACGTAACAAATGCAATTCGCCATGTTCAACTCGATAAGCAGCATCCAGTCCGGTTCGATATGAGCTTCCCTATAGCCTTGCCAGTTTCCACGTAACGGATGGTCGCGATAGTGGACAGATAACGTTTCTTGCACCATTAACGAAGTAGGAATTGCTTGCAACTTGGTGAGGTCTTTCCCCCTGCACATCCCGCTTGCACCGTGTAGAGCGGATTATGGTCAGCCTATCAGAGACCAAGATCCTGGAATACTTCCTCCTGGCTATCAAAGCGTACGCCCTTACCCTCGTCCAGTTCCTCCATAGCATTGACCGTCACGGTATTCGGTACCCGAACTTCAAAGGGCAGTTGCTTCTCCGTTGCTATCCGCACCAGCAGCAGGCGAATTGCATCGGACATGGACAAACCCATAGCTTGTAATGCCTCCATGGCCTGTTCCTTCGTTTCATGATCGATCCGTGCCCGCACCACTGTTTGATGTCTCATGGAAAGTCCCCCAAAATGTAGCCTCATTGTAGCTACAAACACGATCGGGGCAAGAGTACCACATCACTGATCTGACTTCCCGATTCTGAACGATGCACTCATCCCTGCAAGTGCTTTTTCCATGCACCGCAGGTCCTTGGTCTGGCCCGATGAGATAGTCTTGTTGATTTGAGTAGTTCTTTGGTACGTTCCTAATCCCTAGCGTAAGTAAAGCCGATAGCAGCTGTTGTCCTTCGATATTCAAACAGCAGATTTATGCCCGACACATGGTGGCTTCAATATGTCCATGCGGCTCAGCAGTAGGCAGGAAAATCTGGTTCTGTGTGTCCAGTTTGAAGTGAGAAAGGTCAATAGCATGATAGTGGAGATTGGGCATAGACAAGGTGATTTCCTCTATTTCGGGGACTGTAGCCAGAACTTCCTCACCCATGCGGTACATGCTGTCCTGTACGGATGAACTGTAGGTGGTGGCAAAGATACGTTGCAGAATTTCACCAACGGTATGAGTTAAAGATGGCCAGGAATCCAGAGCAGGGGTGAAGCGCCATCTCGCCTCCATCCGGGTGGCAAGAATCCGGTCGTTGGTTTCGGCCAGGGTCGTATATTCATCCTGCAGAAATTGGGCAAAGCCGGATTGGGTCGTCTTCATGACCGCGAAGTCACGGATGCCGGATATTACTTCCTTTTCCCCTCGTCCTAGACATATTTCAGTGAAAGGTATGTAAGCACCTGCCTGGACAAAACTATGGGCCTGGAGCTTGTTTTCGATTTTCATACGCTGCCATGGGGTTTCTTCCAGATCCACACGAGCCATAGAGACATGGTCATACCGTTCCAGAAAACAACGCGCCAAGGCGAGGGCAAAGGTCTCATGGCTGGTATCCAGGTGTTGATAGGCCAAGACCTGAACCAGATTCTTCATGGTATCGGTAGGTACGACCATGGAATTATCAGCATGCGTGTAAGCTCTGGTAAACTCGCCTTCAAGGGAGACTCTGATGGTCACTTCGTGTACTTCGTGCTGTTCGGCGTGGCGCATCACGCGTAGCACTCGTACCCGGGCCTTGCCATAACTCTGATAAACAAAGGGCATGTCTTGCTCCTCGTGGTTGATTTCCAGGGCGGGAAGAAGATCTTCCCCGCTAAACAGTCTTCTATCCTGATGGCTTACGCCTCCGCGCAAACAGCAACGTGCACCAGGTATGGAAGAAACTGAATTCCTGATCCGTAGTTCCCTCCCCATAATTTTAGGTGAGATAGATGATGGCCGCCTCGATTGATGTCCTGAATGAGCTGGATCAGGAGACCAGACACAATTTGCTGGAACGCTGTTGCGGCACCCGCCGCTGGGTGTCTGGCATGTTGGCTCAACACCCGTACCGGGACTGGTCCCATGTACAAGAAGCAGCGGATGAAATCTGGTGGAGTCTGGCGGGAGATGACTGGCGGGAAGCCTTTTCCCACCATCCGAAGATCGGGGATCTGGAGAGTCTGCGCGCGAAGTTTGCCAGCACACAATCCTGGGCTAGAGGTGAGCAGTCCCAGGTACAGGAAGCGACCGAGAGGGTGCTGGAGGGATTGGCTCAGGGCAATCAGGCCTATGAGGCCAAGTTCGGCTACATCTTTATAGTCTGTGCCACGGGCAAAAGTGCGGCCACCATGTTGTCTATGTTGCGGGAACGTCTGGACAATGATCCTGACCAGGAGCTACCGATTGCGGCTGAGCAGCAGCGCCAGATCATGCAATTGCGTCTGGACAAAGCTCGCATGGAACTGTAAGAGAAGGGACTTATATACTTGACTAAGCGGTATAATAGACGAAAACGATAGACAACGCTATCGTTTTCTGACAGACAGGGAAATAGGGATTCCCGTGACTGCTACGGCAACTGTACCACAACCCAAAACAGAATACGTAATCCGCACCGTTCGCCTGCGGTTATTGCCTGAAACCAAAGGGAATTATATATCTAACTAGACAAACCCCCTGAACTGCCTTATAATGGGACTGTCATTTCCCTGGTGTGTCAGGAGATATCTCATGTCCCTGTTGGAACTGGCTGACCGTTTTCCTGACGAGGCCGCTGCCCAAGCCTGGATCGCCTCTCGTCGTTGGCCCGATGGGATCATCCGTTGTCCCCACTGCGGCAGTGACCGTACCCGAAGCGTACCCCGTGCTAAGCCCATGCCCTGGCATTGTAGCGAGTGCCGCCGTTACTTCAGTGTGCGTACCGGAAGCTTGATGACTCGTTCCCAAATTCCGCTCCGCAAGTGGGTCTTTGCGATATTTCTCTGCGCAACCCGCCCCAAGGGCATTTCCAGTCTGCAACTGCATCGGGACATTGGCGTAACGCAGAAAACCGCCTGGTTCATGCTGCATCGCATCCGGGAAGCCTGGCACCAGATCGCTCCACCGCGTATGCCGGGGCCCGTGGAAGTCGATGAAACCTATTGCGGAGGCAAGGAACACAACAAGCATGAAAGCAAGAAGCTGCGAGCAGGGAGAGGCACCGTAGGCAAAACCGCCGTCGCCGGGATTCTGGATCGCACCTCAACCGAGATACGGGCCGAAGTCGTGGCCCACACAGATAATGCTACCCTCAAGGCGTTCATCCAGAGGCATGTCAAGACCGGAGCCCTGGTATATACGGATGAAGCTGCGGCTTATCGGGCTCTGCCTACCTACCATCATGAGGCGGTGGCCCACGGCAAAGGGGAATATGTAAGGAACCAGGTCCATACCAACGGTCTGGAATCCTGCTGGGCCCTGCTTAAAAGAACCTATCATGGCACCTATCACGCTATCAGTCCGCCACACTTGCCTCGTTATCTGTATGAATTCACGGGGCGGTGGCGGAAACGGGACCAGGATATCCTGACCCAGATGGCAGCGGTAATAGAGGGCATGGTCGGCAAGCGTCTCACCTATCAGCAACTCATTGGGGCGGATACATGAACAAGCAGGATCCCAAGCGCAGATTTGTCTTTCCGGGAGCTACTCCCGAGAATCTGATGGATGCCCTGTTAGGAGTAACCCCCACGCCCATCGGTGATCCCCCACCCGACACAGCTCACCACATACAGGACCCTCCGCCAGAAGAGACCGCACAGAATCCTATTGATGAGTGCGAAGGAAACGATAGCCTGCCGGCGTGACGTGTTCAATGATGACAGCATAGCGTCGACTGAAGGTAGCCGTATCCACCCCTTCCAACAGGTCCTCTTCACAACATAATCGGGCATGGTAGTCAATGGTCACCTGGTCATAGCCCGGCAACACGATATTCTGCACCGGTGCCTTGGGACGGCAATGCCGGTGTGCATAATCCAGGATCAGGCACTTGAGCTCCGTGGAGGGAACAAAAGGCGACTCTGCGCTAGAATAGGGATAATGGGCCATCATAAACCTCGCTTATGTTGGTTTGTAGGGTTCTGTTCTTGCGGGTAACAAGACAGCACCCGAGGGAAAAGGCCAACCAGATAACAGGTATCTGATTAGCCTCAACTTGCCTGAACTATAGCATAGATATCAGGAAAAAGTACAGGGATACAGGATGGCATAGCTGTCATCCTGTGGGGCCAAGTCCTGAATGGCCACCTGGTATACGGCGAAGTTGACCACGCCTACGACAAACAATTCTTCAAACAGTCCTATATGTTCCTGGGAGGAAAAGCACAGAATGGCCGCCTCTGTGTTCTCATCCCATTCGGCCCAGGGCAGACTTACCCCATAGACCCAGGGGTAGGGCAAATCCTCTGGCGTCTCTGACTTGGATACCACCACGCCCTGGGTCAGGACAATAGATCCGTCCAGTTGGCCCAGCGTACCTGCCAGATGATGCTGGTGGAGTTCCTGAATAGATAAAGCGAGGGAAGAACTGGCGGGGGGATCTGTGATCGCGGCAGGTGTGAAAGTCGGTTCTGGCGTGGCGACAGGTTTGGGAGGAGGTGGCCTCTGGGGTGAATCCAGAATCAATTCCTCCCAGGTGCCCACGTCCCAGATCGACACAAATCCCTGGGTGCCGTCCGTTCGCGTGCCCCAGATGGCTTGGGCACAGAAGAGGTCTCCTGTCTTTACCGGCGCATAGGGATTGAGTTGCGCCGCGGACAGAAAATACAGCCAGCGTCCCTTACACGTCCCTTCGCCTAGCGCCCGCGTGGACGTGGGTTGCAGGACAAACACCCCCAGTAGCATACCGGTCAGCAACCATACCAGGGACCTATACTTCTTGTCTTGTCTTTTACCGTGCATGGAGAAACCCCCTTGTGGTAACGGATAGCGTCTACCACAACAGCTGATCCTCCATGCACCGACAAGGGGGCACAAATGCGCCATCCGGTCGGTGCGAACACAGCTTCCGCACGGATTTTCAACTGTTGTGGTAGCGCAAGCATACGCTACTTCAGGGGGTTTGTCTAGTTAGATATAGTTCCCAAACCAAAGCAGTAGCGTACAAATTAGCGGGAACCGCCGGGGCTTGTCGCTTTGTTTGGAATTATTTTCTCGCCAAGACTACCCAGGATTACCAGCACTGGCGCGATTATCGGATTGGGCATAAACCGAGTGTTTCGTTTTACTCTATGGCCCACCAATTTCCCAAGTTACGACAACAAACACCATGGCTGCAGGCATACAGTTCCCCCTTGGTGCGGCATGCGTTGTATTACCTGGCCCAAGCCTATAAACAGTTCTTTGCGCAGGGCGGGTTTCCGCAATTCAAGTCCCGGTATCACACCCGGGACGGCTTTACGATCCCTTATGAGGTCAAATGCCACCAGGGCCAACTCTATGTGCCCAAGGTAGGCTGGTTACCGACCAAGGGCGCTAATCCCTACGGGGAACATGCAGTAAGGCAAGCCCGGATCAAGAAGGAAGGCACCGAGAATAGGCCCAAATGGTACGTGTATCTTGTCTACCAGGTTCCCGTACAGGCCGTCAAGCCACCCGCTCTTGAGGGCGCATTGGGACTAGACCGTAATGTCAGGCAATGTACCGACAGCGACGGCCTCCTGTATACGATGGCAGATACTGCGCTCCTGGACACCAAGATCAAACGCAAACAACGGGAGAAAGCCCGCAGTCAGACAGGCTCTAACCGGAGCAAACGCAAGGGCTGGCAGGTAAGAAAACTGCATCGGAAAAAGAAGCGCATTCGAGACAACGATACCCACCACATCAGTCGGGCATTGGCCGACAAGTCTCATACTGTTGTCATTGAAGACTTGCCTGTTAAGGGGATGACCCAATCGGCCCAGGGTACAGTTGACCATCCGGGTAAGAACGTCAAACAGAAAGCCGGTTTGAACCGAGAGATACTAGCTACATCTTGGAACAAGTTGGAACAGAGACTAGAGTACAAGTGCGGGCGACTGATCAAGGTTAATCCCGTTTATACCAGCCAGACTTGTTCCAGTTGCGGGTACATATCCCCGGACAATCGGAAGACGCAAGCCGTATTTGAATGTCAGGCTTGCGGGATCAAACTTCATGCCGATCACAACGCGGCAATCAACATCTTGGTACGTTACCTACGTACTGTGGCCCGCGGGACAGGGGCAACTGCACGGCGAGAAGCGTTTCCGCTAGGAACTTTGATGACCCGTGAACAGGATATACTTGCTGAGTCAAGTATATAAGTCCCTAAGAGAAGGTCGGGACAGTACCCGCGCCGGGGAAAGAGGCAATTGGAAGACGGCTATCCGTTTCTGTCTAGCCTGCAGGAACCATCTCTCTTCCCGATAGCCACAAGACCGGGACAGCAGGCCCCGATGCGGAAGTGGTAGCCTCAAGGTGTGCGGTTCAAGGCACGACAGAATCGATATTCATGATGTACACCTGGCGTGACCCTTCATGGATCGAATCAAAACTGACCTTGTCTTGTGCCCGGTTGAAGCGGGGATGAAGATCACAGCGTACTTCGTCGCGAAAGGCCGGTGGTGAGGCAAACTCGCCCAGTGGCACCAACCGCTCTTCCTCCATATTCCACAGCAACAAGGCGCAGGCGGCACGGTGCTTTGGATAAGAATCCATCAATAACCATTTGCCATCACGGGTAAAGCTGCCGTGGCCATTCTGATTCAGGATATCGGGACGATAGGGTGGTGAAGCTTCCCCGGTCACTTCATCCACCAGATAATAGTGACTTCCCGCGGCATAAGTCAGCCAGCCAAATATCTGGCGTGTCGTACGCCAGGTAAAATGGGACGCCCCCAAGTCAGCCAGCAATCGGAAGTCACCGCCGGCGGTGGCTACCGAAAACAGCATGGTGTGCCTGATTTCCACCCCGGGCTCGTTGTAGCGTACCACGGCCAGAATGCGGGAATCATCAGGGCTGAATGCGGTATGGTTAATCCAGAGATGGTGAGAACTGATGTCAGGATAGTCGGCAAGCAAATCCCGGATTTCGGCATATGAGAGCGCCAGATGGGCCTCTCCCGTCTCTAAATCCATGACAAACAAGCCATCATTTTCAGGATGCGCAATATCCTGAAACCTGTCAGGCAGCCCGGCATAGCCTACAACCGGTCGCATGGCCTTGAGCCGAGCGTAATTGAGGCTGGCTGCGTAGCGACCATTGTGACTCATACCACTAATGGGCCGCGGCAATACCTGCCTGTGGCCTGAATGGATATCCTGTTTGATGGCCACAAAGCGGTCGCCCTGCCGTGCGTTGAAGGTAATGACCCGGTCAGCGGCGGTAGGCAGCCAGTGCAACATGGCTCCCTGCTGCAGATTCCAGGCTTCCGTTTCGGCAATGCGTTCATAGCGCCCGGTAGCCATATCCACAAAGCCGACTCCCGCCACATCTCCGGCCACAGGCGGGCGATCCTGGAAATCTACCTCCAGGCAGAGGTGGTAGGCATCGTTGGCGTTCCAGGGACAAATCTCGTAGTAGCCAAAGAAATGATGCTTGGGGCCCTGGGTTATGGACAAGGCGTCAAATGCCATACCTCATCCGTCCATCGGGAGAGGGACAGGTCTACAACCGATATACGCGCACGGCATTGTCGTGGAAAAGCTTTTGTTTCTCCTCATCACTCAGGGATGCCGTGAGGTCATCCAGGGTATCGACCCAATGTCCCCAATGTTGCACACCCAACAGGCTTACAGGCCAGTCTCCCCCATAGATCACACGATCTACCCCAAATGACTCAATGACATGGTCTGCGTAAGGTTGCAGATCGGCTGTCGTCCAGTGATCCAGATCGGCCTCCGTAACCATGCCAGACAGTTTACACACGACATTGGGGTGTTGCGCCAAGGTTCGAATCCCCTCACGCCAAGGATCGAACAGTTGCGCCTTAATATCCGGTTTGCCGATGTGATCCAGGATGAAATCAACGTCGGGACAGGCTTCCACCAGTTCGATAGTTTCCTGCAACTGCTCATGGTGAATACAGAGATCAAAGGAAAAACCATAAGACGGCAGGGAACGCACTCCCGCGACAAACTGGGGAGCTATCGCATAGCCGGGAGGTTGGCCCTGGATAAGACGACGGATACCCTTGACCCGGGGCAGAGCCTGCAGGGCTTCCAGTTCAGCCTCAGCTCCCTTGTCCAGCGGAGCACATGCGATGATGCCGGTAATCCGTTGATCAACGGATTCGGCCAGGTTGTTCACCCATTCGGCTTCCTGCACCACTTCGGTATCGTCTGTGTCCGCCTGCATGAACACAATCTGATCCAGTTCAAAACGATCTGTCTTGCCTTCCTGAGCCTGTAGTTCCCTGGGACCATGGGCGTGAGCTATATCCGGAACATCCGCGAGCCAGGCATAGGTAAGAGTATTGGGATCCCAATAGTGAATGTGGGTATCGACAACTTTCCTTTTCATGACCTTAGAATCCTCCCCATTTGGGTGATGACAGATCGTAGCCGGGCAATCTTGCAGGCACAGGTTATGGCATCAAGAGAACGTTGACTTCAACAGCCACACTTGATTTCCCTGCCCGGTTGGCTCTGGGTACCCACGGTGGCATAACCGTCCCTTTTCCACCAATCCAGACCCCCAATCAATTCCCTGACTTCAAGGCCCAAAGAGAGTAACTTCAGAGCCGTCTTGGTAGAGGCATTGCATCCAATCCCATCACAATAACATACGTAGATCCGGGTCTTGTCCAAATGGCTGGTGGCATTGGAACTGATCTCCCTGTGTGGCAGATTCACAGATCCTGGAATGTGCTCGACTTCATACGCCTCTCTGGACCGTCCGTCCACTACTACCAGATTCTCGCCTGCTTCCAATGCTTCATACACATCCCACGAATCCATTTCGTAGGCTAGCTTGCTTTGGTAAAAGGCCATCTGATCCTGCTGAAAAGTAACCACTGCCAATCCTCCATTTGTCTTTCTTTTTCCATGATAGCGGTCCTGGTGGGCAACACGTCAAGTTCCCAACTCTATGTAGGAAATCATCTCGTCTTGCAGAACCGTCCACCTGGTTTCCTAAAGAGGTATAGGATTCTCAGCGTTCCCCCAAGGCGCGTTGTCGGTAGCGACTCCCATCGGGTGCAGATACCGACGAATTCAGTGTGAAGGCGGGAAAATTCCAGGTGGGACCCAGGGAAAGGTAAGTACGAAGAAAGCCACCAAAACCACAGACCAATCGCTAGGATCCGCCGGAGGCGCCGGCTGAGACCGCTGCCATGGTTGCCGCCTGTTGGGCTTCCAGGATTGCCCGCAGAGATTGCAATGCCGCCAGATCTCCTGCATTCGAGTTGACGGCTTGCTGGCTGTCTTCCGCCAGGTGAATGCCCGCAGCCAAGGAAAAGGCCACGTCTGAAGCAGGTCTTGGTTTGGCCTTGCGCAGGAGGTCCCGATACTGTAATACGCAGTCAACAGCCAGCACGGGAGACGCCTGGGTAAGGGCTAACATGGCCATCTCATCGTAGCGACCCGGCCCCGCCCGTTCACCGGCACCCTTCAAGCTTTCCGCAACTTGACAGAATCGCTGTACTCCCATATCAGAGCCTCGGGGATCTGCGGCCAACAGGTGGGATACGAGTTGCAGGGCATTTCCGCGACGGAATCCTGCTACCCGCAACTGGTCATAAATCCGTTCTATGTCAGCGGTGAGTATTTCCACTACCTCATTCCGGCCAGCATGCAAGGCGGCAGTAGGCAAGTCGTTGGCATTCGTCAACCAAATATGATCCTTGCGCCAGCGCCGGTAAATGTCCCGGAGTCATTCCAGGACTGGAGTTAGTACCAATTGCCCCTCGCTGTTCAGGGCCAGGAGCAGGGCGGCTAATGTTGATCCCATGCCGCGACTGGGTATTTTCAGGGTTTTAAAGGTATCCCGTGTCTCCGTAACACAGGCAAGAATTCGCACAGGATCAAGCTTTCGCCGCAGGATCATGGCAGCCACAACGTAGCGAACTTCTGATTTCAGTGGGCTGGTCCAGTGGGCCTTCTTGCGCAGATCTGTTGCGGTCTCTTCCAGGCGATCAGAGCCGACCTCAAGACCCGCAGCACCCAGAGTCAGCGCTACAAAGCGAAGAGTGACAGTATTTGTGCTCCACCGCTTGCGAGCCCGCAGCTTCTCAAAGGTGGTCAGATAGTTATTGATGGATCCCGGGGAAATGTTCGTACTATCTGCCTGGGCCTGCTCAGAGGACTTGCCCATACCTACCCTCCTTTGGAATTTGGGTGAACTGTTTCGTCTTCAAATTTCCGCAGTTCATGGTCTTATCCCGCAGGGGAAGCTACGTTTGCATGAGAAGAAACCATCGCCCTACAACCTGAATTAGAGCCTGTTTACAAATTCCCGGTATCCGGGGTAAAATAAGGGATGTTTGGTCTCTCATTCAACCCTGATACCGGGAGGTGTATTCTACATGGCCCGCACTCTCTTATCCA
>DAOUJU010000038.1:0-30756 GCA_034422235.1 Anaerolineales bacterium | reverse complement strand
GGTGATAAAATCTACCGTGGTCATGAGTTCCCTCCTTCGCGAGTGTGTCAACTCACAGGATGAGGGAACCTCGTGACCTTTTTCAACTTTGTCTTCAACTAGCACCAATGGTTCATAGAAAAACAATTACCCCCTGCGCAATCGTAGCTTCTTGGTAGCTGGGGACGACTGTCGACATACATCCCCTCACCTGTCCCGGGGCACACGGCAAGCATAGAGCAAGAATTCCCATTCCTGGCCACTGGCTTGGTTTATTATGATGGTCTTGTTACCGTTCATGTCACCCTGGAATCCATACCGGGTTACATCTATGGTTATGTTCTTACTACAGGTACGGCAACGGCCGTTTCACAAGAGTGGTTTTGACACCTGTTACGTTACTGCGCGGTACGCGCTGGATCTGGACCTTGCTCATCCTGGGGCTCATGGCCGTGCAGTGGTATCTGGCCTTCTGGCAGTGGGAGCGGTACCAGTTGCGTCTGGACGAGGGAGCCTTGCTCTCCCGCCAGCTCAATCAGAAACCGTTGACGATCCCTTTGACAGGCAATATGCTCGAGGTTGCGAATACGGCTGATTGGATTTTCCGCCAGGCGACGGTGGAAGGTGTCTATGATTTCGAACATCAGTTTCTTTGGGTTGGACCCAGGGATCGTATGGAACCGGGTCCGCATCTAGTAACCCCTGTACGGCTGACGGGAGACCAGGCTATTCTGGTAGACAGGGGATGGATCAGTGCTGTTCATGAAACGCCTGAGGACTGGCGCAGGTTTGATGATCAGACTGAGTCCAAAGTAGCTGGTATCCTGCTGCCGGCCGCCGAAGTACCGGATCCGGAGTTTCTGGCCCAGCAGACTCGTCCTGTCCTGTTTTGGTCCAAGATGGACCTGGCCGCCATCCAGGAACAACTGCCATACGAATTGCTGCCCGTCTATTTGCACCAGGAACCCGAAGAAGGGGTCCTGGATGAGACCGAACCACGACGAACCTGGTATACCTTGCGCACGCCCCCGAGCATGCATCTGTCGTATGCTGTACAGTGGATCATGTCATCCCTTATATTGGGGTTTCTGTATGTCATGATCATTCGCTTCATTGAACGACGCGCCCTGTATCGGGCTACCGGTGCAGGCAACGGAGCCAGCGGGGATCGTCCGCTGGGAAATCGGCAGAAGAGCCAGGAGCTGCCGGAAGACCATGGATAGTAATGCCTCCATCATGGGAACCCTGCTGCTGATGGCAGCCTTAATGGGGTTTGTCCTGTTTCTGATCAAAGTCACCATCCCCCGCATTTTTAGGCGTGTGCTGGATCACTATGGCAGCCGTTTGGAGATCGCCGAGCAGATCATGAATACCCGCCGTGCCCCTGTCGTATGGTTGCGCCGGCCCCTGGCCCAGATGGAAAGGACTACCAATGCCCAGAAGTTGCAGCGCATCCAGGCACAGGCCTGCAGGTCAAGCGTGAAAAAACTGGACGCCATCATCAAGTTTCTGAAGAATGCCAATACCTTCGATACCCCGGATACCAAGCACATGGTCCTAACAGAATTGATCAAGGTTCGTGGCGAATGGCTGGCGAACGGCTGGGCCAGTGTGGAGCCGGATCCTGATTATGTCTTGCTGCGCGAACGGGAAGCAAGTGAAAATGAAGGTGAGTAGGAAACCCCTACAGGCACTCTTGTGCTTGGTTTGGTCGACTACCTGCTGGGGTAAAGATGTCTGGAAAAAATTTCACTCTCAATTCCTGGTTGTGGGTTCTGGTTGGAAGAGAACAGTTGTATCCAAGCTCCTGCTGATCGTATTGTTCGGACATTCGTTCCCGTTCTGAAACGTCAGGCCTTCTGGACGGTGCAGGGCTGTACCCAGGGAGCTTGGCATAAATAGCGGATGTCTGAGACTGGGTTCTCCGTGAGGACAGGATCCTGGGAGTCACGGTCTCTGGCGTAATCACCTACCAATGGACCTGAACCGGAGACGGTGGAAATGACTGCCATCAGCACGCCCCAGGAGTTGATCCATGTTCTGGAAACCAACCGGGAATTCCGGGAGGTAGCGCGCCGCCTGCTCTTGAGCCAGGATCTGCTGGACATGCCCGACAGGTTGGTCCGCCTTACCGCCACCGTGGAGGATTTCAGCGACGAGCAGGAACAGTTTCAATCTGCGCATGGCTGCCCAATGGGAATGCCAGGTCATCGCCATCGCTGAACTCCGGGGCCACGTGGTTGGCACACAGTACCGGGAATTGGATCGGGATATGGGATACCAGTCCCGGCGTATTCTGTCCCGGGACGAGCTTGTCGATCTGTTCCCCACGTCAGGAGTGGAGGACATTACGCCCGGAGACCGGCGTAGCTTCTTCTGAGCGGCTCTGGTCATTGCCGTCACGGATTTGGCAGGGGCTGCCCACTACTTTGCGGTGGAAGCCTCCTATACAGCCGATGCCCGTGATACGCAACGGGCTCAGCATAATGCCGCCCTGCTGACACGTTTTACGGGTTGTCTGGCCCATGCCGCCATCGCTAGCGTCCGAAACGTGCGCGAAATCCGGGATCTGATTGACGGCGGAGCCGTGTACTGGTACCCGCTGGATCCCGATGACTTCACGCCGGACTAGTGCTTCCGGCTATAAGTCATGACAGGGGGGAAACGGGACTGAGCAGCAGGACTACCTCATTCCCATAAGTGGGATCAGGAACAGCCTTGATACGGCCAGAATATGGGGGGCAGAATCTGTTGTTACAAGGGTGAAAAGAGGTTGAACCTATCTGTTCATCCAGGGAGTTCTCGAGGGAATTGGATGGTGGGTCGGGACGACGGTGTCACTTCGACCGGCGCGAGTTTTAACCAAGACCTGTGTTAAAGGGAATCTTTTACCCGGGCATAGAGAAATGAGTCGCGAGGTATGGTTCCATGTCCGGGACGAGCCAGATGCTTTCTGAGAATTCCTTCCTGTTGCATGCCAGCCTTAACCATAACCCGGGCGGACGCCTTATTGGCGATATCACAGTAAGCTTCTACCCGCCAGATTTCCGGCTGACTGAGGCACCAGTCACAGAGGGCTTGCAACGCTTCCGTCATTAAACCCTGACCCCAGAAGTCCCGAGCCAGCACATACCCTACCTCAACACTGTGGTGGGCGGGGCGCATGGAAATCATACCGATGACCTGCTGGTTTTCCTTATGCACGATGCTGTAGGAATAATCTGTGCCGTCCCGCCATTTTTCATTGCATTCCTGCAGGAATCTGCGGGTGACATAAATGTCGGTATGGGGATCCCAGGGCAGATATTGGGTTACCACCTCGTCGGCGGCATAGTTGCGGAAGATGTCATTGGCATCCACTATGCTGGACTTGCGCATCAGCAGCCGCGGACTCTCTATCTGTTCCAGAATATCCATCTCAATCAATCGCCTTACAGACGCATAATCACGCAAGAAACGCAGGTAATCTCAGATCAGAAGTCGGGTTTCTTCCGTCGGATTTTAACACCGGCTCCTGCTGAAGTCGGATACAGCAGGCCTTGTGCGAATCTACGCACGGCCAAGGAGACTGCTGGCAGTCAGGCAGAACCTTAATAATGGGCCCCCTGGGACTCGAACCCAGAACCCACGGCTTAAAAGGCCGTTGCTCTGCCAAATTGAGCTAGAGGCCCACACAGCACGCCAATATAGCACATTTACTAGTTGGCCACGACTCTTTCCGATATTGTTCACTTCCAACGACCTGACTGGAAGGGGCTCCAGCTTCACAGGGCTGGCGTAGAAATGCCGTTGAACCTGGCCGACTTCAGGTCTGTCGGCTTGGCCAGCAAGGTTGACACGCTGAGATCTGTGGGTGATTCATCTTTGGGATTGCTTTGGCTCCAATACGAAAACTGTCCACTGGGGGACAGAGACCCAGGTATCAGGTGAGGACCAGCAAGAAGGTCCAAGGTGTGTAACCACGACCTTGCCGATCAAACCATGGTTTAGGGTAATACCTGCATGCCAAGGAATCGGAAGAGTCAGGGAAACTTTCTCCAGGGAGCTTCCAGATGCAACCCCGCGTGTGCGGGGGCACTCGCATTCATCCACCACGTGGAACCATTAGTCAGGCCTATCCCCACGTGTATGGGGGAATCTAGTACAAACTGCTTTCGTCGCCTGCTGTTGGATTGTCGGTTTCGCAGGACCGCCACCAGGCGGACAGCTCCTCCCCTTCGCGCCAGGCCTCCACCAGTGCATCCAAGTCGGCGAAGGAAACCGATTCACCCTCTGCCCGGGATTCCAGAAAAGACCCCACAGCCTGACGCGCTTCAGGCCCGTATCTTTCCTCCACATAGTCCAGGCGCGATTCCCGCCGACCTTCCGCCACTCGGCTGGCGTCCGCCTCCACCCACTGTCCGGTGTTGGGGTCAAGGCACTGAAACCCCTCTGCGGGATCCACCCGCACTGCGGTCTGCAGTACCGGGGAATACAGGGAGTCCCGGTTTTTCAGGGAAACCGCTGCCAGGGGGCTGTCCCCTGACCGCTGGTACACCGCCTCCCACCGTCCCGTGTCCGGGTCGCAGACCCAGTATTCCTCCACCCCCATGGCGTCATACAGCGGGGGGTTGGCCACCAGGTCCTTCTCCCGGCTGCTGGCGGACAGGGCCTCCACCACCAGCCGGGGCGCCCCCTGCCGTTGCCAGGAAAACCCATCCGGGGCATGTCTGTCCACCCGATCGGGCCATAGGCCGATATCCGGCGCCACACTGGGCCGGTAGCCAGGACCGCCCGGCACCGCTGGCAGGTCCCTGATCAACACTTCCTGGGTCAGGAAATGCGGACTGCCCGTCACTTCCAGGAAACGATTCAGGTTGTTGTTGGCCTTCACCAGAAATGCAATGTGTTCTAGGGAATTGGGACTCAAAAGGACATCCTCCCTGACGTAGTACGGGTCGGTGGTGTGACCATCGGCGTACTCATGGGTTTCGACGTCATAGGGATAATCCGGGTCGTAATGCCACAGGTCCCGCAGCCAGGCGGGCTGTTCCCTTCCCCGCTCCCGGGCCGGTGCCAGGGCTCCACCATGACTGGACATAACGTGTAGCCTCTTCTCCTTGCCTGCAGCCTGATTCTAACATAGACGCGAGTGACTGTGCCGCCCTCCCCAGCGGTTGCCCCCCGAGCTCCCAGCGGCGAAGCTGGATGCCCGCGGGGTCCCCCCGCTACGCCCCGTCAACTTCAGTTTTCGTGTCGGCAAGCCTATGCTCCTGACAAAGTGTCCCGGCTATCGTCTGCAGCCAGTCTTTCACGTATCATCGCGTGATATTGGGGGCCCGTGAGAGAACACTGACACAATCTGTCAAACGGATACTGCAGGCGGCATTGATGTCCGCATCCAATACAACCCCGTCCACACAGTAAAACTTTTCCCAGCGACGATGGTTCTGCAACAGGCCGGTCCGAGAGTCCATTTGCGATATATAGGCTGGATTCACCAACGCCAGCACCGAACCTCGGCGCCGAGATATTGCAGTTAGGGTGTCCGCCATGGAATTGGGTGGAATGAACCGTCCTGGAACAGGTCGCCTTCAGACCCTTCCCGGTACTCAATACCCCGCAACAGTCATTCCACGGCCCGCGCCGGCTCCGCCACCCCCTGTCCCACGGTCATGAGCTGGAAAGTCCAGGTTTCAGGGGGTCGCTGGCGCAGGTCAGCCATGCAGTCATCCAGGGTGGTTTCATCAAGAAACTGGGCGGCTGCTTCCTCCAGTTCCGCCAGCTGACCTTCCAGGTGGCCTTCCTGTCAGCCTTCCTGCTTGCTCGCGGCCAGTTCCCGCTGTCTCAGTTCTATCATGGTCTGCATCTGCATGCTGAAATCCTCCAAGTTGTCTATGCGGGACCACACCGCTTCCACTTCGTCTCTCCGGTCTCCACCCGTCAGGGCCAAAACCCCGGGAATCACGGTGGCCGCCGCCAACCGGAAAAGGCGCTGCGGACCTCGGGGTCCGCAATCAGGCCATACCAATGGGTGGCGACCTCCAGGATCCGTTCCGGCACCGAAGCCCCTTTAGAAATGTTCTCTGAGATTCGCAGTTCTATAGTCTTCGCACATGAGGCAACTTGGCCATCCTCCGATCCAAGGTCAGGGTTTCTAAGCCGACCCGGGTGTAGTCATCGGCAATCAGCCTATCGAACAGACCTGGACCGCCAGGAGTCTGAAGTGCCTGTATGATGGAATGTCCGTTCAGTGGCGCCACAAGGCCGCTTGTCAAGATATCGGCAAGAACCCTCCGGGCCTCCAGATCCGAAATACCGTAATGGAATTGCAAAGCCACATAAGCTTCTCCCACGACTTGGTTAGAAGCGAAGACTTCTCCTGCTTCATCCTCGACGAGTCTCTGGAGCTCCTCAATGCAGTGGCGGAAATCTCTTTCGGGTTCCTTGGTCGTGAGTCGAACCAGAACGGAGGTATCAATCCCGAAGTGTCGGATCATAAGGCTGCTCGCGGAACTTGCGAATATCAAAAGGGGGATGTCCAGGAGGTATCTTGTCCTGTAAAGTTCCCAGTTTTGAAAAGTCGATGCGTCGAGGGCGCAGAATGTACCCATCAGGGCCTTCAGTCAGTTCAAGATGATCGCCGGGCTTAACTCCCAGTTTTTCGAGTACACGAGCCGGAAAAGTAACTTGGCGCTTGGATGTAATCTTGACGAGCATGTGTGCCTCCTTACAATAATTATACAATTGGTAAGGTGTCGGGATCAAAGCCAAGGGTAGCCGGGGTGCTTGGTAGTTATCCTGGACTTGCGCCCATTGATGGTTGACATCACTCCCGCGAATTCCGTTCTACGTGAATCAGCATACGGAAATGCCTGAAGAGAACTGGCAGAGACAGTTTCTTCTGAATCGGCATACAAAGTGTCGTGTCACCGCCCGAATCCAGAGTACTTTGAGCGTTTCCAGACCAAAGTCAATACAGGATGCGACCCATCTGCCCAACAAATTCACTAGTCTGTGGGCTTTACATTTGCGCTACAGGGCAAAGCCCACGGTCTTCCTTCCAAGTGAGATGATTGTCATACTATCTTGGGTCTGCAATCTGGTAGGCGGGAACGAGCTTGGCTACATCAGAAGTCAGGCGGTTGCCAATTTGGACCCAAAGAAAGGATCCGTGTGCTGACTGCGTTCTGACCTGAATTGCTTGCGGTATAGATCATAGTAATAGCCTCCCGCTCGTATCAGTTCGGCATGGTTGCCCATCTCGGCAATGCCGCCGTCCTTGATTACCAGGATCCGATCCGCATCCCGGATCGTGGATAGGCGGTGGGCAATCACGAAGCTGGTGGTCGTGGCCAGTAAGGTGAACATCCCTTCCTGGATCTTGGCTTCGGTCAGTGTGTCCACGGAACTGGTGGCTTCGTCCATGATAAAGATGTCCGGTTTGGCCAGAATCGCGCGGGCCAGACTAATCAGCTGGCGCTGGCCCAGTGACAGCAGTGAGCCCCCTTCTCCTACTTCCGTCTCGAGGCCATCTGGCAAGGCCTCAATAAATTCATCGGCTCCGGCCAATTGGGCGGCGGCTCGTATTTCCCAGTCTTCGGCATCCAGACGCCCAAAGCGAATATTCTCCATGAGAGTTCCCGAAAAGAGATACGGTGTCTGCAACACCATCCCTATGCGAGAGTGGAGAGCGTGGAGCGTCATGTCTCTCAGATCCTGGCCTCCAATGCGAATGACACCGGACTGGGGTTCGTAGAAGCGGCACAACAGGTTTACCACCGTGCTCTTGCCCGCCCCGGTAGGACCTACCAGGGCAATGGTCTCTCCATCCTCCACCCGCAGACTGAAGTCGCTCAGAACAGGATGCTGGGGATCGTAGGCGAAGTGGACGCCTTTGAATTCCACGCCACCGCGCAGCGACACGCTGCTGGCAGCCCCTGGCTGATCCTGAACGTCGGGTATGGAATCGATGAGAGAGAATATGCGTTCCGCCGACGCAATGGCCTGCTGGAATTGCGCAAATACCCGGGCCATTTCCTGGATGGGAAAGAGCATCCAGAAGATGTAGGAAATGAAGGCCTGGATGCCCCCAATGGTGATGGCGCCCTGCTGGAATTGCCAACCTCCCATCTGGATGACAGCACTGATGGCCAGGGCCGCAATTACCTGCACTACCGGCAGGAACAGGGCTGACAGCCAGGCCGCCTTATAGCTGGAACGGTACATGTCCGTGGCCAGGGGGCTGAATTCCGCCAAGTTGGCCTCTTCCCGATTGAGGGATTTGGTGACCCGCACCCCGTGTATACCCTCAGCCATGTTCCCTGTGATCCGGGAATTGAGACGCCGGACATCCCGCCAGTGGCCCAGAATGTGGCGCTGGAACAACAAAGCGCAAGCGACCATGACCGGGATGATCAGCAGCATGATCAAGGCCAGGGGCCAGTTAATAACCGCCATAAACGCCATAAACACGATCACAGACATGGAACCCCAGAAGAAGTCCAGGAAACCAAAGGAAACGAGCTCTGACACCCGCCGCGCATCCGAAGTCGCCCGTGCCATAATCCAGCCCACCGGGGTCTTGTCGTAATAAGACAGCGAAAGCTCCTGCAGACGCCCGAACATGGTCTTGCGCAGGTCGTAATTCATGGCCTGTCCCATGGACCCCGCACAAAAAATGAATATGGCCACACAGGCCGCCAGGACAACGCTGACCACACCCCACCACACCAGCAGGCTCTGAACCTGTGACATGTCCTGCCGCATGACGCCTTCATCCAGAATGCGCTTGGACAGGTAAATGTGAGTGCCTTCCATCAGGGTCAGGCCCAGGACGGCCACGACATAGCCGACAATGTACTTGCGGTAATTCAGCGCCAGCTTCAGCAACCGCATGAGCGCGGGGCCACTCACCGAAGCGGCAAATTCTTCTTCTTCGTATCGCTGATGATCACTCATGTCAGGCTCGGTTCAGGTTGCAGAACTTTCTCCAAATCGGCGGTCAGTTCCTGTTCGATAGTAGTCTGCAGGTGGAAGACTTCCGCGTAGATACCCGGATTTGCCAACAGTTCGTCATGGGTGCCCGCCTGAATAATGCGTCCCTGATCCATCACCAGAATATGGTCCGCCATGGCAATGGAAGAGATGCGGTGGGCGATGACGAAAGTCGTACGTCCCTTCATCAGGTGTTGCAGGGCCTCGCGGATAGACTTCTCGGTATCCGCATCCACGGCACTGGTGGCGTCATCCAGAATCAACAGGGCAGGATCCTTGAGCAGGGTACGGGCAATGGCGATTCTCTGTCTTTGCCCCCCGGACAGGGTGACGCCCTGTTCACCCACGATGGTGTCATAGCCGTCAGGCAGTTCGAGGATATTGTCATGAATGTTCGCCGCCCGGGCCACGGCTTGGATTTCCTCTTCCGTGCACGAACGTTCTGTACCGTACGTAATGTTCGCGCGAATGGAGCGGCTGAACAGGAAGGGCTCCTGCTGGACAATGCCGATCTGGCGGCGCAGGTAGCGGCGCGGATAACGTTTCAGTTCCACGCCATCCAGGTAGATATGGCCCTCGGTATAGTCGTGGAAACGGGGTAGCAGATTCATCAGCGTAGTCTTGCCGGATCCAGTGGCGCCCAGGATAGCTATCACCTGTCCTGGTTGTGCGTCAAAAGAGATGCGGTGCAGAACGACTGGTTGGGCCGGTCGATCGGGCTGTGACTCTTCCTCCTCTTCATACGTGAAGGAAACGTCTTCATACCGCACTGCCCCTGACAGGTCATGGGCAGGGAAGTGGTCCCCTTCATCCAGGGGTTCCCTGGAAGGTTCGATGATCTCCATGATGCGGGCAAAGGACACCAGAGCCTGGGTAGTCAGGGCGAAGATGCGCCCCAGATGCCGGATCGGTCCAATCATCAGCCCCAGCAGCCCGGTAAAGGCCAGGAAGGTGCCTGGGGTGATCTGGCCCATTACCGCCAGGCGGGCCCCCAGAAAGATGGAGATGACCATCTGCAGGGACAGCACAATGTCCATGGTGGGCCAATAGATATTGTAGAAGCGTACCAGCCGTTTCCCGCGCTGGTACAGCTGCGTATTGGCGACGTCAAATCGTCGGATTTCATACGGCTCTCGCGCAAAGGCCCGCACCACCCTTACCCCGTACAGGTTTTCCTGAAGCAGGGAGGACAAATGGGCCTCCTGGTCCTGAAATGCGTTGTAAACGCGTGCCAAGTGGTTCCAGAACCGGGTGGAGATAAGAATGGAAATAGGGATCACTACGAGGGAGGCCAAGGCCAGGGAAGGTTGCAGTCGGTACATGGCCACGAAACTCATGGACGACAGGGTCGCGATACGTCCCATACCCATCAGATGTTCTGCCAGGAGACGACGTACTTCCTCCACATCCGAGCTGGAACGCTGGATGAGTTCCCCCGTCTGCATACGGTTGTGGTAGGCAAAGGGCAGGTGCTGCAACTGGTCATACAGGAACACCCGCAGGCGGCGTACCACGCCCTCCGCGGATGCGGCGGCCATGCGGCCACCGGCAAAGGTCAAGGCTCCGGAAAGGGCGGCCAGCCCCAGGAACAGCAGTCCAATCCAGAGCACCCGATCGAACTGCTGGGCCAGCAATACTTCGTCCGTGAAGTACCGGATGACATAAGAAAACGAGGCCCGGGCCAAGGCCGCAATACCCAGCGCCAGGGCCGCGAGCAGCATTATCCATCGGTAACCGGTCAGGAAACGCCAGAGAGCCTGTTTGCGGGAAACACCGCGCAACGCCCGGAGATCGTAGTTCTGGGCACGCAAAGAACGCGGGAAATCAGTACTCATGAGTCAAACCATGAAGGCTCCAGGAAAAGGGAAAGTAGGCAAGAGGTTTCGGCGGCAGGTACAACGCAGGGCGAAGCTTGTTTACAGCAGGTCCTGGTTCAAACGTACCCCGAAGCCAGGTCGATCGGAAGGGGCAATGTGACCATCCTCCAGTTGGGGTGTATCCAGCCAGAGTTGGGGTGTGTTTTGACTCCAGGTATCGGCATGGATTTCCGCCAGATCCATACAGTCCCGCGCGACCATCAGGTGCAGCGCCCAGATTTCACCTCCACGGTGGGGGGCTACCGGAATGCCCTGTGCCTGCGCCAGATCCAGGATACGCAAGGCGGCGGTCAGGCCGCCGCACCAGGTCACATCCGGCTGCCATACATCGAGGGCTTGCAGGTGGGCCATAGTCTCATAGGCCTGGTAGGAAAATTCATGCTCACCTCCGGCCAGACGGATGGGCTGAATCTCCCGGCGCAACGTGGCCATTTCCCGCAAGTCATCTGGGGTGAGCACATCCTCCAGCCAGAAGGGATCAGACTCGGCCAACAGGGAAGCCATCCGCCGCGTGACCGTCGCATCCCAGGACATGTAGCAATCCACCATGACCAAGGCTTCTGACCCCAGAGCCTGGCGGGCCTGTTGCGTTTTCTCTACCGCCAAATCATAGTCTGCCTCGGTTTGCCACTGATGACTCAACTTGGTAGCGGTGTAACCCAAGTCTCTGTACTGCGCAAATTCCTTGCCGGTAGCATAAGCGCGTACACTGGCTGTGCGCAATCCGCCGAGAAGCTCATAAATGGGTTTACGTTCCGCTTGGCCCAGTAAATCCCAGAGGGCAATGTCCACCCCGCTCAGAGCCATGGAAGCGATACCACCCCGGCCATAGGGCAGGGAGGCGCGATACATAATTGACCAGGCCTGAGCGATGTCGTCAGGACTGTCAATCCGCAGTCCCAACAGGTGATGGCGCAGATGTTGATTGATGACGAGAACGCCAGGTTCACCGCCACCGCCGTAACCGTAGCCCACGACTCCGGCATCCGTCTCCACACGCACGACGATTTGCCAGAAATGCGACTGCCAGGCCAGGGAAAACGGACGTTGCCATTGCGGGTAGACTGCCGTCACATCCGTTATAATCATTGAGTTTTTTGCTACCTTGCCTTACCCGCTTCGGCCCATTTCATCCTGGACAAACGGCGTCCGGATGATGACAACGGAGCGTATTATAGGGTGCGTCAGCACAGATTACTCAAATGCTCGTACCTTTCGCCGTGTTTTTCCGGCACGCGGGTTAAATTTCCCAGTCCATTAAGGAGTCTTCATGACCATCCCTCGACCTGAACATCCCCGTCCCATATTCGTCCGCACCCCTTGGCAGAACTTGAATGGAACCTGGAATTTCCAGTTCGATCCCGACAGCGTGGGTGAACAGATGCGGTGGCACCAGTTAGGCAACGTATCGCGCGCTGGTAGCACGATTCAGGTACCCTATCCTTGGGAGAGTCGGCTGTCTGGTCAGGGCCGCACGGATTACAAGGGAGCGGGCTGGTACGAACGGGAGATCACGGTGCCCGCTGACTGGGAAGGCCTCGATCCCATCCTGCACTTCGGGGCGGTGGATTGGGAAGCCCGGGTATGGCTTGATGGCCAGTTGGTGGCGGAACATCAAAATGGCTATCTGCCCTTTGCTTGCAATCTGCGGGACCGGGTGTCACCCGGTGCGTCTGCCCGCCTGACAGTGCGGGCGCATGACACCGCGGATGCCGTGCACCTGGTAGGCAAGCAGGTACCTCGCTGGTATACCTACAGCAGTGGCATCTGGCAGACCGTATGGCTGGAGGCCCGCCCCGCCGCTTACATCAGGAACATTCAGTTCTTCCCGAATATTGAATCAGCCCAAGTGGCGGCCCAAATTACCGTTGTCCTGTCCAGGCGGGGCCAGTGGACCCTGGAGGTGGAGTCTCCGGACGGTCTGTTTGCCAAGGTTGCCGTGGTCCGTGATCTGGACATGGGCGAACACACGGTGGACGTGGAGATACCAATTCCGTCACCAAACCTCTGGTCACCGGACCATCCCTTCCTCTACGCTGTGAAGGTCTGTCTGGTCCCGGCCGGGCAGGGGAAACCGGACGAGGTAAACACCTACTTTGGTCTGCGCGAGTTTGGGCGCGGCTTGCAAGGCGACAACCAGCAGGAATACCTCCTGCTGAATCATGAACCCGTATATCTGCGGGGAGCTCTGGATCAGGCCTTTCATCCTGACGGGCTCTATACCTATCCGTCCGATGATGACATCCGCCAGGATATCGAATTGGCCAAGGAATTCGGCCTGAACATGCTGCGGTGCCATATCAAGATCAATGATCCCCGGTACTACTACTGGGCGGATCGACTGGGTCTCCTGATCCATTACGACATGCCCAGCCCAGATCTGGATTCGCCCCGGATGCGCGCCATCTGTGAGGACACCATTCACCGCATGATCGAGCGGGACTTCAATCATCCGTCTATCATGCTCTGGGTTCTGTTCAATGAGACCTGGGGCCTTACCCACCAGGGCACAAGTGAGGGCCAGGCATGGTTACGCCAGATGGTGCACTTGGCCCGCCAACTCGATCCCACCCGTCTGGTGGAAGACAATTCGCCCTGTCACTACGACCATGTAGAGACGGATGTCAACTCATGGCACTTCTATATCAATGAATACGCCCGGGCCCGTGACCACATCCAGCGGGTCGTGGACCATACCTACCCTGGGTCTTCCTTCAATTACATCGGTGAAGGCAATGTGCAGGGCCAGGAACCCCTGATGAACAGTGAGTATGGCGGGATCAGTGCGGCCATGGGAGACATGGACATTTCCTGGTGTTTCAAATTCCTCACCAGTGACTTGCGCCGGCATGCAGCCATCTGTGGCTATGTCTATACGGAACTGACGGATATCGAATGGGAACACAATGGCTTCGTCAAATACGATCGGTCCCCCAAAGTCTACGGGTATGAGGATTTCGTGGCAGGCATGACCGTAGCGGATCTCAACTCACCTGTATTTGTGGGACTCGACTGTCCTCCCTGTCAGACTCTGAAACCGGGAGAGACTTTCAGGGCGCCGCTGTTTGTCAGCAACTGGGGCCCTGAACTGGAGACCGCCCGTGTCCAATGGGCAGCGGTGCTGGTAGATACGCGTGGTGACAAGACCGAAATCGCCTCGGGCTCTTGCGACGTTGTGCCCCAGCGGTATAACGTTGTGGCCGGAGGCGAGATTTCATTCCCGGTCGGTGAAACCACCGGCCTGGCAACCGTAGCCCTGCAACTCACGAAGACGGGGGGCGATGTCCTGCATCGCAACTACGTCAACCTGGTGATCGCCGCCGGAGAATCGCCCCGGGTCGAGCAACACGCGGATGCAACCTGGATTCGTTTTCGGCCTGACAGCTTTAGTACCAGTACATGGCCGAGTGTGGAGCAAGCTCCAACCGGCAGCAAGGTAGCTGGGTCTGGACCGGGAGCCCTGGATTATTTCATTGATATTCCTGAAACGGTTTCTCTAAGCGATCTCACCTGTATTGAGTTTCGGTGCGAACTTGGCTCTCGGGCAAACTCAATGGAAAAACTCTCTTGGCCTCCCCGTAACTGGAGAAAGCACACCCCACAAACCAGGGAGCGCAAGTTTCCCTCACACGTGGATGTAGGTCTGAATGGCATCATTGTCGGAACCTTGGCCTTGGCGGATGACCCGGCAGATGCACGAGGCGTGCTCAGCCATTACCGGGACCATGAGCCAGGTTCCTATGGTTTCTTGTACAGACTGCGGATAGAAGGCGCCACATTACAGGCTATCGCCCGGCAGGCCATGACGGGTCCCCTGGTCTTGAGACTGGACTCAAGCAGTGCGGGATCTGAACGAGGCTTTTCCGTATACGGTGAAGATGCGGGAGCCTTTCCCGTAGATCCAACCCTGATCTTTACATAAACGGCCAGATTACTTGCCAGACTGGACTTGGCCAGTATAGCGGAGGGCAAAGCCGTTAGGAAACAGGGGGCGGGTTTAATCCTGCAGCCTGATCCCTGGAGTTAGGGAACGTTGGGGAAATGCACGGGGGCCAAGTTGCCGGTTCTGGGAAAGTTCCGGATTGCCCGCAACGCCGGCTTGGGGCACCATTTGACTCAAGGCAGTGGGCGTCAAACGCGGATCTGGCATTGTTTCTCCGACCGGAACCGGAAGCGAGGGGGAACTTTACCCGGTTTGACACCTTGCCGGGGGCAATACCATGATCAATCTGCTGAATCAGCTGTGGCAAGGTGGCTTTCGTCTCAGCATTCCTTGAGTAGAGTAACGCAGGTACGGTAGGAACCGGACCGTCGCGGGACTGGGTTGTAAGGAGACATGACAGGAGCCTTCCCTGATCTTCAACTGATACAGACATGTATCCATCCATGGTTTGGGTCTAGGCGGATCAAGATCTGACAGGAGGAAGATTGGAACTTGTGCCCTGGAATGGGCTGGAGAATCAAGGATGAAGTCTACTTGCGTTACCCCCTCACCAAGAACCAGGAAAGCCCGGTTCGCCACAAACTTGCTCCGGTAGCTCTCGCCGGCACTACCACTTCAAAGCCTGCAAATCAGCGACAGCCCCCCCAAACAGGGCAATCGCATCATGAATGTGTGGCTATTGAGATCACACCGGTAGGAGATAGGACTCATCCCCGCTAGCCTGTTGGCATCGCTACATGAGCGGTCATGGGGGTGAATCCGTGAAGACGGGGAACGGTAGACGCTCATTCAACCCCTTGACCGTCGTGAAACTTTTACGGTGCGATTGCCCTTCTCCCTAAAGGGTTCAATTAATTGCAGACCTGTGCTATTCTCAATAACGGAGTTTTCACTCTGATAGTGTTGTCTCGCTATTAGGCGTCCCAAAGAGTTTGTCCCAATTGCAAGTTAGTCAGGAGTCTGGAAATGCAATCCATCTCAAGAACTGTATGGATTGATCGTATTTACCTTTCATCCATGGCTATCGCCGTGTTGGCGGTCTTTTTGTTGCTTTTTGTGGCCCGAAAGGTCTATGCAGCGCCGTCCGATGAAACTGTCTTCATTCTCAACACTTTTGCCTCCCTTATCTGGGGGGCATTGATCATGTGGATGGGGGCGGGATTCACGATGCTGGAGGCTGGTTCGGTACGCACCAAGAACGCCTCTATGATCTGTCTGAAGAACATTGGTCTCTACTCTATTGCGGCGCTGGCCTTTTATTTTATTGGCTACAATCTCATGTTTGTCGATGTCCAGATGTTTATTGGCCGCATCTCGATTCTGTATGGTCCAGCGTCCGAGGACATCGCTCTGCTCGTGGGAGATCAGAGTGTCGCTGAATCGGTTATCTCCCGTGGCTACGCCACCATGGCAGATCTGTTCTTTGAGATGGTGTTCGTGGCGACCGCGGCTTCCATTGTGTCCGGTACTTTGGCCGAACGAGTCAATATGTGGGCTTTCTTTCTCTTTATCCTGGTGTTGACCGCCTTCATCTATCCCATTGTCGGCGCCTGGACATGGGGCGGCGGCTGGCTGGGAGCCATGGGATTCCACGACTTTGCCGGTTCCACTGTCGTTCACGGTACAGGGGGCTGGGCAGCGCTTGCGGGTGTCCTGGTAGTTGGTCCACGCCTGGGCAAGTTTCGCAAGGATGGTTCCGTCAGACCGACGCCTCCTTCCAATACCCTATTGGTCACTTTGGGTGTCTTTATTCTGTGGCTCGGGTGGCTGGGCTATACGGCTGGATCGCAACTGAATATGGGCAGTGCAACTGACGTCGTAGCCATGAGCCAGGCCATCATAAATACTATGATGGCGGCGGCGTCAGGCGTTATTGCCGCCATCCTGGTCTCACGGCCCATTCTGGGAAGAATAGATCTGATTGCAGGATTGAACGGTGCCATCGCGGGGCTTGTTGCGATCACGGCCAGCCCCGATCTCACGGAACCTTATTGGGCCGTCCTGATCGGCGTGATTGGTGCGGTAATTTGCACCGGGGCCATAAAGATTCTAGAGAAACTCAAGATAGACGATGTAGTGGGAGCGATACCGGCCCATTTATGTGCCGGTATCTGGGGAACGCTCATAACAGGGATTGTGGGCTATGCCAATTTCGGTGTGCAGTTGATCGGAGTTCTGGCGGTTGGCGTCTTCACTTTCATAGTTTCATGGCTTGTGTGGCAACTGTTGGACAAGACTATAGGAATTCGCGTATCCCAACAGATTGAACAGCTGGGACAGGACGCGGGTGAACTGGGCATTGAATCGTATCCTGAATTTGTGCTCATGCCAGAAGAGGATGTCGACGAATAAATTGAGGTGACTGGCAGAGACTGTCAGTTCTTTGCGCCCTACCAACGTCAGAGCGTTGATTGCAAGGTCCAGAATCAGGTTTATGGCCTTTCCGTTTGTCTAGGCTGAACCCGGTCTTCGATGGTCTCCCCGACGGCAATCTCTGCTATTCGTAGCTCATAGGACTGTTGCAGGTTCAGCCAGAACTGTGGCGTCGTGGCGAAGTATCTGGAGAGCCGGAGAGCTGTGTCAGCTGTAATGGCCCTATGCCCTTTCAGGATTTCGTTGATCTGGCTAAATGGCATATCGAGAGCTTGCGCTAGGTCTTGGGCTGCCAAGTCCATTTCCTCAAGTTCCTCAGCCAGAATTTCCCCCGGATGCACTGGACGCATGCCGTTTCGGGTGTTCATCTTTGTCGCTCCTCAACGAGGGTAATCCACTATTTCAACGTCATAGGGTCCATTGGCTGACCAGTAAAAGCAGATTCGCCACTGGCGATTGATTCTTATACTGTACTGACCCTGTCTATCACCTGAAAGCTGTTCCAGCCGATTGCCAGGCAACCCCGCAAGATCTCGCAGGGACTCCGCATTGTCCAGTACCGTTAAGCGCCGTGTAGCCTGTGAGGCCAATCCCTGAAACTCCCGAACCTGTTCGCCTGCGAAAAACCGCTGGGTCTTCCGGTCCCTGAAGTTCAAAATCATGCATCAATACCTACCAACGCCGGAGGCTACCTTGCAGGCGATTATAACAAAAGGCTCTCATTGCTGGAGGCGAACTGTGCACCCCTCCAGGACAATCGCAAAGTCCCGAATTTCAGTTCGGGCGCAAGCAATCCACCGGGCAGCAGACCGCTTCCACTGGACAATAATATGCTCTGGAGAAGATAGACAGGGGCCAACCCGATCGGAATCCCTATGCCAGACGCGCCGATCATAAGCTGTGTTATGGTGTTTTGGGACTTTGCGATTGCCCTGTGTACCCCTCTGAGCCAATTTGCCAACGAAAGGCGGATAGTAATCACTTTATGGACTCTGCATAGATGGGCAGACACTAACAGATGATCGATAACGCTCCTGTAGGGTTACAACAAGCATGACGTTAGTCCTACAGGTCTCCTTGTGGCAGGCCAGTCTTTCTGTTTGGAAAGTTTTCGCATGTTCTGTGGGCGAAGTACAGAGATTGGAATTAGCTGTGAAAAACCAGTGGCTGGCGCTCTGGAAAACTGGCGTAGCGCGAAAAGAAATATCCAGATGCATTGCCGGTGTTCAGCAAGTGAATAGGGATTGTTCTACCTAGGATGGATGAGGCCTCTTGATGAATAGATTTTTCTCAGTCAACCGGAATTGGATTCAAACGGGAAGTCTCCCGGTTAATGAAGTGGAAAGATCTGTCCGAAGCTGAAGAGGAGGCAGAAATACAAGCACACATACAGTGATGGATTGCTGTGGCATCTCTCAGCTCAAGACCAAGTTACATTCCACTTTCAGCCACAACCGAGGGGCCGTACCTGTAGGTCTAGAAGCTTCGTCCCGGGATTCATGAAACGCTGCTACCCGAGACCCATGCTATTCTCCTTGGACTTTCAAGGCTTTCCACAAGTAGAATCCAGGAATCACGGCGAAGGCAAAACCACGACTCTCCGGTCAAATAGAGTCCCGGATCCATCAAACGCAGAGCCCCTCAAGAGCCTGACGGCTATGTACCTGATATTCCTTCGCTTATCTTGGCGACTAAGGCAGTTCACGACAGTCGGTATGTGGCTCGGTGCAAGGGCACATACCGGCCGCTCAGCTTAACGCACTTTCCCCATGATTCGACGAATCGCGCTCCGCTACTGGAGTGATGTTAGCCCTAACGCACTCAAATTGATGCTGGCGCTCATGTTTCTTGCCTTCCTGACCATGGGGGTTTCAGGCGTAACAGGGGTCTTGTATGTACTGAGATTGGGTCTGGGCACCGAATTTCTCGGCATGTATAACTTCGCCGGCTCTCTGGGACACTTGTGTACCCCTCTACCCGCCAGTTTCCTCGTCCGTTTTCTGGGATTGAAACGCTCCATGTTTCTGGGAGTGGTGGTTGTCATTGTCGGCTTCTGGCTCACCGCTTCGGTGGAATTCATACCCCGTGAGGCTTGGACTGCGTATTTGTTGGGGAGTCAATTCCTGACTTCGTGTGGCTTTTCCATATTTCTGGTGAACTGTACCCCCGCGGTAATGGCCGTGACGGATGATCAGAATCGCAGTAAGACGTATGGCATGTACAGTGCAACCCGTAACTTTGGGGCCCTGGTCGGCATGCTGGCTGGCGGCATGTTGCCAGCTCTCATGGCCAGGCAGCTTCAGCTTGCCCTCGATGATCCCGCTCCCTTTCGTCTGGCCCTGATGGCTTCGACTCTGAGCGCCCTCGTTTCGCTATTTGTGCTTGTACGATACCGCGAAACAGAAGGACCTCAAACGACCCAAAACACGCCTTCCTGGTCCACTTTCCCCTTCTTCCCCGTAGTTCTCTCTCTATTGACGGTTGTCTTGAGCCAAGGGGCGGTAGCTGTTTGCTATTCCTTCTGCAACGCCTATATGGATGTAGAGCTGAACCTGAGCCCACAATTTATCGGCTCGCTGGGAGCGTTTGGGCAACTCTGCGCGGTTGTTGTGCCGCTGGCCGTGCCCCAACTCCGCAAACGGCTGGATAATGCGACCGTGATGGTATTGGTGTCTTTGGGAGGGGCTTTGATGTTGGTGCCCTTCATAGCGACAGATCACTGGCTGGGCGCTGGATTCGGTCGGACCGGCATTATGTCCATGGCTGCCATCTGGATGCCGGTAGCCCAAATGTATCAAATGGAACTGGTGCCTGTCGCTTGGCGCCCCACTGCCTACGCCATGTTTTCTATGTCCCTGAGTGTCAATTACGGGCTCGTCAGTTTCTTTGGGGGCTATATCATCAGCGCCTGGGGTTTTCCGTTTCTTTTTTTGGCCAGTTGCCTGACTACCTTGCTGGGTTGCTTAATACTTGTGGTGGTGATCAGGAACCCTATCATGCGACCGCAGTTTATCCGCCAGGGTTCAGGGGCAGACTGAATCGGTGGATAACCAAGAGGCGATCATGTGCGCAAACCTGACGGATACCAGTGCAAACAGTTCACTGCCCATAGGAATGCCCTATCAGGCCAATTTCCCCTTACCGAATGTCAATCAACAAGAAGTGATATAATGTAACTACATTTTTGTAGCTATTTAAGAGTCTGTAGGAGTTGCATTGGACTTGGGATCCAGACAAGAATAGGGGCAATCAACGGCGTCACGGAATCAGATTCGAGACTGCGGTACGGGTTTTTGACGATCCGTTGGCTGCTACGCTGCGTGATCCTTACCCATATGAACAACGTTGGCGAACGATGGGCATGGTAGGGAGGGTGGTGCTAGTTGTGCTCCATACTTGGCCTGAGCCTGTGTCCGCTGCACGGATCGAAACAGGACGCATCATAAGCGCGCGCAAGGCCACTCGACATGAACGGAGAGCCTATGAAGAAGGAATCGTATGAAATGACACAGAGTCAGCATGAAGAACTCAGGCAGTTGGAAAATTTGCCCGACGAACGGATCGATACCGTTGATATCCCTGAACTGATCGATTGGTCAGACGCAAAGCGTGGTGTCTTCTACCGGCCGGTGAAACAACAAATTACGTTGCGGCTCGACAAAGATATTCTGGCCTGGTTCAAGGCCCATGCTCCAGGAGGACGCGGATACCAAACAGAAATCAATCAAGCTCTCCGTGACCACATACAGCGGCACAAGACCGAAGCCATCGACAGCTCAGATCAAAAAGACCAGTTGTCCACCAGTGCGTAGGACTACCAGTCCTGGCAGGTTGCGGCCAGAAACAGTTTCTACCGTAAAGGCACTTGGGCCAAGCGGCCAATCCGTTACGCAGGAAATCTAAAAGGCGGAAGGCTTTTTCGGTGGTAAGGAAAGAGGATCGGGTTTCAGTGTTCTGAGGACCCCTATCAAGACGACAGCATTTCAATGTACTGTCAAGTTTAAGTGTGTGACGAAGAGGAACCGAAGGCCTTCATGCCCATAGAACAGAATTTCAAGCCTGTATTAAGGCGGAAATGACGATGGTCTGACTGCAGCAAAGGCCTCAGTGGGTGCGCTTTCCCTGCACTAACTGGATGAGACTCTTGACCGATACCTTCCGATAGTGTTGAGAGGATCAGCAAGCCAAAATACCATCGCCCGGCCCCAAATCTGGCTTGCAGGCAAAGTCTCTCAAGGGTAGTATTGTAGCGTTGACGGACGGCTGCGCAACCCTGAAACCCATACGCCGGAGTTCGCCCTTGAGAATCTGGAGGCAGAGTTGTCGGCGCGGGTCCACCGCCTTCCGCACCTGGCGAAGCGGAGGCAGGCGCTGGCCGTGCTCAAACGGGCAGCGTTGCGTCTGGCACGGACGGAGATTGGCTTGCTTTACCACGTGCGGGTGATGGCGACGGATGCGGCCAGTGAGCCGTTGGCCTCTCTGTTGCCTTCAGGCACCTTCGTGGAGATCGCCAATGCGGGTCTGGCCTTCACCGAAGTGTATGTGCTGCCAAATACCGTTCTCCAGGAGCAGGGGAGTGTCTGGGTCGTGCGAGATGGCGATTTGCACCTGTCACGCCGGAAGCCTATGGTCGGACAGGTAGACAGGGGGGTAGAGGTCTAAGGGGTCGTGGTCAGCATGACAAGAAGCGAACCATGAACGACACCGAACACGCCAATGCCGAAGCGGCGGCATCCACCACTCACAAGGGGTGGATTGCCTACTTTGCGGGGAACCCTATCGCCGCCAATCTCCTTATGCTTGTGGGGAGGCATCATTTTGTCGGGCTTGTTCATTCTCTTCATCCTACCGTCCCTGACATGATGGTAGAGGGTGCTAATGAATGAATAGGAGCCTTGGCCCTTCTTGTAAGACTACGAGTTTTTCTTTTATGGTCAGCGGTCTGATTCCATATCAGGCGTATTGCAGAGACCTGTGTGTATAAACGGAGGCCAGACCCATGCAAGCAGATGGGAATGATGTCGGAGCCAGGTTGGAGCGGGATAAGTGGCGCGGCTACGCGCAGATCGCTTTGGTCGTCATTGCCCTGGCGGTGGCCCTCTATTTTGCCCGGGCACCGGGGTTCCAGGAACTGTCGGTCGAAACCGCGGTGGCGGCAGACAATGCACTGCCGAACGTGGAGGTGGTTGTGCCATTGTCTACCGCGCAGTCTCTGACTGTTGAACTGACGGGTACGGTCTCCGCGCAGGAGAGAACTACCGTCGTGTCGGAGGTGGAAGGGCGGATTGCCTGGGTATCACCGGATTTCACCAATGGGGGTTCGCTTGCCGCCGGCGAGACGATGCTCCGCATAGACCCGGCCGAGTTTGAACTGGCGGTGGAAGAGGCGCAGGCCGCGGTTGAAGCCGCGGAGGCCCAGGTCTGGCTGGAGGAGGCACTGGGGGAGGAGAATACGCAGGAGTTCGCTCTTGAGAATCCAGAGGCAGAACCATCGGCGTGGGTCCGCCGCCTGCCACACCTGGCCCTGGCCCAGGCGGAACTAAGGCAAGCGCAAGCCGCGCTCAAGCGGGCGGAGTTGCATCTCGCGCGGACAGACATAGCCTTACCTTACGACGTGCGGGTGATGGCGACGGATGCAGCCGTCGGGGAATGGGCGAGTCCGGAGGACACCGTCCGCTCGGCGCAGCTAGGTGTCGTCTACCAGCCCAGCGCGTTGCAAGTGATAGTGCCCATCGAGCCCCGCGATCTCACCTACCTGGAGCCAGCCGTGGGACGGGTTGCCCGGGTAACGGGGCGGATGGGGGTCTGGGAGGGGGCAGTCGTCGGCGTCTCTTCGGTGGTGAACCCCACGTCGCGGCTGACGTCAGTATTCATTGACTTTGTGGCCAGCGAGCCATTGGACTCTCTGCCGCCTCCGGGTACCTTTGTGGAGATCGCCATTGAGGGTCCGGCCTTCACCGACGTGTATGTGCTGCCCAATACCATTCTCCAGGAACAGGAGAGTGTTTGGGTCGTGCGAGATGGCGAATTGCACCTGTTCACACCGGAAGCGTACGGACGTACGGGTGACGGATGGGTGGTGGAGGCCTTTGATGCGGGGGACGGGATCGTGGTCGGCACGTTGCCGGGGGCCCGTGCAGGGCTAGCCGTCTCAACACAAGTCGTGCGGGATGCGGAATGACGGGAAGCGGGCCATGAACACCACAGAACACGCCAAACCGGAAGTATCGGCATCCGCCCCACACAGAGGGTGGATTGCCTACTTCGTGGGGAACCCTGTTGCGGCCAATCTCCTCATGCTGCTCATTCTTGTCAGCGGCGTTGTGGCGGGTTCGCGGCTTACAGTCCGAGATTTCCCCGAAGTCGCCCCACGCAGAGTGATTGTGACCGTACGCACGCCCGGCGCTTCCCCGCGTGAGGTGGAGGAGGACATCGTCCGCCGCGTTGAGGAAAACGTGATCGGGTTATCGGGGGTGGATCGGGTCACGTCCACTGCGACCGATAGCCTGGGCAGGATTGACATTGAACTGACCACATTTGCGAATGTGGTCAGGGTCCTGGACGACGTGCAGCAGGCGGTAGACGGCATTGAGAACTTTCCGCCGGTCGGCGCGGAGCAGCCGGAAGTGGAGCTGGCGAAGCTAAACCTCGAAATCATGACATTAGCCGTGTCGTCGCCGGTGTTGACGGAAGACGCGCTGCGACGCGCCGCTGAAGAAGTGCGCAGTGCACTGCTACAGCTGCCCTCAACGTCCCAGGTGGAATTGTTCGGCACGCGGGACCGCGAGATTGCCATTGAATTGAGTGAAGAGGAATTGCGCCGCCACGGTCTCTCCCTCAGGGAAGTAGCCAATATCGTGCGCAGCGTCTCCCTCAACCTCACCTTCGGTGAGTTGCAGACCGAAGCCGGGGGGGTGGTGCTGCACACGGTCTCCAAGCGCGCGGAGGGCAGTGAATTCGCCGGGATACCCCTCATCACCCACCTGGACGGCACCATCATTACCCTCGGCGACGTGGCGGACATCAGGGATGGGTTCGTCGACAGTGAAGTTATTGCCCGGGTGGACGGCGTGCCTGCGGTGTTCGTGCGGGTGGCTCACACGGAAGGCCAATCCATGTTAGCCATGGCCAATGAAATCCGGCACTGGCTTACCGGGTATCAGTCTCCCCGGGATGTGCAAATCGATATCTGGAGCGACAAGGCAAAGCCCCTGCTGAACCGATTTACAAGCCTCACCAGAGTGGGCATTACCGGTATAGTGCTCGTCTTCCTCCTGCTGATGCTGGTCTTTGACTTGCGCGCAGCCATGTGGATCACATTTGGTATCCCCATCTCCTTTGTCGGGTCTCTGATCTTTTTCGGTCCGGCCAACCTGACCATGGATGTGGGGACCATGGTGGCACTGTTCCTGATGATCGGCCTGGTGGTGGACGATGCGCTGGTAGTGGGGGAGAGTATCGCCGCGGAACGCGAACGGGGTAAAGGGGCCCTGGAGGCGGCCATAGCCGGTGTCAAGGCGGTCGTCAGTCCGATCACGGTTGCTGCGGTGACGACGGTGCTGGCCTTTACCCCCTTTTACTTCATGACCACTTCCGCTTTCCAGGTAGTAAAGGTCTTCCCTTTAGTGGTGTTCTTTGTGCTGGCGGTGTCCCTCCTGGAGGCGGTTTTCATTTTGCCGGCGCATCTGGGCCACTCCCGTCGGTGGAGCCTGTGGCCCTTGCAGGCAATCCAGGAGCGCACCTGCGCGTGGCTTGAAGTGCTCCGGGACCGCACGGTGGTGCCGGCGGTCTCTTGGTCCGTGCGCAACATCCGTACTACCCTCATCTGCGGCGTTGCCGTGGTGGTGGTGCCACTGTTGTTATTACGGTTTGAAGCGGTGCGTGTCATCCTCTTGATTTCGCACGCGACGGATTCAGTCGAGGTGGATCTGCATATGCCCATGGGAACGCCTTTTATGGCGACGCGCAACGCGGCAGAGGAAGCCGCGGCCGCCGCTTATGCGGTCAACGAACAGTTGCCGGGAGAACCCATTCGCGCCGTCAGTGTAGTTGTCGGCCGCCTGGTGGAATGGCCGCTGGCGGGATCCCCACTCAACGGCAGCCACTTGGCGGGTGTGCGAGCCCATCTGAACGAGAGGCCGCTGCGCCGCTCCTTGCCCCTGGATGTAACAAGGGCCTGGCGGCAGACTCTAGGTCCAGTCACACATCTGGAGAAGCTTGAATTCAGGAGATCGCGGACACGTACCAGGCCCAATGTTGGGTATGCGCTGATCCACGAAGATGAGGACATTCTGGAACAGGCTGCCGCGCAGATGCGGTCCTTCATGGCGGACATTCCGGGTGTAACCCAGATCGCTGATACTCTCGCGCCAGGCAAACGGCACCTCCAGATTGAGCTCACGCCGGCCGGGGAGGCCGCGGGACTCTCACCGTTGGCCATCGGCCGCCAGTTGCGTGCCAACTTCCACGGTGTGGAAGTCCAGCGCATTCAGCGGGACCACGAAGAAATCAAGGTCATGGTGAGATACCCCCCGGAAAGGCGGGAGAATCTGCGGGAGTTGGCTAGCGAGCGAATCCGCCGCCGCGACGGTACAGAAGTACCTTTGTCCACCGTGGCGAACTTGAGCGAGACCCAGGCAAAGGCGACACGCATGCGTATCAACGGCACCCAGGCCGCCCTGGTGGATGCACGCGCCGACGTGGCAGTGGTGACCCCGTATCAGGTACGACGGGAAATCAACCGGGAACTGGTGCCGGCGTTGCTGACCCAGTATCCCGGTCTGCGCATCGAATCGGCAGCCGGGGTGCGGGATGAGCAAAACATGCTGCGCACCTTGGCGTTGTTGTTGCCGGTCGTGCTCATCGCAATGTATGCGCTCATGGCTGCCTTCCTGCGGAGTTATTGGAAGCCGCTGGTGGCCGTGGCCGGCTTCCCGATCTCGTTTGCCGGCGCCGTGTTGGGTCACTGGATCCTGGGCTGGGACTTTGACGCCATGTCCCTCTTTGGTGTGATCGCGGTCTTTGGCGTCGTCGTCAACGATGCGCTGGTCCTGCTGGACCGCTACAACACGATCCGGCGCCAGAACCCGATGATGCCAGCCATCGTCGCCGCGGCGGCCGCCACGCGCCACCGCTTCCGGGCCATATTCCTCACGAGTGTGACCACGGTGGTTGGTTTGTCACCGTTGCTCTATGAACGCTCGGATGAACTGTTGTTCGTCGTGCCGTTTATTGTCAGCATGTTGGGAGGCATCATTTTGTCGGGCCTGTTCATTCTCTTCATCCTGCCATCCCTGGTCATGATTGCCGAGGGTGCCGATGAATGAAGTTCGCCTACCTCTGGGTATTGGACGTCTCAGACGGGCCTCGTCACGTCGGGCCAGGGGCACTGTTGAGCGACAAGAAGCAGTCCCTGGATTGGTGTAAGCAACAATTGTGCACCCAGTCAATGCGGTTTCCCACCTGCACTCCGCGGTTGTTGCACAGGTTGTCCGCACGAACCTCACAGCAGTTGTCCACGGGCAGGAGTCAAATGGTGGTCAGAGGCCTATAGCAACTGACCGCCTTTCCATCCCATCGGGTTGTGCTGCGCGGTTTTGGCTTCCCCGTTAGAATCGCTCCTTCCTGTGTTTCCTACATAGCGCGACGGCTCTGGGCAAGAAGAAATCGCAAGTAACCCGGTGTGCAAGATCAAATTCAGGTGACCAACAGGGAGTTTTCCCAAGTGGAATACACTTGAGCGCTCCTGGGGGGGAGGCAATAGCTTAGATGCTATCCATTCCTGCTTCTGGCCTGTGTCAATCCCGAACCTTAAGGATTATTTTCCCGATGTTCCGGTTGTGGGCCATGTATGCCTGGGCTTCGTTTGCCTGTTCAATGGGATAAACGGAATCAATGATAGGTTGAATGGTGCCGTTTAGCAGATTGTCGAGAAATTGTTCGTGAAAGCGGCGCATAATTTCCACCTTCTCTTCCATGGAACGCGGTCTCAGCACCGAACCGATGAGCCGCAATCGGGGGCGCATGACTTGGGCCAGGTTTATGGAGGCTTTGGTCCCGCCCAGGGTAGAGATGATCACCAGGCGGCCGTACACCTTGAGCAGATTCATATTCTTCTCTAGGTAAGGAGCTCCGACCATATCCATAATGACATCGACCCCTGCTCCTTCAGTAAATTCCTGAATTCGGGTCACAAAGTCCTCTTCCCTGTAGTTGATCGCCAGGTCGGCGCCCAGTTCTTGGCACCGGGTGGTCTTGGCCTCGGTGCTGGCTGTCACGATTACCTGACAACCCGCTTTATGGGCCATTTGAATACCTGCGGTCCCGACGCCGCTGGCTCCCCCATGGATGAGGACCGTTTCACCAGGTTGCAGACTAGCTTCCATGAACAGATTGAGATAGGCAGTCAGGAAAACCTCCGGGATGGCCGTTGCCTGTTCAAAGCTCCAGTCCTCCGGGATCGGCCACAGCATCGCACTGGGTACAGCGACCCGTTCGGCATACCCACCGCCAGTCAGCAAGGCATAGACCCGGTCTCCTACCGTCCAATTCACAACAGCATCTCCCACGGCGACAATGGTTCCGGCCATCTCTAGCCCCAGGATTTGGGAAGCACCCGGTGGGACTGGGTAGTTGCCTGCTCGCTGCATCAGATCTGCGCGATTTAGAGCCGTGGCATGAACGTCAACCAGGACTTCCGTGTCTGAGAAATCCGGATCGGCTACTTCTACCCATGCGAGTGGATGGTCTGGATGATCTGTTCGTACAGTTATGGCTTTCATTGGAGTTCTCGAAATTCATTGAGTCGATAGAAATAGGGCCTTGGAGAGCATCAATTGTGAGACTACGATCCTGTCAGTTCACGAACTGACAGGATTAGAAAAAGTATGCACGGCAATAGCCGAACTGGCATGAGGACAGAGCCCAGAACTCATGGAGTAAGAGAAAACATCCCTGGGTACCCTACATACACAGCGCGTCCGCCAACCGCTTTATAGAACAGGCCCTTGGGTTTGTCAAAGGTTCAAAGAGAAGGGACCCTTTTACCTTCTTCGGAACGTGGCAAACAAAGTGACTTTCAATGGGGCTTCCAGGAAGCTTTCGCCTATCGTTTGGCATGAGTACAGGGCCAAACCGGCCCGAGCCGCTAGTCTAAAGAGCAGAGATATCCTGGATCATCCTCACCGGCGCTAGCACAGACACCTATAATTAACACTTACTAGTAATGGCAATCAATCTGCCAAATATATGTAGGGAACTGGGACTATGACAATCAGCCACTGCCACCAGAGGGTCTATGGGCCAAAGTGGATGCCTTTCGACGGGCTACTGCCCATCGTGTTCACACCCCTTCAGAGACATTGATCCGATTGCAGCGCGCTGAACGTTGACGGTCTTGTGGTTGATGCCAGCGTTGTGGTGAAGATGGTAGTACAAGAAGACGGGTCGGACTTGGCGGACCAGTTACGGGAAGCAAACCTGCATGCGCCTTCACTGTGGGAATATGAGGGTATTTCGGCAATTCGACGCAAAATCGGCGCCCGGGGGCTTCACCATTGCTGAAGCCCAGGAGGCACAGTGGTTGCTGCGATATATGCGAGATGTGATCGCAACGCATGAGATGCGGGACATGGTGATGACATTCCTGATGGAGGTGGCGTCTCTCTTCCCTCGCCATCAGATGGTGTATGACTGTGTGTACTGAGAGCTGGCCAGAGAACTACACTTACCCCTGGTTACAGCAGACGAGAAGTTTCGGGAGCAGGCCAACAGGTTGGGTACGCTTCATCCAGAGGCCGCCCCTATTTTAACTTTGCCGGAGGCCGTGGCTCTGGTGACAGCAGAGTAGCAAATCCCTGAATCATCTCAATATAAGCTTGCAGTTCTGGTTTCCTGGGACTAACGCCTCCCCAGATTCTTGCCCTGTCTGTCCTGTAATGACGGCCATCCTGATGGTACAGTCCCAACTGACGGTACTCTGATCTATTGCCATGCGAGTGACCAAAGCCCACGGGGGTGTTAAAATAATGTTTGGTGCATGCTTGACGTCCAATTGGAATTGGTGACCCGGGGACCTTTTTTTACCATCCGTCAAGGACGGGTGTTCCGTACGATGCAGGAAGGAGTTGATCCATGAGTGAATTGAAACTGAACCCGTTCCGTGAGTCTAACGATTTATTGGGAAATGCGGAGGGTCTACGGGCCCGCATGAAGGAGGAAGGCTACTTGTTCTTCAGGGGCCTGCAGGATCAGGAAGCGTTACTGGATTTACGCCTGTCCATTCTGAACATCCTGCGCGACAACGGCTGGATAGTGCCTGATACGCCGCTGATCGACGGTATTGCGGACATCTCTAAACGTTGCACGGAAGGAGATCTGGAATACGCTGACGTGTATCACCAGATGTACCGGCTGGAAGCCTTTCACGCTATTGCCCATGTGCCTGAAGTCCTGAATGTTATGGGCGCTATCATGGATTCGGAGGTATTGCCTCATCCCCAGAAGATTTGTCGTATGTGGTTTCCCCAATTCACGGAACACACGACTCCGGTCCATCAGGACTTCGTTCATTTCCAAGGCAATTACGAGACCTATACTTGCTGGACCCCATTGGGTGATTGTCCGATCGAACTAGGCGGGCTGGGGGTTGTACCCGGCTCTCATAAGGTGGACAGGGTACTGGAACATCATTTCTCGCTGGGGGCAGGCCAACTGAATGTCGAATCAGATGCCTATGAGGGTGAGTGGCACAGCATTGACTATGAGGTGGGAGACTGCCTGATGTTTCACAGCCTGACCCTGCATCAGGCGCTGCCCAACGTCACCGAGGATCGCTTGCGCCTATCCCTTGACAACCGCTACACATCGCTTCAGGCACCGGTTTCCGACCATATGCTGACACCTCACCTTAGTTTGCATCGACCGCTGACTTGGGAGCAGGTATATGAGAACTGGACCGCCGACGATCTGAAATTCTACTGGCAGACTGGGGATCTGGATGTTGTGCCTCAGGATATGCAATACTCCGAGAAAGGTATGACGGAAGCCATGGAACGAGCTGCCCAAGGCGATGAAGCGGCCCAATTGCACTTGCTGCGGGCCATCAAGCGTGATCCGGATTCGGAAATTGCTCAGCAGGCGCAGGAAATTCTGAAGGGCGAACTGGTGGTCTGACGTATGGGTGATGGCTATGGAGATGAAGGCAGGTTGAGTAACCGGTAAACCCTTGATTGGGCCATCACTCTTTGTCTTTCCGGATTGCAGCTTCAGATGCAGGAAATCATGCGGTGCAACATAAGCCTTAGGTTGGCTTCGTGGGCAACAGCACCGGGCACAACGGGGATGCTCTTTTAGGAAGGAAGTGGAACACCACAGAAAAAGTGGGCAGCACTGCTGGTCATAGGGCCAAGGGGATAGTCGTACGATAGGGAATGTGGTGTCGGTCTTCGGGTCTCCGGAAGCAAACTGCGCACATATGACTTTCCCGGTGGGTAAAAACCATTGGTGCTAGTTGACAGTCAGAGCGCGAATTGTGCGATAGAAAGTCTGACGACGCCCTGTTCATCGGGCTTGAGTCCCTGCCACTGTACCAGGAGGTTGAAGGCCGCC
>DAOUJU010000037.1:0-51521 GCA_034422235.1 Anaerolineales bacterium | reverse complement strand
GCTGGTGGCGGAACTGGACAACACGCCGGCAGTGGACTGGCCCAATACCGCTACCCTGTACCGGCGCTACGGTACATCCTGAGACGATAGTCCTTCTGACCTGACCGGGATTTTCTGGGTGAGCATGGCTGCGGGTGCACAAACCGACCCGTGTGAAACGCAGGCCAGGATGAGCAAGGCAAGGGATGCCCGTCAAGAGTCTGTATTTCAGTCAAGTGCAATCGTGGTTAGGTAGGCAAACAAGGATTCAATGCCGGGATTACTGACCTTGGTCGTGCCAAACAGGTGATCATTGCCCAGTTCACCGCCGGTACGCAGGAAAATGATGAAATCATCCAGAGTCATGTCCAAGGTAGCAAGCTCACCCCCTAAGCCGGTTCCCTGCCTTTCCGCACCATGGCATTCGGCACAGCGGTTGGCATAGACTCTCTGACCTGCTTCTATATCGCCCTGTGCGGCTACGGCAGTGGCTTGGATTTGGTCCTTGGTTTCCTCGGCCGCGGCCTCATTCATGGTGCCTGCCACAGGGGTAAAACGGGCGACCGGCATGGTAGGTGTGGGCAGGACCTGGGCGGGTTCACGGGCCCCTGTGCAGGCGACCAACAGGGAGCCGAACAGACAGGCCAAGAGCCGAATAGACCACAATATGGACCGAAGTGGGAACATGGAAGAATTCCTTGTCACTCGATCAAGCGGGGATCCAGGGCATCCCGCAGGCCGTCACCCATAAAGGAAAATCCCAGCATGGCGAGAGCAATGGCGATGGTAGGGAAAAGGGCCAGATGCCAGTACACCCGAACATAGGCATTGCTGACACCCACCATTTTACCCCAGCTGGGAAGAGGATCATTGATGCCAATGCCGAGGAAACTTAGCCCGGCCTCACCAAACATGGAGGCGGGAATGCCAAAGCTTACCGCCACCAGCAAGGGAGTTAAGGCATTGGGAATGATGTGACGGGCAATGATGCGCGCCTGAGGTGTACCGGTACAGATGGCGGCTTCCACATAACCCCGTTCACGCAACTGCAGGAACTGGGCTCGGGTCAGGCGTGCTAGTCCGATCCAGCTAACGATACTCAGGGCAGCAATCACCTTGAAGAGACCACCACCCCACAGGGAAATGATGAGGATCGTGAACAGGAGACCGGGAAAGGCCGACATGATGTCCACGATCCGGGTAAAGACATAGTCCACCTTGCCACCCAGATAGCCGGCAATGCTACCCAAGGGCACACCAATGACAACACCCACGAACTGAACAGCGATACCTACGAATAATGAGGTACGGGCGCCGTGTAGCAGACGGCTGAGATAGTCACGGCCCACTTCGTCAGTACCCAAGGGATGCGCACTGTGTTCCAGGGGGAAAAGAAGCACCCGATCAAAGTACACCTTGTCATAAGGGTGGGAGGCTAGCAGATCCGCAAACAGGGCCAGGAAAACAAAGAAGCAAACGAGTACCAAGCCGAGGATGGAAAGGCGGTTGCGCATGAACTGCCGCAGGGCATTGCGCCAGAGCGTACGATGTTGGCCTACGTCGGAATCAGCCAGGGTCGGTGTGAGAGACTTGGATCGATGCAAGGGCTGCAACTTCTAGGCGGGATTCTGCATGAACGAAAAACGGTAGGCATGAAGACGATGGGTGCAGGTTGATCAACGTCAGTGGCCAAGTCAGGCGGCCTGCACTCCACCCAGACGCACGCGGGGATCGACCCAGGTGTAGGCCAAGTCGCTGATCAGGTAGGTCAGTCCCCAAAGGAAGGCGATCAGCAAAAACAGCGCCATGATCATCGGGTAGTCCCGATTGAACACACTGGTCACGAAGTACTTGCCCAGACCGTTGATGCCAAAGGTCGATTCAATGAAGATACTGCCCGTCATCAGATTGGGGATCTCCGTGGCCAGGGCAGTGATCATGGGAATCTGCGCATTGCGCAGGACATGGCGGGTCATGAGGGTTCGTTCCGTCACCCCCTTGGCCCGGGCGGTGCGAGTGTAGTCCTGGCGCATGACATCCACGACACTGGCGCGCGTATAGCGCCCAATTACGCCCAATGGACCCATGGCATAAGCGATCACCGGCAGGATCCAGTCAGTGCAGAAAGCAGCCTCCCCCAAAAGACACTGGCCTGAGCTGCTCCAGCCCCGCAGGGGCAGGATTTCGAAGCGCACGGAGAAAATCAGGATCAGCCACAAGGCTACTACGAAACTGGGTATCACCACGCCCAGCATAGCCAGGAAAGTTACCACATTGTCGATAAGTGAGTTTTGGTGATAGGCCGCCAGAATGCCCATGGCAACACCGCCACCAAAGGCCAACAGCACGGTCAGGACTCCTACCTGGGCCGTGATCTTCCAGCGGGACAGAATTACCTCAGCTACCGTGGACGTGGGAGCTGAATAAGGGATACCGAAGTCGAACCGTACGGCATTCTTCATATAGTTAAGGTATTGCACATGATACGGCTTGTCGAGGCCGTACTTGCGCAGAATGTTTTCCCGGGCGGCAGGAGGTAGCCGCCCCTTGGTCTCATCAAAGGGGCCGCCCGGTACGGCGTGCATCAGGGCGAACGTCACCATGGACACCACCCACATCACAAACAGGAGCGACATGATACGGCCCAAGAGGTACCTTGTCACGTGTTATGACCCCTGTCTTGCCGGAACGACCCCTTGCCTGGAGGGTAGTTAGACTCTCCTTATTCTTCCTTGGCGGTAGAAATGTACAGATCGGAAATGGCCGTATCATCCCCCCAGTGGAAACCGGCGATGCCCTGTGAATCGGGTTCACGGAACGCTTCGCCCTGGATCCAGGACTGTACGAGGTTTCCCGCCCAGCGATGGGCGATAAAGGCACCGCCGGCATCGTCCACCAGGATTTCCTGGGCATCACGGAACATCTGATCTCTCCGCTCCGGATCGCCTACCAGACTGCTGGCCTCGCTGACAAGACGATCAAATTCCGGATTGAGCCAGGAATGACGGCCCGTGGAGACCCAAATGCCGAGCAGGTTAGCGGGATCCAGGAAGTCCATACCGTAGGAAACCGCACCCAGGGTTAGTTGGGTGGGCTTGGCATTCAGGGCATCCATGTAGACCTTGCCGTCCTTGTTGGATACTTCGATCTCAACATTCAGACATTCTGAGATTGAGGCAGCCACCGCCTGAAATACCGCTGCCATAGCCGGACTCTCATTGCGGAGCCACATTTCCTGCTTAGGGAAGCCTTCACCGCCAGGATAGCCAGCATGTTCCAGATGGTGTTGGGCCTCATGGCAGTCATAGGCTTGATAGTGATCCAGCAGACCTTCGGTATCCGAAGAGGGATAACCGGGCATGAGCATGCTGCGGGCTGGCATGGCCTTGATAGCACCAAACACATTTTCTACGATGGGACCCCGGTTGATTGCTTTGGCAAAGGCCTTGCGCACCTCCACGTTGTCAAAGGGTGGGTTGAAGGTATCCCAAAGCAGATAGTCGGTCCGGAAGTCGCCGAAGTGACGCAGGTAGTTGGAACTCATTTCGGGATCATTGAGCACGATTTCAAAATCGGCAGGGGAGAGGGCCTCGTAGCCGATATTGTCAATTTCATTCGCCTGATAGGCCAGGAACTCGGTGCCTGGCGCAATGTAGACATGCTCAATGCGCTGGAGACGCGGTGGTCGAATACCCTTGTACATGGGGTTCGCTACCAACACGATGGCATTGCCCGGATCGTAGGTTTCAAGCATGAAGGGTCCGGAGGATACCGAGGTTTCCGGATCATTGTTGTAATACGGTCCGTGTTCCTCCAGGGCATGCGCGGCGATGGGCCAGGAAAACTTGAGCACACCCGGCAGGGGCGGGAAGAGATCTTCCGTGGTGATGGCCAGAGTGTAATCATCGACAGCCTCTACGCCCAGTTCTTCCACCGGCAACTCACCGGCTATGACCTGATTCCAGTTCTTGATGCCACCGGGGCCCAGGAATCCATAGAACCAGGAAAAGTCCCAGCCTGTCTCTGGATTCGCCGAGAGGCGATAGGTAGCCACATAGTCGTGGGCCGTCAGCGGAACGCCATCATTCCACATCTGGCCTTCCCGGATTTTGATGTACCAAGTCAGGCCATCTTCCGAGGGCTCCCAGCTTTCGGCGGCGAGGGGTTGCACATTGAAATCCTTGTCCAGCGTTACCAGGGCATCGTTGAAGAGATCTGAGGAGCAGATGCGCTGATACACTGAGACGGCGAAATCGAACGTGACCTGCGTAGCCGTGTTGCTGCAAGGCATTCGATATACTTGCTGGCTGTAAGGTAAGGCGTCATCCGGCAGCGTTTCCCCCAAAACGGTCACGTTATCAGGGACCGCTTCCTCTTCCATCATGGGTTCTGGTGCCTCCGTCGGAGGAGCAACCACACAGGCCGTGAGGAGAAGCCCCACGAGCAAGGCGGTCAACCATGTTGACAATCTGAGCAATCTGAATCTGTGCACAAACGAAGACCTTTCCATACGAAATCCTCCTTGTTGAACTGTTATGTTGGAAACTGTCATCTTCCGCCGCTGTATCCGGCTATCGGGAATGACGACAAGGTGATAATAAGTATATTATCTTTCCAGGTTATTCCTCTTATTTTTATTCCCGACTTTCCGCATTGAGGATGGGCATGGTCATACCTCACTCAGGACCCGCATCATCATTTTCTGCAAACCTTGAGACTCACACAGGAAGCTGGGAGTCTTACTGTAGGCTTCGGTTTCTCGAATCCGGTAACTTCACTAATGTACGAATCAGGAATGCAGGCACGACGAAACTTTGGTTCCTACCGAGTTCCACGGGTCTATCAGTTCAGGACAGATGCATGGATTCGGGTGCGTCTGCCAAACTGAGAAGAAATCGCCAGACTGGCCATACCAGGATTTGACCCTCGGGTACGTTGATCTCCTCCTGTTCGTTACGTGTGACTATTGTGCCTACGGGCAACGACAGTTCGGACATGGCCTCCCGTAAGGCGGTGATTTCCCGCTTGCGTGTTGGGGGGGCGACGACGGATTCAGATACCTGGATTAGCATCCAGGTACGATCCGGCAGTTGCGCTACAAAGTCCACTTCGCGTCCGTGTCGACTCTTGTAGTAATAGATATGGGTGGTTATGCGTCGTAGGGCAGTGAACACCAGGTTTTCCCGCAGATGGCCGTCCTTGACTAGGATGCCGGAGCCAATAGCTGACATCAGGGCATGGTCAACGCCATAGATTTTCTTGGGATTGGCGTTGGCTTTATTCAGGGAAACATGGAAGAGACGTACCGTAAACAGGAAATAGGCATCTTCAAACCAGTCCAAATAACGGCTGACGGCTGTCTTGGGAACCTTGTGGCCACGAGACTGCAGATGGCCTGTCAAGCGATTGATGGAATATAGGGATGCCACATTATCCACGAGGTAAAGGGCCAAGTCCCTGATGCCTCGTGGATGCCTGACATCGTGACGTTCTACCAGATCACGGTAGAGAATGGCTTGAAAATATTCCTGATGAATCTTGGTCCGCAACCAGCGTTCATGACCCAGCACTTCAGGAAATCCGCCTGTCTCCCAGTAAAGATGTAAACGCGTGCTGGATTCGAAGTTCCTGCCTCGAAGTCAGGGGGCCTTGGTGTGCGATGTCCTGATAGTCAAGGAATTCCCGAAAAGAAAAGGGGAAGAGCTCCCAGGACAACGCGCGCCCCCGCATTTGCGTGGCAATTTCCCGGGAGAGCAATTGGGCGGACGACCCGGTGATATATATGGAGCAATTCTCGGTGCGTAATAACCGTTCAACAAAAGGTTCCCAATTGGGTATCGCCTGAATCTCATCAAAGAAGCAATAGAGGCGGTCTGTGTGTCTCTTGTCTGGATAAAGGGCAAAGTAAGCTTCCAGAATGGCATGCAGACCGGCCTGAGGCAGACTGTGCAGACGGTCATCAAAGAAATTAATGTACAGGATGTCTTGACGCGGTACACCACGGGTGAGTAGTTGATGCATAAGCTGAAACAGCAAAGTGGACTTTCCGCAGCGTCTCACACCCATACATACGTAGCTTTCCCTTCCACGGGAACGATACGGGTCCTGCGGGCAATCCCTGTAAGCCGGGATATATCCTCAAGCAACTCGTGCTGGAAGTCCAGAATGAGGGTCTTGATCAGGTCAATCATGTTAGGGCCTGTAGCCAAAGCCTTCTTCTTGGCTGATCCCGAAGAGTGACAGTATCGGTAATAATAATTACCGATAATTGGATTTATCGGTAAAAAATATTGCCAATTTTGCCTGGTAGATTCGGTGAACTGCTTCGTATCACCAGTAGTCGCCCCAAGGCAACTGGGCCAATGTGACTGGATTGGGGGAACCTGACCCAAACATGCCAGTACCGGATCAGAATACCGGGAATACCTGTCACACCAGCCAAACGATACGGGAAAAGTGCGAGCGACAACGGGGCAGATGAAATCCAGGAATTTGGGATAACTTGGGAAAAACTTGGGATAAGTTGGGTTGGCTCGAGGAATGCCGTGAAACTGTAGCTGGGTTCTTGTCAGAATACAACTGCAGCCTTAATCAGGAGCAGCTCCAAAAGACCAAGGTACCGCAGGATACAACGGATCGCCTGCTGTCCTGACTATCCCATGGCCGTGCAGTAGGGACAAAACGGGTTGCCCCGTCAATCTGGTGTATTTCCCATCTAATTCGGTCGTGAACCGCGACAGTTTCATCCAGCCTGACAGTTTTTTTGGTAAACTAGGGTTCAGTTCCTGTCAAACTTGGGAAAAGTCAACCCGAGCGGAAGCGTTCCCGTTCGGTAGTGGCAGGATCCTGTGGATTGACCACATAAGAAATAGAATGCCCGCAGCCTAAGGAGTGGGATGTCAGCCGTAATTGCCCCTCAGCCCGTTGGCGTTGCCAAACGGCCAAAAGAGGGTTGGTCCCAGATGTCGGGACTTGCCCGTCGGGAAGCGCTGGAAGGCTACCTTTTTCTGGTTCCCAATTTCCTGGCTTTCCTGACCTTTCTGCTGTTTCCCATGGTGGCCGCAGTCTATTTTGCCTTTACCGGTTATGACCTGAGGTGGCCGCCCCGCTTCGTTTTCCTTCAGAATTTCAAGGTGATGTTTACGGACAACCTGTTCTGGCAAGTGTTCGGACAGACCTTTTATTGGGCCTTTGGCACTGTACCCCCCACGATCATCTTTGCCCTGTTGCTGGCCTTGTTGATAAACCGCAAGATGCGCGGCGTGCTGACCTATCGCATGATTTATTTCGTCCCGCACGTAACCCTGAGCGTAGCGGCTGCCATAGTTTGGCTCTGGGTCTATCACCCCGAGGTGGGATTTTTCAATTTGCTGCTGGGCAAGATGGGGATAGAAGGGCCGCGCTGGCTTTTGACCCGGTCCACAGCCATGCCCTCCCTGATCCTCATGGGCTGGTGGAAGGGCATCGGCTTTGCCATGCTTATTTTCCTCGCTGGCTTGCAGGGTATTCCCGCGGAACTCTATGAGGCGGCCACCATGGACGGAGCCAATGGGCGGCAGAAATTCTTCAGTATCACCATCCCTATGCTTTCCCCGGCCCTTTTCTTCGTGATGGTCACTTCCATCATCGGCGCCTTTCAGGGCTTTGATGTGTTTTATCTGATGACCCGTGGGGGGCCGGCCAACGTAACCACCACGATGGTCTTGCATATCTACAACAACGGCTTTCTCTATCTCAAGATGGGCTTTGCCTCCGCCATGGCCATGATCCTGTTCGGGACCATCATGCTGTTTACTGTCCTCCAATGGGGATTCGCCAAGAACTGGGTTCATGGGTTTGCGGACTGAAGGCTTTCCGGAGTAACTGATAGTGACTACCTCTGAAGAAACCTTGGCCCCTGCCCAAGCGGGTACCACTGTCCCGTATGCGGGGATGAGCCAATCCCGCAGCCGGAATGCAGGCAACATTCTGTCTCATATCCTGTTGGCCACAGGGTCTGTGCTTTTTGCGGGGCCGTTCTTCTGGATGTTGATGAGTTCCCTCAAGACCCAGTATGAGATCTATGCTTTCCCCCCGGAACTCTTCCCCCAGTCTATTCAGTGGATCAACTATGTTATTGTATTTCGGGAACAACCTTTTGCCCGTTACATCGGGAACAGCCTGTTTGTGTCCGGATCCGTTACGGTGGGGGTAATCCTGACTTCCTCTTTGGCGGGTTACTCCTTCTCTCGCCTGCGCTTTCCCGGCCGGGATCGGATTTTCCTGATGTACCTGGGCACGATGATGATCCCGGGTGCCGTACTCCTGATACCCAGCTTCGTACTCATGCGGACCTTCAACTGGGTGGATACCTATTGGGCCATGATCATTCCCGGGCTGGTCAGCGCCTGGGGTACCTTCCTGATGCGGCAGTTCATGATGACCATTCCCGCGGAACTGGAGGACGCCGCTTACATGGATGGGGCGACCCGCTTGCGGATCTACTGGACCGTGATCATGCCTGTGTCCAAACCAGTGATCGCCACCCTGGCCATCTTTACTTTCATGGGTGTCTGGAATGAATTGCTGTGGGCGGTCATTATCCTGCGTACGCCGGAGTTGTTTACCTTACCCATAGGTCTGGCCAAGTTCGAGTCGCGGTTCCCCAACCAGACTCCCTGGCACCTGGTGATGGCTGCCTCTACCATCAGTGTACTGCCGATCCTCATTCTTTTCCTGGCCGGGCAGAAATATTACGTACAGGGTATTGTCACCACCGGTCTCAAAGGCTAGAGGTTGTCTTGCCGCCACGTACCTGTTTGGGAAAATGCCTGTAGTTGCGTATCCTTATAAACACCCCCGATTCAGATCACAGCTTTTTGGGAAGTCTTTGTGCATTATTCTGATTACAAGGAGTAAGAAATGGAAAGAAAGGGACTGAGTCGCAGGACTTTCCTGCGTCTGTCATCGTATGCGATCGGCGGTGCAGCCTTGGCCGCCTGCGCCCCTGTACCCGCTGCACCGGCGGAACCCGAGGCGGCGGTAGAAGTAGCGGACAGTGCGCGTCGCGCCCAGTACACGTTGGGTACGGTACCCCCCGAGACCGCAGGACAATTTATCCAGGGTGGTTGGGGACCCGGTAGCCAGGCGGTCATTGACCGCAACCATGAATGGTTCGGCGAGTTCTATCCCAACATGGAATTCGTGCCTACCCCTGGGGGCGGCTGGAGTTCCTATTGGGAAACCATCGTGGTGTTGCTGGCCAGTGGCGAACATCCGGATTCGGCCATGATCCACTTCACCCGCACGGCACCCTTCGCAGACAAGGGCTTCATGCTGGCCATTGATGACTACATTGATGCCTTGCCGCCCATTGACTGGCCGGATGACTTCCACTTCACGGCGGTGGACAACATTGCCTACAAGGGCAAGCAGTACGGATTCCCCATTGACTGGGCCCCACGGGCCGTCCTCATCAACCGCGACATCATGGATCCCATTATGGGAGACTGGCCTCCCGACGATTTCTGGACCTATGAGGATCTCATGAATTTGGCCATTGCGGCCACGGACCGGGAGGCTGAGACGCCAATATACGGTTTGGCCACAGGCCATCATGCCATTCGGCAGTGGAATGTGTCGCGTGGTTTTGGGGGCAATTTCTTCAATGAGGAGATTACCGAAGCCAACTTCCTGTCGGACGAAACGATTGCGTCCTTCCAGTTTACCTATGACCTGTTCCACAAGCATCAGGTATCCCCCTCCGCCGGTGATATCGAAATCTTTGGCGGCCAATTTGCTGCCTTCGCGGCCGGCAATATCGGCATGTGGTGGACTCTGTCCGATGAGACCCGTCCCATGGTGGAGGCCGTCGGCGACAGTTTCCGCCTGGGGATCGGGCCAGAACCCGTAGGCCCCAATGGGCGTTTCGGCTTTGAGGGCAATGTGGGCTGGTTCATTCCCAGCGAGTCCAATCATCCGGAAATCGCCTACGAATTCATGCGCTGGATTCTGACGGATCCCGAACAGGCTGAGTTCATGGCAACGGCCGGCTTTGGTGGATTCCCCGGACGCATATCCGCCGGCAAGTGGAATGTCCTGCAAATAGAGGAATTCCTGCCCAACTACGGCAATGCTGCCTGGATACGCGGGGCCGAGTCAGAGGAACATTTCCCGCTCTTCCCGGAAGGCCAGGAATGGATGCCCGTCTACGAGCAGCACATCGATCCGCTGATGCTGGAAGGTGTGGGCACGGTAGAGGAAGCCTTGACGAATCTGTCGGCTGACACCAACGAGTTGTTCGCCAACGCGGTCCGCAACCTCTAGTCTTTTTCTCGCATGTTTCGGGGGTGGGCGCAAGTGTTAGCTTGCGCCCACCCCCGTTCCCCATTCGTTTCGCTAGGAGCAGCATGAAACGACAAGGCAACCTGCCCCCCATGGGGTGGCGTGTTGGCATCCTGACCCTCTTGCTGGTCATATTGACGGGTAGCCTGGTAGCTTGTGGCCCACAGGAAGGCGTGGATGTAGAACCGAAATTCCTGACCGAAGGCACCGAAGTCGATGCGACGCTGGCATCCGATAAGTGGGAAGTGACCGTAGTGGGGTTTGCCGGCAAGGACACGATTGTAGGAGATGAAGGGGAAGATGCCGGTTTGGCCCAGGTAACCCAGTACGAAACCTCGGCTCAACCCGCCAAGCGGGGAATCTGGATTATCATTCCCATTCGCATCAAGAATCTGGGAGACGACAATCTGCTGTACAGCCGCGTCCTGAAACTGGTCGATGATCAGGGCAACGAATACCAGCTGGATCACCGCCACGTCCACCATTCCTATGTTTTCTACACGCGTCCCGAAGAATATGGTTCCGATGACAACATGATCATTCAGAATGTCTTCGATGCCGGGGAAGAACGGTTGGGTCCCGCCATTTTTGATGTGCCCACGGACGCTACCGGTCTGAAGCTTATGCTGGAGGACGCCGAGGGTTCCATTGCCACGGGCTATTGATCCGGTTCGCCGATCCTACCCGCGGAGTTTCCGGTTTGGTCATGCAGACCGGGAGGTCATAGTCGGCCGAGTACCTATTCCTGGATAGCTTCCAGGCTTTTCTGCTATCTGTCCCCCTACCTCCAAAGTGATGCCAAGGAGATGATTCATGCATTATCAGATTGCCCACAGTGGCATTACCTGGGGGTATGACGCCTCCACCGCGGAGGCGGCCGTCAGGGATGTAGCCCAGGTTGGGTACAACGCCTATGAAACTATCGGCGGGGTGATTCAGGCCTACGAAGCCGAGGGGCAGGACTATGCAGAGTTGCTGGCCCGTTACAGTATTGGTCTGATTGGGACCTACATTGGTACCCAGTTTCGGCATGGTGAGGATCCGAGTACGGATATTGAGAATGCGCGGGAATGGATTCGCCGCGGCAAGGAACTGGGGGCCGGCACAGCCTTGCTGGCGGCGGGAAGTCGCAAGGATGGACCGTGCGAGGATGCTGACGGCTGGCGACATATTACCGCGGCCTTTGCCGAAATCGCCCGCATTGCCGCAGACCACGGCATGAATGCGGCCGTCCATCCCCACACCGGAACCCTGCTGGAAACGCGTCAGGATATTGATTCCTTCTTTGCCGCAGCAGACACGGCGCTATTGCCCTTTGCGCCGGATACCGGGCAGATTGCCAAGGCGGGGGACGATCCTGTGGCCACCTTGCGTGACTACAAGGACATCATCCGGCATGTGCACCTGAAGGACTACGGGGGTGGGGAAGAGACCGGGTATGTGGGTTACACGCCTATCGGTTCCGGCGTAATCAACATGCCTGCCATTTTTGATATTCTGGCCGAAATCAACTTTGCCGGATGGGTGACGGTAGAGCTGGATGGTACGCCGGAAGCCCCGCGCCCACCCTACGAAGCCGCTCAGATGTCCCGGGACTATCTGTCCGAGATACTGGGCGACCAGGTTACCTGGACCCAGCGCTAGCCCCTGCCGTACTACAAGGAGGTTGTCGTGGGACTGAAAATACTCGTGCTGGTGGGAGGTTCCCACCACGATAGTCCGGAAATCCGGGCTGCCCTGCAGACTATCTTTGCCAGGGAGGGCGCCCATCAGGTGGATCAAAGCGAGGACATGGGCATACTGTGCCCAGAATCGCTTGCCCCCTATGACGTAATCGTCAATGCCACTACCGATCGGGAACCGGAACCGACTCAGCACCACGCTCTCATTGAGGCGGTTGCCCAGGGCAAGGGTCTGGTGGTTATACATGGTGGACTGGCCAGTTTCTGGAACTCCCAGGCCTATTTCGGCATGATTGGCGGCAAGTTTGCCGGCAAGTCCCTGGATGTACCCGGCCTGGGCGACTTTCGCGTGAATCTGGGCCCCGGGCGCCATATCATCAGCCATCCCATTACACTGGGACTGGAAGACTATGATGTCAACGACGAGCTGTTCTTCCTGATGGGGGATCAGACCCAATGGCAGGTCTTGGCCCGGGCGCAGGGACATCCGATCATGTATTGCAAGAGCTTCGGCCTGGGTCGTGTTTTTGTATGTGCCCTGGGTCACGACGAGACTCGTTTCCTGGTCCCGACAACGACCGAAATCTTGCGTCGTGCCTCCCTGTGGGTAGCCGGTGAAATGTAAAGGGAAAGACCATGAAAGTTCTGCTACTGGTGGGTGGGGCGTGGTATCACGACCAACCCGCGCATCGTATGGCGCTGTGGGAATGTCTGGGGTCACACTTTGATGTCGACATGTCCCACTATCCTGATGGCGTCCTGACAACAGAGAATTTGGCCCGCTACGATGTGGTGGCGGACTACACCAGTTGGTGGGAACCCACACCTGAACAATGTCTGGCCCTGACGTCTGCGGTGGCTCAGGGTACAGGCTTTGCCTGCCTGCATCCCGCCACGGCCTCTTACATGAATTCGCCCGAATTTCATGACATGGTAGGGGGAGTCTTCATCTACCATGATCCCAACAAGATGCTCCCGGTTACCCTGGAACCCGGCATTCATTACAAGACCGGAGAAAAGAGCATTGCTTCGCATCCCATTACCGAGGGCCTGGAGGATTTCGAAGTCCAGGACGAACTCTATGTGGTGGAAGGTGACATGACGCGATGGCAGGTCTTGGCTCGTTCCTTGGGGCACCCTGTAGTCTGGACCAAGCCCTATGGTCAGGGTCGTGTCTTCAGCATTAGTCTGGGTCATGATGAACGGGCCCTGAAGCACGAATCCGTGAAGGCCCTGTACGTACGGGGCATACAGTGGGCGGGACGACAGTCCTAGCCCGGAGTCTTCCTGTTTCCCGCTTATCCTTGCAGACCCCTCCTCGAGGTTTCTCATGAAAGTACTGATTACCGGTGCCAGTGGCTATTTCTGTGCGGAACTCATTGCCCAACTTAGGCTGGGAGGGCATGAACTGCGCCTCTCCGATATCCTGGACATGGACACGGAGCATGAGTTTGTCAAGGCCTCCGTTGTGGATCTCGACCAGATGGCGGCCGCCATGGATGGGGTAGATGCTGTCTTTCATACCGTGGTCGGGGGGCGGAAATATCCCACCGCCACGCCCGTGGACCGTGCCCGCACCAGTGTGGAACATTTCGCCACAACGGTAATGGGCACCTTCAACATATTGCAACTGGCCAAGGAGATGGGGATTGGCAGGGTCGTTATGATCGGCAGTGAGGCCGCCCGGGGACAACGGATACCCCCCACAGACTGGGAAGTCTGTGATGAGTGGACTCCTGCCCGTCCCGACTATGTGTATGCCCTGGCCAAGTACATCATGGAACCCATTTCTGAATACGCCACCCGCATTGATGGCGTAGAAACAGCGGTCCTGCGCAACGCCTGGTTTGGCGCGGCCGAAGGTAAAAGCGTGACCCGCTTTGGCACCTCCCTCTTGTTCCAACGTTCGGCCCTGCGCCGCGATTTGGTGCAGGCTGGTGTGCTGGCTTTGGAAAAACCGGATCTGGGCCATGAGGTATTCCTGCTGAGCGGCAAGACCGAATTTACCGCAGCAGATGTACCGGAACTGCGAAGCGATCCCATAGCCGTGGTGGAACGCTATTATCCGGGGGCCTATGACAAGCTGGCGGCATACGGGGAAGGCAATGAACTGGATCTCCTTTTTGCCAGTCGCAACCTCTGGAAAATCGATGACATCTCTCATAGCCGTAAGACCCTGGGCTGGGAACCGACCTACGGTTTCCGCGATTTCTACGAAGGCCTGATGCGGGATGAATATCCCAAGGATCATATGTTCGTGGAAATGGTGTCAACAGGTACGGAAGCAGACAAGAGGATATTCGAATGAGTTTGGCAGGTCAGGTTGCACTCGTTACCGGATCCACCTCCGGTCTGGGACGGGCTACCGCCATCCGGCTGGCCCAGGAGGGGGCGAAGGTCGTAATCAACTCCCATGAAGAGGCCGACGGCAAGGCCACCGTCGAGGACATTCAATCCCAGGGAGGCACAGCCCTTTTTATCCAGGCCGATGTGTCCTCCCGCGCTGATTGCCAGCGCATGGCCGCACAAACAGTGGAAACCTTCGGGGGAATATCCATTTTGGTCAATAACGCGGGCATAGAGCGGCGTGGCGGAGTTCTGACCTGTACCGAGCAGGATTGGGACGATATGCTGAATGTAGACTTGAAAGGGATTTACCTGGTGTCCCAGGCCGCGTTGCCCCATATGCTGAAACAGGAACAGGGGGCTATCGTTAATATTGCTTCGGTACTCAGCTATGATGTCATACCGGAACGGGCCGCTTATGTCGCGGCCAAGGGTGGGGTCATCCAGCTGACCAAGAGCATGGCCCTCGACTATGGACCGCAGGGCATCAGGTGCAACGCCATTGTGCCCGGTTTTTTTCACACGCCCATGCTGGAACAGTCGCTGATTGATTCGGGAGACTATGAAGGCACCCGGGAAATCCTGCGGCACAAGAGTGTCTTTGGACGTGGCGGCCGGCCTGAGGAATTGGCGGCGGCGGTCAATTTTCTGGTCTCAGACGAGGCCAGCTTTGTAACGGGTGCTGTGCTGCGCGTTGATGGCGGGTGGGACTGCACATGATTGAGCGGCCCGCCCACGGGCAGGCCTTACTTCCGCATGGATCAGGAGAGAAAAATGGGACGTCGATTGATTGAATTGAGCATGGAAGTCCACAAGGGGATGGTGATCTATCCCGGCAATGTGCCACCGGCCATTAACGTGTATTACTCGCATGAGGAGTATGCCAAGGAGACAGGGGCCGACAAGTATGGCGTGGAACATTGCAACAATGGCGTGATCTTGATGGGAGACCATATTGGCACCCATATCGACTCCTGGTTTCACTGCAATCCGAACGCACCTGGGGCCGCGGAAGCCATTCCGATCGAGTATTGCTACGGGGACGGTGTGGTACTGGATCTGACCCACAAGGGTCCAGGTGACGAAATCCTGGTGGAAGATATCGAAGGGGCCCTGGCCGCGATTCAGTACGAGATCAAGCCACTGGACATCATATTGTTGCGTACCGATGCTTCCCAGCAACGTCACAGTCCCAATTACCTGAGAGATCACCCGGGTATGACCAAGGAGAGTGTGCACTGGTTGCTGGATCGCGGCGTGATGCTGATGGGCATTGATGCCATTGGTTTCGATCCGCCTATCGACAAGATGTTCGAGCGAGGCAAATTGTGGGAAGCGCATCGGGTAATGCGGGAGCGGGAGTACTACCACATTGAAAACCTGATCAATCTGGATCAGATACCCAACCCCACCGGCTTTACTTTCAGTGCCTTGCCCATCAAACTGCGGGGCGCTACCGCTTCGCCGGTTCGGGCCGTGGCCATCGTGGAAGACTAGAGGCGGGGGAACAGATCACAGGTCTGATTTGTCAATCCTGCAGGGCCGACCGGGAAAGGCCGCCGTCCCTGCACTGGCTAACGGCACCACAGAAAAGGAGCAAGTTACCTTGCGCAAGCACCAGAATCTGTTCAACCTGGAAGACCAGCATGTCATGGTGGTGGGAGGCACCGGGGGCATCGGGGGTGAAATCGCCCTGGCCTGTGGCCAGTTTGGGGCTCGGGTTTCCCTAACCGGACGCGAACAGGACCGCTGTGATGAAGCAGCCGTGACTTTGCAGGCGGACGGCGTGTCTGAAACCGTCGGGGCGCAGATGGATGCCACCTCCGCCGCCTCCATTGCCGCCGGATTCGCAGCGGCTGAGGATGCGCTGGGGCCTGTGACGGTCCTGGTCAATAGTGCGGGCACCCAGATCGAAGAGCCGGCCACTGATGTCCTGGAAGAATCCTGGGATACCGTCATGGACATTAATTTCAAGGGGGCCTTCCTGCTATCACAGGCGGCAGCCCGCAGCATGATCCCCCGGGAGAAGGGGGGTAGCATCATCCATATCACGTCGGTACGGAGCAACTTGGGCATTCGGCGTGGTTATGCGGCCTATGTAGGCAGCAAGGGTGGCCTGGGAATCCTGATCAAACAGCTGGCCAGCGAATGGGCCGAACACAACATCCGCGTGAATGGCATTGCTCCTACCTTTATCCGGACGCCGCTGGTGGATCGCTACCTCAACGATCCGGATTTTTACAACGCTCTGGTTACCCGGATTCCCATGGGACGAGTGGGGGAGACGGAAGATCTGGCGGGCCTGGCGGTATTTCTGGCCGCGCCTTCCTCTTCCTTCATTACGGGGCAAAATATCTTTGCGGACGGCGGAGTGACGGCTTGCCAATGACAGTCTGGCTGCAAGCAGTGCCGGCTACTTGTGATCGTCACGGCGATCCGGCCGGTTATCCATATCCATCACAACAGAAGGATCTTTCCACAATCAGGTAATGGAATCCCCCAGCATTGCGGACACGATGCAATCTGATATTTCTGAGCCACCGTATGTCAGCGGGTTTGTGGGCCTGGTGGGTCGGCCCAACAGTGGCAAGTCAACTCTGCTCAACCAGATCATCGGCCAAATGGTGGCCGTGACCCATGCCAAACCCCAGACGACGCGGCATCGCATCATGGGGATTCTCACCCGGCCCGGGGCTCAGATAATTTTTCAGGATACCCCCGGCCTGCACCAGCCTCGGACCAAACTCGGCCAATACATGATCAATCAGGTGGCCGAGGTCCTGGCCGACTGTGATGTGATCCTGTGGCTGATCGACGTGACGCGGGATCCAGGAGCAGAAGATCAGCTTATGCTGGAGCATCTGGCGGACCTGCACCACCGGGACAAGCTGGGCCCCGTGGTGATGGGTTTCAACAAGATCGATGCTCTCGGCGGACAGGAGGAATTGTTGCCCCGGCGCGTGGAAAAGCACTGGCAACGGGCCGAAGAACAGATGGGGGATTTGGCAGAACGAGGCTGGTGCGCCAGTGCTCTCAGTGCCCGGACCGGTTTCGGGCTTCCGGAACTTCTGGACCAAGTCCAAGCCCGGTTGCCCGCCGGACCGCAGTATTATGACGAAGATGAGATCACGGATCAGACTTACCGTGTCATTGTGGCCGATCTGATCCGAAAGCAGGCCCTGGAACAGTTGGGTGAGGAAGTGCCGCATGGCATCGCGGTCAACATCGTGGAATACACCGAGCGCTCCGCTGCGAAAACCTATATTTCCGCGGAAATCTATGTGGAACGGGCCACCCACAAACCCATTGTATTGGGCCACCAGGGACGCCGCATCCGCCGGATCGGGATGCGGGCGCGAAAGGAAATTGAGGAACTGGTAGAGACAGAGGTATTTCTTGATTTGTGGGTAAAGGTGCGCAAGAACTGGCGCAAACGTCCTGAAATCCTGCGTGACTTGGGCTATGTCCAGCACTAGGTTTCCCGTACTGGGCTTGAAGGCATGAACCGACAGCCACTAGGATCCTTGGCTGCGGTGCTTGGCCTCGCTTTGCTGACGGGCACAGTCTGGCTAGTAATTCAAGGCCAACGAACGACGTCGGCTTCCTTTCTGGACACAGATCTGCAGGTCATGCAACAGCAAGCGGCATTGCCCTTGGCTGCCCCCGGCCGGCATGCAACCCAAACCGGACCGGAACGGTACCGGATTCTGTTGGGACGAGTGATAATTCCAGCGCCGACGGCTACCCCCGAACCCCAACCTACCCCTGACGGTACCCGGCGCGAGGTCCAGATACCCATTCTGATGTATCACTATGTAGATGTGCCGGGTCCCTATGCCGATGCCATACGGCAGGACCTGTCCGTACCACCTGAGATGTTCGAGACCCACCTGGATCGCATTCAGGCTTTGGGCTATGAAACGATTACCATGAAAAAGCTGGTACAGCACATGGCCCTGGGTTCACCGTTACCGGACAAGCCCGTTGTCTTGACCTTTGATGATGGCTACGTAGACCATTACACCGAGGTCTTTCCCCGTCTCAAGGCCCGGGGGATGGTCGGCTCCTTCTATGTGATTTCCGAATACCCTCATAGCGGCAATACAGCCTATATGACGTGGGACATGATCCGGGAGATGCAGGCGTGGGGCATGGAAATAGAGGCCCACAGTAACGAAAATGCGTCTTTGGAGGGGCGGACCGAGGCCTATCTGAAAGAGGTTGCCCAAGCTGTCCTCTACCGGTTTGAACAGGAATTGGGCATCAGGCCCCGCATCATTACTTACCCCATGGGGCACTTTGACAACAATACCATCCAGGTATTTCAGGAAGAGGGATACTGGGCCGGTCTTACGACTCGATCCGGTGTCTTGCATGAAAGTGATGACCTGTTCCGCATACACCGGGTCCGTATCCATGGTCACACGAACGCGGATCAGGTGGAGTGGCTGCTGTCCGATGAAGGCTTGAGTCAGTTGCGCAGTTACCAGTAGCACCGCCAGTCGGCTGTCACTGCCAGGCTGTATGAGACTGTGAACACTGGATAGTATCTCCGTTTGAAATCTGAGCTGTAGAAGCAAGGCAAAGGTTTTTCACGAAAATTGCAAACGGAGACCCTACCGACATTTTCCAGGACTTTAAACACCCTGCGCAATTTAATGTTGCACTATAATTGCGGCAATTGGATCCGATAAGGACAAGGATGTAGCTTACAGATTTCGCGGTGTACTGATGGAGTTTCGGGTACAGGTTTACGCCTTATGAGAGACACGTTGTTGAGTCCTGCGGATCGAGAGGAAGCTCTGTCTTGGTCCTATGTTCGTGCTGTGGCGGCAGTGGCTGGTTACAACATTGCGGTTGCAGATCTGGATCGAGACAGCGTGGATATGTGGATACATGCCGGTGGAAACCTAAGGGGCTTATATACTTGACTAAGCCATACGGGGATGGAGCCGGTTGCGTATTATAATGAACGAAAGCGATAGGCGCTGTGACCTGCCTACCGCTTCCTGACAGAGGATGGAAACGATACTTCCATGCCTGCTAAAGCCACAGTACCACAATCTGCCGTAATCCGCGGTGTGCGGTTGCGCCTGTTGCCTGAGAGCAAGAGCGTAGCCTGCCACCTGGCCGGACAGGCGGGCGCCTGCCGCTGGCTATGGAATCACCTGCTGGCCCAGAAACAGGACGCCTATCGACAGTGGCAAGAAAATCCAGAAAATCCCAAGCCGTGCCTCTCTTTCTATGCCCTGGGCAAGGAATTCACGGCCCTGCGGAACGACCCGGCGCACGCCTGGTTGTAGGATTACAGCTACCATGAAGTGCGCTACACCCTGAAGTATCTGGCCGATGCCTTTAAGCGTTTCTTCGCGGGAGGCGGCTATCCTCGCTTCAAGAGCAAGCATCACACGCAGGATGGTTTTACCATCCCGCAGAAGGTCAAGATCAAGGGGACATATCTGTACGTACCGAAGCTCGGCTGGTTGCGACTAAAGGGTAGCAATCCCTATGCCGCCTTCATGCCGCGGCAGGCGCGGATACGAAAGGAAGGTACGAAGGCTAACCCCAAGTGGTATGTCTACATCACCTATGACGTGCCTAGGGAGGCCGTGAAACCGTCAGCCCAGACGGGCACCTTGGGCGTGGACCGCAACGTGGGACAAGCCACGGACAGCGAAGGCGTTATCCATGGCCTGACCGATACGTCCAAGCTGGATACGAAGATCAAGCGCAAGCAACGGGAGCAAGCCCGGAAGCAGAAAGGGTCCAACCGGGGACGGCGGGTATCGGGACAGCTACGCAAAAGGCAACGCCAACGCAAGCGCATCCGGGACAATGATACGCACCATATCAGCCGAGAATTGGCGGACAAGGCCCACACGGTGGTGCTGGAAGACCTGAATACCGCGGGCATGACCCAATCGGCGAAAGGTACGGTAGAGGCACCCGGTACCCAGGTAAAGCAGAAGGCGGGTCTGAACCGTGAGATCCTGGCTTCGGGCTGGCACCAACTGGAGCGTAAGTTGGCCTATAAGTGCGGGGCGGTCGTGAAGGTGGACCCCAAGCATACCAGCCAGACCTGCCACCACTGCGGTTGTGTGGACCCGCGCAACCGGGTATCGCAAGCGGTATTTCAGTGCGTAGGCTGTGGCCTGCGCATGCACGCCGATCACAATGCGGCGATCAACATCTTGGTGCGCTATGAGCGCACTGTGGCCCGCGGGACAGGGGCCTCTGCACGGCGAGCAGCGTTCTCAGGGGAGACTGCCCTGACCCGTGAACAGGATATACCCGCTTAGGCAGGTATATAAGTCCCAAACCTAAGTCCCCAAATTGCAGTACAACTTAAGGCAACGATCAATTTGGGAGAGATCAAGGGTGATAGTTACCGGTATGCTCTTGATCGAAAATATTATGATCAGTTGATTAAGCTTAGCCAGATTCCCCGATTCCTTGTGGTTTTGGCCTTGCCACCTCAGGAAACGGATTGGTTAACTGTTTCAGATGAAGAGTTGGTTATTCGGCGTTGCGCTTACCGGGTGCTGATGAGTGGTCTCGGTCCAAGCCATAATCGTAGGAGCGTGACCGTGTCGGTGCCTGTCACCAATCGCTTTGATGTCACTGGTTTACGGACAATGATGGACATGTCTCGCTGGGGGAAGTGATGATAGGAATGCAGAGTTTGGACCGCAATGCTCTCACCACAATTTCTCCCGCGGCTCTATCGGCCTATGCACGCGCTGAAGGATGGGAAAAGGCTGGCACTTATCGGGATACTGCAGATGTTTATCGGACTGAGGGCAAACCCGATATCATCGTACCTCGTACGCAGGAGATTGATGATTATTTCCGAGTGGTGTCACAGTTGCTTGGTATTTTCGCCAAGGTGGCGGAACGGGATCTGGAGAGCATATATCGGGACCTGACGGCAGCAGATCGGGATGTCATCCGGATTCGTGCCGTTGATTACGATAATGGTTCTTTGCCTATAGATGATGGCATCGCCTTGGTGGTTCACGCTCGCGAGATGTTGCTGGCCGCTGCCTGTTCATTGCGGGAACCCCAACCGCTCTACCGTGTTGGGGCGAATAAAGAGGCCAATGATTTTATTGACCAAGTGCGTCTGGGGCAGACTGAATATGACAGTTTTACCATTACACTCCAGTCACCGATTATTCCGCCCCCATTGCAACCTCCCCTACCCACTATAGCTGAAGTGGATGATACTCCTGTGGAACGCCTGATAACGCTAAGATTGGCTAGGGTGTTGTGGGCCGTACGTAGGGCTACTGACAGTGTACACAGTGGTGAAGAGGATGCTTTTGGTCAAAGCGTGCAGGTAGGTGTAAGCGCCAATCTGTGTGAAGCATTGGCAGGAAGCATAGATAAAGCATCGTCCATTGAAGTCAGCTTGGTTTGGGCAAGAACTCGACCGTGCTACGAGTTTCGCCATCCTGTAGCTTTTCACAGCCATGACGCTCCCATTTTGCGCCAGGCTGCACGCTTGTTCCGGGATAGCCAACCACTTTATGATGTCAAACTCTTTGGTCTTGTCCATCGTCTCAAGCGTGACGAAGATGAGGTAGAAGGTACAGTTTCCTTGCGCACTTTCGTAGACGATGCCAGTCGGTCTGTCACGGCGGTGCTAGGACAGAATGATTATGAACGTGCAACTGTCGCCCATAAGGATCGGGCCCCCGTGCAGTTTGAGGGAGACTTGGAGCGGACCGGACAACGCTGGCAACTTCGTAATGCCCGGCTGGTCAGTGTAGTAACGGATAATGAAGATGATGCGGTTCAGGCTTGAACCGGTCGATAGTACACAACAGTGCAGGAAAACAGGTCTCATACCAATTGGGTATGATTAAGTCACAGCCTCCCGGGCGGACAACGCATTCAGGCTCTTCTGGATCCAGGTTCCGCCACACAACGGGCGCACGCGGGCCGGACCGGCCTGCCATAGACGCAATACCGCGGTCACCGCGTGCTGTTTCTCCCGCAGGGACCGATAGGGACGGCCCGCGCCCGCCCGCTGCACCTCTGCCAAGAAACGGGCCACGGGATTCCACTCCAGCGCATAGGGGGCGGCACGACCTGGGGCAGATCCACCCACCTGCCTGTCCGGGCCTTGGTGGCCTCCAGCGCCATCCCAGACCCGCCCCTCCACTGCCGGGTCCTGGGCCCAGCGCCGCCAGCTAAAGACCCGCACGTGTCCCCTTCAGGGAAGGGTGCCACGGCCACTGACTTCCCAGCCTCATGCCTGGGAAGTTCCAAGTAGTGTTGACAAGGCGCCGTATGTCTGGATGTGTATGCAGTGTATACTATGAATGCATTGTTTACAGATATCCGTAGGAATTATGATGGCCAGCATTATGGTTCGGGGCCTCGAGACAGAATTGAAGCGGAAGCTTCGCATCCGCGCAGCCGAAAATGATCGATCCATGGAGGAAGAGGCTCGTATCATTCTGAGGACAGCGCTCAACCTGCCGCCTGTCCCACCAGAAAACCTGGCAAGCGCTATTCGGGCTCGCTTTGAACCCCTGGGTGGGGTGGAACTTGATCTGCCTCCCCGATCCCCGATACGTTCACTCTCCAGGTTCGATTAAGGGGGGCTGATGATTCTGCTGGACACGAATGTTGTATCTGAGTTGATGCGTCCCTGTTCCGACGCTGCTGTGGTGGATTGGGTAGGTGCGCAAGCCGGGCAAAATCTGTACTTGTCAACGATCAGCGAGGCAGAACTGCTTTATGGCATCGCGATCTTGCCACCCGGACAGCGTCGTACCAGGTTAGAGGAGGAGGTCAAAAGGATGTTGGCAGAGGATTTCGCCGGACGTATTCTGCCTTTTGACAGGACAGCGGCGCAGGCCTATGCAGTGGTAGCTGCCTCCCGGCGCGCCGCAAGGCATCCCATCCACCACGCCGATTGTCAGATCGCCTCGATAGCTTTCTGTATGGGGGCCGCCGTAGCAACGAGGAACGTGGATGATTTCGCGCATTGCGGAATTGAAGTTGTGAATCCATGGACAACTTGATGGCATGATCACTTGGTAGAGCCAACGTATCCGTTGACGCGTTGCGTTCAGGCACCAACACCACGCCATGAGTCAGATAGCCGAACTGACTGACACCACCACATGGTCCAGCGGCTCCTAGTCTAAATCCCGCCTGTGAACCAAGAACACAGATTCAGATAAGCCCTCGCTCTCTTTAGGCAAAAACTGTTATCGGAGAAACTATGGGGATAAGTGACGGTTATACAAGGCTGATCGAGTTCATCGCAGACACCTCTTGTCACACCTGCTTGGCTTTTAGGTCCTGATTTCCTGTGTGCCAAAGCAACAAAGTGAATCCTGTGTAAAATACTGCACCGCAAGTCAATCGGTCGGAAGCTTATCATGCTGAAACGAATTCGGGTAAAGGGTTTCAAGTCGCTAGCTGAAGTTGAGGTTAGACTCGAAAGTCTGGTTGTGTTGTTCGGACCCAATGCAGCAGGCAAGAGCAATTTCCTTGATATCTTGCAGCTTCTCTCCCGAATTGCGTGCAGCCGCAATCTCAAGGAAGCCTTTGAACCTCCTTACCGCGGTAAACCACTGGAATCGTTCCTGATTGGGGCAGAGGGTTTGAAGGGGTTGGTGCAAAAGGAGCGTTTGTCTTTTTCGGTTGAAGCTGACCTGGAGCTTTCGGATGCCATAGTTCAGGACGTTAATCAGAAAATCCTTGAAATGCGACATCCAGGAATTCAATCTCCCACCGGACAACTCCGCAAGAGTTCTCAAGTTCGGGAACGGAATTTACGTTATTACATTGAAGTCGAAATGTTACCCAGGACCGGAATTGTACGAGTAGCCGATGAATCGCTCGTGGCCCTGAATCCTGATGGCCAGCCCAACAAGAAAAGGAAACCCTTTTTTGAAAGTAATGGAGCCAAGATCCATTTGCGTCGTGAAGGCCAAGCGCATCCCACCTATCATGACCGGTTGCTGGATCACAGCATACTATCCATGCCGCATTACCCTCCGCACTATCCTCACGTTGTGGCAGCACGAAGCGAATTGGAAAGTTGGCTGTTTTTCTATTTTGAACCCCGTCAACATATGCGCACGGCCAGTCCCGTCAAGGAAGTGCACCATATTGGACTGATGGGAGAAGAACTCGCGGCATTTCTGAATACATTAGAGGCCATAAATTTGAGTCAATTCAGGACAATCGAAAAAGCGTTGCATATGTTGATTCCCTATATTGATGGAATCGAGGTAGCTGTCAACGATCTGGGTGAAGTAGAACTGCATCTGCGTGAACATGGTGTCGCAATTCCGGCCAGGGTACTTTCGGAAGGTACTTTACGACTGCTGGGGCTTCTGGCTTTGATAGGCGTCAATGAGTCTCCCGCCATGGTAGGTTTTGAAGAGCCGGAGAACGGTGTTCACCCGCGTCGAATTGAACTGATCGCAGAGCTATTGAGGACACGGGAAAGTCTCGGCTTAAGTCAATACATTGTAACGACCCATTCTCCTTTGCTAATGGATTACCTGCAGGATCACAATCTCTATGTGGTGCGCAGGGACCGGGATCAGACCCACATCGAACCTTTTACGACATGGGGCCCACTCAAGCGCAGGGATGATATAGATACAGCCTTATCTGAATCGTTGTCCGACCGTCCTGTTTCGGCCCGAATCCTTAGAGGCGATTTTGATGCGTGAAATCGCTATTTTCTGTGAAGATAATGCCCACAAGGTAATAGTGGGAGCTTTGATCCAGCGCAATTGCCCAAGATTACCAAGTCGAAGTTACTCTGGAATGGCGCAACACCACAAGAGGATACGGTAAGGTGGTGCAGGAATTCAAAGACTATCTTCTTGACCTACAGCATCACCGAGCCAGTATGCCTGATCTGATAGGGGTGGCTACTGATACCAATTGCAAAGGCCGACAGGAACGCAAGAATTCTGTTGGTCCGTCTATATCCGGAATTCCTCTGATTTATGCTTTGCCTGAACCGCATGTTGAACGTTGGCTCCTGTTAGATGGTGCTGCATTCAAGGAAGTCTGTGGCACAAGGTGTGATGCTCCGGATCTGAAATGTGACCGAGATCGATACAAGAAATTGCTTGTGGAATCAGTGTCTGCGGCAGGGATTCAGCCATTAATTGGAGGGATTGAGTTAGCGGAAGACATCATTGCCCATATAGATATACGACGAGCCCAGCGAGCTGACGAGTCGTTTAAGCAATTCACAGAAGATCTACATACTTGCTTCCACAACTGGCATAACTGATTTGCTCCTATGTGATGTGGCTTCACAGTGGACTCTTGTTGGAGCAAGTTCCACGAATGGCAACTTGCCCTGTCTTGCCGATTCAATGAAATTCGCTCGTAACAATGTCCCATGACGAGGGCTGTCTACATACTTCTGGGCAACTGAGCACATTGAGGGGGGCACCTGCGTCTCCTTCTGCCTCCCTGCTGGTTCTTGCTGTGGCTGATGGGGAACACCAATCACGGCTAGATATCTCTGACACAATCGAACGTCTGATCCTTACTCTTCAGTGCTACTTGGGCTGTACAAGGATGAGTGGACCAAACATTGTCCTGCGGTGTTGGGGCATCTTTATTCAGCAGCCCTTTCTTCATCAACGTCGATAGTCACTGTCCGAATCAGTGGTAGACAGGAAAACAAACGATCCCAGGTTTCCACATCTGGGTCGGGGGTCAACTGTTCGAATATGGTTAGGGCTTCTGTGACGAAGCGTTGTACCTGGATGCCCTGAACCACCACGGGCAGGTTGCGTAAACGAGGGATTCCCCGCCCAAACATCTTGATGGCGCCGGCCCGATTGCGGGCTTGGATCTGGTAGAAAGCCAAACCAACCTGTAACAGTCCCTGATACAGGTCGCGGACGGGTCGGGCTTCCTGAATCCAGGCTTCTTCGAAAGCCTCATGCTGGGCATGAAACTGCTGGTTGTTGAACAGTCTGATACCTTCCCGGACCAGTTCCGGCATTGCTTCCTCCCCTCCCTCAGGCATCAGCGGAGCAGGCCGAATATGGTTGGCCAGTAGCCGTGGCAATTCCTCCATCATCCGGCTTCGCGCCCACGCCTGGTCCGCCCCTGATTCCCGGGCCCGGGTAAGAGTCGGCACATCCGTGTGCTGGCCAAAGCCATAGATCGGGATGGACCGCGTATGCGGGCGCAGTTTGCAACTTTGAATGGCACTGGCCCAATCCGCTGATACATGCAGATCCACCAGAGCCAGTACGGGCAAGGACGCGTCCATGGCCTGCAGGAAAGCTTCTCGGGTATCTACCGTGACGGCGGTCCCTTTTTGGGCTGTTATCGCATCTGCCAGCCGGGCGGAGAAGAAGAGGTCATCCACGAACAGCACGACCGCTGGTCGCAAGGTGGGTTCGGCCAGGGATTCGTATCTGTTCGCCATGGTTTACGGTTTGGGGGGACTGGGAAAATGGATCATATTGCAAGAGACTGCAAGCACTGTGCGGGCGGCGCCTGCAGCAGACCAATAAAATGGCCGGTTCTGCTTGATTACAGTGTTGCCGTCAGGCTGGTTTGAGGGGTTATCAGATGCTAGCATGAGGGTCAGTCTAACAGACTGATACAGGACTTCCCATTAGAGAAACAAGCAGCCACACGGCGGACAACGGGGCACAGGATAGCGTTGGCGACTTCCAGTCGACAAGTGCCTGGACTCATGTCCTTCTTGCTGTGCCGTAGGAACGTGGTCTGGCCCACGTTCCTATCGGCTTGCCCCCTGCGGCAAATCGGCATTGTAGTCTGAAAGTCATTATACGGCACGGGTCATTTGCCATGGGACTGGTCCCCGACAGGTACAATGGCCGGTGAGCGTACAACCCGTGAGGAATCGGCCATGGCCCCTGAGGAAAAGGCAACAGACGAGATTTCATTTGAAGCGGCTCTCGCTACTCTGAATGAGGTAGTGGCTGCCCTGGAAAAGGGCGACTTGCCTCTGGACCAGGCGATCGCATATTACGAGAAGGGAGCTGCGATGGCCGCTCTCTGTGAACAAAGACTCAAGTCCGCCGAACTTAGGGTCCGGCAGTGGCAGGAAGAGGATGTCTGATCCAGCAGGTTAGGTCTGGAGTATCACCAGTTCGGAGTGGACATCAGCCCAACGCGTAGAAGTCAGATCCGATACCACCAGGCAGGGAATATGTCCCAGTTCCGCTGCCAAAGTGGCATCCAGACCCCTGGCATGAGGACCCACGGCCAAACTGACCATACCGGCTCGTCGGGCCGCTTCAATGCCAAAGCGGCTATCTTCCAGCACCACACAGGCAGTCGGTGGGATATTGACGGCAGACGCGGCCTGGTAAAACAAAGCAGGATCCGGTTTGCTGCGGGGCAATTGCACCCCGGACAGCAAGGCGGTGAAGTAGTCACCTATCTGAAGTTCCTGGACGACCGCGGCAATGCTGGCCATAGGGGCCGAGGAGGCTACAACCTGATATATACCCGCACCGGCAAAATCCGCCAGCCATTGGTCGGCACCCGGTAGTAACTGCAGGGCGCCGGGCATCGTCTCACGGAACATGTCAGCCTTGTGGCGCACCAGTCGGTTAAGATACTCGGCTTCGATATCCGGACCCAGATATTCTCTGAAAACGGTTTCCGTAGTCTTGCCAAAACCGGCCAGGAATTCCTCCCGGGAATAATGGATGCCACACGTGGCCATGACGGCATGCCAGGACTGAAAGTGCAACTCTTCGGAATCAATCAGGGTGCCATCCATATCCCAGATAGCGGCCCGAAAATGGGATTGGCTCATGACGAAAGCATTTCCTGTAGGCGGGTACGGGTAGCGTGAGGATCGGCCTTGCCCCGGGTTTCCTTCATGACCTGACCCATGAAGAAACCCAGCAGCTTGGTTTCTCCTGCTCGGTAACGTTCCAGTTCCACCGGATTGGTATCCAGAATGGTTTGGATGGTTTCGTCCAGCACATCCATGTCCGAGACCATGGCCAGGCCTTCCCGCTCAATGATGGCTTGAGCTTCCTCTCCGGTATCGAACATCGTGGCCAACACTTCCTTGGCCGTGTTGTTGTTGACGATTTGCTGGTCCAGTGCCTGTAGCAACCCCACCAGATGATGGGGTTGAACCGGGCTCCGTTCAATAAGCCGGGGGTCCTGGCCTTCCCCCTGGCGGTAGAGGAGGCTGAAGAGTTCCGTGGCAATCCAAATGGCCAGGGTCTGGGGCTTGCCCTGAGCAGGACCATAGAGGGCCACGGCCTCCTCGAAGTATTGGGCCACCTGGCGTTCGCTGGCCAGCAAGGCCGCTTCCTGTGGACGGACGCGCCAATCCTGTATATAACGGTTTTGTTTGGTCCAGACCATCTCAGGCAGGGACGCCTGAATACGGGCTACCCAATCCCGGCCAATCTGGAGTGGCGGCAGATCCGGTTCGGGAAAATACCGATAATCCTCGGAACTTTCCTTGGTACGCTGCAGTACGGTACACTGGCGTCCTTCATCCCAGCCCATGTTAACCTGCTCAATGGGTCGTCCCCGGGCCAGTTGCCGGGCCTGGCGGCGATGTTCGTATTCAATGGCGGCCCGCACCGCGCGCAGACTGTTGAGATTCTTCACTTCTACCTTGGTGCCCATTTCGCCGCGGGCAGCCTGTTCCCGTGTACGGACCGAAATGTTGGGTTCACAACGCAGGGCGCCTTTTTCCATGTCTCCACTATTGACTCCCAGGTAGCGGAGGATGGTACGCAGCCGCACGAGAAAGAGGTAGGCTTCCTGGGCACTGCCAATATCGGCTTCGGTTACGATTTCCAGCAAAGGCACCCCAGCCCGGTTCAGATCCACCAGTGAATGGGCACCGGCATGGGTGGATTTGCCGGTGTCCTCTTCCAGATGGGCCCGCCGAATGCCAATGGTTTTCTTACCCCGTTCAGGTATATTGATTTCCACCCGGCCGTTGTGGCAGAGGGGAAATTCAAACTGCGTTATCTGGTAGCCCTTGGGCAGATCCGGATAGGTGTAGTTTTTCCGGGCAAAAACGGCCAGTTCGGCTATCTCGCAATTCAAAGCCAATCCCGTGGCGATGGTGGCTTCTACCGCTGCCTCGTTGATCACAGGCATGGCACCAGGCAGACCCAGACAAACAGGACAGACATGGGAGTTGGGCGCAAATCCCTGATACTCGGCATGGCAGCCACAAAACATTTTGGAGCGTGTCGCCAACTGGGCGTGAACTTCCATACCTACTACCACCGCGTAGGGCAGTTGGGAGGGAGTGGTCCGAGAGGCAGAGGATCTGAGAGTCATGAGGAAAAAGAAGAATCCAAAATACACGGCGATCATAACGGAAAAGCGCTTGACCAACCAAGACCTGACAGGGGCAACAGAACCGACTGGTTCCCATTTAACTTGCTATACTGAGGCATGGATCCCTTGTCCTCTTCACGGCTTTCCCGTTCGATACGTCCCTGGGTGGGGATTTTGCTTCTGGTCATTTTGTGGGGAGGGCTGCTACTGACCGGATGCAATCGCAAACCGCGAACGGATCTGGCCGTGGTCGTCACTACGGTCACCCCTGTCCCTACCCTGGTTCCCGTACCCACCGCTACCCCTACAGTGCCCTCGCCCCAGGCGAGGGCGGATCAACTGGCCGCTGCCGTCCAGCTGGAGCGCAATGGCTATCTGGATGAGGCGGATATGGCCTATGAGCAATTGGCCGCGATGCCCAACAGTGATGTTGCCTGGCAGGCAGCCTTTGCCCTGAGTCGCCTGCGCCATGGACGAGGACAACTGAGTCAGGCAGAACAGAGCCTGAACCGTTTCTTTGCCCTGGCAGACAATTCTCAGTTTGCCGTCGATCCGGAAACGAAGGCCAGTGCGTATTGGTTTCGGGCGGAGTCCATGAAAGCACGCAGGGCATGGGAGAGTGCTACGCAAGCCTACGAGATGGCTCTGTCCGGACTGCCGGCCCTAGCCGACCATATTTTCCGGCAAATGGGACAGATGTGGCTGGATGCTGGAGAACCCACGCGGGGTTTGTCTTATCTGGAGAGGGCGGCCACGGATTCCCCGGATCTGCAGGTTCAGGTACAGATCCGACAACAAATGGCCTCCATTCATGAAGAACAGGGAGACTATCGGCGGGCGGTCGCAAGGTATGAGGCTATCCTGGCCGTAAGCCAAAATAGTTATTATCGGGCCCAAATCCACTATCTTGCCGGCATGGCTCTTCTACAGGCGGATGAAGAGGAACAAGCCTTGTCTCATTTTCGGGAAGCGACAGCTGTCGAGCGGACAAGCGTGTATGCCTATCTGTCGCTGGTGGAACTGGTAAACCGGGAAGAGGAGTTCGACCTCTATAACCGTGGCTATATTGACTATTATGCCGGGGCCTATGTGCCGGCGCTGGAAGCTTTCACAGCGTATTGGGAGATAGCGGATCCAGAAGACTACCGGTTGCCCTGGTCCCTCCTGTATGCTGGACATACCTATTTCAAACAGGAAGACTACGTTCGCGCTCTGGATGCTTACCAAAGGATCACCACACAGTATCCAGAATGTGACTGCCAGGGGGCGGCCTGGCATGGCATACTCAGGACTTACTTCGCCGTTGACAATGACAAGGGGTATGCCCAGGCTTGGGAGGACTTCCGGAACGCCTTGCCTACGGACCCGCATGTAGCCCTGATTCTGGAGGAGTCTGGTTATTCCCTGCTGGAACAGGGCGAAAGGGAGGCCGCGGTCACAGATCTTCTGGATCTGGCCGGCTTATTTCCCGATGATAGCCGTGCACCCCAGGCTCTGTTCGATTTGGCCCTGGACGCTTTTCAGCACGGGGAAGGAACCAGGGCCAACCTCTATTGGGAGCGTTTGCGCACGCAATATCCCTGGTACCGGGCGGCGGCTGTAAGCTACTGGTCGGGACGTAATCTATGGGAAATGGGAGATCGGGCAACGGCCAACTTCACCTGGGAGTACACCCAGCGAAATTATCCGGAAGCTTTCCACGGCATCGCCGCGGCACAGGCCGTCAGACGCGCCGATGGCACCAGTCAGAACATCATCGCGGACATACAGGCTCTGGCCGCCACGGCTTCCCTCTTGCCTGGAGATAACAGTAGCCGCACTTTTGCTGTGGATTGGATGAATACCTGGGTGGAGAATCCGGCCAGAATCCTATCTGCTCCTGATCGTCTTGGTGCTGACAGGGACTTGAGACGTGCCGAGGCCTTGCTACGGCTGGGTCTGGAGACCCAAGCCAGAGCAGATGCCACCAGACTAGTCGTCCGTTATGCTGAGGATGCCGGTGCCCTCCTGTACCTCATGGAACATTTCTCTGAACTGGGGCTGTACTATACCAGCATTCAGTCGGCCCGTCACCTGTATTATTTGGCACCAACGTCCCGCGTAACAGAACTTCCCCTTTACATTCAACATTTTCTTTTCCCTCGCTACTATGCCGATCTGGTCAGGATTCAAAGCGCCCGGTATTCCATTCCGGAACTTTTCCTCTTTTCCCTGATTCGCCAGGAGAGTTTGTTTGCCGCTGACGCCTTGTCTTCACAGGCAGCCCAGGGACTGATTCAGATAATCCCCGATACCGGAGAGTGGATCGCCATGCGCACCAGCTTTGCGGACTACCGCCCTGAATTGCTTGGATTGCCCTGGCTCAATCTGCAGTTTGGTGCTTACTACCTGCGTTTCGTGTATCAGGACATCGACCGCAACTGGCTCACAGCGTTGGTGAGTTATAACGCCGGTCCGGGAACCAGCCGTAATTTCCGTCAGCAAGCTGGAACTGATGACCTGTTGTTTCTGAACACCATTACCCTGCAGGAACCTGTTGCCTATGTGGAAGCGGTTGTGACCAATCTGTACCACTACACAAGGCTCTATGGGTAACAATGGAATCCTTCTTCCGCTCGGCAAGCAGCAACGGACCCTGGTTTGGCGTTCTTGGAATTAGGACGCGAAAGTTCTGGCACGTAGCTGAGTCCGATAGCCACACCCGCGGCAGTAGTCTCCGGTATGTCGCAGCTGACACCGCTCCGGCCGATGGCTATTACCACTTATAGAGATACTCGAGGCGTTCCCGTTGAGGACTTCCCTGACCCGTAAACAGGATATATCTCAACTACATTGTTACTTTGGTTATATAAGTCCCAACAATTACCCACTTGACGTAGGGCACAATGCTTGGTGAGCAGGGTGGACATCGGGTCCCTGAAGATGGTGACACACTAATGCCAGGAGCCAAGCAGAGTATGAAGGCTAGGGCAATGACAATGGATCTCATTACAGAACCCAGAGCCTGCCGGTTCCAGGCTGGTCGACCAAGCCTGATTTCACTGCCTGCGCTGTCTGGAGTCTGAAAGCCCTTATCGCGGTTGGCGTCTAGGTTCCCGCGCAAATTAGGCCTGTGGCCAGAGCAAAAGCGCCCGCGGAAACGGACGAAAAAAGCTTCTCCTTCTCCATCAAGGAAGAATTCTGTCTTGGCCATAGCATCGACTGTCAAGGGGCCGTGGGCGGTGAGGCAGGCATAATGAAGGACCTTAAGGCACAAGCAGTATTGTGCAGTCAGGATTTGCGGGACAAAATATCGTGGCCCCGCAACTGTTTTTCAACGTGCTGGGATTTCCGATCCCCTTGGGATTCCCAAGCGACCTGTCCAGCCACCCCTGCCAGCAAGACTTACAATCAGGTTATGGGCAGTGTTCAGATGCGACTCTGGAGTGGAGAGAACTCGCTTGGCAGACAGGTCCCCGGATGGATGTATCCCCGTTCAAGGAATCTGTGGAAGACCTGCTGGGCACGGTTGACAATCGGATACTGGATGAAGTCCCGATCTCTTCATTCTGTGCCAATCCCACCGCCGTCAACCGTCAACTACGGCGCTGTCGCTAGAGCGCTTCGCTGTTACACCCGTTCCCGGCGTGGACTAGGGATAATCGTCAGGAGTCAGGAAACACCGGATGCTGGACACTATGCCATCACTGACCTTTTGCTGCTCCTTGGTTAACAGTTGACGGTCTCCTCCCAGAAAGCCCATTTCCAGAATCACAGCGGGTGTGCTGTTGGCCACTTTATGGTGCATATGGTAATGGGTCATGTCCGCGGTAATGCTGTAGGCATGCCAATCTTGCCCGGTGGAGGCGGCATATTCTTCCCGCAGGCATGTCACAAAAACATTGCTTTCGACCTGCATGGCTGAACCCGGAGTATACGCCGCCTTGAATCCTGTGGCGTCAATACAGGAATCTGCGTGGAGACTCAGGGCCAAGTCCGCATACAGTCCGCGCAGACGCTCGTCTTTTTCTTCCAGCAACCAGACCCGGGCTCCCAAATTCTCCAGTTCGGTGGCGACGCGCTGGGCAATGTCCTGATTGACTTCCAGTTCACTGAGTTCCGCCACGCCTGCATTGTTTAGGCACAGGGCACCTGGATCCAACGTCTCTCCCTTACTCCAATGTCCAACTACCAGCCCTATGCTCTTGCCAGACAGAGGCCCCTGGGGCAGGGGGGTACTGGCAGGGGCCTCCCGGAAATTCCGGAGACCCAAATTTGACCCGGAAGAATAATCGCGCATCTCAATAATGCGCCACTGCAAGAGCACCGCGGCTAATACCACCACCACAATCAACAGGTTGCGAACAAGAGTGGCTTGGGACATGAAGAGGGAATACGGATGTGCGATGTAGTAATAATGGCTGGAATATAGAAATGATTGCTCGTGGACCTCTTACAAGGGTTGGGGCGGTCCGGGCAACTGCTCCGAAGAATCCCACGGCTTTCTGCTACAATAAAGGGCCTTTCCAACCTGTTCCTGCTCCGAGCCTTAACTTTCATTGTAGCGCATGAATGATGTACCGTCGCAAGGTGCACGGATTGGACCAATACTCCGCGAGCGACGCGAAACCCTGGGTCTGAGTCTGGAAGATGCCGAGAACACAATCCATATCCGGGTCCAGTATCTGGTCGCCTTGGAAACCGACGCTTGGCACAACCTGCCCGGTGAAATCGTCGGCCGCGGTTTTCTGCAGAATTATGCCGACTTTCTCCAACTGGATGCCCAGGAGCTGAAGGAGCGCCGGCAAGAAGCCGTTGATGTGGCCTTGGGCCAAGCCTGGAATAACATCAGTGCGGGTACCCAGATGCCGTCTCCCCGCGGCTTGGATTATCGGCCCATGACCGTGCGGATGTCAGGTGAGGCTTTTGAAGCCTGGTCCGACAGCCGTACCCGGAGAACTCGGTTACTGACCTCGTTGGTTCTGTTGGTAGGGTTGGCTCTGGTAGTGGCAGGTGTGTGGCAGGGCGTGGCTTCCCGTGGCAACCGTACTGAGCTGGAGGAGAGCTCTGCAGGAGTTCTCTCGTTCTCTGCTACCCTTGGTCGTTTTTTCCAGACCCGTGCTGATGCTGTGATGGACATGCTGACGGGATCTTCGGAACTGCCCCCTGCAACGGCGGACGACCCTACCGCTACGCCAGTGCTGGCGGTTGAGGTAGACCAGGTGCAGGCAACGCCCACCCTAACGGAAAACGCTACGCCGGTTCCTACCCATGTTCCGGCTCCTACCCCTACTTTCACGCCAGAACCTGCGGCCCTCGGGCTGGTTCCGGCCGACTGTCCTAACGAGTGGGTACGTATTGTTTCCCCGCTTGAAGGTCAGGTGATTAGCGGAGAGGTGCAGATTCTGGGAACGGCCTTTCACGCCGATCCCGATCTCTGGTATTACAAGCTGGAACGGTCTGAAGGTGACCGTGTATTCCTCTACTTTGCGGGCCAGCAAAGCACGGTGGAGAACGGGGTATTGGGCACGCTGGATACGCGCTTCATGGCCAATGGGGTACATACGATCCGGCTGACCGTGGTCGATGTGTCTTCGCCCCCCGATCCTCCGGTGTGTGATTTGGAAGTAACCGTACAGAATTAGTCAGAAGGCAGCTCTCCAGTCTCCGCTAACGGTGTAAGCAGAACCGTACCATCTTCCTGCTTGTCGGCCTTGTAAACCTGTGTGGCTCGATCAAGCATCAGAATCCCCTGCAGATGATCGATTTCATGTTGCAGGATACGAGCTAACCAGTCCCTGGCCTTGACGCGGATAGCCTTGCCATTGCGATCCAGGCCTTTGACCGTGACCGTTTCCGCTCGCTCGACGTCAGCCAGCAGACCCGGTAGACTGAGACAGCCTTCCTGGCCCTCTACCTGGCCCTGCTGACGCACAATTTCCGGATTGACAATCTGGTACAGTTTCTTGGCACTCTCGGGGTCGGAGTCATCTTCAGGATATTCAATCACGACCGCCTGCAGGGACTGGCCGATCTGGGGAGCCGCCAGTCCCACCCCCTCGGCTTCCCGCATGGTTTCCACCATATCATCCAGCAGTTGGCAGATCGTGGCATCCACAGTGCGAATCTTGCGAGCCCGCTGATGCAGGACGGCTGCTTCCTCGTCCCAATCGCGCAGGATTCGTAATACTGCCATGATGGAAAGCCCCGTTTCCGTTTCGTTCTTCCTCCGCTTCATTATACTGGTCAGGTTGGGCACCACAGGTTGAATCGCAAAAAACCAGGCAGATTATGCAGATGAAGCGGTCCCGTTTTATACTTCATCCGCTTTGTTTTGCATCTGTACCGCAATGGCATCTACTTCATGGTATTTTGGGACAAGCTTGCTGCCTCCGTGCAGCGTCGTGATTCACTGTTGTGTGTGGGTCTGGATCCGGATCCACGGCACTTGCCCGCCAAATTCAGGGCCAATCGAAGCCAGCCACTGGCGGGTTTGCAGGCCTGGAACCAGCACATCATTGAGGCAACGATGCCCTGGGCTTGTGCCTATAAGCCCAATTTGGCGTTCTATCTGCGGCATGGTCCGACGGGGTTGAAACTATTGCAGGATACCCTGGCTACTATTCCGCCCGAGACACCGGTGATTCTGGATGCCAAGTTCGGCGATATGGCGTCCACCTCCCAGGGGTATGCCTTCTTTGCCTTTGCCGAATTAGGGGTAGATGCTGTGACCCTCAACCCTTATCTGGGACGGGACTCACTGGAACCCTTTCTGAACTGGGAAGGCAAAGGCAGTTTCGTGTTGTGTCATACTTCCAACCCGGGAGCCATGGATCTGCAACAACGGAGCCTGGAAGGCGAACCGCTCTATAGGCAGATGGCAGAGGTGATCAAGACCTGGCATGACCAGGCTGGAATGGTTGTAGGGGCTACCTATCCGGACGTCTTGCGGCGTGTACGCGAAACGGTGGGAGACCGCTGGATTCTGGTACCCGGGGTAGGGCGGCAGGGGGGAAATCTGCAACAGGCGTTACAGGCCGGCTGGATCCGGGCCGAACATCCGGGTGTGATCATCAGTGTGAGTTCCAGTCTGGCCACAGCGTCTGATCCTGCAGCTGCAGCAGCCTGTCTGGTACAACGGATGAGAGATGGGATCCGGTAAGAAATCCGAGTGGAGTCATGAGTCTGTCGGCTGAGATGCGCCGGTTGTTTGATCTCCTGATGGAAGTGGAGGCCTTCCGTTTCGGCGAGTTCCGGCTGGCAAGTGGCATTGTGTCTCCTTTTTATTTGGATCTGCGTCTCACGATAAGCCATCCGGAATTGCTGCGGCTGGCGGGCGAACTGGTCAATCGCCTACTTACCTTCATGCCCTGTGATCGTTTGGCCGGTGTGCCTTACGGGGCCTTGCCTCTGGCGACAGCGGCTGCCCTGGCCTCAGGCAAACCCATGATTTACACCCGCAAGGAAGTCAAATCCCATGGTCGGCAAAAGCAGATTGAGGGGACTTTCCAAGTGGATGAAAAGGTGGTAGTCATCGAGGATTTGGTCACGACTGGCGAGAGTTTGCTCGACTCGGTTAATCTGCTGCGCAGTGCAGGTCTGGAAGTGGCCGATGCCATTGTCATGACGGAACGCAGTCTGGCTCCCCGCCAGACTCTGGATCAGGAAGGGGTCGCCCTGCACACGGTGTTCAATCTGAGCTATGCCCTGGATTACTATTTGGACCAGGCCAAAATCTCTGATGAGCAATACGAGCAGGCCATGCAGCTAATCAATTGGTCCTTTATTGAACCCTGATGGTCATGCCTACATCCCTGCTCGATCCCAATGCCGATGACCTGTGGCAGGGCATCGGGAACAGCTACCAGCCGCAACCGATCGCCGGCGATTTTGCCGGCAAGCATATTGTGACGGTGGATCAGTTCGGACGTGACGATTTGCTGCATCTCTTTGCCTGCACTGAGCGGCTGGAACGCCGCATGCAGAACCGGGATCGCGGCGTGGCGGAAATTGCCAACGGCCGGATAATGGCCCAGTTATTCTTTGAAGCCAGTACGCGTACGGATCTGTCTTTTCAGGCTGCCATGAGCCGGCTGGGAGGGGAAACCATCGGTGCCAGCAACGGTATTGAATTTTCCTCCGTGCATAAGGGGGAAGATCTGCCGGATACCGTACGGGCCGCGGGGTGTTATGCCGATGTCGTGGCCCTGCGCCATCCGCGGGAAGGGGCCTCTTTTATTGCGGCCCATTTCCTGGACTTGCTGTCCGAACAGATCCGGCGCCGGCCCCTGGTGGTGAGTGCGGGTGACGGTATCGGTGAGCATCCGACCCAGGCCTTGCTGGATGCCTACACGATTTACAAGCAGAAGCAGGGGCTGAAGCGCCTTCACATTACCCTGGTGGGGGACCTGAAGTTTGGTCGGACCGTGCATTCCCTGACCAAGCTGCTGAGTCTGTTCAGCCATGAGGATTTGCATTTGAATCTGGTATCTCCGGCTTCCCTGCGTATGCCCCCGGCGATTGTAGCGCAGGCTGAGCAGGCGGGTTTGACCCTGACGGAAACCTCCTCCCTGTCGGATGTTCTCTATGACAGCGACGTGATTTACTGGACGCGGATCCAGGAAGAACGATTTGCTCAGCCAGACGACTACCAGACTGTCCATGATGCTTTCGTGATGGTTCCAGAGTTACTGGCCCAGACACCAATTGATACCATCCTCATGCATCCCCTGCCCCGCAAGCATGAAATGGGGACAGCGGCCGATCGGTATGCCCTGGATCAGGATCCGCGTACAGTGTACTTCCAGCAGATGGAGAATGGCATGTTCATCCGTATGGCGCTTATTTCCCTGATGCTGGGGCAGTGGGTATAGATAGCAGGTATAGGCAGGAGGCATTGGCCAGGCTGACATGACTACATTGCGTATTCCCGGTCCTCTCGATCCCCATGTGCATTTGCGCGGCATGGCCTGGGATCACAAGGGCAATCTGGTGAGTGAAACGAGCGCGGCGCTGGCCGGTGGTTATACGGCCGTGCTGGATATGCCCAACACACCGCCCACCACCACCACTCCGGTGAATCTGGCGACCAAGATAGATCAGATGCGCTGGCATGCGGTCTGTGATTGGGGGCTATACTATGGAGCTCATCCTGACGGCAATGCTGACACTTTTACGGAAGTCATGGCAGACACGGTAGGTCTCAAGATCTATGGGAATCCAACGACAGGCGATCTGTACATCGATGGTCCGGACCGGGATGCCCACTTTGTGGCCTGGAATCGCAACGGGCTGATTGCCGTCCACGCAGAAGGGGAAGTCGTCGGTGAAATCCTGGATCTGGTGGCCCTGCACGGAACCCCAGTCCACTTCTGTCACATTAGCACCCGTTATGAACTGTCCCTGTTGCGGCAGGGCAAGGACATGGACCTGCCCATTTCGGTGGGAGTCTGTCCCCATCACCTCTTCCTTACCCATCAGGACGAAGTGCGGTTGGGGCCGAAAGCCCTCATGAAACCACCCCTCAAATCGCAAAGGGATCAGGACGCGCTGTGGTCCGCCGTGCAGGATGGCCTGGTGGATATCATTGAATCGGATCATGCTCCTCATTCATGGGCCGAAAAGGAAGGATATCCTCCCGCTTTTGGGGTGCCGGGTCTGGAAACAACATTGCCTCTGATGGGCACGGCCGTGGTTGAGGGACGTCTGGATACTGACCGTCTCATCGAACTGGTTTCGACAGCTCCCCGCCGCATATTTGGCCTGCCCTGTCCGAGCGAAACCTGGACGGAACTGGATATGGACTGGTCCGGCCCAATCCATAGTCAGGCAATGCAGGCCCTGTGTCGCTGGACCCCATTTGAAGGCTGGACTACCCGCTGCCGGGTGGTGCGGACCCAGGTACGGGGTGTAGAAGCCTATGATGGCGAACGCATTAAGGTAGCGCCAGGTTTTGGAGAGCAAGTGTTGCCCCAAAGGGTGGTGGCGTGAAGTTCCCGCAGACCCTTCGCTCCCGGCTGACCCAAGTTCTGCTGGATGGCTATCAGGTTCTCTATCTGGTGCTGCGCAGTGTGCTTTTCACCTTGGAAGCGGGCACCAGTCACAAGGTGGTACAGGACCTGTTGGCACGCTGGGACCAGCAGGATAAATTGCAATTTGTCCTGCGCCTGCTAGCACGGTGGCTTCGGCCCGCGGCGCCTGTAGAGGTTGGGGGCGTCATGTTGCCCCAGCCTTTTATCCTGGCTGCCGGGTGGGTCAAGGGTGAAGGCTATGACAACGAAGTCCGGGCCTTGGCCGCGGTGGTCAAGGATACAGCCCTGCTGCCGGGCTGGCGTACCTTACCTCATCTGGTGGGACCGGTGGAATTCGGATCCTATACCCGCTGGCCTCGGCACGGCAATGCCGGAGTTACCATGTGGCGCATCCGGGGTAACTCTTCCCTGGGCAATCGCGTGGGACTCAAGAATGCGGGCATCCGGGCCGTAGCCTCGTTTCTGTCCCTGCACAAGGCCCGCCTGCCCGCCTGCTATGGGATCAACATCGCGGTTACACCCGGCGTAGAGGATCCAAAACTGATAGGCCAGGAATTGACCGAGTCGCTCGCTTATCTCTTTGATGCGAGTATTGCCCCTTCCTGGCTGACCCTGAATGTCAGTTGCCCTTCCCTGGAAGAGGATCCATCCCTGCACCAGACAGAGGAGGCGGTACGGGCCGTGCTGCAGGCCGCCCGGCTGGAAACGCCCGTATATGTGCCCATCTGGATCAAGGTGAGTCCCGGCCTGCCGGCTTCCCAGTACCGATTGCTTTTGGATATGTGCGATGAGTTTGGCGTCAAGGCGATTGTAGCCACCAATTCCCTGCAACAGGTGGACAAGGAAGGTACGCACTGGGGTCTGGGAGGCGGCGCTCTGGCCCAGGAAGCGCGCCAAGCTCTCATCAAGCTGGTGACCCTGAAACGCATCCATGGACATGCTGTGGATATCGTGGCCTGTGGAGGCATTATGGCAGGACGGGATGTGCATTTCCTGGCACAGTTGGACATCAAGGCCTGGCAATACCAGTCCGCCCTGGTGTACCGGGGACCCTTGGCGGCCACACTGATTTATCGGGAAGCCCATCCCGAAGCCCTCTGACTCCTGGCAGTACACGCGTGTGGCTGTGACCTTCCTGCGGCGTTGGTATCGTCGTCTCCTGTCTGTCTGGCTGATCCTGTCCCTGACCTGGCTGATCCTGTGGAAGACATTGGGGGATCGGAATGGTCTGCTCTATCTGCTGAACAGTCTGGCTTTCTGGATTCTCAGTGGAGCCTGGTTGGGCAGTTGGTTGCGCTTTGGTTGCAAGGCGCCCTGGTGGGCTCTGCTGCTCAGTGAGGGACTGGGTCTGATCTGGCTCCGGCATTATGCCTGGATGTTCGTGCGTCGCTTGCCCAGTCCGCGCGATGACATGGCGCCGGCTCCAGAGTTGCAGATCCTGAGTGCGAATCTACTCAAGAAAATCCGGACGGTCCAGCCCCTGATCCAATACATAGAGGGCCATCCCGCGGATGTGGTGCTTCTCCAGGAAGTCACACATCATTCCGTGGGGGAACTGGACAGCCGCCTGCAGGGCTTGTACCCTTATCGCTACTGGATGGCGGATCCCTCGTCCCAGTTGGGGCTGGGCGTCTTTTCCCGTCTCCCCCTCGTGCTGGAAGAGCGTTGGAGTACGGGCCTTGCCGGTCCCTATGCCCTGCGCCTGAGGATATGCGTGGAGGGACAATCTCTGGTTCTCTACAATATTCACTTGCTGTCCCCCCTTTATGACCGTTACGGAGTGAGCGGGGATGAATTGCTGGTCATGCGCAACCGGCAAGTGCAGTGCCTATTGGCGGATGCCCATCAACAGGAGCATCCTGTGCTGATGATGGGGGACTGGAATACCACCGAGGCGTCCGATATCTACCAGGCCATACGCAGTCAATTCCGCGATTGCTGGGCTGAAGCCGGCAGGGGGCCAGGCTGGACATGGCCGCATAATCTCGAACCCCATAGCAAGCTGGGTGCGCGGCCCGTGCTGCGTCTGGATTATGCTTTTTGTTCAGCCGATTTGGAAGTGACAGAAGCTGAAGTAATTACTCAACCCATGGGGTCGGATCATTGCCCTGTGGTATACACGGTAAGAATGTCGGAACAGGGGAGAATACGATCAGTGGGTCCGCCTGGTGGTGCTGTGCGGCCGGATGCGTCGTAATGACTGGGGACGGCGTGGTGAACTACAGACTGACGTTGACGCCCCGCAGCGCAGTGAAATTGCAGGAGCAGACACTGCAACCGGATGTCCTGCAGTTGGAGTCTACTTTATCTTTTAGCTCAGATGAAGCAGCACTATCCTCATATCCGGTAACCCTGGACCCTAGCTTCATCGGAGGCAGAGGCAAGTCCTACTCTCCTAAGGTGACAAACAGGGGGGAAACTCACTGACCATGAGTGCCAACATCAAACGCAAGAGAGAGGAGCAAGTGCTCAGTAGAGAGGGCAATGCGTCTTGGTACCATGACATCAATGCGTTGCCATCCTTCTCTACCGACGAATTGGTGTCGGGGGCTTCCTATACTAATATCGGACACTTGATTGGGAGCAGGTTGCTGGTTTCTGTGGCTCGCACGGTAAGGCTGTCTGGATCTGCCGAGCATGAATTCGATAAGAGTTGACGGCCAATCTGGAAGGTCCATGCATTGGCCCGTACTGATGGCGAGATTCGGTGCCGAAGCCATCAATGAGTTCCTGCAGGTGTTCCTTGTGCTGCTGGTCTGACGACTCGATTGGAGGTAATAACAGCCGCATCCTGTTCCCTCTGTTCCCTGCACGTATCCGCAAGAGACAGGCCGCCAGTGCCAGGCAAAGTCCTGTTGTCCGTCAGGTGCTACACTATCCAGTGTCGGACTGTGAACACACGTGGATGATATGCCTGAGGATACTGCTTTCTTTGCCGACTTCGGTCTTCCGCCAGCACTGAGTCAGAACCTCCGGCGTCTAAATCCCTGGTGGGAAGCCGAGGCAATGCCGCCACAGCCCTCTACCAGACGGCATCTGGTGATGCAGATTCGACGGCGTCTGCAATCCAATATCGCCCCTGTCGTAGTAATACGGGGACCTCGTCAAATCGGCAAGACGACAGCCCAATTTCAATTGATTCAGGACTTGCTGGACGAGGGTACGCATCCCAGACGGATTCTGCGCGTCCAATTTGACGACCTGGAGACTTTCAGGCTGCCGGAACCACTCCTCAGAATAACCGACTGGTTTGAAAAAAACATTGCCCCCCAACGGTTCAACGCTTTAGCGCAATCGGGGGAAGTTGCCTATCTGTTTTTGGATGAGGTTCAGAATCTTGAAGGGTGGGATGTGCAGCTCAAATCCCTGGTGGACAATGCCGCGGTCAAGGCGGTAGTTACCGGCAGTTCCGCCTTGCGCATCGAGTTGGGGCGAGACAGTCTGGCGGGCAGAATCAATACCATAGAAGCGGGAGTTCTGTCGCTGACGGAAATTGGGGCCTTCCAGGGTCTGGATGCACCAGACCCTTATCTTGCTGAGAATGGTCTGGCCTCCTTGCTGTTAAAGGAGTTCTGGACTGACTTGCGAATCTATGGCCATGTACACTCTATGTTCAGGGAACAGGCCTACCGCCAGTTCTCCGCGCGGGGAGGATATCCTGTTGTCCATCGGGAAAAGGATACCGATTTCAGTCTGCTGACCGATCACCTCAACGAGACCGTGATCAAGCGTGTCATTCAGCACGATCTCCGCCTGGGCGCAAGGGGCAGAAAGCGGGATGCCAATCTCCTGGAAGAACTCTTTCGTCTGGTTTGCCGTTATGCAGGCCAGACCCCAACGACAGCTACGCTTGCGGAAGAAACACGCTTGACTCTGGGTGCTAACATTGGCCCTCAGCGGGTGAACAGCTATTTGCGGTTCTTGGGAGACACACTCTTGTTGCGCCTGGTGCCTCCGCTCGAGATTCGTCTCAAGCGGAGGCGAGGAAGTCCGAAACTGTGCCTGGTGGATCACGGCTTGAGGGCCAGCTGGCTGCAGGAACATATCCCGCTGGCACCCGATGAGCTGTCACAACAACCGGAACTCACAACCATGGCAGGCCATTTGGCCGAAAGTATCTTTGGTGCCGTAGCGTATACGATTCACGGACTGGATATTGCCCATTTCCCCGAAAGGGGTACGGATCGTGAAGTTGATTTTGTTTTGACGATCGGGGAAAAGCGCATCCCCGTTGAAGTCAAGTATCAGAAGAGAATCGATGCCTTGCGGGATACCCTGGGACTTCGTTCTTTCCTGGAAAAGGTGGTCAATAATGCCCCCTTTGGACTCCTGATTACCCAAGAGGCCTCAGATGAGGTAGAAGATCCGCGCATCGTCAGTCTGCCTTTGTCGACGTTCATGATGCTCCGTTGAACACGGATAGTGACGGTGGACCGTTGTTGCTCCCGGAATGCCTGACAGGGGAATCAGAAGCCTGGGCCATCTCTCGCCTGGGCGAGACTTCAGGAATCCTTTGTTCTGGTATATGGGCGATGGATGTCAGCCGTGACTTAGGCACCCCCTGCGACCGGGATTTCGTGCCCTCCTTCCTGATCCGAACCTGGAGTGCTTGGCCGTGTTCCCAGGGGTTTTTGCCCTTCAGCCGCGACCACTCCAGGCGCGGTACATGCAGCTGTCCCTTTGGAGGCCTGATGTTCTGGGCGATCGTGAACCCATCTTCCCTGCGATATTGATCTTGAAACGCAGATAGGCACACACACCCTGCACGAACGCCGGAAATGCATCCGCGCGATACTTCCCGGACATAGCGTACTTCCGTGAAGCCGAATTCCTGCCACCACGCCAACTGGGATTCTGATGAAGGGCTGGAAATTTCCGCCTCAGGCTGAAGAACGTCCCGCGCGGGGCGACCCTCACTCCCCTGATAGTCTGTCTATGCCGGCTGTTGTGGGGCCAGGAAATGATTCCAGACAAAACGACAGGCACCGCCAGTCCCTGCCAGCGGGTGGGCGACTGCCCAATCCCCCACCGACAGCCGCCGCACACTGTGGGTTATGTTCTCGGGATTCGCTTGTGATAGGCTGGGATTTCCAGGTATGGAAGGTTACATGCCCTGTCTATCCGAAAACGGTACGCACAGCACATGCCTGTCGCTTTCGCCTATGCCAACCACATAGTGGATCGGACCCCGCTCTTGCACAATAGGACACTACCAGTTTCTTCTTTAATTTTGTGGCCCCTGGGAACGCCCGGTTGGAGCGAGAGCACCTCTGATTCATGAATCGTTACCTTCTGATACTGACGTGGGGTACTGGTGCGGGAGCCCTGGGTATTGAATTGACTGCCGCCCGTCTCGTTGAGCCCTGGTTCGGCAACAGCCAATTGGTATGGGCGGCCCTGATTTCCCTGGTCTTGGCCAGTCTGGCGTTGGGTGCTTGGCAAGGAGGCCGGATTGGCGACCGGCATGTCCGGCTGGATTATCTGTTACTGACGGTAATGGGAGCTGGATGGTTCACCACCCTGATCCCGCTCCTTGTGCCGCCAATTCTGAGACATGCAATTCAGGATCTGCTGGCATTTCAGACCGCCCAGCTGCTGAGTGCCATCGCACTGGTGGCAGTTTTGGTATCGATACCCGTGATATTGCTGGGGGCCATTTCGCCTTGGGCCGTACGCATTGCATTGTTTTCCGTAGAAGCAGGCGGTCGCATCACGGGACGGCTGTATGCCGCCGCTACCGTGGGCAGTATTGCCGGAACCCTCTTGCCCGTCCTGTGGCTTATCCCCTCTGTCGGCACGCGCTGGACCTTCCACCTAATGGCCACCTTTTTGATGGTTTTGGCCACTTCAGGCACCATGTTCCTGGATCGTGTCCCGCGCACGCGCATCCTGATGGCCGGCGTGGCGGGATGCGGGGCGGTACTGCTGTCAGGCTTTCTTTCTGACTCATCTGCCCTGCGGCAACTGGGCTCAAGGACTCCGGCAGGCGCCTTGGTGTACGAAGACGAGAGCCGATTCAATTATATTGCGGTGCGACAACAAGGCTCCGAAACCTATCTGAAGCTGAATGAAGGAGTGGGAATTCACAGCGTCGATCATCCGGATAATGTTCTTAGCCAGGGAGTCTGGGACTATTTCCTCTTGGCTCCCTGGTTCAGTGCCAGCCCACCGGAACCCTCCCAGGCCAAGGTGCTTGTTATCGGCTTGGCTGCCGGTACCGTGAGTTCTCTCTGGACCGACATATATGGTCCGGCTCCCATCACCGGAGTCGAACTGGACCCGCAGATTATTGCCGTGGGCCGCCGTTACTTCGGCATGAATCAGTCCAATCTGACGGCGGTAGCCGCAGATGGCCGACGCTGGTTGCAGTCGCAACCGGTAACCCGTACCTGGGATGTCGTTGCCATTGATGCCTACCGGGTCCCTTACATCCCTTTTCATTTGACGACTGTGGAGTTTTTTCAGCTGACTTTCTCCCGACTGACAGAGTCGGGGGTGGTGGCTATCAACGTGGGCCGAACCCAGCAAGATCAAACCTTGGTGGACTCCCTGGTGGCGACGATGGCTACGGTGTTTCCGACGGTGGTGGTCCTGAACGAGCCTGTGCCTGCCGGAACGTTGGGCAATGCCTTGGTGGTGGGTCTGCGTCAACCCACGGATCTGGCCTGGTACCAGACCCACATCCTGGGATTGTCCCCGGACTATCCCGCTGCGTTCCGCTCGTTCGCACGGGCGTCACTCAATCAGGTTGCGTATGCCACGGCGGATCCGGAACTGCCACCCTTGACGGATGACAAGGCCCCGGTGGAGCGCATCGTGCATGGCATTGTCTGGAACTTTCTGCGTTCCGCTGGGGTAGGTTTCTGAGGTGTTGGGCCCTAACTCAGATATCAGTACAGTGACCGGGACATCCAACTTGTGGAGGCACGGCACCAGACTGCAGGGAGCAGCCCCTCGGTAGCTGGCTACCCGTCAACAATCCAGTCTGGGTTAACCTTTGAGACCCGTTAAGGCCACTCCCGCAATGATATGGCGCTGGAATACCACGAAGACGCAGAGCAGGGGAATGCTGGCCAGACTTGCGGCCGTCATGATCTTTTCCCACTCAGTGGTGGACTCACCGCGGAAGAAAGAAAGACCCACTGGCAATGTATAGTATTCCCGCTCACTGGCCAGGATGAGGGGCCAGAGGTAGGCATTCCAGTTGCCGATGAAATTAAAAATGGCCAGCGCCGCCATGGCGGCTTTGGTGAGCGGTACGCCTACCTTGGCCCAGATGCCCAGTTCGCTCATGCCGTCCATGCGGGCCGCATCCAGCAGATCGTTGGGCACGCCGTTGAAGAATTGGCGCATGAGAAATACGCCGGCCGCCGTAATCACCCCCGGAAAGGCAATGCCCCAGTATTGCGCCAAGCCTACATTCCAGCGCCAACGCACACTCATGTCATACCAGGGAATGATCAGCATTTCGGTCGGCACCATCAGGGTAGCGAGAATACCGATGAAAATAAGGGATTTGCCTGGAAATTCGAATTTGCACAGGGTGTAGCCCACCAGGGAATCGAACAGCACCACACAAGTGGTGGAGAAAATGGCCACCACAATGCTATTGAAATACCAGCGCACGAAGTTCGAAGTCGCCAGAACCCGCTGGTAGTTGGCCCAGGTAGGGGACTGGGGCCACCAGGAAAACTCCAACATTTCCGGTGCCGGTTTGAAACTGGTGATGAGCATCCACAGAAAAGGTGTGACCATGATCAGGCCACCTGCAGTCAGCAGGATGTATGCGAGTCCTTGCAGGCCCAGAGGATACCAGCCATCTCCAGAGGGCATCGTATGACGGTCGCGTTGTCGCACGAGTGTAGCCATGGTATGTCTTGCTTCAATACTCGAAGCGACGAGTGAGAAAACGCAACTGGATGACCGTGATGAGCAGAATGACAAAGAAAAGAACCACAGTCAGGGCAGCGGCATACCCCATGTCATAACTGGAAAACCCCTTGCGATACACTTCCAGGACAACGGTAGTCGTGCTTTTCAGGGGACCACCCGTACCTTGGGGGCTCATATTTTGTACCAGGGCAAAAAGGCGGAGAAAGGAAATGGTAGAGAGTACCGTCAGGTAGACAATGACAGGATTGAGCAGGGGTAGGGTGATATTCCGAAATAGTCGCCAGCCACTGGCGCCATCTATGCGTGCGGCCTCATAGTACATGAGGGGTATCTGTTTGATGCCGGCCAGATAGATGATGACGGAATAACCCAGAGTCTGCCAGACTGCAACGGCGGTGATGGATGGTAAGGCCTGCTTGGGACTCTTGGTAAAGGGCTGTTCCGGTATATGCAGGATATCGAAGACCTGGGCTAGCAATCCGGTTTGGGGCAAGTAAAGCCAGTTCCATACAAAGGCTACAGCCACCGCCGAGGTAACGTAAGGGGCGAAATAGGCAACCCGGAACAGAGTGGAAAGGGTCCGGATACGATTCAGCAACAGGGCGATGGCCAAGGCCAGCACCATTTGGGCGGGAACCCCATACACCACGTATCCCAGGGTATTGGTGAACGCAGCCCTTACGTCACTGCGGGGTTTCCACAGATCACGCCAGATCGCAGCGTAGTTCTCCAGCCCCACCCAGGGTCCGGCCCCTTGAAAAGTATTCCAGTCACGGAAGGCAATATTGAAGGAAAGGAGAGCGGGATACCAGCGTATGATGACAAAAAACACCAGGGCGATGCTGAGAAAAGCATAGGCCCAGAGGATCTGTCGTTGTTGCAGGGTTAGCTTCATGAAAGGCTGATCGATTCCCTGTACCGGCCATCATGGCCACGGGACAGCCGCCAGCCAGCGGCCGTCCCGCGGCGTAGTTCAGTGAGGATTCAGTGACAAGGAAAACTACTGTCCATAATGGGCGTCCAGGATTTCCTGGACGGTCTCCGCGGCAATGTCCAGAGCCGCATTGGGTTCTTCACCGCTCAATACCACCATGTCATAAGCGTCAATGAGAGCCTGCCTCTGATCCGATTCATTGACGAAGAAAGTGGCTTGCGCATAAGCCAAGCCGGCCGCAAAGGCTCCCAATCTGGGATCCGCCAGCAATTCGGGGTCAGAACCAGCGTTCAGCCGGGCCGGCAACTCACCGACCATGTTCACCCAGATCGTACCCGCTTCATCTGATGTCACAAACTGCAGGAATTTGACAGCAGCTTCCAGGCGGGCCGGATCGCTAGCGCCCTTCTGGGTGATGCCATGGGTCCAATAGCTGCCGAAAGTACTCTTGACACCGTTATGTTCGGGCAGTTCCACTACCCCGAAATTCAGGTCGGGAGCATTGTTGGCAATTGTCCCCAGCCGGAACGATCCATCAATGTGGAAACAGGCTCGGTCTGTCAGGAAGGCAGTGGTACTACCATCAAACAAATCCCGGTCTCCGGTTTCCAGGCCAGTCTTGAAATTGAGAAGGTAATTCCAGGCCTGCTGACCTTCTTCCGAGTTCCAGGCTACGGTCTGGCCATCGGCAGAAAATGGTGTTCCACCAAATTGTCGGACCAAAACCTCACGGAACCAGTGGTGGTCCTGGGACGCCAGATCCACGACAAAGCCCTGCACTTCGTAATCCCCGTTCTCGGCGCGTACCGTGCAGGCAGCCGCCTGAGCGACCAGATCGTCCAACGTGCTGGGAGGAGACTCTGGATCCAGGCCGGCATTGGCCATCAGGTCCTTGTTGTAGAACAGGGCCAGTGTCCGCACAGCAGTCGGCAGGGTATACAGGGTCCCATCCACAAAACTGGCCTGGACCAGAGGGCTGAATTCCTCGTCGATCATGGAAGCCGGAAAGGCGTCTTCCGGCAGGGGCACCAGGTAATCGGCATCCAGCCACACGGTCTGCCAGCCGTAGAACAGGGTAGCGACATCAGGTCCTACCCCAGCCGGAACACTAGCGGCAATCTTGTCCCGGTATTCCGCATAGGGGACATCCGCATTGTGAATGACCTTGATGTTGGGATTTTCGGCTTCAAACATCTCAATGAGCCGATCCATGGCCAGCACACGAGCCTCGAAATTGTATTGCCAATATTCGATTTCGATGACTTCGGGTTCTGCCGCGGCCATGTCAGTCGGTGCCGCAGGGGGTACACAGGCGGCAAGACCCAGCATGAGGATGATCAGACATCCAAGGTACAGTACAGAATGCTTGAACTTCATATCAATTCACTCCTTTGCAGTATGGAATCTACGACAAGGCACAGAGGTGTGCACTTCAGCAATGTAGTTTCATGGTTCTGTATAGGGCAAGGGAATATGTAGCAGCCGGGCTGCATTCCGGCCGAAAATCAGGCCCAAATGCTCGTCTGGCATGCCAAGATCAACGCAGTCCCGGAACTGGTCCTGCAGATAGCGACGGGCAAAACCGCGTGGGAACCAGCTCGAGTCAGATCCGAAGATAATGCGCTCCGGTCCCACCGTCTCATAGAACTTGCGGAACAGGTATTTGATGGTGACTTCACCGGGCACCCATCGAATCCATTGCAGGCTGCCACTGGTATCGACGCATACATTGGGGCAAGCCCAGCACAATTGCAGCGTTTCCCGTTCCCAGGCGCACCCGAAGTGCGGTATCACGAAAGTCACATGGGGAAAATCCCGCGCAATGTCATGCAGCTTGAAGGGATTGATGTTTTCGTGGTAAGCGATGCCCCCGGGGCCACCCTGAATGCCAAAGTGGATCAGAACCGGGATTGCCAGTTCCTGGCAAGCCTCCCACACCGGGTAAATGGAACGATCTTCGATGGGCTGGTCGATGCTGGGGGCCAGCAGTTTGTAGCCCCGCAATCCCAGATCCCTGACGGCCCGGTGTAATTCATCCGCAGCATCAGGGCGAAAGGGATTGTGGTGGGCAAAGCCGACAAACTGCTCGGGAAAGCCAGCGCAAATGGTCGCCAGGTTGTCATTGCCTCCACCGGTGACAAACCCTACCGCATGGATACCGTGTTCGTCCAGCTCCCGTTTCCAGCGTTGGGCCTGGACCTCGTCTCCCGGATGGTCTGCGGCTGATTCAGGATCCGGAAAATCCCACATCCGGCGCCATTGCTCGCTATAGGGGCGCGACATTTCCCGTACGACCCTTTTTCGGTCCTGATCGGCTTCGGAAAGAACAGGTGGAGTACCTCCCATGTCACCAAACCAGGGCAGGCGGGAAGGGAAGTGTACGTGGAAATCGATAATATCTATGCCGTGATACATCCGGTGCCCTCAAAGACAGATGACTCAATGACTTGGAACCGCAAGGTCCCAATGGGTGTTATGTGTTTGGATCAGGGTGGTCCTGAAGAGTGATATCGGATCACACAAACGATCCTTCCCCCGACAACACTGAGTCCGGGGCAAGACCACGGAAAAGGTCCGTGTTGTCTGAAGCAGTCACCACAGGTAATACTACTATAGTTGGGCTTGTGTACTGAAAGACATGCTTGGAATACGCTTCCTGCCTGACCATAGGCCGGTGGCATAGGGACGATGCAAGTCGGTGGGCACCGGCTTGGCAATCCTGGCTCTCCCGGGAGGACGAAGGTAACACCTGGCACCATAAGCGGTATGAGCGTTGCCTATACTGATCCTGTCGGTTGCAGGAAACCTGCCGGACGTATCTCAACTCAAGTCCTTTGCTAACCGCCTCAAGCCATATTCGTCTGGAAAATGATGCTGTTCATTGCCATTAGCCTCGTGAGGTGAAGTGATGAAGATTCGCAAATACACTGTCTTTGCGCTGGCTGTATGGCAGATGCTCATGGCTCTGTACATTGCCGGTGCCAGCAGTTTCGCCGACGGTGGCACCCCCTGGGACAGGATTGGGTTGGCGGTGATTCAACC
>DAOUJU010000036.1:0-53911 GCA_034422235.1 Anaerolineales bacterium | reverse complement strand
GTATGTACGGGGTCGCAATCGGCACGCCGTACCGCCCTGCTGGCAGGCCACCGCCGATGCTATTCTGGGCCAGCTAGCCACTATTGAAAGAACTTGTGAGCCTGTGCACTAGGTGTCGGTAGAACTGACAGGTAGCGTCAAGTTCCTTGACATCCAGACAAAGACAATAGCGTCCAAGGGCCAATAGAGTGTGGGTCATAAAAGGAGGTTGCCCATAACAAACTGTCGTCAGATAGAGGTAAGGCAACCCACGCTGGCGTCATGATAGGCCAGAATTCCCGCGTCGTCTGTTGAGGCGGTCAGCCTGTATCAAATTGTTGGCGCGCGGCGTTTTCAGACTCGGGACAGCCACCCAATATAAGCAGGTGGTCCAAGTCGCCTACCCCAATCCTAGAGAAAACCCCGCAGCTTGCGTTTGCGGCTGGGATGACGCAGGCGGTTCAGAGCGCCGGATTCGATTTGCCGGATGCGTTCCCGGGTTACCCCGAACTTCTTGCCCACCTCTTCCAGGGTATAACTGTGACCATCCACCAACCCGAAGCGCAACTGCAGAATACGGGTTTCACGGGGTGTCAGGCTCTGGAATATATCCTCCAGCTTTTCACTTAGCAACTGCTGCTGGGCCGAATGCTGGGGACTATCCGCATCCTCATCCGGAATGAAATCGCTCAGTACACTGTCTTCCTCTTCACCGACCGGCTTTTCCAAACTCATGGGACGCTGACTGACCCGCATGATGTACTCCACCTTGCTGGGCAAGACTTCCAGTTCTTCGGCCAGTTCTTCGATGGTAGGCGATCGTCCCAGCCGCTGGGACAGCATGCCGTTGGCGCGGGTCAAGCGATTGATCTGTTCATACATATGTACGGGCACCCGAATCGTGCGTCCCTGATCCGCAATGGCCCGGGTCACCGCCTGGCGGATCCACCAGGTCGCGTAGGTACTGAACTTGAAACCCCGATGGTAGTCAAACTTGCTGACGGCGCGCATAAGACCTACGTTCCCTTCCTGGATCAGATCCAGAAAGGGCACCCCACGTCCCGTATATTTCTTGGCCACGCTCACTACCAAGCGGCTGTTGGCGGTAATGAGGTGATCCTGGGCCGCTTCACCGTCCCGAATGGTCCACTGCAGATTGTCCCTTTCATCCTCGGTCAGGTTGAGACTCGCATCGTCCAGCTTTTTCTTGGCCTCTTCCGCTTTCTCAATACGTTTGGCCAGCATGACCTCTTCCTTGGCAGTGAGAAGGTTGACACGACCAATCTCGCGCAGATAAAGGGTGGTGGAATCATTGAAGCCATCCTGATCCAGAATCAGTGAATCGTTATCCTCTTTTTCTACGTGGGCAGGCTCCTCGTCCTGCTGGCCAATCTCGATACCTTTGTCAATCAGCGTTTCAAACAGATCATCGACGAAATCCAGGAACAGTTCGGCCTTGGGTAAGACGGCCAGGATGTCATCATATTTCACCAGGCCTTGATCCATACCGACAGTCAGCAGGTGTTTCTTAATGTTGTTGAGTTCCAGGGTGGACAAGAGTTCGCGGTCCGCTGTTTCTGAACTCACTTGCTGGGCCATAGCCAATTGTCTCCGTGGTATTCAGATGTTTTGGGCCTGTGTCCCACACGGGGGACTCGCCCCATATCTGCGGACGGTCCGTGCCCTGAATCAGGGACACAGATACTGCGAACTGCAACGGTATAACCGTTCGCCTTCACTTTAACTACTACGGAATGGAGACAACACTCTGGAGTCTATGCTGGTCACAGCATGTCTCCCGGAGTGCACCTATCTCCCCGGAAACATTACCCCCTGCGGCATACCCGCAGACAACCAAGCCACCATCGATTATATTGGTGGGGCAGTTTGACTTGGGAACCGTTTCCTTGTCGATATACTGCCTCAACGCGTGACGGCGATTACCTTATCGTTGTTGCAGTGGCGCAGTCAGGTGCCCGCAGACACCTGACCGCATGCTAGCCTATTCGGGCACGATTTGCAAAGTAAAATGCCCCATTCCTACACAAACCAATTCAGACTCCGCTTGCGACTGGAGTGGCGCAAACGGTTCAGGGCCTGGGTCTCAATCTGCCGTACCCGCTCGCGCGTGATACCAAACTTGCGGCCCACTTCCTCCAGGGTATAGGTATAATCGCCCACCATGCCAAAGCGTAGTAACAGGGTTTGGATTTCCCGCGGAGTCAGTTCCTGAATGATTTCTTCGATGGCTTCCCGTAACATCGTCTGATTGGTGGAATCCGGAGGGCTGTCTGCTTCATCATCGGAGATGAAATCCCCCAGGGTGCTGTCCTCTTCCTCGCCCACGGGCTGCTCCAGGCTCTTGGGATGCTGATTGACCCGCATGATGTGTTCCACCTTGCTGGGCAGCATTTCCATTTCCTCCGCCAGTTCCGCCACGGTTGGTTCGCGCCCCAACAGCTGGGACAGCATATGCCGTGTACGGGTAAGCCGATTGATCTGTTCATGCATATGTACGGGTACCCGAATAGTACGTCCCTGATCGGCAATGGCCCGAGTTACAGCCTGGCGGATCCACCAGGTGGCATAGGTGCTGAATTTGAAACCCCGATGATAATCGAACTTGGACACTGCCCGGATCAGGCCACTGTTACCTTCCTGGACCAGATCGAGCAGGGGCACACCGCGGCCCGTATACTTCTTGGCCACGCTCACCACCAGGCGGCAATTGGCGGAAATCAGGTGATTCACCGCATCCTCACCATCCAGAATCTGCCACTGCAATTCGTCTATATCATCCGCGGTCAAAGTGAGTTCCGGATCATTGAGTTTGGCCTGGGCTGCCTCGCCCCTTTCAATGCGCTTGGCCAAGTCTACTTCCTGTGCAGCGGTCAGTAACGGCACCTTGCCAATGTCCTGAAGATACAGAGCGACGGAATCGTTGATCCCATCCGGATATTGCTCCAGATAGTCCAACTCTTCTTCCTCTTCCTCCACATCCTCAGTACGGGTCATAGCTTCGTTGGGATCAGTGATCTCCACCCCCCGCTCAATCAGAGTGGAAAAGAGCTCCTGCAAGAGCTCCGTGTCCGTGTCCAGTTCGGGCATCACATCAAGGATATCGGCGAAATCCACGGTGCCTTGAGCTTCACCCAGCGCCAGGACATGGTCCTTGAAACCGGCGGCATCCATTCCGCCGGCTTGCAAATTCTCATCGGTCAGCGCAACACCCATCTCACTCATTGGTTTCCTTGCTCCTCTGCATGAACTATAACGAATTCTATCCAGTTACGGTTGCCTTGAAATCCCAAATTCCCTGTTGTCTGACATAATCCCGGCCGCAATCCTCACACCGCAACAAGCTGGTTTCTGCCTGGACCAGTCCTCCAGGCTCACAATACGGACAGCATAGCCAAGCGGGAAACTTGTCCTGGGCACCGGATGGTGTCTGGAGTCCCGGTTCTGCCATTTGCTTTACCACCCGCAGGAACACACTTGGGGCCAGGGGGTAATGACCACCCCACCGGAACCAGTGACTATCAAAATGGGCCAGCCAGTGACCCGGTACCATCCGCTTCAGCCAAGGTATCCGGAAATGCGATACCCCATAGCGCTCTTCGCACTCCAGGTTGGTATGAGCCAGCTGGGTCTGCATCCAGGCCGGATGGAAATTGAAGTTCATCTCCACGAATTCTACGGGTTCTTGTTCATGGGGCGACCAGGTCTGTTGACCCAGCGCATGGCGTACCACCGCCTTGAGATTCCGCTTATTGGCATACTCCAGGAGAGACACCCCGTTGGGACGCAGAAGGGTATCGATTTGCCGCAGAGCCTGCAAGCCCTGTTCCAGATGATGCATCACCCGGATCATAACTACGGTGTCCATACTCTCTGCGCGAAAGGGCATTTGGTACACGTTACCGACCACAAACACAAAACGGGAATCGTGTCCCCAACGTTCCACAGCCTGACGCAACATGGTGCGACTGTAGTCAAACAGGACGACCTGGTGATACCCGGCGTATTCGTTCGCGAGACGGCCAAAACCGGCCCCCACATCTACCAGCCGCTGTCCCCGCACCGGTAGCAGACGACGCAGGGCAAGTCGTTCTACCGCATCTTCATAGCTCCGGTCGGCATTTTCCCAGAACTCCCGGCGGTAAGGACTGCCCTCATAATCGATCACACGGACGCCCGTTTCCGTGGTACGCGAAGTCGCTTCCGTAGAAGGTAAGACCGTCATGTACTGCCCTGCTCACTCCTTTTCCTACAAGCCCAGTATCCCGCTGGCAACGCAACAGGCAACGCGTAAGTATAAGAGATGAATTGAGAAATTATGTTTCAATTGGCAAATTGGTGGCAAATTGGTCTCCAGATCCCCCTCCGGGAACAGGTCCTGGCAGGTCGCTAGCCGTCTCCAGAAGACAAAGAATCCAGGGCCAACGGTTGTCCCGACCACGTCTTTGGACTCTTGCCGACAAGACCTCACGGCGGATGTCTGGGGAGATCGGAATAGCCGTTTTTCCCCAGGAAGCTCACTAGTTTCGTTATAATTTCTTTCTCCCTGCCTGGGTTCCGGTCCCAGGTCAACAACAGGAAGCTTGTGAGGCTGTGCAGGCTGATGACAGAATTGGACGTCCGTATTGCTGGGATTTGTGGCAGCATGCGTGGTCCCGACAGCTACACACGCAAACTGTTGGTGTGCGTCATGTCAGCCCTGAATGCCTGTGGGGCCCAAACAGATTTGCTGGATCTGGCTGATATGGATCTGCCTCTATGCAAGAGTCCCAGGGACCAGGAGGATAATCCCGCTACCGTGGATCTGCGGACACGCATCGACTTGGCTGACGGGATTGTATTGGCCACACCGGAATATCACAACAGTTTCAGTGGTGTACTCAAGAATGCCCTGGATCTGCTGCAGTACGATCAGATGCGCCACAAGATGTTTGGCCTCGTGGGGATTGCAGGAGGGGATATGGGGGCCGTCAATGCCCTCAGTCATCTACGAACTGTGGTGCGCGGCGTAGGTGGGCATTGTATTCCCCAACAGATTTCCCTGCCTTCGGTCTATCGCTATTTTGACGGTGACGACTTGACCGAGATCGCCATACAGGAGCGGATCGAGGACTTTGCCCAACACATGCTTTGGCATACCCTGCGCCTGAAGGATTTCCGCGTGCCGGAGCCTGGAGTCTTGTGAACAGGGACCGTCTGCTCCCCTCACCGGACAACACAGAACAGAGTACTGTCTTTCGGGTGCATCCTTTTTATGGGATGCTGGGTTACGGTTTGCTGATACTGGGTTGTCTACTCGGCTGGAACTATGCCAGGGATCGGGCGACGGACACTCTGGTCATGACGATACTGTGCCTGGTGTTGTCTGCCATTCACTTGCAGTGGCTGGGCTCCCGTCTGACCTGTACCCATTGGGGTATGGCGTGGCACAGGCCCGGCCAGGGTTTGCGGGAAATACCCTGGCATGAAATCCAGGATGTGCAGCTCGTGGGACGTGTAACCAAACACGTGCAGATTGAGTATATCGAGCAAGATGAGGAATGGTTGTCCCTGCCCCGGATGCAGGATCAGGCACAACTGTACCGTCAGATCCGCCTGCGTCTGGGTCTGCCGGCAGAGGGCCAGTGAACCGGTGTTGGAATACCCATGCACATTGTGTTTGTTACGGGGGAATATCCTCCCCAGATCGGGGGCATTGCCGACTATACAGCGTTGCTGGCGCGCTACCTGATGGGCCTGCAATACCAGGTCACGGTCGTGGTTTGTGGAGATCAATCCGGTGCCCTGCCAGCCACGCGTGAAGAACCGCGGGTGATTCAGGTATCCCGGCGCTGGAATTGGCGGACACGGAGGCAGATTGCCGATCTGGCGGACACTGGCCCCGAAGCCTGGATTCATGTGCAATACCAGACCGCTGCCTTCAATATGAATCCGGGCATTAACCTGGCTCCTCGCGTTTGGAAGCGCCGGGGCCTGAAGGTGGCCTGGACGTACCATGATCTGCTACCTCCCTACCTGTTTCCCCGCATTGGTTCACGGATCCGGCAATGGATTACATTGCGTCCGGGTCAGGATAGCGATCTTGTGATCAGTACGAATCGGGGTGACAGTGAAACCTTGCACGCAGCCGGGGTAGGGGCTGTCACCATTCCGGTGGCCAGTCACATTCCCCGCGTACCTCCGGATCCCCATTGCCACCAGCGTTGGGGTCTGCCGCAGGAAGATCCGATCATTGGCTTCTTTGGCTTGGCCCAGCGCAACAAGGGCCTCCAGACCCTGGTCGAGGCGGTGCGTCTCCTCCATCAGGGCAACCTGCCCGCCAAGTTACTGATCATTGGGGGCACACCCGGAGTATCGGACCGCTCCAATCACGCTTTTCGCCGCAGTATCCAGAATCTGATTCGCACAGCTGGACTGGAGCCTCATGTAGTTTGGACAGGGGCGTTGTCCCCGGAAGATGTCAGCCACGCCCTCGCCAGCTGTGACCTGGTGGCCCTGCCCTACACCGATGGTGCGAGTACCCGGCATACTTCTCTCATCACTTGCCTGGAACATGAATGCGTGACCGTAACCACCCAGCCCCAGGATCCGGATGTATTGGCGCCTGGTGTACCCGTCGTTCCCCGCCAATCATTTGTCGCTTTGGCCGACAAGCTGGCGTCATTGCTCCAATCGGCGGCCATGCGCAGCGCTGCCCGCACAGCCGCCCGGCAGTCTTGTGCCGGACGCAGCTGGCAGGATATTGCTACCCGACACCAGGATCTTTATCAGTCTCACCGGGCCTGAACACAGCATGCACTTTGATGCCCTGACTCTGGCGTGTGTAATCCATGAAATCCGGGAACAGGTGATCCCCGGACGGATTCAGAATGTGGTGATGCCGGAAACACAGGCCGTGGCCTTTGAGATCTATGCGGGCGGCCAGCGGCACCACTTGCTGGCCCGGGTGCGGGGACAGACAGTGCAGTTGAATTTGCTCTCTGCCAAAGCGCGCCGGGGTGATGATCCTGTGATTCCCCTGCTGGAACAGTTGCGCAAATACGCACGGGGCAGTACTCTCACCAATCTCCAGCAGCCTGATCCCACCGAACGGGTCGTGGTGGCCGATCTGGTACATGGCCAGCATGGTCATTCCCGCCTGGTGCTGGAATTGACAGGACGCCATGGCAATGCCCTGCTGCTGGATGACGAGGAATGCATCCGAGGCATGTGGCATGCTGATACGGGTTCGCGTGGACTCCGGCCCCGTGCTGCTTATCTTCCACCTCCACAACGGGCGCGGCTTTCCCCGCTTCTTTGCACCGAGCAGGAACTGCAGACGGCTCTGTGCCAAAGTACCAAATCCAAGGCTTGGCAAGCGCTGACGGAGGTCCTGGTGGGAGTGGGACCTACCCAGGCCCGCGAACTGGTTTTTCGAGCCGTCGGTTCTGTCGATGTCGAAACCGCAGCCCTGACCTGCCCGGATCTGTGGCGGGCCCTGCAGACTCTGTGGGCCCCAGTCCACAGTCAGGCGTGGACTCCCAGTGTGGTGGCAGAAAAAGGACAGGTAGTCCTCTTCGCTCCATTCCGTATCCAGTACCAGGACGGGATGCAGACGGTATCGAGTCTGAATGAGGCGCTGGACCGCATCACACCACCGGACTCCTATCATGCAGCCCGGACTGCAGTGCATTCCCGGTTAATCCGGGCTCTCAAGCAAAATCGGCGGCGCCTGGAAGCAGTCCAACGGGACTTGCCGGAGCCGCAGGCGGCCGCATTGCTGCGCACCCAGGGTCACTGGTTGCTGGCCTTGCAACACACCCTGCGACCAGGCCAGACTGAACTGGTAATCCCCGACGGCGAGACCAAAGCGGTGCCGCTACGGTCCGACAGGACACCTGTCCAGCAGGCCGAAACCATGTTCAAGCGAGCCCGCAAACTGGAACGGGCCGCCGAGATCCTGCCCCGGCGCATCGAAGACTTGAAGCAGGATATGGCCTATCTGCAACAATTGGAACTGGACTTGTCAGCAGCCCGGAACCGACCGGAAATTGCGGCGATCCAGGCGGATCTGGAAACTTCGGGCCTGTTACGCATGCCCAAGGCTCCTCGCACCCGCAGTACAGTGCCTGCCCCTGCGACCCGTCCTCGGACCTATACCAGTCCCGAGGGCTTTCAGATTCTGGTGGGCCGCAATGCCCGGCAAAATGACAAGGTTACCTTTGACCGTTCGTCCCCCCGGGATCTCTGGTTGCATGTCCGGGATGCCGCGGGGGCACATGTCCTGATCAAGTCGGCGGGACGGACCGTGTCGCCGGACACGCTGCAGGCGGCTGCCCAACTGGCGGCGTTTCATTCCGGACGGCGTGGCGAAAACAGGGTACCGGTCATGGTGACGGAGAAACGGCACGTGACCCGTTTCAGACGCGGCCGGCCGGGACAGGTGCGTGTACGCAAGGGCAGCGCCCAAGTCGTCATGGCCGACGCCGTAGCCCCAGCCTGGGCAGAAACCTCTAATTGAGCAGAAGCTGACGGTAGGTCAGCGGGACAGGATCACCCGCATGACCGGATAGTCTAGCGCACCGAAGCGGCTCTTGTATTCCTCATCGCCCTGCATGAAATCAAAGACCTGATGGCCCGTGACGATAGCATACTGCACGGCATAGGCCAGTATGGCCCAACCAGGACTGAGATGGGCGTAAATCTCGGGATCATAGCCGCTGTTGTACAGCAGATAGCGACGGTCATGGGTAAAGGAGAAGAGAGCCGCGGCCTTCCTGCCATCCAGTGTCAGAAACAGAAGACTTAGCCATCCTGCCTCAAACATGCGGCGTCCCATCCGTCGAAAGAATATCTGCATCTCTTCATTCATGAATTCATTTTTGTCCGGACGGCTGGCTCTCTGCAGGCGAATAAAGTCCTGTATCTCCTGGTCCAGATCATGTTCGGGCCCTACCACGTAAAGCCCCACGTGCGCGGCTCGTTCAATGCGGCGCTGCTTGCGCCGGATTTCATGACGCTGCTTCTTGTCCACCTGATCCTGGAGATAGGACTCATAGGTCGCCGGCAGGATTACGGCCGGGGCCACATCTTCCTGGAATACCCGCACCGCCATGCGTTGGCAACGGGCGATCTGCGGCAATACCTGATAGGTGGAGCTGTTGTGGGGCAGATTGCAGAGATCTACCACATCCCACGGCGGCGCATCCTCGCCGTCCAGCCACGCCAGAAATGCGCGATAGACCGGAACTTCCCATCCCCGGGCGACAATTACATCGAGATAATCGCTAACCTCAATACAACCGATGATGCTGAGCTGATTCTTGCCGTCATGGTGCGAGTCGACACCGCTCAGAAGATAGAGGGGTAAAATACCTACCAGCTCTCCCGTGTCCGCGCGATGATAGGCCGTGATCCATTTTTCCCCCAGACCCAGATTGTCCCACCAGACGATTTGCCAATCCAGGCGCATAAAAAAGGGTTGGGAACTTGTAGCATCCACGAGGGCATCCCACTCTGCCGCAAGTTCCACAAAGCCGTCAGCGGAATCGGGGCCATAGGTAGTTACCCGGAGAGGGACTTCAGGTCCCTGGGGACACACGGGTACATGATCCTCGTCCGGGATCAGTTCCTGCTGGGGTGTCCTGTAGGCAGACAATAGAGCCATAACGCAAGCATTATAGCATCTTGGCCGCAGGGGTATCGTCAGAATTCTGTTTGTGTTATTGGGCTCTGGATTCGCCCGGTCTGGGTAGCCGACCGGTGATTTCAGTTTCCGCATTCAGCTTGGCAAAATTGACTTGCCCGACTTGAAGCAGTGAAGAAAACTGGCCCGGGCCAGAAACTTGACATAAATTTAATGCTGATCACCACGCATGCAGCGGCAGGACCCGAAAACTGATCGTTGAAATTGACCCCCAGCCCCGGAAAAAGGTCCTGGAAGCGGCCAAATCGCTCACAGAATGGAATGATGAACGTACTACAGACCCCGGCAACTATCCGTTTCTATCCCCTCTCAATCCATGGCCGATTGCCGCCGTTCCTGGAGACCGAGCACCACCAGCAACAAACTGAAACCCAGACCCAGGCCCCACAGAAGAAAACCGGCCAGGTTGTGTGACGTCTCCAGGTTGTGGGACCAGTCCCGGCTCAGAGCTTCCCCCGTTCGAGCTATCTGATCTTCAATACCAAGGGGTGGAACAGCACATGCTTGCACCGAAATGTCATCAAGCCACATGGAAGTAACCAGCACATCCCCATCATTGTAGGCATTGAAGTAAAGACGTACGGTCTGTCCGGCATAGGGTGAGAGATCGTGGATTTGGGTTGACCAGGTGCGCTGCCGCATCCGGGTACTGACAATGACCTCCAGCAGATTGCCTTCCGCATCCAGCAACAAAATCTGTTGCCGATCTTCATCCGTACCCGGACTCACGGCTACGTCCTCTTCCGTGCGCAACTGCCAGACCCAGCGCAAGGTACTCACCTGGTCAGGGGGCAGTGTGATCTCCTGCCAGATCGAGGAAAAACTGTTGACGGCCCGGTCAGCCTCATCGGTATGAATGCCCAGATGCACAATGGGAACCGCCTCATGACGTGGCGGATAGGCCACTCGGGCAGGCCGGGGCGAAGCTCCCAGGTTCCAACCCTGGATCTGCGTAAATCCGCCATTCCGAATCTGTTCTTCACAGGCGGCATCAACCCCCGATCCCGATACCTGGGGGCGCAGGTCATGATGCAAGGGGAAAGTAGCGTGATTCGCCAGCGTGTCCGGGCCAGCGGCCCAGACTGGATTGTCGGCCAGGCTCAGGCTACAGGCCACCAGAAGCGCAAGGGGTAGCCCGTACAGGTGTCGACAGGCACCAGGGAACAGATCAGTCAGCCAGAAACGTCTGGAACCACGAGAGTGCATTACGCCACATGTCATCGGTGTAACGATGCGGGATATCCGGATACAAATTGACTTGCATCCGCTCGGGAGTCTGGACATAGGTATCTGCCAGCAAGGCAGCAAAGCGTGTCGCCCCGGCGGCCGGCACTTGCTGATCCTCGGCTCCACATTCAAAATCCAGCGCGGGACAATGCCGGTAACGTTCCAGATGAGTGAGGGGATTGCCCGCGTTATAGGCAATCCAGGCTTGATTGTCCGGGCGCCCCGGCGGTTCGAAAGAACCGGGCCGCATCCAGTCGGGTGTGGCAATACCGGCCGAGACAGCGACAATACGCTGGTCCAGGCCAGCGGCGGCTACGGCAATGTCACCCCCCATGGAAATACCCCCCAGGCCACAGGCTGGACTTACCTGCAAATGGTCTGTACACCAGTCCAGTACGGTGGAGACATCACATGCTGTCTGATACAGAATGGGCCAGAACCAGCGGCGAATGTTGCCCCTGACTCGCTCACGTAATTGCTCCTGGGTGCCGGTCATACGGGCTCCATGCAGATGTGGATCGAAACTCAGGGCCACGAATCCGGCTTGCGCCAAATCCGCCAGGTAGGGCCGCATACTTTCCTTGTCACCACTGAAACCCGCCAGCCATATCACCAGACAACGAGAGATCTGGGGTACGGCCGGTTCCAGCCACAGAAGGGGAATCTCTCCTACTTGCGCGGTATGGGAAACAAGGGCAGACACGTCCTTACCAGCGTTCCACTGCTCCCAACAATAATTGCTGTTCCGGAGTGCCATTTTCCCGCAGCTGGGTCATGCGTGGCCCATCGAAAGTTTCCCGGGACTTCATCCAGGCATTCTGGTAACACATTAAACAGGTGCGGCGGGCCTGCTTGCTTTTGTTCGCCGCGCCCCGGTGATAGAGCCAGCCATTAAACAGCACGGCCTGACCCGGCTCCGCCAGCACGAATACTTCGTCCGGAAAAGCCGGATGCCCTTGCGGGGGCTTGAAGGGAACCTTGTGACTGCCCGGCACTACCACGATGGGCCCGTTCTCCACGGTCAGGGCATCCAGGTAGTAGCCACAGTTAATCTGGCCGGGGATACTGCCGTAAGGCGTACCGGCCGGGTCCACAGGCCAGGGCCCATCCCGATGCCAGTCCTGGTCTGGTGCTCCGCCATGGGTTACCCGGGCTGTGGCACTGTGCAACTGCACACAGTTGCCCAACAGCGCTCTGATGCGCAACATTACCGGGGGATTGTCTAGCAGGAAGGCAAACCGTTCATCTTCCTCCAGTAACTGATGGGTAAACTGATCGTCATCATCCCTAGCTTTCATGGTGTTATCCAAGGCTTCGCGCAATGTCTCGAGCTGGGCCTCATTCAAGGCATCGTCTACCACCAGATACCCCCACTTGAGAAAGAAATCCACTTCCCGTTGCAGTGTAGGACTCACATCGGGATTCAGGGTGCGAGGAATAATATTGGGATCAAAGCGGCTCATGGGGACGACCCAAGTTCTAATTGAAAGGAGAAAACTCGGTTCGGAGGGGCTGTGCAAGGCAGTATTTCATTTCCGAACCGAAAGCTATTCTAGCGGATTCGGATTCGGAGATCCAGTGGGCCCCACGAGTATACAGGCTCGCAGCGGGACCCTTTTCCCAACCATCATGGTTGGGATCAAGTAGGGCTAGTAAAAGGTACAGGCTTCTGGGTCTCTTGGTCGATTCGAGTATAACCCGCCTTATGGGGAAGTGCCGGCCACAGCAGGCGCGGTCTGAGCCGGGATGTTTCCGTCAGCTAGATCCAGGATTACGCGTCCTCCGGGTCGTGGCGAACTATCAACCCTAAAGGCCAAGGACTGATAGCGGGATTGCTGATTAGTTCCACGCCCCTGATCAGTCTGTTTCTCCTTTACCAGTCGCTGGTTTGTCGAGGGTTTGACCTGGGGCGTCATCCAGGTTTAACCTGTTGTCTATCACGGCAACACACCCGCACAAGACAGGAACTACAGCATGATGCAACCCATCAGCATGGCCAAACCGATGACACTCAGAAGCTATGACACGCTGGCGGAGCGAGTAAAGAGCGTGGAGCGGGACGGTTACGCCTTTTTTCCCTCCTATCTGGACGCGGAGGAGGTACAGGCCTTGCGCACGGCCATGGACGAGGCCGTGACCGTGCCGGAACACTTTGACCGCAACACTACAGGCGAGGAGGAACCGCCCAGTTTCCCGGAAAAAGTCATCAACAACGCCTTTAACCACAACTCCCTGTTCTTTTCTTATCTCGACCGGCCCGGCATCATTGAGCTGGAGGAAGCCCTGCACGGCGAAGATTGCCATGTCATCGGCATGACCGGCTGGGTGACAGGCCCCGGACGTCCCCCCCAGAACCTGCATGTGGACTGGTTGCCTGCGGAATTGCCGGCCCATGTGCTTGAAGATCTCCAGGTGCGCATGCCGGTGTTCATCACCACCGCCCACTTCTACCTGAACGACCTCTATCCTGAACTGGGACCTACCCAGTTCATTCCGGGCAGTCATCGTTCCGGCACGCGGCCCAAACCGGGCCAGTTTGACTGGAATGGTCGGCAGATGGAGAACTGCATGGTGAAGGCCGGAGATGCTATGGTGTTCCGAAGCGAAGTGTGGCATCGGGGTACGCCGAACACCAGCCGTGAGACACGGTATCTGCTGCAGGTGCACTACGCGCAGCGCATGATCACACAGAAATTTCCACCTTACCTGAACCGCTTCCAGTTCAATCAAGACTTGCTGGCTACTGCGACGCCCCGGCAGCGACGCCTGCTGGGCGATCATGTCAAAAGCAACTACGATTGAAGCGGCTTGGTTACCAACCTCCGGCTACTGTACCTTGGCCTAAGACGGCAGACGAGGTGCAGTCCGGCAACTGCCGGGGATGATTTGCAAGTCAGTCGTCAGCACAGCGGCCGGCTGATCTCATCATGAACCACGATTGCCGGCAGGGCCCCGGGCCGGGTCCAGTCGGTCCCGTATGGCTGAATCCTGGTGCCTTGTACCTGCCATAGGTTCGTTGGAGGAATGCGGCAAACAAACCTGAATGTTGGCTGAGGGAAGTTACTCATGGGCTGGGTCTATGGCCTGTCGAGCCAAGTCCGTATAGGCTTGATGGGAGACCTATTCAGCACTTTTGGTGTGCTAAACTTGCCTTGCCAGCATACTCTGACATAATTTCACTGCGCACATCCCGTGGATAAGGCCTCAGTCACTACCTTCACCCCACCCTACACCGCCGCCGTTGATTTGGGAGGCACCAAGGTGCTGGCGGCCATTACCGACAGCAACCATCAGGTTCTGGGACGGGCCAAGGTCTCTACTGATGTGTCCGGAGGAGCCAAGGCCATCATCAAGCAGATGGCCCGTGGGATCAAAAAAGCCGCCAAGGCATCCGATCTTGATCTCGCTGACATAGCGGCTGTGGGCGCCTGTGTGCCCGGACCCGTAGATCCAGCCGCCGGGATTGTCAGTCGGGCCGTTAATCTGGGGTGGGACACACCGATTCCCTTGGCCGCAACCCTAAGTCAAGCCCTCAATGGCATTCCTGTCGTACTGGAAAACGACGTGAATGCCGGTACGTACGGTGAGCTGGTGGCGGGAGCCGCCGTCGGTATGCAGGATGTTATTGGCATCTTCGTCGGCACGGGTATTGGGGGAGGCGTAATTCTTTCCGGGGCCCTGCGACGAGGACCCCGTTTCATCGCAGGCGAAGTAGGTCACACGATTCTGCAGGTAGATGGCCCTCTCTGTTCATGCGGGAACCACGGCTGTGCGGAAGCGTTAGCCAGTCGCAGTGCTTTGGAAAAGGGCATTAAAGCCGCGCTCAAGCAGGGCCGCACCAGTGTGATTACCGAATTGATGGCCGCCAAGGGTACAAGGCGGATGACCAGTGGCATGATCCGGAAAGCTTACAAGAGAGATGATGCGCTGGTGGTAGAGCAAGTCAGGGCCATGGCCCGTCACCTTGGCTTGTTGACGGCCTCCCTGGTGAATGTCATTGACCCCCAGATGGTCGTGTTTGGTGGGGGAGTGGTCGACAAACTGAAGAAATCCCTGCTCAATCAGGTACGTGCAACGGCCTATGAAAACCTGATGATGCGTGAAGACTTCCGGATTGAAGTGGCTCGTCTGGGAGATGATGCTGGGGCCATTGGGGCCGCTGCCCTGGCTCGGGATACCCTTGATTCCCATGTCTGAAGCCTTGACCTTTGTACTGCTCATTCGCCACGGTGAGAATGAATGGGTGGCCCAGAAGAAGCTCGCGGGACGCACACCCGGCGTACATCTGAACGCGAAGGGGCGCCAGCAAGCCCAAGGTCTGGTAGCTCGCCTGCGCCATGTGAAGCTGGACGCCGTGTACTCCAGTCCCCTGGAACGCTGCATGGAGACGGCGCAACCCGTAGCGGACGACCATGACCTGCCGGTGACCCCTTGCCCCGGTCTGCTGGAGGTAGACTATGGGACCTGGCAAGGGAGCTCTCTCAAGAAACTCAGTGCAACCCCGGAATGGCAAAGGGTCCAGTTTCATCCCAGCCGCTTCCGCTTTCCCGATGGTGAACCACTGCGGGTTACCCAGAACCGGCTGGTAGATGCAGTGGAAAGGATTCGGGAGCGTCATCCCCACCAGGTAGTGGCGATCTTTGGTCACAGCGATCCTATCAAGTCTGTGCTGGCCTACTACCTGGGTACGCCTCTGGATCTATTTCAGCGAATCATGATTGATACGGCATCCATTAGTGTGCTGGCCCTGCGCGAAGCGGGCTGTGCGATAGTGCGCATGAATGATACCGGTCCGGTCCCTGAGCTGACCTTCCCGGCCCCTGCCAACCAGACTCCATCCTCAGGCAATGAAACTTCTCCCTCCAGAGATAGCAGTACACCAGCGGAGGACCAGGCATGAAGGAACGCATGTTACACGACATGAAACCCGTCGATTTCCTCCTGGCGGCCGCGGTAGGCCCTCCCGGACAGCGGGCCTTTTATTTGCAGGCCCGCAAGGATATCGTACTGGTAACCCTGAGTATGGAAAAGGAACAGGTAGCCCTGCTGGCGACCAGCGTAGTCAATCTGATTGCCGACATAGATGATCCGCCTGACATAGACACCAGCACCGTGTCACCCCAGGAACTGGAACATCCTCTGGAACCCCTGTTTCGTGTGGGTCAGATGGGACTGGGGTATGACCACTCGGAGCAATTGTTTGCCGTATTCATGCAGAGCATGATGCCAGCCAAGTCCCCAGATGATCCGGAAGAAGAGGCCGAGGAAGAAACCGAAACGGCCGATTTACCGGTGGTGCGCTTCTGGGCTACGGGCTCCCAAATGCAGGCCTTCAGCGAACGCGCTCTGCAAGTGGTGGAAGCAGGCCGTCCCGTGTGTCCCTTGTGCCATGAGCCCATCGATCCGGACGGCCATCTGTGCCCCCGGTCCAACGGACATGCCGATCCGGTCGTACTATGACCTGATTCAGCCATGGCTGTTTCCGAACAGGTCCCAGAATCTGTATCCCAGCATAATCTGCTGAAACTGCTACAACACGGAAGCCTGTCGCTACAAGGCCTGCTACCCTACAGTTCCAACTACATTTTCCTGGGCACGGTAGAGGATGCGGAGCGGACCGTACAGTGTGTCTACAAACCCAGAGAGGGAGAAAATCCGCTGGGTGACTTTCCCTACGGTACCCTGTGCCAGCGAGAAGTGGCGGCCTGGTGCCTCTCCGAAGCTTTGGGCTGGTCCCTGGTGCCACCTACTCTATTGCGAGACGGTGAGCATGGTCCAGGCAGTGTTCAGTTGTTCATTCCCCATGATCCCGCCATTCATTACTTCAACATCCGCTACAGCGCTCGGCATACCACTGCCCTGAGGCGTCTGGCCCTTTTTGATTACATTGCCAACAATGCCGACCGCAAGAGCGGTCACTGTTTGGTGGATGAAGGTCCCCGGTTGTGGGCCATTGACCACGGGATCTGCTTTCATCGCCAATACAAGTTGCGTACCGTCATCTGGGAATTCGCCGGCGAGCCCATCGGGGAGGAACAGTGGCCGGGCCTGACCCGCTGTACCACGATTCTTGAAGACACGAAACACACGCTCACGCAAGCCCTAACCTCCCTACTGAGCCCACCGGAAAGGGAAGCCCTAATCCAGCGGCTGCATCACCTACACCATAGCAAATGCTACCCGGTCCCCAGACGGGACCGACGCAACTTCCCCTGGCCTCCTATCTGACGGGAACCTTGACCTGCCTCGGCGAATATTCCGGGATCTGTCATCCAGGATTGGCGGAATAAAGCAAGTAGAATAAAGCCCAATTAGATCCGTGCGTGCGGACAGGTGGACACTACAGGTACAATTGGGTGTCATTCGCCTGTCCCCTGGTTCTCACAGCAACTGTGAGAGAGGAGAGGGAACAACATGAAAGCGGTGGTGGTGGCTGGAGGCGAAGGTACGCGTATACGGCCTTTAACCCTGCAACGCCCCAAACCCCTGGTTCCTCTGGTAAACCGCCCTATTCTGGCGCATCTGGTGCGGCAGCTCCGGACTTATGGTGTCACTGATTTGCGCCTGACCCTGCGCCACATGGCGGCTGTCATCCAGGACTTCTTCCAGCTGAATCCCTACGACCACATAAATGTGAGTTATGTGGTGGAAGAATTTCCTCTGGGTACCGCCGGGAACCTCAAGACGGCGGTGCAGGACTGGGACGAACCCTTTCTGGTCGTATCGGGCGATGGCCTTACGGACCTGGATTTCCGCCAGCTGTATGAGGCCCACCTGACGTCAGGGGCAGAGGTCACCATCAATCTGCATCGGGAGGAGGAGACTCATGACTTCGGTGTGGTACTGATTGATGAAAACCACCAGGTATATGACTTCGTGGAGAAACCCCGCCCCAGCGAGCAACAGTCAGATACGGTCAACACCGGTATCTATGTAATCAATCCTTCGGTGCTGGATCTGATCCCCGACGATCAGGAATTCGATTTCTCCATGGACCTGTTTCCGACGATGCTCCAGCAGGACCGGCGGATCCACGGACATGTCATGGAAGGTTATTGGTGCGATGTGGGCAATACGGACAGTTACCTGAAGGCGTCGCAGGACATTCTCCAAGGCAAGGTAGAACTCTGGGATCCCCTGGGTGAAGAAATCGCCCCCGAAGTCTGGGCTGGAAGCAACGTGTCCGTTCATCCGGATGCTGTTCTGCGGGGTCCTCTGTATATTGGGAATGAAGTGCAGATTGGACCCCATACAGTGATTGAAGGGCCTTCTGTCATTCGCCAGTTCACGCGCGTAGAACAGCACGCCCATGTGGAACGGACGGTTATCTGGCGCAATTCCTACCTGGGTCCTTCCAGTCATGTGAGCGGCGCGATTATCGGCCGCCAGTGCAGCATAGGCGCCCACGCCATCGTGAGTGAAGAATGCGTGGTGGGCGATGGTTGTGTGCTGGAAGAGGGAGCCATCCTGATGCCTCGCATCAGGCTCTGGCCCCATAAACGGGTACTGCGCCGTTCTACCGTACGGGAAAGTATCATCTGGGGTCAGCAAGGGCGTCGGGACCTGTTTCGGGGTTATACGATCAGCGGCCAGACCAATCTTGACCTGACCTCCGAGTCTGCCGCCCGCATTGGGGTCGCTCTAGGTTCCTGCCTGGAAACCGGATCCAGCGTGGTCATGAACCGGGATGTGCATCGCGCCTCCCGGATGATTAAAAGAGCCCTGATCAGTGGTCTGGTGGCTTCGGGCATCAATATCCTGGACCTGGACACGGTGGCGGTGCCCGTCCTGCGGCATTTTGTGCGGGGTCAAGCCGCAGGCGGAGTGCATGTACGGGTGAATCCGGATGATCCACATCCCCAGACTCTCGTGGTGCAGATCCTGGAAGGGGACGGTAGTAACCTGGGCAAAACCATGGAACGAAAGGTGGAAGCCAGTTTCTTCCAGGAGAACTTCCGGCGTGTTGGCATGGACGACTTGGGCGAAATCAACTATGTACCCAATGTCCTGGAGGCCTATACCACAGACTTTCTGTCCAAGGTATTCGAAACCCAGTTGCGCCAGGAATCCTTCAAATTGGCGGTGGACTATTCCAATGGCTTGGCCGCCGACGTCATGTCCCGTCTGTTCGGACAGTTTCAGATTGAAACCGTACCCCTGAATGCCCTCGTGCAGGAAGACAAGCTATTTGTGGACAAGGCCATGCGGGCGAGCAAGCATGAGGAACTCGCGCATATCGTGACGGCCGTGGATGCGCATCTGGGCGTGATGTTCGATGTGAGCGGTGAAATCATTCGCCTGGTGGATGATCAGGGCACGATTCTGGACCACTGGCAGGCGGACGCCCTGTTCCTGGAAGCGGCTCTGTACAATCATCCGCACAGTCGGGTGGTATTTCCGGATCACATGCCTCAAGCCTACACTACGATTGCGGCCCGTTATGGGGCCACGATAATGCACAGCAAGAGTGACATGCACAATCTCATGTCGACGGCCGCTACGGGCGACGTACTGGTAGCCCTCAATGGCAAGGGCAATTTTATTTTCCCCTTCTTTCATCCGGCCCCTGATCCAATGATGGCCACATTCAAGCTTCTGGAATATCTGGCCGCGCGCAAAGAGCCAGCCAGTCAGATTTTGGCCAAGCTGCCATCCCTGAACTATCTGCAGGCTGACGTGGAGGTGCCCTGGCCCCAGAAGACCGCGGTCATGAGCCAGTTGAACCTGAAGTATCAGACCGATCGTATTGATTCGCTGGAGGGACTGAAAATCAGGACCGGAAGTGAAGAATGGGTCCATTTGCAACCCAGTCCTGTAGATCCCGCTATCGAGATCACGGTGGACGCAGCGACACCGTTCCGAGCCCGCGTATTAATGGAGAAGTTCCGTCGTGCTGTCAGCCAACTGGTACAACCGGAAGGGGGCCGGGATTTCTAGGGGTCCTGTGACCACCCTGCCTTGGGACTGGAGGGCACTTCCCTTGCCATACAGGCATAGTGTTCCATGAGCCCCAAGACTACCTGCCACGAATGGATCAGTACGAGTCCTGCCGATACCATGGCTTGGGGCAAGTGCTTGGGCAAGCAACTGCAGGCTGGCGATGTAGTGGCGCTGTACGGTGATCTGGGGACCGGCAAGACAGCCCTGACCCAGGGTTTGGGGAGTGGCTTGGGGGTGGCCGGTCCCGTCGTCAGTCCAACGTTCGTTCTGGCCAATGAGTACAGAACTGCTTCCGGTTTATACCTGCGCCATGTAGATTGCTATCGTCTGCCTGCTGCCAACACTCTGCTGGAAGTTGAGAATCTGGGTCTTGACGAGTGGCTGGCGGATATGCAGTGCGTCCTGGTAATCGAGTGGGCTGATCGTATACAGGAATTATTGCCTACTGAACGAATTACTTTGTTGCTGCAGCACGGCAATGCTCCTGAATGTCGTGAAATTCAGTTCTGGGCCTCTGGCTCACGGTACGTTGAACTGTTGGAAGCTATGAAATCGGAATAACCCTGCCTGAATTGGGTTGTTCCTGGTTTTGGCAGCTTTTCCTCAACGATGAAGAAACTGCCCGTGAGCAAGAATTTTTCAGGGGCAGGAGCGGAAAGTAAGTGGACCGCAACCAGCCAGGCTGGGATCTGACCACTCTTGTCAAGAAGAATGCAGACTCTAGAGTCCTCGTGTAACTTTTACACAGTTTCTGGATAGGCACTATTAATTCTCCTAACAGTTGAAGTTACCTCCCCCCATACAAATTACTCTCGGGTCGTCTACATATAGAACCGCTGTACAGAATAGGCTGCGCTGGCCACGATGTCGAAACCGGAATTGATAAAGACTCGCTCACAATCAGCGGTGAGCAGGGCCGCCTGTTCCTTTGGTGGTTAAGCGGGGGCCGCCAAACTTCATATCAGCGTAGAACCAATACTCGACACCGAACCCGGAATTCGGAACATAGTTTCCGGGATGGCTTGTTGACAGGTTTTGGAACGGACGCTTCCAGGCTGTGCGTTTGCCCAAGGAGTTCCGCTTCCCAGGCGATGAGGTCACCATCCGCTGAGCGGGTTTCTGCGGTCATCTTGGAACCCGTTGGTCAGGACTGGGTCTGGCTGGACGTTATTCTGGGCACCTTCACCGAAGACTTCCTGACCGTACGCAACCAACCCGATCAACAGGAACGGGAGGGACTGGACGCCCTGTTTGAATAGTGCACTAATCTACTGGATACCAACGCGATTATTGCCCTGTTCAAAAAGGACGTGCCCTACCTCAACCAGCGTGTGCGCGCGTGTCAAGTTTCTGACATTGGACTTTCGGCAATCGTCGTGTACGAACTGTTTTACGGCGCCTCCAAAAGCCAGCAGCAGGAACATAATCTGCAGCGAGTGGAACAAATAGGCTTTCCATTAGTGCCTCTGGACTGGGCAGCAGCACGAGCCGCGGGTGAGATCAGGGTCTTGCTGGCCAAAAGAGGCCAAGCGATCGGCCCCTACGATCGCTGATTGCTGGGCAGGCCCTGTCGCGCAATTTGGTGCTGGTCACATCCAACATCAGAGAGTTCAGCCGCGTACCTAAGCTGGTCGTGGGAAATTGGACCCAAGTTAATCCGTAGCGCGCTATGCGGATCCTAAAATAGTTGCAAGTCTGTGGTACTGGCCCGTGCGGTTCCGTGCCGCATAGGTCTTGATCAGCTTTGTGCAGAGCATACTCGGGTCTGGGCCCGTTCTCAGAAAAGCGATGGGCAGAAAGGCACAGACGGGCAAAATTTCAACTTGCCGCTGAAAGAAACATGATGGGATTTGGGTGAGGCAACCTACGTAGCTTGACAGTTGCCAAGAGCCCTTCAGGAACAGCCGCTGTGCAGACATGAAAGGCAGAAGCTGGATATTCTGTGTTCCTTCAGAGGCTGGCTGGCCATGAGCTGTCTGGACAACCAGAACGACCCAACGGACTATAGAGGACACCGGATTCATCGATCGGTGTCGGCTGTAGTTGTAGAAAGTCCGGGACCGGGGTCGTCCCTGATGACAAATGCCTAAGAGGGATGGCTTCTGGAACCACACTTCCAAAACCTCAGGGGATCTGTATTCCCTGGACTTCTCCTAGGTGGGTTGGGGCGTAACCGGTTTTGGTGGCCTTATCGGTCTGCGCATGGCCCGAAGAGGAAAATCGTGGTGATTTTCCTCGATACAACCATCAGCCGAAAATTCCAGTTGAATTGTGGTGTGGTGAAGGCGAAAGTCACGGGAGGCGATTTCCTGCAGCCGTTTGCGCAGAAAAATGAGTTCCTCCCTTTCAGAGTCGGGATCAACCAGGACGTGAGCGGTGAGCACATCGTAGTCGGGAGCCAGGGCCCAGACATGAATGTCGTGAACCAGAATGACCCCATCCACGGCTTCCATTGCATCACAAAGTTCATACACATCTATGTGTTGGGGTGCTCCCTGCAGCAGCATCTGGATCACTTTGGCTAGGAGACGCCACGTACTGAACAAGATCAGAATGGCGATCAGAACACTGAGAATGGGATCGGCTAACGTCCAGCCAAAGGCCCACACGAGAACCCCTGACACCACGACCCCGACGGAACCCATAAGGTCGGCCATCACGTGCCGGAAAGCGCCTTCCACGTTGATACTATGTTTGGCTGACCGATGGAGGATCAGGGCGGCCAGAACATTGACCACCAAGCCGACGGAACCCACACCCAACATAAGTCCGCCATCGACATCTGGAACCGATCCGAACCGTTTGGAGGCTTCTATGATTACGCCCCCGGCTACCAGCCAGAGCGTCAATGCGTTAATCAGGGCGGCCAGGGTTTCCAGCCGACGATACCCGAATGTACGCTCCGCCGATGCGGGCCAGCGGGAAAAGATCAGAGCTGCCAAGGCCAACGTGATCGAGGCCGCATCGGTCAGCATATGTCCGGCATCCGCCAGCAGAGACAGACTACCGGAGAGAATACCGCCGACAATCTCAACCACCATGTAGCCCGTGATCAATACAAGGGCCCCAATCAAACTGCGCTGACTCGTGCCCCGCAGATCATGGTTATGTCCCCCCAGACCAGGGTGGTGATGGGCGTGGTCATGATCGTGATGGTGTAGATGACCAGACATCTCTCAAACGCAACAATCGTTCTTCGTGAATTAGCCAACAGCGACAGATGGGGATTAGTGGGCGGCACAACCCAAACCGAAAGAAGGCGGATTTCTTTCAACCGGGTGTTGTCAGGAAATTGTAGCAGACCCGGCGAGTGCCAGATCCTTAGCCATAGGATACATGACCGCCGGATGGCAAGGTTGATTCGGTTCTTTTATAGTCCTCGGCTACTTGGGTCGGATTGCGCTTGAGACATCCTGCGCCACCGGATCCGCTATACGGACCCTCTGAGAGGAAGGTAAAGGACCAGTTCCCTAGTCTTTGTCCTCAGCCCTGTAGCGGTCGCGGAATTCCTCCATCAGCTTTTTCTGCTTGCGGGTCAACCGCTCCGGGATTTGGACATCAATCAGGGCAATCAGTTTGCCTTTCCGGGACGGCTGTTTCAGATTGGGCATACCTTTGCCTCCCAAGGCAATGCGGGAATGGCTTTGGGTGCCCGGCTTGATCTTGAGCTGTACCCTACCGTCCATGGTAGGGACCGGAACCTCACCTCCCAGGATGGCAGTGAACAGATCCACAGGTACCTTGACCTGAAGATCATCGTCCTTGCGCGTAAACTGCGAATGAGACTTGACCTCAATCTTGAGGTAGAGATCGCTCTCGTTTTCTCCTCCCGAGCCGCGGAGTCGAATGCGGGAGCCGGTCGCTACGCCAGCGGGAATGGTAGCTTCCACAGATTTGCCGTTGGCCATGCGGACAGTCCGGCTTGTACCTGTATAGGCTTCCTCCAGTGTCAATTCTGTCTTGACAGTGCGCGGGGGTGGCTTGGGACGGGGAGGAGCCTCCGTGGCAAATCCCCCCATGGTGCCCGCTCCGAAGAGCTGTTCGAAGAAAGTGGAGAAACCTTGGCCCCCCATGCCCTGGCCACCGAACATGCGCTCAAATTCATCCTGGGACATGCGCCGTCGTGGACCGCCAGCCCCCCAGCGGTTCCAGTCAAAGTCCTGGGCTTGCCCACCGGCCCGTTCAAATTTTTCCCAGTCTTTGCCAAAGCGATCATATTTGCGTCGTTTCTCAGGATCCGACAGGACCGTGTAGGCCTCGTTGATCGCCTTGAAACGGGATTCGGCCCCAGGATCATTCTTGTTGGCATCGGGATGATGCTGGCGTGCCAGTTTGCGAAAGGCACTTTTGATACTTTGGGCATCCGCATTGCGCGGCACCCCCAGTACCTGATAGTAATCCTGATACTGCATCACAGATTTCCAGGTTCCTGTACGACCAGATCAGGCTGGCGTTCAGGACCCTGGCCGGTAGGGCCCTGAACGCCAACAATCCCGTTAGGCTTCGCGGTATTCACCTTCAATGACTTCATCATCGTCTTCGACCGTGGCTTGATCCGGATCCGGACTGGACCCATTGGCCGGTGGGTCTGCCTGCTGTTGGGCTTGGGCCTGGGCGGCCAAGGCGGTACCCGCCTGTTGCAGTTGCTCCATCAGTCCCTTGATTCGTTCCAGATCATCGGACTCCTTGGCATCCTTAAGTTCGCTCACCAGGCCTTCGATGCGGGTCTTGTCCTCGTCAGGGACGGCCTCTCCCATTTCGGTCAGTACCTTCTCTGTATTGTAGATCAGGCTGTCAGCCTCGTTGCGGGCTTCGACCAGATCGCGAAGTTGCTGATCCTCCTGCTCGTTTTCCCGGGCCTCTTGGACCAGACGTTCCACCTCCTCTTCCGACAAATTGGTGGAAGCGGTGATGGTAATACTCTGTTCATTACCGGTAGCCTTGTCCTTTGCCTTGACACTGAGGATGCCATCGGCGTTGATATCGAAGGTCACCACGATTTGAGGCATGCCGCGCGGCGCCGGTGGAATCCCTTCCAGCCGGAAATTGCCCAGCGTCTTGTTCTGGCTGGCCATTGGCCTTTCCCCCTGCAACACATTGACATCTACCATCGTCTGGTTATCGGCTGCAGTGGAGAAGGTTTCCTCCTTGCTGGTAGGAATGGTGGTATTGCGCGGAATTTGGATTGTGTTGACCCCCCCCAGAGTTTCAATACCCAGGCTGAGGGGTGTAACGTCCAGCAACAGCAGTTCGGAGACCTCCCCAGCTAACACTCCAGCCTGGAGGGCAGCCCCTACCGCGACCACTTCATCTGGGTTGACACCCCGGTGGGGTGTCGTATTGGTCATGGCCGATACCAGTTCCTGGATCATGGGCATACGGGTGGAACCACCTACCAGCACCACTTCATCCAGGTCATTGGCTGCCAGCCCGGCATCCTTGAGCGCATTGGCAAAGGGGACTTTGCACCGATCCACCAAGTCCGTGGTTAACTGCTCGAATGTACTGCGTGTCAAATTCAGCTGCAGGTGACGGGGACCTTCACTGTCGGCAGTAATGAAAGGCAGATTGATTTCTGTCTCTGGAGTAGTAGAGAGTTCGATCTTGGCTTTCTCTGCGGCTTCCCGCAAGCGCTGGAGGGCCTGTCGGTCCCGACGCAAGTCGATCCCGCTCTCCTTGATAAATTCGTCAATAAGCCAATCCACGATGCGCTCATCCCAGTCATCACCGCCCAGGTGTGTATCCCCGTTGGTGGACTTGACTTCAATGACCCCATCCCCGACTTCCAGCACGGAGACATCAAAGGTGCCACCGCCCAGATCAAAAACCAGGATGGTTTCGTCATTCTTTTTGTCCAGACCGTAGGCCACGGCCGCGGCGGTGGGTTCATTGATGATGCGCAGGACTTCCAGACCGGCGATCTGGCCAGCATCCTTGGTAGCCTGGCGCTGGCTGTCATTGAAGTACGCGGGCACTGTGATCACCGCTTGGGTCACGTCATCACTCAGGTAGGTTTCAGCGTCTCGCTTGAGTTTGCTCAGGATCATGGCACTGATTTCCTGAGGTGAGTACTGCTTGTCATTCACCGGTACATGTACACGCGCATCCTGATTGGGTCCCGCGACGATAGAATAGGGAACCATCTCCGCGATTTTGTCTGATTCCGAATCGTCCCGACGACGTCCCATCAGGCGCTTGACGGAATAGATTGTACTGTCTGGGTTAACCACTGCCTGGCGCTTGGCCGTGACTCCGACCAGCCGTTCTCCTTTCTTGGAGAAGGCCACAATGGAAGGAGTGGTACGGTTACCTTCGGCATTGGGGATAACTGTAGGATCGCCGCCTTCAATCGCTGCCACTACGCTGTTGGTGGTACCCAAATCGATGCCGATTACCTTTGCCATATAATTTCTTCAACCTCTCTGTCTTGTACGTATCAGACGCAATTGCTCTTATCATGCGTAATTCAGTATAGACAAGAAGTGCAAGCGCGAAGCTGGTATTACATTAGAGTTTCGTATGTATCCCGCCGAGCCTCCCTGTAACTTGCAGCACCGCCTTGACGTATCTATCCAGAGAACCTGAACAGAAAGAACAGGAATTAATCCTCATGAAATACATGCTCCAACTGACGGGATGGTTGGTCACGGCCAGTCTTTGCCTGTGGCTGATGCTGGCCACCCCGGTACAGGCTGCCCAATTCGAGGTCGCTGATATTTTTGTCCTGCCCGCGGATGCTGTGGTGGAAGAAGATCTCTTCGTAACGGGACGCGAAGTCATTATCCAGGGCACGGTGAAGGGAGACCTGTTTGCCGCCGCTTCCACGGTTCTGATTCAGGGGGAAATATTGGGTACTGCCTACATTGCCGCCTATGCCGCGGTAGTCCAAGGCGCCAACGGAGCAGAGCGCGGTATTGTGCATAGCGACTTGATGAGTGCTACCTACAGTCTCATTGTTGATGGGGAAGTAGGACAAGACATACGTAGCCTGACAGGTGGCACAGGCAGCCAAAATACGGCCTTCCCCAGTCCCATTGACAGAGACAGTACCAGTCTGAAAGAATACCTGCCACGCATAGAGGAGGGTTTGGTCCTGACCTCCAGAGCCCAAGTCCATGGCGACGTTCTGGCCACCGGGGGTATAGTCACGGTTGAAGGAATGGTGGCACGCGACCTGCATGCTTTCACGGATCAATACGCGCAAAAGAACACTGCAACCATTGGGGGTGATCTGTGGATTGAGAGTGGCCAGACTGACCTGGAAGGGAATGTAGAGGGTAATCTGAACGTCAATGCCCAAGACATTTTCTTCGGAACCACGTTGGATGTGGGCGGAGAAACCCATTATACGACCACGGAACAGTCCGCTGAGGCCCCTGCCAGCTCGGTGTTTACTCTCCTCCGGGAAAGCCCTGATGAAACCCAGAAAGAGTGGCGGGAGTGGCTGATCCGTACCGTACTGGTGGTTGCAGGTTTTGGCTTGTTGTTGGGTCTTTCCCGTCTGCTTTCCCGCTCCCGCCAGCCCCAACGGGTGGGTACTACGGGGCAACACCTGGGGACTGCCCTCGTCTGGGGCATCCTGTCTCTATTCATTGTGCCCATGGCTATCATCCTGATTCCTGTCCTGACGGGTCTGTTCCTGGGCATTGGCAACGCCACGGTAGTGGCAGGTTTGATCATGGCTGTCTGGTCTGCCATCTGGGTCTTCAGCCCTCTGGTCTCAGGCCGTAACCTGGGTCTCTTGCTGCGCAATCCCCTGCCAGGTGAGAATCCTTCCTTCAGTGATGAGTTGCTGGGCGTGGTGCTGGTAGTCCTGGCCGTACGGTTGGCTACCCTCCCTTCGGTTGGCATCACCGGCGTGCAAGGTGTGGTCAACGCCCTGGGATGGATCGCATTTAGTCTCAGCTATTTGGTGGCCATGGGCAGTTTGGTACAGGGTTGGAGCCGAGGTCGAACTCAGCAGCTGGCTACTGATCCGGGTGGGGAATCCAGTCGTGTGACCGCATGAAATCAAAGAGTACAGGTATCGCGGCATACTGTCCCTGAAACGCCCGATAGGCAAACAGCAGGACCAGCAGGGAAGCCAGTAACCAGGTCAGGGGCATGAGGCAGAGGAGTGCAGCTGCCATGATGGCGCCGAGTACCGGTATCACCACTATGGCAGCGACGCTCACCAGGGACAGGGCGATCCAGAAAATGCCACAGCAGAGGCCGAGACCCAGGCTCTGGGCAGCATGGAAGGTCTGAAACAGGGTGCGTTTGGGACTGAGCAGTACAATGATAGGGAATATGAAGGGCAAGAAGATCAGGGTGACATAGCAAAGCATGGCGACCAGCCGTTCGTTGTCGGCCACTTCCGGCTGGGCGGGGACACTCTCCGCGGTCGGATCCCAGTCATCTGGAAATTCATTCCATGCGGAGTCCTGATCCTGGGCCCAGTCCGACGTGTGTTCTTCCTCTGGCCCGTTGGCGTCCGACGCCGGGCGTGATTCATCTGTGGAGTCGGAACGGTTCATCCGGGATTCCATGAAGGTCCCTGCACGTTTCACCAAGACAGAACTAATAGTCGATACCACTGGGGAAGCAAGACCTCCCTCGCCCTTTAGGTACGATTGAATCAACTCGCAGGTTGCATGCACCTATCCCCACCAGAATCTGTTGGCAAACATCCGCCGCCGAGTCCGCTGCGAATTGTCTTTATGGGTACGCCGGAATTGGCTGTTCCGGCCCTGACCCATCTCCTGGAATCACAGTCTCGAGGCTTGTGGCAGGTGGTAGGGGTTATCACCCAGCCGGATCGGCGCCAAGGCCGCAGGCGACAGCCCGCCTTCAGCCCCATTAAGCAAGTAGCCCAGGGGCAGGGACTACCACTTCTGCAACCCGAGACCTTCCGGCGCAATCCCGAGGCCCGGGCCTCATTGGCCGCTTGGTGCCCGGATCTCGCAGTCGTCATGGCTTTTGGCCAGATATTGCCCCGGTCTGTGCTTCGGATCCCCGCACGGGGATGTGTCAACATCCATACCAGTCTGCTACCGGCGTTGCGAGGAGCTTCACCCATTGCTACAGCCCTGCTCCAAGGTCTGACGATCACGGGCACCAGTCTCATGTTGATGGATGCAGGCATGGATACAGGTCCCGTGCTGGCCCAGGCCGAGATGCCAATTGCGCCCAGAGATACCACGCTGAGTCTGGGAGAGCGACTGGCCCACCAGGGAGCCGAATTGCTGGTACAAATCCTACCCCGCTGGCTAGCGGGTAAAGTCCAGTCGGTGGATCAAGGCTCTCTGCCGGGAGAGGCTTCCGTCTGTGGCTTGTGGACCAAGGCCGAAGGACAGATTGACTGGACAAAGACTGCACAACACATCGAAAGACAGATTCGTGCCTGCTATCCCTGGCCCAGTGCCTTTTGCCAGTGGCAGGGACGAATTTTCAAGATCCTGCAAGCGGACTGGGACAGTAAGCGGTCATTACCCCATCCCCCAGGTCACATGGAGATTATCGAGGGCAAGTTGGGGATTCAGACAGGCGCGGGGATACTGTTCCCACTTCGCGTACAGTTAGCGGGTAAATCAGCATTGTCCATTGAAGCCTTCTTGCACGGTGCCGGTCGTGGGATGCCGGGCACACGACTTGATTAATTTGGACGTATATAAGAAAGGTAAATCCTTGGTTATATACCTTTGCTAAAAACTGCTTTTAACAAAGGATTTAGCAAAGAGTCGTGCCTGACCAACCTGAATATGGACAATTGTCTGGTTTAGTCACAGGATGTCTCGACCAGAACCCATGCGGGACGTGATCGTGTACCGTGATTGGCGATACGATTTGCATAGCGGAGTGCCTGCAAAAGATGGTGGACCCGGTTCTGTTTCCGCTTCTCTGTCAGTCGATCCGGCAGTTTCGGTATCAGAACACCGTCTACATCCTTGCGACTGACAGGACCATGCGTGGGAACCAGGTCCAGGTAATACTGTTGGCTAAAACCACGATCACGTATATGTTGACCTGGCGTGCCAGTCGCTTTCGCGATCAATCCGGCTACCATCAGATTAGGGTACCGACCTGCCGCCAGACCCACTGCCTTCAAGCGGCGCGCCTCGTCATGGTTTAATGCGCTGTCCTTTCTGTACCTGATCCAGGAGCTGTAGATCCAGGAAAGTGCGCGGAACTCCCCTATCCCCACGCGCTTCCTATCTGTCCACCAATTCTATCCGATCGTCGAAACGCTGAAAGTCGGATACGTTGAACGTCAGCAGCCTGTGCTCCCCATGCGCCAACATTGTCGCGACGATGTTGGCATCGTGAATCTGCCGTCCTCTTACTGCGACTTCACGACATAGCGTGAGCAGTGCCTCGGTAACCACGGGACCATCCTCAAGTATCTCGAAGTTGCTGAGCAATCGGTTCACGTCATTGAGCGCATCCTCATGTGTGATAGCAACCGGCCAAGTCTGGGGCCGGGTGACGACCGACAGGTACTCGCGGACAATCTGACGGCTGATTCTCAGCGGTTCCTGGCCTCGCAGGGCCCGGGCCAGTCTCGCCCTGGCAACGTCGTGCGCAGGCGCATGGGGAATTCGGGAATTCACAAAGATGTTGGTGTCTATGAACATCCGGAGCTAAAGCCTGTCGTCGTAGATATCCTCTCGCCTGAGACTCATACCTTCCGGCCACACCGCTGTAGGATGGACGGGCCATACCTCGTCGAGACTGACCTTGCGGACGGTCGCCGGGCGCTGACGCCGTCTGAGCAGCAGTGTCTCTGAGTCCATATCTACCTCAGCCGTTTCCCATCCGGCCACCCCCCAGGCCAGAGCCTGACTGTGGCCGTTGCCGATGCTCTGATTGCCCCACCATGGACGGTGAAGACGGGCGGACGGGGGTAACTCGAAACCTATGATCGACTCGATCTCACTGAATGAAGTTCTCCATTCCAGGGCCGGGAGGCTGCATAGATAGGTATAGAGTCTCTGATATTTGCCCCGGATGGCCATCTCCCGATACTTCTGGTCTCGATCTAGCGCCATGCCAAGCCCCCGTGTCTTCTTGCCCTGCCTGATCAATACGATTATAGTTAGTTAGTGTCTAGCGCGCAACTTTGATATGAGCGTACCTTTGGGGAAATTTTTTCTACCAGTATCTATACATCGCCACATGTTCGGAATCGGCCATTGCTTTCTGTGGTATACGCCATGAGAATTGGTTGTACCTACAAGAAAAGGAACTTTATCTGTAGCGCCTCTTTTACTAAAAACCTTCGCCCAAAGGCATCTGCAGTAAAGGTTTTAGTAAAGGACAGATCTGCCCCGACCAGTCGTGGTATGTCGATTAGCGATTGGTCGGATAAGACCGAAATTCCAAAAGCCCAAACTTGACTGCATCCACTTGGTTGTGAAATGCGGACGCCACTACCAGGAAATACCTCTAGTGCAGTACTCCAACAGATATTGACTTTACTACCCTGTTTCCATTGGCAAGGTTGAGAAAAACGTCAGTGCCTGTCTGTTGGATCTGGCCGTGCCAATTAATAGTGATATCGACACTGAAGAATGAACAATGTGGCACTCTCGTACTTGTAGACGAGGCGATGTTCTTGTGTGATACGACGAGACCACAAACCCTGTAGTTCATGTTTCAAAGGTTCAGGATGTCCGATCCCCTGAAAGGGATCGCACAAGGTGGCTGCTACCAGCCTTACGATCCGTCTTGCGACCTTAGGATCATTCCGCATCCAGTACGCGAAATCTTCCCAAGCATGAGAAGAGAAACTGATGCGGGAACTAAGGGGAGTCGGCCCGTCGTTGGATAACATCATCTGTCAACTCGGCTTCTATAATGGAACCGGCTTCAATTTGTGCGACAGATGCAAGCAGCCGTTGGGCATTGGTAGGGGACCGCAGCAAATGGAGTGTCTCCATCAATGCATCATATTCTGACTGAGCCATCATGATCACAGATTCTCCTCGCCGCCTCGTGATGGAGATCGGAATCCTGTCTTCAACTACCTTGTCCATGACCCTTTTCAGATTTTGGCGGGTTTCCGAGTAGCTCCACACTTCCATGAGTTTTCATCCTGATTTCTTATTTGTACTTAATATTGTACAAAAAGGCTGGAACGGTGCCAAGAAAAGCCTTCAGCTCAGTCGGTAGCAAGGCACGAGGCGAAGGTTGCTATCTTGTCTTGGACTCAGGTCGGATCGCGACGGCAGGTATCCATTCCGAACTGCTGGCTTCCTATGACATTCACCCGGAACTGTAATAATTCTAATTGGGTTGAAATACTTATTTAACATAAAGCGTCTTTGGTCTACTGTCCCTGTCGTGGCCCCTCTAGCATCTCCCAACCTTGACCGCAACCCTGCGTATTGCCTTCCCCTGAATACCCCCGGTGTTTCCTTAGCGCATGTGGGCGGGAAAGGTCTTAACTTGACCAAGTTGACCCAAGCCGGATTTCCTGTGCCCGGTGGTTTTATCGTTACTACCGATGGTTTTGAGGCTTTTGTCAACAGCACCGGCATCACGGGTTGAATGGCCACCGAAGCCACCAAGATCGATCTGTCAGATCCAGACGCCGTGACCGCACTCTCGGAACATATCCGGTCCCGCTTTCGGGCTGGCTCCATGTCACCGGAACTGGCAGCCCAGATCCGCGCTGCCTACGATGATCTGGGCAGACCGAAAGTGGCCGTGCGCTCCTCCGCCACGGCCGAAGACTTGCCTGGCATGTCATTTGCCGGCCAACAGGACACGTTCCTGAATGTACTGGGTGACGACGCTCTGCTGGTGGCGGTGAGAGATTGCTTCAGTAGCCTCTGGTCAGCACGGGCTATAAGCTATCGGGCCCTCAACGGCATTGAACAGTCCGAGGTCTCCCTGGCGGTGATCGTACAGGAGATGGTGCAGAGTGAAACTGCGGGCGTTCTCTTTACCGCCAACCCCGTAACAGGCCGACGCACTGAATCCGTAATCGACGCTACCTTCGGACTTGGTGAAGCCTTGGTCAGTGGACAGGTGGAACCAGATCACTATGTGGTTGAGACTGACACGGGCCAAGTCCGCGAAGTGCAGGTGGGCACCAAGTCCACGATCATTTATGGACTGGTGGACGGGGGTGCCGAAACGGTACAAGAGGAGGATCAACGAAAGCGAGCCCTCACCGATGCGCAGATTAGCCTACTGGTGGATTTGGGCAGATGGGTGACAGCCCTGTACGAATTTCCCCAGGACATTGAGTGGGCCTTTGCCGATGGCGAACTGTTTCTGCTCCAAGCCCGCCCCATTACTACCCTGTATCCTTTGCCATACATGGACGAAGCCGACAACCTGCGGGTCTTCGTATCTCTCGGTGTGTTGCAAGGAATGCTCGATCCACTCACTCCACTGGGACAGGACATGTTAAAGGGTTGGTTTGCGGGACTTGCTCGTGCCTTCGGGCGGGAGGCCACGATCCGCGATCAGCCGATTGTTCATATAGCCGGCGAACGACCTTGGATCGAAGTCACCAGTGCCTTGCGTAACCCGCTGGGACGCCGCCTATTTCTCAAGGTGTTTCCCCTGCTGGATCCCGGGATAGCCGCCGTGGTACGGGCTTTAACCGCTGATCCCCGTCTGCCGGTGGGAAGGGTGCGTCTGTCAGCTCTGGCCGATTTCGCCCCCTTTATTGCCCGCATCCTGGGATCTGTACTGTGGGCATGGCTACGACCCGAGGCGGCCCTGCGTCATACGCAGGCCTCTGTCGAGGACCTCATCACCGCGATCGAAAAGCAAGTCCATCTTGCCCGTACCCTCTCCCAACGACTCACCCTTTGCGAACGGCTCAGTTACCAGGTGTTGTTTCCTCTTGCCCTTCCCCGGTTCGCCCCCCTGATTGCAGGCGGTTACGCCCCTTGGCAGGTACTGGGTCAGTTGACTACCCGGCTGGAAGCGGATGATCCGGATATGCCTCCGCGGCTGTTCATGGAGTTAACCAAGAGCTTGGACCATAATGTAACCACCGATATGGATCTGGAGCTCTGGCAGGTAGCCAAGCAGATATAGGCAGATGCCCAGGCTTGCACTGTATTCAGGACCACGAGCCCGGAAGCACTGGCCCGGGATTTTCACCGCCAGCAGCTACCGGCTTCCAGCCAGCAAGCCCTAGCCGATTTCCTGGACCGCTATGGCATGCGGGGGGTGGCCGAGATCGATTTCGGCCGCCCCCGCTGGCGGGAACAGCCGCTCCCCCTCATCCGTGCTCTGCAAAGCTATCTGTCAATCACGGACGCAAATATGGCGCCGGATACGGTTTTTCAACGAGGTCAACGGGCTGCCAGAGAGGCGGCCGCATACCTGGCGGACGCGGCTACCAAGCGGTGGCATTCCCCTATAGCGGGAAGTCTGGTGCGTTGGCTGGTCCGCCGCGTGCGAACTTTGGCCGGTGTCCGTGAAAGTCCCAAATTCCTGGTCATTCGGTTGATGGACATGATGCGGGTTGCGTACTGGTCAGCGGACAGGAGTTGGCCGCTGCTGGCGTGATTCAACGGGCGGATGATCTCTTCTTCCTGCGGCTGGACGAGTTGAAGGTGCTGGCCATGGGCGCCGCCGGTGATTGGCAGCAACTGGTCGCATCCCGCCGCACTACCTATGAGAGTGAATTGCGGCGCAGACCGATTCCCCGCCTTCTCCTCAGCGATGGTACCGCCTTCTACGCGGGACTCGCCAGTCCGTCTGAGGCTGACGATAGGGCCCTTGTCGGATCGGGCGTTTCTTCCGGGACCGTGGAAGGTACCGTTCACGTAGTCTTCGATCCAAACGACGCCCAATTACAACCCGGGGAAATCCTCGTCTGCCCTGGCACTGACCCATCCTGGACCCCTTTGTTTCTGGCTGCCGGCGGACTGGTGATGGAAGTGGGCGGCATGATGACCCATGGCTCGGTGGTGGCCCGGGAATATGGAATCCCCGCTGTCGTCGGTGTCGACCGGGCGACGGAGCGTCTGCAAACGGGTCAACGCGTTCGGTTAGATGGGAGCAGTGGTCACATCTAACTCATGGCCTAGGCCCTCATCCAACACCCACCGCTGAACTACGCAGCGGCTATGGGCACAACCGCAGGGATATGGCCACCTCCCTCCAAACTGTCCAGACCTCAGCGCACAGGGCAAATGCGGCCAGGAAACATCAGGACACAAGATCCACTGGAGTCCTTGGAGTCCAGTCCGCCAATGCCAGTTCGACCTGGCTGGCTGGCGTTTTGCCAGAGTCGCACATTTCAAGGGACTCATAGGGCCTGACCTAAGCACTGGCCAATACCCGGATTTCCCCCTTGCTTTGACAGTCTCGTCCCTCTCCGTTCGCCAGGTTATTTCATGGTCTCTCCTCCGACCTGCAGCAACGTCTCTGGCCAATCCTGATTTCTTGCATTTTCCTTCCTATAGTACACTTGCTTCTCCTGCAGTACACTTGCCTTGGTCATGTCTGGAATTGCTATCATCAAAACCGAGCAGGTAGCTCGGTGGGATCTGCAGTGGGGGGCTTGTCGCTGGAATGCTGGCAATCCTTCGTCCTGGGATATCTGCAAGTCCATTTGTTCTGATCTGCGGCTGTAATTGTCTATGAAGCCGTTGTTGCGTACGGCCCGTTTTCTCGCGCCTTACAAGTTCCTTATCCTGGGAACCTTCATCACAGTGGTCCTGCCCGTAGCCATGGAACTGGTAGTACCCCGCCTGATGCAAGCCGTTATTGACGAAGGTATCCTGCAACAGGACTTTCAGGCCATTTGGCGAGGCTCGTTGGCCATGTTCCTGGCCGCCGTAGTGGGGGCCCTCACCACCTTCGGTCAGGGAGTCTTTCGGGCCCGCCTGTCCCAGGCCCTGGCTTTTGATATCCGCAACGAACTGTTCCGGAAAGTCATGAAACTGTCGCATCCCGATGTGGATCAGTTGCAAACGGGACAGCTCATCACCCGCCTCACCTCGGATGTGGACATTGTGCGTATGTTCACCAGCGTAGGTCTGTCGCTGCTGCTGCGCGCTTTGTTGATGGTCATTGGCAGCCTGATTCTGATGATCACGGTGGACCCATCCCTTTCCGTGATCATCTGGATCATGTTGATGCTGACCGGTATTGTCCTGCGCTGGATATTCGTTAAGGCCACGCCCCTGTATGCCATCGTGCAACAGCGGTTAGCAGCGCTGAATGTAGTGGTGCAGGAAAACCTGGCGGGCATGTCTGAAGTCCGGGCCTTTGTGCAGGAGAAAGCCCAGATCCAGCGCTTCGGCCACGCCAACGAAGAGTTGGTAGACCAGAATATTCGGGTGGGTCGTCTGATTGCCATTTCCATGCCCCTGATCGCCCTGTTCACACATCTGGGCTTGGTGGCCATGGCCTGGTTTGGGGGCAATTCCGTGATTACAGATCGGCTTACTTTGGGTCAATTGGTAGCCCTGAACAGTTATCTCATGATTGGCCTGACCCCACTCCTCCTGTTGAGTGGCATGTTGGCCATGTTTTCGCGGGCGACAGCCTCGGCCCAACGTATCTGGGAAATCCTGGATGCAGAGCCGGCCGTGCAGGTACCTTCGGTGGTGGTGCCCCGGGCTGTCAAGGGACGCATTGAATTCCAGCAGGTGGACTTTGCCTACGCTGGACGAGACCGTTTACCGTCAGCCTTGAACGGACGACTGGAGACGACTCAGCCTGTTTCCCCCAATGGAGTCGCCCACCTCAGACAGCGACACGGTGAACGGGTACTTACAGACTTGAACTTCGTGATTGAACCCGGTCAAATGATTGGTCTGATCGGGGCCACAGGATCGGGCAAATCCTCCCTGATGTACCTGATCCCACGCTTTTACGATGTCAGTGCCGGTTCGATATTGATTGACGGCGTGGATGTACGGGACTGGGATCTGGGCGCTTTGCGGCGGGGTATCGGCCTGGTGGCCCAACATCCAGCCCTGTTTAACCGGACCATTGCCGAAAACATTGCCTTTGGCGATCCAGACCTGCCACCTGAGGAGGCAGAACGGGCAGCCCGTATGGCCCAGGCTCACGATTTTATCCTGGACAAGGAGGGGGCCTACGCCCACATGATAGAGGAAGGAGGCGCCAATCTCTCCGGTGGGCAGAAGCAGCGTCTTTCCATTGCGCGGGCCCTAGCCGTAAACCCGCAGATTCTGTTGATGGACGATGCTACGTCATCTGTTGATCTGGAAACCGAGGCCGAGATCCAGCAAGCCTTCCAGGAGGCGGCCCAGGGACGTACTACGATCATTGTGGCCCATCGGGTTTCCAGCATTATTAACGCGGACTGCATCCTGATCCTGGACTCGGGCCAGATCGTCGCCGCCGGCACGCACGCTGAACTGCTGGCCACCAACGACATTTATCAGGAACTGTACGATTCCCAGTTGGGCTAGCGAAGACTATTTGACATAAGGCTTTCGTGGTTTACTGTTCTCATCATGGCTCCTTCCGTCTCCCGTCCGGCAAGACCCAATCAACCCGCTGGTGGTATGCGCATCGGCATGGGGGGTGGTGGTCGGCCGACGGGTGAAGCCGCTCGCCACCCGCGCCAGACGTTGCGTCGGCTGTTTGGCTACCTACACCAGTTCCGTACGCATATCGTATTGGTCGCCATGCTGGTTATGGGCAGTACCGCCCTGGGCTTGGCCGGACCCATTCTGTTGGGTAGAGCCATTGATCTCTACATTGCCCCGGGTGACCGCACGGGTTTGGCTCGTCTGGTGGTGCTCATCCTGGTGGTATATGGAATAGCCTTTTTGACTACCATGGGACAAAGTCTGCTCATGGTCGAGATTGCGCAACGCTTTGTCAGTTCCTTGCGTTCCCTGATCTTCGAACACATCCAGCATCTGTCCCTGGCGGATCACAACCAGCGGCGTACCGGGGACCTGATGAGTCGGGTGGGCAATGATACGGAGACCATCAACCAGACCCTCTCCAATGGCCTGATTGAATTCGTTTCCAATGTCCTGTTGCTCCTGGGTAGCATGGTCTTCATGGTCATTCTGAACTGGAGGCTGGGACTAGGGGCCCTGCTGTTACTGCCTACCATGCTTTTCCTGACCGGCCAGATCACCGTGCGCAGCCGCAAGGCATTCCGGCGTGTGCAACGTCGGCTGGGGATCATGAATGCCACCATCGAGGAAAGTATCACTAACTTCCGGGAGATTAAGGCTTTCAACAAGGAGGCCGATGCACAGGCCGAATTCGCCCAGGTAAGCCAGGAATATCGCCAGGTTGCCACGCAGGCCGAAGTCATCATGGGCATATTGGGGCCCATGTTTTCCACCATGAGTGTGATCACGCTGGGGGCCCTGGCGCTGTACGGAGGCTGGCTGGCGCTCAATGGCTACGTTCAGGTGGGTATCATCGCGACCTTCATCATTTACATCCGCAATTTCTTCCGTCCCCTGCGGGGTCTGGCCATGCTGTATAACCAGTTACAGTCTTCCATTGCCGGCGCCGAGCGGATCTTTGAGATTTTGGATACTGTGCCCTCCGTAACGGACCGGGCGGACGCTGTGCCTCTGGAACAGGTACAGGGGCGGGTGGAGTTTGATCACGTGGATTTCGAATATGAGGCAGGCAAGCCTGTTCTGCACGACATTCAGCTGGAGGTGAAACCGGGCCAGACGGTGGCTCTGGTGGGCCCCACCGGTGCCGGCAAGACCACCATTGTCAGTGTGCTGAGCCGTTTTCTGGATGTTACGGCCGGAGCCATCCGCATTGACGGCCTTGACTTGCGTGATATCCAGCAGGCGAGTTGGCGCCAGCAATTGGGCATTGTCCTGCAGGACACGTACCTATTCTCCGGTACGGTGAAGGAGAATATCCGCTTTGGTAACCCGGAGGCCGCCGATGAGGAGGTGTACGAGGCCGCCCGGATTGCCAATGCCGACTGGTTTATTCGGCGGTTGCCCGCTGGCTACGATTCCCGTGTTTCGGAGCGAGGGCACAATTTCTCCGAGGGCCAGCGACAGTTAATCGCCATCGCCCGCGCGGTGCTGGCCCATCCCCGTGTCCTCATCCTGGATGAGGCCACGAGCAGTGTGGATACACGCACTGAGATTCACCTGCAGGAAGCCCTGCTGGCTTTGCTGAAAAACCGGACGGCCTTTGTCATCGCCCACCGCCTCAATACCATTCGCCATGCCGACCTGGTACTGTTCGTACTGGATGGACGCATTGTGGAGCGGGGCACTCATGAGGAACTGGTGGCCATGGGCGGTCACTACTATCACCTGTACACCAGCCAGCGTCGTCGCCTGTTGCAGCAGACCACCTGATTACAGGGCTTGGCTGCTGTATTACCTGACACCCAATTCGTCTGCCTGGACTCGACAACGCCCAGCATCCGCTTCAGAACCGCAGGTTCTGTTCACTTTCGTGATCAAAAAAGTGCATTTTGGTGCGATTGAAGGTTAGCCAGCCCTGGTCTCCTGCCTGGATTGCCTGATCCGGACCCGTACTGACCATGAGATGCTGACTCCCCAGTTGGGCTACCAGGATATTCATGGATCCCATCGGTTCGACCACCACCACTTGACAGGGGAGGCAGTTCGATGTGTCGGTGCTCTCTTCCCGTGAGCCCAAGACAATATCTTCCGGCCGGATACCGAGAATAGCCGGACCTTGCAGTCGATCCCGGTGCTCCCGCAGCCCGATCTCCCCCAGATCCGTTTCCGATAGCGTCAGCGTACCACTGGGCAGATTTTCCCCCTCGACGTACCAGAGACCGTTCTCGGCGCGCAAATGGCAATCAATGAAATTCATGGTAGGACTGCCCAGAAAACCGGCGACAAACAGATTGCGGGGCAGGTTATACACCTCCAGCGGTGAACCTACTTGCTGTACCAGGCCCAGATTCATCACCACGACCCGATGGCTGAGGGTCATGGCCTCGGCCTGGTCGTGGGTGACATATAGGACCGTACCTTCCACCCTTTCAAAGAGAAGCTTCAGTTCCGCCCGCATCTGAATGCGCAGTTTGGCATCCAGGTTGCTCAGGGGTTCGTCCAGCAGGAACGCCTTGGGATTGCGCGTAATGGCACGGCCCAGGGCCACCCGCTGGCGCTGGCCTCCGCTCAACTGGCGCGGCTTGCGATCCAGCAGATGCGCGATCTCCAGGGACTGGGCCGCCTCCTGAACGCGAGCCTCAATTTCTTCCCGCGGCATCTTGCGCACCTTGAGTCCAAAGCCAATATTTTCGCGCACCGTCTTGTGGGGATAGAGCGCGTAGCTCTGGAATACCATGGCGATGTCCCGCTTGCCCGGGGGCACAGCATTCACCAACTGGTCATCAATGTAGATTTCGCCCTGACTGGGATCTTCCAGGCCAGCGGTGAGATTCAAGGTGGTGGACTTGCCACAGCCACTGGGGCCTACCAGGGTCACAAACTCCCGGTCCTCCACCACCAGGTTCAGATCCGCCAGCGCTTGCACCGAACCGAAACGTTTGCCGACATTGTGATAACGAATTTGGGCCATGGTCGTTGGTTATGCCTCGTCGCTTATTCCTTGACGGCACCGAAAGTAAGACCCCGGACCAGATAACGCTGCGTGAGTCCGGCAAAAAGTATCACGGGAATAATCATCATGGTAGCCAGGGCAGACATCTCGCCCCAACGCAGAAACTTGTCCGACATGTAGCCGGCAATAACCACGGGCAAGGTCTTGGCCGTGCGCGAGGTCAGCATGGAGGCATATAGAAATTCATTCCAGGAATAGATGAACGTGAAAATTGAGGTCACGGCAATACCGGGCAGAGCCAAGGGCAACGTGATTTGGCGAAAGCGTTGCCACAGAGAACAGCCGTCAATAATGGCGGCCTTGTCGATGGCGTCAGGCAAATCCTGGAAAAAACCCAGCATGAGCCAGATCACAAAAGGCAACGTAAACGCCGTGTGCGTAAGGATGAGGGCCATATGGGTATCCGACAGGTTAAGGTTGCGAATGATCACAAAATAGGGGATAGCGGTGGTAATGGGAGGGAAGATGCGTACCACCAGAATCCACATCATGATGACTTGGCGGATGCGGTACACCAGATACACCTTGGACAAGGCGTAGGAGGCCATAGAACCAATGAGCACACCCAGCCCCGTACTCACCAGCGCAATAACGGTGCTGTTGAAAAAGAATTGTCCGATGTGCTCCACCCGCAACACGTCGGTGAAGTTCCGCACCGTGCCCCGCAAGGGCAGAATGATGGGCGGGGAAACAATCGTATCGATTTCATATTTGAAAGCGGTGGTTACCAGCCAATAGGCCGGGAAAGCCACGGTCAGCAGGACGGTGGCAGTAAACAGATAAAGCAGAATTCTGCCCGTGCGCTGTTGCCAGATATACGTGCCCATTCAGCCCGTACCTTCCTGTTCGCGTCCCTGCAACTCCCGAATGAAGAATATGGAAATCAGGAAAATGAAGAGCAGGAAAAGCCAGGACATGGCACTGGCTTTGCCGATCTGGAAAAATTGGAGGCCTTGCTTGTAGATCAGGATGGACAGCACTTCGGTGACGCGACCGGGGCCTCCAAACGTCAGCGTGAAGATGATATCGAAGATGCGAAAGGCATCCATGATGCGCAGCAGCAGGACAACCAGGATAACGGGTTTGAGCAAGGGCAGGGTGATTTCGCGGAATATCTGCCAGGCGGAGGCCCCGTCAACCCGAGCCGCCTTGTAGAAATCCAGGGGCAAGGACTGGATGCCCGCGGCCAGAATAAAGATCACCACAGGCAATTGCTGCCAAATCTCAACGGTGATTACGGCCGCCAGAGCCTGTTCTGGATTGCCGGTCCAAGTCTGGGGTGGTATACCCACCAGGCCAATGAAATAGTTAATTGCACCATAGGTGGAATGATACAGGGTGCGCCACAACACGCCCGCCACGACGGGAGTCATCATCAGGGGTACCAGCAGGAGTGTGCGTACGAGCCCCACTAACCGGATACGGGTAGTCACCAACAAGGCCAAGGCCATGCCCAGCAGAAATTCAAGCGAGACCGCTGAGATGACAAAGATTAGGGTGGTTTTCAGACTTGACTGGAAAACAGGATCGGAAAAGAGACGAGCATAGTTGCGGAGGCCGATGAAGACGGGCTGGCTGTTGGGAACACTCATGTTCCACGAGAAAAAACTGAGACGCAGGCTGTAGAGCAGGGGATACGTGGATGTCAACAGGAGGAAAAGCAGGGCCGGGGCAATAAACAGCCACGACATCAGGCGTTCTCCCCGGTGATGCTGTACCACAACCTCTGGTGCCGTAACCGCGGTCTGCGCCTTGGCTCTGCCGGTCCAGGGCCCACGCCAAAACCGTGACTGGCCCGAAGACCCCTCAGATCCTTTATTGGTAGATGGAACTGTCCGCTCGGACATGCTTTTCGGCTTTCCTGGCCCTGCCCATTGTGCGGGGCTCATCCTCATTGTTGGGGAATCCAGACACACCACAAGGACAATACCGGAAACGCAGGTCTGTCCCGCAGAGAGTATCTCGAGTCGCGCAGTATTACTCATGGTACCAGCATTCTGACCAAAAACCTACCTCTGTCAGAGACAACCGGTAAGACTTCGGCCAGGGAAGCGAACAGAATATCCCGTTTCCCCTTTTGGCATGAAGAGGGTATAGTTAGTTTGTCTCTTCTCTTCACGAGAAGGAAGGCCGGGATGCACCACCCAACTGGGAATCGCAAAACACCCAAATCTACTGGAAATGGATTTTGATGATGCGGTTGGTATGCCCTTTCACCGACCCTATACGCCGCCCTTGCCCACACAGTATCAGGGCGTATGTTTTCAAACGGTTTTCTTTCAGGTCGATCCGACCCGTATGGCACCATTTCTGCCCGCGCCACTGGCACCCCATCCGGATGGTCTCTGTGTGGCCTTTGGCATTGATGTGCCTTTTTCTTCCTCCTATGGGCCTTTTCACGAATCGGGAATTCAGATTCAGGCGCTGTTTCAGGAACAACCGGTCTTCTTCAACTCGCATCTGTACCTGGATAACGTTCCCGCCATTTGCGCTGGACGTGAACGTTGGGGAGCTCCCAAGGAGTTTGCCCAAGTGGATATAGAACAGCAACACAATCTGGTGACATGCCGTACGTGCAAGGAAGGCGTGGAGATCATGACCATTTCCTCAGACCTGGGCCAACCGGTCCAGGAATCTGACCTGATTCCCATGTTTCCCAGTTTTCGTTTGAAAGCCATTCCGCGGGCGGACGGCCCTGGTCCCGCTATCCGACAGCTGGTGGAAGCCACCCCCGTGGAGGTGACCAGCCATTTGCTGTACAAGGGAAAAGGGACGGTTGCCTTCGCCGGATCAGCCACCAGTGACTTGCGTCCCTTTACACCACTGGCTGAAGTGGCGGCGTTCTATCAGATCGCCAGTTACACGGAAACCTACGGTCGCGTGGTTCATGACTATCTGGCCGCATGAAATAACAGCTCTCAGGAGTCCTTGTTCGCGTGCCATAGGTGGACTTGCCCAAGGGCAGTTCGCCATGTCATTTTTTTGCTTGTCAATTGCCAGGAGGCACAACTTATGACACATCCATATCGCTACCATAGAAGAGACATCCTGAAGACGCTGGGAGTGCTGGGGGCCAGTTCCCTGCTGGCCGCCTGCGGTCCGACCGGTGCGCCCCCTGCCCCGGAAGCTGCGCCTGAGGCAGCGGAAAGTGCGGCCACGGGGAAGATGTATGATGGCGTTACCTTGCGCATGTTGACTCAGGCCGGGGGAAACTATGAACCCGCCATCAGGGACTGGGGGGCAGTTTTCGCGGCTGAAACCGGTGCGCAGGTCGAATTTGAGTTTGCGCCCTGGGAATCCCTGATGCCCAAGGTACAGGCGGACCTGGCGTCGGGCTCACCCCAGTTTGATCTGTTCTGCAATGACATCGAGTTTCAATACACCATCTGGCCCCACCTGGAACCCATCAACGATTTCCTGGATGCCAGTGACTTCAACATGGAAGGCTTTTTCGATCCCATCTATCGCTATGGGGAAGGCATTGCGGGCAATACCGGGGTTCGCTTTGGTCTGCCGATCACATGCGGTGTATCCGTTTTGTTTTACCGCACCGATCTGATTGATACCTTTCCGACAACGTGGGAAGGTTATGAGGCGGTGTTGGCAGAACACACCAACGATTCCATGCACGGGCTTTCCTTTGCCGGTGTGCCGGCGCAATTGGTCAAGCTGTTCCTGGCCCGGTACTGGGCACAGGGCGATCCCTTGCTGACTCCGGACTGGCAACCGCTCATCAATGGGGAAAAGGGTGTGGCGGCTCTGACCCTCCTGAAAGATCACATGGATAATTACGCGCCCCCAGGCATATTGGCCTGGGATAATCCTGACGCGGCCAATGCTTTCCTCGCTGGAGACGTGGCCGTAAGCGAAGGCTGGGCCGGCTTTATCTTGGCCTCCCTTGACGATCCAGAAAAGTCCAAGGTTGTGAACAACTGGGCCATCGCGCCCTACCCTGAGGGTGGTACAGGCAACTTTGTACAGCACAATATCGTGATGATGAAGACGTCCGCCAACAAGCAGGCCGCCTTTGATCTCATGGCTGCCCTGACCAATCCCCAACGGGCCAAGGAAGGCGTGCTGGAATATGGCCTGTCCGCGGCCCGCAAGAATGTTCTGAATGATCCGGATGTAGTCGCGGCCAAACCCTACTTCCCGGACTATGGGGAAGTTCTGAGCCGCGGTCGTCCCTTCACTCCCGGTGTGCCACAATGGCTTGAGATGTTTATTGGCCTGGCGGAAGGCGCTTCCTCCGCCTTATCCGAGCAGGCTACTCCCCAGGAAGCTTTGGATACAGTAGCGGAAGGCTGGCTGGAACTGTTGGCCCAGAATCCGCTTGATTTTGAATATCGGGAATAACGACTGACCCGCAGGGCGCTTCCTTGCGTTCCTTGCATCGCGGTAAACGCGCGAATAACGGCAGCCCCGGAGACCATTTCCCGCAGGTCTCCGGGGCTGTTCCTGCCTAACTAACCCAAAACCTTCGTACCTGTCACCGGTGCCGCCTGGTCATTGACGTGGCAGGTAACTGTTGGCGGGTTAGGGATAAAACCCAAAGACTTTACCGAATCTCCCCGGACTGCTACCCATGGCCGATCTGAACTATATGGACGGAAAGCGGGATCTGAGACTGGATTTTCTCCGCGGTTATTCCATCTTTGTCATGACCCTGACCCACCTCGGGTTGGCCTCGCCCCTTATTTTCATCACGGGGGGTTCACGTTTTCTGATTAATGCAGCCGAAGTCTTTTTCTTTATCTCCGGCTTTACGGTGGGTTACATTGCCATCGGTCGCACCTTGGGGAGTCAGGTTGAAAATCGTTTAACCCGCAGCTGGCTGATTTATCGGTACATTCTGTTTTTTTCTTTTGGCCTGACTTTGGTACTGGGACAGGAAAGACTGCAAGAGGAATCCCAGGGAGAATTCGTGCGCTGGCTGGTAAGCCTGATTGCCCTGAAGGAAGCCGCCTGGGACATGGATATCCTCATTGCCTATGTCATCTACATCGCCTTGGCCCCCCTGGCGCTCTGGGGACTTGTCCGCAACCGCACCCAGTTGGTGGTCATGGCGATAGGGGGAGTCTATCTGCTCACGCAACTCGCTCCCTTTGTCATGAGTCTGGAGTTCGCTTCCTTTCGCCATCTGGCTGCAAACACTCCTCTGTTCTTCGGTGCGATTGTAATGGGATACCACAGTCCTACCTTGGCGGCTTGGTGGAAGGAGCGCCGCCGGCGCCGCTGGGCTGATGGAACGATCCTGGTCATAGGGATCGCTCTGCTGGTGGCATTCCTGACAGACTATGGGGGTAATGAAGACTTACAGGATTTCCTGGGCCATTTTGTCGTCAGAGAATTTCTGATGCCGCCCCACAATCTGGTCATTGTCACCTTGTATCTGCGTATCCTGTGGCTGATGGTCACCCACCTGTGGGGATTCCTGTTTCGGGTTAGTGGGTGGCTTTTCATGCCTTTGGGGCAGGACAGTATGTTCGCCTATTGCCTGCAGGTTACGTTCATCAAGCTGTTTTACTGGTGGGATATGCCTGTGGATTGGGAAAGTCATACCCTGTTACGATTATCAGCTGAGGTAATCGTGGTGGGTCTGATCTTGGGTAGTGTTCGGCTACGGCGCTGGTTTCTGACCACGCTTCACCGCAGGAACTACCTTGAATGGCCCCACAGACACCTGATCAATCTTCTGGTGTGGGGCACGCTGATCATGCTCTTGGGACTCGCCCTCATGCGCGCGGAGCCTGGAGGATGGTGGTGGGAGGATGGTGATTTCTTCGACGATTTCTAACCCAGGAAATTCTTCCTGGGACTTGTCCGTGCAGGCTACAAGAACCAGAACCTGCAGAGCTGTTCCGCTGGAGATTTTCGCGGGTTTCGGTCAAGCAACTGCCATTGAGTTACCCTTTGGGACGATTGAACTCTTCCTCGATCTAGTCTGAAGGTTGGGTTTAGCCGTCTGGGTATTAGCGTACAGCCACGCCAATGAAGGGATAAGCCTGCACTCCCCGCACCAGGCTGAGTTCGCTCAGTCTGACCGCGGCTGATCTGTCCTAACCGGAGAAGCTGAGCATAAAGGCTCAGCCACCAGTTCTCTGCGCCGCTCCGCAGGCATGGTTTGGCCAACAATGGCGGCGCTGCCCAGCCGTACCGATAGAATCCTAACCGCTCTCCTCAATGAGAATGCCTCGTTCCCGGGTCAGGGCCTGCTCGAATCGCTCCCTCAGAACACAGGAACGGGGTCGCCAAGGACTTCCAGTGGCAGATTTCTGAAGGAATGGTGCCTTTGGCAGGTGCGCGTCAGGATCTATTTACAGTTCTTGTCATTTTGGGCCTTGAGCCTGCTCTAAACGAAGCTTAGCCGTGGTGCACAATTGCCCCACCCACGGTTACCCAAAGTGACGCACCTCCCAGCCTGTGGCCTGACGCTGCCGGCTATCAAAATTGACGCCTATGCCTACTACGGCCAAGCCCCGGTCCCGCAGGCTCTGGGCATACCCTTTGTCCTCGATCTGGGCTAGGGCGACCTGTGCTGAGGCGTCCATTTTGCATTCGAAGACAACGGCCCTATCCGCTAGTTCCACTACGGTATCTATGCGCCCCCGATGCGTGCTCCGCTCCGAGGTAGTCCCTAGTTCATATCCGATGAGCAAGCAGACCAGGTGCAATACCAGCTGGAAATACTGGTGCCTTTCGCCCTGAATTTCATAGGGAATCTGGCGCAGCAAGATGTTATAGCGAACCCAAAAAGTGTCGAAGTCTCCTTCCTGTAGAGCCACCGCCAGATCCTCGATGGCGGAGCGGGCCTTTTCAGGGGCATCTACATAGGAACCGAGCAGGGATTGGCTAAAGGTCTGTTCTACCTCGCGATTGGGAAAGTCCGTGACCAGAGCCCCAGACACCGGTGCCCAACTTAAGCTCAGATAGCCAGTCTGATACATGACGGCCGCGAGATCCGGACTCTCCAAGTCATAAGTAGCCGTAGCCACCTGTACAGCTGACCGTCCAAGCAACTCCCTTGGGTCTGTCTGCCGCTGAGCCATCAGACGCGTCAAGAATGTTGGCGTGCCTGTATCGGCCCAGTAGTTGCCGATACGGCCATCCTGCAGACACTTGAGCGTGGAGTAAGGGTTATAGATACTCTCGCCTTCCTCCGCAAAGAGATAGCCGTTGTACCAGTCTTCGATGCGCTGCAGTACTTCAGCCTGCGGACACATCCAGCTCTGCGCCAACTGTGTCAGGTAGGGAGCGAAATTTGTCTGCAATTCCGATACTGTGAAACCCACCAGATCGCTAAAGCCAGGAAGAGTCGAAATGTCATACAGGTTGTTGAGCCCTGAAAAGATGTTGGTGCGGGCAAATCGGGTTATGCCCGTGAGCAACACAAATTGTAATTCCGCATCCCGCGCCTTGAGTACACCATAAAAATCGCGCAGGAAGTCGCGGATGGGAAGCAACTCCTGCGACCTATCCAGGTGGCGTAGGATGGGGGCGTCGTATTCGTCGATGAGCACATCCACCTGCGAAGTGACACTGACGTCTTGGATCAGGTCAGACAGAAGTTGACCAGGGCTGACATTGAATTCAGGAGCGTCGAGTCCCAGCTGTCGATAGAATCGGCGCAACTGGTGTTGCAGTGAGGACTTGAGCATATCCACGCTCTCCAAGTCCAAGGCTGCCATGTCCAGGCGCACGACGGTATGGGGCGTCCAGTCCCAAGGCTGGTCCGCAATCCATGTTTCGGCAAAAAGCTGACGCCGTCCCTGCAAGAGGGCCTCCAGTGTCGAAATCAGGAGGGTCTTGCCGAAACGTCGGGGACGGGCCAGAAAAATGTATTTGTGCTCCGGCCGCAATAAGGACACAAGCTGGCGTGTCTTGTCCACGTAGAACAGACCTTCCCTCCGCATGGAGGGAAAATCACTGGTGGTTATGGGTAATGGCGGCAGCTTGGTCATTCTGAGTCTGTCTTGCGGGCCCAGGGTCAGTACGGGAAAGGATCTTGGTACCCTAAATGTATAGAGACTATTCTACTCAAATCCAGGGGGGTATCGATGACAGGACTGGACAAACCTGTTGCTGTCGCCATGATTGGCGCAGGCAACCGTTCCACTAATATCTACCAGGAGTTGTTGCAGAGCCTGCACCCATGGCTCAACCTGGTCGCAGTCTGTGATCCGGTCAAGGAAAATGCGGATCGTTACGCCCAAAACACCGGTGTGCAGGCTTTCTATGCAGTATCAGACCTGATCGAGGCCAACCTGATAGAAGCCGCACTGGTGGTCGCGCCGATAGACGTCCACCATGCGATCTCGGTGACTCTCTCCCGTGCCGGCATTCACCATCTGGTGGAGACGAGCATGGCCAGTACCCTGTGGCAGGCCCGGGACATGGCGAGAGAAGCCCGCCGTAATGGCGTTATCCTGCGCATCGGAGAGAACTTTGTCCGCCTGCCCTTTGATCGCTTGGCTCGGGCTATCGACCAAACTGGGTTTCTGGGCCCTATCCGGCGCATTACCTGCCTCTATGATCATCCGGGATACCATAATAATTCGCGCTGGATCGCCTTCTATCAGGCTCATCCCACAGCTGTTCAGGCCGTGAAACACCAGATGGTCACAGAACCGCATTGGGAAGCCCGCCATCGCTACCATGAAGACGAATCCTTCCGCTGCCATCTGTTCTTTTTCCCGGAAGACAGGTTAGTCACGGACCTGGCAGGTAATCTCAAAGGTATGCTGGGACGTTATCCTCGCCCTGGCTACACAGAACTGGCAGGAACCCGCGGCACCATCGTCCGCGATTCCCTGCGCGGGAGGCAGAGCCTGGGGGAGGTTCGATACTGCTCGGACGAGTCCCTACAGCATGGTGCCCGCCATGACATGACTTTTCCCATTGAGCATGTAGTGGCGGATGGGCACTGGCAATGTGATCGTATTGATCTGCCTATTGGGATGGTGGAATACCGTAATGAGCAATTAGTGACTATTCAGCCCGAACGGGCCTACGCCCTGTCTTCCGTCGCCTCGCATGTGACCGATTTCACCGCTGAGGTCCGGGGTTCAGACCATTGCGAATTCTCCCTGGAGGATGCCGTAATGTCTATGGAAATGGAAGTAGGGTGCCGGGAATCCGCTCTCCAGGAAGGCCAACGACTGGCCTTGCCCCTGGCAGATCTGGATATCGAGTCCGAAGCAACTTGTATGGTGTATATAACCCCTAGATTGTGAAATCTAGGGGTATCGGTGAGAGGGGCGCGTCGCAGGCAACTGGGTGAGTCAGGGCCAACGGTCCTGCACGGCACCGTCGTACAGTAGGGCACCCCTCTCCCGTCTTATGTGGCTCCGCACAGATACAAGGGCATCAGGCCCGCATCTACAAGTACGGAGGACAAAGACAGAGACCCAGGACAGACGGAGGTCAGACCATGGAACTCGTAGCGGGGATAGACGTGTCGAAGGCCACTTTGGACGTATCGATTGCGGCAGGGCCCGTGTGCCGCTTCGCCAACAGCAACCCAGGCATCCGTCGCTTGCTGCAGCATATAGACAGGGCGGGTGTCACGCAGGCGGTGTGTGAGGCCACCGGCGGGTATGAACGGCTGCTGGTGAGCCGCCTCCGGGCCACGGCGATCCGGGTGCACGTGGCCCATCCGCTGCGGGTGCGCGCCTTCGCCCGCGCCTGTGGCTACGAGGCGAAAACCGATCCCCTGGATGCGCAGGTACTCTCTCACTATGGCCGGGTGTTTCCGGTGTCCGACACCGAACCGCCGGCGCGAGAGGAGGAGCGGGAGGAGTTACAGCAGCTACTGCGTAGGCGTCGGCAATTGGTCGCACAGCGGGTCCAGGAACGGAACCGGCTAGATAAGGGCGTGAGGGCCAGCGTGGGCCAGTCCACGCGGCGGCATATCCACTGGCTCGACCAGGAGATCGCCCGACTGGAGGAGGAGTACCAGGCACTGTTGAAGAGCTGTGGGCCCCTCTGTCGACAGGCCGAGCTGTACGGCAGTGTACCGGGGGTGGGGCCCTTGACCGCGGCCACGCTGGTGGCCTTCCTACCGGAACTGGGCCAACGAGACGGCAAGGCCTTGACCTCACTGGTGGGGCTCGCTCCGTGGTCGCGCGACAGTGGCCACAAACGCGGTACGCGGTCCATCCGGGGTGGGCGGGCCGTCGTGCGCGAGGTGCTGTACATGGCCGCCATGTCCGTGATCCGGATCGAAGGCATCCACCAACGCTTCTATCAGGCCCTGCGGCAGCGAGGCAAAGCGGGTAAAGTCGCTCTCATCGCGGTCATGCGCAAGCTCCTCCTGCACCTGAATGCGGTGGCCCGTCGCGGGACCCCTTGGTTGCCACAGTACACAGGGCCATCCTCTGCCTAGACCTGCAGTATCTTGACTTTAAACACAGATACTGTACGGGCCAGTCTGCAGGGGAAACATGGTGTGGATCCCCATGATGCGAAAGCCATGCTCAATCTGCTGATTCCGAGGCCTTAGGCCTATTGCAACCTACGCAGGCACCTGAATTTCCTTAATCCGTTTATTTGAAAGCTAGGCAGATTCAATAGTTGGGAAGAGCAATGTAGTATGCACACAGGGAAGAGAATATTGGCCGTTCTTTGCGGAGTTTCAGCGGGGATTCTGACGGCCACCTGGCTTCTCTTTGCCGTGAACCAGGAAGTCAGCCAGTTTATCTGGGACTATGTTGCGATCCAGCCGTATTGGTGATACTGGCACTTACAGTCCTGGTTAACCTGAGAGACTCGCTTCGGATTCGCAACCGAACAGGAGCTAATCTGACGCAGTGGCCCCGAGATATTGTCACAGCCCTGGAGGCTATGATCGGCTTCCGGTATCTACTGCAATATGTCGCTAAAATGGCATCTGACCTGGAACCCGTGGATGGATTATGGGCTTACCTGGACTCCATCGTAGTCGTCCTGCTGGTAGCAGAAGCGATAGCTCTGTGGAGATCTGCCAGACAAGCATCACAACTAGGGGACAGCTAGTCCCAAAACAGTCTTGACCATTCTGCCTATAGGGCATCGAACTGCGGACGATAGCAGAATGCCCCGGTTATTCAAGACCGCAAAAGCGAACCAGGTGTTGCCAATCAACCATGACAGTACCTATGCATAGTTGTTGCGGGTGTCCATCTGCAACTTCTGGGCAACGAGTCCATCGACTCCCGGTATTCAGTACAATAAAAAGTGTGAGAGTGACAGACCGCAGAGGCGATCTGCAGCGATTACCGGCCCGGTTTGGAACTAGTAGCAGATAGAAACTTGGGGGCACAACCCATGAAAAAAGCACTGTCAATACTTTGCGGCATTACAGCTTTTCTGGTTCTGGCCAATGTTCTTTTCTTTGCTGTTGACCAGGAAACCAGCGGCTTGCTTTGGGATTACTTAGTAGATCCAGCTGTGTTGCTATTCCTGGGACTGGCGGTTGTCGTCAACCTGATGGATTCGTTACGCATTCGTAATGAACCAGGTAATCACCTGCCGCAGTGGCCACGGGATGTAGTAACAGCTTTGGAAGCCATGGTGCTATTTCGGTACCTCATCCAGTATCTCGCCAAGATGTCTCCTGACCTGGAACCTGTGGACGGACTATGGGACGATCTGGATTCCATAGTCTTTGTTTTCCTGGCACTGGAGGCGATTTCCCTGAGACGTTCATCCACACGGTGAAATTGCTTCGGTCATGTAATTTGTAACTGTGGCCAGAACGAATAGCGATTGTCCTTAAGGAACGGGGACAAATCCACCTCCCAGAACCATCTGTCCTGATGGCATCAGGCACCATGGTAATAGCCTGTCCTTGGGTCTGAAGTAGCAGAACCCACTGCAATTCGAGAGTCTTTGGGGAGCCTGCAGGTTGGCACCAAAGTCTCTTCTCCTGTAAGACCCTGAAGACCTAGCAGCCATCGGAAAGACCTAAAAGGCCTTTGCTATACCCGGCTTGGGCAGTTTGATGGTGCAGGGCATGCAGGAACGGGATTGGATGATGATCCAGAATCTGGTTCTGGTGTATGGCTTGATCTATGTATTCGTCAATCTGATCGTGGACTTGAGCTACGGAATCCTGGATCCCCGTATCCGCTACAGCTGATGGCATGACCTCTTCCCTCTCCACCATGGATCAGCGCTTTCGTCAGTTGGATACACCTTCGCGCTGGCAACGCTTGGCCGAAAATGTACGGCGGTTCTACACTGTTTCTCCCGTGGGGGCTTTGGCCTGTGCGGGCTGGATTCTGCTGATGCTGCTGGCGGTAAGTGCACCCCTGATATCTCCTTATGATCCCAATGAGGCAGACTATGCGGCCGTACGACAGGGCCCGTCGGCCAGCCATTGGCTGGGTACGGACAATTTGGGCCGGGATATCCTGAGTCGTATCATCTTTGGGGCCCAAATTACCCTGATGGTGAGCTTGATCGCCGTAATTGCCGGGGATGCCATCGGCTTCGTGTGGGGCATTGGCAGCGGCTTTCTGGGTCAGAAATTCGATCTCATCAGCCAGCGTGTGGTCGATATCCTCATGTCCTTTCCCTCCCTGATTCTGGCCCTCATGCTCCTCGTGGTGCTGGGCGCGGGACTGGAAACCGTGATTGCGGCCATTGCTGTGACCCAGATCCCTTCGGCCACCCGTATTACCCGGTCCGTCGTGCTCTCTGTACGGGAAGCCATGTATATAGAAGCGGCTCGCATGATTGAGGTCACCAACTTAAGGCTGATGGCCCGCCATATCGCCCCTCAGGTGACAGCTCCCATTCTGGTGGTGGCCACTCTGCATCTGGGAGGAGCCATCTTTGCTGAATCGGCGCTCAGCTTCCTGGGGCTGGGTATTCCGCCTCCAGCCCCGAGCTGGGGCAACATGCTGGGAGGAGTCACGGCGGCCGCTTTCAAACCACCCTGGTGGCTGGTGGTCTTCCCGGGACTCGCCATTACTTTCGCCATTATGACCGCCAACCTGTTCGGTGACGCCCTGCGCGATTTCCTGGATCCCAAACTGCGTCAACGTATTGATTGACAGTCAAGTATGAGTCACTACCTGGTATATAAATAGCGTTACGGGGTGTATTTACCTATCCGGTCTTCTTCGCAGGGCCGGATCCCCGGCCCTCTATGCACGTGGAGGGCTTTTTTATGTCCAGGTGTCGGGCCGGACCAAGGATCTCCCCTGGGCCGTGAGCACCGGATCGGGCAATTGGCTTTCCCGGCGATGATGCTCCTGGAGTTGCAGGCGGCGGTAGACCGGAATCCGGCGCAGGCCGGCCGCGCCGTGACGAGCCTGGAGAAAGGGATTGACCAGGATGACCCTGACCCCGAAAGTCTGGACCACCTCCAGTGGATAAGCCAGATCCGAATCGTTGGTCACCACGAGGGCCGTCTGGCAGACATGGGTACCTAGTATTACAACGACGGAAGTTCGGGACAGGGCAAGAAGAGTATAGATCCCAGCCATGTCTCACCGTGATGCCCACGAAAAACCCTAAAGTCTGAGGATTTGCGCACATATT
>DAOUJU010000035.1:0-30341 GCA_034422235.1 Anaerolineales bacterium | reverse complement strand
CTGATAGGCAAGAAACGCGTGTCCCTGATTCTGGGTCTGGTGTTGATGGCAGCCGGCATGATGCTGGACAGGCAGGAATTTTCCGGCGCCATCACCCGTCTGGCCTGGCTTGGCTTCACCCCTGAAGGCTATTCATCCGTGGATCATTTTCCCTTTATTCGTTGGTTTGGTCTGTTTCTGGTAGGCACCTTCATCGGTGCCGTCACATTTGGCACCGGCCAGCGCCCCCCGTGGCGCCCGGAACTGGGGACACAGGCTCCCTGGTCCTGGCTCCGTGGCCTCGGTGTGCGCGCTTTACCCATTTACCTGCTCCATCAGCCCATATTGTTCGCCCTTTTCCTGGGGGTCGAAGGTATTCGGTGGCTGTGGCGACTATAGGGGGCCTGATTTACCAGGATCGCCCAGCAGTTGCCGAACCAGATCCAGCTCCTCCTTCCTGGAGGTAACGTACCCATCCAGACAAGCGGCTCGCAACCTCTTCAGGGCCATTCCAAGTTCGGAACCTGGCACATAACCCATCGCAATGAGATCGTGCCCATTGAGTATGGACCGCTTGTCTCGCCAGACCGCATAGTACTGTTCCACAGTCGCCAGGAGTTCAGGTCTCCAGGCCACTAGGGCCAGCAGGACAGCCCTGGGCAAACCATCCAATGTCCGGGCGACCTGACTTGGCCTAAGATTGTCCAAGTTGAGGACAGCTCGGTTATGTAAAAGCCATCGGAAGAGATCAATACACTTGACGGTCCTCTGTGGCAGTTTGAGACGTTGACTCTCGACACGACCATCGCCCTGAAACAATAGCAGGATCCAAAGGACCGCCTCTTGGACACAGGAATCCCGGGACGCACGCCCAACTGCCGCCAGAATCTCCCGCCAATCTTGCTCTGCCATCCCAATTCCAGACATTACTTTGAGTTCTACCAGCCCCTGGAGGACAGAGGTTATTTCCGCTTCAGGGAATATCCGCTGAAATTCATGATATATACGAACAGGCGACAAATTGTCCAGGCCTGATGTTGCCACTTCCTGCTGTAACAGGAACAGGGAATGGGCTTCAATGGCATATCCATAACGTTGCGCATATTTCACGGCACGGAAGATACGAGTTGGGTCGTCATGAAAACTGTTGTCGTGCAAAATGCGAACCAGGCCTTCTTCTAAATCGACGAGTGCCAGCGGGTGGTGATGCAGTGTGACACCGGGCCGTCCACCGGCCAACGACAGGCAGGTCGTCAGATCCAAAGCCAGGGTATTGACGGAGAAATCCCTGCGCGCTACATCGTGGGCAAAGGTACCTGGAGTCGTCTCTGGCAATGAACCCGGTCTCGGGTACATTTCAGAACGGGCCGTGATCAGGTCGATCCGGGAAAGATGCCCCTTGGTGGCAGGCATGTGCCATGTAGCTGTCTGGAAAGCATCATGGATTTTGAGTGTTCCGCCCCACCGTCGCTGAAGAGAACTGCCGACTATGCGTGCATCGCCTTCCACTACGATATCTATGTCCTGCATGGAAGTCTCAGGCAGCGATCGGCCGTGCAAATGCAGAAACATAAGCTCACGCGGTAGTCCTCCTATCATCCTCATGGGAAAACCAAGTTCGCTGGATACCTCCTGGAGCAGGTTTAGAGGACGCGAGAGTACTGCCATGCAGTGCCGAATCGCGGCGGAATTGAAATTCGGTATCCTGGTTTCACTGACTGTCATGGTTTACCTGCCAAGACTGGCCCAGATCTGACAAGCGTACCACGGGAAAGATTCGAAGAATAAGTACTGGCCAAACTGCAAATCGCTTTCCTCTATCTAGACCTATGCCACATGATCCCCATATACAATAGTTCACATCGTGTAAGCGTCTGGATTAGTTACGGCGCTTGCTTGGTAAACCAGGAAGGAATACGGGAATCCCATGCGTATCTTACTGTTAGGGGCCAATGGCTTGCTTGGTCGAGCGCTGCAAACAGCCTTGGCGCAAGAGAATCTGTTAGTCTGGGGTCGCAAGGAATGCGACATTACCTCGCCAGAAACCCGAAATCGGATCGTGCAAGCACAACCTGAAGTGGTTATCAATACAGCCGCCTGGACAGATGTAGATGGGGCGGAGGATCCTGATGCCTGGCCTGAGGTGGTGCAAGTCAATGCTTGTGGCTTGCAGGGGGTAGTACAAGCATGCAATGAACTGGAGGCCCATCTCATCCATATAAGTACCAATGAAGTCTTCCCAGGCAAACCAGGTTGTTTTTATAGCGAATCAGATTCTGTACAGCCAGTCAATGCTTATGGGCGCAGCAAGGCCCTGGGAGAACAGATAATCAAAGAAATGACACACCACTGCATTGTGCGGGTCAGCTGGTTGTTTGGCCCGCATGGAGATGATTTCCCCCGCAAGATTGTCCGCGCCGCGGATCGTCTGGGCCAGTTGCGGGTGGTGGATGACGAATTTGGCAGCCCGACCTACACGCTGGACGCAGCCCAGCATATTGCGCATCTTGCCAAGGCGCAGGCACGAGGGATTTTCCATGTAACCAACAGGGGTATTACCAGTCGGTATCTCTGGGCGTGTCACGTCTTGAAACACACGGGGCGGGAGAAGGTTCTCGTGACACCGATTCCTCATTCCCAGTGGGATAGACCTGCGCCAACGCCTCTACACGCTGTCCTTGTGGACAATCGTCTTCGGCTTGCCACTTCGGCAGAAATGCCGACTTGGGAAGATGCCATGCAACGATTTTTCAGACAGTCCCCAGAACTGTTCTCCGTTCCTTGAACGCCGTAGCCTGTCTGTACCTTCTTGAGTCGTACGGCAGTTTTGTTCGGCTAGCTGTTATGAATTATTGGACCAGAGACCTGCTACGTTCCAGACATTGGGGACTACCTTCCTCTCAGCCAGCGCTGGTCAAGTGGTTCGCCCCTTGGCTCATGGCAGCTTTCCTTTTCAGTTGTAGCCATACGGATCAGACCAAGGTGCGGGATCCCGCACCCACGAAACTTCCTGTTCTTCAGGAACAGACTATAACGCTGCTACCATTGCAAGGTCCACTGGTCGAACCGGAAGCTGAATTATCCGGGCTTGCCTGGTTCAATGATGTCCTCATCCTGGTGCCGCAATATCCCCACAAGTGGAATAACAACCTCTTCGGATTGTATCGCTCGGATATCGCAGAGGCCTTGGCTGGCACGGTCCCGCAACTAGAGCCCTTTCCCATTCCCTTATCCTCAGCCTTTCCGTTGCGGCAACTGGAGGGTTACGAGGGTCTGGAAGCCATTGCCGTTGACAAAGACCGGGTATTCCTAGCAGTTGAAGCGCGAATGCGAGGCTATATGCAAGGCTACTTGCTGGAAGGAAGAATACAGGAACAGGGCGACTCCCTGAAAGTTGCCCTGGATCACTTCACGGTAATGGAGCCGCAGACCCGACTGATGAACCAGGCTTATGAGACTCTGCTCTTCTGGCAAGACCGTATCATCGCCCTATATGAGGCCAACGGCATTGAAGTAAATCCAGACCGGAAGGCATTGGTATACAGCACAAACTTGCAGCCACAATCCCCTTGGTCGATGCCAGTGATCGAATACCGGCTTACCGATGCCACCCAGCCAGACCAACAGGGCCGGTTCTGGGCCATTAATTTCTTCTGGCCCGGTGACAAGCGCCTATTGCCTGAAACGGATGGTCTGCGTGATCGATGGGGGGAGGGACCGACCCATGCTCAGACGGAAATCGTAGAACGCATTGTGGCGATGCAAGTCTCTGAAGGCCGTATTGAATTGGTGGATATCCCGCCGGTGGAGATTGCTTTACTGGACGAAGTCGTAGCCCGGAATTGGGAGGGAATTGTACTCTGGGACGAACACGGGTTTCTGATCGTGACAGACCAATTTCCTACAACCTTACTGGCGCACGTTTCCCGATAACAGCATGCGTTTTTCCGCTTAATCTGTGCTTGACTGCAGTCGATTGTGCTCTGCCCGCATTTTCATACCAGACCGCCAATGGATTTCCTTTTTCTTCCAATTCCTTAGACGCCACAACCATCCAACCGGATAACCCAGCATTTTGGCCACGTCGCCCACAAATCGAATCAGGGGAATAAGCAAGAGGGCCTCACCCAGTCTCCAGGGAGATAGCCGGTGTCGCCCAAGATGCCATACCCGTTGCAAGGGTCTCCAGCAATAGGCTAGAGCACCAACGAAGAAGAGACGACGGCCCCAGCGTCGGACCTGGACACGGGAACTGCGGATCAGACGTAAGAGAAACGGAACCAATGCCAAGTAGGTGCCATACCGGATCAGATGTCGCTTGGGCCACAGGTCAGCCTTGCCATCTCCGCGGGCATAGAGATAGTACTGTTTGAAGAAACTTCGGAAGGATGTACGGGGACGAACCCGTACGACGGACAACTGCGCCATGGGCATGGCCCTGCGCCTGCCACCTGCCAGGTATTCGATCTGTTGATCAAAGACCAGATCCTCACAATAGTCAAGCCATTCGGGAAAACCGCCCACTTCCTGCCAAGCAGACTTTCGAAACAGCATGGAACGCCCGGCAGGAAGAAACTGTTCGGGATCCACATCCCGTAGCAGAGGCAATGTAGTTCCCGCCAGGCTAGTTTCGAAGACTCCCTGTGCGGCAGGCAAGAAGAAGCCAGAGACTCCCCTAACGTCTGGATCCTCCAGATGGCATTGCATGACACAGACCAGTTCTTCCAGCCAATTACTTTCAAGCCTGATGCCTGCGTCCGTTACGGCGATGAAGTCATGTCGAGCCAGCCGGACCGCGGCGTTACGCCCTTCGCTGATGTTGGCTCCGGTCTTGGTAATAACCTGGATAGAGGTCTCACCACTACTGGCCAATTCCTCCTGGACAGATCGGAGCACCTGCAGTGTACTGTCGGTACTACCACCATCACAGATGACGATTTCCGCTGGGGCCAGAGTCTGCCCTACCAAATCCCCAAGTACGGCTCTCAGGGACTGGCCTTCATTCAGCACAGTCATGACTACCGATACATTCATACCTTGGCCTCAGGAAATTTTGCCGACATAACTGTCCTCCATTATCCCTGAAACAGGACCCCTTTACCGTGAACAGGTTGTATTGGGAAAAGATTTCTGCTGCTGAATAAATCTGTGACAGATGTCGGAACTTACCAGGCAAGATTCTCATCGGTTGGTCCCCCAACAGACCCAACCCCAACCCACCAACAAGAAGCGGAGATTTTTTCCGTGTCTTCCTAGTTCTCCGCAGCGCTGGCAAATAGCTCTGGCAAGTCATCGCGTCCCTTGATGCCCCAGAGCCCAGACGCAAGATGAACTAGCTGTTCCCCCGCGTGGATCTGAAAATTCAGATCCTGATCCAGACCTCTCTGTTTCATGAGCTGCTTGTGGATTTCATGGATCGACAGTGGATAACCGGCCTCTTCCAGTATGGCAAGCACTGCGTCCCGAATATTGATTCGGGCCATCCGGTTTGAATCATTCGGTTCGCCAAGACCCCATACCATGCGATTCAGGTTTTGCAAGCTCCGCGAGTTCCGCAAGATATGATTCAGGGTATACTTGGTGAGCCCCGGTACTGGACCCAACTCCTGAGTCACAGCGGACAAGAGTTCACTGGCGTGCCATTGCCGGTAAGGAGGTCCTGACCTTACCTGTTGCTCAGCCGTGGTAATGATATCCGGGATAGAGTCCGACGATATCCGAATGTGTTGTTCCAGCCCATAAAGCCCTCGACTGAACAGAACCGCCGTGTTTGTAATGGCGTTGTGCACAGATTTTTCAGGTAGTTCCCTGCCAGACAGTTCCTGGATCCGACTCTTGATATCAGCCAGGTACATTGGCTGATCCGTGTGGGAAAGTACGTACCGGACCCAGCCCGAATAGGTAGAAGGTTTCAGCACCGTGCCCTGAGGTACCGAAACAAACCCACAGGACAGTACTATCTCCTGCCAACAGAGTTCCAGTGCCCCCTTGTCAAGACCTTGCCCCCTTTGCAGTACATGCTGCCTGCACTCACTCACGGGAGTTCCCGCCCATTCATCCGTGCGGAATTCCCTCAGTATTTTCGCGCAGTATTCTTCCCAGTCACGTTGGCTCAACAACATTAGATAGGTGATGCCCCGGATACATACCATGTATATATCTTCAGACTTGAGACGTTGCAACAGATAGGACATGAGGGCCCCACTACGTGTCATGCCCTGCAGACGAGACTCCATTTCAACAGCGCCCAGGAACGTCAGCGGACTTTCGCGCCGACGGAGGACATCGGCTAGATCGCGAGTCAACTCCTGGAACCAATCGAACATGGGAGACAGGCCTTGGACGGCCTCAATTTCCAGTTGGCGAATACGTTCCCTGGTCAGACTGAATGATCGCGCAATATCCTCCAGAGAGGCGGGAGGTCCAACCATGCCCATCCGGCACTCCAGAATAAATCGATTACGCCGCCCCATGGCTGCAAGGAGTTGCCTTACACGACCCAGTAGCGATTCCTTCGCTATATCGCCTTGTAAAGGACCTGGATCAATTGCCATGTTCATGTACTCATTAAATTGGACTATTGCAACTTGCTGACCCGTATCACTACCTGTCTCTGTCTCAGCCCCGAAGCCTTCAAGACTCGAAATACTCACACTACAGCCGGCCGGCGGAAATCAGTAGCGAATAGGCACCAAGAAATGTTGAAGCCCCACTAATGTCGTATGTATTTTAGCCGATGCCTTTTTGTGCACAGGGCTGGCCTTAGGCTTTGCCTTGTTCGTTGTCTGCGACCGCCGCCATAACCCAATCCGTCCCGCAGTGGAGTGAGGGAGTTCCGTCCATGCAACTAAGTCTTTTTGGCGATTCAGTTGTACCAGAGCAGGAATCGCCAGGATTTGTGGCCCTGGATCTTGAGACTACAGGGCTGAAGCCACCTGAGGACCACATTATTGAGGTGGGAGCAGTTCGTTTTGCCGGAGATGAGGTCTTGGGCATGACGGCGGAGGACTGTGGTCTTCAAGCTTTAATCAAACCCCCTGTAGTGCTTAATGCAGAGATTACCCGCATAACCGGCATTACGCAGGAGATGCTAGCGGATCAACCAACGTGGGAGAAAGTCAGGGCTGAAGTTCAGTCATTTCTTGATCCCCCTGTCAAATATCTGGTCGCCCATAATGCCTCGTTTGAAAGGAGTTTCCTCACCGCCCATGGCTTGGATCTGGACCATCTGATCTGGTTGGATACCATTGACATGGTGGCTATGTTTATGCCTGATGCACCGGGGGCTTCACTCGGCGTCGCCTCCCACATCATGTCGGTTGCTCCACGTGTTTCACATCGTGCGGCTCATGATGCCTTGACTACGGGCCAACTCTTTATCCTGCTATGGCAGCGGATGAGGGAGATGTCGGACGATGCCATTCAGCAGATCATGGCGCACGCCCCGGCGAACTGGAGATACAGAGATCTGTTTCAGATCATCGCCAAGGAACGGAAACTCTTTTATCTGGATACCAAGTCGCCCATATCTCAAGCAGGCGTTGAGCCAGACCGTCCTCTGGCCTATGCCCCGAAAATTGCCGAAGTAAGCAACCAAACTGAAAGGACAGAACACCAGCCCACCGCATCCTGGTTGGTGCGGCTCTTGCAACCTGGCAATAGTTCCGTTGTCTCATTGCCCTGTGATGTAGCGAGCAGTAAGGAACTAGCCCGAGAATGCGCAGATTGGGCAACTAGAAACGACACTCATCTGCTTCTCGTTCTTCCTCATTGTCATGATTTCGCCCACCGGCATCGTATGTTCCAGTTACTGAAGGACGCTGCCCGCGCATCGACTCCTGGACCCCAGATTGTCTGGCAGTCCAATCCGCGGTACATGTGCGACTTGCCACGACTCAATAGCTGGAAGGCCAATCGCACTTTGGATCAGAAGGAAGCAACCTTCCTGACTCAGATCCTGTACTGGATCACTTCCTCTTCAACAGGCCATTGGCCGCCAAACTGGCTGTACCACCGTTGGTACAGAAGTGGCTCCCGTAGCCATTTGCTGTGGCCTCTGGTTGCCGGTTCTGCAGACTCTAATTCAGCGGATCTTGCACCTCAGCGGGAAGCAGTTCTGACCTCTTCACCAGTTTCCGCAAGGGGCCGTATTACCGTCATGGACCACGACACCCTTCTGTCTGGTCTCACCACGGACCCAGACTTCGCCCTAAACTTTGATGCCATAGTAGTGGACGACATCTGGAATCTGTGGTACCAGATTCCGTTAACGTGTACCCAGACCTGCACCTTGGGGACAATGACTTATCTTCTGCAAGAAATGGGAAGTCTGCCCCGAAGCCTCTCGCAGGAAACCCGAGAGCAGGGGAGCTCGCCAATGGCTGAATGTGACAGGCTTGTTGCCTCCCTGACGTCTCAAGTCGAGACTTGGACTGCTGACTTGGACCGATTCAAAGAGAACCTGAAAGTGACAGCTCAGGGCATACTGGAGCACGAGTCAAGAGCAAGAAAACGAAGAGTGTCCTTGGTAGCAAGGGACTTACTCCAGATGGATTCGTCTTCGCAGTGGGACGGCGTCTTCCAAGCCTGGCAGAACTTGAGGACAAAGTCACAGTTCCTGATTGAGCATCTGGAAGCTCTGGTGAGAGCCCTGTCCCCTGGAGGGCAACTTGATTACGGCAAACAGGTACAGGCTTGGCAACGGGAGTTCGATGTCGTCTTGCAACAGATGGACCTTGTCCTGGGAAATGCCCAGCAACCCCGTTCACTTGAGGCCGTTAAGTGGGTAACACTAAGGACAGAGCCCGAACAGATAGAATTCAACTTCAGTCAACTCTGGACGGAAGCGTATGTTCAGCGCTATCTGGGAAAGGTTTTCCAGCAGGTCTTGTTTCTCTTTAGAGGGAGACAGCGGTCCTTGCCCCAAGGCTTCCTTTCCTTACAGCTGGGACTGTCTGCTTCAAGGCACCCTCCTTCGCCCTTTTCCCCGAAGTTCCGACCAGACTTGAAGGTGGTCGTTCCAGAGGGACTTGCGGATCCGAAGAGCGGCTTACATTTCCAACAGGTCAAGGAGCTCTTGCCAGAAATATTGGGCCAAGTCCAGAAGAGCGTCCTGGTGTTGTTTGCCCGGACTTTCGAATTGCGCCAAGTTTCAGCCGACTTGCGGCATTCCCTGGCAGAAACAGACACTCTCGTCCTGATCCAGGATTGGGATCCATGGGACTCCATTGTGGAAGGTTTACACCACCAGGGCAGAAGAATTCTCTTCTGTACTTTCGACATTCTGCAACAGGTTTCATTGGACCATGTGGAACTGGAATGTGTGGTTGTAACCCGGTTGCCCTTCCCTTCACCCGCGAATCCGGTTCAGTCTCGTCAGATGCAGATGATTCAGCAGCAGACTGGCACAGATAATGAATTCAGACACTTTGTGTTACCCCAAGTTGGCTATACCATGTTGCGTCTCATGGATCAGTTAATTACGCCGACAAGCCCCCAGGGGGTAATGTTTCTGCTGGACCCCCGGATCCGGGAGAATTATCTGAAGAGCATTACCCAGCCTTGGCCTGAGCCAAAATGGCATTACCCAGAGTTGACTGATATGACCAAGGTTGTTAAGAGAATGTTCGTATCTCGGCAGACTCAACAAGACTGATGCAGGATTCTTTTGGGGGCCGGACAGCTGTTTCCCAGTTTATTTTGCGGACCGGAGGTACTGACTTCCCAGTTCGCTTCTTGAATGAGAAAACCCTCTTTCTCCGATAGCCTTTCCTTCAGGACATCATTCACCGCCAGGATTGTAGTCATAATCTGCCCTGGTTTCTTGCTGTCGGATAAAATATAGGCATAGCGAATTTGCTGGGCGAACTGGGGAGATTGATACGCTGAAATTGCCTCAGGGGGTTTCTCCTGTTTCTCCAGTATATGGAAGCTGATACCCCCTTCAAATGCTGTAGACAGCTAGCCGGAGCCCCAGTAAATGACCCAGGAAAAAAGGGCTGACTCAGTCTCTAACGGCCTCGAACTTCCGGTATTCGTAGCTCTTGATCTGGAAACCACTGGTCTGGACCCTCAGGCTGACGAAATCATTGAGGTTGGTGCGGTACGTTTCCAAGATGCGCGGGTTCTGGACTTGGTAGTTCAGGACTGTGGTCTCCAGGAATTGGTAAAACCTCTCAAAGCCATTGGGACCGATATATCCCGACTTACGGGAATCACGCAGGAAATGGTCCGAACTGAGGCTTCCTGGAACGAAATCGTAGATAAAGTACAGGCTTTTCTCGATCCTCCTGTGAGCCATTTCATTGCCCACAACGTTCGCTTTGAAGAGTCCTTTCTGGCTCACAAGGCCATAAATATGAGTCACTTGACACTCCTGGACACCTACGACATGGTGCATATGTTCGTGCCTGGGGCATCTTATGCCGCTTTAGAAGGTGTGTGCCACGGACTAGACATTCGTCTGGAAAAAGCACATCGCGCAGCCCATGATGCTTTGGCTACGGGACAGTTATTCATGCGCCTGGTAATGAAACTGCAGGCTTTGCCGGATGTAGTCATTCAGCAGGTCTTGGCACATACCAGCAGTAACTGGCCTTATCATTCGCTGTTTGACCGAGAGGCTGTCGTCCGCGAATTGGCTTCGGTGCACACCAATGTTCCAGTGACCCGCAGTGCTCTCAGGTCTCCGTTGCAGACACACAAGAAATGCCATACCCGGAAGGTGCATCCAGAGAATACCCAATCCCTGATAGATTCGGAGGCTATCTGGCAGGCACTGGAACCTGGCTCTGGAACAGTCATGTCCCTGCCATGCGATAGTACTTATAGCCAGGAACTGGCTCAGATCTGTATTCAGTGGGCCAAGGAGGGCAACCGTCACCTGCTTCTTTGTCTGCCCAGTTTTGGTGAATTCTCGTATCAGCAATTGATGATAGACGCCCTGCAGATCCAGGCCGCGGAAATCGCACCGGGTATGCCGATTGCCTATCGGCCGAATCCCAGCCGTTTATGCGATCTTGGACGTTTGAACGCGTGGAAAGCCGGTCGCACATTGGATCACTATGAAATACGTTTTCTGGCCAAGGTTCTGCATTGGTGCTCAATCTCACCCCCAGAATATCGGCGCCTGAACGGACTGTTCCTGTTCTCGCATGATCCAGCGGCCCACGATGGGCATGTGAGATGGCCTTTGGTGGCAGGCACATCTGACTCGGTCCCGGCTGCTCTGGAACCTGGTGGGGATCACTTCCCGCCACCTGAATCAGTCGGGGGCGCAGGCGCCATCACGTTAATGGATCATGATGCCCTTCTCTTTGCACTGGATGCCGATCCAGACTTCGCCCGTGACTTTGATGGCCTGATTATTGATGATCTCTGGCATCTGTTTCACCAAATTCCCGAGGCAAGTACACAGATCGTTGATCTTGGCTCAATGCAATATCTGCAAGAACGTATCCGTCACCTCGGCCCCGCCGGCGCTGGTGATGAGATCACGGACTGGTTACAGCAGCAACCGGAATGTCCTGAGGCCATTGTACGTATGATGGACCAACTGGATGTCCTGGAGCCCGTTTGGCATCAATTTGATGAAACCTTACAATCCACGTCCGCCCAGCATTTGGCAACTGGCCAGGGACTTCATGAAGCCTCCATTGACCAAGCTCATCTCAGGAATTCACCTGCGTGGTCTGTTACGCTGCGGAGTTGGCAAAACTGTGTGACTGAGGCAAGGGCTTTACTTGGGGGCCTGGATGCCTTGATGGATGCTCTGCCCGACATTGATGCCGATGTCAAGCCTGATTCAGCCCGTTACATTCAGCAGATCCGTTCTCTGCGACGGGAATTCCGTCGGGTGTTAGAAGGCATGAATCGAGTATTGGACGGGGAAACCGGCCCGCAGGCTTCTGCCCGTACCCCAATTAAGTGGTTGACTCTACGGGGGAATGGAACCCAGTGCGAATTCAAGAGTACCTCTCTGTGGAATGAATCGTACGTCAATCTGCACCTTCGTACTGCTTTTGAGACTGTATTGTTCCTTCATCGCAGCAGCGCAAGAGGGACATCAGCGCAAGACTTTCTTTCTCTCCAATTGGGACTTAGCTCATTCAAACACGAAAAAATGCAGGTCACGAAATACGTGCCTGAACTGCAGATCGTCTTGCCTGAACTGCCAAAATACCTGTCACCCTCGCAGGTTGGCCATCTGGTTTCTGATATAGCAGGACAGACACAGGGTTGCGTACTCTTGCTCTATACAGGACGAACTGCTCTCCTTGAGGTGGCAGCGCAGCTGGAGCCTCTCTTGAAAGGCCAAGACATACCATTACTCATTCACAATAGAGATACAGGTCAAGACATCGCTAACGCATTACAACAACCCGGATTGAAGTTGCTCTGCGGCACCTATGACCTCTTGCAAGATATAGCCCTGAACCAGGTAGACATCCAGTGCGCCATCATAACTCGCATACCTTTTCCGCCCCGGTCACACCCACTTAGGAATGAGCAGTCCCGTATATCTCAACCGAAAAATTCCGATGGCAATGAATTCAATACCTTTGTGCTCCCTTACGTCAACACCAAACTCCTGCGGGTCGTAGACCATTTGATCATGCCTACCAGTCCCAGAGGCAGCCTCGTTATGCTGGACTCCCGTTTCCGTCAACCTTACATCAGAGGCAACAAACAGACCGGTCTCAAGGGAATGGTTACTTCATGGCCTCGGGCAGACTGGATTTATCCCCCTCTAGCCCGTACTGCCTCTACCGTGGGCGAATGGCTGCAGGGAGTGTAGTTTATGGCACAATCTCGATCTGGCCCCGATTCGGGATGCTTATCGGTACTGATGGATGCCGGCCCCATTGCCCACCAAGGAGCCGGAATAGGTCGTTATGCAACTGAATTGGCACTGGGTTTGTGGCAGACCCAACGTGATCAAATTGAACTCAGTCTCTTTTATAACTCTCACAGCGGCCATACCCTTCCCTGCAACCTGCATCAGGTTAGACAGCACACCATGTCCATGGGGCAATATCCCTGGCGTCTGTCCGTATTGGCCTCACAGATACTCCACCACCACGGATATGAACGCCGTTTTCCCGTCACCGATGTGTATCATGCCACGGAGCACCTGCTGCCCTGTTTGGGGCGTCGTACAGTGCTGACTGTCCACGACCTAATCTTTCGCCATTTGCCCCATACCCATACCTGGAAAAACCGGGCCTTTCTCAATGTGGGAATGCCAATTTTTGCCAGGCGTGCGGATGCCATCATTGCGGTTAGTCAGCAGACCAAACGGGATCTGCTGGCCATGTACGGCATAGAGGACCAGAAGGTGGTGGTGATTCCGGAAGGCATTGATCAGGATCGTTTCCGTCCAGTTGATCCCAAGGATTCTCGTAGCCTGGACCTTCAAAGGCGGTTTGGTTCCTACCTGTTGATGGTGGGTACCCTGGAACCCCGCAAGAACCATGCCGCCGCTTTGAGGGCCCTGGTCCGATTGCACGCTCACGGGCATAAATTGAAGCTGGTCATCGTTGGCGGTGCCGGGTGGAAATTCTCACCTGTCCATCAGCTCGTGGCGCAGCTGAACCTCGAGTCTTGGGTGGAATTCACAGGTTACGTACCGGACGAGGAATTGCCCACCTACTACAGCAATGCCTTGGCCCTTCTCCAGCCAAGCCTGTACGAGGGTTTTGGCTTTCCCGTGTTGGAGGCTATGGCTTGTGGCACCCCAGTCGTGGCCAGTAATCGGAGCAGTCTGCCGGAATTGACCGGAGACTGTGCCTTACACATAGATCCGGAAGATGACGAATTGCTGGCAAAGGTTATCCAGGATCTAGCCAGCCAACCCGTGTTGCAGAATCGATTGCGCGAAGCGGGTCTGAAACGGGTAAAACCCTATACCTGGGCCGAGGCCAGCCGCCAAACGACGCTGCTATATCAATCTCTTGTGTGACTCCGGGACCTCTCCTGTTCCCGGGACCAGCTGTTCAGACCTGAATGCCCTGCAAAGTCAGTTCTTCAGCCAGATGGCACCGCACGTGATGGCCAGGCAGAGGTTCAGAGATGGGCGGGGTTTCCGTCTTGCAGACTTCTTGGGCATAGACGCAGCGAGGGTGAAAATAGCATCCAGACGGCGGATCCGCCGGGTTGGGCACATCCCCTTCCAGCACGATGCGCTGCTTTCCCCGTCGCGGGTCGGGCACGGGAATGGCCATCAACAGCGCTTCCGTGTAGGGGTGCAACGGACGGGCAAACAATTCCTGTGTCGTAGTCATTTCGACTATCTGGCCCACATACATGACGGCCACCGAGTCGCACACATGCTTAATTACGCTCATATTGTGGGCTATAAAAAGGTAGGTCAAGCCAAATTCCGCTTGCAATTCCTTGATCAGGTTGAGGATTTGGGCCTGTACGGAGACATCCAGGGCCGAAACTGGTTCATCGGCCACGATGAACTGGGGGTTCAAGGCCAACGCCCGGGCCAAGCTGATACGCTGCCGTTGTCCACCGCTGAAGGCATGGGGATAGCGATTCATGTGCTCGGGACTAAGACCCACACTACGCAGGAGGGATGCCACCCGATCCCGGAGTTCCTGCCCCTGGCATACCTGGTTGATCACCAGGGGTTCTGACACAATTTGCTTTAGAGTCAGTCGCGGGTTCAGCGAAGCGTAGGGATCCTGAAACACGATCTGCATGTGTTGCCGCATGATGCGCAATTCATCGTGTTGCAATTGCTCGACATGTACCGGCTGCGTCTCCGGCAACTGGTAAATGATTTCCCCGGCGGTGGCTTTCAGTAACCGCACCACACAGCGTCCTGTGGTGCTCTTGCCGCACCCCGATTCTCCGACCAAGCCAAATACAGTTCCCCTTTGAACGGCAAATGACACATCATCCACCGCCTTGACGTACCCCACTATGCGTTTCAGGAATCCCTTGCGAATGGGAAAGTGCATTTGCAGGTGCCGAACATCCAGCAAGGGTTTCTGTGCGGCCTCACTCTTATTCGTGTGGGCCGGGGCGGTAGAAGAGGATTCCGCCGAGGTTGATGCGTCTACCATAATCAGTCTGCTGCTTGCGTCTGGTATTCCAGATTCGCATCGTGGAGGTGACAGCGCACGTGATGGCCCGCTGTTACCGTATGCAGGGCCGGTTCATGGGCATCGCACAGGGCCACCATGAAATCTGGGCACCGGGGATGGAAGGGACAGCCGGGTGGCACACGAGAGGGATCCGGAACTTGCCCGGAGATTACGGTCAGCCGGTGATAGTTTTCACTGTCCAGACGCGGAATCGAGCGTAACAAGGCTTGTGTGTAGGGGTGCTGGGGAGCATAGAAAGCGGTGTCGATATCGGTTTGTTCCACTACTTTGCCCAGATACATGACTGCCACTTCGTCACACATTTCGGCGACGACCCCGAGATCATGGGTAATAAAGATGATGCTCATTTGGGTTTCCGCTTGCAAATCCTTCATCAGTTCCAGAATCTGGGCTTGCGTGGTCACATCCAGGGCTGTAGTGGGTTCATCGGCAATCAGCAGAGTGGGGTTGCAGCTCAAGGCAATCGCAATCATGACCCTTTGCCGCTGGCCGCCACTAAGCTGATGGGGATAACTGGCGAAGATACGGTGAGGTTCGGGCAACTTGACCCGGTCCAGGGAATGAACTGCCAGGTCTCGAGCCTCGGTTTTCGTGACTTCCTGATGCAGACGGATGGCTTCCAACAGTTGATTCCCAACCGTGTACAGAGGATCCAGCGAGGTCATGGGTTCCTGAAAGATCATGGCGATCTCATTGCCCCGAATTCTGCGCATGTCTGGCCCCTTGGCCGACAACTGCATAATGTCGATGACTTCGGTGGTTTCGCCCCGGCGCTGATGGTAATAAATCGCTCCGGTTTCGATACGTCCCCGATTGGGCACCATGTTCATGATGCATTGGGCTGTTACACTCTTGCCACAGCCGCTTTCACCCACGATACCCAGCACCTGACCTCGGGCCAGGGTAAAGTCAACCCCTTCCAAGGCCCGGATAACACCACTTTCCGTATAGAAACGGGTATGCAGATCTTGGACCTGCAGAATGATGTCCGTTGCCGAAGCCATAGGAAGTTAACTGGTCTACAGAGCAAAGGGGTCGACGGCGTCTCGAATGCCGTCACCCAGGAAATTGAAGCTGAGGACAGAAATGATCACAAATACTCCTGGCAGCATCAGCCAGGGTTTCTTGATGACTACCCCTACGGTCTGGGCATCCTGCAGTAACGTACCCCAGCTCACGGCCGGGGGCAGTATGCCCAGGCCCAGAAAACTCAGGGCAGTCTCAGCCAGGATCATGCCAGGGATCGCCAGTGTGGCAATGACTATGATGTGGCTCAGAGCATTGGGCAGCATATGCACAAGGATAATGCGCCAGTGGGTAGCGCCCGCAGCCGTGGCCGCGGAGGAAAATTCCATCTCCCGAAAAGCCAGTACCTTAGCCCGAACTTGGCGTGCCAGACTGGTCCAGCCAATCAGGGACAGAATGACACTGATCAAGAAGAAGCGTCTCACGACGGTGATGTCCGGAGGCATAGCGGCAGCCAGGGCTGCCCACAGGGCAATACTGGGAAATGACATCAGTAATTCAATGCACCTCTGGATTACGGTGTCTACTACGCCCCCAAAGTAACCTGAGATAGTGCCCATGACGGAACCGAGAATGATGGTCAGGGACACGCCAATCAGGCCAACCGTAAGTGAGATGCGCCCCCCGAAGACAATGCGGGAGAACAGATCACGCCCCAGACGATCCGTTCCCAGCAAAAAGACAGTCCCGGGTTCGTCTACTCCATACAGATGCCGATCCGCTTCAAATAAGCCTAGCAGTTTGTAGGGATCGCCCTTGACGAATAACTTGAGGGGGAAGATCTGGGTGGTATCGTCCTCATGCACCCAATCCAGATTGTGGGTGTCCAGCGAAGTAGTGGTCCCATATACAAATGGTCGCCCATGAAAATTTCCGTCGGCGTCAATGAAACGGGGTAACTGGGGAGACCGTGCCACGAAGTCTTCATCCGATATCAGATGGTTGTAGGGCGTAATGAATTCAGCAAACACGACCAGAATATAAAGGCACAGTAACAGAACAGCACCACCAACCGCGAGCCGGTTGCGGAGGAAGCGCCGCCAAATCAAACGCCACAACGGCAGTTGACCAATTTCGCTCTCAGCCAACGTCAATGGTTCTTCGGCAGTCGCAGGGACTTCCGGTAGAGGGGACGATAGGGGCAGGGATTGTTCGGCCATTGGCCCGTTCTATTCGTACCGGATTCGTGGATCAATCAGCCCGAGCAGGATATCAGCCAGGAAATTGCCTACCACCAGCATGAAGGCGAGGAACATGAGGAAAGTTCCCGCCAGATACATGTCCTGCTGACGCAGGGCATTGAAGTACAGGGGCCCAGTGGTGGGCAGACCCAGAACAATGGATACTACCAATGAGCCGGAAATGATGGAGGGTAAGCTCAGGCCCAGCAACATGATGAGCGGGTGAATTGCATTGCGCACCGCATGTTTGATCACAACCGTGGACTCGCGCAACCCCCGGGCCCGGGCCGCTTGTACAAACTGCATATTAAGAATGTCCAGCAGATTGCCCCGCATGATGCGCATCAGTCCCGCCGTACCGGATGTGCCCACGACCACTATGGGCACCCACAGGTGTTTAATCAGGTCAACTACCTTGGCGACGCTCCAGGGAGCGTCTACATATTCCCGGGAGAAAAGCCCCCCTACGGTAAAGCCGAACACGCGCTGAATTACGACCATCAGAACCAAGGCCAGCATAAAATCCGGAATGGACAGGCCCGCCATGCCTACCAGGGTAGCCAGATTGTCCCCGAGTTTGTATTGATGAGTAGCCGTGTAAATACCAATCGGTATGGCTACCAGCCAGATGAACAGCAGGGAACCTGCGGCAATCGTGACAGTAAAACCCAAGCGCTCCCAAATCAAATCCTTGACTTCCCGATTGTATTCAAAGGAACGGCCAAAGTCCCCGCGTACAAACCCTTTGGCCCAGATTAGGTACTGCATGTAAATCGGCTTGTCCAAGCCGTAGCGACGCTTCAGGGCCTCCAGTTCTGCCTCTGCCGTATGGGTGCCCTGGATCTGGCGTTGGGCCTGGAATACATCGATATAGCTACCGGGAGGCAGATTGATAATGAAAAACCCGATAAAGGAAATCATCACCAACGTCGTGAACATGTATATCAGACGACGCGCGAAATAGGCGAGCATGATTCAGGACTGGCAGATATGAGAGCGTAGTGCATTGTCGGCAAGCCGACAATGCACTACGCCGAATTACGCCATTACGCTATTGCTTGAAATACATCTGTTCCGGGTAGACGGCTCCAAAATAAACCATGATCCAGGGACCCGTAAATCCTCCCAGGCCCAATTGCTCAACGGAGGGGAAGTTTCCCACGTGGTCAAGATGGGCCACTATGGTCGGCGTATTAGCCACAGTTCCTATAACAAACGGACCTTCCTCTACATGTATCCGAATGATGTCCTGGCTCAAGTCAAGGCGCTTGGCATCATCCGGTTCTACACGGGCCGCATTGTAAGTTTCCCACAGACGCCACGTGGGGTCACCTTCGCCAGGTTCTTCGCGGGGCGGGTTGCGATCAAGCGGATCCACGTCCAGTTCCATGCCTTCCTTCTCTGTGCCAATGACCTTGTACCAGGCTCCATACAGGGGAGCCCAGCGGTTGTTGTCCACAGGAATGACCCAATTGGGGAACACCAGGAAATTGGGACCATCGCCCAGCCCCCAACAACTGCGAATGTCAAACTCGGAATTGTCCTGAAGCACTCCCATCTGTTCGTTGGGCACCGCATTGACTTGCACTTTCAGGCCCACGGCTTCCCAGCCTTCTTTTACGATTTCCACGTTCTGGGCGTTGGCCTTGTTCTCCAGGCCCCCGGCAGTACAGTCAATGCGCAACATTAATTCATCACCACTGGGCAGATCTCGATAGCCATCGCCATCTGCATCCACTGCACCAGATGAATCCAGCAGTTGATTGGCGAGATCCACGTCATAGCTCACCGCCAAATCGCGCCACTGGGCATACAGATCCCTGCCCGTTTCGTCGGCCGTAAACTCGATGGCCTTGGGACTCATGGTACCGGTGGTTTTTTCGCCGGTGCCGAAATAGACAATCTTCTGAATCTTTTCCCGGTCAATGGCATGGGAAAGTCCACGCCGAAAGTCCTTGTTGCGGTAAAGCTCTCGTTTCTGGGGATCCTGATGAGTCCAGTTGGGATAAAGCAGGAAGGAGGCACCCCCACCGACATCCCAAAGATAGGTCTTTAGCCCTACGGTGGCCTCTGCGTCCCTGTATACGGACAGTTCGCTCAGCGGCTGATAGCGGCAGGGCCGTCCACAGATTTCCTGTTCACCTGCTATGACGCGCAATTTCGAGACTTCCAGATTCTCGACATAGGTCATGTCGATATGATCTATATAGGGCAGTTGGTTGCCGGCGGTATCTACCGCATAGTAATAGGGGTTCCTATCAAGCAGCAGGCGTGTGCCCGGTTCGTACTGTACAGGCATCCAGGGAATAAGCACCGGTGCTTCCGGGTTGCTGGGCCAGTTCAGTTTCTCGTCCATGATCTCGAAAGTTTCCTGATCGGAATGATCAGGATGGAACTGGCGTAGATAATGTTCCGGAACGAACAGTTTCTCATTGGCCGGGATGGTGCCGTTAGGCCACATGGCCAAACGGTCCAGGAAGAGCGGTGATGAGTCCGAAAAGGCGAAATGGAGTGTATAGTCATCCACCTTGGTTACCTGGGTGACCGCATCCGCTGACTTCATGTAGTCAGGAGGTACATCGGAATGCCCTTCATGGAGCACCATTTCTTCCCACCAGAACATGAAATCGTCTGCCGTAAAGGGATCCCCGTCCGACCATCTCGTACCTTCTCTCAGGTACAGGGTCCATTCGGTCTTGTCTGCATTGCTTTCCCAGCTTTTGGCCAGGCCCGGTCGTTTGTCCAGGCCATCTTTCACCCAGTGCACGGGAGAATACGCATACGTGGCCATAACGAAATGGGAACCGCTTGAGGAAGTATCAAACCGGTGCCAGGTACCTCCGTACTGGCCGATCTCGTTATAGGGTTCGATCACCAGGGGTTCCGCGGGCAGACGTTCATCCACGGGAGGCAGGTCTCCAGCCGCCACCATTTCGGCCAGCATAGGTGCTTCACCATATGCTCCTTCCTCCGGCATACTCACTTCTGCCGGAGCAGGTTCTTCTTCCGCCATTGGTTCTTCTGAGGGTGCAGCTCCTGGGCCACAGGCCGCCAAGAAGACGGCCATGAGACACAGAACCGACACCCACTGCAAGTGTCTTTTCATCTCTGTCTTCTCCTCTACATCGTTGTAAGGGGTAAGGTCATTATAAAGCATTGCGGTAGCACATAGTGATTCTGGAACAGGAAATTCGGCTAGGGAGCATCTTTGGTTAAGGTCATTCATGCAAGAACCGTAAGAAAAGGAACACCGAGATCGGAGGGATATGATGCCGAGAACCTTTCGGCAAAACCTCCCACGGATAATTTGGGGGAAGCCGCCTCCCTGACTGAAGCGATGATGCTCAGGGCTAGATTACTCCAGCAGATTGACAGGTGCCCCAGTGAGAAATTGATTGTCGCACGGGACAAATGCAAAGCCTTGCGACTTATGGAAACTGAAAAATCAACTCGCTTTCCCAACCCGCTTGGCCAGATGTTTATGGTTTAGCCCTGTTAGCATTCCAGACTGACTTTTCCAGGCGGTATCAACGATTCCCTGAAGACATCCACACCTGCCTGGATTCACTTCCTTCTTCATTACTTGGGATAAGCCCCTTCTAGTCTGCCCTACCTTGCATCAACACTTTCCAGGCAAAAAATTCTTGATGCCAGTTGCTCCTCAACCCTGACCTTTTCTTGGCCAACGACTTCCGCAGCACCTTGAGCTGTCCTATTACACAGAACTGGACGGCTGCCCTTGGATGCGTTCCAGGTGAGGTCAACCAGGAAATGGGTCTTGAAAGTGCCGGAAACACCCGGCCATACTATGCCTGGCCAGGTCCCGATAAATGGTTGGGTCCTTCTGCCTGGGGATCTTAAGAAAGGAGTGTTTCTAGAGCCATCAGTGCGTTCTTGCGCCGATAGAGTTCCGGATGGGCAGTTGTGATCTGCAATTTCTCAATCACGCTATCGGTGGCTTGTCCTAGCTTGCGCAAGGCAAGTGCTGCATTGTGCCCTACAAGATAATCTGGATCCGTCAGGGCCTGACCCAAGGCTTCCGTCACTTCCTCGGTTCCATCCCCAAGTACACCCAGGGCTTCCGTTGCGTTGCGACGTACCCAAACGGAAGTATCCTGTAATGATTGCGCCAGTTGTGGTGCCATAGATTGGGCTTCGAGTCCAATGTCACCTATTGCATCGGCTGCGTTTCCCCTAATGCGCCAGTCGTCGGATGCCAAGGCGTTATCCAACACCTCCATTCCTGCCGCTCCCAAACTACCGAGGGCATAACCTATAGTGTGCTCACAGGGATTCGTGTGATCCCTCGATTTAGCCTTCTGCTCCGCTTTAATTGCCTCTTCCTGCCATAGGCGAAAGAGTTCTTCTGTTTGACTGAAGAGTTCGGGAGAAGCCTCATAGGCGGTCCGCAGCCGACCGATTTCCGGCCCGGAGATCAATCGCTCCAAGGTGGATTCATGATCAACCCGTGCTGGGTTATATATCTGTTCCCCCCGGTTCCAACGCCACATGGCTTCCCATAGCGATTCCAGAGCATCACCCTTGTATGCTGCCGGTGTCTGCCAGGTAGCCTCGCGATTGTCCCAAGATGGACGAGTTGGTTCCGAAGCCCGACAAAACAGGAACTTCAACATATACCGATTGCGTCCAGAATCATTGCGCAGGGCACGATGCCAAAGGTCGTAGTGCACCACTATTACTGTGCCAGCGTTACCGGTTACACCAATCTCCGTCAGTCTTTCCAGAGACACCGGGTCACTGAAATACTGACTGCCAGGAGTTATGCCGGTTGGCCCCATGTCAGCCGTAACTCGCTGGGGGTAATACATGGCCATGGCCCACCGTGATCGGTGATGATGCACATTGATGTCCTCTTCGTAGGAATCCTTGTGATTCCGCTGGGCCGGAGTACCTGATACATTCTGATGGCAGTGCCGGTGAGGATACATGAAGAAATCCTCCCCCAGAATGCTGACTAACGCTCCCCGGACAACTGGGTCAGAAAAAATCAACTGAATCGCAGGATTCATTTCCAGAATTTCATTACCTGGATTACCGGTTGTGGCGAAAATCTCTTCACAGCGGTCCCGAATGTGTTCGTGTACTTCGGACGGAACCGAAGACTTCAAGACAATATAGCCATCCGTCAGATAATGCTGCATTTGGGTGTCCGTCAGTCGCACAGGGGCGCCATAGCGTTCCCTGTCGTCGGATTGCAAGGGGGTATCAGTCTGTGAATTCATTTGAGGTCCTCTCCAGGTATGGCAGGTCTTCCGGGAAATTACCCTGGCCAAACATCATATCTGAGTAAACGCCATCAGGACAGGCAAGAGGGTCCGGCATTCGATATCTTTCCATGACAGCCATGTCGATGTCAATGCCCAATCCGGGACTGTCTCCAAGATCAAAGTAACCGTCCTGGACAGATATCGGACTCTTGAGCAAATCCCGCACAAAGGGGTTACCGGTACAGTCCATTTCCACGGAAATGCCGTTGGCGACTGCGCTGATAACGTGGGCGTTGGCGACTATAGCGACAGCGTCACTCCAACTGTGCGAAGCGACCTGTACATTGTTTTGCAGAGCAAGTTGAGCGATTCGGTGGACTTCTGTGATGCCTCCACAGCGGCTGGCATCCGGTTGCACAATATCAAGCGCACCGGCGCGAATCAGTTCCCGGAAGCCCTGATAGCCAAATTCGTTTTCCCCTGCAGCCAGTGGTACGTTGACTCGTGGCCGCAGTGCCACAAAATCGTCAATGTTCTCGGGGGCAAACGGCTCTTCATACCAGAAGACACCAAGGTCTGCAAAGAAGGTGCCCATTCTGACAGCCAGGTCCAAATGGTAGCGCATGGAAGCATCAATAATTATGTCGTGCTCAGGACCTATCGCCTCACGGACCGCCTGAACCGCCTCCTGATCATAGGATTCCGACCGTGCAAGCCTCATCTTCACCCGCCGAAATCCCTGCCCAATATATGACCGAGCTTCAACCGCCAGAGCTTCGGGCTCCTTCCATAACAGCCCGCTGGCATAAATTGCACAACGCGAATTGGTTCCCCCCAATATATGCCAGACCGGTTCCTGCCGCGATTGGCCCCGCAAATCCCATAACGCAACGTCAACAGCACCCAGGGCAGACATCGCGGCACCTTTTCGCCCATACCAGCGAGTTAGACCGTACATCCGGTCCCAAATCCCTTCTACATCATCTGCTTCAACCCCTCGAAGCATGGGAGCGAGTTGATCCTGAATCGTCAAGTAAGCCATACCTGGGTGTGTATAGGCAGAACCAATACCTACCTGTCCGTTTTCCAGCTGGACAAGAACCAGAGTAGTCAATCTGCCCGTACAGACACCTCCACCATAACGAAATTGGCCCTCCAAGGGGTATCGATAAAGCAGGTTAATTGCCTCGATGTTTTCAATACGGCTCATGTCAGTCCTGTAGTTGAGAGATGGATCACCGTGCTTTCCAGGCAAAACAACGGGGCGCGGACCCGAATTGCCCTATTGTACCCTTCTCAGAGGAACAGGACACGGCAGGACATTCGTCGAAACAGGTCTGGGCATTCTCTGGTAAAGCAAGGTGCCCATTCATAACATGTTTAGGTAGATACCTGAACTTCAGCAAGACACCGGGATCTGATATGCGTTCAGGTTTCCTTCAAAATCAGAGTAGAGTTCCTCCCCAAAGATGCGATGACTGACAGGAGCCGGGCAGAAAGGGAATGACCAATGAAAGTACCTGAGTTTTCTATCCCTGCGCCTATCCAGGACAGGATTGCATTGAAGATAGGGGTGTCCTGGTTCTGTGTGCAATTGCTTAGGTTGACACAACATTCTCGCTGTTCTAACCGAACGAGGGCTGCAGTTGACGGAACAGATCCCCAAATCTCCCTGTCTGATGCTGAGGAAGTTTGGCAACGGATTCACCGAACTAACTGCATTTGAGGCTTGCAGGCAGAAAGGTCACATCAGGTCTCTTTTTTCCCTTTAAAAGTCAGATAAAGGGTTTTTGCCTGCGGGCAAGTGGTGCCACAAAAAACCCGTTTCGATCTGGACTCTCCAGAAGCTATAATAGGCATCAGTGGGACAGGACGTTCAACCCATTCGGCTGTACTTTCCTGTTCTCACGAGTCATCCAACCAAGGAGAGATAGCCATGAAGACATTGTCACGTAGGCATTTTCTGCAGTTGAGTGGTATGGGAGCAGTCAGTGTTGCCTTGGCGGCCTGTACCGTAACCCCCATGCCAGCTGACGGCATGGCAGCCGCGGAACCTGCTCATTTACAGGCCAATATTGCTTTCACGCAGGCCGACTACGGTCTTCAATACCAGACTATTGAAAAGTGGCGCGACCTCTTTGAAGACACGCATGAAGGGATCACGGTTGATTTGGCCTTTGTAGATTGGTCGGAACATCACAGCAAGATGCTGGTTTTGGCCGCCGCCAATGAATTGCCGGATTTCATTGAGGTGCAGGCCAGCCGGTCCCTCTTGTGGATAATCGAAGGTGTTTTTCTTGACATCGATGGATATGCGGCGGCTGATGCGGGCTTTGACATGGACGATTTCTTTGAGGGCGTCATGGGATATTACCGGTGGGATGGCAAGACTTATGCCTTGCCGTATGACCACGGTCCCATCAATCTGGGATACAACAAGACCCTCTTTGAAGAACGGGGAATTGATCCCCCCAATGATGACTGGACCTTTGAAGATCTGCGAACCGCCGCTGTTGCCTTCGCGCAGGAAGAAGATACCTGGGGTTTCAGTGGCATGCCGCGCAGCTGGCTCCTCGAACCTAGCTACCTTACACCCTGGGGTGCCACACTCTTCAATGAAGACGAAACCGAATGCACCATTGACTCAGAGGAGGCGATTGCTGCGCTGCAATGGTGGGTAGACCTGCGTTTCGCGGATGAGGCCATTCCTAACCCAGCGCAATCCGAAGTGTTAGCCACGGCCGGAGGTGATTTCGTCTCTGGTAAGGTAGCCATGACTACGGTAGCGCCGTGGACGGCGCCGACCTGGAACGCTCTGGCGAACTTCGACTGGGATGTGGCCGCATGGCCTATCGGTCCGGTGACACGGTCCACGGCAGGGCTGGGCAGCGGATACGGCATTACCAAAGACACGGAGCATCCTGACGCAGCCTGGGAGTGGTTGGCTTGGATGACATCCGCAGAGGGTCTGGCTTTTGTCTGGGCTGCGACAGGGGCTTCAACCCCGCCCCGCAAGTCCGTGTTTGATGTCTATTTCTCGGCGCCCGGCATTGCTCCGAATTCGCAGGCCTTCCTTGATGCCATGGACAACTATATGAATATTGGCCGACCTGTCAGCCCGTACGGTGCGGAATTCACGGCCATACGCAATCGGGAAATGGATCTGATCAATAACGGCCTGAAACCGGTGGCCGAAGCGGTGGCCGACATGAAGAAAGACGGCGATCCGATCCTGGCCAAGAACAAGGAAATCTACGGTAGCTGAATCTTGGTTCCGCTCTAGTTAACGAGACGGGAATAGCAGGTACCCTCCCCCCTGGGGCTTGTCTATTCCCGTCCCAGTGCCTGGTTTGCCAATTGTCAGTTCAGAACCTCTGGAACCGACCATGACCAACCGGGAACGCAGAGAGGCATTTGAATTCTACCTGGGCATTTCGCCTTGGCTCATTGGTCTGGTCTTCTTTACGGGCGGTCCCATTCTGGCATCGCTGGCTATCAGTTTTACCCAATGGCGACTGCTTAGTCCTCCGAAATGGCTCGGCATCCAGAACTATATTGAGATGTTCCAGGATGAGGGCACCCGTGTCTCGTTGGGCAATACCCTTTTTTATACTGGTTTAAGCGTCCCTCTGGGCCTGGTCACCAGTCTCTTTGTGGCCCTACTCCTTAACCAGCGCGCCCGAGGATCCAACCTGTTTCGGACCCTTTTTTATTTGCCTACGATTACGTCTGGCGTAGCCATGGCGCTGCTATGGCTCTGGTTGCTCAATCCCGAGTTCGGTCTGATCAATCTGGCCTTGGGTTTGATTGGCATCAAGGGTCCTGCCTGGCTACAGGATCCCAATTGGGCCAAGCCTGCCCTAGTGCTGATGAGTCTGTGGACCATAGGTACCAGCATGGTGATCTTTCTGGCTGGTCTGCAGGGCATGCCGCAACATCTGTACGATGCGGCCAAGATTGATGGTGCCAACCAATTGCGCGAGTTTTGGCATGTGACTATTCCTATGCTCACGCCAACGATTTTTTTCGTGATGGTGACCTCGATCATCGCTTCATTCCAGACCTTTACCAATGTCTATGTCATGACCGAGGGTGGACCTGGATGGTCCACCTTGATGTATGGTCTATATCTGTATAACAATGCTTTCGAGTATCTACGCATGGGCTTTGCCTCAGCCATGGCTTGGGGGCTGTTTCTGGTCATTCTGGCCCTGACCATCCTGCAGTTGCTGGGTGCCCGGCGCTGGGTCTATTACGAAGGGGATATCCGCGGCCGCATATGAGCGCCTTGCAACTCCCTGGCGGTACGATTCGGCGTCTGTTACGTCTTAGTGGCGTTTATCTTCTATTGTTCTTTGGTGCTGTTCTCTTTACGGCTCCTTTTTTCTGGATGCTAAGTACCTCCCTTAAGTCACCTGAACTGGTCTTTACCCACCCACCACAGTTCATACCCAACCCGGTTCAGTTCCGTAACTACCTGGAAGGTTGGCAGAGGCTACCCTTTACCCGGTTTACCCTCAATTCGGTCATCATAACCAGCCACAATGCCATCATGGACACCATTGTGTCTGCCATTGTGGGGTACAGTTTCGCCCGACTGCGGGCCCCGGGCAAAGACTATCTCTTTATACTGGTCCTGGCGACCATGATGGTGCCCTATGAGGTGACACGGGTCCCTCTCTACATTCTGTTTTCTCGTCTGGGATGGGTTAACACTCTGCTCCCCCTCATGATTCCAACCTGGTTTGGCTGGCCATTCTTCATTTTCCTGCTGCGTCAGTTCTTCACAACCATTCCCTTCGATCTGGATGATGCTGCCCGTATGGATGGCTGTCACAGCTTCCGCATCTTTATCCAGATCCTGATTCCGCTTTCCAAACCCGCACTGGCGGCCGTAGCCATCTTCTCTTTCGTAAGTAACTGGAATGACTTCCAGGGACCGCTCATCTATCTCAGTGACCTGAATCAGTATACGCTTGCTCTGGGTTTACGCATGATGCAGGGGGGCCGCTTCATTTTCATTCACCAGGTTATGGCCGTTTCCATCGTGTCAGTGCTGCCCCTGCTCATAATCTTCTTCTCGGCACAGCGATACTTCATTCGGGGTGTGACCCTGAGCGGCATCAAAGCCTGAAAATCGGATCCAAGACCGTACAAGTAGAGATGGTCATGCCATTTCCGTCTGGTCTGAGACCCTGTCTCGGATCCACTTGGATATAAGTTCCGCCCGTAAGGAGCTTTCGGACGGGGAACGGAGCTACACACCTTGCAAAGACGGTACCCCTCAGGATGTTTTCAACCTTATCTGGTTGTCCCTAAATCCGGTAGTCTTCAGGCATTCATATTGCATGCATAGTCGAACATGAACCAGCAACAACCTAACCAGGATAAAGGTGTCCTGTCTGGCTGTCTTAACAGCCTTCTTTGGATTGGCGGCCTCTTTTGTTTCGTCATAGCTGTACTGGTCTGGACCGATTCCTTGCCTGGTTTTCCGCCGGCAGATTCGACTCAGGTCCCGGCAAACCCTACATTACGATCCAGAAGCACTGAGCTACGACAGACCCCGGCTGTTACTCCGGTACCAACCATTCCACTGATTGAAGCACATACACTCCATGCTTCCAACTTACGAACAGGTCCAGGACTGGAATTCGACATTGTAGAGGTAATTGCAGCCGATGACACAGTGATGCCTACAGGCCGAACGGCAAACGGGGAATGGTTGAAACTGGCACGAGGCACTTGGATTTTCGCTGAACTGGTAGATTTTGAGTCGTCTCGATTGCCGGTGATGAATGTCGAATCTGAAGAATCCCAACGGATAGAGATTAAGGCTGGATCCGAGTTAAGATCCGGTCCCAGTATCTTTCATGAGCAATCGGATAATTCGAATTCTGCCGAGTCATTTGACCTTCTTGGCCGCAACCATAACGCCACTTGGCTGGCGGTGAGAAAGGAAGAGAACCATTCCGTCGTCTGGGTCCAGGTCAATGACACCACCCACCTTCCCATTCCCTTAGACCGCCTGCCAGTGCAAGTTTCCCATGATCGCCCGGATACGGAATCCGTATTCAATTACCTCGTGAGACAGACGGTATATCAGACTACCGCTACACAGGATATCCACGTAACCGTACAAAATTGTGGCAGAGCCAACGCCTTTGCCATCACCCAGGGCGGTCGCAGATATGTAGTCATGTGCCAAGAGATGCTGACCCGAATGTGGACAGAATTTAACCAGTTGGAAGAGGTGTTTCCTTCTCCTCTTGAATATATAACAGCAGCAGCTAGTGGAATACTAGCGGTGGCTTTGCACGAATATGCCCATTTGTTGATGAAGGATCCCCTTACCACACAGGGAATCCATAATCTCGGCCGGTCAGTGGCCAAGGCCCAAGACATTGTGGTCCGCTATGGAACCACCTTCAATGAAGACATGGCCGATCTCTATGCAACTGTGATCCTTATCGAACTGGCCAAAGCCTTGGCAACAGACTCGGCTTCATATATGGCTTTGCCTGCCGACTACGTGGCATTGGGTCCAATCATGGCCAATTATGTCTTGGCCAATCGGCAGGCAGGAGGTTTTGTTTGGAGTAGCGATGCCACTCACTCCCCTTCACCTGATCGGCTGGCTGCCAGTATCTGTGCTTTTCTGGACGGCACTAGTATGTATCCATTGTTCTCGTCAGATCTTTTGAGACTGTTACACGACCATATTTACGGGTTGACGACGGAACAAGGGCGAACCTGCCTCGCTGAACCTGATCCCGATTTGGAAACCTATGCGGCTTTGCTGGCCGAAATTGAAGGATTGTTCAGAGGCGCCTTACCGGCCTGGTGGTAACCGAACCGATGTGGCCCGAGGAGTAGGCTTGCAGGACCACCCATATCCTCGGACTCACGGGACGAACTCCACTACCCGCACACGTGTAGCTATCGGGCAAGCCCTGTAGGCCTGTTCTGGTCTGGGATCGCCTGACTACTGCTATAAGGCTGGAAAATCAAAATATTCTTCAATGCTGGCGTATGCTGAGTTCACTGTTCATCTGCCCCGAACCAAACTGCTGTCCACCTGACGCCAAGACAATTGATCGCTTTTCCTTTATCATGTCAACCTAAGTGCCTGGGGTCAGTTGGATTACCTTTAAGAGTTGCGCAGACTGATGTGGATTTCATGGCAATCTGTAACTATTAGACCCACAACTGCAGTTGACTCATTTTCAGAGCAAAGGAGAAATCTGTGTTGGCTAGGTCAGCCTGAGTGGCGGCCCTCAGGCTGAGATCCATTGCGAATTTAAAGGAGACTGAACTGATCAGGCCAAAGACCATGGGCTCATCTTCAGTCCGTTCGCCATTCAGATCTCTAGACCGATGTCCTCCTCCGTCAGAAAATCAGACTTATCCAACCCAGCGATATATAGCCGAGTGACAGTACACTTCTTGGGTTTGTGCTTGGCCCCAACCGAAATTGGAATCTTTTCAGGTATGGAGTATATGTGCTTGGTACTTTAGTGTCATGCCCAATTGGCAGTGACTTGAACCAATGCCTGTCCAGACCCAAATCCCACCAGATCTTTGGATCGCCACTGGCAGCATTGACTCAATGCCCTGCAGTGTCGGTTCGATGAGGCGCAAGGCATCCACAAATATCCTTTCTCTCTTGTTTCGACGCAACTCACTCAATCACCTTGCGTTTTCCTAGGGTCTGTTTACAAAAGATATATTTTTAGGTTTTTGTGACTCTTTTCCCAAAGGGCAGACTTCCTTCGTCTTCGTCACTACAGTCGAATACGTGGACCTGATCCTGG
>DAOUJU010000034.1:0-28133 GCA_034422235.1 Anaerolineales bacterium | reverse complement strand
AGCCGACGCCTGGACCCGACCCGCCACCAGGTCTGCAGTGGGTGGACCCACCAGGACTTGATCCAACGGTCTACCCTTGATCGGGTAATAGACTTTACCTACCCCTAACAGCCGCTAGCTCGGGACCTATCTCTGTCATAGTCCGGCCGACATAGCTCTGGATAATCTCGTCTGGCCGGCCGGTAGGCTAATGCCACCGTATAGTCCTCGTATCCTGCACAACGTACCTGGCCGTGGATTCCCCTCAGGCGTTGTGATGCCCTTGGGCAAGGGCCCAGGATGATGGCATCATACGTCCGCAGGCAAGACATCGCCAACCATGATGGGTTGATTGCCTCCAGTCTCCACCAGTTACAATAGGCACGCTACCTATGTTCGATTCGCTGGCTCCCAGAGATCATGTCTGCGTCCCGTTCCACCAGTCCCAATCTCTTTCAGGCGGATCTGAAGACTCATCGCCTGCAGCAATCTCCCCTGGCGCACCGGATACGGCCTCGTACACTGGATGAATTTGTTGGGCAGGACCACATCATAGGCCCCGGGCGCCTGCTGAGACGGGCCATAGAAGCGGATCAGCTTTCCTCTCTGATCCTGTATGGTCCTCCAGGCACGGGCAAAACCACCTTGGCCAACATTATTGCCAATGTTTCCGAGAGCTACTTCGCCTCCATAAACGCAGTGTTGGCCGGCGTACCGGTCTTACGGGAGCAAATCCAGAAAGCCGAGGAACGTTTCGAGTTTCATCGCCGGCGCACTACGTTATTCGTGGACGAAGTGCACCGCTGGAACAAGGCACAGCAAGATGCGCTCTTGCCCCATGTGGAAACCGGTTCCATCATCTTTATTGGCGCCACAACAGAAAACCCTTTTTTTGAGGTCATCAAGCCGCTGGTCAGCCGCAGCCGCATCTTTCAGCTCAAGCCCCTCCAGGATCAGGATGTCGGAGCTCTCCTACAACGGGCCTTGTGCGATGAAGAAAGAGGTTTTGGTCGACGCCAGGTTACGCTGGAGGCTGAAGCACAAGACCACTTGGTCAACATAGCGAACGGGGACGCTCGTAGCGCCCTGAACGCGCTGGAGCTGGCCGTCCTGACCACCGAACCCGATACGCAGGGGGTCATACATGTGGATCTGGCCATCGCCGAAGAATCCATCCAGCGCCGCGCCGTGCTGTACGACAAGGAAGGCGATGTACACTACGATGCCATTTCGGCCTTCATCAAGAGTGTGCGTGGCTCGGATCCGGATGCTTCCCTGTATTGGGGCACCAAGATGATCCATGCCGGTGAAGATCCGGCCTTTCTGTTCCGTCGTCTGTCTATTCTGGCCTGCGAAGACATAGGGCTCGCCGATCCCCAGGCCATCACGGTAGTGGACAGTTGCTGGAACACTTACGAACGAATCGGCATGCCGGAAGGCATGTTTCCCCTGGCCCAGGCCATTCTCTATCTGGCAACGGCCCCCAAATCCAATTCGACTCTGGGTATCTTTGAGGCGCTGAATGCGGTGGAAACCGAAGCCGACCATGAAGTACCTACTCACCTGAAAGACGGTAACCGTGATGCCAGTGGTTTTGGCCATGGTCAGGGCTATCTGTACCCTCATGCCTACGAGAACCACTGGGTAAAGCAGCGTTATCTGCCCATGGGGTTGGAAGGCCGGGTATTCTACGAACCCGGGCGACTGGGCCACGAAGCCCAAATCCGGGAAGATGTCCTCCGTCGCCGGGAAGAGCAGTTGGCGGCCGAGGAAGAGTGGTCGCCCTTCGGCGGCGAGCACGTCACCTATTCCCCGGCTGATGCTGGACGGGAACACTGGCTGGGTCGTGCCGGACAAGCCTCCAGTGCCAGTTTGGGCCGGATACGCGACAGTATCTATGCCCGTGCCCAGATCAAGAGGCACGAACGGGTGCTGGTACTGTTTGCTGACAATGGACTCCTGTTGTGGGAAGCCTGCCGCCAGAGCCCTGAAGGAGGGGTCTGGGGATTGGTATCGCCGGCCCGGCTGCCGTCCTTGCAGAACATCGCCAGGGGCCTGCAGGACCTGGACCGCCCCTTTCTGTGTACTTCCCTGGATGAAATTGATCCCGATGTACGTTTTGAGAAGATTGTGGGTCTGGATCCCTGTAGTGACTATGACAGCACGTTGGCCCTCTTGCAATCCATCCGGGATTACATGACCGAGAATGCCTGGTGTATTTTCGGCCAGCGCCTGCCCATGGCCGGGCAAAGGGTGCATGCCCTGTTGCCCTGGTCGGAACTCGGTGAAGTGGCGGGAATCTTGCAAGAGTTAGAAGAAGCGCTCTGGTCCGAGAATCCTAATCCTCGCATGACCTGGCATCAGGAAACCCTGGATCGTGTAGTAACCCAGGCGGGATGGCAGGGAAACATTGAATTGCAGACAAAGAAGGATCAGCGCTTTCTGGAACGCCAGCGCGTGCAATCCTGGTTCGCGCCAGACAGTGCTCTGGGCCAGCGCCTGCGCGAGGCGGGTATGGCTCCAGGCGACCTGTTACAGATCGCGCACCGTTTTGACCAGGCTGTGGGCAACCAGACAGTTTCCTGGAAGCAAGTCACAGCTTTGGTTACGCTCAAATCCTGAAAAGGGAAGCTGGCGATATCTGCACCGGTAGGCTGCAAGCTTTCTTGTCCCGAACGAAACAGCCCTGGGTACTCGTGCTCAACCCTGGAGATAATAGCGCATAGCATTCAAACTTCGCAGAGTGGGCCGGTTGCTGCTCGATCGGGCAGGAGTGTGTGGTTGACCGGGACTGAAGGGAACTCAGCCCGTGTTGGACACGCAAAGGGTATGTCATTACGCCCGTTAGACATATCTGGAAGACCAGAACGAAATATTCAGAGGTCCAATTCCTGTGGTAATCTGGCGTTTTCCAGTTCAGTTTGACCACTTACCCCTATCCTCAGGCTCTATTCTGTAGGGATGTCCACGATCAGTACACTTGAGTGGCGTGGTGAAGTCCTGACTCTGCGCCCTGCCCGCTATGAAGATGTACCTGCCTTGGTCTCGTTCCATCGTGAATCGGCACGCCCTGACTGGCCGGACGACAACACCCCTGTTGCCTGGTTCAGCCGAGGAGGTCCCTGGATGCACGAGTACTTCTGCGAGCGTCACGTTCGGGCCTACATAGACCTGGGCTGGGACTGCTGGGTGATCGAACGTAATGAAGAGGCGATCGGGGGCAATGTCGAGATCTGCTATGCCACAGAACCTGAGCCATTTGGACAGTATGCCCATCTGGAGCTCCTGGAACTCAGCAACAACCTGCTGGAAGACAGGATCGAGGAGTGGATTTTGGATCAATGCGAGTCACGCGCCCGGGCGCGTGGCTTTGATACATTCTGGTGCCGACCTGTGGGTTCGGGTGGTAGTTTGGACGTGCTGGCCCGGCGTGGATATGTAGAGCGATGGAGAAGCAGCTGGCTGACGGTTCGAGGCTTGGACCGTATCGAAGCGCCCCAGTTTCAGGAACGTCGCCTCAAAGGGAACTATGACACAGAGGCCGCACACCTGTTGGCGCTCAACCACCGCGAATCGGCTTCGTACCGCTGGCGGTATCTGTGGCGTCCTGTACTAACGCCCGAAAAGTCAGACTTTCCGACTGCCGTCTCGTTTAGCGGCAAGGGCGTTTCCCTGTGTGGCCGCCTACCGGCTGCGATCCTGTTGAGTATCTGGGAATGGCGGGACCCCAGATCGGCCTGGGCCGACCTTTGGGTCGAGCCGGACCTGTCTGCCAACGTCGGATACGTCTCGGACCTGGTATCCGTTGCCGGTCAGCAGGCATATGCAATGGGGGCAAGCTCAATGGAGGTAGTTGTCCCAGAGTCGGTCTGCCCAGGGATCGAGGAACGGTTTGCAACGGTAGCCGTTCCGCTCGAACGGGGAGACCCATGGCTGAGGAAGAACCTGGATTAGCCTTCCCATAGCACCGGGACTTATATTACCCAGGAACGAAAGGACTCCGGCACATATGCCACTGGGAGTCCAGTGTTAACGGCTGGGCCGCGCAAAGTTTGCGCCAGAAAACATGGCTCCCCTCGCGCAGCCGTCTTCATAACCACTCACCCGCGTGCCACGGAGAATCATGTCTTCTGCCAATAGGAACCTGCGCCCTTCTGGCTTCTCCCGCGCGGGAGAAGCGTGGTTGGCGCTGGCTTTCTCTAGCCCCATCAACAGAACGGACGGCGGAAGCGGTGTCAAGGGCACTTCCGCCTGTTTCGTCACGATGGCTCCATCTCTGACACCGGATCAGAATATCTGAGTCGTTGCCCTGGACGCGGTTCGCCCAGTTCTAGACTGCACGGCACTCGGCAGGACCGGCAAAGGGTTTGCACGCCAAGTCGAGGAGCTGTCCAGCTGTAGAGCCTATGAAGCGGACACCAAGTCTGTTCTTGCGTGAAATGGCTGCCCATCGTTGGATGCTCTGCGGGTCCTCGGTCACGAGTATTGCGGCCTGACCAGAATGCGCCGGAGAATCAGCCAGAATGCGCCGCCGTCATGTCCTACAAGGGCTTCCAACGTGCTCCCCGACCAACCCCAGTGGGCTCTGCCAATCCCTTGGCCTTCAGAATGGCGAGGTCTTCCCGCAATCGCCGCTCGTTCGTCTGCGGCCCCAGCAAGCGCGGATATCCCGGAGCGCCAAGGTGCGGCCGGACCGATGAAGAAGCGCCAAGACTGTCTTCTGCTGTTCCGTCAGTTCGCCGTGGTTTTGTTGAGATGGCATGTAGTCAGCTCGCCGGAAGCGCACCGTCGGGTCCAACGAGACCGGTTGTCGACAGTGCGGGACCAGAAGCGACGAGAGTCCACCGCCGCCACCAATGCCTACAAGCCCGTCCGCGCCAATCCGGCAGTCATAGCTTCCTTGGCCGCAACCATGGGTTTGTCAGTAAATCGCAGGAAGCTGTCGACGCTTGCCTGCCAACGGAGCTCTCCTTCCTTCGGAACCAAGCTGGCTTCCTTCACAAGCGTCGTCCAAACGTATCCGAGGTGTTCCTGTAAGCCGTGACGTGCATCCGACAGGGAGCAGACCTCCAACCCTCTTGTCCGTGTACGCGAAGGGCGACCCGGGCAGGCCGGCTCCAATGCGTCTAAGGCAACCTGTCGCGCAACGTTGAGGCACTTCCAGCGAATGTCATAGATACAGAGCTTCAGCATGTGCAATATTGCCTTCTTCAGAGACCTACAGGTCTGTCGGCTTCCGCTTCGGCGGCATGGGGTCTCCTCCAGCGGTGGAAGACCCTCTCGCTGAAGAACACGAGGGATTCGTGGGGGAATCCGTAACTCCTTAAAGATACATTACTAACGACAAGGCCCCGAGGGGCGTCCCGCTCGGGGCCTTGTCGTTAACTGAAGAGTGGCAAGTATAAACATGCCGAACAGGGGACATCCCCTATCGGGTCACACTTATTAGCCGGCGAGCAGTTCGTTGGTTTCCTGGTTCAGGCCTGCCAAGGCTTCGGCAATGTTCTCTTTGCCTTCCACAAAGATCGGATCCAACCACTTGCTCCACAGAGCTGACCACTCCTGGTACTTGGTGAAGTACTGGTAATAGGTGGGCTGTTCCATACCCAGATCCAGCAGTGCATGCTTGGCATTGGGGATCTTCTCTTCCCAGCCTTCCGGCAGACCATACTCGGCAAGGCTCAGGCGGGGTGGGTAGAGGCTACCCTGGATGCCCAATGTCGGTAGAATGTCTTCATTGGACAGGACATACCGGGTCAGCTCATAGGCCAGTTCTGGAAACTTGCTGCCAGCAGGAATCATCCACTGGGCCCCACCTTCATACCCGAAGCGGCCCGCAGGGCCCGTGGGAATGGGGGCGATACCCCAGGGGAACTTGTCCCCAATTGCACTGTCCAGCCGGGCTGCGATGTCGCTGATACCCATGTGCATGCCGATACGCCCGGAGGCGAAGAGGAATTCTCCGCCGAGACCAATCGCCTGTTCATCACCTGGAGTAGGCATTGAGCCATCTTTCCAGCGTAAGTCCCAGAGATACTGGGCGGCTTCCATGACCGTGGGGTCTTCGAAGTTGCCTGCCGTGCGATCCGCATTGAACAGGTCCGCGCCCCAACTCATGGAGACGGCCCAGAGTGTCTTGTCGAAGATCGGAATGCGGCAACCATAGACCTTGTCCATGCCTTCGCCGGAAGTGGCTTCCTTGGCGATATCGCGCAAATCTTGCCACGTCCAGTTGTCCGGGAAAGGATAGTCCTGGACCGGATCCATGACGTCACGGTTGATGAACAGACCCCAGGTCACCCATCCATAAGGCAGGGCGTGCAGTTCACCGTTATAGGTGGACATCTCAATAATGAAGGGTTCCCAGTCATCGGGCCAGCCGTCCGGAGGATAGGCATCCACATATTCCTGCATGGAATGTGACCAGCCCTTGTCCGGGTAGACCCAACCCCGACTCTGATGCTGCCAGGCGAGATCTGGCGGATCCCCACCAGTGATCTGGGTAGGCAACTTGGTCCAGTAATCGCCCCAGGGCACCCCGGATTCAATTTCCACTTCCATATTGGGATAGCGTTCTGCGAAGAAGCCTTCGATGTAGGGGATGAACTTGTCAATCTCACCTTCACCTTCCCAGGAAATGATACGGAAAGTACCACTGATATCCGGATCTACCAGGCCCGTGGTCCAGCGATCTACCAAGACCTCAGCAGCCGCTTCTTCGGCGGCCGGCGCAGCAGCCGGCGCACAGGCGGCCAGACCAGCGACCGTCCCGGCGGCGCCCATCATGCGCAGCCACTCTCTGCGGGTTAACAATACAGGATTTCTCTTCTTGTCCGACATAACGAATGTCTCCTACTTGATCCCAGACGTTCGCTCCTCCCGGCCGGGAAGAGACAAAACCATAAGGATTTCAGGCCGCTCCTTTCAGACCTGAAGTAACAATGCCCTGCACATAGTACTTCTGGCCCACAATGAAAATGATCAGAATGGGCAGTACACTGACGACAGCCATGGCCATGATGAGGTGCCAGGGCGTATTCAGGGCTACTTTCTGCTGAAAACCCGCCAGTCCCAGGGGCAGGGTCTTCTTGTCCCGGGAAGAGAGCATAATCAGGGGCCACAGGAAATCGTTCCAGAATCCCATGAACGAGAAAATAGCCAGCGTGGCCATAACCGGCTTGCACAGCGGCATGATAATAGTGGCGTAAATCCGGAGGTGGTTGCAACCGTCGATTTCGGCGGCCTCTTCCAGTTCCTTGGGTATACCCATCATGAACTGTCGCATCAGGAACGTGCCCCAAGCACTGAACATGCCGGGCACGATGAGGGCAGCCAGACTATTGACCCATCCCAGCATGCGCATCTGTACAAACAGCGGGATCATGATGACCGCAAACGGAATCATCATGGTGGACAGGTACATGAGAAAAATGGTGTTGCGACCCGGGTAATCAATGCGGGAGAACGAATAACCTCCCAGGCTCGAAGAGAGCAGAACTCCCAGGGTAGCGGTAATCGAGACGGTGGCACTGTTAAGGAAGAAGCGCGTAACCGGTACCTGGTCCCAGACCTCCAGGTAATTGGACCATAACCACTGTGAGGGCAAGATTACAGGGGGAAAGGTATAGACCTCATCCAGAGACTTGAAAGACATCAGCACCATCCACAGGAATGGCACCAGCATCATGATGCCGCCGACGGACAGCAGGGTCCAGGCCCCCAGATTGCCCCAGAACCGGGCACGCTCTGTGCCCATCTGGGTAGCACTTCGAGTCAGGGGACGGGACTGGGGAACTGATTCAGCGGAAATCCGGGCCATGGCGGGAACCTTGTCTCAATCATCCATATCGAAACCGTACACCCAGCGGCGTGCCACGCTCCACTGGAACAGGGTAATGGCCAGGATGCACAGGAAGAGAATGGTGGCCATGCTCGTGGCATACCCCATCTTGAAGTAGGCGAAACCATTCTGATAGATGTAGAGCACCAGCGGTGTCGTGGAAAACGCAGGGCCTCCCCGGGTCATGATCATGAATTGATCAAAGGCCTGAAAAGCGCCAATAAAGGATGTGGTCAGAATGAAAAAGATGGTGGGGGTCAGCAGGGGTACCTTGACATAGCGTAACCTGCGCCAGCCATTGGCCCCGTCCACGGTGGCGGCATCCAGCAGTTCGGCCGGAATGCCCTGCAACCCGGCCAGAAAAATGAGCATGGCATACCCTACACCTTTCCAATTGCTCATGACAATGATGGAGGGCATGGCCCAGCGGCTGTCGGTCAGCCAGTAGGGACCATCAATGTTCAACTTGCTGAGGGTGTAATTGATGAGACCAAACTCAGGCTGGAATATCCAGGCCCAAATGATGGAGGCGGCGACGGTCAGAGTGACATGAGGCAGGAAATAAATTACCCGGAAGGACAGAACGCCCCGCATCTTGCGATCCAGCAGGAGTGCCAGCCAGAAAGCCAGAAACACGGCAATGGGTACCGCGCCGAACGTGTAGTAAAAGGTATTGCCCAGTGTCTTCCAGAACAGGGCATCCTCTGTCATGAGCACAAAGTTGTGGAGGCCCGTGAACTTGGGACGGGCGGCCAAATCCCATTCCGTAAACGTGAGGTATACCGTGGTGGCGATAGGGAACAGACTGAAGGCCAATACCCCGAGAAAATTGGGGATCAGGAAGGCATAACCAGCAATCAGGTTGCGCCGCCGCCGGCCGGAAAGGCCCTGGCGGGATGGCATGGCCGGACGGGACAGCGCAGGGGCAGAGGTGGTCATGATTGGGTTTCAGCTCCCGGCCTTCTCCTGTGCCTTGTCATAGGCTCTTTTCCAGCCCGACCGTACCAGCCAATCATCTTCCGGCTTGGGGAGTTCCGGAATCGTTTCCCCCGCCGGACAAGGGATGTGCTGCCAGTACCCACTGGCATCGGTGCCGCGGGCAATCACGGCCGTCCCCTGTTCCAGGTTGAAATTGCGTACGTCCGGTGATATGAACCGCATGGTCAGGCCACAGCGCCGGTACGGTGAATGATTGGCCTCAGAGCCGTGCAGGAGCCAATCCGTGTGCAAAGAGATCTGACCCGCCTTCATTTCCAGAAAGGCTGGCTCTTCTTCGAAAGTATCAAGGGCGAGGACAGTCTGATCCAGGACATTTTCCTCTTCCTCGCTGCTGTAGGTAAAAGGCAGTTGTCCCAGTCGGTGTGTCCCCGGTATCACTTGCACGGCGGCATTCTCTCGGTTGGCATCATCTATGGCCAGCCAGACCGTGACTGTCTTGCTGGGCGTAAGGGGCCAGAAAGAAGCATCCTGGTGCCAACTGACCTGTTTGCCATCTCCAGGCAGCTTGGTAAAGAAATGGCTATTCCAGCAAACCAGATTTTCACCCAGGAGGTCCTGCACATAATCAAGGATGCGTGGTTCCGTAATCAAATCATGGAGGCCCTGGCAGGAGACTTCCCAGCCCGCCAGACCGTAGCTATTCCAGCCTTTCGCCAGAGCATTTTTCAGTAAGTCATCAAAATAATCCCTTATGGCGCGACTTTCCTCAGGACTGTACACATCCAGTGGACACAGATAACCCCGCTGATTGAAGGTGTCAACATCCTCTCTTGTCAAGCACTTGGGCTGACCATTGCCTAAAGGAACAAATGCCTTGACCCGCTCTGCACCGGGATAGGCTTCCAGAATTTCCATGAGTGTCTTCACCAAGGGTTTGGTTTGCAAGCTACAGTTTAAAACAACTGCTGTAGAGTCGGAAATGAATTGACATATAACAGAAAGACTGCCCTCCCAGTCTCACAGAAAACAGCAAACCTGCCTGGCAGCCTATCGATGGGAAAAGCCATTGGACCCGGAATAAGCGAATGGGGGTACCGAGGTCTGACCCTTTAGTCGCGTACGTTCTGGCCACCATCCTCCAGGACATCGGGACGGCTCCAATAGGTATACTGCGGAGTCCAATCCTCTTCATCCAGTCCTGCCAGTCCCAGCAAGTTCCACAGGGCACAATAGAGGTCGCCGGGGCCAAATACGCAAGCGTTCTTGCGCAGGATGACGTCGCCCTCTCGCTGGTAAACCACAGCCCCAGGGTAGTTGTCTTGACCGGGCGTAACCGACTGCTCACGCACATAGTCCCTACCGCTATGGGACGCCAGGCGAAACCGCCAGCCGCGCGCGTTGGCAAACCGGCGCTGAACTTCCGGCGGGTCCTTTGAAAGTAGCACGACGGAAAGCGCCGACTCCAGATGAGCAAGCAAGCCATTAAAACCATCCGCCCACACCGTGCAATAGCGACAGCCCTGTCCCATGTTATGGATCGCGAGCAGCTTGTCCTGTTCCCCGAACAGGTCTTGGAGCGTTACCTTACCGGTCAGCGTATCAAAAGTGTAATTGGGAACGGGTGTACCCGTGCTGTCCTTGCGCAGGGCATTGAGTTCCGCTGTTAACTCACCGATCTGGCGCTCAATTTCGACAATCCTTTCATCAGACATAGTCACCTCTTGACTTCACCTGTCAGACACCGGTAAGTAGAGCCATGCCCCTTTCCCAGTCTCTTGGCTGCCGATTTGCTGGGCATGGGCGGGGTTTCCCATCGCACTTGGAGAACCCCACACAGTTTAGTCTTCCTTCACGCCTCCGAAAAGAGCCAACTCCAGCCATTGCCAGTGGCAATCCACTTCCTTGAATCCAATCTCTCTTAGCCATTGGAGCTGAGTCTCCAGGCTGACCAGCTTATTGGAAGGATCTTCCTCTGCCTCGGTAATACCGAATGCTTCCAGAAATTGTCTGTGGTGTTCGTCAGAAGTCGGTGCAACGTGCTCCAAGTTACAGAAAACGCCCCGGGATGATAAGGCAGCGTAAATTTCGGCATAGAGAGCTTGCTTCCGGCTGTCGGCGCAGTGATGTATCGCAAAGCCCGATACGATCACGTCGAATTGGCCCAGATCAGGCAACGGCTCCTCCAGATTATGCTCTATCACCTGGACCTGCCTGTCACCACGAAATCTCTCACGGGCTTTAGCCAGCATGGGGGGAGAAAAATCAATGGCCACACCCTCCGCGTCTCTCCGATCAATCCGAAGCAAAGCCAAGAGGCGACCGTCCCCTGTACCCAGGTCCAGAATACGCTCAGCCTCCTTGGGAACGGATTCCAGCAAGACAGCTTCCGCTTCTCCACGATACGGGACCTGATCGGCCCGGGTTAGGTACTTCAACGCATGTTCGGTCGTGGCCCATTCGTTGTGACACGATGTGATACCCATGAATAATAGCAACGCTCTGAAATTACTAATCCGCTCGCTACATGCGTTAGCCGAACGGAGTCTTAACTCCTTGTGTTCAGTAAACGCGTCTTTCAGCAGTCCAAAGCTTAAGGGATATGTTCGACAGGGGTCAACATTGTCGCGGACAAATAACAGATGGCTTACAGTAGGAAGAGTGGATCCAAGTGGAACAAAGAACGATAAAACAGCCACCTGAAAGTCCAAATTCAGCCGGTAGCCAGATTGGGATAGGAATGGGCGACTCGCCTTGCAGGGTTACCTGCCGGAGGAGCAGAAACCGTGGGATTTGACCCTCTGGTGATACAGTGGCGACCAATTGGCAGGTATCTCACTCGTTCGCCCAATTGCTTTGACAAATAACTTAGAAACCCATAGGATAACTATGGGTTATACGTCAAATTGGCAAGTAGTCCCATACACAGGTCTCAGGGGCAATAGATCGGGAAACCTATAACCGGACCCTGGAAAACAAGATAGGAATTCAAGTATGCCCGTTGTGAAGCATGAGGTGTTCTTCCGCCGGCATCCGGTTTTCACCGGAGAGGAGCTGGCAGCGCATCTCGCCTCCCGTAGCAAGGTCGGGGCCAGAGGGCAGGAAGCGCTCTTGGCTTACTACACCAAGGCTGGACGCATCATTCGCGTGCGGCGCGGGTTGTATGTCGTGATCCCGCCAGGAGCCAAAACCAATTTCTATCCGGTCGACCCCTATCTTGTCGCCACTAAGCTGACCCCGGATGCGCACCTATCCCATCACACGGCGCTTGAGTTTCATGGCCGGGCGTATTCGGTCTGGAACCACGTAATCTACTCTGCATCCCGCCCGGTCGGATCACTCACATTTCGCTCTCAGGTGTTCCGGGGCACCAAGTTTCCCGAGACACTTCGCCGATCCGGGACAGAGCATTTTGATGTATTGGATCGGGAACGCGCGGGTGTGGGTGTCCGCGTCGCCAGTCTGGAACGGACACTGGTAGATGTCCTGCATCGCCCGGACCTGGCAGGAGGCTGGGAGGAAGTCTGGCGCTCGTTGGAATCGGTGGAATTTTTCAATTTCGACCGGGTTGTGAAATACACGCTTCTGCTGGGCAACGCAACCACGGCTGCGAAGGTGGGGTTCTTCCTGGAGCAGCACCGCGAGACCCTGATGGTTGAGGATCACCATCTCAGACCCCTTCGTGAGCGACGTCCCCGACAACCCCATTATCTGGATCGTACCGGGCGGCCGCCCGGACGCTTGGTGGCGGATTGGAACCTCGTGGTTCCGCATGACGTGCTTGAACGGTCGTGGGAGGATCTCTCCGGAGAAACTGGCCATCGAAGCCGAGGGAACTGGATTCAGGACCGACTTGCTGGAAAAGGCAGTGCGGCTACTGGCCTTGCTCGAAGCCCTACGTGATCATCCCTTTCTTGAAAGGAAGTGGGCGCTCAAGGGCGGAACAGCCCTGAATCTGTTCGTTTTCGACGTCTGGAGATTGTCCGTCGACATCGATCTGAACTACGTGGGTGCTGCCCAGTCGGGACGCCATGCTGGAAGAGCGTCCCAAGATCGAGGCAGCGCTCCAGACCGTGTTTCGTCGGGAGAACTTTGCAGTGCGACGAATGCCTGAAGAACACGCCGATGGGAAGTGGTCGCTGCGTTACACGAGTGCATCTGGGCACAGCGGCAAACTCGACGCGGATTTCAACTTCATGTACCGGGTGCCCTTGTGGCCTGTCACCATCATGGATTCTCACCCGCTGGGAAGCTGGCGCGTCACCGACATTCCCGTAGTAGACCTCCATGAACTGGCGGCCGGGAAACTCTCGGCGCTGTTGTCACGCTGCAAAGCCAGGGACCTGTTCGACAGCTACCTGATTTTCTCAATGGACGGCCTCGACCTCGAGCGGCTCCGCATCGCTTTCGTCGTCTACGGTGCGATGGACCGTAAGGACTGGCGCAAGGTGGTGATCACGGATGCAGCTTTTGACAACATGGAGTTGGTCAACCAGCTTGTGCCGATGCTGCACGCCAATGCGATACAAGGACCCGTTGAGGCAGCGGCCTATGGAGAGACTCTTATTAACGAGTGCCGACAAGGACTGGCAGCGGTGTTACCTTTCACCGACGCGGAGCGCGCATTCCTGGATCTGCTTTTGGAGCAAGGGAAATCGACGCGTCGATCTTGACGTCTGACCCCGCCCTACAGCAACGCATTCAGGCCCAGCCGCTACTAAAGTGGAAAGCCCTCAACGTGCGACATCATAAGGGGACATCCTGATAAGAGGGAAGCCATGAAAGTCTGTTTGTTGGCTGTCGTCTGCTTGGCCAGTGTTCTCCACGAGAATAGCCTGCATCCTCTCCCACAACCCCTTGGGAACGATGGCCTCTTGCTCTCTGGAATAGCTCTCACCCTTTGCAGACTACCTCACCCAATTAGATGAGTTTGAACAGTGGTGCATCCTCCGCATTTACAGCAGCTTCTTGCGCTCGTGGTCGACGTCGTAGCCCAAGATACCCGAGCTACCGCAACACTTTTCTCGCCGCTGGACCGCTGTGACCTTGTCCTGGACACATTTGGTGATCACCTTTATGAGGTCGAGCAACACCCGCGGACAAGAAATCGGAAATAGAAAACGCCCAAATCCTTTGAGAGGAAAGGTATTGGGTGATCCGGGTCTTACCGGAGGGCTACCCCGACGAGACCCGGGTCCTGAAGAATGGTGGAGATGGCGGGAATCGAACCCGCGTCCGAAACAACTACCTGAAAACGTCTACAAGTTTAGTCGCTGTATGGCAATTTAGTCGGACCTCGTTTCCCCAGCGACGGGGACTTGGCCGACGAGTCGATAGTCTTAGGCAGCCTTATCGACGTCCGGCTACAGCAACCCCCAGTGTATGACGGTGTCACGAAAACCTGCGAGTGGCATTTCCGTGCACCGTGGCTCATTTAATAATGAACCAAAGGCTTTTTTCGACCTTACGCCGCAACGCCAAGGGCGGGAGCGGTGGTGAAGCCGAAGTTAAAGCTCATGCCTGATTTGTTGGCACTTAATGGTTTTGCGTATTGGTACGTGGTCACGCTCCACGACTTGCAGTTCGCAGATGACATTGCCCCGTCGAATCCAGTTCATCCCCCCGTGTATTGCCATTCCATCTTCATACATGGGGATTATATAAGAAAATCGACCTTTTTATCAATGGCTTTCGCACTTTCTGGCAGGTCACGAAAATTGCCCGGTTGTCTTGGGTAAGAGAGGTAGCAACGGGAAAATCGGTAGAACTCCTGTGTTACCTGTATGGAAGTCTGTACTGTCTTGAGGAGCTTTTGCCACATGGCCTAATTTTGGCTGCCTGTAAGTAGTATGACCGTATGCAACCGCTGGCCTGTTTGCTGTTATGAAGCACAGAACGGTTTGAAGGCAGATTGGGATGCACGTATCAGGTTTTCCAACTCTGTTCCGCCTTCATCCCAGGCCGGAGGCAAATGCTCCAGTACAGCGTCAATGGTGCCACACTGAGCGTAAAATGACTTGCCGAGCAATTCCGCCCATTCTGCTACCGTTGCCTGACGCTGGAAGTACGGGTCTGCCGGCTGTACCTGGTCCCAAGTCAGGGTAGCTTCCCGCTCCACCACTTCACCCAGTTGCAGATCACGGTAGCGCAGTCGGGCCGTAGCCAACGGGCCTTGGGGCTCCTCCCCCATGGGCCGCACTTCATAGAGCGCCGTTACGTCAGATCGAAACCCGATCTCCCCAAAATCCTCGGTGTCGTCTTCAAAGGACTCGTCCGGCTTGGTCCGGTTTTCATAGCCAAGCAACCGATACTTGCGCACCGTCAGCGGGTCGAACTCGACCTGAATGCGGGCATCACGTGCCGTCTCATGGAAGACCGCCTGCGCCGGGCCAGCCAGGAAAGCTTCCTCGGCTTCCCGGTCCTCAATATAATGATAGGTACCATTACCTCGGTTGGCCAGCCGTTCCATCAATACATCGTTGTAGTTGCCAGAGATACCCACTCCCACCGATGTCAGGGTAGCGCGTTGCTGCGCTGCCTGGTCAACCACGGCTAGGATTTCGTCGGGGCCCGTCTCGCCAACATTGGCCACTCCATCCGAGAACAGAACCAGGCGTACGTTGAGGCCTAGCATCATGTCTGCGGCCGCCAGATCATAGGCGGCGCGCAGACCTGCCTCAGCATAGGTAGATCCAGAAGGAAACAGTTGCTTGATCGCCTCACGGAGGGAGGAGGCATCCTCAGTTGGGGTAAGGGGAACACGTACCGTGGCTTCCGAACCATAAACTACCAGAGCAGCACGGTCCGCCGGTGCCGCCTGATCCAGAAGCCCCAGCATGATACGCTTGGCTGCACCCAAACGATTATCGTGCTCCATGGAACCACTAATATCTACGATAAAGATCAGCGAGACTGGTTCACGTTCCTCGGGAAAGGCTGGGGCTGCGACACCAACGCGCAGCAGCACATAATCTTCAGGCGCAAAAGGGGCAGGGGACGCGTCTAGATGCAGTGACAGACCTTCCGGGGAAGGAGTGTAGCCGCCGGCAAAGGCATTGACAAATTCCTCAAGGCGAACGGATTCTGGCGGTGGTAGTTCGCCATCGCGCAGATAGCGACGAGCGATGGCGAAGGACGCCGTATCGCCATCCAGGGCAAAGGTGGACAAAGCATCTTCATCCGCATCCACAAACGGATTGACACCGTAGTCCTCGAAGTACATTAGCGGCAGATATTTGTTGTTGGGGTTGTCCCGCCCCCCAGCTTCAGGCCCAGGGCCATCTGCTGCTGCTGCCATCATGGCTGAATCTGCCGAGGCGGCACAACCGATCCCGAAATAGCCAGCCAATGACCAGATCAGTAGCCACAAGAAAAACACCTGGGTGCGCATGGACTTCTCCTGAGAAAAGGGGATATCGTCCCGATTGTACAAGACGAGTTTTACGTCAAATCCGCACTTATACCATTGCTTCACTTTTCTTCAGCCACACCCAAAGTGTATGGCTAGTGGGTAGGGAGCCTACCCCGCTACACGATCAGCATGGCATCGCCGAAACTATAGAACCGGTACCCTTCCTCTACCACTTCCTGATATACCTGCAACAGGATGCGGCGTCCCTCATCCACGTCATCATGCACTTCACCGATGAAGGCACTGATCATGAACAAGGGCGTTGAGCGGGGAAGATGCAGATTCGTCAGGATGGCATTGGTGATCCGGAACTGGTAACCAGGCCAAATATATAGATCGGCTTGCCCTGCCAACGCCGGCAGAGGTGTGAAGCCAGGATCTGCTGGAGTCTGGCGCACGGCCCACTCCAGGGTACGTGTTGTGGTGGTACCCACACTCACAATCCGTCCACCTTGGCACCTTACGTGGTTTACCGCATCGGCGGTAGCTTGGGAAATGGCCGCCTGTTCTCCTTTCATACTGTGCTCTTCCAGCTGATGGGAACGCACGGGAGCAAACGTATCAAGCCCCACATGCAGGGTCACTGCCACCACTCCCGCCGTCGTGTTCCGGAGCTGATTCAGCAGCTGTGGTGTGAAGTGAAGACCCGCGGTAGGCGCGGCCGCGCTACCCGGCACCTGGGCGTACACTGTCTGATAGCGTTCCCGATCCCCCTGATAGTCCTTGATATAGGGGGGCAAGGGAATCTGACCGAAATGTCTGAGGGCAGGAGGGTCCAAGGGAACATCTGCTGTTATTACGCGGGTGCCATCTTCCTGGACTTCTGTGATGCGGACCCGTTGCTCCTCACCATTCTTTCCCTCCAGCATGAGTTCCAAATCGGCGGATACGGCTCCACGGATGAGACAGGCCCAAGCCTGATAACCGACACCCAGAGGGTGCAGGAGCAACAGTTCCACGCGTCCGCCTGTCGGCTTGCGGCCCTTGATCTGAACCGGCCATACACGCGTATCGTTGTGCACGATCAAATCCTGGGCACCGAGGAATTCAGGCAAGTCCCGGAAATGCGCATGCTGGACAGAACCCGTACGGCGATCCAGCACCAACAGGCGGCTGGCATCACGGGGTTCCACCGGGTGTTGGGCAATGCGCTCGGCAGGCAGAGGAAAATCAAACAGGGCGGTATCCATGTGGGGACAAGCATACACAAAACCCGGGTCGGGACCCGGGTTTTCGCGTTAAGGTTGGACAACTCAGCAATCAGGAAGCGGCAGATCTTGGGTGGCGCTTGTGATCGAATTCCTGCCACAATTCCGCCTGGCGATCCTTGGCCGCCTGGCGCCCCTCGGCCTGGGCCCGGTCCAACCGGGACTGGTAGGACTCATCAAAGCGGGTCTGGGAATCCGGTCCCAGGACATGGCCAATCAGCCAGCCACAGGCCACTCCGATGACTACACTGAAAGCCAAGCCCACCCACTTCATGACAGCGGTTTCCAATCTCTACCGTTAACTGGCCGGTTCTATGGCTGCAGATCCGGATACGTCATCCACGTTATCGCCATTCTGCTTGTTTTCCAACGGCATCAGGAAAGCAAGGATGGTGTAAAGGATGATCATACCGACTATAGCCGTTACGAAACCCAGAATAACAAAGGCCAGGCGGATGAGGAGGGGGTCCACGGACAGGGCCTTGCCCAGTCCACCACAAACACCGGCCACCACCTTGTCATCAGGGCTACGGTATAAGCCCAAAGGAGCCTTGCTTACTTTCGAGGTCCAGTCGGAAGTCGCTTCGCTCACCTTGCGCGCACCTTCTTTTGCCTGCTGGATATCCTGCGTGAGTGACTTGCGATGGAACTTGCGCAGGATCAGGAACCCGATCAGAATCAGGATGCCTGGTGCCACAATGATGTGGGCGAGCGAGGCCATGAATTCGAAGAACCCAATATTCGCCAGGAGGATGGCAGCCCCCAGACCGATCAAGCCATAGGCGAACCACCGTCCATGTTTGGCTTGCAACTCAATGGTCGCATCCCCGGTCTTGCCTTCTTCCCGGGTACCCTGAGGCAAGAAAAGCCAAAAGAGCAGGTACAGGGGCAAAGCCACACCCCCGGATACGAAGACCAAGGCGAGGAAAAACAGACGGACCAAACCATCCGATGTGCCCAGGAAATCGGCCAGTCCCCCACATACGCCTCCAAACACACGTTTGGTCGGATGACGCATCCACCCCCTGCGGGTTGGCGGCGGAGTTTCTGTCTCCTCCCGCGTATCCTCAGTCGCTTCGGCCCGCAAAGCCGGATCCTCCGTGGTGGCGGTGTCCACTGGCGGGCTTGCGGATTCCTCTGTCATAGCTTCGGAATCTTCATGTGCATTAAGATCTTTCTGATCGTCCATGGTGGTATGCAACCTCTGCCTCTAGCCCTGTAGCGATAAGACGTTCCTCATCGCCATGTGCTGGTTTATATTGTACCTGTATATACGCAAGGCCGGATCGGCAGGTTGCAGAAGCTACAAGGCATTCTCCTTAGACCCAACTGCGATTATGATATTGGGGTGAGTATCCTGTAACTAGGAGCACCCCACCAAACTTGGCGAAAGGATCCCATGTTTCCCCGACGTTTTCTGATTCTGTCCCTAGCCTTCCTGCTGGCCGTACCCTCCCTGTTGCTGGCTACGCACGCCTGGGCGCAAACACCGAATGCGACGATCGATCTGGAAACAACCCTGCGCCTTCACAATCTTGACTTGCGGCGTACGGCCACCTGCACGCTGATTTTCACCGATGACCAAGGAATCGTCGTGCAACCTGTGCAGGAAGTGGAGATTGCGCCACGACAGACCCTGAGTGTGAAGTTGGGTACGCAATCCGTGATCCCTGACGATTCGCTGGCCGGAACGGTGGATTGTAACCGGCGTGTGACCTCGGTGCTCTTCTATGGAAATTCATCCGATCAGATTTACACGGGTTATGCCGGCATGGACGACGGACAAGTGTCCGAGGAGTGGCATATTCTGCAGGCCTTCACAGGTTTTGGCACTCCCGATTTGGCTACTCGCATCGTGATTCAGAACGGGACCGTGGACCCTGTTCCGGTAACCTTGCAGTTCCTGTCAGCAGATAGCCGTAATCTGGTTCATACCTTGGAACTGCCACCCCTGATTCCTCTCTCCGCCCAGGAAATAGATCTGGCCCAAATCTCCGAACTGGCAGCGGAATCGGAGTTGCGAGTCCAGGTACAGGCAGACCAGCCCGTTGCCTTGCTGGTCTTTCAGGATGAAGAAGGTACGACCGAACTGTCCCCCCGTTATACCTATGTACCCTCTCATCGTCGGGCTACCCGTTTCTACATTCCGGCCCAGCTAGTGAACTTCCAGGATATGTCTACCGATATCCTGGTCCTCAGTCATGCCGCCGAACCGACTACCGTTACTTTGGAGTATCCACAGTTTCAGAACTGGACCACGGAAATACAACCCGGGGTAGTGACCACCTTGCCCTTGCCGGATTTCATGCCCAATGCCAACTACCTGACACCGGTCGTGCTGTCCAGTCCCTATCCTCTGTCTGTCTTGATCCAGGTTTCCCATACGGGAGGTAGTGTCGCAGCCCTGGCGGCCACCACAACTGCAGGCCGCAAAATCAGTGCCCCTCTGGTACTCAAACATATGCAGGGTTTCTCCTCCGTGGTGGTCTGTCAGAACACCAGTAGCCAGCCCACTGAGATCATATTCGAGTACGTGAACGAGTTTGCCCGGGTCAAATATGTACCCTCTCGCCAGCATTTCGTCTTGCGGCTGGCGAACGAGGATCTGTTGCCGGATGTCTTTAACGGTTCCATGATTATGCGGGCGGATCAGCCCATCAAATGCTTCGTGCTGCAGGTACGCGACGACTTGGCATCCCGGAATGAGTCCACCCCCGCGGCGCAACGTTCCCTACTGATCTATGAGGGACTGGCGTTCGGGCCCTGATCCGCATCACCAATTCCGTCTCCCAGCAACATCCTGGCCAAATCCTGCCAGCGCTGATCCTGCTTCAAGTCCCGCTGGTGGTTAGCCCCTGACGCCAGTGCCTGCAGGAGTTGGGTCGTCAGATCAGTTGTGTCCCCCGCTTTTGCCACAAACAGACCCTCGTCGGGCCGAGCCTGTTCTGGGTATCCCGTGCGCACCAGGGCCAGAGGAAAAGTGTAAGCAGCGGCCAGAACACCACTACCGGTATTGTGCCGATACGGAGCACACAGAACTGAGGCCGCCTGCAGATATTGGGCCAGTTCACTGTCCGGGACATAACGATCCCGAATCAACACGACATTCTCCAGTCCCAGTTGGGCAATCTGTCGGTTGATGGGATCGCGAGGGATCCAGAATTCTCCTACCACGACCAGAAAAGCCGCAGGGTACGGGGTTTGGAGCGCCGGCAATACGGCAATCAGGTCTTCCAGTCCCTTGTAAGGGCGCACAATGCCACAGAACAGGATCATCTCTCCTTCAAGAGGCAATCCCAGGGCCTGACGCGCTGCGGTGCGGGACAACTTGGTTGCATGTGGATAGTGATAGGGTGGATGATCCTGGATCACCAGCGCCTGTTCCGGTAAACGGGAACGCAGAATGTCCTGCAAAGTCTCCTTTTCTCCCTGATTCTGTACCAGAAAGCGGTGTCCTTCCTGCAGTACCTGTTGGGTCACAATCCGGTCGTACCAGGTTGTTTCGTGGGCTCGCACATTGTGGCAGATGATATGGACGGGACAATGTAGGAAGCAGGCATTAAGCCAACAGAGTCCTTTCAGCAAGGGCGCCAAGACAGGAGTCCACCATTGCAGAATGAGAACATCAGGACGCCAGCGGCGCAGACGCAGCATGACGGCAAACCAGGTCAATGGATTGGTACTATCCAGCGCGAAGTTCGGTGAAGAAGCACCCAGAGAATTGGGCCCCGCCGCCAGAGGCGTATCACCGGGATACAGAAAGCGGGGATAAAGGTGTGCAAAGGAGATCAGCTGCACCTCAAGCTCCATTGATACCAGAGCACGATCCAGCAGCATGGTGTACTGGGCAATTCCTCCACGCCAGGGGTGTACAGGCCCTACCAGCGCCACGCGTCGGATGGGAGAATGACTGTTGCGGATCATCTGGGCCAGAAGAGTTTAGAAAGGCACATGTACGGGATCGGGCACAGTCACATCCTGCCTGCCAGGCATTGTCCCAGATACATTGCCCAAATCCAGATATCTTGCCTGGATATCCAAGCCTGTCTTCCCGATAGTCAGGAGGAGCCAGGCAGGTGGCCATTTGCACAGAGGGGGAGCAATTACAAAGGAACATGCCTGAGAACCCAGAGGTACCGTTTGCACCTCGTACTTGTGGGCATGTCCCTGGAATACGGCCCGTATGTTTCCATGCCTGGCCAGGATTGTCCGCACCTCCTGGCGGTTCTGGACCAGACTGTCCTTCCAGTCGGCACCGTAGTCCACACTGGGTTGCAGCAACTGGTGCGTGCCCACGATGACATTCATGTCCTTGGCGTCATGCAGTGCCTGATCCAACCGTACCAGTTCCGCAGGGGAGACTTGGCCTGCCACAGGTGCTCCTTCGGCAGCCTGGGCAATGTCCTGTTCCGTGTGGCCCTGCGCATTGAGCAACTCGATGTGCAGGTTGTGGGCAGGGAAAGTCATACCTAGCCCCCGTCCGGGCTGCAGTCCCAAACGGGTCTCCGTGGGCTCATAGGTTTCTCCCAGCTTCAGATCGTGGTTTCCCGACAGGATATGAACCGGACAGGGCAAGGTGCGGATCCGTGCCAGAAACCAGTCCAGGGTCTGATCGAAATCCTCTGGGCTCATACCGTAATGGCTGCCACCACACGTTACGTCTCCCAGATGGACCACCAGATTGAGGGAACTGCTTGTCAGATCCCGCAGCAGCGCTTCACAAATCTGTTCACTGTAGAGTTGTAGCTGGCCTTCGGCGGGTTGGGGTGTACCTAGCCAAAAATGGGTATCTGACAACACGCCGATGTGGAGGAGAGGAGAAGACATAGCGGTTGCAGGATGCGCGATCCGGGAATTCGTGGGATTTCAGGTTTCAAGTCACACTCGCGTCAGTTGTCTCATTGTATACTGCATATGTCTGTCGTGGTTTCATCGACAACGAACCACGACCTGCCCTCCTAACCGTTGTCTTCTTCAACCAAGTTGAAAGCTTTAGATGCCCCAGAACCATTCTGTCCACATCATACCGGTCGTCCGGAGTCTGCCTCTGATAGGCAATGTCCGGGACATGATCACCAATCTGAACGAATTTGTAGTTACGCAGTACCTGCGCCACGGACCTGTCTTCCGGGTAAATGTGCTACATCATCAGATGATAATTCTCGCCGGACCGGAGGCCAACACCTTCATGAAGGAGGAGGGACATCACTACTTCTCCTCCAAGGATGCCTGGTCGGAACTGGAAAAGGCTATGGGGGCGGACAACCCCTCCATGATTGGGCTGGATGGAGCGGCACACAAGACCGTGCGCAATGGCTTAAAACCCGGTTATGTCGGTTCCACCCTGTATCGGCAGATGCCCCGCCTTATCGAAAGCCAGTTCCGCCTGATGGGCCACTGGCCCCGTAGTCAATCCTTCTCGGCTGTGCCTCAAGTCAAGCGTCTGGTGTCATCCCTCTTGGGGTACATGGCCACCAATCAGGCGCCTGAGGAAACGATGGATGATCTGGTTTTGTTTTTCCGGGATCTCGTGCAACTGTATGTCTTCAAGATGAAACCGCGGTTCATGAGGTACCTGCCCCGTTCCATTAAAGCCAAGACGGCTTCGCTGGATATGATTCTGAGTATCTGGCAGAATCGCAAGGAGCAGCTAAATCTGGAACAGGATCCGGATTTTGTTGATGTAGTGCGTGCCTTTCACCAGAAGCATCCAGACCTGATGACCGAAAACGATGCCATCGTATCGCTTATCGGACCTTTCCTGGCTGGCCTGGACACGGCGGCCAACGTCACTTCGGCCATGTTGTTCCATGTCCTGGCTGATCCGATACTGAAGCAGGACATTATTGCCGAAGCCGATCAGGCTTTCGCCACCGGTATTCCCACCCGACAAAGTCTGGCGCGCATGACCAAAACGCGATGGGCGGCCATGGAAGCCTTGCGCATGTATAACCCTGTCCCCGGCCAGTCCCGCATCGTGGTCAAGGACTTCGAGTTCATGGGCTATCACATTCCGGTTGGTTCCCAATGCCTGGTAGCGCACACGGTTACCCATTACCTGCCGGAATTCTTTCCTGAGCCCCGTTGCTTTGATATTTATCGGTATTCTCCGACTCGCAGAGAACATACCCAGACCGATGCCTATGTACCCTACGGCTTGGGACCCCATACCTGTCTGGGTGCATCTACGGCCGATCTGCTTTACCTGATCCTGACGGCAGTTCTCTTCCACCATTTTGAGCTTGAATTGCAACCACCTGGCCAAACCTTGAGCATGGCTATGGATCCGCTCCACGGACCAGATCGGAATTTCCGCATTGCCCTAACCGGCGAACGCCGACCTTTAGTATTGCCTTCTGCACCAGCTGAAGAACCCGACTCGCAACCGATCATGGGATGCCCGGTTCATTCCCATGCTACACTTGGCTGAAGCTTGGTCTTAGGCACCCGGAATTTGCGGGATTTCGGTTCCATCGTGCAGGCGAACCCAAGGTTTCCTGCACTTCTTTGCCACGGTCTTTATAAAAAGAACCAGATACAGTTAGCGACAAAGGCGGGAAGACGCCAGAGTAAAGCCAACTCTCAAAGCGATTATTCCACTGCCGTGGTGAACGTCGTTAGTCGGCCAGAATGGTCGGACTAGTGGCGCATAAACTTGACCGTCCCTCTCTTCCGGCATTCTCCTTTTTCAGGCAAGGTTCTCAACCTTTGCCTGGGCCTGGCGCACCAAGTCCGGGACAGGGGTATCGGTGTTTATCACGGCCAGCACCATCTTATCCAGGATGGCCGTAACCTGCGGCCAATTGGGCAGACGTGGCAACTCCCGCGCTACGTCATGCAGTTTTTCCATATCCTGGTAGAAGGGAATCTGCTGGTTAACTGCGGCATCCACCCAGGTGGAACGACGGCATCCGATCCCACCCCCCAAGGTCAAGGCCTTGTCAGCCTCAGCAGAGGCACAGTGGCGCAGGAAACGGTAGGCAATCTCCTGATGTGAACTTCCCTGGGCAATGCCCAGAACCCAGTAGACGTTGAGGGACGTACTCTCCTTTCCTGTTAACGAAGGCAGTCCCGTAATGGCCACTTGTCCCTTGACTTGGGACTCAGGGATGGTTTCACACATGCCGGCAAATCCAAACCAGTTCACCATCAGGGCAATTTCACCCTGCGCAAAGGCCAGACCGGATCCTACCGAATCCAGATCCCGGGACTGGGGATGGATCAAGGTATCGTCCTGGATTAGCTCCCGGTAGAAAGTCAGTGCGGCGACCGCCTCCGGGGTATTCAGCTGTACCTTATTGTCAGGAGTCAGGGCCGAGCCATTGCGCGTCCACAGTTGGAGGTGGAAATCATAGATGGTGTTGTGGGCATCGGGAAAGGCAGCCAGCACGGTCCCGTACAGGGATTCCTGCGGACGGTGGAAGAACCGGGCCACATCCACGAATTCATCCCAAGTCTGAGGTACAGTCAAGGGACGGCCATGCTGGGCGGCAAAAGCGGCCTGATGCTCGGTATCCTCCAGCAGGTCCCTGCGGTAGATTAGGCACTCCGGGCCGTCATGATAGGGCAGTCCCAGCACCTGGTCTCCGAACTCCTGCATTTGCAGGAGAGAGGGCGTCCAGCCATCCGGGAAATCATCCGGGGGATCTGTGGCGAGGAACGGAGCCAGATCCGTCAACAGATTGGCGGCGTGAAACTGGGCCAGCCAGTCTGTGGGACAGAAGGCCACATCCCACGTACCATCCTTCAACCCGTCCTGCGTATACAGGGAATCATACAGAGGATGCAGATCCAGGGAAACCGCCTCCAGTTCCAGATTCAGACCTTCCTGGGCACGGAAGCGTGCCCACTCCCGTTCCATGGCCTCCGCAAAGGGATCAAACTGGCGAACGGCGATGCGAAATGTATTGCGATTCATAAGATTGGTTTGCCTCAGGCCGGATAGATGCTTTTGGCGCCATCTGTGCTGGAGCGGCAAGCGGCATCAGCGACCGCCATGGTCTTGAAGGCGTCAGCTACGGCGGTAGGCAGCACATCGCTTTCACCCTCAACATAACGCATCAGGCTGCCCATACTGCCGATAAAAGCTTCCGGGAACCAGCCACCCTCCAGTTCCACATTGTGCCAGGTGGGATTGGGGTTCGGATCTTCAGGTTCCACAACGCAATATTCAAAGGTGTCGGGAACCCCTTCCGGATAGTTCATGAGAATGCCCATAGTTGACTTGATAGCGCCCTTGCTCCCTTCCCATTTGATGAAGGATTCCTGATGGCGCATGCCATACCGATGAAAGTGATTGGTCTCCACATTGACACGGAGCCAAGGGGTATATTCCAGACTCACGATGGACCGGGAACTATCCATGCGGGGCACATCCGGATGGGAATGCGTCAGGGCCCGGACACCGTGCGGTTCCCCCAGCAGAGAGCGGATCAGATCAAAGAAATGAATGCTGTGGTAGAGGAATTCGGCAAAGGGCACTTCCTCCAGGAAAGGCCACATATGCCAGGGCGTATACACATTGACACGGACTTCCATATCCAGAATATCGCCGATCACACCCTGCGCCATCAGGTTTTTCGCAGCCAGGACAAAAGGGGCCCAACGCAACTGAAAGTTGACCGCCGCTACCAGCGATTTTGCCTCGCAGATCTGGCGAATCACGCGCGCTTGCGCAAAATCATCCCCCAAGGGTTTTTGGATGAGAACCGGAGCCCCGTCAGGCAGATCCTGGATCACCGCGGGAATATGCTTGGCAGGAACCGCTACATCAAAAACGGCACCGGCGGGAGCGTTGTGCACGGCGTCTGCCAGGGAATCGTACACAACCGGTACCTGAAACTGTTCCGCCATAAACTGCGCCCGCGCCTTGTCTGGATCGAAGAGGCCCGCCACCGGGTAGCCGGCAAGTCGGTAGGCCGGATAGTGGGCATCATGGACGATCCCCCCCGCCCCCAGACTCACAATGGGTCTCGGCTGGGTAGGGCGGGGAATAGTCTGATCAATGCGGATGGACGTCATGACGGAATCCAGAATAGGAGTCAGAGGGTGTACAGAAGATTATAAAAGAAAGTCTGGGAGAAGAGGACGGCGAGGTACGTCAGGCTTCATCCAGATGTAGCTCCAGGGAATTGACTTTCATCGGAACCAGAAATTCGATGGTCGGTGCCATAGCCGAGTGGACTTCAGGGCGAAGCCACAAAGGCTTTCCATGCCTGGATAATTTGCTTCCGGGTCTGAGGCTTCTTGAAACCATGGATGTAAGGATTGTCCCACGAACGCTTGCGAGACTGGTATATGTCTACGAAGCCCTCCCGGGGGCCAATCACGACCCGGGCGAACTGGTGGTTTATCAGTCCCAGGCATTCGGCCTGGATACGAGCCTGATGCAGGTACAGGCAAAAGGCATGACCCTTCTGCACCTCGATGCGCTCAAGGTCCTCTTTCCGAATAGGGTCTTCTGGCGGTGGGGCCGTTAAAGCTTCCCGGGCCAAAGCATCTGCCCGATCATTGAAGGTGTGGCCTGAATGCCCCTTGACTTTGACCCAAGTTACCTTTACGGGCCAGTTGGGGGCATCCTGCCGCAATCTCTGGGTAACTGGTGTGTTCGCTTTCCATCTACCACTGGCCCACTCCGGTAACCCCTTAAGATCATGGGCAATCGTAATGCGGTCCACTCCCTGTTGGCAACACCACTCTATGGCTTTGTAGACAGCAGTTATTTCGCCAGGTATCTGCCGAGATCCAGAACCTAGGATTTTGGGTAGGTCTTGGCCAAATATAGCCTCTTCCTGGGCTACTTGGCCTTGGAGTGCGGCAATCTCAACACCATCCCTGACCAGAGCAACCCCGTACGTTATCTCTCCGTCGCGGTGGGACCCATCAACAAAGGCCCAGTAACCTCCAAATTCTAAACTGTCTCTGTTAGCCATTTTCCTGATGACCGCTGTGATGATGCCACACAGTATCTCTTCAAACTACGATTTCAGAGAGTATTCAACTACCCACTACCGAATCCTCAGAATCTCTCTAGTAGAGTCAGACAGTCTCAGTTTTGCAATCAGATCGGACTGCCAAGGCCAAGGTTTTCAGAGCTTTATGATCTTGGAAAAATTCTTAAGACAGCCATTGGCATATAACACCAATCTGAGCATATACAAGATTGCGTCAGGCAACCAAAAGCTACAGTACAAGCATCCTGCTTCCATCTGCTTTTTCAATGTTCCGCATTCTCTTCATATTCTCTAATAATTGAGTCACTCATGTAAGCGAGATGGGGCGTCTCAATCAAAGTACTGATGGATTCGTATGAGAGAAACGAGCATTGCTCATAAAGAGGGCCTCTTTCAAGTAAAGAAAATACAGGCCTTCTGATCTCTCTAAGGACTTTGTCGCGCCTTTCTTGTGGTGCCACGATGTGAAGACGGATATCCATGTTAGGTTGCAATGCTAGTAAGTCTGCCATTCGCAATAAGCCTGAATAAATCGAAGTTGTATGTTCTACTTCAAATGCGCGTGCCATAGACCGTCCTCTGAGCCAGAGGACATCAATTTGCTCTATAGTTCGAAGAGTAGTGTCGTTATAATTTAGCGGAAGTGCTTCTAGGAATTTTTCATGCATTTCTGTTGGAATCTGATCCAGCACCTTAGAGCCTGTTTACAAATTCCCGGTATCCGGGGTAAAATAAGGGATGTTTGGTCTCTCATTCAACCCTGATACCGGGAGGTGTATTCTACATGGCCCGCACTCTCTTATCCA
>DAOUJU010000033.1:0-58835 GCA_034422235.1 Anaerolineales bacterium | reverse complement strand
TTCAGGGCGCTGACAGTGTCTTGCGGCTCCCAGGGGAGGGCAGGGATATCTGGCATCTCGGGGCACTCCGTAGGGCTGTCACTGACTAAGACCCTATTATACCCAAATGGTATAAGACCATGAGTTGCTATTCCCTGCCCCCGTATCTCCGCTGGTGGTGCCTGGCCGCGTTAGCCTGCGTGTTGGGCCTGGGCCTTGCTGGGGCGGTCGTACGCGCTGCAGACGACACCGAAGCCTACCTCGTCAAGGACGGCGACACGCTGGAAGCCATCGCCGCCGCCTACGGTCTGACCGTCCCGGATCTGCTCGCCCTCAATCCGGACGCGGTCGCCGCTGGGATCGTGTATGTGGGTGAGGTACTTCGAGTGCCGCGCACGACCGCCACCCAAACAGGGCCGCCAGTCGCATGCCTGGCGCAGTACACGGTCCGGACGGGGGATACCTGGGCGTCCGTGGCAGATGCCCATGAAATGTCCGCTGCCACCTTGGCAGCTGTCAACCATCAGGACCCAGCTACCGAGCCTGTACCGGGTACGTCCCTGTGCCTACCGGTGGCTTCCACACGGCCGCCAGCACCGCGGATGGAGTGTGAGGGCGAGCTGCAGTATGTGCTCCAGGGCCCGGACCCGGCCATGTTCAACTATCCGTATACGGGCCGGGCACTGTCCCCGGGTTTGCAGGTCTGTGTACAGACATCCCTGAAGGCTGCGGGCGGCCTGGTGATCCTGAAGGTGACGACAGAGACCGGGGAAGCGGGCTTGATTTCCTCCCGCCATGTCGGGTTATGGCAGGCGTACCTGGCGTCAACTGATCTGTCCGCCCCCACACCGTCGGCGACGCCCCGCCCCGCGCATACGCCCACACCGACACCCACATCGCTGCGGTGCCGGGACGCCTGGGGGGCAAGTGCGGTGGGCTACCGTGTCCGGCGTGGCCCGGGCACCCAGCATGCCCACACGGGACGCTATGTGTCAGCGGGGCAGCCGGTGTGTGAGTTGCGTCGTGACCAAGGGTGGGTCTTCGTCCACTTGGCGGACGGGGAAACAGGCTGGGTGCACGCGGACGGCATCACTCACAGCCGACCGACCCCCACTCCCATTCCCTCGCCGACATCAACCCCCGAGCCGACGCCAGCCACACCGCCGACACCCAAACCGGACTCTGCAAGGCAAACCAGTTCCGGGATCGTGATCCGGCACCACGAGTACAGCTATACCATCAATATCCCGGCGGGATGGAGAAGGCAAAATGCAACGTATTGGCTGTCTGAAGGGAACGGGAGGAGGGTTTGGGGCGAGTTGCACGTTCGGTCCATCAATCAGCCAGCCGGTACCACGCTTGACCACTTCGCCTATGCGGTCAGGGACAGTGTGCAGCAGGAATGGCGGGTTCGATGGCCGTCCTCACCACTGTTCCAGATCACATCCTTCGAAAAGCGAAGGGTGAGAGATCAGGAGTTCTACTCCCTGAAATACCGCGTGCGGGAGAGTGCACAGTATTGCATCCTCGACGTGGAGGAGATGTTGAGCGTGGGAGGTGCTGCTCCCGGTCCCGCACAGGGCTTCCGGGTGCAGCACTGGTCGTGCGCAGAGCTGGCGTTCGGCCCGGTGCGGCGTGCAATTCTGGACAGCTTCCGCATTGTCGAGCGACCCTCTTACTACACCCAGTACCTGGATGCTGACGGCATCTGGATCAAGGCACCGAGCCAGGTAGACCCCAGAGCGCTGCACGTGGCTGCGGACAGGATGGGCCTCTTGCTCAAGAACATCCGGCGAGGCATTCCTGCCTGTCTGGCGGCCGCCGGCGCGGACTTGGCGATCATCCCTGAGGACTCGTATGTAACCGCGCTGCCGGAGTACGCCTATCTGAAAGGCAAGAAAGATCGCACGGGAAGGCCGTACGACGGATTCAGCCTTCGGGGCCTTGGTGGAGTCCCGGGTCAACCTGTATCTTTGACCTCCGAGGAGAATCTTTTGCAGCTGCCAGGCGACACCTATGCCTTTGTCGATGTGACAATCCACGAGTATGCGCACGCCATCGACAATCTCTGCTTCACCCCCACAGAACAGTCACAACTCGAGTTGCTCTTTGCTGATGTCAAGCAGTCTGGTCTTTTCCCGGGAGCGTACGCCACGACGCATATCGATGAGTTCTTTGCCATCTTTACCACTGTGTATTTTGACGCTACCAGCGAGTTGACGGAATTCGGGATACCGCGCCGCGGAGGACGGCAGGCCTTGCGGCAAAAAGCGCCGGAACTCTTCGCCTTCCTGGAGCGGATCTACAACGCTGACTGATCCCGCTGTACAGCCGATAGCAGATGCCACCGTCCCGCGTGCCCCTGTCTTCCCCTGCAGATGCCACCTCGCAACTGAGGCTTAACTGAAGGAAGGGGTGACAACTTGGGAAGAGCGACAGTCTTATACTCATCAAACATAATTGCGGCAACATGGTCTCTGTGGGCAGTAGGGTTAGTCCAGGTGCAGCCACACGTCCTGTGTACCATGCTTAACCACCGTGGGGGTCTGCAGGAGTGACTGTCTACGATGGCCGTCTGGAAATAACCTCTTCAGGTATGTTGCATTTCGGGTTGACTCCAACTGTTCAACCCGCATGAATCACTTCCGTGGAATCCCCTGATTGCCCGTACTTTTTATCGGCGTGGCATCATTGCGGAATGGGGACGCGGGACTCTCAAGATAATGGAGCTTACCATTTCTGCCGGTTTACCTCGTCCCGGGATTAAGGATGCTGGAAGGTGCGTAACTGTGCGATTCCGAAGTGACCAATTCGTACCTTCCCCACGAGATATCAGGAACCTGTCAGAACAGCAACGGGCGTCCTTGATCTGCTGGACCGATCAGTGTAACCCTTGGCGTTAAGGAAAGTCCATGCTCAGTTGGAGCCGCCAGCCAATGAGTGCCGACTAAGGGCAGAGCTGGCTATACTCAAAGCCTGAGGTTTGGCCGCATCTTCGGGGCGCGGCCGCGGAGCACGCTGGAAACTTCCGTAAAACCACGGGTTGGCTCATTCTGACTCATTTGTGAAGCGAGTGGGTAACCGTCGGATCTGTTCCTGGAACTGAAGCGGTGAATCCCATGCCCTGATTGGTGAACTGACCCAATCAGATCCAATGAAGGTGCATATACGTAGTGACCACTTGTGGTTCTGGCGCTATAGAAGCAGTTGAGCGATCACCTCACAAGATACCAGTAATGTGCCAGGCAGTTCTTGGTGCAGTATGAAGGGATGATAGAAGTCTTGCCGTCAATAGGGTGTGCCAGCTAAGGAGCGTTTGCCTGGAGGCTCGGTTCTATCAACTCCCACACCCGTTCCTGAAAATGGCGTGAGATGCTCAAGTGAACGGCCCATCCAGGCTCATAACCGCCTTCATCAAACGCATCGTATTCCGGCAAGTACAGAAGCCAGTCATTGGCATAACTGACTAGCATCACGGTACGGTAACCCATGAGTTGAGACTTGGTGCGAAATCGTATGGCCGTTTCACTGAACACTTCGCCCGGTTCGGTGATAAGAAGAGCATCACCTATACCTATGAGGGCGATTTCGACTGACTTGAATCTGTCCCCAGTTTCAGGTTGTACATCCGGGATGTTGTAAGGGGTATAGGTCTTGGTGGGTGGGGCCTCATCTGCATCCTTAAGGGCATTGACACGCAGGCTTTCCGTCCATATCCTTCCCGGCGTCTCCGTAGTCTGGATACGCCGGGATACCCGTAGGACTTCGTCCCTGAAGGCCCGACCCAATTCCTCACACTCAGCAAATGTGCCTCCACCCCTATCCCCTATATTGTATTGATCCGGATCGTCGTCCACCCCGTAATAGGCGCTGACCTCACCAATGGCACGTACCGTACGTTTACCCTGTAACTGTTGCCGCACGCCCTCAACCAGGGGATTGATATCGCCCGCTCCGCCCTGAAAGAAGAGACAGGTTGTATCTGATCCCAGATCCTCTTCAATATAGCGCGCCGCATAGCCGGGCCAATCTCCTGTGATAATCAGATTGTCGTAGCCCATGACCACGGCGTGGCAAGCATAATTGGTGATGACCCCCAAGGGTTTGCCTTGAGCATCGTCTATACGGATCACGGCCACCGCCGGGTCCACGGGACGGTCCAGCCAGCGCCTGTTGATGGAAAAACCATACAGGAAGCCGGAACCGCTGCCCAGACGAATAGGTTGCAATGACTCAATGGCCGCACCCACGGCGTCTGCCACAATCTCAGCCAAGGGACGATCCCAATTAGCGGAAATCCGATCGTCCGGCCCCCCATGGGTATGGGTAGTAGCCATGTGCACGTGCTCTGCCCGCAGATCAAAGCGTTGGGCGAGGACTTGCCGGATAGCCCTGACGGTTTCATCATTCACATAACAGAGTTCCAGCGATAAGAGAACATACCGCGTGTCGGATTCTTCCAGCACCAGCGCCCGGGCCAATAGCGGATCATTGACTCCCGTATTCCCCTCATCGCGGCCTCCATAACCCACAAGCTGAGTGTTGGGTTGAGGAGTAATATCCGCGCGTCCAAAACCACCTCTCAGAATAGCCATGGCAGTGACTCCTTATCTTGCTCCATCAGCCTTTCAGCCCGGATACGACGACGCCTTCGATGAAATAGCGTTGTAACAACAGAAAAACCATTATGACAGGCAGAGTCGCAACCGTAGAGACCGCCATAATATAGGTCCAGTAGGGCTCCCGCAACGGTTGCTGGAATACGGTCATACCGACAGGCAAGGTGAATAGCTCATCCTTGGTTACAACGATCAGGGGCCACAGGAAATTGTTCCAGCTTCCCAGGAAAGTCAGGATGGCCAAGGTAGCTATCGCCGGCTTGAGCAAAGGCAAGATGATGCGCACGAAGATCCCCAATTCCCGTGCCCCGTCAATCCGGGCGGCATCCATCAGTTCATCAGGGAGCGTCAGACAAGCCTGTCGCATGAGAAATACGCCAAAGGCACTCAGGGCGCCGGGAATAATGAGACCGGCATAGGAGTTGGTCCAGCCCAGTTTATGCACCACCACGTATAAGGGAATCAGGAGCACCTGGAAGGGAATCATCATGGTGCTCAGGATGAAGAGAAAGGCAATCCGGCGGCCAGGAAAATCGAATTTGGCAAAGCCATAGCCGGCCAGGGCGCTGAACAGGATCGTACTGCCCACGACGATCACAGCCACCAGGAGACTGTTCCAGAAGTAGCGGGGGAAAGGGGCCACCAGAAAGGCTTCGACATAGTTCTGGGGCTGAAAGGAATGCGGGATCCAGTGGATTGGGATGGCAAAGACCTCAGCTTCTGCCTTGAAGCTGGTCGTGAACATGTAGTACAGCGGCACACAGAAGAACAACAACCCCAGGACCATGACCCCGTACAGAGTGAGACTGTTGACCAGCCGGCGGATCAGTCCCCGGTACTGAACCTGGGCGGTAGCGTAGGTCGGAGAGGATATATCCGAATAACGATCGGATGTGGCCATGGCTACAGGTGCCTTCTGAATTCCGCGTGTGGTTGCAAGCTCATGTCTGGTTTAGGCCTGAGGATTGAATAGATCACAGGGATCACGTATAACTCGTTTCCTCAGCCCGGACGCTGCGAATATAGATCAGGGTAATGGCTATGATGACAAAGAACATGAAGACTGACATCGCGGCCGCCTGTCCCATGCGGAAATAATTGAACCCGTAGTTGTAAACGAGTAGGGCAATGGTGGTGGTCACATCGCTGGGGCCGCCGCGGGTCATCACGTATTGCAGGGCGAAGGACTGAAACGAGTTGATGGTCGAAATGACTATAACAAACAGAATGGTAGGGCGCAGGAGCGGCAAAGTTACATGCAGAAAGGCCTGCCAGCGATTGGTGCCGTCAATAAGAGCAGCCTCGTAGAACACGCGGGGAATGCTGACCAGTCCTGCGATCCAGATAATCATAAAGAAGGGAACACCCGCCCAGTCATCTACGAAGATGAGAGAAATGGGTGTCAGGTAGCGGTCGGACAGCCAAAGCGTATCCGGATCCTGGGTGATGGGTTGGGCCAGGATACTGACTATTCCATTGGGATCCAGCAGCAGTTTCCAGACCAGGGAAACAACCACCGCGGAAAGCAGCGTGGGCGTGAAGTACAACGTCTTGAAGAATTCCCTGCCCCGGAAAGGAGACAGAAAAAGCATGGCCAGCGCCAGGGAGAGAATCCATTTGGGTACAGTGGTACCCAACAGGAACCAGAGAGTTACCTTGAGTCCGTTCTGGAACTGATCGTTGACGGCGAGCTTAGCGTAATTGCTGAAGCCCACGAATTCCGGCGGTTTCAGCAAAGTATATTCGGTAAGACTGAGATAGAAACCGTTGAGAGTGGGATAAAAACTAAAGACCAGGAAAAAGATCATGGCTGGGGCCACGAAAAGAATGCCGTAGACACGGCGCCGGTACAGTAGTTCCCGCTGAATCAACGCGCGCATTGCGAATCAGGCAACTTGGACCATTTGGGTATGGGCCGTGGGTGATCTGAGTCCTTTACCGGAAAGCTGGGACAGGGAGAAACTTGCCTGCCCCAGCTTCTTTCATGGGATATGGCAGGACTATTCCATTTCCGCCATGATGGCGTCAATCTCTTCTTGGCCAATGGCCATGGACTCTTTCAAATCCATGCCCTCCACAATAATGCGATCCCGGGTTCGGGCCAGGGAGTCCGCCACTTCAATAAAGCGCGGAATACGCGGTGAGTACATGCTCGTGGTCATCTGATCCAGAAAGACATCCAGAAAGGGTGTGTTCCGGTAAGTCTCGGATTCAACTACAGATTTACGCGCCTGCAGCAGTCCGGTGTGGGCCAAATATTCTTCCGGATGAGAGTCCAGGAATTCCGCCAGCATCCAGGCTGCTTCCTGCACCTCGGGAGCCGATCGCGAGTTCACCATATGGAAATATGCATAGATGTCAAAGTGATTTTGGTTAACGGCATCCTCCCAGATGGGTACGGGCTTGACCGTGTAGTCAATGCCGGCCTCCACTACACCAGGGCGAGCCCAGGAACCCATATCACATTTGATAGCCACCTCCTCGGCAATGAAGCCGGCGGTCTGGCCTTTGAAATAGGCGGGACCACCCAGGCCATTGGCTACCCAATCAACCCAATATTGCATGGCTTTTTCGGCCTCGGGGGTCAAGAGGTTCAGTTCAGAGCCACCCAACTGGCGTACCATCGCCCCGTACTCCAGGAGCATCCAGACGGATGCACTCCAACTGAGGTCAAAGCCACGCTGGATGAGGCGCCCTTCCTCGTCATACTTGGTCATTTTTTCGGCCACCACTACCATCTCTTCCCAAGTGGCAGGAAAATCCTCATCGGCATCCAGACCTGCCTCTTCAAAGAGGCGTTTATTGGCATAACAGCCATAGATGCTCAATTCATTGGGAATCCCGTAGAGTTTCCCTTCAAAAATGGCACCCTGCAGCGTGTTTTCCGGAGCAACGTAAAGGTCCATGAAGGCCTGTTGCGAATCGTATCCAATGGCTTCAAAGGCGACAGGGGCAATGGCTCCCTGGGCGTAGAAAGTACCAATGTCACCGTTCCACTGGGCGAACAGATCCGGTCCTGTGCCAGCCGCGAGGGCGGTCCGCAGCTTCTGGTCAAAGTCAGTCGGAATCGCCTCATACTCAACGGTAATATGGGGGTGCATCTCCATGAATTCGGCAATGTATTTCTCATCCAGTTCCACCCTGGGGGTGAAATTATGGCCCCAATAGACGACGGTAACAGGTTCCGGACCGGCATCCGCGTCTTCCGCCGCTGGGGCCTCAACCACACAGGCACTCAGCAAGACCCCAATCAGAGCTAGAACAATAAGGAAGAATAAGCTCCGTGTCCGGGTGGAGCGCAAGAGCAATTTCCGTAACATAACGACCTCCTGCAGTAAAGGTGTCCCGGGGCAGGCACAAAGGGAAGGGTGATGACACCTGCCCTCACAAAGGCATTTTAACATTGGCCTGGAATCACGGCAACGCAGTAAAAAGGGATCTGTTTTGCGCTTGTTGCCAGCGATACCCGTGTTCGGATCAGACCAGCGACGGTGGCGCCAGGCCGTTGCTCCCTGCGGTGAATTGCATCAATGAACTCTGTCACTTATTCTGCACTGTCCTGAGACCTATGACAAGGAGCCCCCTAGTCTGCTACTTGCTGCCGTACATGGCACTCATGGGCCGGCATAGGCGCGAGAATTCCCGTCCCGGGATAATGATCCGAATCTGCCTTACGCCGGGCAAATTACCTGCCTGTCTCCTGCAGCTACGGTAGAATGGTGCGCTCGGGCTTCCTGGCCCTGAATGGCAATACCAACAACGATCCCTGGTGGAGAAAACGGTTATGGAATATTTGATTCACGGAACCACCATGCAGGCCGTAGTGCTTACACTCCAGTCCGGTGAATCTGTGATTACGGAGACCGGAGGCATGGCTTGGCAGACGGGCAATATCAAGATGGATACCAAACTGCCTGGCGGATTATTGGGTGGGCTCAAGCGTAAATTTACGGGTGAATCCTTCTTCATGACGACTTTCGAAGCCCGAGAAGCCAATTGTCAGGTTGCTTTCACACCTTTTGCTCCTGGCAAGGTGATCCCTATCCAGCTGGACGGGGGACGGGACGTTGTGGTACAGCGCGATGCTTTCATGGTGGCTGAAAGCACGGTTGACCTTGAACTGCATTTTCAGCGTAATCTGGGCGCCATGCTCTTTGGCGGCGAAGGCTTTATCTTGCAACGACTGAGTGGTCAGGGCCTGGCTTTTGCCGAAGTACCTGGAGAAGTAGTGGAATACGATTTGGCCCCAAGCCAACAGATACGTGTGGACCCGGGCCATGTGGCTATGTTTGACAGCTCCGTGGATTTCGACATTGAGAGAGTGAAAGGGGTGCGCAACATGCTGTTCGGGGGCGAAGGATTGTTTCTGGCCTCGTTGCGGGGGCCTGGGCATGTCTGGTTGCAAACCATGACTCTCAGCAATCTGGCCGCCAAACTGGCCTCCCATATGCCCGACGCCAAGGGACAGGGTGGAGGTGACGGTGGGGGTATTTCTTCCCTGTTCGGGCAGCAATAAGATAACCAAACGTGGCATGAGCAACTTGAAAACAGTCGAGGTGGAAAACAGGCAATGAGTGGCACATATACACTGAGTGGATGGGAATTGGGTGAACTGTTGCCCGATACCGAAGAACAAACCATCAAGGAACGCTTGGAAGCCCTGGAAGCAGCCGTGGAAGCGCTGGAAGCGGGACGGGCCAAACTGCAGGCCTTCGTGGCTGCCAATGGTTCGTCGCCACCAGAGGAACTGGATCTGGTGCCGTACATGCAGCAGATCGAACAGATTTCGGCGCAAATGTATTGCCTGGGTGCCTATGGCAGTCTATGGTTTTCGGCCGATACCCAGTCGGCAGAGGCCATTCGTTATGAAGGATACATGCAGCAGGAACTGACGCGGCTGCAGAATCGCGTTCTTTTCTTCGATCTGTGGTGGAAATCCCTCAATGATGACCAGGCTGCCTGCTTGTTGCCCGATCCAGATCAGTATCCAGACTACGCGTACGCGTTGCAGAGCGATCGGCGCTTCCGACCCCATACCCTGGAAGAGGATGCGGAACAGATCATCAATACCAAGGATGCGAACGGCATGAGTTCGCTGATCACCATCTATACGATGCTGACCAATCGTCTGGAATTCACCCTGGAAGTGGATGGGGAAACGAAGACGATGACGCGCGAGGAACTCATGACCTATGCCTATGATTCCGATCCGGCGATGCGGGAGGCGGCCTACCGGGAACTGTTTCGCGTGTATGAACCCGAGAATCCCATCCTGACCCAAATCTATTCGAGTCGAGTCCGCGACTGGCACAGCGAGAATGTGCAGATGCGGCAATATGCTTCCCCTATCGCCGTCAAGAATCTGGGGAACAACATCCCTGATGCCGCCGTGGAAACGCTTCTGCAAGTGTGCCAGGACAATGCGACCATGTTCCAGGAGTATTTTGCGCTCAAGGCAAAATGGCTGGGCATGGACAAACTGCGCCGCTTCGATATCTACGCTCCCCTCTCTCCCTCAGACAAGGCCATCGAATATTCTGAAGCTGTGTCCATGGTGCTGGAGACGGTTGAAGCCTTTGATCCTGACGTCGCCGTTAAGGCTGAGCGTGTGTTCAGTGAAAAGCATATTGACAGCGAGATTCGCAAGGGGAAACGGGCCGGTGCCTTTTGTGCTACCGTACTGCCGTCCATGACACCTTGGATTCTCATGAACTACACGGGACGCATCCGTGACGTGGCAACGCTGGCCCATGAACTGGGACATGCCATTCATAGCTTATTGGCAGAGGATCACTCCCTGCTGACGCAACATGCCCCTTTGCCCCTGGCCGAGACCGCCTCGGTGTTCACAGAAATGCTATTGACCGATAGGTTAATGCAGGCGAATCCCGATCCGGCCGTACGCCGGGAACTGCTTGCTTCAGCGGTGGATGACATGTATGCCACTGTCATGCGGCAGGCCTACTTCGTGGTGTACGAAAAAACGGCCCACGAAGCCATTCTGAACAACACAGCCCCCGCGGAACTGAGTGCAACCTATCTGTCTCAGTTGCAACAGCAGTTTGGCGATGCAGTGGAGGTGGATCCCATCTTCCAGCACGAGTGGCTCATGATCCCCCACATCTTCCATACTCCCTTCTATTGTTATGCCTACAGTTTCGGGCAGTTGCTGGTCTTGGCCCTGTATCGCCGTTACCAACAGGAAGGAGATGCCTTCAAACCGGGTTATCTCAAGTTGCTGGCCTATGGAGGGTCCAAGGACCCCGACGCCATTTTGCGGGAAATGGGGATTGACATGACGGATCCGGCTTTCTGGCAGGGAGGCTTTGATGTCGGCCAGGCGATGATCAACGAACTGAAGACATTGGAACTGTAATCACGTGGTCCCGGTGGCGGATGTATCATGGCCCAATTTGGCTAGGGCATCCGCCGCCGCCATGAATTCGGCTCGTTGGTGACTGGTGCCTTCCCCCATGCCCAAAACCTGGTCGTTAAGCATTACCCGTACGACGAAAGTACGGGCGTGATCTGGCCCTGCAGCGGAGACCCGTTCATAGCGGGGAGTGAGATTCTGCGTACCCTGAATCAGTTCCTGCAGTTCGCTCTTGGTGTTACGGAGGGAACCAAACTGCGCCCATCGTTCCAGGGCAGGTTCCAGATAGCGCTGCAGGAACCCGGCAGCGATGACATAGCCCTGGTCCAGCATAATAGCTCCTACCAGAGCCTCAAAGGTGTCGCTGAGGATTTTCCGGTTCTGACGCAACTTGCCTTGTTCTCCACTGCGTCCCAATAGCAGATAATCCCCCAGGTTCATTTCGGCGGCCCACTGCCCCAAAGTTTCGGCCCGTACCAGGTCGGCTCGCATTTGGGTGAGTTGCCCTTCCCGGTGGTGAGGAAATCGATGGAACAGGAGTTCACCTACCACCAAAGCCAAGACGGCATCTCCCAGATATTCCAGGCGTCCATTGTCCGTGGGGTGAACAGGCAATACCTGCTCATTCACAAAGGAACTATGGATGAAAGCTGCAAAGAAAAGGATCGGGTCACGAAATTCCAGATTCAGAGAACGGGCAAAGGCCCGAAGCCGATCCTGGCGAGCAAGGAAAGCAGGATGATTGCGCCAGGCGTCAAGTGGTTCTGGCATTTCCTTTTCGTTCCTGGACTTTTCCTGTGGCTGTATCTGTCTCAAAGGTCCGTCTCAAGGCCGGAAGCGAGGACAGGTATAAAATGTCCGGGATCATTATACTGTTGACTTTGTATACGATTTGAGAACTCCCGGCATGAGCCAAGTTACGCCCAGCGTCTTGTTGAAGAACCCATTCCGGGTGGGGTTAATCCTGCTTCTGGTTCTTACATCAATGCTGATGGGTAGCCTCAACGGAGAAGCCCAGGAGCAAACCGAAGCACCCCAGACATCCAATCCGGGAGACGTGCTCCCGGAACAGGACCTGTCAACATCGGAACTCGTGGAACGGTTCATGTCCCACATGACGATCGCTGACAAGGTCGGGCAGCTCTTCATTGTCAACTTCCAGGGTCCAACTATCGAACCGGATAGCGCTATTGTTGGCTTGATCCACAATTATCGCATCGGGGGTGTGGTGCTCAGTGAACAGAACGGCAACATTGACAATCAACCTGGTACCAATACCCCCGAACAGGTGGCGCAGCTTATCAATCAATTGCAGGCCTTGGTCTATGGCTTGTACGTGCCACCAACGCTGGCGCTCTCAGGTGACCAGGGAGTTGAGATACCCACCGAATCTTTGGTTTCTTTGCCTCGGTCTCTGCTGGATTCCCATGTTGCCTTGCCCCTGCTGGTAGGCGTGCCCCAAGTGGGTGACGAACAATTTGGGGCCGTATTGCGCAACAGGTTTTCGCCCATTCCCAATCAATTGGCTATAGGAGCTGCTTGGCAACCGGATTTCGCGCAGGCGGTGGGTACCATCATGGGGCAGGAGCTAAGTGCGGTGGGTTTCAATATGCTGTTGGGCCCCGGTCTGGATGTTTTCAGCCGACCCCGAGGATTCCAAACTGGCACGCGTGCCACCGCTACGTTTGGTGAGGATAGCTGGTGGGTTGGCCAACACGGTCGGGCGCTGATCGCAGGTGTCCATGAAGGCAGTGGACACAGGGTACTGACCTTTGCCCGGCATTTCCCGGGACAGGGCGGCAGTGACCGGAGGCTGGATCAGGAACTTGCTACCATTCAGGTCACCCTGGAGGAATTGCGCCGGCAGGAACTTGACCCTTTTGCCCAAACGACGGCAGCCGATGATCCGGTCCAGAACGAACATGGTGTGACGGATGGCCTGTTGACCAGCCATATCCGTTTCAGCGGGTTTCTGCGTTCGCGGGAGCGCACACCACCCATCAGTCTCTCGACCCATCTGGACGAGATGCTCATGCTGGAGGAATTCCAGGCTTGGCGTCAGGATGGGGGTCTGACCATGAGTGATGGTCTTGGTGCCCGGGCCATTCGTGCCTACTATGACCCTTCGGAACAGACATTCCTCGCCAACCGCATAGCCAGCGATGCCTTTCAGGCGGGCAACGATCTGCTGTGGCTGGCGGAGTTCGATTCTGGAGATGATGAAGGTCTGGGCGCCCTGGAAGAAACTATCCTCTTCTTTATCGTGCAATACAGCGAGAAACCTGATTTTGCCGCCGCCGTGGATGAAGCAGTGCGGCGAATTCTCCGTGCCAAACTACGTCTGTATCCCCTTACCTTCCTGCCATTGGAAACAAGACAGGAAGCAGCTCTGCTCCAGCCGGTATACAGGCGATTTTTTCCCGCCACCCCTGCTGGTTCTGAGAAGCCCATAGCGTACATGGGCATACATCCAAGGGATATATGGGTATCGGCACAGGATATGACGGTTTTCAGTCCGGTGAACCTGCGCCTCAAAACCGAAATCATCACCAGAGTAGCCCAGCATGCCCTGACCCTCTTGAATATCACGGATACGCAAGGAGGAACAGCCGTTCCTCCGGCACCCGAAGTCAATGATCGTATCGTCATTTTTGCCGATGCCCGTTCGCGACCCACCTGCGCATCATGTCTGCCCGAACCCATCCTGGAGCCAACGCTCATCGAGTCCCTTATCCTGCGTCTGTTTGGCCCTGAGGCTACCCAGCAGGTACGGCCCAATCAGATCGCCAGTTTCTCGTTTGGTGACCTGTCGGCCGTGCTGGACCGCACAGCTTCCCTGGGGTTGCAGACACGCGTGGAAAGGGCCTTGGCTGATGCTGACTGGATCCTGTTGGCCATGCTGGATGTTGATCGCGAACGTTATCCCGACAGTGATGCTGTAAGCCGGTTCCTGCGCCAACGCAGTCGCTTGGCAGTGGAAAAGAAGGTGGCTGTTCTCTCCTTTGACGCTCCCTACATGCTGGATGAAACAGACATCAACAAGATCGCGGTCTATATCGCGGCCTACAGTCCGGCCGTTCCGTATGTGGAGTCTGCGGTTCGGGCCCTGTTCCGGGATCTGGAATTCCGGGGTGCTCCACCCGTCAGCGTTCCGGGTACACCATTCCGCAGTCTGGTGGAGAGACTGGAACCTGATCCCGGCCAGATTATCAACCTGACTCTATTCGACGAAAAACGGAGCGTGATCAACCCGGCGGAACTGGAAGTGCATCTAGGCGACACTTTGCAGATCCGGGCAGGACCCATCATGGACCGCAATGGCCATCGGGTGCCGGACGGTACACCCGTACAATTCCAGTTGCGTTATGCCGGGGACGACATGAACCTTCATACGGATGCGGTTCCCACCAAGGATGGCTCCGCCCATATTGAAGTCACTCTGGAACGGCCAGGTCGACTGGAATTGGCAGCTCAGAGCCTAGACAGCAAGACCAGTGTGGGTCTCCAGATCTGGATTGAGGGTGAGACTCCGGCCCAGATTACAGCTGTCCAACCCACAGTAACACCCGCAGCCGTAAGTCCTTCATCCTTCGCCGCCACTACGACCGAGGTGCCTAGACCAAGGAGTGTGCAACAGAGGCTGAATTATTGGAGTTTCCTGGGATCGTGGGGCGCTATGAGCCTTCTGCTGTCACTTTATGCTATCTGGATGTCCCGCCGTCTGGCTCGGTCTGTTCTGATTTATCGTCTGCTGTGGGGTTTAATTGCTGGCGCCGGTGCCTATGTCGTTTATGGTGCCACCTGGTTCCCCCTGAGCCAATGGATTGGGGGCACACTTTTTCCGTTTCTGGTTATCCCCATCGCGGCCACTGTCGCTCTTGTGCCGCTGATGTGGCTGCACCTCACGGAATAGGGACCTTGCTTTCTTTCAATTCCGCGCGTGATATTGGGCCAAGAGCCCCGGGGTCCGCCAGCGGCGGAAGAGAAAAAGCGCCGGCAGCCCCACCCAAAGGAGCCAACACAGGATGTCCTGCTGCCTGAAAGAAGCGGTGATGCGGTCCCGTATCTCTGTCACGTCAGGAGATACGGGCCTAAAGTCATGTTCATGAATCCAGGACAAGAAAGGACCCTTAACCTGTTCATCCACAAACCGGGTAGACCCTACATCCGCGAAGTGGGCGATCCATTCTGTAGTCATTGGACCCACCCCGATACGCATCTCCATGGTTGCACCAGATTCAAGGCACGGGGGAAGGACTTGGAACTTTACCGTTACAGGCGGAGGTGTCATTTGGGCCAGAACTGAAGGTGTGTAGAACAGCGAAAGTACCTGGGACAGGGGAGCTTGTACGGTGTATGTATGCTCGAATACTTGAGTCGGCATGAAGTGACAACCTTTCTGTCTGATCCCCCAGCAAACATCCACTCTTTGCAGGCAGTGTATACGGTAGGCAAGTTAGATCCTGGCTAATCTATCCAATTCAGACGAATCGGGCAACAGCTGAACTGGACCCAGAATCAGGGAGTCTGGGCAAACGTCTCAGTTGGACCAAAGCTGTCTTGTTGATAGAGCTTCCACCAAGGAATGTGACACTTGACTTTCTTGTCAGCCAAGCATGGCTCCGTGAGAGGCTTCTTCAAGCTGTCTGCAGGGGGAATTGCCGGAAACCCTAGACTTTAGCGCGGAATGTGAACTCGTCTTGACTTGGCGATCATCCGCCTGATCTCTGGCTGGCACGAGGTTTCAGGGTTTGTATGTTCCACCAGACGATCAGGGGTGTCAGCACCAACGTTGGCAGTATCCAGACTAGCCATTCCGGGCGGGTAACTACGTTGGTCACCAGGACAGCCGTCACTGTGGCAATTGTGCCTGCCATCATGTTGGTCAAGTGACGCGCAATTCGTATTCGTCCGGTGGCTTGCTGTCTCCAATATGTCCGTCCATCCGTAAGGCTCAGGAAGAGAGCTATGCCACCGAATATTCCCAATGTGACCCATTGGGAGTCACTGGCTTGAAGCAGAACGATACCGTAACCCCACATCCCGATTCCCGCCAGTGACATAGTGATGACGGCCACCCAATCTACCGGATGCGGCTGCCCCCGGCGATTACGGGCAAAGCGCCAGCCAGCAAAAACCAGGTAGAAGCTGAATATAGCGATAAGAAACAGAAATATGTTCACACCAAGGATTGCCAGTGGCAGAGACGTGAGGAACACCACAGTCATGGCAACGGCGTAGACTCGGCCCGTCAGGACATGGGCATTTCCTCCCTTTCTTGTAACTAACGCAATCAGGGCTGTGAGCAAAGCCAAAGACCCGGCAGCGATATGAATATACAGGATGATACTGGTCATACTTGGAAATCCTCAAAGCTGATGAGGTCTAGTGCAAATTGAGACGTGGCTTCTTTCTTCTGTTTCGGCGTAGCGCTCTGGAAGAACTGACGATTATCCGCATTGCTTGGGTATTTCATTGCCTTGAATCAAGCGGTTAAAGATATGAGCTTCCAAACAGTAGGGACTAGGGATTGTGACAAACCGGTAGACGAAACATTCCTGATTGTTCTTTCACAGAGGTGGTATTACTCCTAGTTTCCCATCGTCGCCAGCATTGTGCAGAAGATGTAGGAATGATTCTCTTACTCTGATTGCCTACCCATCTGACTTCCGAAGCTGAAGTGGTAAGAGACAGAAATATGAACCCATCAGTCAAATGCCTACTTGCCGGGATAATGCATCAGAGTCAAAGTTAATTCCTTACCTCTGGCGTCTGTCTTGCTGGTTTATGGGTTGGGTCTGTTCAGTTGTGGCACCGTAATTTCGGATAAAGCACAAGTCCGGCTTGGGATGCTTCGCTTTCATCCTCCAGGGGACCAGCCTTTCTGTACAGTCTGCCCAGAAGAACTAGCCCAAGGTCCACTCAGGGAAACCCAATTACTCAGGGATTCCATACTCTCTTGTGGGAGTTTACCGTTCGTCTGGTATAATCCGCTGCCTTTGGGAGCGATAGGTTTCGACATGTCAGCCGTCCGAGGTCATGAAGGCGCACAGCACAGGACCGAGGCTGGAATGGACGCGGGTTCGATTCCCGCCGCTTCCACTTACAAAGATATTTCCTGGACTGATCCATCTATATCTCTGTGCATACAACCACAGGACAGGACGGGAGTATGGAAGGCCTAGGTGGCCAGACTTGTATATAGGAGTTTAGCATCAAATGCATGCATCGTGTTCTTACACTGTTGCATGAAATTCCAGGAGCTCCGGAGTAGCTGCTGAAGATAGTTCCTGGCAATTTGCTGGGAATAGCAGGAAGCAGTCAGACAAGAACCGATGTACCGTCCCCTGACAGCCCATTGCCGAGAGGTGTGCTTTCCCTTTAAATTCTGTCCCTTTGCAATCAACGTCTTAGAGGTAATAACACATGCACGGCAAACGCGCGGTGATCTCTTAATGGGGCTCTCTGAAATCTGGTGATTACTTCCTCCGTTTCATCAATCCAATGCCGAACCATAGCCCGGGAAAACTCTTCCATGGGATCATAGTCTGCCAGATGACGAAGATGTTGCATGCGAATAAAGGCTGCCGCGAAATCCTGGATCTCATTGGGAAACAAGGCCAGCACATCAATACGAGCGCACCGACTTCGGGTACGACCATGGTCAAGAGCGCGATAAGTCTGTTGCCATGCCGGTTGGCTACGATGAGATTTCGTTTTGCCCACCATAGAATCGGCATTGCAACGGGCCAGAGTATGGAACAGGGCATAATAGGCAGCGCTTACAGCTCTGCGCAATTCGGTTTGGCGAGGGCGTCCTTGCCTACTACCCACAACTCCGATTGCCAGTTTACGGGCAATCAGCAGAAGATCGTGAGGCTTCATTACAGGACCTTACGGAGACTGGGCCACTCGGATTTTGCCACGAAAGCTTGGATGGGAAGGCTAGGGAAACCTAGTTCTCTGGCAAAAGACCATAGATGCCTTGGCAAAGCCGCAGTCCATGCCGGGTCCAGTTTCTTCTGATTCCCTTCAAATACTATATAGGTATGCAAATAGGGGTCGCCATCCTGATCAAGTCTGATCTTGACCAGAATGGGATCAAACACGAAATCATCCTTGAATCTTTCGTTCAGTTTTTGCTTGATGATCACAGAAAAAGCATCCTTGGCTTCCTCAGTTGTCATAGCACACCCCGTGTATTAGGCAGAAGTATCAGGAAACAATTCAATAGTAGCATGTTTGTTGAAAAGTGTGTGAGGTGTTGATGACAAGATTCCCATGTTTTCTTACGATAGTACAGGACGAAAACCCGAAAATCATTTTGGAGCCTGCATCATTCTGAAGCTGACCCGGATCTGGCAGTGTACTGCAACAGGCCAGGGCAGCCCCAAGGCTCATCTCCACAGCGGGTCAGACTAGGTGATCAATGCTCTGAATTCAATTCCAAACATGGGCCCAAATAGCCAATGGAATCTTGACTATTTTTCGCTTGGGTTTCCAGAATACTGCCCAATGTCTATTGTCCATAAGCCTAATCTTGTCTGGTGGGGATTTCTCTGGGTACTGGAAGCCCTTCCGTTCTTGGATACGGAATGTTACTCCGTTTTCAAGGTATCAGGGCCAGGGGTTGGACAATCACTCAACCGTGTGGCCTTGCCAAAGGCTTATTGAGTCCATTAACCTCAGTGAGTCTACCGTTGCTCACAGCGGAGAATCAGAGTACGGGATTTAGGTCCAATACTGTTTACTTTGCTCAATTTCGGCCTCTGGCACCATCTTTTGAGTAACTGACATAGCCTCAAGCCTGCCTTAAGTCAACAGAATTTTGCGCTTAAGTAACCAGTATTGGATTTAGGTCCATCCGTGACCACTTAATTCCGGGAATCATGCAAGTTGCTCTGGCCTTATTCCCGGCCTGACCTGTACGTGCCTGCGTACTGTGACGGGATCATGGTCAGTAAAAGCTCCAGCATCCCGCTGAGCCAAAGTATCCCTGAGACAAACATGGTCCAATTCCGGGAGACTGATCCTATTATGGACTGACAAGCCTGCCGCAACACCTGCGGCTTCTCCCATGGCCATAGCGGTAGTCGCTACGCGGGTGGAACTGGCGGCCAGTTGCGTGGCCGAATGACAACGACCTGCGACCAGGAGATTGGAAACTTCCTGGGGCAGTAGCGAGCGATAGGGTATGTCGTAAGGAGCTGGCTGGGTCTTGGGGGTATCCTGGGCCGATCCCACCGTAGCGCGGTTAGGATGCTGGTCCAGGTACCAGCAGCCTGTGGTAATAGCATCGTCAAAACGGCAGGATTCGGTGATTTCCTGCTCAGTAAGGACATGCTGGCCTACGATCCGTCGGGTCTCACGAACGCCAATAAAGGGTCCACTTTCAATGAAGTAGGCATCTGCGAATTCCGGGACGTCCCGTTTCCAGGCTTCAAACATGGCCCAGGCATCTTCACGGCCCTGAACTTCGGCTGCGGTCAACTGGTGTGGATCGGTGGCGTCCGCGGCCACGCGAATACCGTGCACATACACCTCATCATCCGCGAACATGAAATTGACTCCCGGACCATAGAACATGGGCAACTCTCCCCGTTCGTGCGCCTGAATCACAGCCGTGCGACAACGGCCGAAGACCTCAGGTGTCTGCTTTACATGACCCACGCGGAAATGCAGGGACAGAGGTTGAAGTTCTGCCTGTTTTTCGGTCGGGACGCCAGCCCAGGCCGCTACATCGGCGTCTCCTGTGCAATCAATCACTACCTTCGGTTTGACTGCCAGCAATCCTGCCTTGTTGGCAACCATCACGGTATCTATGCGATCGTTGTCACGTTCGACCCCACAGACAAAGGAATGGTACAGAAATGACAGCTCCGGTTCGGCTCGTAGCATGCGGTCCAGCAGCAGTTTGAGCGATTCAATGTTGCTGATTACCGGGTTGTGGGGATGGATGTGCGTAGCATCAGGTTCACAGCCCCCCATGCGGGAGAACAATTCAAGGGCTACCCCTCGCGTCACGATGCGATCCGAACCGATGTCGGCTATGCCATCAAAATAGGGCAAGCCCACGGCCGTCATAATCCCCCCGGCAAATCCCGCCCATTCCACCAGCAAAGTGCTGACCCCTGAACGGGCAGCTCCGAGCGTGGCGCCGATGCCCGCACAACCGCCTCCACAGACAAGCACATCAGGCGTCAATGTGCCCTGGTATGACAATGACATGTCTCGAAAACCTCACTCTTATGCAATGTAGTGTTAGTGTCGGAAATTAAAATGGCCCGATGGCAAACATCCAGACGACGCAGAGAAATTGACAGGTTACGGCAATGAAGCAGCTATCCGTTCTGCGCTGCCAGCCCTTCATTCCAGGTTTCACAGCCCTGAAAGGGCATATGCAGGTCCGGTTGGTAAGAAGGCCATGGCAAGTATTTGTTGACCCCGGGAACCGGAGAGCCGCGTAGTAGGAACTGGGAACCATGAGACTGGTCCAGCACCCGGGTGCTGGCTGCTATGTAGCGAATGGCTACCGCTTTCCGCCATTGAGTTGAGCGATTGGCTTCAGACCCATGCACGATAGTGACGTCGTGCGCCGACACATCGCCCGGTCCTAATTCAAGATCTACAGCCTCTGATTCATCCACGATAGATTGATCCATACCCGTCAACATTTCGTCCTCGTTTGCGGTACTGTCGTCGCGCACTTGCATTGACAGTCGATGGGTGCCAGGGATCACACGCATGCAGCCATTGGCCCGGTTCGAGGCAGTAATGGCCACCCAAAGTGTCAAGGCTTCCATTGGTTCCAGGGGCCAGTAACCGCCATCCTGGTGCCAGGCTACAGCCTGGCCATCATATGGGGGTTTGCACAGGAAATGGGCGCCATACAGGACGATATCCGGTCCCAGAAAAGCGGAGGCCAAGTCTAGTAAACGGGGATCCGCTACCAGTCGCAACAGGAAAGGTTCGTGCCGGGTCAGGGGCGAGTTCAGGTTTTCCGGCCGGGTGTCGGGATTGCGGGCCAGTATCCAATCCACAAACTGGTCAGCTTCCTGAATCAGCTTAGGATCCAGTACCTGGCGCCAGATGGCATAGCCATCTGCCTGATACTGTCTTACGGTGGAATTCTGGAGATTGGACACGTAACTCTATCCTTTCATACCTGTCAAGGCAACACCTTGAATGAAATAGCGCTGGAACAGGGCAAACAGCAAGAGAATGGGTGTGGTCATCATGGTGGCTGCGGCCATCATCTGACCCCAGTTCGTCGTGTCCTGATAGGCGCGGAAGTAGTAGAGTCCTACGGCCAGCGTACGCATTTTTTCCTTGTTCAGGTAAATCAGGGGATCGACAAAGTCATTCCATTGGCTCTGTACCGCGAAAATGGTGATAACCGCCAGTGCGGGACCGGACATGGGCAGGAAAATCCGATAAAGAATGCCTATTTCAGAAGCACCATCCATACGGGCTGCATCGGCCAGTTCCTCGGGAAAAGTCCGGAAGTACTGACGGAGCAGGAATATGTAGAGGGGCGATCCGAAGAAGGCAGGTAGAACCATGGGCAGGTAGGTGTTGAGGAAGCCCAACTGGCGGTACATGAGATAGGTGGGAATCAGGCGCACCACACCGGGCAACATAATCGTGGCGATCAGGACGACAAACAGCAAATCACGTCCCGGAAAGCGAATACGGGCAAAGGCATAGGCAATGAGGGGACAGGAAAGCAAGGTGCCTATCACGTAGAGAACGGTAATGATCACTGAGTTGAGGGTATAGCGGGCCAGGGGCAGAAAAGCAGCTGCATCCGGGTAATTACGCCAGACAAAGGGATGGGGGATCCATTCCGGAGGCCAGACGGCCTGCTGGGTAAGCGACTTGAGCGACGTGGAAACCATCCAGAGCAAGGGCAGGAGGAATAGGAACCCTGTAGCCATCAGGGCCAGATGCACGATGGTCATGCGAAGCCATGTGCGCGTCGTGCGACGGTAGAGCCAGGCTGGACCGGCTCCGGTCATGGGACTAACGTTCTCCGCCACTCTCATAGTAGACCCAGCTTGAACTGGAGCGGAACACTACGACCGTCAAGGCCAGCACCAGCAGAAAGAGAATCCAGGCCAAGGCGGAAGCATAGCCGAGCCGGAATTCCTCAAATCCATAACGGTACAGATAAAGCACGTAGAACAGAGTGGAATTTAAGGGGCCGCCCTGGGTTGCTACGTAAGCCGTAACGAAGACCTGGAAACTCCCAATGATCCCGATAATAAGATTGTAGAAGAGCGTAGGCGTCATCATGGGGATGGTAATGGTCAGAAAACGGCGCAGTTCGGTGGCCCCGTCTATCTCCGCGGCCTCATACAGGTGTTGGGGAATAGATTGGAGGCCAGCCAGGTAAATGATCATGCCTCCGCCCACGCCCCATAAGCCCATGATGACGATGGCGGGTTTGGCCCATTGGGGACGACCCAACCAGTTGGGACCCTCCAGACCCAGCAGATCCAGCGCGAAGTTTATCAGACCAATCTGGGGGTGAAACAGCCAGACAAACAGCAGGACAGCCGCCACCTGAGGCACGATGGAAGGTACATAGAAGGCCGTTCGGAAGATGGTCTGGCCAACCAGGCGCGTGTTGAGAGCCACAGCCAGCAAAAAGCCGATCACGGTACTCAAGGGTACCGAAAGGGCTACAAAATACAGTGTGTTGCCCAGCGTAGTGGGGAACAGCCGATCATTCGTGAAAATGTCACGGTAATTTTGCCAGCCGACCCAGGTGGGCCGTCCAAAGATTCCATATTCCATGAACCCCAGGCCAAACACGGCCAGAATGGGAAAGAGCGTGAAGGCCAGCAGGCCGAGAAGCCAAGGGCTCAGGAACAGATAACCCAGTAGCGTGCGGCGTCGGACTTGCCCCTGCCGCGCCCACCAGGTGGCGACTGATGGAAGAGAGACTGACACTAGGCGAAGATGGCCGATACCTCTCCCTGAGCCCAGGAAAGGGCATCGTCTATCGTATCCACCTCCAGGACAACGCGCTCAAATGCCTCCCGCAGGATGTTCTGGGCAGGGCCCAGCTTGTCTGAAACCGGTAGACTCACCTGCTTGCCGTTCAGGACCTCGAGAGCATCATCCCAATAGGGATTCACTTCCCGCGCCTTGGCATCATGGGGTGCCATGTTGTAATCCCTGATCATGGCCGGTCGGCCCTGAATCTCCACCATGAACTTGAGATGGCCTTCCCCGTGTGACAGGTATTGGGCCAAAGTCCAGGCGGCATCCGGATTTTGGGCATTAGTGGGTATAACCATGTTCCAGCATGCCTGGATTAGGTCCAGGTGTTCACCATTGGGACCATGCGGATACTTGCCCAGCTTGTAGGGCAGATCCGGATTCTGGTTGTTGATCACATTGACCGTAAATATCCCGGACCGGATAGAGGAGGCCACCCCCGCGATCATGGGATTGCCCAACTGCTGGTTGCCCCAGCCTTCCAGGGCCGCACCGACTGAGTCCCAACCGCCTCCCCGGTCATAGAGGTCTACGACGAATTCCAGGGCTTCCTTCGAAAGTGGATGATCAATGGCAATACTGTCTGCCATGGCATCACCATACCAATCATGGCCATTCCGGTAAGTGCCCATCATCCACTCGCCCCAGCCACCGGGCACAAAGCCCAGATGGTCGATGTTACCATCGTCGTCGAAGGTACTGAGTTCGCTCATGACGTGACTCAGGTCATCCCAGACCACAGCACCAGCCTCAGGATCAAGGCCAGCCGCAGCATAGTCATCCATGTTCCAATAGAAGAGCTGCAGGAAATTGCCTACAAAAGGCACTCCGTAGGTCTTTCCTTCCCATTGCGTCATGTTCCAGATGCCCGGATACCAGGCATCTGGGGAAACGGCATCGGCGGCCAGTCGATCATCTACACTCTGGAGAGCTCCCTGAGCCGCCGCAGGCGCGAACTCAACCGTGTAGATCATGGTGAGGTCCGGGGCGTCCCCTGCCAGGGCTGTCACGATCTTGTCAGCATAGCCTGGATTGGGAAGCAATAGAGGCTCCACCGTGATTTCAGGATGCAAGGCATCGAATTCGTCCAGCACGGTTTGTAGTTGCTCAACACGAACCCCGCCCCAAATGTGCCAGAAGGAGATGGTGACGGCTTCCATGGATGGAGCTTCACCTGTATCTGCCGGTTCAGAAGTTGTGGGTACGGCGCAGGCTGCCAGCAAGGCGAGTGCACTCCCACCCGCGGCCCCCCGCAAAAACTGTCGCCTACTGATTGGATTCAAGTGACGCATGATTTCACCTCCTGAAATCAAGACAGGCACCCAGAATCTGGATTGAACCATTATTCTGATCTGGGTGAGTAGCGGTCTGACTCTACATCCATTGCAGAATCAATGCAAGCCGCATTTTCGAGGTCCTATTAAGGTGGAATCTGACCGGTGGCCAGGGCACGGCCTAGGTTGGATGGGACAATCCGGGGCACCTGCCGAGTGGGCTGGAGCGGCACTGGTAGGTCAACGGTCTGGTGCAGTTGCTCTTGGACGACCTGCAACCTGGCACGCTGGCGCTACGTAGCTAATTTAGGCCTTGCTCCCTCACCTGGCCAGGTACTGTTCTCAATATGGCCAAATACCTTCTCAGACCGGTCCTTGTCACCTTTGAGGTTTTCCTGCTGTGCATCACTGCCCTACTGGCGATACTGGCTGCTAGCGCAACCGAAATAACCGTGCTTTACAGGATGATGCTGGGACTGTGGCACCCGGTAGCTGCTGGAGTCTTCGTCGCCGCGGCACAATCGCGCTGGCCTTTGCCGCGCTGGGGCCAACGCACCGCAGTCATTTGGCTGGGAATCTACTGGCTGGTGACCGTGGGCTTCATTATGGCAGTCTCTACAGGCTGGACAAGCGGTTATCTCTTGTCCGAGCTAGCTTTGTCAGTCGGAGGAATCGAACTTGATCTCACGGCGACTCTATCGGCAAGGGATGTGATAGTTCCCACAACACTTTGCTTTTTGGCTACTGTCACCTTTGCCGTCCTTCTGGCAATGCAAATTGACGGGCGCCTGCACTCAAAGCCAGGGTCGTGAACAACAGGAAGTTATCCATACAGGCTGGTTGGACCCGGGTACCACATGCGGAATGACCGGGCTGTCGTCCACGTCGTATGCCAGGGTTGAGGTGGGGGGACACCCTGGCCTCGATCCCGATCCCGCGGCCGAGCCCCAGTATCTCTGCCTGGACAAAGGGTGTGACTATCCGACGGTGCGGGAGCTGGTGGCGGCGTGGGGCTATACGGCCTCCAGCCGGAGCCGAGGGGAAGAGAAGAGGGCGAAAGCCCACATGACCGACGTAGGGCTTTGCAACTGATTCAGGGGGACGGCAGTTCAGGAGTCAGATCGAAGGCCGTAGGGCCAAGGAGTACCGTATCTCCGTGTTTCGCCTCGAAGACCGTAGCGGCCAGGAACTGCAGAATGATAGCAGGATTTTATTCCATCATTCGATACTTTTTGTCGGTTTCGCAAACGATAAAATTGTGCCATTATGCTTGGGACAGGGATACTGGTGCCAAGGTCACTCCTATGAAAGAACGAAAAATGTTTCTGAACGGCAAGTGGGTAGAAGGAATAACTCCAGAGACCAAAATGTTCTGGGAACGTTGGGACCAGCAAGTCAAGGAAGCGAAGGCTATCGCCCAAGAATACGGTTTCGAGGTGCTGACGCCACTCGCTGCAGTAAACCTATTCAATATTACTCCAGCCGCCGTGCGTGCAGCCCGGAACACGGATAAGGTTCACGCTCCTTTTGCTCTATGGATAACAGACCGGGAAGTTGAATTGATCGACCTTCAAAGTGCGCTGGACTATTGGAGACGGCATGTCGATCCCCCAGAACTAAAGGACCAATTGAAAAACATGCGTGAGAACGGACACACTTTGGCAGTTGATCAAACGGTCTACAACGTGCTGCACGTCAGACCCTTGGTGTCTTTGTCAAATGCATCAGAGTTAGAAGGCGAAGTTAAATGAAGCTGAGAAATCCAAACTGGCCGCCGGACTTGAATGTAAGCCTCAGAAAAGGTGTCCCGCCCACGTGGCCACCAGACTGGTCAAACGAACGGAATCTATGTATTAAATGTGAACACCCTCCTACCTAACATCAGGTTGTCACAGGGGGTGATGGTATCCACCGTGTTTTCTGCCGAGGTTGTCCGCTATCTCGTAGAGTTTTGATGGGCGATGAAGGGGTACATGGTCCCAGTCCATTTTTCATAGAAGGACCTTTAGGTTTTGCCGCATGTTTTGAGGAGCGTCCGACAGTCAGCAAAATTGACAACTTCCTGCCTCGATCACCCAGTTCCAAAGGTCTCCCAACTCTTACCATTCAAGGAACTACACCAGACGGAGAGAACCCTAACTCGATTGCATATACAGGTCGATTATGGGACCCTGGGGAATTCGAACGCCTTGTGACTGGCAATGCAATCGGTAAGAATTCCAATCGATATAAGCAGTACCTCTACTGGTTACAGGGGGAACGATGTGCCGCATGCCAAAGAGTTATTTATTTCGACCAATTGGAGGTTGACCGCATCGCGCCCGGCGACAGCGGTCCTGGGTATATTGTTGGGAATGTCCAGCTTCTATGTAGTACATGCAACAGGACTAAAGGCAACCGAAGCATGAAGTATCTGATGCGCAAGTTGCAGACACGAGGCTTGCCGTGAGACTTCAGATATACTGCGAAATCTGCAACTCAAGTCTGCCTTTGTTTCACACCCTAATTCAGCTCACAGTAAACAGCGCACCTGCGCACCTAAGAACAGCCCCTGAGGGCAAAAAGGGGGTTTCGCAGCAACGGATTTGAGCCCCTAGTGGCCGAAACCCGATGCCTATGCTCGATGCAACAGTTTTTTGCTCAACGGCCAAGGAGAACATGGGGATGGGGCCCCATGGACCCTTACCCCAAGGCGTAGCACCCAGAAAGTAAAGTAATTTGCCTCGTCTCGGACGTCCAAATTGTTCACTCTCCAGAACAGGCTCCGGCTGTGCTAGAATCGCCTCATGAAACTGCGGCAAGACTTGAAAGAGGTGGCCTTCCGGGTGGGCTTTGCCGTCCTGCTGTTCCTGGGGTCCATGGTCGTAAATGCCGCCTTCATCGGGTCCAGCCTCTTGCTGGACTGGCTCTTGGGGTTCGCGGTGGATAAGGAAACCCGTGTCTACGAGATAGTCAAGACCGTGCTGGATATACTATTGCTTGGCGTCGGTCTGGTGGTGACCATCGGTGGTGCTGTGGTGGTGGTCAGGGAGACTTGGACTTCGATCGTGTCTTTTGTGTCTCGCACGAGGAGCAACGAATAACCCATGTTAAATGTACTTAGAGGGCTGGTCTCTGCCAAATACCCTTTTAACGGGCGGCTTCTGGTCTATGGCGCCGCCGGTGGTGTAGTAATGGGATTGTTTCACCTCATGCTGGGCAAGTCGGTGGATGAGGCGACCGCTGTCGGCATTGCCAGTTATGTCTCTATTACGGTAGGGGCTTGGGTCGGCACAGGCTTGGCTTTCTGGGCTTTGCGGCTCACTCTGTCCCGGGTCGTAGCTATGTGGGCACCTTTAGAAGAGGTGGTGGAGAGAATACCATCAACCCCAGAGGTAAAAAAACCAAAAGAGAGTCCAGCGGCCACGAAACCCGGTTGGGGGCGTCAGTTCCGGGTGTGGTGTCTAATGGATCTACCCGTTATTCTGCTGATCATGTTGCCAATTCCGGTTTTTCAGGTCCTGTGGGATCTGCAGGTGGGGTTATACGAACCCAATTTCTGGCGCCCTATTGCCCTGGGAGTGGGCGTCCTAACCTTGGGCAGTCTAGCTGTACAGCACGGTGTAATCTGGTTCTTGTCGTGGCGTATTGCTCAGCTGGCGTGTTCTCTTGAGGAATCTGAGACCATTGAGACGGAACGCTCAGCGCCACGGATCCGGTTCAAGGAATATGAACAGGTCCTAATGATACAGTTCGAGACACGGCAGCAGGGCAGGGCCTGGGAGGGGGCTGTCCGCGCGGTTCCTAATAGGGTTAAATGGTTCACGGGCGTTTCGCTGGATCCACTGGATCTAGAAGACTACTCAGGTGCTACATCTCCTGTCCACGTCCGACCCACCGCTCAGCTATAGACAGGACAGTGATCTTAAATTGGCCAAAGTGTATAGGCCACGCACCTCCTAAGCTGCCAAATTTCTCAGAATCCGCGCAATGAACCCATACCTCGGGTCCCCGAACCCAGAAATCCGCCCTTCCAGGGCTGCTGCCGTCCCGTTCCCAGAGATCAACGGCACAGTCCTCCAGTGGACAGTCTGCCACTAACGGAACGCCAGATGCATTACTTCTGATGGCCGCACTTTGGCCTAGTGGTTTTCGTGAATAAGGCGCAACCGGTACGCTACGATCATGGGAAAATCCGCCCCTTGGCCGTAGGCCGGATTCACAGGTTATCCCGAATCCGGTTGATCCCGGGGGCTTTTTGTGAGGGCTTGGTCCATGACGAAGGTAGCGATCCTGATCGATGGCGGCCTTTTCCTCAAACGTCTACGCCAGCTCCGCCCAGATGTTGGCATGACAGATGCGGCCGCAGCCAAGGATCTGCTGTTCCAGCTGGTTAATTCCCACCTGAAAGCAATCGACCAGGTAGAACGTGCACCCACTGGGGTTCCTTGCTGTATCGCGTGTTCTATTATGGTGCCATGCCCTACCAGGGGAAGGAGCACTGGCCCATCAACGGCCGGGCTGTCAACTTTGCCGAGTTTCCGTTAACAGTATTCCGCCAGCGTCTTTCTTAAGAGGTGCGGAGTATGCCCCATACCGACGTGCAGCTAGGCGATCTGTGGCAAGAGGTCACGGTGGCTAATCTAAAGGACACGGATTTCAAGCTGGATCTGCGCCAGAAGGCGGTTCCTGGTATGTTGCATCTCGGCGGACAGATCAGCACGCATCAGTGCCAGATCCACCTTGGTCGCCAACTGCGTCCAGTCAGGCAAGGATACCACCAGCGCTAACACCGACTTGCGCTGAACCTGCCGGCCCGTAGCCGCTCATTGGCCACTCCATCATGGCGACGAGGGTTTCGGTCCAACCCCAGCCTCTGTGGTCAGGAACTGCCACCAATCTTGGGCCAAACCGTGCATCTCAAAGCCCAGTGTCCCCAAACCAACCAGAAAGAGTATCCCGGTAAGCGGAGCCATTATAGGGATGAGGGCCGGAAACAGCAAGGCCGGAAAAGTGACCGCACCACTCAGTGCAAAGGCCACACCACCGGTCAACAACGCCTGTGTGCCTACCAGGGTGTAAAGCTCTTTCAAGGTAATGTCCCCCTGAGCGTACGCTAAGCCGTGCGTCAGGGAACTGAGAATTACGGACAGAGCGACACCCGTTAAACCTCCTTTGACGGAAGCATTCAACGTATGGCGCATGCTGGCGATCACATTATCGTGGAAAATCAGCCGATGAGCATCCATAATCTGGGCTTGGGACATCGGCTGTGCGCCCAAGGCGCGGTTCTTGCTACGATCCCACCATATTCCCTCCGTGACATTGCCACCCATGCTCTTCGGCACAATATGACTCCAGTCCTGGAGTTTGTGGAACTGCCATATGGCCGATGGACCACCCAGACGTACAGCGTAGGGTACCCGCTGATATAGTTGCCGGGCCTGGGGTACATTCTTCCATTCCCCGCCTGCCAGACGGTATTTCTGCTGAAGATCCCCGGGTAATTCCTCCCAAGGCAGACCGGCCCGAAAGGTGTTGAGCATCCAACCCGTCACCGCCGCGCTGCCTGTACCACCCACCACAAAAGGATAGAGATCCTCGTGGACATACACGATCTTCTCTTGGGGGTCTACCCGATCCCACACCTGCGCCGTAGCTGAGGCCAGACCATTGGCCACCCATTTGGAGCCATCCCAGACCCAATCTGCGCCGGTCTTGGTCCCCTCCCAAACCCAGTCCGCACCCTCTTTGGTGCGATCCCACAACCAGTCGGCGGCTTCAGTAAGGGTCTCCCAGGGATTCCAAACGGCTAGACTGCCTGCCACGGTTGTTCCTTTCAGAAAGTCACGGCGACTTAATTCTGTTGTCTTCAATGCCATATCTCCCTGCCCTTTCAGTCTCATGGAGTATACGCCTGCTGTGGAATTAAATGGTTGACTATCAAGGGGAAAACCTCGCAGCATGAAGGTATTCAATCACCCTTCGGAGGTTTTCCCTATGATCATGTATACCTTTTACGGATCTGGCGCCGATGGTGTATGTGCTGGTAGACGACTGGTACCATGAGCATGGCAGATCTTTGCTGTGTGGTACAGTCGGGGCCAAGGCGGCGTTCAGCGACCGTGAAGTGATCACTCTGCTGCTGGATTACCGGCTCTGCCCCGGGGAACGCTAGTTCTTGGGCTTCATCCGCGCGAACGACCTCGCCCTGTTTCCGCAACGGCTGAACCAGAGCCCGTGCCTGCGGCACACCTTCGACTTCGGGAAACGCTGGGACGGCACTGCGAGAGGGTCCCGTTCTTCGGACCGCCCATTCTGGATGAGTGCCTGCATTTGGCCGATAAGGGAGCCCGCTGCTGTCAAAACCCAAGGGTGTACTGAGATCTGATAACACCGCCTGTACGGTAGACTCATCTACATGCCGGAGTAAGGAAGTTTGGATTTCACATGTCTCGCCCACAACCGAATATTCTGCTGATTTTGAATGATGACATGGGTTTCTCGGATCTTGGCTGCTATGGTGGTGAGATCGAAACCCCCAATCTAGATGGGCTGGCCGGAAACGGTCTGCGCTACAGTCAGTTCTATAACACGGCTCGATGTTGTCCTTCCCGTGGCTCACTACTGACAGGTCTCTATCCCCATCAGGCAGATATAGGCCACATGATGGGTAGCCACGGCGTCGATGGCTATCTGGGAGATCTGAACGTGAAGACGGTGACCCTGGCAGAGGCTCTGAAAAACGGGGGCTATACGTCGTATATGTCTGGCAAATGGCATGTTACACGTCATGTCAATGGTCCCAGACACAACTGGCCGTGCCAGCGGGGTTTCGATGACTACTACGGCATTATTACCGGTGCGGCCAATTTCTTTCAGCCGCGTACCCTGACCCGCAACAATGAACGTATTGAACCTGAAGGAGATGACTATTTTCTAACGGATGCCATTTCGGATGAAGCCATCCGCCAGATACGCCATCATGCGCGGCAACATCCAAACACCCCATTTTTCCAGTATGTTGCCTATACCGCCCCCCACTGGCCCCTGCATGCCCATCCGGAAGATGTGGCCAAGTATCGGGGAAGGTTTGATGCGGGATGGGATGTCTTGCGAGACCAGCGCCAGGAACGTATGAAACAGATGGGTATTCTCAAGCAGGAATGGGAGTTGAGTGTACGAGATCCCCGTGTTCCACCTTGGTTTCAGGCTGAGAATAAGGCCTGGGAAATACGACGCATGGAAGTGTATGCTGCCCAAATTGATCGAATGGATCAGGGGATTGGGCGCATCCTGCAGGCCCTCAAGGATACGGAGCAGTGGGAAAATACCGTAATACTGTTCCTGGCGGACAACGGTGGGTGTGCGGAAGAAATAGCTGTTGACATGCGGGAAAGGGTAGCGACCGGGTGGGAACAGATCGGGACTCTGGAGACTCGTACGGGACAGCCTGTCCGCTTTGGCAACGATCCCAGCATCATGCCAGGCGATGAAGACACGTACGCAAGCTACGGTATTCCCTGGGCCAATGTTTCCAATACGCCTTTCCGACTATATAAACACTGGGTCCACGAAGGAGGAATTGCCACACCCCTAATCGTGCATTGGCCTGCCGGGATTCAGGACAAGGGTGCCTGGCGTCACCAGGCCGGGCAACTGCCAGACATTATGGCCACTTGCCTGGATCTGGCTGGAATAGCATATCCGTCCGAACGTGATGGACAGGAGGTTAAGCCCCTTGAAGGTTTTTCCTTCTTGCCTACCTTCCAGGATAAGCCCCACCAGCGTGAGATTCTCTACTGGGAGCACGAGGGAAACAAGGCAGTACGCCAAGGTCGCTGGAAGCTAGTTTGCAAGTTTCCGGGAGTGTGGGAACTGTATGATATGGAAACGGATCGCACTGAGACCAAGGATCTCGCATCATCTTTCCCTGACCGGGTTACCAGTCTGCAAAAGCTTTACGATCAGTGGGCAGCACGATGCGGCGTGGTACCCTGGGAGCAATTGCCCACTCCTGCCTGACTCGGAAAAGAGAACCTGCCGGGAAACAGCCTAACAGGGGCAGCCATTGGCAAACCAGGAGAACCTTGTCCTGAACGCTGACTTCGACCATAACTCAGGTCCACACGGTCTGAGTTGAAGGCTTCTACCAGGAGCACTGGAATTCATAAGGTGTTCACGAACAGCTAGAGGCCAGCGATCCTCCACGGAGATTTCTGGGAAGACGCTCCTAATTTTCCAGACCTTGTCCCTAAGCTAATAGGAATCCAAGTCCATCAGGCTAGGCTATCCATCTGCAGTTGATACAAGCCAAGACATCTCTTGGGACCAGGATGTGACCTTCGTTAAACTCAGGCGGATATGGAGCAAAGTTTGGAGTTGAATTGGGCTGGGCTGTCCTCAACAATCCCTTGAACTCTCTTGCCGATAGACAGATAAGTTATGAGTCAGATATTGACCAAAATACAGAACAGCCTTCCCCATGTAGTAGTCATTGGAGCGGGCATCCTGGGTGCGTGTATTGCCTGGTGCGTAAACAAGAGAGGATTTCCGGTTACGCTCATCGACAAGTCAGCTCCAGGCAGTGGTGCCTCCAGCCACAGCTTTGCCTGGATCAATGCCAGTTCCAAGCAGCCTATTGGCTACCACAACCTGAACCGCAGGTCACTGGAAATGTGGTCACGGTTTGCCTCCGAGTTGGCTGGTGACAGGGCTGGGCTTGGCATCGGCCTGCGTTGGGGTGGCGAGATTTCCTGGGTCACGGAGCCGAATGCCTCAAAGCAACTGATATCACGGGTACGGCAACTCCAATCCTGGGGATACCCAACCCGTCTGATCAGCGCTGCCGAATTGTCGGAACTGGCACCTGAACTTGAGGTCGGAGCGGTCGCGGCGGCTGAATACAGCCCAAATGAAGGCCAAGTAGAACCGCAACTCGTGGTTGATGCCTGCCTACACCACCTGGTTGCGCGGGATGCCACAATATGCCGGGATACGGAAGTAACAGGTTTCTCTTCGACGAAAGATGGTCACGTCAGGGTTATTGAAACATCATCTGGCACCATTTCCTGCGATATCGTTGTCTTGGCCACCGGTATTGATACGACAAAGCTGGCAGCCAAGGTTGGGGTTTATATCCCGCAGGCCAGTAGTCCCGGCGTAGTTGTCCGTACTACACCGCTATCCCCCTTACTCCAAAATGTAGCGGTAATCCATGCTCCACCCATGGATGCAGGTCGGCGCGAGATCCATATACGCCAGTGTGCCGATGGCAGCCTGATGATTGGAGAAGGAAGCCAGGAGAGTTTGGCCGAAGATGATAGCCAAGCGCACGCGGATGACCTGTTGACACGGGCCCGTAATTACATTCCGGCTCTTGCAGGAGCCAAAGCCCTGCCTGTTCCCGTGGGCTGGCGGCCTATGCCTCTGGATGGCTATCCTGTTATTGGGTTCACGAACGAGGTTCCCAATCTGTATATCGCACTATCGCACAGTGGTGTCACACTTGCCCCTGTCCTGAGCCAGTTGGCGGCACAGGAGATATGTGATGGAGTCCCGGCGGATGCTGTATTAGAACCTTATCGGCCACAGCGATTTCGCATCTCGGGCGGCTGATTCAGGGGAAAGTCGGGGGTTCACAATAGTGAGTTATGCCCTCCCCACAAACCGCACCAGCTGGGATATCTCCTATGGTGCCTGTCCCCGTGTGAACAGATAAGTCCTTCACGGATCTGTTGACTTGGGTCCTTCTTGCACCTGGTGGCGACAAAAAGACAGAGCCCTTCTCCTCAAGATGGGGAAGTCTGGGAACTGGAGTGTACAGCCTGGAACCAGAACGGATTTCCTTCTACTGCTCGGCCAGTTTAACCAGCTCGTAGAGTTTGTTCATGGCATCCAGGGGTGTAATGCTATCAACTTGCAGGTTCTTCAGGGCTGAAATCGCCGGGTGCTCCTCCAGGTACAGGGTGGGCTGGACCGCTTGCTCGGGTTTGGCCTCAGGTACCACATCACCCAGACTGGCGGGAACGGCGGCACCGCTGGCTTCCAGTTGCCCCAGTATCTGGTTTGCCCGTTCCACTACAGCCTTCGGCAGACCGGCCATCCGACCTACCTGGACCCCAAAGGAACGTTCTGCTCGTCCTGCCACGATGGTGTGCAAAAAGGTGATCGTCTCGCCCGTGTCATCTACGGTCACGTGATAGTTTCGGACCCGAGGCAGTCGTTCCGCCAGATCGGTAAGTTCGTGGAAATGAGTGGCAAAAAGGGTCTTGGCCCCCAGATGTTCGACATTGTGAATATATTCAAGGATGGCCCAGGCGATAGCCAGACCATCGTAGGTGCTGGTACCTCTGCCTATTTCATCCAGGATCAGGAGGCTTCGGTTTGAGGCATGATGCAGGATGTTGGCTGTTTCCACCATCTCAACCATGAAAGTGGATAACCCGCGCTGGATGGCATCACTGGCTCCTATGCGGGTAAAGATCCGATCCACTACACCAATGGTGGCCGACCGGGCAGGTACAAAGGAACCCATCTGGGCCATCAGTACAATCAAGGCCACCTGACGCAGGTAGGTGGATTTCCCGGCCATGTTGGGCCCGGTCAGGATTTGCAGGGCCTTGTCTGCTTCCATGCGGACATCGTTGGGTACGAAGGACATATTGGGCAGTACCGAAGCCTTTTCCACTACCGGGTGTCGGCCACCTTCAATGAATAGGTCAAAGGTATCGGTCATTTGCGGTCGGGTGTAGTTGTTGACTACCGCACAGTCCGCGAGAGCGGCAAAGACATCCAGGGTGGCGAGTTTTCGGGCCAGGTGTTGCAGATCTTCCTGTCGAGCTCGCAACTCGGCACACAGACCCTGAAACAGTGCCTGTTCCAATTCCAGTTGACGCTGATCCGCATTGAGAATCAATGTTTCATAAGTCTTGAGTTCCTCCGTAAAGTACCGTTCGGCGTTGACCAGGGTCTGTTTGCGAATATATTCGGGAGGTACCTTCTCTGCCTGGGAACGGGGTACCTCAATGTAATACCCAAACACCTTGTTGTAACCAACTTTGAGGCTGGGAATATCCAGGCGGTTTCGCTCTGTCTGCTCCATCTGGGACAGGCGAGTCTTGGCATCGCGTGTCTGGGTTACCAGCTTGTCCAATTCGGCATCAAAGCCATTCTGGATAATGCCGACCTGACTCGGGACTGCCGGCGGATTTTCTACCAGAGCCCTATCCAGGAGATCATGGATGTCCGTGCAATGGGGCAATGAACGGAGCAATTCGGTTAGCGGTCCCGGACCCGCCTCTGGCAGACGGCCTGCCAACGCGGGCACCAAGGCCAGGGTATTGCGAACTCCGGCCAAGTCGCGAGGCATGGCTGTGCCGTACATAATACGTTGTACCCAACGGGCAAGGTCTCCGATCTGATCCAGCAGTTCCCGCAGGGCACGCAGTTCCAGGCCATCGTCATACAGCTGGGTGACTGCATCCAGCCTATGGTTGATGGCTTCGACGTCCAGGAGTGGCTGGCCCAGCCACTGGCGCAAGCGCCGTCCCCCCATGGGTGTCCGGGTGCGATCCAGAATCTCCAGGAGACTTCCTTCCTGGGTGCGGGTGCGCAGGTTTTCCATCAGCTCCAAGTTCAGGCGGGTGAACTCATCCAGGGTCATGAAGTCAGTCAGAACATAGGTCTGGACCCGATCCAGATGTGACACAATCAGGGGCTGATAGGACTCGACATAATGAAGGAAACCGCCCACCGCACAGACGGCTGCTGGTTTATTGGCCAATCCGAAACCTTCCAGAGACTGTACCTGGAACTGCGTCTGTACCTGGCGATTGGCGCGTGCCTCCGCCCAAATCCAGGGCTCCAGTTCGGAAATGACACAGCCCATGCGTTGTATAGCCAAATCCAGATCGGGATTCTCAGCCCTGAATCGGGTAGAAACCAGAACTTCATTGGGTTCCAGACGCATCAATTCGTCTGCGACTTGCATCTCCAGTTCCGAGTGGATTGGCGCTTCCAACTGGGTAGCGGCTAAGTGACCCTCTGCCAGATCGCCATGTGCGATACCCGCTACGCCTCGCTGGCCATCCAGATATACAGCGGCCAGAATGTTCTGGGCCTGGGTCAGCAAATCAGGAGAGGTTACTGTGCCTCGGGTCATAACCTGAGTAATCTGCCGTTCCACCAAGCCTTTCCCTGGCTCGCTGACTTGCTCGGCAATGGCAACCTTGAGCCCCGCCGCCATCAATTTGCCCAGATAGGTATCCAGGGAATGGTAGGGAACCCCTGCCAGAGGCACGCGCTGATCCTTCCCCACAGGTCTTGAGGTGAGGGCTACATCGCAGACCTGGGCCAAGGTGCGGGCATCCTCATCAAAGGTTTCGTAGAAATCTCCCAAGCGGAAGAGAAGCAAGGTATCCGGATGCTGCCGCTTGAGATCCAGATACTGCTTGCGCATGGGAGTAGTCATCAGTGCAGGCTCCCTTGGCTCCCACGGCATCTGCCGGCCCTGGCCGCTACAGGATGCATGGGTATGGAGAGCAGGTTCTGACAATCACTCATCGCGCGGCTACGGCTCTGCCAGCCTCAGGCCCGGGCATCTTCCAGAAGATGAATGAAATCGCTCCAGCCACTGCCGTTAAACTGCCATAGGTCATATTCGGCCAACATTGGACCTGTCGGCAGGTAGACAGGTAAAGCTGGCATCTCTGGCGATGCCTCATCTCCGTTCGCGAGAAACAGTTCCGGTTGGTTCCGCTGGAGGGAAAGAATGTCCCGGATGGAGTCCTGTAGCTGTCGGATCATGACGGAATCCACCTGATCCAGAACCGTCCATGACAGTCGATTCATCTCAAACTGGATCTTGTGTATGAAATCGAACAGATCACGATAGGGATTCTGGGGATCCTGGGGGTTGAAGCGGGATCGCAGAAAGAGGGTCTGCAGAATACGTTCTACACGCCATATGTCCTGGGTTACCGTCACAAATTGACTGCAGAGATAATACAGGTGGGATACACGATTCATCACTAGCCCGGGTCCGATCTGGGATTCCGTCGCCTCCTCCTGTGTATCCACCTCCTGTGCCATCAGGGTCTGTAACCAGACAGAAGGCAAATCGGGAGGAGTACGGGATGGGTCCAGAGTTTGGACCAAGGCCCGAACCAGATAGCCCACGGATTGGCTCCAGATCGTGGCCATGTATTCCACCTCGTTCTGGAATTCATACGCCAGTTCCAACGAGTATAGAAAACTGTTCTCCGCAATCAATACCTGTGGGACACGTCCCGTTTGCTCCCGGGCGGAACGTAGCGCATCGGCCACCTCCACGGCATTGAGAATTCCCGTGGACAGACTCTGATCCCAGGATCCTGGTGGTGGTAGTGGGATCCGGGCAGGGTTTGGTAAAGCCGCCAACATGGTGGCGGTGGCCGGAAACAGAGGAACAAAGGCGCCCTGCTGTGGACCGTGGGGAATGAGAAAGAGAACGGAGTAGTCAGCCAGGAATCTTTGATGGACATCCAGTAACAAACGGGTAAGCGAGAGTGAATGGGCCAGCATCTCGCTACGAGGTTCTAACCGGCTGGCACCTGTTCGCTCAATGCGAATGCTGGCGTGGGGTCCACAAGGTATGTCCAAAGCCAGGATCAGGGCCGTTCCCGGCGGTAAGGGCCGGGTCAGAAGGTAACCCAAATCAGGGAATCCGCTCCGCACGAGCAAGGCACTGACATCTTCCGGACTGGCCTGAGCCGACAGGTGGAGGTCAGACAGTCCCGTGCCATAGCCAATCAGCAAACAGCTGAATTGCTGCGTTTGGGAACCTGTAGTTGGGGAAGGAAATAGAGCTGAACTGGACATGGCGTCAGGTTATGGCGTCCGGGATGCCTGTTCTGTCGACCCGGGCCACCATGCGCATAAGCCCAAGAGTCATCTTCCAGGACATCGGGATCGGTTGCGGTGACTACTCATCAAGACTTGAAACTTGCCGGCGCACGCAATACCTCTCCAGTACGCTGTTGTCCACGGCAATTCCCAGTCCCGGCTCTGCGGGGACCGTAACATACCCGTCGCGTTGGTCAAAGGGTTGCCGGACCAACTCTTCCCGCAAGGGATTGGGTGTGCGATCAAACTCCATGACGGGTTCCTGCGCAAAGGGTCTCGTCTCGTGCGCGGGAGCCACAGGCGGAATCGTAGCGGCCAGATGGAGAGAAGCCGCAATCATGACAGGCGAGCCCCACACATGAGGATGAATGCGCAAACCCATGGCATCGGCCAGGGCAATCACACGTTGCATCTCCGTAATACCCCCTACATTCACCACGTCCGGCTGCAGGATGTCCACCGTATGACGGGCTGCATAGGCGGCACATTCATGACGTGTCCGCAATACTTCGCCTCCTGCCAGGGTCATGCCAGGCAGGGCTTGGCGCACCCGGCCATAGGCTTCCAGGTCGCCGGCAGGCACCGGTTCCTCAAACCAGTGCAGGTCCAAATCGTGCATCGCCTGTCCCCATTGGATGGCGGCCGCGGCGTCAAAGGCCTGGTTGGCGTCTACCATAAGAAAAATGTCGGTCCCTATGGCATCCCGTATGGCTGCCACCCGGCTTACATCGTCCTTGCGGGATAGGCCTCCTACCTTTGTCTTCATGCCCATGTATCCGGCGTCTACATAGGAACGGGCCTCATCCAGGAGTTTCGTGGGGAATTCATCCTGGCGGTAATAGAGGCCTGTGGCATATACCGGAACCCGGGAGCGCAAAGCTCCACCCAGCAACATACTGATCGGCTGTTCCAGGTATTGGCCGGCAATGTCCCACAGGGCGATATCGAGGGCACTGATGGCACTCCCCCCGATTCCTCCCTGAAGACCCCCATTGTACAGTGAATGGAACATGCGCTGCCACAGGCAGGACCGCTGCAGGGGATCAGCCCCGAGCAACAGGGAACTGAGATGAGAGTGGATGAGATCCCCCGTCCCCGGCGCATTGCATTCTCCCCAACCGTGAATTCCGCTATCCGTGTCAAGGCGCACAAGCTGCAGTGAACGGTTGGGTGTCCAGGCTTGAGACCAGCCAAAAGGCTCGTCAATAGCACATTGGAGATCGTAGGTGGTAATGGCAACGATGCGCATGATGCAGAATCGCCGGCGCAGGTCGTCTGTCAGGTGAAGGTGAAACTGTCGTAGTCGAATATCCGGCCACTTACGGCATCCAGAATCAGATTTTGGCCGCTGACCAGTTCGTCCATATTGCCGTGGGCTTCGTATATGGCCGGTATCTCTTCTTCGCGCAGCCAAGGTAGCCGCCATTCAATTTCGGCTTGGGGCAACGTGGTAACAAATCCGGCACAGGTACCGGTAACGGGCAATTCGTCCGCATCGACATCCTGAATGATCAGGATGTAATCCTCCAGATTGGCGCCAGAAGGCAATGGATCGTGGCCAAAACGCAGACCCATGCCCTGTATCCGTGATCGGCCTACTCCCTTGCCGGTGACCAAAGGCTTGACCACACTGCGTACCGTCATCATATTGGTGGTTCCTGCCAAGCCAATGACCGAACCCGAAGTGATGACCACACGGTCCCCTTCTTCCACAATGCCGGAATGCAAGGCCCGATCAATGGCATCCTGATGCACCTCGTCTGTCGTGTAGAAATCAGCGGCGGCCATACCATAAATGCCCCGATAGAGGCTCAGCTGGCGCTGTATACGCGTATGAGGTGTCAAGGCAATAATGGGCACGGGTGGCCGGAAACTGGCCAGACGCCTGGCGGTGAAGCCCGATGCGGTCGGGGCCAGAATGGCCCGGGCTCCGACTTGGGTGGCGACATCCACCGAAGACTTGGCGATGGACACGGCAATGGGATTATCCCCATACAGCCCTGCATCCATATTAACTGTATGCGGCGACAGATTGGATTCGGTGGTCTGTACAATGGTGGCCATGGTTTGGATGACCCTTACTGGAGCCTGACCAATAGCCGTTTCCCCAGACAGCATGAGGCCGTCGGTACCATCGATCACAGCGTTGGCCACGTCACTGGCTTCTGCACGGGTAGGCCGCAGATTGGTGATCATGGATTCCAGCATTTGCGTGGCCGTAATGACCGGGATCCCCCGGGCATTGCAGCGCCGGATCAGATCTTTCTGGATCAGGGGCACCTGTTCCGTACGCATCTCGATACCCAAATCGCCTCGAGCCACCATGATGCCATCGGCCAAGTCCAGAATTTCGTCTATGCATTCCAGGGCAGTGGGCTTTTCGATCTTGGCCATGACCGGCATAGGAATGGCATGGTCCCGCTGATGAAAGCGGATAAGATCCTTGACTTCCTGGATGTTCTGGGGAGTCTGGACAAAACTCAGCGCGATCCAGTCTACTTCCTGCGCCACGGCAAAGGCCAGATCGATCCGATCCTTGTCCGTAAGGGCCGAAATGCCGGTGGGCGCATTCAGGATATTGATCCCTTTATTGTCCAGGAGCAAACCGCCGTGAATCACGCGTACCCTGGCCTTCGAGTCCTGAACCGACTCCACGCGGAATTCCATTAAACCATCATCCACCAGGAAGGTGCTGCCGTTGCGAACCAGCCGAAAAACTTCCTGTGACTGTACCGGAACCCGCCGGATATTGCCGGCCTGGGGTTCCAGGTCGAAAGTCAGGCTGTCCCCATTCTGCAGTTCCACGCCACCATTCTGCATCCGCCCCATGCGTAGTTTCGGCCCCTGCAAATCGGCCATTATGGCGACCGGACGGTCCAGCTCCGTAGCGAGCTCCCGTACGGTCTGCATGGTTTGGGCATGACTTTCGTGGGTACCGTGACTGAGATTGAGACGAGCAACATCCATGCCCGCCTGAATCATTTCTTGCAGAATATCAGGTTCGCTGGACGCGGGACCCAAGGTGCATATGATCTTGGTACGACGAATACGGGAAAGACCAGACATGGATAACCGTACTTTCAAGCCGCGAGTTGGGTCAGATCCAGGCGGTTGGCCTGGAGCAAGTCGTGATAACGGGCAGCAGTGGCGGCAATGCCCTCGGTCAAGGGGGTATGGGGTACCGTGGAGATAATCTGACGCAGACCACTATCGCCCAAATCATGGGGGTAGGGGAGCGGATTGTTGTCCGGGTATGTGAGTTGCGCCAGAGGAAACTGGCGCTGGACTTCGGTGACAAAGTCCGGCACGGTCACTACGTCGTTGCGAAGATTGCAGGCTGTGGCCCCTTCGAAGCCAGAACGGGCACAGGCGATAAAGGTCCGGGCCACATCCTCTGCCAGCTGCAAGGCCACAAAACCATCAAAATTGAGATGATAGGGCTGGTCGGCCACCGCCGCCAGAATGGCCTTGGCGATGTCGGAGGTCATGCCCTGATCCCGGGCCACCCCGTACACAATGTACGGCCGTAAACCAATACTGGGGATGCCGTACTCCAGCCAATAGACGCGTGCCGTCTGTTCATTGGCCTGCTTGTACACGCCGTACAGAGTATCGGGTCGGAGAATAGTGTCATCGGGCACGGGCAATTCCGTATACAGGTCCGGTGTCCCCAAGACCGCCAGAGAACTGGCGTAGGAAAACCCCTTGACCTGGCCCCAGTGGGCCTGGACAGCCTCAAACAGATTCACCGTCCCCACCACGTTCACCATAGCTCCCAGTGTGGGGTTGGCCCGACAAAAGGGTACCTGGAGTCCGGCCAGGTGAATGACATGGGTGATACCCTTGTCGGCTACCATGTCCTGGACGGCTTGTCTATCCGTGACATCCAGCACCTGAAAGTCAATGTGTGCCATCTCCTCATCCGACAACAGGAGGCGCGGGCGCACCGGATCGCCTGCCAGATCGGTGGCGACTACTGCGGTACCTTCATCCACCAGAACGCGCAGAACCCAGGCCCCAATACAGCCAAAGGAGCCTGTCACCATGAAGACTTCATTGGACATCGTTCATACTCCTACCATTGGGGGACTGGGCATCCGTCAGGGATCGGGTTGGGAGCTGTAGAGAAAATCTCATCCGGCAAAGGGTGACAAGTGCTTGACAAAATGCTGGACCAACATTTCGTTATACGTATCCTCACCGTTACGCAGGGCAGCAAAGAACAAAGGACGCAGTGTTGGGTCATTCAGCAGGGAGCCGAAAGTTACATGCAGGATCTGACGGGTATGAAAGTCCTCCAACACACTGGGTAATTCCGCATCCGGCATTTGGGTATACGGTTGCATCCGCGCGATCTCGCCGGATACATGATAGGCCTGCCGGTCCTCCTCATAGCGGGACACCGCAAAATCCAGGATACGGCGAAACAGGTCCGGATCCAGATGGCCAATGGCCCGTACCGCTTCCAGATAACTGGTGCCAGCCGTCTTGAGATGGATCAGGTCTTCGGCCAGTTCGGCGGCAATCGGATATATGCTGAATTTGTCGGACCCGGAATGCAGGCTCAGTTTGTAGGGTCCAAAGCGGCGGGAAACGGCCACGTGCTCGGCGAAAGACTGGGCGAAGGCATCCAGGTCTCCTATGTAGTCCACCCCTTTTTCAAACATGCCCGCATAGCGGGGTGCCAGGCTTACACAGGTAATACCCAGACGCTCGAGTTCATTGCCTATATAAATGTGCTCTGGCAGTGAGGTAATGGTCGCGGTTTCATCCACACTCATTTCCAGATCATAGGGCTCATCACCCCGGAGAGTGGCCAAATGCCGGGCCATATGCACGGTATGGGCTACCGCCGGACCGTATTTGGCAGCAGACCGGAGTACATCCTCCTGGCTGAACGTAAAGCTGAAACTGCCCAAATCCACCGTCTTGCCGGTCAGCCGTGACTCCAGGTCTGAGGGAGAACTGTCCAAGGCAGTCCAGTCCAAAGCCTGAATCTTGCCTTCCACCACAGACATGGGAGCCGTATTGGCCTCATCATCGACGAAGTCTCCCGGATCCACTGTGAAAAAGGAGTAGCCGGCCGCATGACATACCGCCACATCTTCCCGGGTCTTCAGGTGATCCGCGTCGGCCCCATAGCCGCCCGTCCACCCGGTTTGCAATACACCCCACATGGCATCGTCGATGACCTCCTGTGGCGTACGCCCCGTGCGTACGTTCTCGCGGATGGACTGCTGGGCCAGAATGGGAAAGATAGGAGAATCACTGTCACTGCACTGCTGGTCTGCACATACCTGCCGGAAAGCATATATGTGGCCGGGTGTAGCCAGACCCAAACGGTCACCGGTACCGGCTGACTTGGCCCGGGCACAGGGCACAGGGCTGAGGAAGGTCAGGTGTGCGCGGAGGCGTTGGGCATTGAAAGGGTTTGTAGGCCCTGCCACCAGACGAGCTCGGCTACCTGACGCCAATGACACCTCATGGGAGGTTCCCTCTATGTAGGGATTGACATTGTGAGCAGCCAGACAACCTACCTTGCGTTCTCCTGCCAGTTTCCCCACAAAATACAATCGGTCCTCTTGGGGACAAAGCGAATCCAGGTACACTTCCAACCCAGTTTGGGCCCCCAGGATTGCAGCCAGGTCAGCCGCCCTGTCCCGATCCAACTTCTGTCCCGCCGGAAGTTGCGCAAAAGAATAGTCAATGGGGGTCGTATCAGACATGGGCAACTGGGAGGAAAATAACCAGAATCGGGCGGGAAGAAAAGAGAATCAGAAACTTACTTATACTCCGGAATACGCGGCAAACCCACCATCTACCGGGATTACGGTCCCGGTCACAAAACTGCTGGCCTCGCTGGCGAGCCATACCGCAATGCCCACCAGCTCGTCTGGCTCTCCGAAGCGTCCCATGGGAGTATGGTCGATGATCTGCTGACCTCGAGGAGTCAGCGAATTATCCTCATTCAGGAGCAAAGCCCGATTCTGTTCGCCGATAAAGAAACCGGGCGCAATGGCGTTTACGCGCAGGGCAGACGTGTATTTGAGGGCCAGTTCCACGCTGAGCCAGCGGGTAAAATTGTCGACCGCTGCCTTGGCCGCCGCATAACCCATGACACGGGTCAGAGGCTGCTGGGCCGCCATGGAAGAAATATTGATAATGGATCCACCCGATTGCTGGGCCATGATTTCCCCAAACACCTGCGTGGGTAACAGGGTACCGGTGAGATTTAGGCCTACTACCTGATCAAAGGCTTCCCGGTCAAGTCCAAAGAAAGTGACTTCCCCGAATACGGTGGCAGCCGGTACGTTGCCGCCCGCGGCATTCAGCAGGATGTCAACACTTCTGGACTGGGACTGCACCACCTGCGCTGCCTGTCTCAGCGAGGAAGTATCCAGCACATCCGCCGGCAAGGCAAAAGCCTGCCCCCCATCCGCTTGAATAGCATCCGCAACTTCCTGCGCACGCTGGGCCCGGCGTCCCAGAATACCGACCTTGGCACCCGCGGCGGCCAGACCCCGCGCCATCGCGCCGCCCAGCACACCTGTACCGCCGGTCACGACAGCCGTCTTGCCATCCAGGCGAAAAGGGGAGGTCATGGGGAAGGCGTCTCGAAGTCCACGGCCCGCAGACCGTCCTGCCCCCCAGCCCAGATGCGACCATGAGCCTCGTACAGTACCAGACAGGGCGCCTGATCCGGCAAAGCCTGCCATGTATGGCCATCCGCCGAGTGCCACAGGGATGTGTCATCACTTAGCAGGAAACCACCGGCTTGCAAGGCCAGTAGCGCATTGATCTGGGATGGAGTCCCGGGCACCGGCTGAAAGCTGTGGCCCTTGTTGGTGGACATCCAGAGCCCATCCTCTTCGGTACCGGCCAACACCCTGTGGGTTCGGTGAAAGTCAGAATCCACAGCCGCGGCCTGGAAAGCGCCGTTGACCCCTTCGCATCTCTTCCAGCCGCGTCCGGCGGCAGGGGATCGATAGATGCCTTCATCCGTACAGGCAAAGGCCAAGCGCCAGCGAGGCCACACCTGGCGCGGGTACAGAGGAGCCCAGGTGATGTGCAGAATACTCAGGCTGTGCAAACCATAGTTGCAGACATACCAACCCTCTCCATTGTTGCCGCTACGCAGGATTCCCTTGTCTTCGGTACCGGCCAGCAGGATTTGGGACTCAGACACATCCGGGGCTTCCGCCAGTGTTACAACCGGACTGTCGATCTGGTCCATCCAGGCCCCCTGCCAGGTGTCACCACTATTCAGGCTATAGGCTACGCCGTGGGGTGCCCCACCGACCAGTACGCGGTCCTCCAGCGCACAACAGGTGTAAAGGAACTGTTGGGGCTGAATGACATCTTGCAGTTCTCCTGCTTCATTGGCCCAAAACATGCCTTCGGGGCCAGCAGCATAAAGGCCCTGACCGTTACGGGAAAGGGACAGAATAATACTCATGAATTCCTCCACTCATCTAGGCACACAGTGTTGTACCTGCCCTATTCGTTGGGGGTGAAACTCTGCTCGGGTTCCTTGTGGTAGATGATGGTGTCAGTGGTGATGGCCATAACGGCATTGCTGACAGCCGTGCGCAGAATCTGGATCATGATGTCGGTGACATCAAAAATTGAATGCTCGTAGGCATCCACCACTTGGCCGGAAACGGCGTCGAAAGTGGCTTTGGGACCCGCGTCGATAACACGCTGCACATATACACCAATATTTTCCAGATAGGCATTGCGCATGATCTGTTCCAGCGGCGCACACAAGGCTCGGGCGAGCACGCGCTTGCCGGGCGCCAGGCCCGGGTCGGTTTCCATATCCAACAGCTGACTCGCGTGAACATAGCTGGCCGCCGAACCAGGCAGAACGCCACCCCGCTGGGCCACTGACAGCACCTGAATGGTACGCTGGGACAGCTTGGCCAGCAATTCACGTTCCACCTTGGAATCCGTACCAATTTTCAGTTGTCCCACGCCCCCGGTAAGGGCGGATACACGACGTACCATGGATTCCCAATCCTCGTCGTCCATGGTCATCGTATCCAGCTGGGCCCTCAGTTCCGCCACTTTCTCTCGGACGGCAGGACCATACTGGTTGGGCGACAGAACATACATACTGTCTCCATCCACTTCCGAGCGGGTAATATCGCCCAGATCCTCCGCGGTGATTTCCTCCGTGGGCTTGGTGATATCGCTGCCGACAATGGTCGCATTCGTCAGGGTAGCCAAATCCTCATAGGCGGTGCGGCGATCCTCGCCTACAAATTTCATTTGCGCCGCCACGATGGGAATCTTGCCCTTGTGCTTGGGATCTGGTTTGGGCTGTTCCAGGGCAGTCTCGTCAAACTCCCGCTGGACCGGAGGTCGATTGTTGGCCATCAGAATGCCAATAATCTGGTCCGTGAAATGGTTGGCCAGTATGGTCAGAGAACCTGCCTGGGCCTGCTGGGCTGCCTGCAAAATGGCGATGATGTCAACCGGATCTTCAATACGATCATCAATGAGGGCCAGCCGACCGGAGGGCATGACTGCCTTGCGGAAGGCCTTGTCCGTGTAAAAATGCATGCTGGCGATCTGGGCCTTGTAATGCCCGCCCGGATGATAAAACTGCTGCAGGTACGGCGCTACAAACTTGTGCACGTTGACATGGGCATCTGCCCCCAGCATGTAGCTCATTTCGCCCAGCACCTGAGCCAAATCCGGGTTGTCCATCATGGAACGGGCTACACCCGCAAGTTCATCCTCATCTCCAATCTGGACAGACTGTGACTGGAGATACGCGACAACCTCCTCACATCCTGCCTGCAGGCCGTTGCCCAGCACTACCGGGTTGATACCGGCGGCAATCAGGCGATTACTCTCGTTGAAACAGGCGCGGGCCAACACCGCCGCGACGGTGCCCCCATCACCAATTTCTTCCCCAACCTGCCAAATCATGCCGCGCATGAACATGGCCCCTACGTCGGAATCCGTATCATGCATCTGGATGATACGGCGCACGGCAGTGGAGGAATCATTGAGCAACTCTGTGGCCTGGCCTACGTTGGGCTGATTGGCCACCACGCCGCCTACAGGGCCCAAGGTGGGGGCCAGCAAATCTGCGATCGCGTTAATTCCGGATCCCAGATGCCGACGGGCTTCAGACCTACCTACAATTCGTGGTTTGGGCATAGGGATTCACCTATAGTACTGTCAGCCGATTTCCGCATGCCATGCTGTTGCAGGTGATCCTCGTAGTCGGGTGGCATGCCATCAAGATTATGGTCAGAAACTAGAATAGTACTTGGAAATGCCCTGCAGGACAAGAATTCGTGGTGCTGAATCAATACAGGCGTGAATACAGGTCTTCATGCCGTGCCAAGGCTTGTTGGTAGACAGCAACATGATTGGAATCAGGGCAGTGGATACTGGCCACCGGAAGCTGCTGTTCAATCTGACGGGTGAGTCCCAAGGCTTCCAGCGCCAGGATGGCGGCTCCCCGACTGGTAGTCTCAGAGGCCGTGGTCAGCCGTACTTCACGTCCAAAGACATCCGCGATGATTTGACGCCATAGGGACGAGATTTCCAAGGCACCACCACTGGCCAAAATGGGCGCATCCGGTGCGATCTGGTTTTCCAGGCGACGGGCAATCAGGTAGAGACGAAACGCTACGGCTTCCAGGCCCGCCCGCAACACGTGGCCAGGCCGTGTATGCGCTGAAATCCCCTGAATGGCAAGGGTGGCGTTGTCGGCCCAGCCAGGACTGCGTTCTCCATGCAGGAAAGGCAACACCGTCAAGCCATGTCCATCAGGGTCGATGGCCGAGGACAACTGGTCCATTTCGGTCCAGTCCGCCGCAAAGAAATCCTGAACCCAGCGTACAATGCTTCCTCCATCCGTGATGGCTCCGCCCAGCAGGTGCCGATGGCGATCTACGCGATACCCCCACAGTCCGGGTGGTACTTCGGGGGCTTCTTGGGGGTCTGTACGGGGGATGACTACCCGTACGGCCGCTGTCGTACCGATAGTTACGACGAGGGCATGATTATCTGTACCACCGGATCCAATATTGGCGGCGGCCCCATCCCCTACGGCCAGAAAGAAAGGCACAGACTTCAGTTCAGGCCAACGCGTGGCAAACGGTTCGGCCAGGCCCTGCAAACCCTGGCTATAGTCCTGCAACGAAGGCAGATTCTCGAGAGTAATGGGAAGAAAGGACAGTAACGCTGTATTCCAGGTACATTGGTAGCGATCCAGCAAGCCCGTCCAGCCGGCATCGGAAGTGCTTATGGGACCTGGTACTTGGGAAAACCAGCGGGATAACAGGAAGGCTCCCAATGTCTGCCACCATGCCGTTGTCCGGTACAGTTCCTGACTGTGGTTCTGCAGACCGAGAAGCTGGGCAGGAGCGTAAGCTGTATGTATGGGTACGCCACTCTGGTCGTAGATGACGTCCTCCAGCCCATTTTGCTGCAGGGAAGTGCGCAGGTCAACAGCTTGCCCAGCTCCATGGCGGTTGGCATATGTGTAGATAGGGGTTGTGGGTTTGCCGCCGGTATCCACACCCAACCAGCTCATGGCGATGGAAGATAGACCAATACCGGCAACTTGATGCGCACGGCCTAACTCGCGCAGAGATGCCAGGCAGGCATCCACCACCTGTTCACAAGCCGGGAGGACTGTATCCCAGGGAAGTGAGCCGTCGGGACTAGCTCTGTAGGCTCGCACTTGCCGGGTGGGTTCTACATAGGTGCCTCGTGCATCATAGGCACTACAGCGGACCGAGGAGGAACCTATATCCAGAGCGATCACCAAGGAAGTCATAAGTAGACCAGCTTTGTAGAACGATTCTGACGCGTCATTAACATCTTATTTCGCCAACGTCAGACTACATCGTAGGGTCTTGTTTCTTAGTCCGACATTGTACTAAGTTGCGCTTAGGTCAAGGATGTGGCTGGACTTTACTTTGGAAAGAGAATTAAATGCGTCAACGATATCTGCTTTGCATTTCAGCCAGCAAAGTTCCCTGTTATTACGCCACCGAAATTAACAAGGGGAAGTTAGTTCCAGAATTCGGTACGGTTAGCGTATCCTGCTTCTTCTGTCACTCTGTGCATCTGGTCGCTGGTAACAAAGATCAAATTGTACTGGACGGCAACGCTTATTATCCAAAGGTCATTTTCCTGAACGCCCAGCTGTTTTCCTGTTGTACGGTCGACAAGGTCTTCAATATATTTCCGAGACAGTCTTCCTCGGCTTTTTATTGGCGAATATTTCTTGAAAAGGTTGGCTCGAATTTTGGCATATACCTGAGAAGTATGCTGGTCAATTTGAAGGACTGTATAGCTGGACATTGCATTTCTGACTGCGGATTGCCGATTGGCGTCGATAGCAGGCGAAACAAGGAGGCCGTACTCAACTTCCGCCAGTGACACGGCCGAAATGAATACCAAGTCATCATCCAGATTTTCAAGGCGTCCTCTGACATAGTCGTGACGTGATGAACCTGTGTCCCAAGCTACGCTGGCGATGTTAGTACCCAATAAGTAACCTTCAGTAATAATCCCTACTCCTGCAAGTTGATGTGCAGGTCTTCCATGGCCTCAGAAATAAGGGGGTCATCAATTGGATCAAGTCTGCTGAGCGTCGCTTTGGCAGTTGCCTCTTCCAGTTCTCCCGACAAGAACCGGTGCCATGGAACATATGGCTTGAACGACTCAGGGAAATATTCTGTGAATTTGACTGGTCCAGGTCGAGTGTGGCCCGAAAAGAAATTCAGGAGAGACCGTTCGATACGAGGTGGTAAATCATATGCTCTGAGGACCTCTGCATCTATCAATTGCAGTAATCTCTTGCATCTTGTTTGCGCTATTGCATTAGGAAGCGTTTGGCTGATCCATTGTTCGCGAACTTCCTCGTATTCGTGAACAAGGAAGGCAATTGCTTGTTCTATATTTGGATTTATTGGTGGGACAGGGATGCCTTGCAGTGTATGTATTCCGACATGTCGCATTCCCTCTAGCTCTGATACGAAGGCATTAGCAACGGGACCATTCAGAATCGCTGACAAGACCTCTAAGCTAATTTTTTTGCTGGGCCAGATCCCGTGGAAATTTCGATAGCATACCAAGCCAGAGTAATCCGGTGACGCAGTTATTTTCCACCTGCTTCTCATTCTCCGATGAGCATTTACAATTATCTTAGGGCTGTTCCAAGCCAGGTTGTGGGCTGACGTTCTTATGAGTTCTTCGGAGACATTCAGGAATACCCTGTTGAGAATGTGGAAGGGCTCAACGGAATCTTTGGCGCGGTGGACCCCCAGTTTAAATCCTTTACGCTTTTCCTTGGCTACCAAGTGCTTTTCGTTCGGTTGGAACGGCAAGTTGTATTCAATCCCTCTGTGAATGTCGGCCAACTCTCCAAGCCGCTTCATGTGGCTGGTGGCTGTCCAAACCTCTGACAGTTGTGGTAGCCACATAGTTCCTGCAAAACCTGGTAGGGAAGAATCCCACTTGCCCTCAGATTGGTAGGATGGCTTCTGGCTAAGGTAAAAGTCGCTCAAGTCCTTTCGGAAAACTTCACCAGTCCGTAGGGCAGCTGGTTTCTGCCCCCCTTTTTGGAAAGCCATTAACAATACTGTTTCCGATCTTGAATGCTGAAAGATGCTATCTGGAAGAGCCAATAGTTCAATGGATGAATACATCTGCCCAATTTGCAATCGAAGCTGTCTGTAGGCACGTCCTGTAGCAAATATCCTTGGCAAGACAAACCCTAGTGCTTCAGGAGGTCTCTGAAGCACCTGATTGAGAATAGCCAGGGGCTTGTGAATGGATAAGCTTGGATACCTGGCCCTTTCTTCTGGGGTGAAATCCTCAAAAGGTGGATTACAGAGGACGACCTTGGCACTTCGTATTTCACGTTGAAAAGCCTGAGCCACAAATGCATCTCCTTTGTGTAAACGCCAGCCATCTGGAAAGGGGTAGTCAGCCAGCATCAGAGACAGTCGCGCCACTTCCCGTGCGAAGTCGTCAATCTCAATTCCTGAGAGCATTTCAATAAAGTAACAGTGCCTTTCCGCAGGTGGCATGTCAGGAGGCAGAAGCTCTCGCAAGCGTTGTATAGCAGCTACAAGAAATACTGCGTGTCCTGCAAAGGGTTCAAAAATTCTGCGTTGGTCCTGTTCCAAATCTTCTATAGGTAGCTGCCGGAGGATGTATTCTGCGACTTCTGGAGGAGTACTATGAATCCCATACAGTTTCCGTGTCTTTTTCGCCACAAGTGTGTTCTCATAGGCGTAAGCCAGAGAATCAACAGATAGGTTTTGAAAATAAAATCCGCTCCTGATTTTCTCCCAAGCCGCATGCTGGGTCTGGGAGTGCTCCAGGATAGGCTCTGGCACAAGGTCTTTGAAGAAATTTTCCTGTATCAACCTGAGAGTGACTCTAGGGTCGTCGGCGAGCCATTCCCCAGGGTAGTTTCTATCCGCCAACACCTTGGCAAAGAAAAGCCTGAATAGAAGACGAAACAGCGGAGGATAATGGTCGGGCAAGAAACGAGCGGATCGTTGAAACTCTTCGAGTGATAGAGCCACTGTCTCTTGCAAGAGGATGTCGAGCTTTCTACGTACTTCCTTGTCCAATAGTGGAAGCAATTCCAGATCGAAGAAGTCGAGTTGGATTGGAACACTTCCTGGGTTGGACTTCGCATTCATGATCCGTATGGGGGACCAATCTAAGCGGTTACTGGCAATTAGAGAAGGTGCTTTTGCTACTTCCACCTTTTCCAACAAGACTGGACTGTCCTGGAAAGACATCTTCCAACGACAAAGATGATGTTCATGGATTTCAAGGATTTGGGGTGCTCCCAGGGACCGGTACCGATCAACCAGAGGAGCTCCGGAAGCACCGTTTGCGTGGACGACCCCAATGCATGCGTTGCGATAGGAGGGAGGTTCCTGAGCGAAAGCCGCAAGAGGAATGGTGTCTACAAGGAAATCCTGTCCGAGGAAATTCGTGAACTTGTAATTTTCCTGAATGAGGTTTCCAGTATACCCAATGTCTTGAAGTGCCCGTTTTATGAGCTTCAGGAGCCCCGTCCTGTTTTGAATTGACATCGGATTCTCACGCCCTATTTCAAACTCGATTAATGTCCCCTATATGCTGCGCCGTCTTGATTGGGGTATGTCTCAGCAAGATCATGCCACGTTAACAACCATAGTTTCTAATCTGTTTGAAGCTAGTCCTATTCCTATCGTACGAGACAAGAGAAAGAAACACCATGAATGGAATTGTATAACAGTCGGAACAGATGTGCTGATAAATAAACTGAAGAATCGTCCGATTAAGCACTGTTTTATTCGTGACATAATTCCTGATTCATACTCTCCTAACGACTTGCAAGGGGGAGTAGCCAAGACTCAAGAAAAGGGCCGTCGTGGAGTTTCGGTGCAAGCAGTCTTCAAATTGGAGTGTAGTGGGGTAACCACCAATCGGGTGACGTGACATAACAGACATGGAACTGGCAGCACGCCAGATCTTCTGAGACAAGATGAATAATTGTTGGAGACCGCTGAATCTACACTCAACCCAATTTAATCTCGTGCTTGATTTGTGCTCGTCAGTGATGCTGTACCATCACTGAAAGAGAGATGGCTTCTACTTGCCGCTATGGGCAGCCAACCGTCTCTGATGTTCCGGTGCCTGAATTGGAAAGGACCGACCGCGACTTCTGGATTTCAAGTTAGATATTCCTCGCATAGCGTACTCGTACGGAAGATCTACAAGCTTGTTACCTTGGCAGCACTGCTGTCCATTACCACTAAACAAGCGAGTCTGGCCAGTTATTTCAGTCGTAGTGATCGATTCCAATCATGCACCGCCCAGCGTTATTAAGGTTTCTGACAATTCTGAATCCACACGATATTGCTAACTAGCCATGCCCGATTTCACCCTGACTAGCGAGCAGTGGCTTCCGCCCTCACGGGACGAAGTCTTTCAGTTCTATGCCGACACACTCAACCTGGAGCACATCACTCCTCCTTGGCTACGTTTCCGAGTTCTCACTCCGTTCCCCATCATTCTTGATGCTGGCGTAGAAATAGACTACTGGTTGCGGCTTCATGGTTTCCCCATCCGTTGGCGCAGTCGTATCACGGTCTGGAAACCCACTGACCGATTTGTGGACGAGCAGATACGAGGCCCCTATCTTCACTGGCGCCACGAACACACTTTCATTCCCCACGAGGGGGGTACCTTGGTTCGTGATCGTGTGGAATATGCCGTTCCTGGTGGTCGGCTTGTCAATTTCCTTTGGGTACGGAACGATCTTCACCGAATCTTTGTCTATCGCCAACGGCAACTATCCGGCATCTTTGGTTCCTCTTCTCGTTACCCCCCGGCCATTGATGTGTGAAGAGAGCCTGGTAACGAACAGAGACTACCTTCTGGATTAAGTCGAAATAACGTCTGACCTCCTGTTCAGAATCCTCTTGCTTACCCGAGCGCTGACGCGTGGGTGGCGGACAGGAGTTCAATAGCCCAGCTGCTTGTCTACCTGATTACGCAGGGGCCGGCCCTCGTTGAAACGTTTCAGGTTATCAAGCAGAATTTCAGTCGCGCGGAGACCGTAGTTCTGAGCCTGTCCGGAAAAATGGGACGTGATGATCACATTTTCCATGTCCCAGAGCGGCGAGTCCTGTGGGTTGGGTTCCTCATAGGTAACATCCAGACCTGCTCCACGAATCTGTCTGGTCTCTAGTGCCTCGACCAGCGCGGGTTCATCCACCACCTTGCCGCGGCCGATATTGACAAAATAGGCGCTCTCTTTCATAGCCCTGAACTGCTCCCGACCAATCATTTCGTGTGTTTCGGGAGTATGCGGTGCGCAGGCCACCACCCAGTCGGCTTGGGCAAAGGCCTCGTTCATCTGGTGAGGTCCGTAAATAGCTTCTACTCCCTGAGGTCCTTCAAGCTCATGATGTCGCCTGACAGCAATAACACGCATGTCGAATGCCTGCGCCGCAAGCGCGACACGACTGCCAATGCTCCCCACACCTAGCAGGCACATGGTAGAACCAGCAACTTCCTGCACATCGGCCTGTTCTTGTTTGCGCCAATCGTGATCCTGCTGGGCGCGGATGGAAACATGAATATTGCGCGCCAGGGTCAGAAGCAGGGAAAAGATGTGTTCTGTAATGGAGATGGCATGGATGCCCGAAACATTGGTCAGTTGGAAATCCATGTCACGGGTTTCCGGATGTTTCATCAACAGGGCATCGGCGCCCGCGGAAAAGAGTTGGACCCAACGACAGTTTTCTGCTCCGAAGAGGACGTCTGCCGGAGGATGTCCGGCAATAATTTCGATTTCTTCGAGACGTGCCTTGATCGTGTCGGGATCGGTGGAAACGATGAGATCTAAAGGTTGGGCGGTTTCCTGGAGCCGCGCCACCATTGCCTCATCCATGTGCTGGATACCTTGATGTAGAAGTATGGCACTCATAGTTCGGAAATTCTTGATTGCTATGGCATCTAAAGGACCATGGTCTTGTCTATAATTGGTGCCGAATAAGAGGGAACAATTCTATTATTCAAGTACCAAAGCCATTCTCTTGCCAGTGCCTGGAATTGAAAAGCCCCGTTTACCGACTCCAACATGGAGGGCCGAGTCCTGCCTTATCTTATGGGCTATTCGAGAATGTCGCAAACAGTCTGCGGTTGGAATAGTACAAGGATCAACTCCAGGATCTGGCCATTTCTTCAGAACGTCGGATTGGATTACAAGGACTGCCTTGCAGTCCGCAACACGCAGACAAGCTCGTTCATGTTATCTTGAATCACTATGCCCTATTCATGGGCATGGTGCTGCACCCTGAAGTCTTACAGCGTGTCTTTGGAGCAAAATGAGTGAGTTCTGCCTGCCTGCCCTTACCCCAACCCAATGTGGCTGGGATTCAGATTTCGTGACATTCAAAGCTGCAACTTTGATCGACGTCCTGCAGCGAATAAGGGAATTCGTAAGAGAAACTTCCCCTGAGGAGAATAATTCGTGGCGCGCCACCATACCCTATTTGCAGAAGGAAGTAGGGGAAATAATCCGTCTGGATACAGCTTCAGGTACTTACACCGCAATCCTGGAATATCAGCTTCCATTGGAGGCCCGGCGTGTAGATGCCCTCTTCCTGTTGCATGACGGTATTACCGTTATTGAACTGAAGGGCAAGTCTGTTCCCTCGGAGGCTGATGTTGACCAGGTTCATGCTTATGCGCGTGACCTGCGATGCTATCACCGGGAATGCCAGGAGCGTCCAGTGTGGCCCATTCTGATACCTCTTGGCATGCAGGGAGACATCCAGCATCTTAGGCATGTAACTGTCTGTCCCCCAGACAAATTGGATGAGTTTGTCAAAGCGACTGACACCAAATCCAACTCTCTACAGGTCAATCCGACCCAGTTTCTCTCCTCTGATGCCTACCGCCCACTACCTAGTCTGATTCAGGCGGCACGGGCCCTCTTCCATGAACGCAAAGTACCCGAGCTTTGGCAGTCCCTTGCCAGCACCGATGAAGCGGTTTCCCGCATTGGAGAGATAGTCCGTGAAGCCGCCCGAACGCATACCCGTCATCTGATTCTTTTGACTGGTGTCCCAGGAGCTGGCAAGACACTGGTCGGCCTCCGCTTGGTGCATGCCGAGTACTTGGACGATTTGGCGCACGGTTCTGCGCCTGCGTCTGCCATCTTTCTCTCGGGGAATGGTCCACTCGTCTCTGTCCTTCAATACCTGCTTCGGGATGCGGGCGGCGGTGGGCGTGCTTTTGTGCGAGGGGTAAAGGACTACGTTCGGACCTACATGTCAGCGTCCAAACCTATTCCCGACCACCATGTCATTGTGTTTGATGAGGCGCAACGGGCTTTTGATGCTGACATGGTGGCAGAGAAGCATCGCATTCCAGTTAGAGATGCCCGATCCGAACCACAGGAATTCGTCGATTATGCTGAACGTTTGCCTGAGTGGGCAGTCGTTGTAGGCCTCGTGGGAACGGGTCAGGAGATCCACAGAGGCGAAGAAGCGGGTTTAGGGCAATGGGGTGATGCCATCCGGGGGACTTTAGAGCCCGAACAATGGATCGTGCACGGTGCACCAGAAATAGACCATCACTTTGAGGGCATAAATTTCATGTCGGATAGGACACTGACATTGGACACTACCCTACGGTCCCATTTGGCATTAGATCTCAATATTTTCGTAGATCACCTATTGAGCGCAGAAGCTAAAGATGAAACTCGGTTGCAGGCTATTGCGGTTGAACTGGAAAGGTCTGGATTCGATCTGCGTCTGTGCCGGGACCTAAGGGACGCAAAAGAGTACATGAAGGAAAGATATGCAGATCAGCCCGAAAAACGCTACGGTCTGATGACTTCCAGCCGGGACAGAGCATTACGTAAACAGGCCGAATACAATCGCTTTGACACCTCTTGGTGTTTTCCCCAAAAGCATTTAATTGGGCCTTGGTACACTGATCCCGAAAACGATCCCAGAGAACTTTCCTGTCGGCATCTGCGCCGAAGCATAACGGAATTCGAAGCGCAAGGACTTGAACTGGATGGCGTTATAGTAGGTTGGGGAACAGACTTTTTGCTGGAAGACGGTCGCTGGAGCATTGCCCACATGTCTGCTTATCGGGTGAAGTCCGGAGGAGTTGTCGCCAAGAATCCGCTGCAGCTTCGGCGCAATGCCTACCGCGTATTGTTGACCCGTGCTAGGGATGTAACAGTGGTTTTTGTTCCTGAACTGCCTGAGTCGGCGGAAACGGCTGCTTTCTTGCTTAGGATTGGTTTCCGGCCCCTTTAGGTTGCCTTGGCTTCATAGCACAGCAAGAACCCCAAGAGAAACCATAGGCGAAAGACAAACAGGATTTGAAGGAGCCAACTTGAGTTAGGCCAGTACATACGGGGCTTCATGAAGTAGGTCAGATACCCCACCCTTTTCCTATGAATTCTTCTGGTTCCAGTCCTGTAGCGTCCGCAACACGAGTAATGTAATTGAAGTAAGCAATGACCTGTACCGCGTCAAAGATGGCCTCTTCACTGAACCCTATCTGGCGCAGATCATCCAGATCTGAAGCTCTCATAGACTGCTGCCTATGAGTTAATTTGGCGGCAAACTCGCATAGAGACCGATCGGCAGCCCCGAGTTCGGCTGTACGCCAATCACCAGCGATGGCATGTAGAAAGGCATCCACGTCTTCTGGTTTCCAGGCCTGGGTCTTGTTGATCTCGGCACGGAGATCGTGGGCATGGGCCTGAATTCAGTAGGGGCAACGTAGTTCTGCCGATACAACGGTGGCCAGCATTTCTCGCTGGACCCGTGTCAGATCAGAAGGAGCCATCATGATCTCAATGTATAACTGCATGGAGGCCTGCATAGTCTTGGGGCGCAAACTCATGACTTGCACGATCTTCCAGATTCGTCCGGCCCGTTCAATTGCTTCATCAAAAAGTTGCCGCAACAGACCGCGGGATTTTTCGTAGGGGATTTGTTCTATCCAGGCCATTTCTCACCTCAGGAAATCAAATGAAAGTTGCCAAACGTGACATGTGGTGCCTTGGGGTGCTAAAAACAGATGCCAGAAATGGCATCTCGAAACCTTCTGGCTTCCTCTCGCCGGGATGGCGTATATCCTGCGCAGTGATCCTATTTCATTCTGTCCCAATGACAAACAGTTCTTCCGTATCCATCAGGGTCGTGAGGATCTGATGCCCGATTTCGGTGACTAAAACCAGATCTTCAAGATGATAGAGGAAGCCCTGTGAATCCTTGACAGCGGATTCGATGCTCAAAATCATGTCTGGTTCCAGTTCAGCCTCTTCTATACCGTGCAGGAGCGGAAACTCGTGCATGCCGATGCCCAGGCTATGCCCTATGGCCTGACGGGTAATGGTCAAGTTCCTTTCCTGCAGAGCTATCTTCCCAGTGGAATAGATATCACAAGCACGGATACCCGGTTTGTGGCAGCGATAGTCTCCTTTTCGGCTTCCCACAGTTTCCTGTACACGGACTATTGTTCCTGACTGGCGCCGCCAGTCGCCGCGGTGTGGGCGACATCGAACTGGTACCCGTCAAACGGTCCGCCGATATCGACCCGCAGGATCTCCCCAGGAGTCAAGGGTTTGGCCGATGGAGGCGGATGATTGATGGCCGTGTAGGCCCCTGTTGCCAGGGTGCTCCAAAAGGAAGAGGCCCCGGCCCGTAGAACCCGTGTAACCAGATCGTCTGCCAGTTCCTTTTCAGAAACGCCAGGCCGGGCTGACTGGAACGCGGACAGAATCGCCTCTTACGTGACTCGGGCGGACTGGATGCGTAGGGTCTGTTCTTCCAGGGTCTTGATAGCCTGGGCTCGATCGAGGATTGGGTCTGCGTCGGCCAGAATGACATTGGGCAGCGGGGATTCCAGTTCATCGACATAGCCAGAAGCGAAAAACGTTTCTCGAGCCCGATGCGAGAACTGCCGAGACCCCGTTTCTGCAAGTACTGCGCCAGTACGGACAAGGGAGACTCATGAGGTTCAAGACAGATTCGAATGTTGGCAATCCTGAAGGCCTGCCGTAACACATAGAAGGTGTCCATGATGCCAGGGCGATTGCAAGAAGGTTATACCCCCAAGACACGCATGAGATAGTTGGGGTCCCGGTCCGCCCGGCGGCGCTTGCGGGCGAAGCCAGCTTTATCGGTCTGTTCCTGCGGC
>DAOUJU010000032.1:0-125053 GCA_034422235.1 Anaerolineales bacterium | reverse complement strand
TTCAGGGCGCTGACAGTGTCTTGCGGCTCCCAGGGGAGGGCAGGGATATCTGGCATCTCGGGGCACTCCGTAGGGCTGTCACTGACTAAGACCCTATTATACCCAAATGGTATTAGAGGTAGGCGGGAGTCTTCGTCCCCTAGCTACTTTAGGGGGATTGATAGCAGGCGAAGACAGCAGCCTCCATTCTGCCGAATACTGCCGCTAACAAGATTGGCGGGTTGTAGGTGTAGGTTCATGTAGTTCCAACTGTAAGCTGCTTCAGGCAATCGGGAAGTGCCATTCATTGGCATGAAGTTACAGTACCAATGCCCACTGGGGACAAAGCTTGGCCCAGCGGGATTTCAGGGTTTTCTAATCGCGACCTTGCGAGGCCAATAAACCTGAAAGCCAATGAGTACAGACCCCTAAGCGGATATAGCACAACGCCTTGAGGGTCCGTAGTTAGACAAGAAAGGATTTTCGATTTATCCCTGATCGTTCAGCCGATTCTGGTTCAGGGTTGAACCAGTTGCAAGCTCTGAGAATTAGAACCGGAATTCGTCTTAAGGGAACGCCAGTTTATGGGGTACTGTTGCCTGGATCGCTTGGATACTGACAGGGAACGGGACAAGTTACCAATAGGGGGGAAACATCAGTTACGATGTTTCCCCCTATAGAACTCAAGTCAAAGGCAACTCAAGGAAGGACTTTATTCGCTGACAGTCCATTCGTGAATGTTGCCGTACCATACGGTAAAGGGACGAAGTTCGAAATTCTGGAGGCGGACGTTCACCCCGTAATGGCGGGCCGAGGCGAATATATAGAGGGCATACGCGTCCTCATGCATAATCCGCTGAGCTTCTTTTATCATCCGTGTTCGTGCATCGTCATCGAATTCCGTCTGGGCTGCTAGTAGCAATTCGTCGACTGTAGGGCTGCAATACCGATGCCACTGCGATCCGCCAGGATTGTCTTCTGACGCAATTTCACTGCACAGGAAACGATTGGAGATTTCAGGATCCGGTACCCGTAGGCCATGACTCCAGCCACCCATTTCATAGTCGCCATGCGACCAGGTTCCGTTCTGGTCCCAGGTTCCGAACAATTCAGCTGTACGCCGATTCTCGATGACCATTTCAGCGCCAATATCCTTGAACATTTGTTGGACTAGGAGCTGTACTTGCTCTCTCTGCAGGACGCCAGAGGTGGTTCGGTGCGTGAAAGTCAGCTGGGTGCCATCTTCGTAGCCTTCCACACCATTGGATTCGCGGATGCCATCCCCATCTGTGTCAGTCCAGCCATTTTCTTCCAGGATACTGCGAGCCAAATCGGGGTCATAGTCATAAGGAACGAGGTCCTTGTTCTGCCACGGGGTGCCATGCCACTCAGAGCCCACATTGACTTCAGCCTGACCATGCAAAATATTGTCAATCAGTGATTGCTTGTCTACGGCGTGTTGCAGGGCTACACGGACATTCCTGTCAGTGAATATGGGTGCCTGGGAGTTGTCACCATTCATGACATAGCGTTCACCCCCCGCGGGAGGAGCATTGACAAGATTGATGATTCCTTTGCTTTCCAGATCAAGCAGAGTAGGTACATTGGCGGCACGCAGCCCCCAAGCAATGTCTACTTCACCAACCTCAAGGGCGGCCAGCAAAGCTTCGGTACTCGGGTAGAAAACAACGAAGAATTTGTCAATTCCAGGTCGGCCCCGCCAATAGTCATCAAAGGCCTCGTATTCGACGAATTCCCCCGGTTTCCATTCCACAATCTTGAAGGGACCGAAACCAACCGGTTGACGCATGGCAAGTGACTCGTCAAGGCCAGGAGAGTTGGCTTCAATTACTTCTTCAGGCAGTATGAAGTCAAAGAGAATCTTCCAGGACGCAAAAGGTTCAGCGAAATTCACCACTACGGTATAGTCGTCTGGGGTGTCAATGGACGCGATTTTCTCGTATCCCAGGCGCGTAATCGGTGTGTTGTCCGGATTCATGATGGCTTCCCAGGTAGCCTTGACATCCGAAGAAGTCACATCGGTACCATCGTGAAAGGTGATGCCTTCTCTCAGATTGAACGTGACTTGGGAACCGTCCGGAGCCACCTGGCCATTGGCCACACTTGGGACTTCCTTTGCCAGTTCCCCTATCCAGTTGCCTTCAGCGTCCAGAAACAGGAGACCACGCTGGGCGCACTTGGAGGTTTGTAGCGAATTGCCACCCTGGGTATACATGACGTTGAGGAATTCCAACTCCTGATTCATACCAAGGCGTACCGCGGTGGGTTCTTCTGCGGCCATTTCCTCGGCTGCAGGAGCGGCCGGTGCTGCACAGGCAACCAAGGCCAATACTGCCAGCAGCAACAGACCTAATCGTAAAAACTTAGACATGAGTGTCACCTCGACTTTGGGTTGGAGGGAACGAAAGTTACACTTGATAATACCAAAAGCATTGCAATCAATAACTATCGAGAAATAGCCGGGGAGAAAATAGGACCGATCTGAAGGGATTGCCTAAATCCGAAAGATGCCTCGTAGGCTGATCAATTCCTTCGCATAGAAACTATCACACTTTCCCTAGCGGCAACTTGCTACCAGGACTTTCATTGGCAACTTAGAAGGACTATGTCGAGAGAAACCATCACGCGTTCCAACTCCTTGATTGAAGGGCTGGCTCAGCACATTCAGAGGCGCGATCTTACTTTTCGAAACCAGCTGTTGGAAATGGCCGCCGATATCCCTGACGTCATCGCACTTGGGCGCGGTGACCCGGACTTCCATACGCCGGCACACATTGTGAATGCAGCCCACAGGGCTTTGGATGCCAACCGTCATCACTACACGGCTGTAGCTGGACTGGAGGAACTGAAGGAAGCGATCGCCAAGGATTTGCAGCAGGAACATAATCTTGCCTATGTACCCGAGGAGATCATCGTCACCAATGGGGTTGAAGAAGCCATAATGACCTGCATGGCAAGTCTCCTGAACCCCGGGGATGAGGTCTTAATGGGTTGTCCAAGATTCACCAATTATGACAAAGCCATTAATATATGCCACGGTACCGTGGTATCCGTACCCACACAGCAATCACATGACTTCGTGTTACAGGTAGAAGATGTGGAATCCAGGATCACGGAACGTACCCGTATTCTGGTTTTGGTTTCACCCGACAACCCTACCGGTGCCGTGACTCCTCCCGCGACTGTAAGGTCTCTGTCCCGTTTGGTTGAGAGACATGATCTGATACTGATAAGTGACGAGATTTATTCCCGTATTCTGTTTGACGGTGCCCAACACCTTTCCCCTGCCTCCTTGCCTGGCATGCACGAGCGCACCATTACCCTAAATGGGTTTTCCAAGGCTTACGCCATGACGGGGTGGCGCCTTGGTTACATGGCAGGTCCTGCGGACTTCATCCGCCAGGTTCTGGAAGTTCGGCACACCCTAAGTATCAGCGCCAATACCATAGCCCAATACGCGGCCCTCGCTGCGTTGGCAGAGCCCCGATCAAGCTGGTGGGGTCCAATCCAGGCCGATCTGGAAGCAAGGCGTGCCTGCGTTATGGCCACTCTGGACGAATTGGGCTTTACCTATGGATTTCCTGGTGGAGGCTACTTCCTCTTTCCCAATATTTCTTGTCTGGGGGTGCCATCTCAACAGTTCAGCTTAACCATGCTCCAGGAAGGACGTGTCCTGGTCTTTCCTGGCAGCCAAGAAGGGGCCGATTTGGAAGGTGAATACATTCGCATGAGCATCTTGCAACCCTTGCCCCGACTGGAAGAAGCTATGCAACGCATGAAGCGGACCGTTGAGGGTATGTCATGAGCCTTACCTTTCAGCAGTCAGTCCTCAGAAAAGATGATGGTTTGCCGTTGGGGACCTGCTTGAACATCGCTGGATGTTGAAGAGGGTATGAATTGAGATGGTCCCCAGGTTAGACATGATTGGGAAAGACAAATCCTGAGAAACTTTCCTCCCTTTCGCTATTCTTCAGGTTCAATCCATAGATCCGGAGCAGGGTCTATATTGTGGCTGCGGAATACTTCGTCTATTCGATCTAGTCCTCCCTGATCCAATTGCCAGTCCAATCCCTCCAGGTTGGCATCCACTTCCCCAGGATTGCGGAAACCTACCAGTGCCGTACTGACAAGAGGATTGGTGAGGACCCAACGCAAGGCCAGTTGAGGCAGGGAACGGTCATAGTCCTTGGCAATGGTCTTGAGTTCTTCTACAGCGTCCAAGTTGCGGGAGAAAACGTCAGACCCCAGAAGCGGCAGGTTGAAGGCTTTGCCACCGCGCCGCCAATCGTCCTCACCGAAGGTGGTGTCGTGAGAAAAGATACCGGCCAGCAGACCATGGGCCAGCGAGCCATAGGTCATCAGGCCAAAGCCATGTTCGGCGACCGTGGGAAACACAAAGCGTTCCAACCGCCGATCAAACATATGGTAACCGTATTGGACTACATCAATGGTGCCCGATTGCAAAGATTGCTCGATCTGTATAGGCCGGTAGTTGCTGATGCCCACAAACCGGGCTTTGCCCTGGCTTCGGATTTTCTCCATTACTTCAAATGACTCATCAAAAGGGCGGGAACGATCCGGCCAATGAATTAAATACACATCGACATAGTCGGTCTGGAGAAACTTCAGACTGCGTTCAATGGATCCCATGGCAGCTTCAGGGCCTGAGTCACGGTACCAGCGTTCTGAATTCCAGTCCCCTCCTTCCTTGTAAATGCCCCACTTGGTCACTACGACTGCTTCCTTCCGTCTGGATTGCAGGGCCTTACCCAGCAAGGTTTCGGATCGGCCCAGGCCATAAGCCTCGGCCGTATCAAAAAGATTGATGCCTCTGTCCAAGGCCCTATGGACAGCATTGATGATTTCCTGATCACTGAAGTGTCCGTACTCCCCGCTCGATTCCCAGCAACCAAAACCAACAGCTGAAACCTCAAGGCCGGTTTTGCCAAACTGTCTGTATTCCATTGTGAACTTCCCTGTCTCTTTGCAAATTGCCAAGACCCAAGAACAGTAATCCAGTTGCTCAAACTGGCCAACCCTCACGAATCCTCGCCATGGCGTGAGACTTCGCCAGGCAGTCAGTTTCTTGGGAGCGTGTCCCTACCCATCAATCCTGCGCTATGGGGGAATTCTATGCCGTTCCGGGGTTATAGCTCTGATCTGGCATTTATTGTATTCTGTATCCTGAAATACCGGTAGCCAGCATTGAAGGCACAGACTGCATCTTCAGTTCTGAGATGGGGCGAGGAAATTCATTTGCCATTTGGCCCACGGCGGCCATTGAATTCCAAATCACCCAGTGGTTGGGCCACCGCCGGTTGGGAAACGGTTCCAGGCGATATGAAACTGGTTGCAGTTCTCTTAATTTAGGAGTAATTCCTATGCAAGACAAGTCTATTCAGGTTGACCGAGGCCAACGTCCCGGCGCTGAAGAAGATCCTCGGCTCAATTGGTGGCGGGAAACCAAATTCGGCCTTTTCATACACTGGGGCCTCTACGCCTTGCCTGCTGGAACCTGGAAGGGGGAACGGATTCCGGGCATCGGTGAGTGGATTATGCTGAGGGCCCGTATTCCTGTAGCGGAATACCAGCAATTGGCCACGGAATTCAACCCAGTGCATTTCAATGCCCGAGAGTGGGTGTCGTTGGCCAAGGCGGCAGGTCAGCAATACATAGTAATTACTTCCAAGCATCACGACGGGTTCTGTCTATTTCATTCTGAACATACTGATTATTGCATTTCGAAGGGCACACCCTTTGGGCGGGATGTAATTGGGGAACTCGCCGAAGAGTGTCAGCGTCAAGATATGCGTTTGGGGTTCTATTATTCCCAGACTCAAGACTGGTACCAACCGGACGGTGACGGCAATGACTGGGATTATGACGAGAACAAGAAGAATTTCAACGAATATATCGAGAACTACGTTAAGCCTCAGGTAACCGAACTGCTCACGCAGTACGGGCCAGTGGCGTTGATTTGGTTTGATACACCGAAAGGCATTACCCAAGACCAAAGCCAAGGTTTATTGGACCTGTGTAATCAGCTGCAACCGGATTGTCTGGTATGTGGACGACTGGGAAATACCCTGGGAGATTACGCTACCACCAATGACAATACGATTCCGGACGGAGCCGTTGCAGGCGACTGGGAAGTACCCGCAACGATGAATGACACTTGGGGCTACAAGTCGTACGATGACAACTGGAAAAGTACTACTGATCTCATTCATAAACTGGTAGATATCGTTAGCAAGGGTGGCAATTACCTTCTAAATGTGGGACCTACGGCAGAAGGTATCATTCCATCTGAAAGTGTCGACCGTCTGCATGAAATGGGTCAGTGGATGCAACGGTATGGAGAGGCCCTCTTGGGTTCCCAAGCGGGTCCTGTGCAAAACCAGGAATCCTATCGGACCACCACTAAAGATGGGTCTGTCTATGTACTGGTGCTTCATTGGCCCCAGGACGGAATTTTGCAGCTGCCCTCACTATCGGTTTCGCAAGCAAGTCTCTTGGGGCAGGTAAACCGCCAACTGCCTGTCCGTACCACTTCGGAGGGACTGGTAATTCACCTTCCTGCAGAGGCCTCTGATCCCCATTGCTCAGTAATTCGCCTGACCTCAGCGTAGCCCTTCCCTCTCCGGGTCCACTCTTGTGACTGATGCCATGACCAGCGAAACCATATTCACAATGGATACTTCCACCATCAAGTTTGGGGTGGAAGCCATGAGAGAAGCAGGAGAAGACCTCCAGATTCTGGGTGTGAGGAAAGCAATGCTCCTGTGTGATCCGAACCTGACAGGGTCGGATGCCCTGCAACGACTAACTGGTGTATTGGACCAGTCAGAGATTGAATGGGACCTCTTCAATGGAATCCGCACGGAGCCTTCTCTGGATTCATTCCAAGAGGCGGTGGCGTTTGCTGAACAGGGCCAGTTTGACGGATTTGTTGCCTTCGGAGGGGGTTCAACCATTGATACCGCCAAGGTGGCCAATCTTTTTACGACGTATCCGGCTGATTTTTTCCGCTACGTAAATGCCCCGATTGGCCAGGGCTCCCCTGTCCCGGGGCCCTTGAAACCTTTAGTTGGAATTCCTACTACAGCCGGTACCTCAAGTGAGATTACAGGAGTGGCCATTTTTGACCATAAGGCGATAAACGCCAAGACAGGAATCTCACACAGATTCATGCGGCCCAACATGGGAATCCAGGATCCCTTGAACACCTTGGATTTACCCCCCATGGTTACGGCCTGTACGGGCTTGGATGTGCTCTGTCACGCTCTGGAATCTTATACCACCATCAACTACCATGAACGTCCAAGAGCAGAGGGTTCCCTGCAAAGGCCCACCTATCAGGGCTCAACTCCGATCAGTGATATCTGGGCCCGGGAGGCGATCCGCCTGGTATCGGAAAACCTGTTGGAAGCGATACGGAATCCTCACAATCTGGATGCTCGGGCCAATATGATGTTGGCGGCTGTCTATGGAGGTATGGGATTTGGCAATGCGGGTGTCCATCTGTGCCATGGTATGTCCTATCCAGTATCCAGTTTGGTCCGGGATTACCAGGCTCCCGGTTATGAAACGGACCATCCACTGATTCCCCATGGCATGTCGGTGATCCTGACCGCCCCGGCCGTCTTTCGCTTTACAGCCTCAGCGAATCCGGCTAAGCACATGGAGGGTGCCCGGCTAATGGGAGTAAACGTAACGGGCATCCCTCTGCACGAAGCTGGTGAAGTGTTGGCCAACGCCTTGATTGACATTATGAAACAGACACAGATGCCCAATGGCCTGGAAGCCGTGGGTTACGAAGCAGCAGATACGGAGGTGCTGGCCGAAAAGACTTTGCCTCAGCATCGGGTTACAAAGTTATCCCCTCGTCCTGCCGACGGGAGCGATTTGACTCATATGTTCCTTGAATCACTTCGGATCTGGTGATGGGTTGCTCGCCGGACTCGGTTGCCTTTTGAGGTAATGCCCCATGCCCCGCTCCGTTGTCGTGGCCATTATTGTTTCCGCGATAGCCGTCATGATGAGTTCCGGCGCGCGTCAGACTTCAGGCCTGTATCTGGAACCCATCACAGGGGAACTGGCGTCGGGTCGCGAGATATTCGGTTTGGCGATGGCCATCGGCACCTTGATCAATGGCCTTCCGGTAATGGGAATGTTGACGGATCGGTTTGGGGCTCGCCGGATTCTGGGCATAGGGGGAGCGATTTACGGTGCCGGTCTGTTCCTGATGACAGCCTGGGTTTCTGAATGGGGTGTAATTTCGTCATTCGGAATCCTGCAGGGCATTGCCCAGGGTACGACCACCTACGTGGTGGTTTTTGGGGCTGTGGGTCGCCTGATACCTGATGAGCAACGAAGCCGAGTATTCGGGGTCCTGACTGCCATGGGATCCGCGGGATTCCTGATCATGCCAACGCTTAGTCAGCTTTGGATAGATCAATGGGGTTGGAAAACTTCACTCGCCATTCAGGGCGTGCTGGTTCTGAGCATCGTTGCCCTGTCTCTGGGATTACCCTCTCGTGATGCAGGGCCGAAGGCTGCCCATAGGGCTTTGGCCGAAGACATGCCCATGTTGTCTTACATTCGGGAAGGATTGAAGCAACCCAGCTATCTGCTTCTCATAGCCGGTTTCTTCGTTTGCGGCTTCCATGTCGCTTTTATAGGGGTCCACCTTCCCGTTTTTCTGTCCGATCACGGTCTCGGTCAGATCCGAGGCGTAGCGTTGGCCTTGATTGGGGCTTTTAATCTGGTGGGTTCTCTTTCCTTTGGCTGGCTTGGTGACCGTTTGCCGCGACGTTACCTCCTGAGTGTGATCTATGGGGGGCGTGGCGTATTGCTGGCTTTGTACTTTATCCTGCCTGTAACCCTGGTTTCAACTGTGCTGTTCAGTTCCCTGATGGGACTATTGTGGTTGGCAACGGTTCCTCTCACCAGCGGTATTGTCGCCCGGTTCTTCGGCTCCCGTTATCTGGCTACCATGTACGGGATCGTGTTTTTCAGCCATCAAATAGGGGGATTCCTCGGGGCTTGGCTTCCAGGACGCATATATGATATCTACGGCAATTACGATTTGCTCTTTTACGCGTCCGTTGCCTTGGGACTCTATGGTTTCCTAATTCATATCCCCATCAGGGAGAAGTCCTTTCCGATACATCTGGAGGCGGCGCAGGCAGCGTAAGCAAATTTCTTGAGGGCAAGGCCCAAACTCTCAACAGGCGGAAACAGCCTTGAAGGAAAGTTAGCAAGCACAGGAAAGCCATAGGTATGTTTGTCTTCAATCCATCAGATAATGTCCAACAGCTAACTCAGCTTTGGGAGGGACTGCGGTTGCCGGACGGACGGCCTGCCGTTGACGATTCTGTGTTGCAGCGTATGGCCGGGATTACGACCGAAGAGGCTTGGGCTTACCTCCGGCGACACGATTACTGTCAGCAGTTCGAAGGAGAATGGTTTAATACCAATGCGGCCCGTCCGTTTGCCGGGAGGGCCGTTACCGTGCAAATGACGCCATCACGCCCGGACCTGCATGATCTTGTGCAGGCCAGAGGGGAAAAGGAAGGTCACACCGGCGGGCAAAACTCGTGGCCCATTGACCAGCTGCAGACGGGGGATGTCCTGGTCGTAGATATTTTCGGCAAGGTGGTGGATGGTACCTTTGTAGGGGACAATCTCGCTTCTACCTTGCAGGCCAGAGGGGCGTCAGGGGCGGTTATCAACGGTGGTATCAGGGATTACCAAGGCATCAGGCAAATGAAAGACCTGACAATTCTTTGCCGAGGCATCGATCCCTCTGCCATCAAGGATGCCACTTTGGTTGGGGTGAATGTACCTGTCCGTATTGGTCGGGCCACTGTAATACCTGGCGACATAGTTCTGGGTACTTCCACCGGCGCGATTTTCGTGCCCGCTCACTTGGCTGAACCTACGGTGGATTATGCAGAGGATGTTCAGATGCGAGATCGGTTTGGCAAGATCCGAATAGGCGAGGGCGTATATGGTGCCGGCGAAATAGATCGTGTGTGGGAAGAACATATTGAAGAGGACTATCAGCAATGGTTGGGGAATGTCCTACCGTAAAGTCATGGAAGCCTGCCAGTTAGTGAGGTGGTTCACATGAAAATCACAGACATCCAGGTAACTCCGATTGCAGTCGCGGACCCGCCCCTGCTCAATGCTGCAGGTCTGCACGCGCCGTATGCCTTGCGTCTTATCGTTGAAATAGTGAGTAGCGGCAAAGTTTCCGGTTTCGGAGAAATCCCTGGCAACTTCAAGACAGAGGCTGCCCTGCAGGAAGTCAGCCATGCCCTAATTGGCCAAAATCCCTTTCATCTCAATCAGGTTGCACAGAGCATAGAAGAGAAACTCGGCAACCAAGAAGAAGGAAGAGGAGAACAACCATGGGACCGGCGGCAAGTTGTGCATGTCCAAAGTGCTGTGGAAGTCGCCTTGCTGGATTTACAGGGCAAGCTTGTTGACAGACCTGTCCATGAATTGCTTGGTGGCAAGGTCAGAGATCGGGTGGACTATTCGGCCTATCTCTTCTATAAGTACCAGGGTTCAGGTGGAGCGTGGGGCTTTGGCAAGGATCCGGTAGCCAGTGGGTGGGCGGCCGCCAGGCAAGAGGAAGCCCTGGACCCGGAAGGCATTGTCCGACAAGCCCAAGCCATGTGCGAGGAATTTGGGTTCCGTTCCATCAAACTCAAAGGAGGAGTATTCCCGCCTGCAGAAGAGGCGGCTGCCATCCGTGCCTTGTACGATGCCTTTGGAGAAGGAACGCCCTTGCGCCTGGATCCCAATGCGATCTGGAGTGTGGAGACGGCTATTCAAATTGGACGGTCGCTGGAAGGTTTGCTCGAATATTATGAAGACCCAGTGCGGAGCCAGGAAGATATGGCGCAGGTTCGACAGGCCCTATCCATTCCCATGGCCACAAACATGTGTACAACGTCGTTTGCCGATATGCCTCGTAGTGTTGAATTGGGTTCTGAAGACATCATCTTGAGCGACCATCATTTCTGGGGTGGGTTGCGTAACAGTCTGGATCTGGCCGCCATGTGTCGCACTTTCGGCAGAGGATTGTCCATGCACTCCAACAGCCATCTGGGGATTTCACTGGCGGCCATGACCCATCTGGGAGCCGTCACGCCCAATCTTACTTATGCCTGTGACACCCACTACCCATGGCAAAGGGATGAGATGCTGACCCAGGGTCGCTTTAGTTTCGACGAAGGTGCCCTGAAAGTATCCGATGAGCCCGGTCTGGGCATCGAAATTGACAGGTCTGAATTGCAGCGCCTGCACGACCAATACATCAGTTGTGGCCTGCAGGAGCGCAACGATGAAATTGAAATGCGCAAGGTGGAACCCGGCTGGCGATTTCAGGCCCTGCGCTATTAAGGGGCGAAAAAGGCGCAAACCCGTCCTGATCCCATTTATGATTGCTCATAGTTTCAACCAACGAAGGAATTTGTCCGCAAGTATGGATACAACTGTTCAAATCCGCGAGAAAGACAAGCGACTGCTTCATCCTTTGCATCATCCCCAGCCTGCGGCCAACGCTATCATCTTTGAGAAGGCGGAAGGCATATATCTGTATACCCTGGAGGGCCAGCAACTCATTGATGGCATGTCCGGGCTGTGGAATGTGAGTCTGGGCCATGGCCGCAAGGAATTGGCGGAGGCGGCTCATCAGCAGATGATGTTAGGGGCCTACGCATCCAATTACACGGGGACTGCTTCCATTCCCACGATTGAACTGGCCCATCGCATCGCCGGGTTCGCCTATCCTGACCTAAACTCTACCTTCTTTACGTCAGGGGGGGCTGAATCTAACGAAAGTGCTTTCAAGACCGTCCGCTATTATTGGAAACGGTTGGGTAAGCCCAACAAAACCAAGATTATTTCGCGCATGCGAGGTTATCACGGTGTGACGTTGGCAGCCATGAGTGCAACGGGCATTCCGTCGTATTGGAATCTCTTTGAACCCACCGTCCCCGGTTTTCACCATATCAATCCTCCTTATACGTACCGATACGCCGGTGAAATCCGAGAAGGGGAAACGATTGGCTTGGCGGCCGCCCGGGAACTGGAAGAAATGATACTGCACGAAGGTCCGGAGACGGTCGGTGCCTTTATTGCCGAGCCGGTCATTGGTGCCGGGGGAGTCATAGTGCCTCCTGATGACTACTTTCCGCGCATTCGGGAAATATGTGACGAATATGAGGTTCTGCTCATCTCGGATGAGGTAATTACTGGATGGGGGCGCACCGGAGAATGGTTCGGGCTGAACCATTGGGGAATTCAGCCGGATATTATGTCCTTTGCCAAGGCCATAACGAGCGGCTACGTACCCTTGGGTGGTATTCAGGTCCATGATCACATTCGGGAAGTAATGGACAATGCTTCTGTGGAAGACCGCTGGTTTCACTCCTTTACCTATTCCGGACATCCCACCTGCTGCGCTGTGGCGCTGGCTAACCTTGAGCTGCTCACCGAAGGTGACTACGCCACCCAAGCCAAAGGCAAAGGGCAGCGGCTGTTGGGAGCTCTACGCCACTTGGAAGAGCAGGACAATGTCGGCGAAGTACGGGGCTTGGGTCTCATGCTGGCTGTGGAAATGGTGGTGGACAAGGAATCCAGGCAGGAACTGGATGCAGGGATGGTCGAGACGATCAAGGATGAATGCGTGGAACGGGGTTTGCTCACTCGAAATGTGGGCAATATATTGGTCTTGGCTCCACCCCTGATTACACCCGAGGAGGAATTGGACCGAATCGCCAAGATTATTGCTGATTCAATAGAGACGGTGTGCTCAGGTTAAGGTTCGGGTAGGCTGAGAAACTCTCGCTACTCTTGCAATGTCTGCTTCATTTTCCCGGGCCTCAGGTCCTGCGGGTCTGCGTATCACGGACCTGCGGGTCCTGAACCTGAAGGGTCTGCCTTTTCGCGCTTCGATAATTCGTCTGGATACCAACCAGGGATTGTCAGGATATGGCGAAGTCAGGGATGGGGCCAGCGCCTCCTACGCCCTGATGCTGAAGAGTCGGCTACTAGACCGAAACCCATGTCACATCGAAGCTGTGTTTCGCAGTATTAGACAGTTTGGTGGCCACGCCCGCCAAGGGGGAGGGGTATCCGCTGTGGAAATGGCCCTTTGTGACTTGGCAGGCAAGGCCTATGGGGTTCCTGCTTTCATGCTGGCTGGAGGTCTTTGCCGGGAACGTGTATTGCTCTACGCAGACACCGAGAGTTCCAGCAATCCTGCTGTTATGGGCCAACGATTAAAGGAGCGGATGGCTCAGGGATACCATTTCCTGAAGATGGATCTGGGTATAAGCATGTTTAGGGATGCTGGAGGTGTTCAGCCTGACCATCTGTCGTATCCACCAGGCATGTTGGATTCGACGGACGTCATGCATCCCTTTACGGGGATTCGGATAGCGCCCAAGGGACTGGAGGCAATGAGAGACTATGTGGCAGCTGTCCGGTCCACCATTGGTTTTGATGTTCCCTTGGCCGTGGATCACTTCGGCCATATAGGAGTTGAGTCTTGCATCCAGTTGGGCCAGGTTCTGGAACCCTTCGCGTTGGCATGGCTGGAAGACTTGATACCTTGGCAATTCACTGAGCATTGGTGCCGGATTACCCGCAGTCTTCGGATTCCAACTTGCACGGGTGAAGACATCTACCTCAAAGATGGCTTCAAAGACCTCATACAGCGACGGGCTGTGAGTATAGTTCACCCGGATCTGGCCACTTCAGGCGGGATACGGGAAACCAAGAAAATCGGCGATCTGGCTGAAGAAGGCGGTATTGCTATGGCTTTGCATTCAGCCGGTTCTCCCGTATCCTTCCTGGCCAGTGTGCACTGTGCAGCGGCAACCACCAACTTTCTGGCTTTGGAAAACCATGCAGTGGACATTCCTGATTGGGAAGACTTGCTGGAAGGTATTGAGAAGCCTCTGGTCATTGACGGGTACGCCCAAGTACCCCAAGGGCCAGGTCTGGGATTCACCCATCTCAACCAAGAGGTTGTCCACGATCATCTGGATGATCTGCAGCCCCGTCATTTTGATATGGCAACAGATGACTGGAATTCGGAGCGAGCCCATGATCGGCTGTGGAGCTGATAACTGGACGACACGCATCCGTGATTGGACTGAAAGTTTCTTGATAATGGCCTACTGGGTAGAGGAATCGCAAAAGTATGGTGTGGTTACTTCAGGGACAGAGTCTGAATTGGGATCCGTTTGACCAACAGTACAGGAACGGGTAAGTATGCCAACATGTGCCGAATTTCTGGCGGAAACCCTTTGGAGTCTCGGGATTCGCCAAGTCTTTGGATTGCCCGGAGGAGAAAACCTTCATGTAGTGGAGGCCTTGCGACTTCAGGGTATGGAGTTCATCTTGGTCAGGAATGAATCAAGTGCTGCCTATGCTGCCGCCGCGAGCTGGCGTCTGACTGGGTTGCCCCAGGCCTGTCTGACAACTCTGGGCCCTGGAGCCACTCATGCCATGGCGGGTATCGGCCATCTTTGGCTCGACCGGGCCCCTGTGGTCGTGGTCACGGCCCGTACTGGTGAAATGGCCGGTCCCATGTATACCCACCAGGTGCTTGACTTGACCAGCTTGATGTCTCCTATCACCAAATCGTCGTTTATTGTTTCTGCGGAAAACGCAATACAGTTGCCGCATGTGGTCTCGCTGCTGGTAGAGGATCGGCCCGGACCAGTCCATGTACAGATTTCCAATGAAGTGGCAGCCCAGTCGGTGCGGTCAGTCTCTTTAAACGGCAGGCCTGGCACACAGCCAAGCCATGACGAGATCGCGGAAGCGGACTGGCAGCGGACGCTGGAGGTTTTGTCGCAGGCACAACGGCCGGTCATAGTGGTAGGTTTGGGAGTACAGGACAAATGGACCGCCCAAGAATTGGTAAACCTCGCTGAAGCCTTGAGGGCGCTCGTGATTGTTACGCCCAAAGCCAAAGGGTCCATTCCGGATTCCCATGAATTGGCAGGAGGTGTCATTGGGCTAACGCGAACCGATCCCGTGTATGACCTGCTTGAAGCCGGGGATGTCGTTTTGGCTGTGGGTTTTGACGTTGTTGAATTGGTTAAGCCATGGGATACGCCTCATCCACTTATCTGGATTTCGTCATGGCTCAACCAGGATCCACGACTGCCTGCCGAGGTTGAACTGGTGGGTTGTCTCAAGACTAGCCTCCAATACCTGGCAAAGCACTCCAAGCAGTCAACAGGATGGAATGACTTTGACCTTGCGGATTTCCGGCGCTCCCATACAACGCTGCCTCCTGACAGTATGGAAGCGGACAGGATTTCCCCGCAGCATGTCTTGCAAGCCCTGCGCCAATGCGCCGATGAAGATGCTGTCCTCACGGTGGACGTAGGCTCCCACAAGATCTATTTCAGTCTGGATTGGCCCACTTGGTATCCATCCAGTTTTCTGTTGTCTAACGGTTTGTCGTGTATGGGTTACGGTCTTGTCAGTGCACTGGCGTCCGGCATTGTAAATCCGCAACGGCAAACGATCTGCATTACTGGCGATGGTGGGTTGGCCATGTGTGCAGGTGAATTGGGTTTGGTGCAAGAGATCAGTGGCAATATCAAGATCATTGTCATGCATGATCAGGCCCTGGATCTCATTCGAGCGGCACAGTTGAAAGCAGGCAAGGAACCCACAGGGACTGAATACGTGATTCGGACAGATCATGTGAAAATGGCAGAGGCGTTCTCAATTCCTGCCGCGTCAGTAACTGCCCAGGCAGCCCTATACCCAACGTTGCACAAAGCCATGGCCACCCAAAAACCCTATTTGGTGGAAATCGCCATTGATCCTTCCACCTATCCAACGGCGGTCCCTACCCCATGATGCTGTTACGGCCAGATACAAAGGTAATCAGCTGACAGGATAAATGGAGTCCAAAGCTGGAGTTATGACGGACCAGGCAAATTGGTCTTCCACCAGTTTCCGGCCGCGACGAGCAAGCGCACTCCCAAGCCAGGGCTTTTCCCATAGGGTTTGGATGGCTCTGATGAACTCCTCGGCACTCTCGGCAGTCATGCAGTGAACCTGGTCCTGCAGGGGAATGCCCTGAATGCCCATCTGGGTGGTTACCAAAGGCATGCCTGCCATCAGAGCCTCGAGCGCCTTGAAACGGGTACCCCCACCATGAAACATGGGCAGCACAAAAATGGAACCTCGCTGGAAGAACGGTTGGGCGTCCTCCACATAACCTGTTACGGTCACTTCAGGGATCTGGCCCAGTTTCCAGACATCCGGGGCAGGATCTCTTCCTACGATCCAGAGTCGCAGATTGCTGTACCGCTGGATCAGAGCAGGTAAGACAAGGGAGCAAAACCATTGCATGCTGAGCACGTTGGGTCTATAGTCCATCTTACCCATGAATACTAGGTCGCGAGGTCTACGTTCCGCATCCGACACATCTGGCCAAACTTCCGTATCTATCCCGTTCGGGACGAGAGTGACAGAGGAAGGTGATAACACCCGCAATATTTCACTGCGGTCTTCTGGACTAACAGTAAGCACATGGCTGGCTTCGCACCAAGCGTTAGTCTCTGCAGCGTAGAGTTTCCGGGTCTGGAGGCGGCTATAGAAACCATATGGCAGATCAAGCCACGACCCGCGCTGGCTGTTCTGCAATGAACGCTGAAGTTGAAATTCAATGTTCTGTTCATCCAGAACGACCATAGGGCAAGGGTTTATTCCTCGTCGCAATTCCTTGCAAATGCCATACATTTCCAGCCCTGCGACATGGATGTAATCATAGGGTCGGGTTTGATGCATATCGCGACCTTTCTGCACTAGCTGTCGGCTCCTGTGAGCCAGCCAGAAATCAGGGGCTGGCTGAAGCGCATCCCATAGGCGGCGCCTGTTCGAACGTTTGGGCCAGGGAACGATATGATCCCTGGTCCACAGCTGGGAGATGGAACCAGGTACAGATGGAAGCGGGAAGTGATCGGTACCACAAAGCAAGTCGACTGTATGATGCCGGCTTAGATATGAAAGGATGTGAAAGTTGCGCAGATTTCGCCCTTGGGTCAGAGGCCAGGGGACTATAGGAGCCAGGAACAAGATGTGCATGCCGAATTGGGCTAGTTTGTGTCCATGGCCTCGTAATAGGCTGACAGCGTCTGCCTCGCCGTCCGAGACCAACTGAATTCAGAAACCCGTTCGTATCCCTTGGCCACCATAGACTGGGCAAGTTCCGGGTCATGCAGAATTGACAATACTTGGCTGGCTAGACCGTCAACGTCATTGGGGTCTGCATACTGGACCGCACTGCCGCCAATCTCCGGCAAACACGAAGCAGAGCTGGCCACTACAGGCGTTCCGCACGCCATGCTTTCCAGGAGGGGAAAGCCAAACCCCTCGTACAATGCAGGATGCAACACACACAGGGCCTGGGTGTAGGCGCTGATGAGACCGCCTTCGGTCAATTGCCCCGGAAAGATACAATGAGAGTCTAGGCCTTTGCGAGTTATGAGATCGGCCAGGTCTCCGTAGAGCCACCCCTGGGCTCCTGCCAAAACCAACTTGAGATCTGAAATCCTGCTTTTCTGTCTCACCGCCTGAAACGTCTCCAGCAAGACCGGTATATTTTTGCGCGGTTCAATGGTACCTACATGCAGGAGATAATTGGCAGGTAACGACAGTTTCGTTGCCTGACTTCGACTGCCGAAGCCATTGCCATGGGTCTGATCCAGGAAGACAGGATCTACGGCATGAGGTATAACTCTTGTCTTGGACTTGGCAGCAGGATAACTGCGCTCAAGATCCGATTGCGTATGTCGGCTAGGAACCAAGACAACCCGCGCATGGACGATGGCCTTTTCCAGCTGTCCATAATAGGCGCGTGCCGGTTCATCCAGAATTTCTGGCCAATAGAGCCAGGCTAGATCATGTACAGTAATTACAGTAGGTAAACTGGTGAAATAGGGACCAATGAAATCTGGAAAATGAACAAGATCCAGACGGGGCCACTGCAATTCCATCTGGAGTGTTCTCTGTTCCCAAGGGTGATGTACTGGGCTCAGAAGAGTGCGGTGGGACCATCTCTTGGGGTAACGACGGTGAGCAGGTTGTTTCCGATGGTGGAAAACCGTAAAGTGATGGGTCGAATTGCATTGGTCTAATGCCTGCAAGAGGTTGTGGGTATAACGGGTAATTCCAGCTTGCCGATGATAAGCAAGCCGGAAGTCGATACCTATCTTCCTGGCTGGCTGGAAACTGGGAGTCTCGTTGGCCAGGGAATGGTCAGGGATGGGATCCATGTTGACTGCCCTCTGCCTCCTGCCCTAAACTGGCTATACCGCTATGGTTGTGAGCCATTATAAAATAGGCAACAGGCAGTAATGGGTCCGAAGACGACACCATTCTTCGGGCAAGAGAAGGGACAGCAACGGAATTTCAACATTGAAGAGGCTGTGGCATGGACTTGGCACAACTGGAACAGATTGTCAACTGGATGGATGAGGAACAGAGAAGGAATCGCAGTGAGATCATGCGGTTGGGCCATCTCATGGACTCCCAGAATTCCGAGTTGACCGACCAAACCAAGCATTTGCAGGAATTACAATCTTCCTTCACCCGCATTGAATCGCACTTGGGCCGCATGCAGCAATTCGAAACGGCTCTGGATAGCGCCCGTCAGGAATTCATTACTTTGTATGAACGAGAAGAAGAGCAAAGACAACGTCTGCACAGAGATCTGGAAAGAACCAGGGTGGCCGAACGGGACACTTTCCGTCGTGATCTCTCGAATCTGGAAAGGGAGATTAGCCGTATTGGACAGATTGAACAGGCAGTTCTCCTGCGGGATGATGACATTATTCGCCTCAACGAAGTCCTTCAGAGTTTCCGGGGCCACATCAATCAACTGTCAACTGAACTGGAGGAGAAGACACAACATGTGCCTTTCCTGCTCGAGAATAAGGGAGTAGATCAAAAGCGGCTCCTACAATTGCAGGAAGATCAAGTAGAGAATTACAAGCAACTGGAAGAACTGAAAAAGGATATAGACCAGCAAGAGATTGAACAACGGAAATTCAGGCAGGAACTGGCTGAGCTTTTTAGCAATAGGGATAAGACAGCTCGTGATCTGGAGGTCTTACGCGAGGAATTCAAGAGCCAGCTCTATGATGTTGCCCATCAGGTGAATACGATTCCATCTTCACTACGTGAAGTACTAGCCCAAGTGGACAAGGTTCAGAACCAGATAGACGCCTTTATTCCCTTCCAAGCTACCGCCGAGAAATCCCTGACCGAAGTTCGCCAAGTGCGAGATCGCCTGGATCAGGGCATGCAACAGGCCCGGGAATCCGAACGTCTTTTTCAGGCCAAAATTGAAAAGGCCTTGTCAGAATTACAGGCTGAATCGGAAGAACAGGCGCGCAAGAATCGTATGCAGCAAGATCGGCAATGGCAGGAACAGAAACAGGCCAATGAAAACCTGACGGAACAGATCTTGCCCTTGCAGCAACACTTGAAAGTACACGAGGAATTGATCAAGCAGCTTTGGTCACTGCAGGAAATCTATCCGCAATTGGCCTTGAAAGCAGCTCAGGATCAAGTCGAGGAAATTCATACTTCGATACGGCAAAGGGATCAGGCCTTGCGATCATTGGAAGAGGAATGGATGAAGATGCGGCGCAGTTTGGAACTGTATGCCGAATCGGGTAATGGGGCCCAACCACCTCAGCCCTCCTGATATCCGGTTGAGCGCCTGTTATGCGTGTAATTGGTACAGCCGGACATGTGGACCATGGCAAGTCAGCTCTGGTTACAGCTCTGACCGGAATCGATCCGGATCGATTACACGAAGAGAAACAACGGGGCCTGACCATCCAATTGGGCTATGCCTGGATGGCCCAACATGAAGATGGTACCGGAGAGCGGATTGGCCTGATTGACGTTCCAGGCCATCTCGATTTCATTCGCAATATGCTGGCCGGGGTAACCGGCATTGATGCTGCCCTGCTGGTAGTCGCAGCAGATGAGGGGGTAATGCCCCAGACTCGGGAGCATCTGGCTATTCTGGATCTCCTGCGGATTCCTGTTTGCCTCCCGGTCCTGACCAAGGTTGACACTATCGAAGATTCAGAATGGCTCGCCCTGGTAGAAATGGATTTCGCTGAATTGCTGGCAGAGTCCCGTTACCGTGAGGCTGAAATCATCAAGGCAAGCGCCCACACTGGGTACGGCATGGAAGAACTAGCCCATCAGATTCGCTCACTGGATTCTCACAAACCGCAAGCTATTCTTGAAGCACCGGCACGATTGCCCATCGACAGGATCTTCACTCAGCGAGGATTCGGTACGATTGTCACGGGTACATTGGTCGCGGGACGCCTCGCCGTAGGAGAGGATATCCACATTCTGCCTTCAGGAGAACAGGGACGAATTCGCGGATTGCAGGCCTATCATCAATCAGTTGAGACCTGTGAAGCGGGAATGCGGGTCGCCGTGAATGTAAGCGGGATTTCCCATGGGGATATTCAGCGGGGCCACACCCTTTGTCATCCAGGTACCTGGCAGAGCTCCCTATTGCTTGACGTGGAACTGCAGCAGTTGCCGCAAGTAGGCATCACACTGCAACATGATATGGAGGTTATGGTTTTTCATGGTGCATCAGAAGTCTTGGCACGCGTCCGGACCATTGGTGATAGTGAGATCGAGCCTGGATCAAAAGGATACTGCCAATTGGTGTTGGCGGAGCCTGCCGTAGTTGGGCGAAGCGATCGTTTTATCGTCCGTATGCCATCTCCTAGCCTTACTCTCGGTGGGGGAACGGTATTGGAGGCCCCTTCCGGGAAGTTCTGGAAGCGATTTACCGATAATGCCCTGGATCACTTCCAAGCGTTGTCTTCTGCTGAACCCGGAGTACGTCTTGTGCACCAGGTTGAACGTAGCCCTTTCTTACGGGAACTCACGGTCAATGAGGATCCTGAATACCAGGAAGGGCAACTGTCAGCTGTGATTGGACACGCCATTGACCAGCGAAAACTGTTGCGCCTAACCATTCATCGTGAACCCCATTTGATTACGGGTCAGCAGGCACAGCAATGGGAGGATTTTGTCCTCCATGAGCTAAGACAATATCACCAGACTCATCCCTTGCGCCGGGGACAGCAGAGGGGGGAACTGTATGCTTCCCTCGCTGCTCGCATGCAACGCCAGTGGGGACACAAATTGACTCCAGGCCAGTTCACTGGACTATTGTCCTTGTGGCAAGAGAAATGTCTATTGCGCATTGAGGCCAATAATATTGCCTTACCTGCTCACGTGGTTTCTTTGACGGCGCAACAGCAGGAAGCGGCCAGGCAACTGGCTGCGAGCATGGATTCCAAGCCGTTCAATCCTCCTCCAATGCACGAAATTCAGAGGATTCTGAACCAGGATGCTCCACTCCTCGAATCCCTGATTGAAAGCGGCGAATATGTACTTCTGGGAACAGATATCCTGTTCCAACGGTCGGCACTGAGTCAAATGCAGACCATTGTCTTGGCCATGTTGGACGAGCAGGAGACTGTAACTATGGCCCAGGTGCGGGATCGGTTACAGGCTAGCCGAAAATACGTTCAGGCTCTACTGGAGCACATGGATGCAGAACAACTGACACGTCGCCAGGGCGATGCCCGAATTCGCTGTTAGCAACACATACAATAGGATCAAGCCATGCAGTATCGTAATCTGGGAACTTCCGGTCTCAAGTTATCCGTAATCGGTCTGGGCACCATGCAATGGCGCTGGCGTACAACCGAGCAGGAAGCACTCAACATAATGGATGCTTTTCTGGATTACGGGGGGAATTTCCTGGATACCGCCAACATTTACAGCAAGTGGGTTCCGGAACTGGAGGCCGGATCCAGTGAAACCGTCATCGGTCAGTGGCTACACGACCGTGGCTGTCGCGACCGGGTGGTGCTGGCTACCAAGGTCCGGGGGGACATGTCATCCCGGACCACGGACCAGGGACTTTCCCGTCACCATATCATGAACGCGATTGACGAATCGCTGCGGCGTCTGCAAACCGACTACGTGGATCTCTACCAGCTGCACTGGTCTGACCCAGAGACACCCATAGAGGAAACCCTGTCGGCGCTGGATGATCTGATCCGTCGGGGCAAAGTCCGCTATATTGGCTGCAGCAATTTTCAGGCCTGGCAGTTGGTGGAGGCGCTGTGGTGCAGTGACAAGCACAACCTGCACAGCTTTGTGTCGTTACAGCCACATTACAATCTGGTGCACCGCGCGGAATATGAGACAGAACTGGCCCAAGTGTGTACCCGCTTTGGCGTTGGCGTTGTGCCTTACAGCCCGATGGCGGGAGGATTTCTTACGGGCAAGTATCGCCCCGATGCAATTCCAGATACACCGCGGGCGGGAAGCGTGTCTTCCAACTATCTGCGGGCCGAGAATTGGAAGATCCTGGACATGTTGACCCAAATAGCCGAAAACCGGAATACTTGGCCTGGCGCCGTAGCCCTGGCGTGGCTGCTGGCGCAACCTGCGGTAGTATCGCCTATTGCCGGGGCCAATTCAGTGTCGCAGCTCCAGGCCAATCTTACCGCAGTGGATCTTGACCTGACAGCAGATGAACTGAATCAACTGACGGAAGCCAGTAACGCCCTACCGTCAGAGTGAAGAGTCGGAAGGTAGGGCGTCAGATAGTGTCCACTGTCCGAATTGACCATCATAACCCGGCAGGATGCGGAAATTCCCCTCGCGCATGGCTATGACAGCCCGGGCGAGGGCTTTGTTGGAAGCTTGGGCCAATTCGTATGCTGGCACCTGATACAGAATGGCCAGTTCGGGTCCAAGGCTTTCCAGCATGCCCCGGTACAAGCCTTGCACTGCTCCGGTTGTGGGTTTCCGTTGCAGCACATGGGCAATGAGATCCGGAAGGGGAATGGTGGGTTGCGCAGGAGGCAAGGGCGCCTGTTGCGACAGGGAGGTGTCAGGGGCGGAAAGTTCCTGTACACGTGAGAGGACGCCTCGTGTGACGGGACGGGAACAGACAGGACATGGCTTGGGTGGAATACCGGTGTCCTCAGGAGACCATGCGATCTGGCATTTGCGGTGACCATCCCAATAATACTTGCCTAGCGCAGGCGGCCATTCCATGGTACAAACCGGACCAATAGTGCGGTCCCCCTGCAGCATTTTCCAGATTCGCTCATAGGAGGGAGGACCGCTCAAGGCGGTGGCTTCCCGCCCCAGTTTGGTGGGAGAATGGGCATCCGAATTGGAGATGTAGAGTTGCTCTTGCAAAAAGCCGGCTTGTCCCAGCATGCCGGGATCTGCCGAAAGGCCCGTTTCCACGGCCTTAATCTCGGCAGACTGTTCGCCGAAACACTCCGCCAATGTGGCAAAACCTGATTTGCTGCCCAGCATGGAGTACCACGGTGTCCAGATATGGGCAGGCACCAGGGCCGCGTGATCGTCAACTTCCTTCAGGATGGCCAGCAGATCACGGCTGTCCAGCTTCAATGTAGGACGACCGTCCGATTCCAGGGCACCAAAGCGGGCAAGACGTTGCTGGAGTTTATGTGCGCGGTCCAGGCAGCTCAGAAAGATCAGATGATGTATGCGACGGGAACGGTTTCCGCGCCGGTAGACACAATTGACTTCACCGGACAGCAGAAACTGAACTTGCCCTCGGCAACGGAGGGGAATCGAGTCCTGCAGGGCCCGTGCCAGGGCGGGTTTCAGGTCCCACAATCCATTGGCCGCTGGGCGCAGATGGTCATGAATGGCCTTTGTCCACGCGGGATGGGTGATGTCTCCCGTACCAATTACCCGCAAGCCCTTCAGTTGGGCCGCCTGCCAGTAGTGCGGCAAGGTGCAGGCGGGACTGGTAGCCCAGGAGTAATGCGAATGCAGGTGCAAATCAGCCCAGAAAATTGCCACTGCCATCACCGGTTCAAGTTCAGGAGACGTGGGGAGGCGGCCAAACGCTCATGCCCGATCAGGACTCGGACGGGCATGAGCTACCCACGGCTCGATTCATTGGTTGCTGGAGGCCCGTTTCCACGGGATGGAAAACCGGGAATTTGGACTAGGCAGTCGCCATAGAAAAGATAAATGTAAAGCTTGACGGGAAAAGCCAGAATCACTACGAATCCAAAGATTATAGCTGGTAACAGCACGGGAGAGTCGGCGATCGTGTGCAAAGAGGTACGCCAAATCATTCCCCAGGCGACATGTAGCAAGACAACAGGGAACAACTCGAGTCGAGACAGACCCCTGCGGAGAGCCACCAGAGAGCGGCGCAGAGCCCCCCGGATATTTCCGATATAACGGTGCTGGGTATAAGTCAGGGCAATCATCATCTCCAGCACCACCCAGCCAAAGGATCTTATCAGGTTGCCGGTCCATCCCTCCTCGGTCATCATTTGGATGATCCTTGGGTATGCCACATAGAATGTAGCCGCATCTCCGGTCCGAAATTCCAAGGCCCAACGAAGCTCGTTCAGTATCCAGTTTGAGACATACAGGATTAGCCCTGTGAAGGCCAGGAAGGGGACTAAAGCCAGAATCGTTTGCCAGACCTGACGAGTCCAGGCCGGCAATGCGTACATGCCCCTTGGAACCTGGCGCATCACGTCCAGCTGGTAGCCCCAAAGGGCCAATTTCAGGAGTACACTGGCAAGAAAGGCTGCCAGATAACCCATGGCGAAAACAAAGCCTTGAGGGTCAGACAGGGCAACGCAATTTTGGCTTATCTCCCTGCAATCACGATTAAGGGCAACTGATGGTAGCCATCCCCATTCAGGTGCCAAACCAAACACCAGTTCGAAGAGAATTACGCCCCCTATCGTGCATAATATTCCCCCCAGAATGGCTGCGGGGGCACGGGTAAGAATAGCGTAAGACCGTCGATAAGGATCGAGCACAGCTTTCACCATTTGATTGTCATCGGAACCGATAATCTTCTACTGATCCAGGAACCAGGGTGAATGCGGACAGGTGCGGAAAGAACAGGGATAGGCGGTAGCTGCCAACTGCTAGGGGAACTGGTTGTGGACAAGGGGAATTCTGGCTCATGTCTGCAGGCAGAGCCCTGTGCTTTCCCAGTATCAGGCCAACTGCTTGTCCCTGTCAAGCGTACTGCCGGGCAGTCCATTGGATCAAGAGCCAAGGATATGCCTGACCTCTGCATGTAGGGGCTGGTCCCTCAGCGGTGATCTGGGAGGTTCATTTTGAGGAAGGTCCCTGTTTCTTGGCAGTACAGTAATCTGATGCCCTGAACACGCGGTCCCTGCGGAAGTGTCCGTCCAATCCGTATTCGCGTTATACTTGACGGCGTATCATCTCTTTCTTGTCAATTGCAGACTCCAGGAGGAAGCCATGGGCAATCCCTTTTCGCTGACGGGCAAAGTTGCCTTGGTCACGGGTGCTAACGGCGGTATTGGTCGCGCTATTGCCTTGGCCTACAAGGACGCCGGAGCTACGGTTATGGCCACCGGAAGAGATCCTGGCAAAAACGGCGCCATGGCGGCTGAACTGGGAGAAGGACACCAAGTGATACCACTCAATGTACGGGATGAAGCGGAAGTGGACGCCACTTTTGGCAAAATCGTGGCCGATCTGGGTCATCTGGACATACTTGTTAACAATGCGGGCATTGCCCGCCGGGGTACAGCGCTAGACAGTCCAACCGGAAACTGGATTGATGTGGTAGATACCCATCTGAATGGTTCTTTCTACTGTGCGCGGGCTGCAGCCCGGCACATGAAAGACGCAGGTCACGGCGGTAAAATCATTAACATCGGATCGATGTATTCGGTCTTTGGTTCCCCCAATGGCGCAAGTTATACAGCCGCCAAGACTGGCATGGTGGGTTTGACCCGGGCACTGGCTGTGGAATGGGCCGAGTATAATATCCAGGTGAATGCCATTCTGCCGGGATGGCATGTGACCGACCTGAACCGTCCTCTGTTGGCCCAGATCGGAGATGATATCAAGGCGAAGACGCCTGCCCGGCGTTTGGGTACGACGGATGATCTCCGCGGGGCGGCCGTGTTCCTGGCGTCATCGGCCGCGGATTTCATCACGGGCCAATGCTTGGGGGTTGATGGTGGGTACAGCGTTGCGGATCGCCGCTGGGACGAGTCCACGGCGTAGTGGACACAGGATACTTGGACAAATCCAGCTTTTTCTTGGCAGCTAGTCCTGGATGCTAGAATCATGGCGCAAGAAGACGTGCTTGCTACACTCCCAGCAACAAATGCAAGGCTAACACAGATCCCATGCCCATGAACAAGGTTGACCGTGTCCGAGCTGCCTTGGCAGGAGAACCCGTTGACCGGGTACCGGCCAGTTTCTGGTTGCATTTTCCAGATGAAATGAAGCGGGGCCTCGCCTCCGTCCACGCTCATTTGCAGTTCTTGGCGGACACCGATGTAGATTTCCTGAAGATTTTCAATGAACATCCCTACCAGACCAACGTAGACATCAAGGCTCCTGCCGACTGGAAGCAGGTGCGGCCAGCGCCGCTTTCCTCTCCTTTTTTTCAGGGGATGTTGGATGAAGTCAAGGCTATTGTTGATCAGGTAGGGGGTGCTTGCCTGACGGTTTGTACCGTGTTCGGGCCTTTTGGAGAAGGCAATCATGCCACCGGAGGATTGGTGACGGAGCATTATCGGGAGGATCCCGAAAGTGTGGCCCAGGGTCTGGCCGCGATTGCCGACAGTCTGGCCGAATTCAGTCAGGCTCTGCTGGAGGCCGGGACCGACGGCATCTATTATTCTGCCCAAGGGGGGGAACGCGAAAGATTCTCGGAAGAAGAATTCCTAACCCATATCAAACCGTGCGATCTTGCTGTTCTGCAGGCCATAGACCAGGAAGCTGAATTCAACCTTCTGCACATTTGCAAAGACAACATCCGTCTGGAACATTACCTGGATTACCCAGCGGATGCAATCAACTGGGCGGCCGCCAAGAACAACTGGAGTATGCAGGAGGGTCTGCGCGAATTCGGGCGACCCGTGGTAGGGGGGCTGCATGACCGGGGTGTTATTGTGGATGGTAGCCATGATGAGATTGAAGCTGCCGTACATGAACTGCTTGCCCAGGTCGGAACCCGAAGTTTCATGGTAGGGGCAGACTGTACTTTGCCCACCGAGAATGATCGGACGAAAATCCATGCGGCCGTACGGGCGGCTGCGTCTTACGCCGCCGATGTGTGAGAAATTCTTCGCCTCAGCGCATTGACTCCCAATGAAGAACCCATTGTTGTATTCCAATTCCATGATTTTCAGGAGCCATTAATGTCAGCTCAAGCCGAATACAAGGTCATTGGTACCCGTCCCATCCGCCATGATGGAGTAGACAAGGTAACAGGTGCCGCCAAGTACGGTGCGGATACGCGCCTGCCCAATATGCTATTTGGAGCCATAAAGCGTAGCCCTCATGCCCACGCCCGAATCTTGCGTATTGATACCAGCAAGGCCGAGGCTTTGCTTGGGGTAACTGCCGTAATGACAGCCCAGGACTTGCCTGCTGTGTCCCATGAGATCGTGGAGATGGGCGAAGATGCGGTAGCCCAGGATTACCTGAGTGCCAACGTCATGGCCCGAGACAAAGTCTTATTCCATGGACATCCAGTTGCTGCCGTCTCGGCTGTGGATCAGGGCATAGCTGAAGATGCGGTTGAGTTGATCGAAGTCGAATATGAAGTCTTGCCGCACGTGCTGGACATTGAGGAGGCCATGGCAGAGGGTGCTCCCATCCTCTGGGAGGACTTGAGAACGGAGGAGTTTGGCGAACAGGGAGACAGACCCACCAATATTGCCATGCATCTTCGGCATCAACACGGAGATGTGGAACAAGGTTTCAAGGACGCGGATGTTGTCGTGGATCGCACCTTCAAGACAGCCATGGTTCACCAAGGTTATATCGAACCCCATTCTTCCACATGTATTTGGCGAAAAGATGACCGCATTGAGGTCTGGACAGCAACTCAGGGTGCCTTCCAGATCAGAGAGCAGTTGGCGAGTCTGCTTGAGGTTGACGTGTCGCAGGTAAAGGTGACACCTACGGAAATCGGCGGCGGTTTTGGTGGCAAGTTCACCTGCTATACCGATCTGCCAGCGGCTGTACTCTCCCGCAAGAGCGGAGGAAGGCCAGTCAAGATTACGATGTCACGGACGGATGTCCTTATGGCCACAGGTCCGACTTCGGGTTCTGTGATACACGTCAAGATGGGAGCGACTAGTGAGGGCGTTTTGACCGCCAGTCAGGCAACCCTGATCTATGAAGCCGGGGCCGTACCGGGTTCTCCCGTAGGTGCCGGAGCTGGCGTGATTCTGTCGCCCTACAAGCATCAGAATGTTCAAATTGATGCCTACGATGTTGTAGTCAATAAGCCCAAGACGGGTGCCTATCGCGCCCCTGGTGGCACCAATGCGGCGTTTGCCTCCGAGACCGTGATAGATGAACTGGCGGAGAAACTGGGCATGGATCCGTTGGAATTCCGGCTCAAGAACGCGGCTGAAGAAAATGACCGACGACCGGATGGTCCCATCTATCTGAGAATCGGGTACAAGGAAACAGTAGAAACGGCCATCGATCATCCTCACATGGCTCAACCGCTTGAAGGTAAACACCGGGGACGTGGAGTGGCTTCGGGATTCTGGTTTAATGGTGGCGGCAAATCCAGTATGTCGGCCAATGTCAACCCGGATGGCACTATTAATCTGGTAGAGGGATCGACGGATATCGGCGGTTCGCGGGCCTCGATTGCCATGCAGTTGGCCGAATCCCTGGGGGTGAGTTCCGACATGATTAACCCAATGGTTGTGGACACCGATTCCGTGGGCTACAACGACGGGACTGGTGGTAGTCGGGTAACCTTTGCTACAGGTTATGCCGCCTATCAGCTGGGCAGGGAAATTGGACGGATAATGTGCGAGAAGCTGGCCTCCGTCTGGGAAGTCGAGGATGATGGCGTTACTCTCGATGACGGCGTATTCTCTCACAATGGCAGGTCAGCCAGTTTTGTGGAAGCGGCGGAGGAACTAGCGAAAGCTTCGGAGCCAATTGTAGCCAGTACATCGGCTAGTCCTTCCCGACCGGGACCAGCCTTTGCTACCCATATAGTGGATGTGGAAGTTGACGTAGAGACGGGTAAAGTGGAAATCCTCCAATACACGGCTATCCAGGATGTAGGCAAGGCTATCCATCCCAGTTATGCTGAAGGTCAAATCCAGGGGGGTGTCGTTCAGGGCATTGGCTGGGCATTGAATGAAGAATACATTTATGATGAAGGCGGGCACCTGCTGAATGCAAGTCTGCTTGACTATCGGATGCCTACGGCTTTGGATCTCCCCATGATCGAGACTGTCATGCTGGAAGTGGCCAATCCTGGTCACCCCTACGGTGTCAGAGGCGTGGGGGAAGTACCTATTGTCCCGCCGGCAGCTGCCTTGGCCAATGCTATCTACGATGCCGTAGGCGTCAGAATGTATGAATTGCCCATGTCACCGGCCAAGGTACTGGAGCGAATTTGGGGCAGCAATGGCAACTGAACCAGTCTTGCCCTCAATGCAGGTAAATTCCAAGAAGCCGTCTTCTTAGGACGGCTTCTTGGCCAGGCCCAATAAACACTCCGCAACTTGGCCTTAGGTATTTCTCTATTTATTGTTAAGGCGCCATGCGGTGAGGGTATTTTGCATAAGCATGGCGTTAGTCAATGGCCCAATGCCTCCAGGTACAGGGGTAAGCCATGCGGCTACCTGTCGTGCCGACTCAGTGTCGCAATCACCGATGACGTTACCTTCGAAATAGGTCGTGCCAAAGTCCAGTACGACGGCGCCCTGGCGGATAAAATTGGCATTGACCATTCGTGGTTGTCCAGCAGCAACACAGAGTATGTCCGCTGTTGACGACACTTGGGATAGAGTTCGGGTACGGCTGTGGGCCAAAGTCACGGTGCAATGCTTATGAAGAAGGCTCAAGGCAAGTGGTTTGCCTACTACATTGCTTCGGCCGATAACCACAGCGTGCTTGCCCTGAAGGTCAATTCCCAAGTCTGCGAGTAGTGCCAATCCAGCTGCCGGAGTCGCGGGGGCAAAAAAGGGTTCGGCATTGGCAGCCAGGCGTCCCAGATTACTTGGGTGACTGCCGTCGATGTCTTTAAGCGGGTCCAGTTGCCAATTCAGATTTGAATCTGTCAAATGTGGTGGCAGGGGTGTAAGCAGAATCAGCCCAGTAGTGCTGGTATCTTCATTTAGATCGTGGATAAAACGGGAAGCCACTTCTGGCGTACTGTCTTCAGCAAGCTGACATAACTCATAATCAATTCCCACACGTCCACACGCTCTCTTCTGGGCTCTGGCATATCCTAGGGCTCCCTCGTCTTGGCCGATCAGAACAGCTGCAATCTTGGGAACCTGACCGGTCTCCCCCTTCAACTCGATAATCTCCTGTTTGATCTTGGCACGGATGCGACGGGCCAAGTCTTTTCCTTCCAACCACTGGGCAGTCATGAGGTCAATTTCAGTCTCTTGTTGCAAACCGTGAGTACAGCATCTTTCAAGTCCAGAATCCTCGGTTTAACATGCTTCAGTTGGCTGAGTAGGGCTTCCAGCTGTTCGGAAGGAGAAGCAAATTTCATATTGATCAGAATGTTGATTTCACAACTCATGGCTGCCGCCTGAAACAGGTGGACGGAGACCATGACGTCCGTGAGCAAATTGCGATTTCCCACCTCGCTTACCATCAAAGCATCCTGTAGTAAGGTCGCAATATCTTGCATTACGGCCATGGGAACACGTGCGGCAGCGAGAAGGGCATGATCCAATGCTTCTTTCCTGACTTTCTTTTCCTCATCCGTTTGCTTGGGCATATCGTAGCAGGAGGCGACAGCCTTAAAGACCTCCGCATCCTGGTCGGCATGTTGCAGAGCCTTCGAACGTAACTCTTCAGACCGCTCTAGGACCGCCTGCAGTTCCTCCTCATGTGCCGCATATTTCCTGCGTCCTATGGTGAAACGGATAACCATGCTGAGCAAAGCAGCTCCCTGTCCAGCGGTTAGGGCCGCGGCCCCACCCCCACCTGGGGTGGGGGAATTGGATGCCAAATCATCCAGATAAGAGTTGATCTGTTGAACTGCAATTCCGTTCATCTTCGACTCCGCCACTAGTCCAGCCACATTATAGATTCGGGATGATACGAATGATGAAGACTCGCAGTCGCGGCGGTATGGGGGCACGGTTCTGCCCCCATCTGTTTGAGTTATGTATGAGCCCTCGGATCACCAATTTCAAAGGGTTTTCCTATGCTAGAATCACCCTGGCTCTCAATCCTGGGCTCTTTTCTGCAGCAAAAGAGTTCTTGTTTTCAGGAAAAATTCGTTTTGATGGCCCAATATCGTGACAATCATCCTTTTGAAGATGATGAACTGCTCTTCGAATCGGATGAACTTAAGAAAATGGAAAATCCCGAAGTGGATGCTCCGAGCGGTTCTCTGGACGGAAACCTGCCGGTAATCTCCTTGGGCGGTTTGGTGGTTTACCCTTATATGTGGGTGCCGCTGACCATGGGCCAATCTCGCAGTCTACAGCTCATCAAGGAAAACATGCCCACCCAGCGTCATGTGGCCCTTTTTGCAGCTAAGACCCAGGCAGATGCACCACCGCCCGAGGACATCCATGCGATAGGCACGATTGCTGTCATTCACCGGGTGATGCGTGCGCCCGATGGCGTGTTGCGCGTACTGGTAAGGGCTCTGGATAGGTGCAAGGTCGTAAACTATACACAAACAGAACCGTACCTGAGAGCTGAAGTGGCCTTAATCCCGGAGGAGGAGGACGAGGACGCTAAGCGTTCCAAGGCCCTTGTGCGGCTCCTGCGCACCCACTACCGGGAGTATGCAGAACTGGATCGGCAAACTCCGAATGAGTTGGTCGACATTGCGCTCAATGCCAGTTCCCGATTACAGCTGACTTACATGATAGCGGGGAGCTTGCCCTTGGAAATGGAGCAAGGGCAAGCTTTGCTGGAAGAAGACCTGATTACCCGCAAGATGCAGATGCTATTGCAGATTTTGGAACGTGAGATCCAGATCCTGGAGTTGGGCAGAGAGATCCAGTCCAAGGCCCAGGGGGAGATGGAAAAAACCCAGCGGGAGTTTTTCTTGAGGGAGCAGCTTAAGGCGATCAACCGTGAATTGGGAGACGATGACGATCAGTTGCTGGACATCAAGGAACTGGAAGAAAGCATTGAGGCAGCCCAGATGTCCGAACTGGCTACCAAGGAAGCAATGAGGGAGCTGGTCCGGCTCCGCCGCGTTCCGATTCAGGCGGCCGAATATTCGGTAATCAAGTCGTATATAGAGGCACTGACCAGTCTACCGTGGGTGGAAACATCCAAGGACAGCATCAATCTGCGTCGAGCCCGCAAAGTGCTCAATGAGGATCACTATGGACTGGAAGACATCAAGAAACGAATTCTGGAATACCTTGCCGTGCGCAAGTTGCGCCAGCAGCGGGATATGGATAACGGGGAAAGCGAGCATCTCTGGGACAAGATCCGCCGCGAACGAGAAGGGGTTGTACTCTGCTTTGTTGGACCTCCAGGTGTTGGCAAGACCAGTTTGGGAATAAGCATTGCCCGGGCCATGAACCGAAAATTTGTCCGCTTGGCTCTTGGGGGCATTCGGGATGAAGCCGAGATTCGTGGATTTCGGCGAACCTACGTTGGAGCCATGCCGGGACGAATCATCCAGAGCATGCGACGGTGCGGTACACGGAATCCGGTGTTCATGCTGGATGAAGTGGACAAGATGGGCAGTGATTTTAGAGGCGATCCCAGTAGTGCCCTCCTGGAGGTCCTGGATCCGGAACAGAACCAGGAATTCACGGATCATTATCTTGATGTGCCCTTCGACCTCAGTAATGTCATGTTCATTACGACGGCCAATATGGTTGAGGCTATTCCCAGCCCACTGCGAGATCGTATGGAAATCATTCAGTTAAGCAGCTATACAGAAGAAGAAAAGGTAAAAATCGCCCGCAAGTACCTGTTGCCACGTCAAATCCGAGAAAACGGTTTACGCGAACAGGAAATAAGCTTCACCCGGGGTGTTATGCAAGCGATAATCCGCGGCTATACCAGTGAGGCCGGTGTACGGGAAGTAGAACGAATGATTGCCAAGATTTGCCGGCAGACTGCGACCGAAATCGCGACTTCACCTAAGTTTCACAGTGTGCGTATTCGCAAAGATCAGGTGCCAAGATACTTGGGCACTCGCAGATTTCACAGTGAGGAAATCTCACAGCGTACCGACATTCCCGGTGTCGCCACGGGCCTGGCCTGGACCATGTCGGGAGGCGAAGTATTGTTTATTGAATCCATCGCCATGCGGGGCGAACCCCAGTTTACCATTACGGGGCAATTGGGCGATGTCATGCGGGAAAGTGCCCAGGCAGCTCTTAGTTTCGTAAGAAGCCGTACCCGTGAACTGGGAATTGATCCCCAAGTTTTTTCTGAAAACGCAATTCATGTCCACATTCCTGCAGGATCTATTCCCAAAGATGGTCCGAGTGCTGGCATTACAATAGCCACCTCCCTGGCCAGTCTTTTGACCCAACGGGCTGTGATGCAGCATGTGGGTATGACCGGGGAAATTACCCTGAGGGGTAAGGTGCTACCTATTGGCGGGGTCAAAGAAAAGGTTCTGGCTGCGGAGCGGCTGGGTTTGACAACCGTTATTTTGCCGAGGCGCAACAAGGCCGAACTAGATGACATACCGGAATCCATCAGTCGAAAACTGCGTTTTGTGCTGGTGGATACGGTCGATGAGGTGTTTAAGGCGGCGTTGAATCCACCCTTAGAAACATCCAACTCCCTTGAAGAGATACCAGAATCGGGGACAGGTCAGACTCAACCTGTTGCAAAACCCTAGGTACCATCCTGTATCTGGATTGTTACCACCAGGATGGTGATAGACTTCGGGTAACGGTCGGGCCGTCCAATCCACCCGATATGGAGTTGTCGACAGGAATTCATCTACTAGCGTTATCCTTGTACACCCGAAACATTGGTTCTTCCCCCGGTACTGGTGAATTAGCAAAAGCACCGCGGGCAATCACGGCTGCGCGGCCACCTGCCATAGCCACTCGCTCTGCCTGATCTTGATGAGCCTGGCGGTTGATCTGCTCAGGGTCCAGAATAGTCCGCAGTTCTGTTTCGAAACCCTTGACAACGTGGGTCATAGATGGTTCCGCTGCCAGATTGCGGCACTCCTGCGGATCTTGCTTCATATCAAAAAGCATTGGTTCTTGCCCTACAAAATACATATATTTGTATTGTTGATTTCTCAGCATGTAGTGCCCATCTTGGGAACCCGCGGCATGATATTCGCTAAAAACTGTACGATCCGCTGCAGGGCTTTGCAGCAGTTCCAAGAGCGACATCCCTGGCAAGCCTTCATCAGAACCTGCTGCAAGCAAATTGGTGCTGTCCAGGATAGTCGGGTAGCAATCAAGCAGGGATATGGGCGTGTCGATGGTCTGATTTAAGGGTATTTCTGGTCCTCTCATCAGGAAAGGCACAGCACAAGACTCATCATAGAGGGTAAACTTCCCGTATAGACCCCTTGCCCCATGACTCTCGCCATGATCACTGGTGTATATGACCCGAGTTGAGTGGGTCAGATCCAGTTCGTCTAGTGTCTGCAGAACCAGGCCGATCTGCCGATCCAGAAAAGTACAGGCTCCAAAATAGGCTGCCATCATCCTGCGCATTGCGGCTTCGCCCAGATCCTCTTCAAGGGAGAAGAAACGGCGGAAATAAGCCAGCACCGGATGGTCCGGTCGCTCATCCCCCAAGGCTTGTGGTGGGAGTTCCAAAGAATCGGCAGAATAGAGGCCAAAGTCTTCGGGGGGAGAGATATACGGTGGATGTGGGCATACATAGGACAAGAATAGGACCCAGGGACGGTCATCATCCTTATGCTCCCTGAGCCAGCGCAAGGCACTGGCTGTATTGCGACGGTCATAATCCAGGTAGGTGGAATTCCCCGATCCTGCCCTCAGGATTCCAGGTCTTTGGTCCCTGAATGGTGGATCCTGCCGTATACAGGAAAGCAAGTCGCCCTGTCCGTCAACAATATGCAGGGGTTCGATCTCCTGCCGAAATCCGTTATCATCCTTGTCTGTGCGGAAATGAAGTTTGCCAATCGAATCCACAGTTATGCCGGCCTGGCGCAAACGATGATGCCAGCTTTCCTGCTCGCCACGGTAAGGAGAGGCGTTATCCCAAGCGCGAAGTTGATGGACATATCGACCGGTCGCGAGTGCGGCCCGAGCAGGCACACAGATGGGACAAGGGGTATACGCCGCGGTGAAGACAGTGCCTTCCCTGGCCAGAGCATCAAGATGGGGGGTGTGTACATGAGGATGCTCCATACATCCCATGACTTTCTGATTGTGTTGGTCAGACAGTATGAATAAGAGATTAGGAGAGGGCATTAGCCACCTGGCAAGGATGTGTAAATCAAGAAACTGGTTAGACCTGCATAAATTAGTAAGATAACGGTCAGTAATGGCTTCTCCCAAAGTAATGTGGACGGATCGCTTCCTTTGTTGTGAATCAGCACCAGTTTCATGTAGTAGCCTATTCCCCACCAAACCGGGATGACAGTAACCCCCATCCAGGGATTGGATACCACGCGAGTCGTAGCTGTCAAGGCATATCCTGCGTAGAGACTGGCCAAGGCTAGACCACAGAGCCAAATAGTAATCGTGATAACCGGCAGGGAGAATCCCCTCAGGCTGGGACGGTGGGCTACTGCATTCTTGCCTAGGTCAACCAGTTCGCTACGCCTCTTGCCTAAAATAAGGAGCAGTGCCAGAAGAAAGACGCAGAGATAAAGCCAGGGACTAAAATTGGCCACTCTTGTCAATTGGGCACCGGATGCCACCCGCAACAGGAACCCTGTGGCAATCATTAATACATCTAGATAAGGGATGTGTTTCAGTCCAAGAGAATAGGTGTGCCCTACGACAAGATAGCCGATAGTGATGGGTACTATCTGTGGTCCTGCCCCCCCACTAGCGACTATCGCCAGCAATGCACACAACGCTGAAACTTGACTGGCAGTTCTTGTGGGAATCGTCCCCGAGGCTACAGGGCGGTGTCGCTTGGATGGGTGATGCAGATCCAATTTAGAATCGGATACATCGTTGAGAGCATATATGGAGGAGGCCGCCAAAGAAAAACTCATGACTAATAGCATCATGTCCAAGGCTAATGGACCGTCCAATAGGGAGCCATCAAAAAAGGGTGCCACCAAAACAAATAGGGCCTTTATCCATTGCCCTGGACGTATAAGCTGGAGCAAAGGAGGCATCTGGCACCATCAAGCGGGACCAGGAATCCCAGATCTGTCTTGACAGCTCATACTCTCAAGAGTCTGTCTTTGGCAATACAGTTTCTGTCACCTGAAAGAATTGTCCCAAGACCTCCCGTATCTTGTGCCGATCGGGGATCAGTACCCACATTCCTTCATCGGAAAACCCTTCTGTTCCCAGGCGGCTGTCCAACACCACCGTGATGCCAAGAATAGGGGGATTGGACAAGGCTTCCTGGGCAAGCTGAATCATCTGGGGCAGTGACAAGTCGGAGGAGAAGTCTCCCAACAAAGTCCTGAAAATCTCCGGAGCCGCCAGAATTAGATTTCCGGCCGATGCTGGATCCGAGGCCTTCTGCAGGATAGCGTTGATAACGATTTGTTGTCGGCTACTTCGGGAGTAATCGCCATCCTGGGACCGGGTTCGGGCATATTTGAGGGCAGTTTCGCCATCCAGATGTTGGTATCCCGCCGCCAATTCAAATGTCTCAACTCCGTAATCGTCAGTAGGATATTTCTCATCTAGAATGGCTTGGGGAACATACAGATCTATTCCTCCGATCTGATCTACGAAATCCACAAAACCATCGAAGTTAATCCATATGTAGTTGTGAATTGGCTGGTTAAGAAAGTTGGCTATCGTATCGCGGAGCAACTCTTCGCCACCACCATCGTAATACCGCTCACCAATCGAATAAACCAAATTGACTTTGGTAGGTGCGAAACCAGGAACTGGCACCCAGAGATCCCGAGGAACAGAAAGGAGATCGACAGTCCCCGCCACCCGGTCCAGGCTTAGCACCATAATGGTATCGGTCCGTGGCAAGGAAGTGTCCTCAGGGCGAGCATCTACACCCATCATCAAAATGTTCAGACGTTCGGCAGAATCCAATTGTATGAAAACGGGTTCCTGAACAGGAAGGGCCATAGGATCGACAATATTGGGATCCACAGCGGAACCCGCCGTGACCCCTGCCTGGGTTGGCAACTGCGGATGTTCTGTTTGGCCAGTACTGGTCTGTGCCGATGGACGTTTCTCAATCTTCAGGGGAGGAACTGAAATCTGACCCATGCCAAAGGCCCAGTCATATAATTGCGCTCCGGCAAAATAGGTAAAACTACCCAGCAAAAGGCAAAGCATGGTGGAAGAAGCCACCCATATTGCCAATCTCCTGTGCCCAAGACGATCGGACATGCTGCCCGCAATGTGGCCTGCCTCGTCTGTTGAATCCTGTCGAATCATGAAAACTGAAAGGGGAAAGGCGTTATGGAACTGGAGCGTTTCCGCGGGGCGATGTTGGAATAAACCACAAGCCAGGCCACGTCAGGAGTTTGGCAGAGACTACGACAGGAATACGTGGCCGTTTCGTCACCCATACCTATACTCTACCACCGAGCACCTCAGAATTAAGAGAATTATCTTCTGAGAGGAGGAATCTTCTGCCCGTTCGACACTTCTCAATGACAGGTAATTGGGTCGCGAATAACCTGGTAGCTGACCGTAAAATCGACGTGCCAAGCCTAAGTGTGAGACAGCAGATTACGAACTGAAACTGTGTTCATACAGAGAGTCAGCAGTCAGAATGTAAATCTTGCCCCGGTGAACATAAACGTCAGTCAGATTCGCAAAAATGTCCCCACCACCCTCTGGCGCAACTAACTGATGTTGATAGTCCCCGTTCTCTTTGTCCAGAACTAGAATGCTGGAAAGACCGGAATCGGTCAGTAAGAGGTAGTGGTCTTGATTGGGCCCTACTTCCAAATCAGTGAATCGGCTATCAAAGCTAATGGCAGCCTGAACTCCGAAGGGCTTCTGGACATTGGAAGGGAATGAGTCGTCTTCTCCTTGTCCGAATAAAAGCACAGTGTTGTTGTCAAAAAGCATCCAAATCTGATCGTCCACATGCATGCGGATTGCATGAGTCAGGTTTATGGAATCATTCAGCCAGCCTTCCTGTTTCACTACTGTATTGTTCAGATTGTATCGCCAGATCTGGCCCTTTCCAGCGTCCGCGACATACATTCGGTTGGAGTAAAAATCGATGAGGATGGGTTTCTCCCAAGTAGCTGTCTGGCCAAAATCTACCGTGGAAATCAAATCAGTGTCGTTGTACTGAAGGATATTCCGGTTGTCATCAATGAGGTAGAGACTGGGCTTGTCGCTATAGGCTGTCTTGGTTGGCTGGAAGGACATATCCATTATCCGACCCACTGCCTTGCCGTCGATTATGTCTCCCTCCTTGACCAATAGCTGTGGGCTGTGAGATTCATCCTTGTGCAGTTCATCGAGGCGGTATTTGTATACCGCATGGAGGCGATTATCCAGAATATAAAGATCCTGAATATGGACAATCACCTTGGAGGGTGTCATTTCAGCAGTAAATCGGACTAAAGGATCCGTGAGACTTACAAGAGGCACAAGCCTGAAGGCATCATCCCACAACAAACGGATTTCCATCTGCAAGGACTGCAAGGGACGCGATAACCCGGCAGTATTCTGTGATGCCTGAATAACATTGCTAGCCAATTGCAATTCCTTTTGTGCTTTCTCATGTTGTTCGTCAGCCAGGTAGTCTTTGGCCTTGTCCACGTGCTGTCTTGCCTGAGCCACTGCGTTAATATCACTGGCGACAGGGGCCTCGGCGTTGATACTGAACGCCAGCCAAGAAGCTAACGGCACGACAATGATCAAAGCCAATAACATCATGGCCACCCATGGTCGATTGGCCTCTGGAGGCCGGAGATCCTCTGGTTGAACTCTCTGACTGGAAGTTGACAGTCTCTTCGTTAATTTCTCGACGTTGGGGCTGGTTTCAGCCGGTTCGGATACGGTCTCAATCGGTGGCGGAGAAATGTTACGGGCGGAAACGGCAGAGGTATCTAGTCGTGACCCGGCAGGCATGGGTGAACTTGCCTGGGGATCGGGAAAGATTTCACTGAGCCACCGCATCAGTCTTTGACTGATACGACCGCTCCAAGACAGGGCTTGAAAGTTGGTATCTGGCAAATCTGCTTCTACATCGCTCCGCATTACCAGGTCACCAGGGACAACAGTGGTCTCCCTTTCGGGTTGTTCGTCTCCGTTGGAATTGGCAGCAGGCGGCTCTGGCGGTTGCGTCTTGGCTTCCTGATGTTCCAATGGATTCACAGGAGGCACGAAGGTGGTCGACCTCGGTCGAATACTGTGAGCTCTCTCCGGCATGCCTATGAGCAGCCCAAGCATGAGGTGCTCTGGGTTGCGTTGGTAGAAGAAATCCAGCGCCTTGTGGCCAGCGGAAGACTGTGTCTGTGCAACCGCATTGGCTAGTTCCTTTCTCGCTTCACCTACTTGGTTAGAGGCAACTCCCAGAGTGCACCAGGCATCTGAACCCATGAAGAAAGAGGCTGAATCTGGCAGTTCCGCTTCATAAGTCTTGATTGGTAGCGTTCCAACTGTACCAATGTCATGCCCTGGATCCGAAAGGGGAAAGATATCTGCTGCATCCTGCTGGAGTACCACATTCAGGGAACCGCTGCTACAGGCAAGGCTAAGATGCCTTTCCCGAATTTCTGCGCAACTGGCAAATCCCTTGATGGGAGCCTGAAAGTCTCGATTTATAAATTGCACATATTGATGCAATGTGTTTAGAACTGACTCCAATGCGTACAGCCCTCCCTGAGGAGCCCTCTGGTAGCTGTCTTGAACCTGCGTGATCAAGACCTGTGACAGTTGATTGGCTTCCCGGTCGGGCAGGAGGGCAGGGATGCCCGGAAAGCCTAGAATTCCACAGAATGTAACTTTCTTGTGTCCCAATGTACTCGGGACACGAGATACTATCGTCTGAAGGCCGTCGGTGGCGAGAGTATCTGAGGGGTGGGATGAATACAACAGAAAAGGATGTTCATCAGGTGCGATGTAGGTGTGCATTGGAATATCAACTGAGACGAACCGTTCGGGAACAGAGAATGACCCCCTGTTCTCCACAAAAGAGTGTTTACATGGGAAGCTAACCAGTCATCACGATTTGTTCTCGTTCTCTGTCTGCAACATCCGGTTGATTACTTCGTCCTGTCCGAAGCCCTGTGATCGCTTCTTGCGTTTCTTGCGCGCCTTCGCAGGTTGCTGCCGCGCTTTCATAAAGGCCATTTCCATCGCACTCATGGGATGAAGATCCGGTTCTTCCGGGGTCTCATTGTTTATTTCCTCTTCTGGCGGCGGCAATAGTCTCTTGCGGGACACCTCAATGTAGCGCGTACGGTTGCTTACTCTCAGAATCAATACTTCAACTTGCTGCCCGACTTCCAGTTCATCTGATGCTGCAACGACATTGAAATGCTCGATCTCTTTCGCGGGCAAGAGAGCATCTACGCCGACGCCCAAATCCAGAAGTGCCCCCCGCTCATTGAATCCGTTTACCGTACCCGTTACCACACCACCAATCTGCAGGTCATCGATCACCTTGATGCCAGGTGCCAAGCGACTGACATTGATCTGCCACTTTTCCCCTTTGGGTGTTCTAATTTCGCTCACCCAGACTTCCAGTTCATCGTTTTCCTTCAGTTCACTGTGAATGTCGGTAACTGTTTGTTGAGACAAGCGGGAAATGGGCAGGAGTGCATCCTTGTCTGATCCTATGTCTACAAAAGCTCCGTAATCCATAACAGATCGAACGATTGCATTACGCAACTCGCCAACTTGCAGCTGTTTGATCGGCTTAAAATCAGGGCGGATCATGGTGAGCCGAATATCGTTTTTCTCACGATCCAGGCTCTGGATCCAGACTCGGACTTTATCACCGACCCGCAGAAAGCGTGAGGTTTGAATATCATCAAGGTTTTTGCGCCGGTTCCGGAAGCTGGGTTTGATCAGGTGTTTGGGCAGAAAGCCGTCCTTGCCCACGCCAATGTCGATGAACGCTCCCTTCTTGTCGAGCACTGTGGAGACTTCCCCAATACGCATGTCTCCCTTGCGCAAATAGACAATGGTCTTATCTTGTTTGATGACCTTATTACCGGAGCTCGAATTCTTGGGTTCCCCGGCAGCTTTGTCATGGTTGGGGACGGAAGAGGACGCCACCTGCTCTTGTCTATCCATTCTGCGTACCTGACTTGTCTCTCTGGGTCTGAAGCATGGATTCTAATTGCTACCGGCATTCCATTGCCAATTCTGCCTGTTCCCGAAGTTATTCTTGCAGGTTTGGGGAAACCAAAAAAAATTTACCAGGATTCTATATAACCAGCTAGGCTGCAGTAAACGGCTACAGATGGTTGGCAAGACTCTAATATAGTGCATGGTCTGAACATTGACCTGTCCCAAGCTTCCATTGCACCTCTACCATCAAGTGCCCATTTGATGTTTATTGGCCTTTTAGCCTTAGAGAAAATCTTGCCCCCGTTGAAAAGGGACACTGTGCTTTAATATACATCACATGTCGAATTTGCCACTAATGCGCCGATAGCACTTCTGATGACAGTTCCCATGAGGATTTCTGAATTCCTTCTGTTTGAAATCTGAACAGTCTCAAATGGGCCGTCTTATGGGATCTTGACTTTGCCAGTTCAAGAATATGGCACCGGGATATGCAGACTACCAAGAGTGCCTGATAGGCCACTTGGAGTATCTGCTATCGTCCTTGGCTTGGGGCCATGAAGTCGGTAGAGGAATCCACTTCGGGCCGACATTTATCTGGTTTTCTGCCCATTTGGTCTGGTCAGACAGGTAACGCTGGCAGGAGCGGGAATGCTCAACTCCCCCTGGATATCACTGGGCAGAATTCAGCCTCCTCCCTATGACATAATGCGTGTTTCACCACATAATGTCCCTCCAATGAGACGTGTGAGGCAAGGACCTTGGACATGGAATTACAGAACGCGCATGTACTGGTGACAGGAGGTGCTCGACGTCTGGGCCGTGAGATCTGCTTATCCCTGGCGCGTGCCGGTGCCCACGTTCATTTGACCTACCTGAATTCTGCTCTGGAAGCCACTCGGACGTGCCACGAATTGAGGTCCCTTGGCAGTGAGGCACATGCGTACCATTGTGATGTTTCCTCTCTCTCAGATGTGCATCGGATGCGGGACAGCCTGATGCAACGGACAAGCAGTTTAGCCCTCATCATCAATGCTGCCAGTCCATTCATTTTTGAGGCGTTACCCTTTTCCGGATACGACCAGTGGCATCAGGTTAGTCGCACCTCCATTGATGGCAGTCTCTTCGTCTGCAATGAATTCCTGCCCCTACTTCGCAAGGGTGTGTCACCTTCCATAATCAACATCTTGGACATGACCGTGAGACACCCTTGGCCAGGACTGACGGCCCATGCTGTTGGCAAGTCGGGCATGGAGGCATTGACGAGGCAATTGGCTTTGGAATTAGCTCCTGCTATACGAGTTAACGCGATAATACCCGGACCTGTAATGCCTCCAGATCACATTTCGGATGATGCTTACAGAAGAGTGGAAGAAAAGACTCTGCTAAGGCGCTGGGGAACCCCTCAAGATGTGACGAGGGCCATCGAGTTTCTCGTGGCTTCCACCTATATCACGGGTTCTCTGCTTTTTGTTGACGGTGGCGAGAATATCGGTATGCGTAGCAGGTAGACAGGGAAATGATCGATCGGCTTCAACTGGAAGAACGGGAACGTATCCATCTGGCTACCTATGCCATGTGCAGTGCGGACAGCCGTGGCAGGGCAGAGCCTGAACCCGAAGACTGTTTTCGTACGGCCTACCAACGTGATCGGGACAGGATCATTCATGCCAAAGCCTTTCGGCGATTGGCCCACAAGACGCAGGTTTATCCCTACCAAAAGTACGACCATGTCCGTACCCGACTGACTCATAGTTTGGAAGTCGCCCAGATTGGGCGAACCATCGCCCGGGCGATGGGCTGCAATGAAGACTTGGTTGAGGCGATTTGCTTGGCCCATGACTTGGGACATCCTCCGTTTGGCCATGCGGGAGAAAGGGCATTGAATGAATTGATGCAGGATGTAGGTGGCTTCGACCACCAGGTCCAGTCCTACCGCTTGTTAACGGAACTTGAGCAACGACGACCGGGCCAGCCGGGTCTCAATCTGACTTACGAGGTACTGGAAGGTATTCAAAAACATGACCCGGATTTTCCCGAGGGTAACTCATCCATTGCACATCCTGAGGAGCGGGCTACCCTGGAAGCCCAAATCAGTAATCTGGCGGATGAAATTGCTTACAACTCCAGTGACCTGGATGACTACCTCCAAGGCTATTTGAATGGGGCCCAAACTGACGATCTGGACGCCATCCGCGCATTGGGCCTTGTACGAAGTGTGATTACTCGCACTGACAATCAGACATTGAAAGCCGCTGATTTGGCAAAGTCGGTGGAAAGAAAGCAGCTGATTTCTGAAGTCGTGGATTGGGCAGTAACTGACTGTATCAAGACAACCCTAGCCAATCTGAAGGACAAGAACATCAAGAGGCTGGATGACGTGCGGAACCAGACAACCAATCTGGCCGGCTATTCGGCTGTTATGACGAAGATGAATCAGGAACTGAAAGAATTCCTGATGGACCATTTTTATTTGCATCCTGATGTTGAAAGGGAGACCCACGAAGGAATGGCCATGATTGCAGCTCTCTACAGGGCCTATTGCCGGGACCCATCTCGATTGCCTTCAGACCAGCAGGAAGCTCTCAATTTAATGCCACCGGAGGCTGTTGTCGGAGAATACATTGCTGGCATGACTGACCGTTACCTGCTTCAGTGTGTTCGAGACCTGGGATGGGCAAAGTAAGTTGAATGGCAGCGGCACCAGCTGAATCAGAAGGTCTTGAACTTAGACCTCCGAGAGTGGACGACAGACGTTGGAGAGACGACATCCAGGTGTCTATGTTGATTATGAAACAGGATGCCATCGGTGGATCCAGTTCATAGTGAGTGCATACTCCCAAGCCCCACTATGTTCAGTGGGATCATGGGAGGTTCTCCTTGCCCAGACCTCAAAGCGAATCTAAACCAATTTCTGTTCCCAAACTTGGGATGGTTCCTTCTGTGCATTCAAGGCTGGTAGCTAACGGCTAGACTCCTGCTTCATATGATGACAAAAGCATATCAGGCAGATGCTGGGGAAGCCGAGACGGCAAAGTGCATGGCCAAAGAGACAAACTCAGGAAAAGGGAGCGACATCCCCGTGCTTGTCCTCCCGTGAACTGCGGTCTACTCGGAAACGAGACCAAAAAGGATTGGAACTGGTTGTTTCTTCTTCCTCTTCTTCATCGTATTCTTCAATCTCCATATCAGCATTGAAACGGACGGTTTCCACTTTGGGCTCTGTTCTGGGCATAATCATGCGATAAGAAATCCAAATGCAACCTCCGATCAATACAAGAATGCTGAACCAAGAAAGGAAACGAGTCCACTGGTTTTCTTGCCCCGTCACTTCGGAGGTTTCGCGGGAAGTAGCAGAAGTCGGCACGGACTCGAAATTCGGGGTTGAAGTCAGTTCAATCAACAGTGATTGCAGGCTCAGCAGATTGGCTTCTATCTGCTTTTTCTCTCCTTCCTGGAATCGCAACTTAAGTTCCTCGCTATCGCGAAGCAGAGCTAGTGCTTCATTCACTGCGGGAAGAGATCCGTCGGGGCTGAGATATCCCAGAATTTTCTCAGCTCCGGGATTCATGGCCTCCTGTGCAAGGATCATGTGGTCCTCTGCAATTCCGTTGGCAATCAGGATTTTGTATTCCGCCAGAATATCTGCAGGAAGTGCGCCTTCCCATTTAACTGGCCATACCAGCCAGGCTAAGGTCAAGCCTACAATCAGGCCCAATAACCCCGAAATAAGTTCTCGATAGTAGCCTGTCACGAAAGTCATAAATCGACTTTGCAGTAACGAGAAACGATCTTGAATCATGTTATTCCTCCGAGTCCTGCCGACTCCAGTGCAGCAATAATGGATCTCAACGATTGCATCTGATTCTTGCGCCCCACCAGGAGAGCGTCCGGCGTGTCCACGATGACCAAGTCCTCAACTCCGATCATGGCCACTAGGCGTCCATTGGTACGAATAATGTTGTGGTTGCTATCCACTGCCACCACATGATCACCAAGTACTACGTTCGCATCCGCATCCTTGGACACGATCCGATCCAGGGCATCCCAACTCCCCAGATCAGTCCAGCTTGTTTCCACAGGGACCACCAAGGTGTCAGTCAGGTGCTCTAGAACAGCGTAATCAAAACTGAGGGCAGGAAGATCCCTCCACACAGTAGTAGGTAGTCCGGGTGTTTCTGCTGCCCGCAGCAAGGATGGAGAATGCGTTTCAAAAGCCTGGCGCAAGACATCGACCCGGGCGACGACGATACCGCAATTCCACAGATGAGAGCCCTGCAGAAGCATCTCTTGGGCCTGGGCCAGCGTGGGCTTCTCCGTGAATCGCCGAATTGTATAGGCCCGAGGCAACTCACCACCAGGCAAGGCAGCACCTGTATGGATGTAGCCGTAACCTGTGTGTGGATGGTCTGGCTCAACACCCAAGAGAACCAATTGACCTTCTTGAGCCAAGGAGGTAGCGCGGCATAGGGCACGACACAAGATCTGGAGATCTTCAAACCAATGATCGGATGGCAATATAGCTACAACCTGATCCATATGTCCACTGGAGATTTGGGCCAGACACCAGGCAATGGCGGGGGCGGTATTACGACTTGCGGGTTCTGCCAGAATCTGGGACTTGGGAACCTCGGGCAGTTGCCGTCGTGCCAGATTCACCGTTGCTTCGGATGTAACAATCCAAGTATCAGTCGGTGCAATGAGAGGTGCCACGGAACGGACCGTAGACTGGAGCAAAGACTCACCCTTGCGCAAAAGATCGCTGAATTGCTTTGGAGTTCCCTGGCGGCTAAATGGCCATAAGCGATGACCACTGCCTCCAGCCAGAATTACGCCTAGCATTGATGTAGTTCTACCTTGGCGGCGCGAAGTTGCTAGTAGTCTAGTTACATTTCATCTTAAATTACAAACAGCTGCTCAGGCTAACTCAAACACTCTACCAAACCGGGCAAGAGATGTACGATGACAATTTGTCGCCCAATGTCTACAAAGCGAATAACATCTGTCGTTGCCGGCACAAGGATGGGTACAGTCGTTCCCAATTCCTTTGCTGGTTCGACTTCATATACGTCATTGGCTCCTGTTGAGAGGACTTGCCGAATTCGACCCAACAACCTCCCTTCTTCCGTTTGGACCTGACATCCGATTATATCATGTATCCAATACGAACCCGGGTCCAATTCCGGCACCTTGGAATTGCTGACAGAGAGCCACGCCCCTCGCAGCGTTTCTGCCCGGGTGCGAGATGTGACCTCTGAAAACTGTACCAGCAACGAATCCTTATGCCTGCGGGCTTGCAATATCGTGAGGGTGAAGGGAGGCTGGGAAACATCTAATCTGCTATCAGGCAAGAATCGTGCCTCATTGTCAGACAGAATTCTGACTCTGACCTCACCTCGCGTTCCATGGGCACGCAATATTTGGCCAACGACAAAATGATCGTCAGGGCACACAGTGTGAGTGGGCCGCTGCGATTCCAAGGGACGCATATAACGAGCTGAGTACGAACTAGTGGAAAACCTGGGAATTAACCTGATGCCTCTTCGTCATCAGCCTGGCGCTGGGCAAACAAAGCGGGTTCTTCCAGTTCCTGCCAACAGTCAATGTTGAGGGAAACATGCAAATTGGGATTGGTGTGGGAGGCCTTTATCAGATCCCGCATCGCGTGGGCTACGCGGCCATGGCGGCCGATAATGCGGCCCATATCTTCTTGCTCCACTACCAGATTGATATCGATTTCGCGGTCATAGAGGCGAGTCTCCACCCTTACCCTTTCAGGATACTGGGCCAAGGTTGTGGTGATCAGCTCTACCAACTTGCCAATTCTTGATTCAGCGTCCATGAGGATCCTGAACCCTAAACCGTGTCACTGGATTCACTTTCCGCCGCTACGGTCACTTCCGGTGCGGTTTCCTCGGGGACTTTGTACAGGGTGCCGTTTTCATCCACGATTTGTTCGGCCTTCAGCAGACGCAATACTGCTGCGCTGGGTTGCGCACCCTGGGTGAGCCAATGAATCGCGCGATCCGCTTTGAGTACAACAGTCTCAGGTTCTGTGCGCGGATTGAAATGCCCAATGTTGTCAATGAATCGTCCTTTGTTGGCAGCCTTTGAGTCGGCTACCATGATGCGATAAGTTGGCTTATGTTTGGCACCCATACGCACCAATCTGATTCTGACCATTCCTAATTCTGCTCCTTGACTATGTTTAATGCTCCATGAGCCTGGACATCATGTTTCTCATCGGCTGTCGTCCGCCACGCTTACCTTGGCTAGACAGCCCCATCTGCTTCATCATCTTCTGTGACTGCCTGAATTCCTTGACCAAAGCATTTACGTCAGCTACCGTCGTACCACTTCCGGACGCAATACGCCTCTTCCGGCTCCCGTTCAAGAGACGTGGATTGTGGCGTTCCTGGCGAGTCATACTGCTGATAATAGCTTCGCTCTGTAGCAACTTGCGATTCATTTCTTCTTCGTCGATCTCATGAACCAAGCGCTGGGCTCCTGGAATCAGTTTTAGCATGTCCATCAGGCTACCCATGCGTTTCATGGAACGCATCTGGGTTAGGAAATCCTCAAAATCCAGGCCATCGGTCGCCAATTTATCTGCCAGTCGTTCCGCTTCCTCTTCATCGACATACTGCTCGGCTTTCTCAATGAGGGAAAGCACATCGCCCATGCCCAAGATGCGGCTGGCCATTCCTTCGGGCTGGAAAGTCTCCAGACCGTCCATCCTCTCACTCGTACCCATGAATTTAATAGGGATACCAGTTACTTGACGGATACTCAGGGCTGCACCGCCTCGGGCATCTCCATCAATCTTGGTCATTATGAGACCGGTAACTGGCATACTGGCCCGAAAGCCCTCCGCGACGCTGACAGCTTCTTGGCCGGTCATGGCGTCCACGACCAGCAATGTTTCCGCTGGTTGAACCTCGGCCTGGATTCGCTCCAGTTCGCTCATGAGTTCGCTATCTATCTGGAGTCGCCCAGCCGTATCCAGTAATACAATGGTGTAAGCCTTTTGCCTCGCATGGTTTACTGCATGGCGGGCGATGGCCGGGGCTTTTGCCCCATTGCGTTGGCTGAATACTGGCACGTCAATCTGCGCCCCCAGTGTTTCCAGTTGGGTAATGGCCGCTGGCCGCTGCACATCAGCCGCCACCAAGAGGGGTAAATGTCCCTTGCGACGCAAATGGACTGCCAATTTGGCCGCCATGGTAGTTTTCCCAACCCCTTGCAAGCCAACTAGGGCTACGGTGTGAGGGGCTTTTCCGCTGAATTCCAAAGGTGCCGGGGAACCGAGCAATTCAATGAGTGAGGCGTGAACGATTTTTACTATCTGCTGCCCTGGAGTCAGGCTCTTCAATACCTCTGCCCCCAAAGCGCGCTCGCGGATCTGCCCTGTGAATGACTTGACTACCTTGTAGTTCACATCCGCTTCCAGCAGTGCTAGGCGGATAGCACGCAATCCTTCCTGTACGTCGGCTTCGGTCAAGAGCCCTTTGCGACCCAGACGATCGAAGATACTTTGCAATTTGCCAGAAAGTGAATCGAACAAGAAGAGTTATTCCTTTTTGCTACTAATCTAAAGGAGCCCGCAATGGATTTCCTTGCCAGAACGTAACCATGCAAATCAGGCACCATTGTACGTTTGAATGAGGGAGAGAGCAAGAATCAGCCTGAAAGGCTACCATATGCCAAAAGCCTTGGTCTCTATACGCGTCTGGAGCGGTCTGCCTCACCTAGCCCGAATAGCGACTTCTGAGAAATAAGGTAGGACATGGGATTGGATTATGGGGCCTCCAGCAGGTCTTGATTTCGGGAACCGGATCCAATTGCTCCCTTGGGGTCAGGTGGCTATGGATCAGGCCAAAGTGCTCCTGGGGAACTCCAGGCCTTCGGACAAGCATTCGAGGGTGCGAGCAACGCAAAGCCAAGAATAAGCCACAACAGGCATCTCATGTTCCACTGTTGCTGGAACATGAGTTATCCGTAGTCTTAGGATCTGTTTACAAACTCCACATGTAGAGCAGAATCATCACCACTATGCATCGATCACAGATTCTCAGGTCCATTTTTCGGCTGGCAAGTCCTGTCGTCACCGCCTCCCAAAGGGCAACTGGGTATGCAGAAACCCGCTACGGGAGTTTGTAAACAGTCCTCAAGAACTGGAAAGGCAGGTGTGATCCGTCCTGACTCCAGACGTCAAACCCTTACGCGACCTGGACTATTGGTTCTTGGGGGTTGTCATGGGGGCAATCGAGTCGGTCACAGGCCACTCTTTGGATTTGGTACTGTCTGGATCGATCCTGTCACCAGACTTCGCCTTTATTGCTTCCTGCAGGCGCTGACGTGCCAGTCCTTTCATTGCCGGAACCGTTTCACTTCCCATAATGCGTAAGGCATTAGCGTGGACCAGGGCCGCTACTATCTCCTGCCTATCTGCCTCTGTCAGAGACTGCAGAAAGACGTCTTGGGCCACACGGTCTCCGGCCAGCTGGTCAGCCAATTCGAACAAGCCGCCTAACCGCTGTTCCTCCGTGGAAATAACCTCATCGTCAAGAGCAGAACTGTCAGGAATCCGATTTGTCATGTGTATCTGATCTCCTGTTCTTAGCCCAATTCCTTCCTCATAGTGGCTCTCAATTCCCGCATGGCCCTAAATTGCAGAGCCCGTACAGAAAGCTCAGACTTGCCTAGCAGGGCTGCCACTTCTCTTACGCCGTAACCTTCCAGAAAACGCAGGCAGATGACTTGGGCCTGCGTGTCTGGTAGCCGAGCAATCGCAGCCCGCAGCGCTTCAGCATCAAGGCATTCCAGCGAATGGGAGTAGGGGTCGGGGTGAGAGGAAGGAATCCACTCTTGGTCGTCAATTGGATAGAATGCCCTCAAATTCTGTCTGCGTTGACAATCCACAACTTGGTTATGAGCAATAGAGTAAAGCCAAGAGGTAAAGGTCCAGTTCCAGGAATCACCACGGTCAATAGCCTCGTAAACCTTAAGGAAAACGTTGCCAGTCAAGTCCTCGGCCAACTGGGGATCGCCGATGCGGGCCAATATGTAACGAAAGATGTGTTGGGAACACAAATCAAACAATTCATTGAATGCATCAGGATCTCCCTCCTTGGCCTGCGCCAGGAGATTCGGATCAATCTTGACTTTCACAGCGGGTCTGGGGAGCGATGAATGGGAAAAATGCACAACCCGGTTCTGGCTTCAATCCATAGTCTAGGGCATTTGGTACGAACATTCAAAATGATTGTACGCCCATGAAGGGCCTTACGTCCTGCTGGGCCACTCGATGGATGCGCTGTCCCACCGTAATAAACAGAAGCAGGGCGATCGGAATAAGCACAACGTCAATCCATCCGATCAACATGGCCAATCCGATCAGAAGAATCCTTTCGCTACGCTGCATCCAGCCTACCTTGCATTCGAAACCCAAACCCTCAGCTCTGGCCTTGACATAAGACACCGTAACCGATCCTCCCATTGTCAGGTATACTAAGGGAATACTCCAACGCAGATCCAAGATTAGAGGTCCATACAGCTGCAAATAAATTAGTAACCCACCCAGCACCAGGATTTCGGCAATCCGATCAAACGTGCTGTCGAGACAAGCCCCGAATTTGGTTGTCATGCCAGTACGCCGGGCCAACATCCCATCCAAACTGTCCAGGGAAGAGATCAGCAGGAAAACCAGGCCTCCGATACGGAGATGACCCATGCCGATCAAGGTTGCCGTACCCAGGGCCATTACCAGCCCCAGCCATGTAATGCGGTTGGGTGTGAAACGCAGTCGTACCATGCCCCGAACCAAAGGCTCTTCTATAAGGGCCAGCAAAGCGCGCCCAGCTCTTTCGATCATGCGTGACCTCGTTCGCGAAATTGAGTGACGGGGACCATGGAAATATCGGCCATAACTCGGATTGGCATCGTGCTAGTCGAGAGATCCGATCGGATCTCGGACTCTTCAGATCAGCCAGAATGCAATGCGTCCTGTAGACATTAGCGTAACATCATCCGAGAAATGCAGAATCCTGCCCAACCAGTTCTCTTGGAGAAAGACAAAGTTACTGTGGAGTTTTGACTAGGTCTGTAGCGTTGCCTTACATTATGTTTCATAATTCCCTATTAGGTTGATAAAGGATGAGTTGGGGAAATTCCCCTACTCGGTCACACAATCATTTGGAGTTCGGGACCCAATGACTAAACCAGTTCGGGTGACCGTTACAGGTGCCGCAGGCAATGTCGGTTATGCCCTGATATTCCACATTGCATCTGGTGCCATGTTTGGGTTCCACCAACCGGTGGCCCTTTCCTTGCTAGAAATACCTCAGGCTCTGCCAGCACTGGAGGGTGTGGTGATGGAGTTGGAGGATTGTGCGTTTCCGCTGCTTTCAGCCATAAACATGACGGCAGACACCCGTACAGGGTTTGCTGATGTCCAGTATGCCCTCTTGGTCGGAGCGAAGCCCAGAGGCAAAGGCGCCAAGCGTAGTGACTTGATCGAAGCCAATTACCCTATCTTTGTGGAGCAGGGCCGCGCCCTGAACGCCTACGCTGCCAATGATGTACGCATCGCTGTCGTAGGCAATCCCGCTAACCTTAACTGTCTTGTTACCCGTCATCATGCCCGTGACATACCGGCAACGAGGTTTTCTGCCCTCACGCGCCTAGATCACAATCGGGCAGTGGGCATGCTAGCTCGGGAATCTGGGGTGAGTCCAGAGAGGATATCGGGAGTTGCCATTTGGGGCAATCACAGTGCCACCCAATACCCCTGTCTGACCCATGCGCTCATAGATGGACATCGGAACTGGCCCAAATTATCGGACCCCAAATGGATCCGAGAAGTTCTGATTCCCCGCGTGCAGAACCGCGGTGCTGAAGTTATTGCTGCTAGGGGACAGAGTAGCGCGGCCAGTGCCGCATTAGCCATTGTCGACCATGTCCGTGATTGGCATCGCGGTACCTTGGAAGGCCAGAGTACCAGCATGGGCATTATGAGTGAGGGGCAATATGACACTCCCAAGGGAGTGTTTTACAGCTTTCCTGTCACGGTTCAGGCAGGTGATATTCAGGTGGTGGAAGGACTGGCACTGGATGAATTTGATCGTCACATGATCAACGTTACCGGACAGGAGCTGGTCTCCGAACGGGCTGTGTTCCTGGCACTCAGCTAGAATTCTACTGTTATGGTATGGCGTTGGGTTTTTGACAAGATACTTGAGTCCTGCTATTGTTCGTTCATGTCAATCACGGTAGTCAGACCTCTTGAGGTCTTGAATCCAATAACGACGGCCCTAATGGTCTCTCCTTGGCAGAGACGGAGAAGTTTGTCCCGCCTGTTTGGAGGGGATTGCCCCACGCCAAGGGAATTAAGCTTCTATTATTTTTATTTTACATATACATACGAAGGATCGCTTCACTGCAAGGAGAGTTGTACGGGCACACCATAGGCCGATGACAACCAGGGACAGTGAGGGCGATCCGACCGGATCGCCTTTTTTTGTGCCTGTGTGACTTTGCCTTGGCACCAAACAAGGGTATTCCAATGATCCAATGCAGAGGTATACGTGGGGCAACCACAGTTACACAGAATGAGAGTCAGGAAATTCTGGCAGCAACCCGGGAACTGCTAGGTCTGATGATTCGGGTAAACAGTATCGTGCCTGAAGACGTGGCGTCGGCGATATTTACGACCACACCTGATCTCAATGCTGTGTTTCCGGCCACAGCAGCACGGCAATTGGGTTGGTTGGATGTGCCTCTGTTGTGCGGACATGAAATGAATGTGCCGGATTCCCTGCCCCGATGTATTCGCATCCTCCTTCACTGGAACACGTCGATCCCTCCTGCCGAAATCCATCATGTATACCTCAGGGATGCGGTTTCTCTGCGGCCAGACAAGAGTGACTTGCCCCCGGTGGATATGCAGCAACTCAATCAATGGGTTGAAAACCAAATTCGCAAGCAAGGAGTCTCAACATGATTGTGGCCTTTCAGGGAGAACCCGGGGCTTACTCGGATGAAGCCCTCCACAACCATTTTTCCACCGAGCCGGATCTGAAGACTTTGCCTTGCCGTAGTTTTGCTGAACTCTTTGCGCTTGTTGAGCAACGGAAGGCAGATTTTGGCATGTTGCCCATTGAGAATTCCATTGGCGGTTCGGTAACAGGAGTCAATTCACTCCTGCTCAATCACGATCTGCGGATATCTGCAGAAATCCTGCATCCTGTGCGGCACAATTTGATTGTATTGCCAGGATGTACCGCTCAGGTAACCCACGTCCGAAGTCATCCTCAAGCATTGGAACAGTGCCGAGCCTTTCTCATACAGCGACAGTTGGTTCCGGTCGATTGGTATGACACGGCAGGCGCCGCCAAAGCACTCCAGGAAAATCCCGAACCGCAATTTGGCGCCATTGCCAGCCAGTTTGCCGCCGAACACTATGGCCTCGAGATTGTCGCGAAGGGGATCGAGGATGAACCCGACAATCTCACCAGATTTCTGGTTATTGGCCATGAAACGGCAGGAATGGGGCCTGACTGCAAGACTTCCGTCCTCTTTGCCGTACCCGATCAGCCTGGCGCCTTGGTTAAGGCCCTTAGTATCTTTTCCGACCGTAACATCAACCTGACCAATATCAGCAGCTTCCCCCGGCGTTTCAAGCAATGGAACTATGTCTTCTATATGGATTTCCTCGGACATTATCAGGAAGACATTGTCAGGGAAGCATTACAGGAACTCCTCATATGTGCTGCATTTGTCAAGCTGTTAGGAAGTTACCCGCGCAACCGGAATCCCAATCGAGAGCCCGTGGCTTAGGCATGACCGAAACCAGGCAAAATGCCATCTGGATTTTATCTGCTATTTTGTTGGATTGGCCCATTTCAGAAGTGAGGAGAGAAAAATGATTGTTGTCATGAAGCAAGGGGCGACTTCGGACGATACGGCCCAAGTAGCTCAACATATTGAGGAACTAGGTTTCAATGTGCACATAAGTACCGGTGAAGCCCGGACGATTATTGGCATTATCGGCGCTGATGAGCACAAGTTGAACACAGATACTTTTGATGTCATGCCCCAAGTAGAAAGGACCGTACGCATCATGCAACCCTTCAAAGCCGCCAGTCGCGACTTCACAGAACAGGACAGTGTGATCAAAGTGAATGGCGCAGAGATTGGCGGCAAGCGTATCGCAATTTTTGCCGGGCCCTGTAGCGTTGAGAGTCGGGAACAGATCCTTACTACAGCCCGGGCCGTCAAGGCAGCGGGTGCCCAGTTCCTGCGGGGAGGGGCATTCAAACCCCGTTCCTCACCTTACAGTTTCCAAGGCTTGGGTGAAGAGGGTCTTTCCTATCTGGCTGAAGCCCGGGAGGAAACCGGTCTGTCCATTATTACTGAGGTCATGAGCCCGGAAGACATTGGCTTGGTAGAGGAATATACAGATATTTTCCAGGTTGGCGCCCGCAATACACAGAACTACTCACTCCTGAAAGCATTGGGTAGAGCCAGGAAACCGGTATTTCTTAAGCGAGGAATTAGCGGAACTCTGGAGGAATTGCTCATGAGTGCCGAATACATCCTCAGTGCAGGCAATATGAACGTTATGATATGTGAACGGGGTATTCGCACATTTGAAACCTACACGCGCAACACGTTCGATGTCAATGCAATCCCGGCCCTCCAGGAACTGACCCATTTACCGGTAATAGCCGATCCCTCTCACGGTACTGGCAAATGGGAGCTGGTGCCACCCATCGCCAAGGCAGCTGTGGCGGCTGGGGCAGATGGTGTCATGATCGAGGTGCATCCGGATCCTGCTTCCGCCATGAGCGACGGAGCCCAAAGCCTGACCATCAGCAAGTTCACCCGATTGGTCCAACAATTGAGGGATGTCGCTCAGGCGATTGGAAGGGAAATCTAGGAGAAAGAAATGGAACCTGACTTTGCCGCTGCAGATTGGCCTCTTTCATGACCCGCAAGCTCGCAGATTGCCGTGTTGCCGTAGCGGGTTTGGGTTTGATCGGTGCCAGTCTGTGTATGGATCTCACTCGCTCCCATCTGTGCCGGGAAGTCCGGGGCATTAGCCGTTCAGCGGCCACCATCGCCCGGGCCATTGATCTGGGAGTAGTGGATCAGGGAACTACCAGTCTCCTGACTGGCGTAACCGGCGCGGACATTGTAATTCTGGCGGCACCGGTGCGTATAGCTATGCGTCAGTTGCGCGAAATTGGTCCTCAACTCAAGAAGAAGGCAGTCGTTGTGGATGTTGGAAGCACCAGTAGTGAAGTAGTAGAGATTATGGAGGCGCTGCCGCCTGGTGTAGAGCCTATTGCTACACATCCTATGGCTGGCAAGGAAACCAGCGGCTTTGACGCCGCTGAAGCGGGTCTCTTTTCGAATGCAACCTGGGTTTTAACACCTCTTGATCGCACCAGTGAGACTGCCGTTGGCTTGTTGGAGGAACTCGTAAAGGCAGTGGGGGCCCATCCTATTCGCATGGAGGCTCTAAAGCATGACCGTGTGGTGGCCGCCATCAGTCATCTACCGTTTTTGGTTTCTAGCGCCTTGGTCCAGACGGCGGCAACGCTTGGTGAACGGGACCCTGAAGTCTGGGACCTAGCGGCGGGAGGGTTTCGGGATACTTCCCGGGTGGCAGCAAGTCAAGCAAGCATGTTTCTGGACATTCTGATGACCAACAAGGAAAACATAGGGGCATGTCTGGATCTGTTCACTGATCATATCCAAGCGCTGAGGGCTCTCATAGAAGGAGATGAAGAGGACAGATTAGTCGAGATCTTGTCGCAGAATCGCAACGTTCGTCGTAACTGGCAGGCCCGTTATGAAGCAAGGAGACGACCGGCTATATGACGCAACTTCGGCTTGGTGCCAGTTCTCGTTTGCGGGGAGAAATCCAGGTGCCGGGAGACAAATCTATAAGCCATAGGGCTTTGATGCTGGGGGCCTTGGCTGAGGGTAACTCCCATATCACTGGCTTTCTGAATGGAAGAGACTGCCATGCCACAGCGGATATCTTGCAGGAGATGGGGGTTCAGATTGATTTCCTGTCTCCGACGGAGGCCACGGTACAGGGAGTGGGACTGCATGGCTTGCAGGAGCCCCATGGAGTCCTGAACTGCGATAACTCCGGGACAACCATGCGTCTTATGTCAGGGATATTGGCAGGACAGCGTTTCACCAGTGTTTTGACAGGAACCCGTCAGCTATGCGGACGCCCTATGGGACGGATTGTAACTCCCTTGCAGGAGATGGGGGCTCATATCCATGGCCGAGCTAGCGGCAAATTTGCCCCCTTGACGTTCGTCCCGCCAGCGCATGGCTTGACGGGAGCAGAATATGAGCTTCCCGTCGCCAGCGCCCAGGTCAAGAGCTGCCTACTGCTGGCAGGTCTATTTGCCCAAGGTGCCACCGTTGTCGTAGAACCTGGACCCACGCGCAATCATACGGAACGTATATTGCGCGGAATGGGGACGGATATCGAGGCCGAGCCGGGGGGTATTCATCTGCAGGTTCCTGACAGCCTGAAGCCCCTTTCCATGCACATACCCGGGGATATTTCTTCCGCCTCGTTCGTGGTTCTGGCCGCGTGCCTGATTCCTGACAGCCGGGTCGTGTTGCCCAACCTGGGATGTAACGAGACGCGTACCGGCTTTCTGGAGGCCCTCCAGGCTATGGGGGCTTCCATCCAATGGACCAATCGCCGAGAGGAAGGAGGGGAACCTGTAGGCGACCTGATCGCAGAGGCCAGTGAATTAGTGGCGACGGAATTCGGTGGCGACATTATTGTTCGCATGATCGATGAACTGCCGCTGTTGGCTCTGGCCTGTACCCAAGCCCACGGCACTTCTGTTATCCGCGATGCCCAGGAACTGCGTGTCAAGGAGTCGGATCGCATTGACGATACGGTGAATCAGTTGCGCCGCCTGGGGGCCAGTCTTGAAGGAACACCTGATGGCTTTGTTATATGTGGGCCTACTCCCCTGCAAGGGGCAGAAGTTCACAGTCAAGGAGACCATCGCCTCGCCATGATGCTTGCCGTAGCTGGCCTGCTCACGCAAAGCGATGTGATCGTACATGAAGCCCAAGTGACGGCCGACAGTTTTCCGGATTTCGCTTTCTCGCTTCGACAACTGGGTGCCAGTATCTTGGAGCAAAATCCGGATGCCTGACCAAGTTTCTGCCCATACCCGAAAGGTAGGGCTGATTGGATGGCCTGTAGAGCACAGCGGTTCACCCCGAATGCACAATGCCGCCTTTCGTCAGGCTGACATGGATTGGGTGTACTTGCCCTTACCGGTTCCGGATACACCCGCTGAGCGCATCCGAGAAGCTGTTGAGGGTCTGCGGGGGCTTGGTTTTGTGGGGGCCAATGTGACGATTCCCCACAAGCAAAGTGTCATGCCTTGGCTTTCCCGAATTTCTGAGACAGCCAGGGTGGTTGGTGCCGTCAATACGATCACGGTAGAAGAGGATGGTTCCCTGCAGGGCGACAACACCGATGTTTATGGCTTTATGCACGAGCTCTGGGCGAGGTCCTGGTCACCCAGAGGGAGTCATGTACTGGTACTGGGAGCAGGAGGGTCCGCTCGTTCCGTTGTGTATGGACTTGCACAAGCAGGCTGTGAATCAATAACCGTTTATAATCGCACACTGTCTCGGGCTAATGATCTGATTGCCGAAATCGGGCGGTATGCTCCGCAAGTAAAATGCCAAACCCTGGAATACGGTTCCCCGATCCAGGCTGTTGGCGATTGGGTAAGTCTTGTGGTCAATACAACATCCCTAGGGATGGCGCCTCTCGTGGATTCTTGTCCTGTGCCTCCTGATTTCAAATGGCATGCAGGCATGTGGGCCTATGACCTGGTATATAACCCTTTGGAGACCCAGTTTTTGGCCTTAGCTCGATCCGCGGGGGCTTCATGTATCAGCGGCCTGGAAATGCTTCTATTTCAGGGGGCCAGGTCTTATGAAATATGGACTGACTCTTCTCCAGACATTCAAGTAATGCGATCTGCCTTGTATTCTCACTTGGGGATTGATCTGAAATGAAAACCACCAGTTTTGCCGTAGAGCATTATGCCCAGATGTATCCCGACCAGCACGGACGTTTTGGTCCTTACGGCGGGCAATATGTACCCGAAACCCTCATGCCTGCCTTACATGAACTTGAACACACGCATGAACAGGCACTGAAAGATCAACAGTTTAAGGACGAGTTGCAGAGTCTGCTTGAGTGTTATGTTGGTCGGCCGACGGCAGTCACCTATGCAAAAAGCTTGTCCGAGTATTTGGGTGGAGCACAAATCTACCTCAAGAGAGAGGATTTGGCGCATACGGGAGCACACAAGATAAACAATGCTTTGGCGCAGGCGTTGCTCGTCAAGCGCTTGATGGGCAAAGAACGTATTGTTGCAGAGACTGGGGCAGGTCAGCACGGAGTGGCTACCGCTACGGCCTGCGCCCTGTTGGACATGGAATGTGTCATCTATATGGGTTCAGTGGATATGGTCCGACAGGCACCCAACGTGTTTCGTATGAAGTTGTTGGGGGCCGAAGTGCGCGAAGTTCCCAGCGGCAGCCAGACGCTGAAAGACGCCATTAACGAGGCAATTAGAGATTTTGTAACGAATGTAGAGACTAGTCACTATTTGTTGGGTAGTGCCCTCGGACCTCATCCATATCCTGTCATGGTCCGGAATTTCCAAGCTGTTATTGGGCGGGAAGCCAAGTCTCAAATGCTGGATCCAGCTACAGGACCTGGCCGCCTACCAGACGTGCTCTTAGCGTGTGTCGGGGGTGGCAGTAATGCCATCGGCCTCTTCTTCCCCTTTATTATGGACCCTCATGTACGCATGATTGGGGTGGAAGCCGGTGGTCACGGGATCGCTAGCGGGCAGCACGCCTCTAGGTTCGCCGACCCTGAACTGGGACGATTGGGAATTCTGCACGGAACGAAGAGTTTCGTTTTGCAAAATGAGGATGGACAAATCGCTTTAACCCACAGTATTTCGGCGGGCCTGGACTATGCCAGTGTTGGCCCCGAACACGCACTGTTAAGAGACAAGGAACGTACGGAATATGTTTACTGCACCGATGAGCAGGCACTAAAGGGTTTCCAAGCCCTATGCAGGTTGGAAGGTATTATTCCTGCTTTGGAAAGCGCCCACGCCATTGGTTACCTTATGGAATTGGCTCCGGCCCTACCCAAAGATCAGGTTATCTTGGTGAACTTGAGTGGTCGCGGGGACAAGGATCTGGATTCAGTAATGCAGACATTGGAAGAGTCAGCATGAGGGTGAATGAACGAAGGTTGGCGCGAGGTACGTTGCATGTCCGGACTTGAAAGAATTCAGGCTGTATTCGACCGTTGGTCAGGTCCTGGACAGGCGGCCTTTATGCCATATCACCCAATGGGATACCCAACCCGTGACCAATCCCTGAGTATAGTCAGAAAAATGGTGGCGGCTGGGGCAGACCTGATCGAGATTGGCTTTCCCTTTAGCGATCCTCTGGCGGACGGTCCTGTCATCCAGGCGGCAACCCATCAGGCCCTGATCCAGGGCACAACCACAGCCGACTGCCTGAGCATGGGTGCTGAACTGCGTTCAACAGGTGTTACCCAGCCTTTCTGCGCCATGTCCTACGTGAATCCCATTTTCCGTTACGGAGAGTCCGATTTTGTCAGGGATGCCATGGAAGCAGGTTTTGACGGATTGATCGTGCCAGATCTACCTCCCGAAGAAGGCAAGGAACTGGAAGCCCTATGCCGTGAAGCAGGTATGGCTTTGGTTTATATGCTCTCCCCCACTAGTTCCGAGGAACGGATTCGGCTAGTCACCGAACACAGCACAGGATTTATTTATCTGGTCAGCGTATTGGGTACCACAGGCGCCAGGGAAAAAGTACCCCAATATCTTACAGATTTGGTGACCCACCTCCGCCAATATGCGTCAATTCCGCTCTGTGTTGGTTTCGGCATCAGTAATGGGACTCACGCCGCCCAGGTTGCCCAACTGGTGGAAGGGGTAATTGTCGGCTCAGCTTTAGTGAGGGCCTCCGGCAGTGACGATCCGATGGGTGCGGTTACTGAGTTGGCCACTGATCTGGCTCGTGGAGCCCACGGCCTCTGAGTTGCCTTCACTCGCCCTGAAGGTCCTCTAAGGAAGCAATCACTTCGGCTGCTCCGCTGGCCAAAATACTCGAATCACTGGTTACGGTGATGAATCGGAAGCCCTGATGGTACCGCCTTTGAGCGTCCTCGAGACTGCTGCCGGCAATTCCTGGGATCTTTCCCGTATTGTGACAAGCCAGCAACACAGTTTCAAGCGCGGCACGGTGTTCATCTTGTTCATGCATTTGGGAGGGATGAAAGCCAAGGGATAAGGAAAGATCCGAGGGTCCGCACCAGCAGCCCGAAATCCCGGGAATGGCTAGAATCGCCTCTGCGTTTTTAACTGCCTCAGCACTTTCAATCTGCACGGCCACAAACAGCTCACTATTAATCCATTCGGCGTAATCGCTACCGTAACGGGCGGCTTGATTCCAGCCCCAGGAACGCTTGCCCTCCGGCGGCAAGAGACAGGCGTCCGCCACATCCTGGGCTTCTTGTGGCGTATCAACCATGGGTACAATAATTCCCAGCATGCCCTTGTCCAATAACTGGCCAATAAGAGTATAGTCATTGCAGGCCACTCGGGCCATAGGAACTGCGTTGCCCAACAGAATGGCACCTATAGCCCGACCCACGTCTCTCTCGTTCCAGCTACCATGCTGACGATCCACCATCACGAAATCTGCCCCGCTCCGGCTTAGGATCTCCCCTGTTTCGGGTATACCCATACCCATTGCAAGGCCAAAAGCGGTATCACCGGCTTTCATTTTGTCTAACGCGATGTTGGAAAACATGAAGGGAGTTCCTTAGATCAGAATGTGACAAGAGCTGACACAAAACCAGAGAGCCTGGCAGGGAAGTAAGAGGCCGGGCGTTATGACTTTGGGACTGATTTTGAACGACAGTATACAATGAGGAGTTATCGATCCGTAGCGGTTCGTGAGCGGAAATGAACCAAGGAGGACAGGTTTGGTTTCTCAGGTCGTGGAATTGACAAAGGAGTTAATAGAAATTCCGTCTGTGTCCGCTGATTCAAATCGGAATATTACCGAATTCTGTGAAAACTGGGTCGGACAGCATGGCATGGAGACAGAACGGCTGACCTATGTAGATACTGCTGGGGTTGAGAAGCATTGTCTGGTAGCTCGTACGGGAAAGGGGCCTGGTGGTCTTGGTTTCTTCACCCATACCGATACTGTGCCCGGTCTGGAAGGATGGGAACCCTTTTCCGGGCAAGTTCACGAAGAGAAAGTTCAGGGACGGGGCAGCTGCGACATGAAGGGTCCAATCGCCGCCGTGCTATGTGCATTGATTGAAATCGGTCTCAGCAATCTATCTCAACCAGTCTATATTACCTTCTCTGCTGATGAGGAGGTCGGGCATGTAGGTGCAACCCACATCATCAATCACTCCCGTCTGTTGCAAGAGGCTAGCCTGCGGTATGGCATAGTTACGGAGCCGACACAGATGGTTCCTGTGTATGCTCACAAGGGAGGGGCCTTCATGGCTGCCCATGCCAGAGGGAAGGCGGCTCATTCCAGTACAGAAAAGGGAGATTCCTCCAACTTTCGCATAGCTCCCTTCCTTGCGGAGATGGCCAAGCTCAAACAGACTTTTCTACAGGACCCGCTGTATCGGAATGACGAATTTGACCCTCCAACCAATGGTTTCAATATGACCATTACCGACTTCGGATGTGCCACGAACGTGACAGCGGACCACACTGTGTCTTGTCTGTCCGTGCGAAATATGCCTGATTCCGGATATGACGAAGCCGTGTCCTATATCGAAGAAAGGGCCGCCGCCTACCAGTTGGAATTGACCAAATCAGAGATTCCTTATTTCTATGGCGACAAGGATGGTAGCTTCGCTCGCCTGCTGTGTGAAATTGCAGGTAAGAAACAGGCTGTGACCGTTCCGTATGGTACAGAAGCAGCCCATTACAGCCCTGTCACTGAGGTTTTGGTGTGGGGACCAGGTGACATTGCTCAGGCCCACACGGTTGGGGAATTTATTTCGCTGGACCAACTCCACCAAGGCCAGGCAATGTATGGGGATGCGATTCAGGCAATCTGCCGATAGAGGGAGGTGGTCCGAGAAGGAATTGGGACCGATGTTAATAGAGTGAGAGAGGGACAAACTGCTGGGGACAGCCCGTGGTTCCTTTGCCAGTTTGCCTCTTACCGTGAATTATTACTGCCAGTCTTGCTAATCGCTGAGGGGCTTCGATTAGCTCCAAAGTGCCAACGGACATTTACACCGGTTTACGGTAAATAGATCTATGGCCACTTCTCATAAAGGGACAGAGGCTCATGAGGTCTCACTGGCGCCAAACTTGGGCCACAATCCTGCCGCCCTTTACAGGCAATCGCTGAAACCCTGACCTGTCTTAACATGAGCGGAATCCATTCTTAGGGGCCATGGCAGGATGTCAATTCAAAGGCCTCTTGGCAGAACTATGAGGAACTCCGGCCGGAGCAGATGAATACGTGTCAGCTCATTGAACTGGCTTCTATCCCTGCGGTCGTTTTGAGGCCCACCGCAATGCTGAGCGTTCCGTAAGTCAACGTCAAGAAAAGACTGAGCAGTATACTGATCCCTATCGGTGCCGGATCTGCCAGTGGGTTGCGCCAAATGCTCAAGATATTAGCAATAAGGGACCACGGATTGAGGACGATGTCCCAACTATTCCATTCCAGGAATCGTCCAAGGTAGATGGCAAAGCTAGCTGCTGGGATCGTCAGCCCTACCAGAAGCCAGCCGGACCAGTTCCCGAAACGGGAACTGAAAACCTGTTGCATCAGATGTAGCGAACCGAAGGCCAGTACTAACCCGGTACAGGCACAATAAACAATGACCATCAGGTCATACCAGACCGGAATACCAAAACGTGGCGTCAAATGGATCAGATCGGTAACGATGTATGGTGCATTCGGAAAGAAGAAGAACCAAGTCAAGAAAATCAAACCTCTGCCAACAGGGGAGGCGAAGTTTCTTCTTTCTGTCCAGAATATAAGCCAGGCGGCAATCATGGGCACCCACGCGAGTGCCAGATTCCAAAGTAGCGACAAGTAGAGATAAGAACTGGTTCGCCAGATACGAAAGACAACAAGAAGAATGCAACAGCTTGTCCAGAGGATAAGCATCAAACCCAAACGGGCGTCCTGCAAAGGGAACAATCGGTGGCGAGACATAACTTACCAAGAATGAATATTGGCAAAGACTGGGTTCGTGAAGGGGCAATGAGATCCCCGTACTTGAGTCAGCATGAGAGGTGGTCAATTGCCACCCTATTGCTCAGGAAACCAACTGGATAGCAGATCATTGACGAAAGTCCGAATATCGTTTCCCATAATCAAGAGAATAGATAGCGCGACGATAGCAATCAGAACGATCATCAACATGAGCTCTACCACACTTTGGCTGGAGCGTCGTGGAGAGGAATTGGACATAGTAAAGGAAGCTACGACAAAGATCCTGATTCTATAACAATCCCATCGCCAACCAAGGTATGTCCAGAAGGATCGTGGCTCAACAAGAAAACATTGCTCGCTGATGTCAAGGGGCTGTCTGTTCTGCGGAAATCCAAAGAGAACAGAACTGAATCCTGATCCACTTGGCGCAGTCTCCCATTGCTTTCCACATCTTTCTGTGACACCAGATTTACTCCCCCACCCCTAAACTAGGTTAAATGGCACCCTGCAGAAATTTGGGACAGATGTGAAGAAGACGCGCCAACGGGGTGTTATAATCTGGGAGAACGCAGGAAGTGAGGGCTAATTTGCGTGAATGATATTGAAAAGCTGTATGCGTTGCAGTTGATTGATTCACAACGTCTGCGCATTATCCGCCAAGTCAAGAATCTTCTGGAACAAACAAGGGAACCCCAGGACTTGGTGGATTTACGCTCCAAGGTAGCCTCCATGCAAGAGGAGCAGGAGCATTTAAGCACAAATCAGAAAGCAGCAGATGCGCAGGTAAACATAGTCAAGGAGAAGATCGAGGCCAACCAACAGGTTCTTACCCAAGGTGCAATTACAGATCCTCGAGAGATTTCCACCTTGCAGACCAAAATCAATGAACTTGAAGTAAATAAGGCTGCCTTGGAAGAACGAGCTCTAGCTGCCCTCCTGGAATATGAGGACAATAACAAGGTCTTTCAGCCACTGAATGAACGTTTGAAGAGTCGCCAATCAGAATGGGAACAGGCCAAGAACGAATTTAGGGAACTGCAGGTCGAGATGGCGGCCGAGATGGAGGAATTAAATAAAAAGCGTCGCGACCACGCTAACCGGGTAGATGAATCTTCCCTGCGAACATACGAGGACTTGCTCCGCCGCAAGAATGGTATTGCTGTCACAACAATATCCAATTCCTCCTGTGATGCTTGTTTTATGAGTCTGCCGATCAGTGTGGCAACAGCACCCCCTAACAACGACTCCTATCTCAATTGCCCCAGTTGCGGACGAATTCTCGTACAGAGGTGAAGAGACCAGTTTCTGGTTTAACAGACCAGCTTGTCTTTGCAGTTACGTCCTATTGCTAGGACATGCGAAGTCCCAACCGCGGGCAAGAAGGAAACTCACAGGCTACCGAGCATTAACTCTAGATTGGCTTGATTTGTCTGCTCCTATTGAGCTAATGGCGGAGACAAGGTTTTTGCGAGTTCTGGATTGAGGTGTAACAGGACTGTCCGCAACAGTCTGGAACGGGTAGTTAAGGCGTTAGCGTTGTTAACGTGTTCCAGTCCAAAGGTAGTGAAAAATACCGTGCCTGCTTCTGAGTCGGCTGGGGGATTCCGGCTGACTCCGACAACCCGGAATCCATTGCCATCGTCCCTTGCTGTGCCCAGCAGAGGCAAGAGGCCAGGTTCCATGGCCGTACCGTTGATGCCATGCAAGGGCAAGGAGCCCGAAGCATTGTCACTGTCCCGTACTCTTGTCGGTACGCGGGTCTCTAGTGTGACTGGAGGATTGCCCTGCAGGGCAATTCGCAACTTCAGTTTTCCGGCCGTACGGGCCTGATGAATCAAATCGGTTACAGGCAGGATGCCTTTCCAGCGGAAGGCACCATTGGCCGTAAGTGGTGCATGTGCTCCAAGCAATTCCTGTATCACTTTATGGTCGCCTTCATCACTTTCAATGAAGAACTGAGCACTATCAATCTTGAATTGTTGGCCGCCCTGCAGGTGTATGTGATAGAGAAGATGTGGCCAGAAAGAGGCAAATTCATACTTTACTTCGCCTGAAAGGTATTGCCCGTTCCAGCCCCACATCTGTACATCCTCTCCTGTAAGCAGATTGACAGTACCCAAATGCACATCTTGGGCACCCACATCCAATTCAAGTGCCTGCCAGGAATCGGGGGCTGAAGGTGAAGCGATCAAGTCTAACTGCGCGAGACCGAAGCGATCTTCGGTCTGACGTTGCATCTCCGCAGTCCTCAATATGTAATGCATTAGATTCGATCCTTCCAGGACTAAATCGATGTCCTTGCCCATGACCCAAAGGGAGCCACCTCCAAGCACGTAATTTTCCAATCTTTCCAGATCAGAGGTTGAAAATGCGACAGGTACGGGGGTTTCCGTCACTTCCCCGTGATTATCGCCTGCAAAAAGCAGGATAATTTCAGGTCCAGATTCTGAATTAATCCAGCTTGGCACTTTTTGCTCGTGACTGGTAGCGTCCCAATAAATGTATGGCAGATTCAGTTCGCCCAATGCCTCTTGGTACCAAGGGGCGTAGTCGGGATACAGGGGGCTAAGGTCTGCATCGATCAGCAGGAGGGGCTGGGGGACTGGCGGGAGATCAAGCCAGGCAAAGACTGGAGCGTGATAATCGGATTCGTCGCTCTCAATGACCAGGTAACCTTGCAGGAAGGATGGGGCGGAAACCTCGTTGGGCTGGAGAACCAGGGCCACATTGGTGGAAGTCCCAGGTTCAAGAGTAACCTCAGCCGGCTCAACCGTGATTTCCGGCAAGGGTAACGGACCCATGTGGGTATTGCGAATAACAGACAGATTGAATTGAGTCCTGGCTTCACTCAGGTTAGTTAACTGGATACTCCGGGAATATTCGCTTTCAGAAGATTGGCGCAAACGTCCGAAGTCGACTTTGGGTGGGGAAAGGATCAGCTGGGTTTCCAACGCAGCAACCAGGTCAATCAGGCCAGCTCCCATGTCGGTGGGTTCGGCCACCGAACCATCCTCATTGAAGATGCCCTGGTATTGAGCTGTATTCATGAGCGCTGACCGTATCATGGCATGGGTCCATGAAGGGTGCTTTTCCTTAATTAACGCAACGGCTCCGGCGACGAACGGTGCCGCCATTGAGGTGCCGGAAGTCTGGCCGTATTCCAGGTGCCGGCTAGAGTCCAAATCTGCAGGTCCGTACCCCTGCGAAAGGATATTGTCCCCGGGTGCCACCAAGTCTGGCTTTAGGGTACCGAAAGCGGTAGGTCCCCGGCCACTGTAATTAGGGATAATCCTGGGCTGGTTACCTACCTGGCTTGCAGCCGTGGAAATGCGGACCGTCACATTATCTGGAAAAGCCTCCAACAATTCGGACAGAAGAATGCCGGCCTGATGGCCAATGAAGAGTGATGGGATGCGGATTATGTTTCCTTCACCATCTGAAGCCATTTCAACCAGAGATTGTCCTCCAGCAGCATGATTGAAGACTAGCACCGCACTAGCTCCTCCGAGCTGGGCCTCTTCCACCTTGCGTCGAAAGGTGCACTGTCCTCTTTGAACCAAGAGCATCTGTCCGTCAAGAGCTCCCTCGAGCCAAGGATCACAGCCCCTTGCGTTGTTAGGGTCCACAACTTGGGCGGAGACAAGTGGAAAAGTATGAGAGGTCCCTACGGCCAGATGGGGGCCCAGAGCTGCATTGGCGTATTGTTGATCCGCCAGCAGTAACGCATCAGGTTGGGTTGTGGTATGGGCCTCAAATTTCCCCATGGCGAATCGGCCCGATGTGCTTACGGCTCCGACGGTCATGTACTCCGGCGAAGGATTGGCAACGGAGAAAGGCAACGGGCCGTAGTTTCCGGCCGCCATAACCACGATCACACCCGCATGAACCGTATTTACCAAGGCTGAATCCAGAAAGTTATGAGGTGGCAGGTTAATGCTTGGTCCACTGCCCCAAGAACCGATGATTATATCCATACCGTCCAGGATGGAATCCTCAATCGCTGCCACACCCTCCGCGGTAAAGAATGAATCGTTACCGTTCTGGCTTTGATAAAAGACGCGATAATTGCCAAGCCAGGCACCTGGTGCTACACCGCTCAGTATCGGGAGCTGAGTACCTCGAAAGCTGGCATCTGTGACCACGTTCCCAGCGGCAATTGCTGCTGTATGTATGCCATGGGAAGAGCCACTGCCTGGCCATGCGAAATGGTCACTGGCTGCGGGTGGAAAGTTCGGTCTGAAGTAAGTACGGGAAGCCACGATCTTACCGTTATTGGCCTCTCTGATTCCCAAGCCGCCTTGTGGGTAACCTGCAGGATAGGTGAAATTGGAGCCATCAAACATTGGGGCATCTTTATGGAGGCCGGCATCAATGGAAGCTATCCGTATACCTTTGCCACTTTCTCTACGGTTGAAAGATGGCTGGGACCACAGGTCCTTAAGGTGTGTCAGAGCGGGACCCGCATATAACTGGGGAAAGACCTCGAAGTCCAGGAATACATTCTTGACATTCGGCAATGAAGCCATATGGATCCTGTCGCTAGAGTTCAGTTCTCCCTCCAATTCAAATACCGCTCCGTTTTTGACCACGGCGAAAGTCAATGGATAAGGCTGGCCTGCCCGATTTAGCAGTCCACTCGGTCTGACCCGGGGGAATTCTTCCAGCAGGAGTTCCTGAAACATCTGGTATTCATTCTCCAATTGGACCGCGTAAGTCTGGAGAGAACTATCCAAGGTGAATAGAGTTTCAGAGTCTTGCACCGCAAATTGCTCCCTGGCATAGATTTCCGCTAAGGCAGGGGAGCCGAACTCGACGATTAGTCGATTGGAGAAAGGGGGAGCCGTTCCCCAAATGTCTGCTTCTATATCGGAGGGAAGTGTATTCGGTCTCATGTTCTCAGCTTCTGCAGATCTGTCAAGACCTGCAGAAGCTGAGAACACCAAGCAGGTAACTAAGACCGTAAGCAGGATGAGAGCAACACGGAAAGAAGCTAGCATGCGAATACCAAGAAAGGTGTCTGGGCGTTTCTCCTGAATTGAAACGCCCAAGCCGAAGAACAGGGCAACAACGACTGGTAATGCATGGAATAAATCCACGAACGATACTTGGCGGGAACCTGTCCAAGTACGTTATTGGTGTGGCGGAACCTTTTGCTAAAACGCGAAATCGTAGTGAAAAGATCAGCCAGACCTCAGGATTGTATCATCTCTCAATGTACCCGCGACACTTGGTCTGGCAAATCAAGCCTTCACGAGTCCGTCATTCGAGCCAAGATTCTGGTTTCAGATCCGAGATCCTTGGTCTCAAAGAATGGACGGCGACTGGCAGCCATGGGTTTCCCTTAAATGCTGGGAAAGGAATGTGTATCTCCTTGCGGATACCAAGCAACCAGTATATCTGAGGCTTGGGCAACGGGCCCTTCCAGTCAGTCAGCTGGTACAGAGAATTTACTGGTTGTTACAGTCTGATCTTGGAAAGTTACCCCCACCATTTTTCACACAGATCAGGTCTGACTAATCGGCCAGACAGGTAATGTCTGCACTACTGTTTTCGTCTAACCAAACAGGAAAGTTAAAAGAAAACTCTTGACTTTTAATAATACTTAACTTAATATTTGATTGTACGAAACTTCTTGATTCTAATTGGATAGATTCATGGTAAGTCAGACAGTCGAAGTAACCCGGGCACAGGAGGACTTTCTAAAGTCTGCCTTTCAGCTACAAAGTGAAGGCAAGCCGGTAACCAATTCAGAGATTGCTTCCGCCATGGGCTTGACCCCCGCCGCAATCTCTGGCATGGCCAAACGACTCGGGGAACTTGGCCTGCTGATTTATCACAAATATCAGGATCTTGAATTGACTCCCAGGGGGCAACTGATTGCACTCGAAGTCCTGCGTCACCATCGACTATTGGAACTATTCCTTACCGAAACTCTTAACATGCCGTGGGAGGTAGTACACAAAATAGCAGACAGGCTCGAACATGTGTTGGATGAAGTGCTTGAGGATGCCATTGATGCCCATCTGCACAGCCCCAGCGTCGATCCTCATGGGGATCCCATTCCTGCCAAGGACGGTACCATGCCGTGGACGTCTAAAGCCCTGTTGGTGGAACAACCTCTCCAGAAAGAACGGGAGGTAACCCGGGTTCTGACGCAGGAAGAGGAAAAACTGTCCTATCTGGGGAGTATTGGTCTGCGGCCCCAAGCGAAGGTATCAGTGCAAGAAAAAATGCCTTTTGATGGTCCTTTGCGCCTTCTGATCAACGGCGTGGACACGGTAATTGGCCATGACATCGCCTGCATGATCATCGTGTCCAATCCCAAGTGTTCATGAAGATGCCGTAACCCTTTTCTTTTGTATCCTGGTCAACGAAGACAAATTTAGATATGACAACCCTACAATTCCCTGTTGTAGTTCCGCGATGGAACTGCGTGCTAAATCACCTCTTGCTGTTTTTCCTTGGGACAGTTCTGGTTTCCTGCCGAGCGGTTCCTGACGGTGTACAAGAGGAGCTAACCGAAAAAGACGGTAGTCTATGTACGGCAGAGCTAGTAAGTCAGGATGCCCTGCATATTGTGACCACCACCGGTCAAATAGGCAATACCGTTCGCTTAATTGCCGGGCTTGATACGATTGACCCGATGCTGTGGTCCCCTGAGGAAATCGCTGCCCGAACAGTTTGGTCAGCCAATATCGGAGACGACGAGCCAACTACTAGCCCGGAGCCAGGTGAGATTCAGCCAACAGATCTCAACATTCAAGTCAGTGTCATGCTGGGACCAGGCACCGACCCTCACCTCTATGTGCCAACATTCAAAGATGCCGAATTGCTGAATTCGGCTGATGTAATCATTTACAACGGACTGCATCTTGAAGCCCAGGTGCTTAATGCCCTTCATGAACTGGCGAAGACCCGTTGTGTCGTAGCCGTTGGTGATGTCCTCTATGCCAATGAGGAACTTGCTGGCATGTTTCTCCATGACAAGAATGGTCTGGTAGATCCACACATCTGGAACAGTCCAGCTCTATGGCGCGAAGCTGCCATTACTATCGCACAAACTCTTGCCGGCATGTATGGCAGCCCTCAAGCCGTGTTTCACCAAAACGCCGACGTGGTTGTGTCGTACCTCACGAAAGCCGAAGACATTATTCTCGACATGTTCAGCGATGACAAGGTTCCTGTAAAGTACCTGGTCACGGCACATGACGCCTTTGGCTATTATTCCGCCCTCACTGGCCTGAAGACTTTGGGTCTTCAAGGGTTGAGCACCGAAACAGAAGTGAGTGCCTACGACATTCAGGCTATAGCGGACACGATTGTTGAACAGAAGATACCCGCACTGTTCGTGGAGACTTCCGTTTCCGAAGATGCGGTAAGAGCCGTGCAGGCAGCCGTTCAGGCCAAGGGATGGCAGGTAGAACTGGGAGGCGAACTCTATAGTGATGCCTTGGGACCTGCTGGAACGGAGGGAGAATCCTATCTGGGAATGCTCCAGCACAATACCGTGACCATATTTCGGGCCTTGACAGACTCAGTCCCGGAACAATCAGAATGAATACACTTTCATATGCCAATGGCCTGGCTGCCCTTGAAGTAAATGACTTGACCGTAGCCTATAGCGAAAAACCAGTCCTGTGGGACATAGACCTGAGAGTACCCTCAGGCGTCCTGATGGCTATCGTGGGACCGAATGGAGCTGGTAAATCTACCCTGATCAAGGCAGTGCTGGGGCTGCTAAAGCCAGCTGCTGGCTCCGTCCTCCTCTTTGGTGAGCACATGAACAGACACTCCATGCGCAGAATTGGTTACGTACCTCAGCGCAATTCAGTTGATTGGGATTTCCCTACCAAGGTGTCGGATGTAGTCTTGATGGGAAGGTATGGGCAAATGGGCTGGCTCAAGCGACCGGCCCAGCAGGACCATCTTGAATCAGAAGCGGCTTTGGCCAAAGTGGGCATGCTCGAGTTGGCTCATCGCCAAATCAGTGAATTGTCAGGGGGCCAGCAACAAAGGGTGTTTCTGGCCAGAGCCTTGGTGCAGAATGCGGACATCTACCTGATGGATGAACCCTTTCAAGGGGTGGATGCAACCACGGAAAAAGCCATCGTCGAGGTATTGCGGTCCCTGCGCCGTCAGGGAAAGACCGTAGTTGCAGTCCACCATGATCTGAACACCGTGCAGGAGTATTTTGATTGGCTGGCCTTTCTCAATGTCCGAATGATGGCGGATGGGCCGATACAGGAGGCATTTACCGAAGCCAATCTGCACAGAACCTTTGGTAGTCCCGTAGGTCTTTCCGACCGGTTCAGGACCGGCATTGTTGATGATACCCAAGAGTAGCTTCACCGCCTGTGAGCGATAGTCTCATGTGGGATCAGGTAGCTCAGTTCTGGCAAGATTACACCTTGCGGACTGTCCTGCTAGGCACGGCCTGGATTGGCATTGTCGGTGGCAGCTTGGGCACCATTGCTTTCTTGCGCCGGCAAAGTCTTTTGGGTGATGTGATCAGCCACGCCACCTTACCTGGTGTTGTGCTGGCCTTTTTGCTGTGGCAGCAGCGGGACATGGGGTTTTTGATGGCAGGAGCTGCAACTGCCGGTCTCCTGGCTACCTTGACCATTTTCGTGCTTGATGTCAATACGCGGATCAACCGGGATGGTGCCATGGGGCTAACCCTGGCCTTGTACTTTGGAACAGGTCTGTTTCTGTTGTCGCTCCTCCAAAATCTGCCAACGGCCCGCAAGGCGGGTCTGGACAAGTTCATTTTTGGCCAGGCAGCCGCCCTGGTGCACTCGGATCTTGTGGCCTTGATCATCGCAGGCCTTCCCGCTTTGCTGTTGCTGGCCGTATTCTGGAAGGAACTAAAGCTAGTAAGTTTCGATCCGGATTACGCGGTGGCCATCGGCTTACCCGTGCGGCGCCTGGAGCTGTTAATCATTGTCCTTATCGTAGTTACGATTGTAATAGGGTTGCAGGCTGTAGGAGTGATTCTCATGAGCGCCATGTTGATCGCTCCGGCCGCTTCAGCTCGGCAGTGGACCAATCAGATGAGCACCATGGTCGCCCTTGCCGGACTGATAGGGGCCATCAGCGGCATGACAGGAGCTGTTATTTCCGCTATGGGGCCTCAGATTCCTACTGGCCCCGTAGTGGTACTCGCCCTTACCTGCATGGTGATCCTGTCCCTGATGCTGGGGGCACGACGGGGATTGTTATGGCGTTGGTTGAGAACCCGCCGACACAGAATGCAGGTCAGAACCGAAAGTGTCTTGGCGGCCCTGTACGAAATGTGGGAGGAGCACGGACGGCAGTTGCACGGACATCGGCCAGAAGTAATACAGATGGCCATTGCGGCACCTGGCAGCGTTTCCAAGACCCTGGGAGTGCTGCGCCATCAGGGTCTGGCCCAACAAATGCCGGACGGAAGTTGGACTCTTACGGAGAAGGGAATTGAAACAGCGCGCGCGAGTCTGCCTCCTGACTCAGGAATCTGAATGTCGAATCTGGAAAGGGAAATCCTGTTTACCGCCATGGCCGTGAGTACGGCCTGTGCCCTCCCCGGCACATTCCTGGTGCTGCGTCGGATGTCCATGCTCACGGATGCCATCAGTCATACGGTGTTGCTAGGGATAGTCTTGGCGTTCTTCGTTGTGGAACAGTATGGGCATCCGCTCTTGGTGGCCGGGGCATCCGCTATGGGAGTGGTAACGGTAATCCTGATCGAGCTTCTCAATCGCACCCGACTGATCAAGGAGGACGCGGCGATAGGCATTACCTTTCCCGCCCTCTTCAGTTTGGGCGTGCTTCTCATCTCCCTCTTTGCCCGCGATGCACACTTGGACGAACATACGGTGTTTCAAGGGGATCTGGTTTACTCCGTGTTTGAACGGCTGGAAGTATTCGGCATCGCACTTGGTCCTCTCACTCTTTGGAAAATGATAGGAATTCTCTGCCTTAATGTGCTGCTCATTGTCCTGTTCTACAAGGAATTGAAACTCTCTACCTTTGATCCCGCTTTGGCGGCCGCCCTCGGCTTTAACCCAATCCTCATTCAATACGGCTTGATCACCATGACTTCCGTGACTGCGGTGGGAGCGTTCGATTCAGTGGGGTCAATTCTGGTTATTGGATTCATGATTGTGCCTCCGGTCACGGCGTTTCTCCTGGCGGACTCCCTGATCCTAATGATTGGCCTGAGTGTGGGAATCGGAATTCTGGGTGCGGTTCTTGGTTTCTCATTGGCTACGGCGGTGGATGCCTCTATCGGTGGAGCGATGACCTTGGCGCTGGCGCTTCTCTTTGGTATTGTGGCACTGGCCGCTCCGCAAAAAGGCCTTCTGGCAGGCATGTTAAGGAGACGTCGCCACAAGCGGGAATTCGCCGTGCGCATGCTGGTGGTCCATCTGCTACAACATCAGGGGCAATCAGGGCGGAGCGAGGAAAACCGACTGGATCACTTGCATCTTCATCTGGGCTGGCCCTCCGAATTCGGCCAGCGAATAGTGAGGTTGGCCTTGACCCGAGGACTGGTCACATTGGATGAGACAGTCTGGATGTACCTGACAGATCAGGGTGAGGAATACGCCCGCAATACCTTAGCACCTTAAGGTCCCAGCAGCCTGACTATATAGGCTTGTCTGGAAGTACCTGAGACAGTGGACAAAGCCTGCATTGTGCAGAACGCCGGTGATCCTGGCTTATGGTCTGGGAACCTAAAGGGGAATGTACAGGTGCCTACAGCAGAATCAAGGTGGACAGGAGAGCATTAGTTATAATGCCATACAGAAAGCTCCTGAAGGTACGCATCTAATAGAGCTTGTCATCCAGCTCAAAGGGAATTTGAGACGAGGTAGTATTTGCACATGAATGTACATACGTTACGTCAGACCGCTGAGGCACTGGTCGCTCCCGGCAAGGGAATATTGGCCGCCGATGAAAGCTCGGGCACAATCAAGAAGCGTTTTGACAGCATCTCCGTCGAATCTACGGAAGACAATCGCCGGACTTATCGTGAGTTGCTGTTCTCGGCCCCCCATATTGAAGAAAATATTAGCGGCGTCATTCTCTATGATGAAACCGTCCGCCAGAATGCCTTGGATGGCACACCGCTGAGTGAAGTATTGCTATCCCGGAATATCATTCCCGGAATCAAGGTTGACATGGGGGCCAAGGATTTGCCAGGGTGTCCAGGTGAGACAGTCACGGAGGGTCTGGATGCATTACGGGAACGCTTGGCCGAATACGGCCAATTGGGGGCCCGTTTTGCCAAGTGGCGGGCGGTGATCGCGATTGATGATGTCTTGCCCACACAGCAATGCATCGATGCCAACGCCCATGCGTTGGCTCGCTACGCGGCACTTTGTCAGGAAGCCGATATCGTACCCATTGTAGAGCCGGAAGTGCTCATGGATGGTCCACATGACATCCATCGTTGTGAGGAAGTGACTACGGCCGTACTGCAATATACCTATCATGCCTTATACCAGCATGGGGTGGAACTGGAAGGTACCTTGCTGAAACCCAACATGGTTTTGCCAGGTAAACTGTCCGGTCCACCGGCCTCCCCTGAGGCAGTGGCGGAGGCTTCACTGCGTACGTATTACCGCGCTGTGCCCGCGGCTGTTCCGGGCATCGTATTCCTGTCGGGGGGTCAATCACCGGAAGAGGCAACCTTGAACCTCAACGCGATGAATGCCATGGGCTCTCACCCTTGGGAGCTCAGTTTCTCCTATGGGCGGGCGCTGCAACAGCCTGTTCTCCAGACTTGGTTAGGCAATCAACAGAACCGTCAGGCAGCCCAGGAAGCATTCTTGACCGTATCGCGCGCCAATGGTCTTGCGCGGTACGGGACCTACAAGCTTGCCGCCTAGCGGACACACGGGGGCATAGGGCTGTATGCTTCCCGGTGCTTTGGACATATGAAGCACCGGGAGTTTTGTTCTGCCCGAAGATGGTCTCTACATGGGAGGGAATAACGGGCAGCTCTATCAGCCTCCAGGTTTGGACCAAGGCCTCTTGGCTATCAGACATATGCCATAGGAAACCTGGCCCCAAGGTGTTGACACCGCAAGACGGATCAGCTCTTGAGGGCCTCACAGATAACACCAATTTCGCCCACATGCGTTCCCTCATGCCAAATCATGAAGCCTGCGATTTCGTGGACGGCGGCTTCTCCGCTGAAGAAAGGGCGCTTTCCCTCGAAGTCCCTCAAATCCTTTTCTGCCAACGCCTTCTTCAACAGGTTGTAGGTTGTGTCCAGATCTTCCAGCAACTGTGAGAGATCGCGTCCTGCCGCGGCCTTGCTGGCTGCTTCCTCCACTGTATCCGCATCACCGTAGGCTTCATCATCCCGCTCGGTCCATTCGAAAGATTGGTCTCCTAGAACTTCCAGCAGAAATTTCCTTGTCTTCAACATGTGACCTATGGTCCAGTTGACGCAATTGTGGCCGAATCCCATGGGCTGCAAGCTTTCCTCCTGAGACAAACTCTGGCACTTTTCCTTGACTCGTTCAGTGCCGAAGGTAAGACATTGAATGGCAAATTGATTGGCAACGTCAGGCATGTTTCTTACTCCTGTTCAGGTTCAACGATAGCCATTATACCGGTATTGCCCATCTCCAGAGCCGAAGACAGAGATGGGGTACCTGAAATGGATCCAAGACCATAACGCAAGTTTCCCTATGGCTTCCGGTTCGGACTTCCTTTCGGACCTTAACGATGTTGGCTCATTCCAGGCAGTGTGCGATACTGCATAATATTAGGGCGGTTGCCTTTTCCTTATACTCGCGGTCCAGTGTCTTGCCAGCCCCCTGCGTCTGGGTGCATCTCGTCTTGAGCATTGGGCTGCCTACCTTGTATTGGAGTTGGCAAAGAGGGTGCCCGGACTGACGTCAAGTCTGTTCCCCTACACATCCTCTATCGATATAGGAATAATGACTGTGTGTTCAACGGTGATGGGAATTTCAGAGGGTTCTGGCAGTCCCTTCACTCGTGAACCTGCAGTGAAGTCCATCCTTTTCTTGGCAGAGCAACAATCAAGTCGAAAGGGCGCCTTGGGTGCTTTCTTCGTCCCGGGATCAGCGGTTGATTGCCAGGGCAGGATAAGCATTTGCCCTATTTCCTGACACCCAGTGAGTCTTGTCCCTATGACATCTTCCAGCTCCCAACCCTATGTCAAGGTCAAGTCTATTTGGAAGGTGTTTGGCAATGAGCCGCACAAGGTACTTGACCCACGGTACGCCAACAGGGACAAAGATTTCTTTCTCAAGGAATTCGGCAATGTTGTCGGCCTGCAAAATGTCTCGTTTGAAATTGAGCAAAACGAGACATTTGTGATCATGGGATTGTCTGGCAGTGGCAAATCCACCATGGTGCGGTGTCTCATTCGCCTCATAGACCCAACGGCTGGCGAGATTTACGTTGATGGCGAAAACGTCACGGCAATGACCCAACAGGAATTGCTTTCCTTCAGACGACGCAAGATTGCCATGGTTTTCCAGCACTACGGCCTGATGCCCCACCGCAATGTGTTGGACAACGCCGCGTGGGGCTTGGAAATCCAGGGCATGAAGAAACGGGAAAGGTACTCCCGCACCTATCCCATACTGGAACTTGTGGGGCTGGGGGGATGGGAAAAGGCCTATCCTGGGCAGCTCTCTGGCGGCATGCAGCAACGTGTGGGTCTGGCCAGGGCCCTCGTGGTGGATCCTGACATCCTGCTGATGGACGAGCCCTTCAGCGGTCTTGATCCCTTAATCCGCCGTCAGATGCAAGATGAATTGCTGCGGTTACAAAAGGAACTCCACAAGACCATTGTCTTCATTACCCACGATCTCAACGAGGCAATCAAGTTGGGAGACAGGATCGCTATTATGCACGATGGCCAGGTGGCCCAAATTGGCACCTGTGAAGATATAGTCCTGCGACCCGAAAACGACTATGTGGTGGAATTCACCAAGGATGTACGAATGGAGAGCATTCTGACGGCCCGCCAGATCATGGTGGACCCCAGTTCTACGCTTTCGGTACATCAAGATCCTCGTGAGGTCCTGCCTGCGTTTATTGCCGGCGAGAAAAGACTTGCTTGGCTCGTGGACAGGTCACACCGCTTTGCAGGTCTTCTGACCAAGGCTAGTGCCCGACGCATTCTGCGGGAAGGCCTCCCGCGTTATGATCTGGCCGCAGACCTGATCGAATCGGAATATCGTACAGTGACACCTGACATGTCACTGGACGAACTTACTCCCATTGCCATGGCAAGTGAACTTCCCCTGCCTGTTGTCGATGACCGCAACACCTTGCTCGGGGAAGTTCGCCGCAATTCCCTGGTTTCAGCCTTGGCCGAATCCTACGATGAAGCAGAAGACCTGGATGCGATCGCGACTTTGATGTCAGAGCTAAAGGAAAACTGAAAACTACGGGAAAGCCTTGTCAGACATGAGGGGAGTAAGGGAAAAAAGAATCCTCCTATCTGTCCAAGTTCGCTTTCCCGAAGTGCCTTTGAGGACCCAGGGATCAGACTTGCCAGGTGGGGGCAGAAGACTCGTGGCCGGGCCCAGTAGCAAGACAGGTCAGAAGTGAATGGCTTGGGATGGCTGACCTCTGACAAGGACATTCTGACGTGACAGTTACCCCGGTGATTACAGCCATCAGATTGCCTATGGTAACAACAAAGGAGATGAGAGATGACCGCCACAACGCAGCGTTCCACCGGAATGCCATCCGCCCCAGAGATGGATGACAGCAGTTCGGGTCTCCACGATCCCCCTGAGGGTGCCATACCGCCACTCTGGTGGTTAATAGGGGTGGTGATGGTGGTGGTGGTAATGGTAGGGTGTCTCATGATTTGGGGACCTGGCATGGAGTATCCCACGACGGTATCAACGGTCGAAACCACCACTACCAGTGGCAATACGGTAACGATAAAGAAAACTGTACGACAGGTTACGGGCAACTGGATTGATGAGGGGGTTGACTGGCTGACGGTTAAAGGTAGCTGGCTGTTTGACAACATCAGTACAGCGATAACCTATGCCTTGGTCTATATCGAGCGATCTCTAATGTGGGTGCCGTGGCCTGCCATGGTTGTCGCTCTTGCCCTCATTTCCTTTACCGCAGGACGATGGTCTCTTCTCTGTTTTACGGTATTCGCTTTGCTTTTTGTAGGGTTTATGGGACTTTGGGAATACACGATAGACACCATCGCCTTGATGGTGGTTGCGGTGGCAATATCGGTTGCCATTGGGTTGCCCCTGGGGGTGTTAGGGTCCCGCCATCAAGTATTGGACCGTATCATGCGCCCAATTCTCGATGGGATGCAGACAATGCCCAGTTTTGTCTATCTATTGCCCGGGATTCTCTTTTTTGGCTTAGGCAAACCGGCGGGTATTTTCGCTACCATCATATACGCTGTCCCCCCCGTGATCCGGTTGACCAGTTTGGGTATCCGGCAAGTCTCACCCGCTACCGTGGAAGCGGCCCAGTCCTTTGGCTCCTCGCCGATGCAAATTCTCACCAAAGTTCAGATCCCGATGGCTCTGCCCACCATCATGGCTGGGATTAATCAGACCACGATGATGGCATTGGCCATGGTGACTATTGCCAGTATGGTCGCAGCAGGCGGATTGGGAGACACGGTGTTGCGGGCCTTGCAAAAAAATGAACCTGGTAACGGCAGTATCGCGGGCCTTTCGATTGTATTCTTGGCCATTGTGATAGACCGCCTGACACAGGCCGTGGCCCGCAGTCGCCAACATACCCAGGAACCGGACGAAGAGTAGGACTCGTGGTGGGAAGTCAGGGAGTGTAAAACTCCTGGCGGCCAGCGTACAGCAAGCTTGGCTGTCCTCATGCGGGATCGATAAGTAAAATCACCAGAGTTCCCTGATCATGACAAGGAGGAGGAGGCACGCTGTTAGCCGTCTCGGTTAACTTGAATTCCGTCTGCCTGACGGGAATTCGCGACGCAGATGGGCGTAGATGTTGCCGATTCGGTAGAGGGTAGCAGCGGGAACAAACCAACCCTGATAGTGCACCGTCTCTGGTGTCACGTCGTAATGGTAATGACCACCTAGCGCAGGGTTGGCAGGATGATAGAAATGGGTATGTTCGCCCGTCGGACGCAGATCCAGAGTTCCTCCGGTTGGGTCTCCGGTCCACAGCACTGTGAAACAGAGCAATCCAGGTCCGACAGGTTCAAAGTATCTGAGGAACTCCCGCACGACTCGTTCTTCTTCCCTGTCGTAATATTCGAAGGCAATACATTCGTAGTCCGGCATGACGTGGCAGCGAATTTGTCCCTGAATCAGTTGGAAAACCCCGCCAAGAGCGATAGGACCAAGACCAGCCCCCGCCAGCGGGGCCAATGAACTACGAAGGGCCTGAGGGAAACTCCCTTCAGGCCCAAATCGACGTCTAACTTCCACTTCCAGGACTGGCCCTGTTTTACCTTCACTAATAAACAGATTCGCTAGTCCAGCATACTGTCCACAAGGATATGGCTCCACAATACAATCCCCATCAGTGTCAACTCGGGCCACCCGCGAGGCATCTTCTCCCAAGATATCAAGATTAGCAATCACCTCGCCACAATGCCCATCAATGGCGCCAGGCCAAGCCATGCCAGCGCCTAGTACTTTGCCTGAATTCCGGCCCATACATCTTTGCAATTGGCGTACGTCATAATGGACATGGCGAAATCGAGGATTGTGAGCAAAGGGTTCACCTCCCAATTCCAGGATGCAGGGTTCTCCACCAAGCCCAGACCAGGCACAACCGATGGCCTCCAAGTCCGGACAAGGCTTTACCTGGACGCGAACTTCGCGGTAGGTTTCCCTTAATCCAGCATCTAAAGCAGTACAAAGTACATCGAGTTTTGGAACTTCCAGCAGGGCGCTTGCTATATCTAGATAGTCGTGCAAGGCATGCCTCTCAGCTTGGTTAGTAGCTAATGGAAATCGTTTTGCCAGATTGGGCAGACTAATTCAATGCATCAGAGATAATCTGAGAGCAGCGACTGTCTTTTGGTGCGTCTTCTGAAGGTATTCCGGCTGAAACAGCCCGGATGACGTGATCTAGTTTCACCCAATAGGTTTCCTGAAGCCGAATAGGAAATCCAGCACCGTGAAGTCTTATCGGTGATTTGTCCAGAAGGTTCACGAAGGTGTTCTCCTTCTGCAGCGAACCTTCTAAGTCCTTGTTTCCATATGGGCATCATTCCTCTCGACATAACGTCGACTGCTGGCCAAGGGCCCCGTGTGCCATTTGCACCTGTATCATTTTCTGTAATCTGCAGCGGGTGTTATCGGAACCCATTATACTGTCGCCTTCCTGCTCAATCAAGCTCAGGGCCATCTTCCTTTGCAAATCTCGAAGTTGGTCAACTGAATATAGGCTTGCACATGGAGTTAACTGGATTATTGCTCGAATCAGGTACTCCGTCAATAGGGTGTCGCAGGAAACCGAATGCTATGTTACAGCGGCTTTCCCCAATTGTGTTATAACGGGTGAGTGGAGCGAATGCCTCCCCAACTTACCGCGGCATGGTTTCAGTTTCTGACTAGGAATCTGTTGCGCCCTATGGTGATTCAGTGATGTCAATTTATCCCCCATGCGAGATACAGAAAGTATGAGCACAATCACCAAGAAGCTTTTGTCTAACCAGGAATGTCATGGCCTGCTTGCCAGCAGGCTCCCTAAATGGAACCTGAGTACCACTGAGGAAGGAATCTGGATTCAACGGAGGTTTCAGACGCGTAACTGGAGTCTTACCCTCCACGCTGCCAATACAGTAGGTTTCCTTTCCGAGATTGGTTGGCACCATCCCCGCCTGATCCTGGAATACGATTGCTTGCAGGTGGAGCTTTACTCCCATGATGTAAGTGGTATCACCATGAGAGATATAGAACTTGCCCTCCGTATCGAGGAGGTTCTAACCTGGTTACCAACTGAGAAAGACGCTTTGACAGGGCATTCCAGGCGGAAAGTTAGCTAAATCCAGAGGACGGAATCTAAAAGGCGTCTGGGGATGCTAGTGAGTGAATCAGCCTGCGAACCGTCTACCAGCAGCAAATGCCGCAAACTGCCAATAGGGAGACTGAATAAATGAAAATTGATTCTATTCAAACTTTTCTGGTGGAGAATCCACCACCTCACTTTGGAGGTCCTCGTTGGCTGCTGGTCAAGATTGGCACTGATCAAGGAATCTCGGGGGTAGGCGAAGCAACCTATCATACCCGGATGGACCACACGGCTCTCCCGCTCATTGATGAACTCTATAGCCAGTATCTGGCGGGCCAAGATCCATTCCGCATAGAACACATTTGGTGTTCCATCTACGAGCAGAGATTTGTTCGGCGAACAGGTCCTATCACCTCACCAGTTCTCAGCGCCATTGAGATGGCTCTGTGGGACATTGTGGGCAAGGCAGTTGGCCAGCCAGTCTATAACCTGCTAGGCGGCAAAATTCACGACGCCTTGCGGGCCTATTCCTATCTATCTGGCTGGCGAGCTGGAGATGCGGCGGAAAGAGCGGCCGAAATGGCATTGGCCTATGTGGACAGAGGATTTACAGCGGTCAAGTTTGACCCCGTAGATCCCGCTACCTGCGACCGGCTTGAAGGTCTCCGGGATGCGGCCAACGTAGTAAAGAAAGTCAGGGAAGCGGTAGGAGACTCCTGTGACATATTGATTGGAACGCATGGACAGTTTACTACCCATAGTGCTATTCGCTTTGCCAAAAGAGTTGAGGAATATGATCCGCTATGGTTTGAGGAACCTGTTCCCCCAGAAAACATATCAGAAATGGCACGTGTTGCCCGGGCTACTTCCATTCCCGTGGCGACTGGAGAAAGACTGTTCAACAAATTTGAATTTGTTGACCTCTTGGCCCAGAAAGCTGCCTCCATCCTGCAATTTGACCTGACTATTTCGGGAGGCATTCTGGAAGCCAAGAAAATTTCCAGCATGGCGGAAGCTCAATACGTACAGATTGCGCCACACCTTTATGGAGGGCCCGTAGGCGCTGCAGCATCTATCCATTTGGATGCTTGTTCCCCCAATTTTCTGATTCAGGAAGGTATTGACACCTGGGGTGGGTTCCATGCCGAGATATTGCAGGAACCCCTGGAGTGGAAAGATGGCTATCACATCCCATCGGACAAGCCTGGCTTGGGCATAGAACTGAACGAAGAGGTCTTGAATAAGCATGCTACCGCCGTGGGCCAGTCAGCTCGTCGAGGGGGTTTGGATTACTATACCCGTTTCTGAGATCGGCCCGAACACTCTTCTGGCCATTGTGATTTGACATAAGGAAGAAAGATATTCTGCCGTGAAAATCCTTGTCACAGGAGCAAACTCGCAACTGGGTTTGCACATAAGCCGTTTTCTCGTGGGCCGTTCTGGTATTTCTTTGCGTCTGACCGATGCCATACCCGGTGAGGCAGCAGCTTTGGACTGCGAATGGATGCCCGCCGATATGCGTGATCCGCAAGTCATTCCTGCATTGTTGCATGAGGTTGAACACATTATTCACCTCGAATCCCTGGATCTGCCGAACCGGGCAAATATGGAAGCCGGAGAAATCCTTTATCGGTCAACCTGCGGCATCTATAACTTGGCCACAGCAGCACAGAATGAAGGTGTGCAACGCTTCATATTGGGCAGCTCTTTGTCCATGTATGACCGTTTGCCAGCACACTGGCAGGTGAATGAAGTATGGCGGCCCCGCCCGACTCCTGCTCCAACTGACCTTGTGCCCTGGTTAGCCGAACTGTCTCTGCGGGAAAGCCTGCGCAAGGGAGCCATGACCGGAATCTGCCTGCGTTTTGGCCAGATCGTGGGGGAAGAGGACCTGAACCAGGGACCGTATGATCCGCGATGGGTGCATATAGATGATGCCATTCATGCTGTGGAACGGGCATTGGTCTTTGATACGGCAGGAATGCGCAACTCCACCCAACCCGACTGGTATATCTTCCATATTTCAGCGCCGGGCGAGAGAGCCAAAATCCGTATCCGCCATGTGACAGGACGCGAAGAACGATCTATTAGCACTGCAGAGCCCTTCAAGTATACGCCTAAACATGATTTCGCTGATGCTTCCGCGCAGGAGCAAGAGACTTCCCATTTGCAGGCGCCAAGTCACTGGACTACTGCCATGGTGGAAGGGCCCCCTGTGCCTCCAAGATCTATCAGGAATGTTGTGATATTCGGCGCGGGAGGGCCAATGGGTGCTGCCACCACCTTGGAGATGGTAAACACCTATCGGCTGCGTCAAGCGGATTTGAGAACCATTCCTGAGATCCTGGCGGACCTGGCGCCTGAGCGTAAGGATAGACCACTTCCTCCGGTACTGGACGGTCCCCATGAATTCAGACAGGTGGACATGCGTGTGACAGAGCAGGTAATTGACGCCTGCGAAGGCATGGATGCCATCATTAATTGTTCCGTGTTGCGCCAACGATTACACGATGCCTTTCAAGTCAATACGGTGGGTGCCTACAACGTTGCATTAGGGGCCATCACCCATGGTATTCGGCGAATCGTGCAGACCGGGCCCTTCCAGCAGATGGATCCTGGGTTTGGCAGTTACACCTGGGACTACGATATTCCGGTCGACTCACCTGCCCGCCCACTGGACTATCTGTACCACCACACCAAGTATCTAGGCCAAGAAATTCTTCGTGTATTTGCGGAGTATCACGATTTGGAAGTGGCTGTCATGTTGTTTTGGCGACTGGTTACGCCAGGAACACTTGGTCAGATTCCGCCTTTTGCCTGTTCATGGGTTGATTCAGGACGTGCGCTGCGTCGGGCGGTCGAAGTACCTTCACTGCCGAGTTGCTATGAAGAATTCAACGTGAGTGCCGAGATGCCCCATCGCAAACACAGGCACGACAAAATACGTACGATGCTGGGTTTCACAGCTCGGGATGATTTAGCGGAATATTGGCAGGACTGATGTTGAAGATAGGAAGGATCCTCTACACTAAATCAGTCAAGCAATAATCGATTGGAAAGCGTTGCCCTTAGGAGCAGGCACCAAACCTTTAGGGCCCCAGTTGGCTTCCTGGATGTCCTTCACCTGAATGCGCAGTTCACCTACTACGTTGAGCCCAGAACGCTCTGGATGTGAGGCATTACGAATTCCTCCACTTCGGCATCCGAAGTTGGAGTTGACACCTCGCCAAATAAGTGCCATGTCTCAGTCTGAGTGACCGACGCACCAGGTTCAACATTGGTGAGGGCTCCCAGAGATTCCACTTCCAGCATGCGGTGATCGGTATAGATCTCAGTATTGCTGCCGTAATCAGGGTATGGGCAATTCGCCTTGAAACCGAATGTCTTGACAAACAGAACCCCGTCAAGCACATAGGCCGCCCAGCCTTGGCTGATTTGTAACCCAAGCTTTTGGGGAGTGCCAGCCAGGGCATCCTGGCGTAGCAAAATGTATTCTGCGCCCACAGTCCAGCGGGGATCTGAGAGATCGGTATAGGCCCAAAGACTCAATACACTGACAGGAGCCAGGTTTTCTGCATGAGAACCATAGGGAGGCAGAGGTACAATCGCGGTCCCGTTCAGATTCATGACGGATAAGGCCCACGGGGCCAAACAGGCACTTTGCTGTCCCTGATTGGTAATGCGATGTACCACGGTGACGGAGGCACCGGCTTCGGGAAGCTGAATGTCCAATTCCTTTTGCAAGTCGGTTCCCCGCTCCACAGGAGCTGTTACTCTGAACAGGAATTCATCTACTTGACGGAATTCGCAAGGATTGTTATCGGGATAGTAGGTAGATTCCTGGTTTTCCGGAGCTGCCCAAAGCCTTTGGCCGCCATAAAGACGAAACTCGTTCCCACCTGTCTTGCCTAACTCCTCAGAAAGTTCGCGGAACAGATTGTGGCTGTTCCTGAGGGAAAGGGATATGATGCGCGGCCCGATCTCAGATACCACCACCATTTCCAGGGCATCATTTGTGAGTCGGTGTGCCTGTTTCCATCCGGCATATTCTATAGGTACATGAGTGACCACGGTACTTACCTCATAGTGTGAGAATGGTATTTAGCCTGAGTTGCTGTGTACGTATCTTGTATCGTGTTTCAGGAAAGCTGGGGGAAGGACGGATTATACAAAAGGACCCTCACCTGACAGCGAGGGTCCTTTTGCTGTGCCAGCAACTTTCCTACCGGAGATCCTTCCGAGAGGCTACTGGGCACATTGGAGATTTACTACAGTCCATTAGCACCACCTCCCCGGTTCAATCTGGATCCATCGAATCCATTATGCACTGACGGGAGGGATCCCGCAAATTCAACCGTGTCTGTTGTGCCGGTAAAAGCAAGTCTCCACCTGTTGCCTTGCCTGGAGTCAATCTACCCAAAAATGTAAGGGAATAAACACGGCAGGTGTTACAGTGGGTTACTTGAATTGAAGAGTTGTCATTAGGTGAGGTCTTCTACATGAGCAAGGCGATAAACATTGGCCTAATTGGTGCCGGTTTCTTGGCGGAAACACGCATGCGGTGTTACGCCCAGGTACCGGGTTTCAATGTCGCAGTCTCTGCCGTGGCTGCCCGTTCCCGAGAAAGCGCGGAACGGTTTGCGCAACGACATGGCCTCGGTGCCTGGTATACCGACTATGAGGAACTGCTGAAACGTCCTGAAATACAATTGGTGGACTTATGTATTCCCAATCATGTGCATAGAGAAGTGGCCGTGGCAGCTGCCGAGCATGGTAAGCACGTCGTTTGTACCAAGCCCCTCACCGCTTATGTCGGGCAGGATTTGCAAGAAACAGCGACCGATGCTGAAATCGCCGACCGTGATCCGGCCACGATGCTTGAGTATGCCACGGAAGATGCCACCGCCATGGTCGAGGCGGCTCGCAGACACAGTGTCCAGCTCATGTATGGAGAAAATTGGATCTTCGCTCCATCCGTGCAACGTGCAGAAGGACTAATAAAGCGCTCAGGCGGGGCGATTTTGGAAATGCGAGGAGGAGAGTGCCATTGTGGTTCGCACTCACCCTATTCCAAGATTTGGCGCTACACCGGGGGTGGAGCATTGTTGCGTCTTGGGGCTCATCCTATAGGTGCCATGCTCCACCTAAAGCAACAGGAAGGGATGCACCGAAACAACATTGGTATTCGTCCCGTCTCGGTAACGGCCGAAATAGGGGACCTCACGTCGGTAGCGGAGCAAACAGGAGCAGATCAGCAGGACATTGCCACTGGTTGGCAGGATGTTGAGACTTGGGCCACAGCTATCATCACATTTGACGATGGTACCAAGGGCGTTGCCATGGGGTCCGATGCTGTACTGGGAGGCATGCAGAGTTGGCTGGAAATCTTTCTGTCGAATAGTCGAATCCGATGTAACTTGAGTCCCCACGACCTGGTGGAACTATATGCGCCTAACCAGTCGGTATTTGAGGACACATATCTGCAGGAAAAAGCGAGCACCTCAGCAGGCTGGAACGCAGCCATTCCGGACGAAGATTGGAGTTCCGGACACGTAGCCATGTGCCATCACTTCATTGAATCGGTTTACCGAGACCAAGCAACGCCCTGCAATGGGGAATTGGGCCGGGATGTAATTCGTGTAATTTACGCGGCTTACCAATCGGCCAAGGAAGGTCGTCGGATCGCCCTGTAGTCAATTCGTGAAACGGAATCAGATGGAAGACGGGCAAGAAAATCTCTCCACCTGTCTTGGTTGTGTGGTGTCCCGAGTCACTTCAATTCGGATTCTAAAACTCTGACCAGGGTGTCTGCATCCTCAGGGGAGTTGTATTCCTTGAGCGAAACTCGAATCACATCGTGGTCGGCCACACGCATGACAGGAACAATGATCCGATGATCTTGCCATAGACGATTGCCTAATTTGGCGGCTGAGCCGTCAGGCAAACGAGCCGTGAACATCTGGCTGTACCAGCCCTGGCCATCGGGACAGACTGGTTGTAGTCTAAACAAATCAGACAACTGATTTCGTGTGGCTGAAGCAAGCGCGTGAATCTTGCGTCGGAGTTCGTGCCACGACAGGTCATACAGGTACTGGATCGCGCTGGGAACGGACAGAATAGCACAGGGATCTTGTGTACCTTGCCAATCCAGGTAATCAATGAGCGGAGATTCGCTGTTCTGGACGGGATTCCAGCCATGGCTGACAATCAAGGGCTCAAGTATGTCCTGGTAGCGGGGATTGGCATACAGGAAGCCGCACCCGCGTGGACTGGAAAGCCACTTATGGCAGTTGCCCGTGTAGAAATCCACATCCCACCTGTCCAGTTGCAGTTCAATGTGGCCGGGCGCGTGGGCTCCATCTACCAGCGTGACAATACCCGCCTGACGGGCGCGCCGGCATATTTCAGGCAGGGGCAAGGTTAAGGCGGTTGAGGACGTAATATGACTGAAGAAGATCACTTTCGTACGTGATGTGACGCCCTGCCAAAAGACTTCGAGCCAATCCTCCTTGTCCTGAACAGGAAAAGGCACTTCTTGGATCTTGTATTGGGCTCTGGCTTTTTGGCAATGGTAAAGGACAGCCTTCTGCGTTGCCCCATATTCCTGGTTGGTGGCCAAGACCTCATCACCGGGCTCTAAAGGGAGAGAATGGGCAACGACGTTAACGCCGTGAGTAGCATTGTTAACAAACCCTAGATTCGAAGGTCTGGTACCCACGAATCTGGCCAGTACCCGGCGGGCATCGGCAATAGCCGGACCTCGAATCTCAGACATAAAGTGGACCGGGTTACTTTCCATGCGCCGGTGCCAAAAGCGAAAGGCCTCTTGCACCAGAATAGGCACAGCACCGAAACTCCCGTGATTCAGATATACAACATCTGGATCAAGACTGTACTGGTCACGGTGGCACGTGAATCCAGGGATGTTTACCTCCATGGGGAAATGTCCACTCTCAGTGAACTGCAGTCCGCCAGTTCATGAATTAGACCAGGCTAAGCGACAGCTACGTTGGTGTTCTCTCTGGAAAGAGCCAGGTTTTCCTATGACTATGCCTGCCCCACTTGACTTACTCAAGAAGCCTTCAATGCATCGATGCCAGGCCAGTCACGCCACATATTGACTTGAGGGGGATCTTCTTGGGCCACTTCCAAATCAGAGCGGGTGAAGTCGTAAAGTACGGCCTGACGCAAGTTGCGAGAATAATTGTGCCCAGCCATGTGGGCTAGTCGATGGTGCCAGAACACGATATCTCCTGCCTTGCCAGTACATTCCAGGGAGGGTTGAGTCTCAAAGAAAGACTTAGCCTGTTCATACGCCTCGTTTCGTCCCGGTTTATATTGGGATTCAAAGACGTAGTAAAACCATCGGTGGCTACTGGGCCAGACTCGAAAACCACCACCGTTAGGTACTACCTCTCCCAGATACCCCACTACCCCCAAATGAAAGGCATGTTCATCTACATGGAGATGATCTGTCTGAGAAGCCTGGTCAGCACGGGGGAGGGTCGTGTAGATACCGCGCGTTCGCCGCGGGGTCCGCAACTGTCCAGTCCCCAATAGCTGTTCGGCCATAGCCACAATGTCAGGATCGCGGGGGATTAGATCCATCATGTAGTCGGACTGGTTAATGTGGCGAAGATTCCAGCGGTAACCTCCTCGTTGATCCATTCCTCTTCCGTTCTTGATGTTGTATTTCTCTTCAAAGGGTCCAATCCAGGATTCCGGATCATCACGCCTGAGTTGATCCGGGGCGTTCGCCCAAAAGGCTTCCTGAGCTCTTGCCATCAGAGAGGGCTTGAGCACTTGGCGCTTGATCAAGAAGCCATTATCCCGGAAAAAGCGGATTTCTGCAGTGGATAAGCGAATTTCATCCATGTCCCAGTCCTGAAGTTGGAAGAAGACCTATGCCTTGATTACGACAAGGGAATTACTCTTGTATTGTATTAGGACATGGAAACGACTTCAACTAATCGGGGAAATCACCCACTCTGTCCGTTAGGGAAACCATTCAACTGACTTCCCTTGATGGCTTTTCCTTCTAGCGTTAGACAGGTATTCCTGCAGAAAGTTTGAGCTACCCGGTATAACTTTCCGGACCTGCCCAAGGAATAGTGATACAGAGAAAAGAGGCCATTTGACTCAAAGGACTGACTCGTAAGGCAGTGACAAACTCCACTTTTCCTGCTTGGAGTCAAAGGCGTTTCGAATCAGGCTAAAGTGTTCCTTGGAGGATTGGTTAAAGCCAGCGGCATTGGCTAACCCGATTCTTCAAGTCCCAAGGCGTCCCGGCTATCTGTGAATAACCTCCATCTTTTTCTGGCATGTCAAAGGAGCAACGGCGAATTCCCCTGGTCATTCTGTGTCAACCACCTGAAATTCCTGGGGATTGGCCGGGTCAGGCGCCAAAGTCTGGACTCGAATTACAGCTCCAAGATTGATGGAGCCATAAATATGCGGGTAAATCTCTCCTGTGGAGGCTGCCTCCCAGATTACCTGTGAATTCTCCTGCAGTCGGCAAGTGTCTATCTCTAATACCAACAGATCCGTACGACCGGAAAACAGCCGGGCCAATACCCCATCCATCTGTTTCTTGTCCTTGCTCGCGTGAATGAATCCCTCCTCAGATAGAGACGGTGCCTGATATTCACCTTTCCGCAGCCCGTCTTCCCAGTCCGATTGGAAGGCGATGTGGAGGATTATATCGGTTCGTCCGGTGGCGTGTTTCATGGGTTAGGACAAGCAAGTAATCACGAAAAGAAATCAGAAATCCATGCCTCTTCAATGCCTAAGCCAAAACCAGGGGCTGAATTGGGGACCAACCAGCCCTGGTATGCTACGGCTTGGCCTGGTAAAACGGCCACCTCTTCCAGCGGTATACCGGGATCAGATCCCATAAAGTATTCCAGATAAGGAACCGAGCCTTGGGCAATGCTGAAGTGTTGTCCAAAAGGATTGCGTCCACCACCGTGCAAGATCACCTGCAAACCGGCAGCGTCAGCGATGGCAGCAATCTTGAGACAGGTGGAGAGGCCCCCACACCAATTGATATCCGGCTGCAATATATCGACTGCCTGATGACGGGCCGCCCATTGGAAAGGCACATGAGTATACCAGTGTTCACCTGTGGTCAATGTCTGCCAGGGTATCCGCTGCCGCAGGGCCAGGTGGGCATCAAAGTCCTCGGAGATTAGGCACTCCTCCATCCATTTGAGGCGGTAGGGACGTAGCCGCTCAGCCAGGCGCACCGCGTATTCCACATCAAAAGCCATCCAGCAATCAAGCATCAACTCTTTGCCGTCACCGATTTTTTCCCGCACACCTGCTACGAATTGCTCATTGCGGTCCAGACCCTCCAAGCCGTCTGCAGGTCCATAAGGGCAAGCCAGCTTGAGCATTTCAAAACCGCACTCCAAATACCAGTCAATATCATTTCCTGTGGCATAGCACTGAATACGGTCCTTTTGGGGGCCTCCCAGCAAACTGTACACAGGAGTGCCAAGGGCTCGTCCCTTGGCGTCCCATAAAGCCAGATCTATGGCACTGACGGCATAGGCAGCCAGGCCCGTGGAGCCGTAGGGCTTAGTCATGCGAAACATCATGTCTGCCAGTCGTTCAACGGCAAACCCATCCTCCCCGATCAGATGTGGTGCGAGATGGTCATCAATAATGGCAGCCGTGACTCGGCCATTTCCGGTAGAACCTAAGCCCCAGGTTCCATCTTCCAACGTTACCTTGCACCATGTCTCCTCCCACTGGGGCATCCAGAGACTGCGGTGTGCCTTGAAACGGGGATAGCGGGACATGGGGTTGGCCACTTCGCTGGTATGGTGCCACCCCTTGGCCATAGCCTGTGAAGTGTGACGCTGTTCCGGAATCGCAACCTTGACTGCCCTGATATCGACTATCTTCATTCTGATACTCCCATTCTCATGGTGAGGTTTCCTTGGGGACCTAAGTCAGGCCCGGCACCAGCAAGACCTTGGACACATTGCCAGGGGCTTCAATCAAGCGATCAAACCACTTGCCGCCATCTCCCAAAGGTGCCTCCACAATCCAGGGCTCCAGCGAAATCTCCTTGCGGTCCAGCAAATCCAGAGCTGCCCGGAAATTGGACGGCGAATAGGAGAACGAGCCGCGGAGGGTGATCTCCCGTCGGATCACATCGGCGGCTGGGATATCGCTAGTTTCCTCGTGCAGGCCGCTCAGGATTACGTGACCTGTGGTCTGCGTGGCCTTGACACATTGGGTCCGGGTCGATCCCGTTCCTACCGCGTCAACGCTGACGGCTACCCCTTCTTGATCGGTTTGTTTCAGGATGGACTCCACCACATCCTGGCTGCGGGGATCGATGGCGATACCTCCATAATGTTCCCCCATGGCCAATCTCTCTGGATCCAGATCGGCCACGAATACCTCCTGAGCACCGTTGAGTCTGAGTATCTGCAGTGACAGTAGGCCTATAGGTCCCATGCCGATTACAAGACCAGGTTTCCCGTGTACATCCCCCGCCAATTCGCCGATCCGCACAGCACATCCTACCGGTTCGGTCAGAGCTCCTTCCCGCAGAGATAACCTGCCGGGAAGGGGATGGGCTGTATGGGCAGGCACAGTCACATATTCGGCAAAGGCGCCTGGCACGTGCGCTCCGACTAGCTGGCGTGTAGGACACAGCTGGTGCAAACCCCGATCCTGGAGTTCCGAATAACCGGCACAGAACAGGGGATTGACCGTGACGGGCATGTCAACCGTGATATCTGGAGCGTCAAGGTGTGCCTGCGAGCCTGTCTCAACCACGGTTCCTGCGAATTCGTGGCCCATAACAAGGGGTGGTACACGCAAGGCATTGTGCCCCAGGTAGCCACTCAATTCGGAACCACATATGCCTGCAAAGGCCACTCTTATGAGGATATCTCGGGGACCTGGTGCCGGAACTTCCTTTTCCCGAAGTACCATCACACTGGGTGCTTCCCAAACCAATGCTTTCATCTGATTTCTTGCTCCAATTGAGGATTCATGGAATGGCTATAAGCCATTTAGTGGATTGACAATGGCCTTCCCCAAAGAGGACATATACCTATGAAGAGAAAGGTTTCATGAGCCAGGTGGCCAGCCATCCGGTGAATACGCCAAACAGACCTATGCCGACTACGGCCAACAGGGACGCGACAATTCTACCTTGAGGCGTGACAGGATAATAGTCGCCGTAACCAACAGTCGTGATCGTGACGAAGGCCCACCATAAGGCATCTCCTGCTGTCTTGATATTGCCCTTTCCCGCCTCAAAATGCAGAATCACTACAGAGGAAAGGAACAGCGACAAAATGGACAAGAGAAATATCATGGCAAAAGCGCTCTCAGCACGATGGCGAAACAGGCTCGCCAGCAGGGACCGCTGTTTCGAAATCGTTCGTATGGCCCGAACCAAACGAATCAGGCGTAGCAAGCGCAGGGAGTGGATGACTGGATGAGCCGGAACGGCCGCGATCAAATCAATCCATCCCCACTTGAGGAAAGCCAGGCGGGACTCAGCCTGGATCAAATCCACGAGAAACTTGAACAGAAAGATTCCGGAGACAGTCCAGTCCGCTATGGTGACAACACGGCTGATTTCTGATGAATGAGTATAAAGTTCAGGGGTAAGGAAGGGGGAGACCAGAGCCAGGATCAGGACACCGATCTCAAATACACTGAAAGAGGCCTGAACTTCACGAGGAATGTCTTCTGTGGCCTCTGTCGTCTCTGAAGAGTCCTTGTCTGCCATATCGGATGCCTTGTTGGTGTACCGGAACGTTCCTGCAGATGGATTGAAAGTGGGCAGGAATTTCCAGGACTCGGGCCAACCAGGAGCCTACCCTCGAGCGACAGGTGGGCTATGTTGTCATTTGCATAGGTTTGGACCACAGCCATGAATCCGCCGGTTTCACCTGCGCATCATGTCATAATGGTAACGTGCAAGCAGGCATTTCCGCTTTTACTTTGTCGGCGAAAATGTTTGGTAAATATGGCCTGAATCCCTTGGCTTGCCGTATTGGACCACACTATCTTAGGTTGAAGAACAGCCAATTATTCCTATGACTACAAGACCAGACCCAGCAAGGCCACCATCCGCGCGGCTGTTTATTCCAGGACCGGTGGATGTTCCGGACGATGCCCTGGCCGCGCAGCTTATTCCTATGATTGGACACCGGTCCCAGGCCATGGACGATCTGTTTGCCGCGATCCAGGAGAAGCTCCGTCACGTTTTCTGTACCCAAAGCCGAGTCTACATGCTGGCCAGTTCGGGTACAGGATTACATGAAGCCTGCATTCGTAATGGCATCCGGGCTCCCGAAACCGGGGCCCGTGCCCTGTTTCTGGTTTGCGGTGCCTTTGGTCAGCGTTGGTACCAGGTAGCGCTTGGATGTGGCAAGACAGCCATCAAAGTGGAAAAACCCTGGTTCCAATCTTTCGAACCTGAAGAGGTTCAGAAGACCGTGGCGGAAGCCAATCAGGATGGCAATCTGGATGCGGTTTGTATGGTGCACAATGAGACAAGCACCGGCGTTCTGCAGCCGGTGGAGGAACTGGCTGACGTTATCTGTCGGGAGGCTCCGCAGGCTCTGGTCTTTGTCGATGCGGTCTCTTCACTGGCAGGTGCTGAAGTGCGAACGGACGACTGGAACTTGGATGTGTGTTTGACTTCCTCCCAGAAAGCCTTGGCCACTCCCCCCGGTTTAGCCTTGGCCGCTGTCAGTGATCGGACATTGGAACGAGCCTCCCAAGTCGAAGGGCGTGGATGGTACTTCGATTTTCTGAATCTGGAAACCTACCTGTTGCGAGGAACTACGCCAGCAACGCCAGCAGTAGCGACCGTGCAGGCTTTGAATGTGCAACTTGATCGGATTCTGGCCGAAGGGCTGGAGAACCGCTGGGCCAGGCATTCGACCTTGCGGGACCATACCTGGGATGCGGCCGGTTCATTGGGGCTCCAGCCCTGTGTGGAGTATGTACGGTCTTCCCCTACGGTAACCACTCTACGCAATACGCTTAGACTGGATGTAGGCAAGTTGAATTCACACTTGGCTCAGGAGGATATGGAAATTGCCAACGGCTACGGTACCGAGAAAGGTAAGTCCATCCGGATCGGTCATATGGGTGAAATGAGCATCCAGGATCTGGAGCGCCTGTTTAGGGCCATTGGCGTATTCCTGGCTTGAAGGTCAATCGACATGGCAGAACAAGACCAGTTGTCCGGGACCTTGTATCTGGTTCCGACACCGATAGGAAATCTGGGAGACATTACCTATCGGGCGGTTGCGACCCTGGCATCCGTTGACCTGATCGCCTGTGAAGATACGAGACATAGCCGTCGCCTACTGGAGCGCTACAAGATTGGCAAACCGGTTATTTCATTTCATGAACACAACGAACAATCCGCTTTGTCCCGTATTCGCGACCGACTGCTTGCAGGAAACCATGTTGCCTACATCACCGATGCTGGCACTCCTGGGATTGCAGATCCGGGTTTTCGCCTGGTGCGTATGGCTCACCAGCACAAAATCGAGGTCAGTGTTTTGCCGGGTCCTACAGCCATAATTCCGGCTCTGATCCAGTCGGGCTTACCGGTCCACAGCTTTACTTTCAAGGGTTTTGCCCCCAGGAAAGCTGGCGCTCGCCAAAGAAGCCTCAAAGAAGAAAAGGGCAGACCTCACACCTTGATCTATTATGAGAGTCCCCATCGGGTTTCTCGATTGTTGGAAGACATGCTCACGGTGCTAGGAGACAGACCTGCTGCTTTGGTGAGGGAGTTGAGCAAGATTCATGAAGAAACCCTGCGGGGCTCTCTGTCCGATCTGGTCACCCTAATGCGGGACCGTTCCCTGAAAGGAGAGTGCGTGGTGTTGGTGACTGGTGCCGGGCAGAGGCGGGAAGGCTCATGATTTGTTTCGCCTTGACAGGAGGGGGTTGTCGAGGGGCCTTGCAAGCAGGTGCTTGTCATGCTCTGCTGGAAGCGGGGATCATTCCAGATTTCTTTGTAGGTACCTCGGCTGGAGCCTTGAACGCCCTTTACCTTGCCTGCCACGGGGTAAATCTGGAAACTGTCCAGGAATTGCGCCAAGTCTGGACTCGAGTCCGGCGGCGCAACGTATTCAGCGGTAATCCGTTCTCGGTATCCTTCAATTTCATTCGGGGAAAGGACAGCCTGTACTCAGGCCGGGCCTTACGTCAGTTTATATCACGGGTAATGCCGCGCGGTGTTACCACGTTTGGTGACTTGACGGTTCCCTGCTATATCACGACCACGGATCTGCGCACCAAGCGACTCTATCTGTTCGGTGAAGATCCAGGTACGCCCTTTCTGGATGCCGTCCTGGCCAGTTCTGCCATACCGGTGTTGCATCCGCCAATAGCCTATCAAGAGCTGCAGCTCGTCGATGGAGGGGTGCTGGAGAATGTACCGGCCGATATTGCCATGGACAAGGGAGCCACTACCATCTATTTGCTTAACGTTGGTTACGGAGGCCAACGTATGGCTCCCGCCCATGGCGTGGTAAACATTTTCAACCGTGTAATGGGGGTCATGATGACCCAATCCCTGTTTACCGATCTGGAACGAGCCCAGGAGGACACAGGTATCGCCCTGCATCACCTGCATCTGAATGCATTCCCCGACATATCTCTCATGGATTTCAGCCGTTCGCGTCAAATGATGGAATCGGGTTATCAGGCGGCTCAGGCTTACATGCGCAGTCCAGTTCCTCTCAGCGTGCAAAGGACGGAAGAACCTGGTTTCGTCTCCACGATGCGTGTGCCCGGCGCGCGGGAATGGCCGACGAGAGCCCATCGCTACCTCAATTGACAATGTCTGGCCAAGACGTTGCTCCTGTAAGGACACGGTCATTGGTAATTCCCGCCGCCATTACGGTGGGTCTACTCATCATGGGCGATTCCTTCATGTACAGCGCCCTTCCTCTTGCGGGCCCAGCCATGGGACTTTCGCTGTTAGAGATCAGCTTGCTGCTCAGCGCCAATCGCTGGATTCGGCTGTTGTCCAACTCCATTATGGCCTCCCTGTTGCTGCGACTACCGATGCGCTTTCTGTTTACGGGGGCCACAGGATTGGGTCTGCTGTCAACCCTGGCCTTTGTACGGCCATTCGGGTTCCCGCTGTATCTGGTGGCGCGCCTGGCCTGGGGTCTGTCATGGTCCGTTTTTCGCCAATCGGCCTACCTTGCCGTCTGGCTGCAGCAGGTTCATACCCAGGGTCGTTCGCTGGGAAGCTGGTGGGGGCTTGTACGTCTGGGGAGCGGTCTGGGGGTATTAGTGGGTGGCCTGATCCTGGATCGAAGCGGCTTTGGCCCAGCCATGCTGGGATTGTCCGGCCTAGCGGTGATAGGGATTCTGGTGAGTCTGATACTGGATTGGCCCGACCATAACGCAACACCAATGGGCGTCCCGTCTGTGACCAGAGACGTTCTCTTCCAAACGTGGGCTCGCCTTGGCCAGCAATCCGACATGATCTGGAGCCTGGCGCTGGCAATCGGTACGCGCCTGTGCCTCACGCTTACCATTGCGCTGATTTCCCTTTTTCTGCAGGAACGACTGGAGTTCTCCTTCGATTTCCTGGGGTTAGGCTTCATAGCCGGTCTGGTCTTGGCCATTCACTGGGTATCTGCGATCGTGGCGGCCCCGCTTGTGGGGGCAGCTTCAGATCGCTTCGGACGCACTCGCACCATTATTCTGATGACGGTTCTGGTTTCAGCTTCTCTAATTGCGGCAGCGATGACGCGCGGATATACGGCATTGGCGAGCGCGGTGGGAGTCATGCTGTTCTTTTCCGGCTTGCGGGTGGCCGTGGAAGTCGGTGTCAGCAGCCTTGCCCAGCGGGACCCTCATCCCCATCTGGTCATGGGCATCTATTCCACACTGGACGATTTTGCGGCGGCGCTGGGTCCAATCATCGGGCTGGCTTGGTACCAGCCCGTCTTGCTGCAGCCTCTGCTTGGGGGCTGTGCAGCCGTAATTCTGTTCCTCGCGCTTGGCTACGTGCGAAGCCGGCAAACCCAATCCAGTAGAGTCCTGGATGAAACCGCCTAATCATGGAGGCGTGGCGCCGCAAGGTATATATCGTCTGTCTGGCCCAATTCCTGAGTAGCGCGGGCTTTACTATTGTCCTGCCATTCCTGCCCATGTTTATCCAGGAGTTGCCCGTGGCGACCCGAGGCGACTCCACATTGTGGGTGGGATTCACGTTGGCAGCTCATCCACTTACGATGATTGTGGCATCTCCGGTCTGGGGGATGGTGGCGGATCGTTTCGGCCATAAGCTCATGATGTTGCGGGCCACCCTAGTGGGAGGCCTGGTTATGTTTCTTATGTCCTTTGTACAGTTTGCCGAACAGTTGCTCCTGCTCCGGCTTTTGCAAGGCTTCACCACAGGGGTGGTCTCAGCGTCCAGTGCCTATATCTCGGCCAATGTGCCACGACAGCATATAGGTGAAGCCATGGGTTGGGCAGGTACTTCCCGCTGGATTGGTATCGCAGGAGGGCCCTTGATCGGAGGCCTATTGAGCGATTGGGTGGGTATCAGGACGAGCTTCTGGTTTAACGGTACGTTTATGTTGGGAGCGGGTGTCTTGATCCTGCTGTATCTCCCGGAAAGGTGGCGCTACCAACCCATACCTGATCGTCCTGCGCCCTGGCGCAGTTTCACACTGTTGCTCAATCGGTCCCGGATGCAGTACCTATATCTCTTTGCCTTCTTGATCCATCTGTCCATTTCCTTTACTTTGCCGGTCGCATCCCTCTACGTGAGAGAACTGACGATGGCTTCTGCTCGTCAGGGTTTGCCGGTGGCTACCGCTACGGGACTTATGTTTGGTCTGTATGCGGCCGCCGGTGCTGTATCCTCCGTCCATGCCGGCAGGCTCTGCGATCGCTTTGGTCCCAATGTGATCCTGATCCTGAGTGCGGGAGTTTCCTGCCTGGTTTTCCTACCTCAGGCCTTCGTGGAACACGTGTGGCAGCTTCTTGCCTTGCAGGCACTGGCGGGGATTACGGCGGGGGGAGTCTTTCCTGCGGTAGCTTCTCTCTTGAGTGGTGCCTCTGGCCTGGGCCAGCAGGGGGCGGTATTCGGGGTAGAAAACAGCGTTCGGTCCATTGCCCGCACGATCGCACCGATCACCAGTTCAGCCTTGGCGCTTGTCTTTGGGTTCGGTTCAGCCTATTTGGCTTCGGCCGTTGCTTTCCTGTGCCTTATGGTGGCAGCCTGGACCGTTCTGGGCATCAGGTCGTCGCGCGCTATAGGCCCATGACAGAGCCGTGCCTGCGCGGCTGGCTGCTTGTGGGTAAGCTCATCGGACATGAGTTTACCTGGCCTGTCTTGGACGTAAATCCGGCCGGGCCGGTATCTCTAACGGTATGCCTGTACGGTTAGCTGTCAGTCTGGACCGTCCTGTCCCTACAGATCCTCCAGCTGCAGTCGTTCTCCGGAATGGAAACTCGTAATGTCGGCATGGGACCGCCAGCAGAACTTATGACCATAGGGGTGCTCCAGGTTTTCTACTTTGTCGGCGATGATTTCGCCCAGTACCGGTGTGAACTTGAAGGCGTGACCGCTACCGCCGCAGGCTACGGTCAGGTTTCGAATGGCGGGATGGTGATCAATCCAGAAATGGTAGTCCAGCGTGTCGTGATACAGACATATGCGGCTGTCTACAATGGGGGCCACGGCTAGTTCAGGAATGCAATCACTCAGAAATGACCGCAGCAACTGCACTTCCCTGGCATTGACCAGCCGGTCACTGCGCAACGGATCTATATCGCGTCCCGAGGTATGCAGACCGATCTTGACCACCCGTTCACGGGGGTGTACAGGCAGGAGATAGTGTCCCGTCCTTGCCATTTCAGCGAAGATGACGGTGAATTGAGGAGGTGAATACCGCTCCAGATCCTGGACTCCGAGGTGGAAAATGGGCTGGGCGATGGGCTTGGTCAGTCCCTGCAGTTCCGGTACCAGAATTCCAGTCCAGGCTCCGGCGGCCAGCAAGACATGGTCAGCCGCTATCCGGGAACCGTCCTGCAAGATGACGCCATGGCACACGTCCTGGGAAATCAGCAACTCAACGACGGATTGACCCATGTGCCAATGTACGCCAAGTCGGTTCAGATCGTCCCGCAAGTGCCACAGCACGCGTAGAGCCTCAACAAAACCACCGCGGGAATTGTGATATCCCGCCTTGAACCGGCCTCTCTGAAACATAGGGAAACGGTCTCGGATGGCTTGCTCATCCAGAATCTCCACCGGGTTCCCGGCTGCCTGGGCCGTGACCAGACTGCGGCCCTCATACGAATCCGGTGTCATGGCCGCTGTCAGGAGTGTGACCCCGACATTGTGGTACACCGTATCCCATTCCTCGTTCAAGGCTATCCAGCGGTCAATGGATTCTGCAGCCAAGGCGGTATAGTCCGTGTCGTCATCGTATTCTGAACGTACTACTTTGCTGATGTCACGGGAGGAAGCCTGGGAATGGGGTGTAGGACCGGTCGGATCTACCATGACGATCTCATAACCCCGGTGGGCCAGTTCCCGGCCCGCGGACATGCCAAAGGCGCCGGAACCCACTACTACAATTCGTTCAGTTGCCATAGTGGTCTTTCCTCTTTTCCCAAACTTGGATCCAATTGAGCCAATCTCTGTTAGAATGGCCAACTTTTCCTTATACTGATGGGCAGAATTGCATTGTTTCCAAGAGGTTTGGTCCCTGAATGCGATGAGAGTTGAAGTGTTTGCCGACGATCCGGCGGAAGGCCGCATCATCAGTGTGGCTTTGAGAGAATTCGGCCTTACGGCCACCCCGGTGCTGGACTTCGTGGCCCGGATGAATACATGGCAGGAAGATCCAGCTGACATCATTGTACTGGCATGGTCAAACAGGGAAGAGATTTCCCTGTCTGACGTGCATCTTATCCGAGAGCAGACCCAGGCTCCGATCCTGGTCATTAACGAACCATTGCCTGATACACAGGAATGTCTTTTGTTAGAGAACGGTGTAGATCTCATGTTGGATCGGCCTGTTTCCCTGCGCTTGTTGTCCAACTACGTCAAGGTACTGTCCCGCATCTCCGCGTCTGTCCCTTCCACCATTCTGAACAAAATGGAATTGGATGCCATAGTCCTGGATACCTCGGATCGCACGATAACCCTTAGGGGGCAGCAGCCGGTACGGCTAACCCATCTGGAATTCCGCCTGCTTTACTTGCTGATGTCCAATCAGGAAACCGTGGTGCCGACCGAGGCCATCGCGGATCGTGTATGGGGCTACCACGATGGGGGAGACCGCGAATTGGTGCGCGGCTTGGTCAGTCGCCTGCGGCGCAAGATAGAACCCAGCCACGATTCTCCCCATTTCATTGAGAACATCCCAGGAGTTGGCTATCGCTTTCATGCGGTTCCCATTCCTGTACGTGATGCTCCTTGAAGTGATCATGGGCATGAGTTTGCGCTAAAGCTTGTCCGCAAGACCAGGCAGGGCACGCCATGTTGGCCCTGGGAATTCCATTCCCAGTCTCCTGATAGATGAGGCAGACACCTGGTGCCGGTGGTACCCAACGGTAACGCTTGGATCACCCCGGTATGGCTCCCGGGAAAGGGCGTGGTTCCCAATTGATACCAGACTGCCACAGGGCTGAAACAGGCTTGCTACCTTGAGGTGCGAAACTTTCTCCGTTAGTCAGGGGCATTTCGCAGATGGAGGCGATCATGACCATGTTGGAAGTGTTTATCGCGCGTGAAATCTACCAGGAAAAGATCCACAACGCGGAACGGGCCTATCGTTTTCGCGGGATCGGTCAGGTGACCCTTAGACAGCGTATGGCTGGCCTGCGCAATCGATTCGGCAATATGCTGATCGGATCCGGAACCCGCCTCAAGGGGGAAGGAACGGGCAAGGTTACTTACGCAGGTGCCTGAACCAGAGATTTTACGCCGGCACCCAAGGGACAGGAATGTCCATTCCGGCAAGGGGCTCCGCGATGGGCGAGAGCCCCTTGAATCTCCCAACGGCCGCCCTGCCTTTGGTACACGAATTGGGTACCTATTGGGGCATTGGCACAGAATTGAGACATCTCTGCCACTGAACTTGCACGCAGAGTCACAATACTTACAAAACAGGTTTGACGGAGGCGGTGCGGTCCGTGGACTTGCGAGCTTTACGGTTCAGCCCATCACCTGGCGGTACCGTCAGGCGTCCGATGTGAAACCTGCCAAAACGAATATTGAGCGCAATTCAGCGCATTTCCCTCACAACGGCTCTGGAATTCCAGAGCCGTTGTTCCTCTGGAATTCCTGTACCAGGAGCAATGGCTCGTCTGCCTGGGTTCCGAGATGGCACAGGGACCTGACAACGGGTCCGGCCAATGCCTGGCAGTACATGGGGACACACCTGAAATGCCATGGTGGTATTTGATCAGAAATGCATCTGGTACCCGTCCTGTACCGATTGCCCTTTCGTCCTGCCTGCCCTGTTCAGGATTCTGCCTGCTGGTCAGGACCTGAACGAGGATGGTCTTCCAGACTGGCCATGATGACAAACGGATTGTATAGGGGACAGGCCGCCCGTGGCGAAAAGCGGTACCCGTTGTACCAGTCACGTCACGGCTCTCGGGAGAGGGGAGGCCAACCATCAACGGGGATACGGGGAGTCAAGTGCCTTCCCACCAGTTCCCACAGATCATCCAGTTCCTCGTCTGTGAAACCGGTCAGGTCATGGAAATCGGGGTTGGCGGTCTGATCCTGCACCTGATTGAGCGCGAACCAAAACCCGACTTGGCGAATCGGGTCACGCCGGTCATAACCAGCCTCTCCACGTAAGGGTTCAGGGTCTTGAATAACGCAAAAAAGTCCGCCAGGACTTCCCGGGACGCCGCCTCACCAGGTCAATGCATTCGGTTGAGGATAGGAGAGTCGTACTCGTCCACCAGGATAACAACACCGCCCGTTCCCTCCGGGGCAGAGTGCCGCCGATACAAGGCCAACACCAGTTCCACCAGGAATTCGGTCGGGGGATTCCGGGTCGTGATCGTACGTGCCCCGCATATTCACTTTGGCGGCGGTCGCCAGCATACCGTTCAGGGCCCGTTCCATGCTGGCGGCCGTCCGGCCCACTTCCAGCATGTCCAACCGCAATACCGGGTGGTCCGGCCATTCCCAAACTCCCTCACGGGAAGTGGCCAAGGCAGGCCGTGAACCATCGCCGCCGAACAGACTTTTGTTGCCACTGTAGACGGCCTCAATGGTGGAAAGCAACAGGTTCTTGCCAAAACGGCGAGGGCGGGGTATACAACTGGTAACGGGTGGCCTGAAGAAATTCGGTGATCTGGGTCGTCTTGTCCACATACAGGAGATTGTCCTGCCGTAGCCGGAGAAAATCGTTGGTTCCGGAATCCATTCGTTGCGGTGCTATGCCCAGCACCCGTCCCTTCATGCCGATGACCACATTGTATCATTCGGCCGGATGTCCCACAGGCCCAAATCCTGTCGGTGGGACCATGCGGATTTCTTGACGCAGGGCAGGATGGAGAGGAAGGGAAAGCCCAATTCCCGGGCATGGAGCTATAGAAACTGGAGCAGGGCGACCTGGCGAGTTCCTGATGCTGCAACCCCGTGCAGGCCTGTCTGCACCCGTAAGCTCCACCTGTCTCAGGCCTGAGGAATGAATACTGGACTGGTATCGGATCAACCAAGACACGGCTGATGTGGAATTAAATCGCTGAAACAGCTGTGAAAGTCTGGACATCCAAGCCCAAGAAGCAACGCAAGAAGAGTGTGAGCGTATGGCGAGCCATGGGCGCGATGACAGGGGTAGCCAAGCCGGTGACCGTTTTACGGCGCCGGCGTTCCCGATGGCGCCCTGTGTTCGGCCCTTCGTGGCAGCCCTCTTCCATGCGGTCCCGCTGCCACCTGAGCCCGCGGTCCCATGCGGGGTCGTGCGAGCGGTGTTGATGGGTTCTCTTCGGGGGCCAGATATGATGGCCCTGCAGATCATATGGCCGCGGTGGCCAGTCCTTGCCCAGGAAGCCCTTGGCCCCGAAAATATCACCGTGCCACCAGACCGACAGCACCGTCTCGGCCGCCACGCGCTCCTCGGTATGCGCGGGCACCAGGTCCTAGACGACCGGGAAGCCTTCCCAGGGCGACAACAGGACCAGCTGGTAGCCGCAGTCCTTCCTATGCCGCCTGGGGCCCACACCATAGGAGGCCGAACCCGCCCAATCCCTGTGTTTCTGGCTGCGCTTGTAGCCGACTACAGGCACGGGCTGGGCAGCCAGGCGGAACTGGGTGGCGAAGGTGGCACCCAGACGTACCCCCCAGTGACGCCGCCACTCGTCTACAAGGAGACGCAAGCCGCGCGCACGGCGATTGCACTGACGCTGGTCCAGCAGTTGCGGCAAGAGGGCCAGGTAGGTGGCGCGGCTAAAGTCCAGGAATTGCCGCTCACCGGGTCGGGCCGGTAATCCATCAGGCGCAGGCGAGTGAGGACTTCACGGTCACTGACTACCGGCTGGGCCCCCACTTTGCCCCGCAAGAGAGACACGCCGTGTGCCTGATACCCGTCGTCGACCAAAACATAGCCAATTGTCGCTAGATCCACCAAGGGTATACGGACCATGGGGAAAACCTCCGAATGGTGAATTACTACCTTCATTCTGCGAGGTTTTCCCCTTGATGGTCAACCATTTAATTCCACATCAGCCGTAAGAATATTAGCCCCTTCTCGGTCATGGCCCTGGACAGATAACCATGCCCGTCCGCGAGGCCAGTCTCTTGATCCGTTGACCAGAGTCTTGCCAAAGTCCACTGCCCGCCGGTCATATCCCCTGTACTGGAGACTGCGCAATGTGGTACCCTATCCACAGCGAACAAAAAATGCACTCATACGTACTTGGAAACGGAAGTCTTGCCCAGCATGAATTCCCTTGGTACAACCAAATCCCAAACCTTGTTACCCTCAACCTCTACCACGGCGGCTCCCAGCACTGGAACAGTCAATGACCCAGCCGAGGCCCGCTCTTCCCACCGGGAACGCCATCAGGCTGATGCGGTCACCAATCACCAGGAAGCAGGCACACAGGTCACCGACCGTCCAGAAGAAGCCGAATGGTTGATGGCCTTGCATGAATTGCCTCACTACAACCCCCATTACCCTTATCAGCGGCAATTCCACTACGGTCTCGACACCACGGATGATCCCGAGTATCTGGTGGAAGGGGTCACCATGATGGATACCCAGTACCACAAGCAGGCCAACCGGCAGGCACCCGAAAGTCTCGCGTCCCGTCTGCCGCATCCCTCCTGGCATATCAGTTCCGAACAGAAAATCCGGGACATTCCCGCTGATATTGTGCGAGGCACCCGCTACGAGCAATCAGGGGAATTGGCTCCAGATCTGGCTCTCTGGCCCACGCCGTCTCCTGGTGAAACCCATACCGAATACCGGTACGGTGAGGGTCCACCCCCTGTGCTGGTATTAGAAATCCTGTCATCCAACACCTGGCGCCAGGATGTTTCAGACAAGAAACGGGTATACCTGCAAATGGGGGTGCAGGAATACTGGCTGTACGATCCCCAGCGCCTGTATCGCCAGGACCCTGGCGAACCCATTTTCTGGGGGTATGTGCTTGATCCGGATCGCCGTGTTTATGAAGAACGTCCCTTACGGGATCCCCAGGACCCCAGCCAGGGCTATACCAGCGACGTACTGGGTATGCCTATACGCATGCAACGGGATGCCCAGACCAGGGAACATTGCCTGGAGCTTTGGGATGCCGATCGCCAAACATGGAGCGATCACCGAGGGCTTTTGGCATGGGAGGGAGAACAACGGGGAGAACAGCGGGGAGAACAGCGAGGAGAACGACGAGGGGAACAACGGGGAGAACAAAGACAGAAGTTGCTCTTGCTGGACAGTCTGGCTGGAGTCCTGAGCGATTCCCTGCGCGATTTCATTGCCGCTCAGTGGCGAACATTGCCGGCTGAGGATTGGCCAGCCATTACCGCAATGCTGGAGGTGGACAGGAATCCAGCCCATTGGCGGCCATGGTTGCTGCCGCATCTGCCCCCTGAAACGGAATTGCCGGAAACCCTGGATTTGCGGATAGGCAGGGGGCGAACCGAGCCAACCTGAACCTTTCTGCTTATTCCGATGGCGGCGGATTGGTGTGCACGGACAGGTCCCGTGTGCCCATCACTCACCCTCTGGCAATCTCACCAGGTCCCACAGGGAATTGGAGGCTGTGAATTCAACTTTGGTGACAGGTGACAAGGTTGTATTCTCCAGGGCCACCGCTACCCAGCCCGGCCGATTGCGGCCCCGCCGTCTGTTTCGGTTCAGCTCCGGGCCACAACGGTTGGAAGGGCATTTGTCTATCCCTGCGTGATGCCATGGAATATCCTGCATCGGGTCCCGTTAGTTCCTGGCCTGTGAATTTCCGTTACCCCCTGTTTCGTGTTGCGAAAATGGGTGCAACCCGGTCAGATACCATAGTCCCCTCCCAGAGCTAGGTCCGGCACAGCCTGGGGCTAGCTTTTCTCAGCTCGACTTTGTACAAAGTCGAGCTGAGACCAATTCTGACAAGGCATTTCAGGGCATGATTACTTTGGCATGTTAATATTCTGTTATTCCCTAATTCCTCAATTGATGTGCTGGCAACCCGGCGCACCATAATAGTTGACCAGGAGACGAATCATGACCCAGTTGACGAGACGACATTTCCTCAAGACAGGCACTTTTGTCCTCGCCGGTGCGGCTCTGGCTGCATGCGTCCCCGCCGAACCTTCGGTGGAGATGCCTGAGGCGGGTAGTGGTGATATGGCGCAAACGGAAATCACCTATCTCATTCGGTCAGACATTGGTATCAAGATCCAGGAATGGACAGATGAAGCGATTGCCGATTTTGCCTCAGTAGATTCGTCCATCGCCGTGGAAACCATCGGTGTGCCCTGGGGTGACTATAATGCCAAGTTGCTGGCCCTCTATGCTGCTGGCGACCCACCGGAGATCTCGGCGAACTATGCCGCCGGATTCCCCACCTTTTACGCCAATGATGCCATCGTGGCGCTGGATGAATTGGTTTCGGAAAACAATGTGGATCTGTCAGTGATCGAACAGGCCGCGTTGGATGCCGTAACGCGTCAGGGACAACTTTGGGCTTTGCCATTGGCCCACCTGCCTACCATTGTCTATTACAACCTGGATTTGCTGGAGGAAATGGGGGCCCGCGTACCACCCATAGACTGGGCGGATACCTCCTGGACTACCGAGGCAATGCTTGAGTCCGCCGTCGCGGCGGCCAAGGATATGGATGACCCCACCAAAGCCCAATACGGCATGATGTTCGGCACGGGACAGTTGGGTGTGTTTGAATGGCTGTGGGGCGCGGACCCCTTCAATGATGTGGGAGGGCCGGAACACACCCAAGCCTACAAGGACGGGATCGTAACCGAAACTTTCTACGATTCCGACACCATGAATACTTTCATCGGTTGGGTATATGACAGCATTTATGGCGACACCCGGGTGTCGCCACGCCCCTCCGATACGGATGCCATCCAGCAGTTGGTAGGCTGGCCCATGATGAGTGGCCGGATTGGCATGGCCATTAATGGGGCCTGGTCAGTTACCAATTTTGCAGCGGTTGAGCCTTCGTGGCGCTGGGGCATCGGGGCATTTCCCTATGGACCCGCCGAAGTCAATACTTCGCCCCTGTTCAATGACTCCTGGATGTTGGGCAAAGGGGCCTCCGAACAGGAGGCAGGCTTCACATTTTTGAAATACCTGGCGGTCGACAAGGGGGCGGAACTGTACGCCAAGATCACGGGTTTCTTCCCGGCTAACCGCAATAACTATCCCATTTACTTTGATAGCCTTATGAACATTCCGAACTTCGCGCTGAGTCGTGAAGATGCGGAAACTGCCATGCTGGATGCCTTCAATTACGGGTATGTCACACCGGGCAAGACTCTGGATAGCTATCCAGAGTGGAATCGGACTTTCAATCAGACCATCGCGCCTATCTGGAATGCCGAAGTCAGTGTGGCAGAGGGGTTGCAAAATATCCAGGCGCAGTTTGCCAGTGTAATTGAATCCAAGTCCTAATGGTGTATCTGGTCATTCAGCGACCATGCTAAGAACTGTTACTTCAGGGGCCAGCGGAGGGACGAAGCGAGGACTCTCCCTCCGCTGGCGCGAAGCGCTGAATTTCTACGCGTTTCTCCTGCCGTGGATACTGGGTTTCCTGGCCTTCACAGCGATTCCCATTCTGGCCTCACTGGTCCTCGGTTTTACCAAATACAACGCCATCCAGCCCCCGGATTTCGTAGGGCTGCGTAATTTCCGCTTCCTGCTGGATGATCAGATTTTCTGGAAGTCATTGCGGGTAACTTTGACCTACACCGTGGTGTTTGTGCCCCTGCAGTTAGCCTTTTCCCTGATTCTGGCTCTGCTGCTGAATGTGCGCGTGCCCTCCATGGGGACTATCCGGACCGTATATTATCTGCCTTCCATATTGCCGACCGTGGTGACAGGTCTTGTCTGGATCTGGCTATTCAATGTGGACTTCGGGCTGCTCAACTTCTTTCTCTTCAAGATCGCCGGCATACGCGGTCCCAATTGGCTGGGGAGCGAACGCTGGGTCATGTCGGCCGTCATCATCTCCGGCTTGTGGGGCCTGGGGGGAGGCGTCATCATTTTCCTGGCGGCTTTGCAGAATGTGCCTACCGAACTGTATGAAGCATCGGAACTGGACGGCGCCAGTCTGTGGGGCCGGTTCTGGCACGTCACCATTCCCATGATCAGCCCCGTGATACTCTACAACCTGATGATCGCCATGATTCTGTCCCTGCAGGTCTTCACCCGGATCTATGTGCTGACGCAGGGAGGACCCAATTATGGGTCCTATTTCTACAATTTGTACGTATATGAAAATGCGTTCAGTTTCTTCAAGCTGGGGCTCGCCTCTGCCCAGGCCTGGATCCTGTTTGTCCTGATTCTCATCATGACGGTGATCGCCTTGCGTACATCGGGTCGCTGGGTGCACTATACCGGAGGCGTCTGACCGTGGCCGTTACCGCCCAAGCCCCGGCCCGCCAGCGTATGGGGCGCCGCACGCGCGCCCGACTCTACAAGGGAATTGCCCTGCTCCTGCTCTTGCCCGGTCTCCTTTGGGTATTGATGCCGACGGTCTGGATGTTCTCGGCCGCTTTTTCGCGCCTGGAACAAATCATGCGGTTCCCGCCGGAACTGATGCCGAATCCGTGGGTCTTCTCCAATTTCTACGAAGGCTTTGCCTTTCTCCCCTTTGGCCGCTATTTCCTGAACTCTACCCAGATTGCCGCTATTCGGGTGTTTGGACAGGTACTGGCCGCCTCTCTGGCAGGTTATGCGTTCGCCCGTATGCAGGCTCCCGGCAAAAACGTGCTGTTTATCCTGGTTCTGTCGACACTGATGCTTCCCTACACGGTGACCATGATTCCCCAGTACATCATCTTTCAGCGACTGGGATGGATTGATACCTACCTTCCTCTCATCATTCCCCATTTTGATGGTGGTGCTTTCTTCATTTTCCTGTTCCGGCAATTCTTCCGGTCCATCCCGGATGATCTGTCAGAAGCAGCACGTCTGGATGGTTGCAGCTATTTGGGTATCTATTGGCGTATGATGTTGCCCCTTTCAATGCCAGTCATTGCGGCCTCAGCCATTCTGATTTTCCAGAACTCGTGGCAGGAACTCCTGCAACCGCTGATTTTTTTGCATGACAACGACAAGTACACCATTCCGCTGGGACTCGCTACCTTCCGTTCCACCTACGGCTCCAGTCCCTGGCATCTGATCATGGCCGTCTCCATTGGTGCCGCCCTGCCTCCTGTCCTGCTGTTTTTTGTAGGCCAGAAGTTCCTGCTCACAGGCATTGTGGTCTCGGAGAAATAGTACGGTAGGCCCCCATGGCCTGCAAGTAGAAGTCAGACCATAGGCAGTGATCCAGTCGATATGAACGGAAACTGAAAGCGGAGAACAGGTATGCAAGTCAAGGCGGTGGTAGTTCCCCAGGTCGATACCCTCGAAATTCAGTCCATTACGCTGGCACCTCCTGGAAAAAACGAAGTACTGATCCAGAATCATGCCGCGGGGGTATGTCATTCGGATCTGCATACCCTCAAGGGGCAGCTGCGGGTCCGTCCTCCCTTGGTACTGGGGCATGAGGGAGCAGGGGTCGTCGTGGAAACCGGAGAAGACGTAACACAGGTGAAAACCGGGGATCACGTGGTGTACAACTGGCTACCCGCCTGCAATCTCTGCTTTACTTGCCTGGAGGGTCGTCCCCATCTGTGTGAGACTTTCCCGAAGACCATACTCCAGGGGCTGCTGCCTAACCTTGAGTCCCGCATTACCGCACAGGACGGAAGTCCCCTGAAGCATCATCTGGGTGTGGCCACCATGTCCGAGTACATGGTTACCCACGAGAAGAATGTGATCCCGTGTCCGCAAGAGATCCCCATGACTACCAGCGCCATCGTGGGGTGTGCCGTCATAACTGGCATGGGAGCCGTCTGGAATACGGCCGAGGCCAGACCCGGGAGACCACTGGCTGTTATTGGCTGCGGGGGTGTAGGTCTCAGCGCGATCCTGGGCGCCAAGATTGCGGGTTGCAGCCCTGTCATAGGTGTGGATCTGGAACCTTCCAAGCTGGAATTCGCCCATAGCCTAGGGGCAGATCTCACCCTGAATTCATCCGAAACCGATGTCGCGGAAGGTTTGAAGGAACTTACCCAAGGTGGTCCTGAATACATCATTGACACCGTCGGGGCCGCCACGATGAATGCCGCCCTGCAAGCCGTCAGGCCGGGTGGCACTGTGGTAGTCGTGGGCATGCACGCGTTCCGGGAAGATATCGCTATTTCTCCCGCCCAACTGGTGGCCATGAACAGGCGCCTCCTGGGATCCTTTGTAGGTTCCAGCGCTCCGTATCGGGACATTCCCCGGATACTGCGCATGTATGGAGAGGGTTTACTGGATCTGGACAAGCTGGTATCCAAGATCTATCCCTATCAGGACGTGCAAACCGCTTTTGATGATATGGTGGCCGGGGAAGTAGCCCGGGGAGTCCTGACTTTCTCCCACACGGCTACAAATTGACAGCCTGGCACCGTACTGTTCCTGTTTGAAGTCCCTCGTATTCAGAGGCATGTTGCCTATTGTGGAGGTTGCGCAATGTACGACTATGTGATTCAGGGAGGTACGCTGATAGACGGTACGGGCAGGCCGGAATATCAGACGGACCTGGCTATCACGGGAGACCGTATCGTCAAGATAGGGGACATATCTGCCGATGCCGATCAGCAGGTGATTGATGCCCAGGGGAAGTGGATTACACCGGGTTTCATCGATGTGCACACCCATATGGATGGTTGGTTGCTCAAGACACCCCTGATTGAGAGCAAGCTCCGCCAGGGCTTCAGTACAGAAATCATCATGTCCGACGGCATATCCTACGCGCCGGTGTCGGTTGACAATGCACATGAGTGGATTTATTACATGCAGGGCTTGAATGCCCTGCAACAGGAGGACTATACGGGCTGGGAATCGCTTGCCGATTACCTGGCATTGCTGGATGGCCGTAATGCCCAGAATGTATTGACGGAAATCCCCTATGCCAATGTACGTGTTCTCTCTTGTGGCTGGAGTGGCAGAGCTCCTGACGACTACCAGATGAGAGAAATCCAGAATCGAATCCAGGTGGGCATGGAGCAGGGAGCCTGTGGACTGTCCTCTGGACTGGACTACATAGCCCAGTGCTTTGCTTCAACCCAGGAACTGATAGAGGCCTGCTCCGTGCTGGAATCTTGGGGTGGCCTCTATGCAACACATGTGCGGTACAAAAAGGGAACTCTGGCAGGGGTTCAGGAAGCAGTTCGAATCGGCCGCGAATCCGGAGCCAAGGTACACATTTCTCATCTCAAGGGGACCAGTGAGGAGGAACGGGAAGCAATCCTGAACTATGTTGACCAGGAAGCCGTCCACGAAGTCGATTTTTCTTTCGACATATATCCCTACCTGCCCGGTTCCACCATGCTCAATTACCTGATGCCGTTGGAGGCCTTCCATGAGGGGCCGCTACATGCCTTACAGGCACTGAACGACCCAAGGCTAAGGAGCAGTGTAGACCATGCGGCTGGCACCACCATTGATTTGCCCCATACCACCATCGCCTGGGTCCCCAGCAAGGCCAATTCGAAATGGCAAGGTGCCACATTGCAGGAATATGTAGACGCCAGTCACAAGACAGCTGGTCCCGCGTTGTGCGATTTCCTGATCGAGGAGAAACTGGCAGTGCTACTGGTATTTCACCTCGGGGATGACAGACTGGTCGAAGATTTCATTCGTCATCCCTGTTTCGTGCTGGGTACCGATGGCATCTATCACCCCGATGCCCATGTACATCCCCGGCAGTACGGAAGTATCCCGCGAATTCTCGATACCTACGTGCAAAATGGAGTTCTGTCGCTACCGGAAGCGGTGCGCAAGATGTCCGGCAAGACGGCTGAGCGATTTGGTCTCAAGGACCGTGGCCAATTAACCGAAGGCAAGTATGCAGATGTAGTGATAATCGATCCGGCAGATTTCCGGGAGCAGAACAGTTTTGCCGAACCGGCTATCATGGCCACGGGAGTGGACCATATGTGGGTCAATGGCCAGCCTGTAATTGCCGACAGGGCCCTTGTGGAAAGACAGGCGGGTGTCTATCCTGGCCGCGCCCTTCAGTTCAATCGCTAATTTGTCATGAAAATCACGGGAATCACGCCTGTTGGAGTTCATGTAAATCACAGGGGCGACTGGATTTTCCTTCAGGTCGAAACTGATGAAGGAGTCACAGGCCTGGGGGAAGCGAGTCACAGCAGCAACGACGCTTTGCTGTATCGGGCGGTGGCCACCATTGAGGAGATGTTGATCGGAACGGATCCCACCAACATTTCCTCTTTGCGGCAACTCATGAAACGCCAGCGGATGGGAGGCGTGGGTGGTACAGCCTGGAGTGCAGTGGAACAGGCGTGTCAGGATATCCGTGGACAGGTTCTGGGTGTGCCTCTCTACCAGCTGCTGGGCGGAGCCCTTCGTGACAGCCTGCGTCTTTATGCCAATATCAATCGCCATGTGGTGGAGAGAACTCCGGCATCATTTGCCCAGGCTGCCGCTGCCGCCGTGGATGAGGGATTCACGGCCATCAAGCTGGCTCCTTTCGATGAAGTGGTGGCTTCTGATCGACGCAGATCTGGGCAGAATGCCGCGTGGCAACCGGGAATTGAACGGGTACGAGCAGTACGGGATGCTGTGGGCGGTGATGTGGAAGTGGCTGTTGATTGTCATTCCCGCTTTGATGTCAAGGAAGCCTTGGCGGTTGCCAGGGCCCTGGAAGAATTCGATCTGTTCTGGTTTGAAGAACCGGTCAGTGTGCAGGATACGGGTGGATTGTCGGCTATCCGGTCGCAAATCCAGCAGCCTTTAGCGACGGCAGAGAGCCTGTTTGGTGCTGAGGCATTTCATCAGGTGATGGTGGCAGGTGCGGCGGATGTGCTGATGCCGGATGTCAAACATGCAGGGGGTGTACAGGAAACACTGGCGATTGGGGAGATGGCGACTGCGGCAGGTGTGGGGTTTGCACCGCACAATCCTTCTGGACCTTTAGCAACTGTGGCCAGTGGGCATGTTGCCGCGTGTGTTGCGGGGTTCAGGATATTGGAATATGCCTGGGGTGAGGTTACTTGGCGGGCTGAATTGCTGGATCCTCCGGAAGACATACGGAGGGGACATCTGTTCCTTTCAGATCGTTTAGGATTGGGACACCGACTCAACCCAAACTTAGTCACTCAGCATGCTGTGAGTACCCCCAGTAGCACTGACTCATCAAAGGCTCAAAACATGACTGCAGCCTAAGTTTGCAGTCATTGTTGATCCTTTGGTATGTAAATCCTGTCTGTCTTCAGCTGACAATTAGTGCGACACTGTGCCGACCCGAATTCACTGCGATGCCTGCAACTATGGAGACTTTGAATTCCCAGGGCAATTGCATCATGAATGTGTGGCTATTGAGCTCACACCTGCAGGAGATAGGCCTCATCCCCGCCAGCCGATTGGCATCGCAACATGAGCGGTCATGGGAGTGAATCCGTGAAGACGGGGAACGGTAGACGCTCATTGTACCCCTTGGCCATCGTGGAACTCTTACGGTGCGATTGCCCTGTTTGAATTCCCTGCCCAAACTGCCTTGAGGCTACTCTCTGATATACTGACGAACCTGGTCGGCGAGATGTGGTGCAAGGACTTGAGAAAAGCGAGGCCGATGTTGGGTAAATTCAGATTGACTGTCCCAATTCCTGGTAGGCCCAAGCGGGACGCCTCAGAAGATTGAAAGTATCCAGAGTTCCTGGGACTGCCTGACCACAGGCAGCCAGGGCCTCGGCCAGAATCCCGTCTGGATGTAACACGTCCCAAAGCGGATGGATTACCAGCACTTGTCGGGTTCCTATTTCCAGGCCGGGCAACTGGCCGAACTGACGTTGCCGCACAGGAAACGAGGTACAGAACGAGTCTCTCAGTTTCGTAGCCTGATCCACCCAGCCATCCAAGTCAGGTGAGGTGAAATCCCCGTCCAATCCACAACGGAATCCTGCCGATTGTATTGCGTGAAGTACTGAAATTCCCAACCGCCAGTCCAGCAGGCTATGGTAAGCCATGTTCCGGTAATTGCGGAGGCAACTGTAACAGGACGAATCACAATCTACACGGTGGGGATGCGCAAACATGGCACTGATGAAGGTGTTGCATTTACCATCGATGCCTGTGGCCAACGACAACAGGTCTGGCCAATTATCATTGACCCACACAGTGAAACCGGCTCCATTTTCCAGATGGTCACTGATGATGATTTCCCCGCCTTTCATTCCCTTTTCAAGTTCCACCTGACGTACGTTGCTGATGTCGAACTCATCGGGGTCAATATCAAGCAGCCCGGCAGCAACCGCCTTCAGGATGAAAGCGGCAGAAAAGTACGCTGCTCTAGCTCCTACCCCTGGTGCACCCACAGGGTCAAGCCGTAGGCCAAATGGAACAGATGCTGGTTGGATACGTAGTACATCCGTGGTCTTGGGTGCTACAATCGCGATGGATTCCTCCTCCGTTGTAGAGGCAAATTGTAGTTTGTCGGCTTGCTGGAACCGTTGATCAATCCACTGGTTTCCCAACTGCTGGTGGCGATTAGTTCCTCTATGTACAGTGCCGACCATACCACGAAACAGATGCCCGTTGCGGTTATTCACCCGGTACACCCGGCCTGAATTGGAAAATGCGGTTGCGCTGTTGGTACCCACTACATGTTGGCAGGGCTGCGGATCTGATTCAGCGACTGTAGCAACACCCGCCGTCAGGAATTCGATATCCTCCTGGGCGTCGTCACCGGGCCCCAGACTAGTACGGAACCCCAGCGGCACCGCGAACTGGAATGTACGGAAGGCAGGTGTATCTTCCGTTGTGCAACCGCACTGGGGGCAGTGTGTGTCTGCTGGTCTATTGTCATGAGTTGCTGTGCAATGACATTGCTCACAGCGAGACATCCAACGCCGTGCTGGCAACGGTTCCGGTGAGCTGGAGCGCCATTGGTTACCAACACGCAACAATGGTGCGGTGAACCCGATAGCCTGATGGATGCGCTTGTCTTTGGTGCGCTGGGAGCCGGGAGCGAATTCAGTAATGGCCAAATCAAGATCACGATCAATGGTGAGGGCTCCTTGGTGGCGTAGCCCGTGATAGAGGTGCCTTACACGAGATGGCATCCCATACATCGGCAGTACAGCGTGTTCTGCCAGTCTTTCTGCCAGTCCCTCGCTGGTAATTTCTGGATTGGCGCAGGCAGCTTCTATTTCCGGGTACAGTCTCAGACGCGCATAATCCACCAGCATGTCCGGCGTCATCACGTCCCCTAGGCCAGCGCATAGGGCATGTGCGATTTCCTCCACTGCTCCAGACTGACTGAGCCAATATCTGACTGCCTCCCGTCGGTTCTGATTGTCCTGCCACTTAGACGCCAGACCGAATTCGCCATGGCTGTCCGGGGGACGGGGGCTTTCCGTCCTCTCGACCCCAGTAGCGAGGAAGGCTTGACGTAGGCACTCCTTTGCCATTAACCTCTGCGCGATTTCGCGGCGGCCAATGGACAGGAATGGCGGCGGGGGTGGGTCACCTGTAATACGACCCGGGTTCTGGTAGTAAAACTCATCATGGCTCCGGCCACGGCAGATAGTAAGTACGGTCGCGAAGGGCTGACCGCGTCGTCCCGCTCGCCCCGCTCTCTGCTGATAGTTGAAGCGCTGTGGTGGCATATTGCCCTGTATGACACTTTGCAGACTTCCTATGTCAACGCCCACCTCCATCGTGGTGGTCACACTCAGCAGGTCGATGGCGTCAACCGACGGCACCATTGGTCGGTGTGCATCACCCTTCAGGTCCACCGTAATGTCTCGGAACAACCTCTGACGCTCAAGTTGGTCGTCGGTCTGTGCCGTGAGTTCCTCGGCGTGCAGGCGTATGGGCTGTCGTCGTTCCGCTGCCTCTCTTGCATAGTAATTGCGACTGTACAGGTCACTGCAAGTACTGTCAGGTGTGCCTAGAAGATTGCGCTGGCAAAACCCGCTGGTACAGACACCGGGATTGTACAGGTGCGGTCGTCGGCACCCGGGACAATGCCAAACTGGGTCGTCTGGGAGTGCGATACGAACCTGCAAATGCCTAGGATCTATTATGAAGTAGGTATGCCCGCCACGGTTGCATACAGCCTCCCAAACGACTTCCAGCAATTTGCCCTCGGCGACACCGTGAGTATCGGCACACTTCCTGACAAAGTTGCGCAGGCCCGCCCGGGCCGAATTCCAGTCGGGCCAGTGATGGTTTGGGTAGGCTCCGGGGTCTACCTGCCGATAGCGATAATAGTCGCCGAGCATGCGCAGAGTCCCGTTGAGTATGCTGGTGAGCTGGCTCTCGTCCAGCCCACAGTCATTGGCCAGGTGCCGGACTTCGCTGACCGGGAGTTCCAGCATGGCGTATCCTAGGCCGCTCGCTTCAAATCCGAAATATGACCTGGAGAACAGTACTCCACAAATCTCACTGGTGATCTTGTCCCTTAGCTTGGTGCGGCCCCGGTCTTTTCCCCCTGGTGAAAGATTCAGGTTCCAGCCTCCGCCCGGGTTGCTGAAATCGAAAAGGGTTGTCCATCTGCGGTAAGCGCCATCGTAGTTAAATTCTTGGAAGAGTATATCCTGGCCAGCCGGATTGACACCGAGGTCCTTTAATCTCTGGATTAAGGCACCTGTTTCTTGTTCCGGATCCTCGCCTTCAAAAAGAAGCCTCAGGGGTACCGTGCGACTGGACCTGCGGGCCGTAAACTGTGCCAGTTTCTCTTTGGCCTCTTTGATGGATTTTTCCAAAGACAGACGTACGGGCTGTGGCAGATCTGCCGCGGCCTTGATGTCTATGCTGGCCATTTCCATCAGTTCGGACGGAGGTTCGATGACCGCTGCCTGCCTCAGTTCCTCGTACATGGCTTCCCGCACCAAGTCGGTATAGTGCGACCTTTCGATGCCGTTGGCGAGTTCCGCCGCGTCTTGTCGGCTGTCGGAGAATACCACCAGTTTCTTGGAATCCTCGGGCAAGAGGTAGAACATTTCCTTGGCTAAAATCTGCGTTACGCGGCCAAAACCGGTGCGGAAGCCCCTGATCGGAGACTGGCGGAACTGGCGGTACCTGTAATCCACTGCACACAGGGGACAGCGCGCAGGCAGCGCCGCTATTCCTGTTTCCGGCGGGTCAGGGATCACAAAGGCGTAGCCCGGCACCGACCCGGTACCACCCAGCTTGATTTGTCCTGTAGCCGGGTCCAGGGCGGCCAGCATCCACTGCGCCCCATGGGTACTGCCATCAGGATGGGGTTGTCTCCACTGTTGCTGGGATTCAGGATTGAGCATGGCCCCGCCGGAGGGCCAGAACACCGCGAAATCTTCATATGTGCGCCGCTCAACGAATCGGGCCGGCTGCCGATCCGGCAGCCCCTCGATGTCCGCGTCGGTGATCAGCAGTTCCCAGCCCTGATTGTCCGGCAACGTGAATCGACTGCCGCCGAACATCGTCGTCCCACAAACCTCACAATAGAGCAGGTCCATCACACGGTGGGCTTCGTGAGGGTTGTCACATAGAATGCGCGCATTGGTGTAGAGCCGACCTGTGGTTCTGCCGCCCATCATCGCATCGGGGCCGCAACCACAACCCGGTTGGGTACAGGCCCAGAGGCCCTCAATGTTCTTGAAGAACCAGTGCAGCCGGAAGCGCGGCAATCGGACACTGTCCCCACATAGCTGGCGCAGTGCCAAGAGCCCCTCTGTCCCCTTGCGCACGGTTTCTGCGGAGCAGTCAGGGCCAAACAGTATGCGGCCGAAGTCTGTCAATCTAGTGGCCCGGGTAGTTCCTTCTTCTGCACAGGCATCCAAGGAACGAGCGCTCACCTGCCAATCAGCCGACTCCAGAATATCTTCCAATTCAGCGTTGGGGCCCGTCGGCGCTACACCCATTGACTGCAGGAACTTCACTGCTGCTGCGGCTGTGTCCAGGCTGCTGTTTCCGGCAACGGCGGTGAAAGGGTGGGTAGGAAGGGGGTCGCCGAATTCATGGTGTCCTACATCAGCTAGGTATCCAGGAATTATCTGTGAACTGCTCCACTTAGAGCCAAAAAATTCGGAGAGGAAACGCAGGCTTTCTTGGTTGTCAGGTTCCAGTGATGCGCTGGAACCCAGCACGCGGAGTTTCGGACTGTCCGGTGCGAGACCTAACCTGAGAAGCAACAGTTTAAGGAGGTAGGCAACTTCCGTTCCGGTGGTACCCCGGTGGAGATGGAGTTCGTCGATGATGAGATGGAAGACGCTGTCTTCCCTTTCCAGCCAGTCTCTGGTCTTTGCAAAGATGCCTTGGTCCGCTTCCCGCATGAGCATCACGCTCAGCATACTGAAGTTCGTGATAAGGATGTCTGGCGGGTTATCCTGCATATCCCAGCGGGAGCGCATTTCTGCTCCGTCCAGGCGGGGAAAGAAGTAGCGGACTTCGGGATTCCCCGTTTCGCGTGCATGTCCTGCCGCAGCGTCCGCGGCACTTTCAACTTCCTTAAGGGTGGCAACTAGCTTGTTAATCTGGGCCCGGTCAGGATTTCCAGTGGCGCGATATTCGTATCCGGGGCGCGGTGTTGCCGAATTGTATCGTCCAAAGTAGAAGCGGTTGCCGGAGCGATTCTGATCAAACCAGCTTCTGGCGGCAGGTGAGTCCAGGGCTTGGCGCAGTCGGCTCATCTGGTCTTCGACTAGGGCATTCATCGGATACAGGATAAGGCCACGCACTGAAGCCTCACGGTGTTCGTTGCCTCTCTGTGGCACACGTAGACTGTCCAGCTTGGTTTTTGCTCTTCCTTTGGGCCAACAGCGGTGTTGCCACCAGTCATCCTGGTTCGCGAGCTTTGGTCCGGGTGAGGGCCACGCGGCGGATTCTTTGACGAGGTATGCAAACAGGGGTAGCAGGAAGGCTTCGGTCTTGCCGGATCCCGTTCCTGCAGTGACCACGGCGTGCTCACCGGCTAGAACCTTGCCCAGCATGGCAACTTGGTGGTGGTAGAGTTCGTAATCGCCGACTAGACCGCAAGACACCAAGTTGCGGAATTCCATAGCCGTATCCTGGTTAAGGCCTGGCAGCTCTGCGGCCGTAAGATCCCGGATCTTCTTGCCTGACGTCCGGAACCGTGGCATAGGTTCAATCCACGGTTCCTGGCAGATTGTGCCAGGCTGACGGAGGAGGCGTTCCCGTTCCGCCTCCAGTCCCGGGTACTTGGTGCCAAAGGCGGTCTTCACATAATCGATGTAACTGTCGCGAACTTTGTCAAATGCGCGGATGACGTTCATTGATTCCACCTGTTGCGGAACGCCTGCTGTTCTACTTTGTCGGCCACTGTCCTGAAGATACTCGGAGGCACGTCTGTGAATTTGCGGTAGCGTCCTGTCGGATTTGGGTGTACCCCCGGTGTTGAAGCGGGACAGCGGCCATTGCACAATCCTAATGCTCTGGCCAGTAATGTCGGCAGCGGAGCTCCAGACGGCACGAAAGCCTGCTGGTTTTCCGGCTCGTATCGCAGCACGCCCTGCGCAGTCATGGCGAGGATGGTGTACCGTCCCCAGTCCAGATCCACTGCCGCAAACTGGCCATCTTGCCAAAGGTGATAGCGCCAGATGGTCGTCGCAGGGTCTTGGTATCGGCTCAGCCGCCGATCCGGTCGCGTCGCACCCGGTGGGCGGAAGCGGAGCCGCTGAGTATCGAAATCCTCGCACCGCCAATTGAGTTCCGGTGCATCGGACCACTCCAGACTCTGGAGATACTCTGGCAGGGAAACTGAAACCTGGGCCAGTATGCGGGCCGATGGCGTACTTAGGTAGCGGATGCCGACACCATCCGCTACCGTTTCCAACAGGATCTCATCTTCTGCCTGCAGTTCTACCCGAGATGGGGCAAAGGGACTAATGTCAGACTGTGATTCGATCACCAACTCCACCCGGGAGTCAACTGATGCAGACTGGATGTCTTCCAGGAAGTTTGGGGATCTTGCCCCACACAGTACAGCCTTGAGGTTGCCTAATGTGGGTAACCTGACCAACACCGGAGGGGCAGCGAATACCCGTATGTCTCCGGGTCCAAGCTGCAGATCGATGTGACCAAGTGTACTCAGGTCTCGGAGAGCCCGCCAGCGGTGGCTGGTAGCAGTTTGGGCCGCGTCGTAACTGCTAGCCGTTGCACTCTTGCGCTGGATCTCGTCAAAGCACCGCTTAAAGTCGCGCCAAGGTGTCTGACGCCATGCGGACAGAACGAACAAAAGTATGTCACCATTGTCATACATGACAGGCCAACTCCCGGAGCTGTATCCAAAGAGTACGCTCGCGGGGATCCCGCGGCAGAGTGAAGCGTCTCCGCCGATACCAAATTATATTTTTCCAGTTGCGCACAGCCTTGGGCGTAGGCATGCCGGGATGGTCTGCTGTGAGGGTGGCACTGAGGAATTTCCCCGTGTACACTGCGGAGAACTTCCGTCCCTTCTTCTTGATCACCCAAGTGGGAATCCAATCATTGGGGAATGGCTCTTCCGGCCATTCCGCAATTTGCCCCGGTTTATTGCCGATCAGAAATCCCTGCAACCCCCCTATTTCATAGGACAGATCCTCGAACAGTTCAGCGGTGGTGGCAGCCAGGTCATAGTTATGACCCTTGACATGAGCTCCCGCAATTGACGGTTTATCACTGCCATTAGAAATGCCGATTCCACGGGGATCGATAAAGAAGTCAGGTTCCAACTGTCTCAAACGGAAGTCGCCTGTCAGGAACAGCGCAAGTCTGGTTACCGACGTACCATCCCGTGCTTCAAGGGAAATTCTGTGCTCCGCGGCTAAATTGTATGGGAGAGCGAAAGTCCCGCTATCGTCTGGACACAGAAGGCGGTCATTGCAATATATCTCAGCCTCCGGTGAGCCACCGACCAGCGCTACCACAGGCGGCGCGAAACGGAAATAGTTGTTGCCCTTTCCATTGCGGATGCCACCCAGTAGTCGTAGACGGATCCTGGTCGTTAACCACTGTGACGGGATTGCGTCATTGATCACTTGGTCGTCGGTGGTGGATTCAACACTAGCCAACCGCCAGTTGCTGGGCAGACCCTGGTAAACCTCAATTTCCCGGAACCCATTGCATTTGGTAGTGGCCCATTGTTGCAGTTGGGGCCAGATATCTTGTGAGTACGACAGATAAAAAGACTGTCCCCTTGGTATCACGGTTGTTTCGACAAGGCCACTGATGCCTTCTTGGATACCGTTTATGAAAATCCTGACAGGACGTCCACGAAGTGCCAATCGCCAGCCGAAGGTCCTATCTCTCATTGTTGTCCCGCCGTTCCAATCGATCTGGGCGGCATCTAGGAATTCTCCCGTTGCCCGATTTCTGAGTGGAAGCGACCAGCCGTTCACTGCCTCTTCTGCTTCTAACCCGCCTTCAATGGACAGACCGTTTTCCGGGAATTCGCGGTTTATCTTACAGCGGATGGATGCGCTGACTGTGCCGGATATCCGATCCAGCTCAATACAAATCCTGAGGCCTGCAATTGACTGCGCAGTCTGTGGGGTGGTGCTAGCTTGAGTCGTTGGTGCAACTGTCCCATCCCAATCCGCAAGTTCTTCCGCTACTGCGTCCATCAAGGCACGGTACAGTTCCTCATCTTGGCGGTTGGCCAACAGATTCCATGTTCTGGCTCGTAGCCTCTGCCGTCCGATTGGTCGACGTAGAGATCGGGCCAGCTCATCGGCCGGATAGTTCTCCGTCGGGTCCAGGCCCGCGTCGTAAAAGATGGCCGGAAAGGCCCGCCGTTCCTGCTCAACGAATAGCAACTGGGACAGGGGGTATCCGACATGGACGTACCCCCCGACTGAGTGAGCCTGAAATACACCCAGTTCTGCCTGCCGATCATAAACTGACCACTCTTCCAAGTCCTTCCAGAGATAGTGCATCCGGTTAAAGCCGGGAATCATCCCACGTCGTCCTTCGAGGCCCAACAGCTCCCAGAGCCGAGGATAGTAGGCGTGGGGAGCGAAATCGCCGTCAATGTCCCCGGCGAGCACGAAGAAGCTCAGGTAGCCGATGTACGGTGGGTAGGGCAATTCGCGGTCGCGCCAACGCCTGAATTCGCGGAAAGCCCGTCGGCATACCTTTTGGGCGTACCACAGGTCCCTGGCTACGGCGGCCTGAAAAGGACCTGCCTCCGACATATCCCGTTCCATTTGGTCAATGAGATCCTGATTGACGTACAGGCGCACATTACGCCCGGCCATGTCGGTGCTAAAGAAGTGTGAAGCCAGCGCGTCGTTCCATTGCCGATAGGCGTCCATAATGGATCTTCCGCCGGGGCTAACTCTCGCGTACCTTGGACCCGCCGTGCCGACCGAAGGCGCACTGTAAGACAATGGGACATTCATGGCACTTGGGCAGGCGAGGTTTGCAGACCATGGCCGCAAAGTCCAGCAATCCGTAATTGTGTTCCTTGAACTCCTGATCAGGAAGCAGCGTCCAAGCGATAGTCCATATCCCCGCGGCCCGCCGTATGTCTTTGGGGGATTGGACTCCCGCAATCCTGGAGAAAACTCGCACTATGCTGAGATCCACTATCGGCAGTCTCTGGCCAAGGGCAAAACAAGCGACTGCGTGCGCGGTGTACACGCCGACATACGGGAGCTTCATCAGATCGCCGGGTTGTTCTGGTAGGACACCGCCCGCCTGCTTCAGGGCCTTGGCAGCGGCGATTAGCGCGCGGGTTCTTTGATCCCCGAGGCCCAACCCGGATACCAGTCTGAACAGGTCGTCCGGGTCTGCCCCAGCCAGGGCAGCGACGTTAGGATACCGTACAGTCAGGGAAGGCCACACCTGGGCGACTTTTTCAGCGTGTGTCTGCTTCAGCAGGATCTCCGCCACCAAAATCCCAAACGGGCCAGTACCCTCCCTGCGCCAGGGGAATGTGCGCCCATGGTCAGCATAGTAGCGCTGGAAGAGGTTTTTGGGGATGCCAGTTAATGTGAGTGGGTTCTGGTCTTTTCTGCTCTCACAGTTCATAGAGGAATCTTACACGAGAGGGTGAACTATCTGATTTACCTGTACCCCAGGTCATTCACGATCGCTTGGGCAACACCTTCTCCCAGAGGCGGCGGCACCGCATCGGAAACCAATTGGACCTGCTCCGTGAAGTTTCCTTCAAGATAGTACCCGTCTTCTGGAAAGCCTTGCAGCAGCATGGCTTCATAGATAGACAGACGGCGGTGACATCCAGGATGCACATGCACTTCGTTGTGGCCATAGGCCACTGTGTAACTCGGGGCGTCCCATGCCAACACCTTAAAGCTCAACCCTTTGCTGTATCCCTGTTTCAGACTACCGTCAGTGAATTTTTTCGACTTGGGTACCATTGCCACATGATTCTGGTGATAGGGGATATCATCCGAACTCAAGCCTCTGGCGCAGAACACCGGTTCCGGCAAGCCTGCAAGTACGGCGTCGACGTTAAGAGGCTGTAGGTCGCCCTCGGACAGCTGAAGGTTAGCCGCAGGATGGCACTCCCGGTTGATCCCCACCGCCACGAGCCGTTTGCGGTGCTGGGCTATCCCAAAAGTGCCCGCGTCCAACGCCGTGTCCACGACCTCAAACCCAACCTTGGCACACATTTCCCTGAAGGCGTCATAGAGGTCCCGGTGCCGCTTATGGAGCAAGCCAGGAACATTCTCAAGCACAAAGAACCCAATGCCAAAGTGCTCTTTGAAAGCGGCTATGACGTCCAGGTAATTGAACAGCAGCTGGCGTCTCGGATCCTCATCCTCCTGGTGTACGTTTGAAGGAGAAAAGCCTTGGCACGGCGGCCCGCCAATAATCCCAGTCGGTTTTTCGTCTCCGACTTCAGTCTCCCAAAGGTTGACGATGTTTGTGGGGTCGGCACGGGACAGGTCCATTTTCACTGTAACCGTGTCAGAGTTGTTGTTTTGGTACGTTGCTATGGCAGCGGGGTTTATATCAATGGCCAGTCTGGGGAGGAATCCGGCGCGGCGAAACCCGAGGTCAAGTCCCCCGGCACCAGAGAACAGACTTAGGACGGGCCATCCTTCAGGCGAATCAGAGGCGTCGCATCGTGAGGTATGATGGATGCCGGGGCTACCGGGTTTCATAGGAGCCGTGACAGGAACCCGAGGCTGATGCTTTCCTGGCAATGTATCTGTTCCATTCACCAAGTTACTTAACCGCGCTTATGCAAGTATCCTCAGCAAACAATTGGTGTAGCGAAATGTGCATCAATACTCTAATCATTGGCTGGGTAAAGTATCGTTCCTACATAGGGGATGGATTTACGCATAGCATACCCTCTGCAAAAAACTGAGGAGGGGAGTACGCTTCGCTGTGTGTTCGATTAGTAATACCAATAATATCACTGTCGGGATAATATTCTGGAATCCAGGGGCTGTTGCAGTATTAAGAGCCTATCCGAAAACCCCGGCCGCCCGGAAGGTAATCCAGGCGAAGGCCAGATGCAGCAAAGCCAGATAGTTGGCTTGCTTCTTCTCCCAGCGGATGAGCAGGCGCCGG
>DAOUJU010000031.1:0-265499 GCA_034422235.1 Anaerolineales bacterium | reverse complement strand
TGGCGGGATGATCCGACCCGGGTCCGTCAGTTGTGTGGCTGGGGCTGGATCCAGGAGGCCTTGACTGCCTTACCGGCCCGGGAGACAATGGCATAATTATACCCAGTTGGTATAATACCTGCAAGTGGCTCCAATTAAGTCAACGCAGGACACTTCCTTAAGGAATCACCCTGGAAGCCAACAGACAATCGCCGGCCACCATCGCCATCGAGTCCTGGGATCCTAACCTGCAATGCTGACTGCAAAATGAATTGGGGCGTCTACCAAATCCTAGTGGCTATGTGGATGGGGATGGGGGTGATGATGAGGCAAGCGGATAACCTGGGGATTAGGAGGTTTTCGTATGGCCGGTCGTTGGGCTGCACCATCACCTTCCGGGAATAACTCCAGGCTGTCCATAGGTAAGACGTAACCTCCCTTTACGACTTGCACCACATTCTCCATGGCCCTAATGTCAGAAAGAGGGTCTCCTTTTACCACAGTAACATCAGCTGTCTTTCCTACCTCCAGAGTCCCGACCTGATCCAGGATTCCCATAGCTTCGGCCGGGTTGCGGGTCGCCGCCAGCAACACCTCATCATTGGGAATACCGGATTCGTTCATTAGGCGGAGACCCACAGCGTAGTCGCCAAATTCAGAAATGGCATCAGTGCCCATAAGAAAACGGCGAGCTCCCATCTCGTGCAGGGCTCCAGTCACATACAGTTGACCTTCCTGCTTCCATTGCAAATAAACCAGAGCCTCCGATTCGGCAGCATCCAGCGGCCGTTCCTCCTGTACCTTCAGCATTCGCTCCATTCCCCGATACCCGGTCTGAATAGTAGGGCTAAGCCAGATATCATTGGCAATCATTTGCTCCGCAATGGCGGGATCCAGCTTGCGCGAGTAGTTCATTTCTACAAACTCATAGTGCTCAATGCAGTCGATTCCGGCCTCCACGGCATTTGAAATGGACTCGGTAGCAATGGCGTGTACGGTACAAGCTTTACCGTGCCGATGGGCTTCGTCTGCGATGGCCCGCAACTCCGAGACGGTAAAGGAAGCACGCCGGTTGTCAGTAATATAGGTACCTCCACCCGATCCCATGATCTTGATGAAGTCGGCACCTTCCTTCACAAGGCGACGCACAGACTTCCGGCACTCGGCTTCCCCGTCCGACTCTTCATGTCCAAAGTGGAAATGGCCTCCCGTAATCGTTACCGCGCGACCACAAACATGTAGGGTGGGGAAGCCTTTGAACAAATTGGCGCTGGCACCCTCTTTCAAATCGAAGGTGATCCGGTTGCGGGCACCCAGATCCCGCATGCTGGTGACCCCTGCTTTCAACAAGTGTTGGTAGGCATTGCGCACGCTGCGTAACAACATCAAGCCATCCCCGTCCTCATCGTTGACATGATCATAGGACCGCGGACCTTTCATGCGATCCCCGGTGCCGTACATCAGATGCGTATGGGAATCAATGAGGCCAGGCAGAATACACCCTTCCGGGAAGTCCAGAACCTGAGCATTCTCTGGTACAGCAGGTGCTTCGTGGCCATAAATACCAGTGATTTTGTCTTCCTCCACCCAAAGGCTGGCCCCGTCCCCGTAGACAGTGCCGGAAGAGCTGAATAGTCGGGGTGCTCGAATAATAGTTACTTCATGGGTCATGATTCTTACCTCCTGGCGAGGATATGGTCTTTTGCCTGATTCGTCTGTCAGTTGTCTAGCATGGCATCAGGAATACCCTGGCCCCAACTGCTGGAACGGTCAATCGCGACCATATATTGATGGACCAGTCGAACCACGGCCAGAAGGCGGTTCTCGTGTCGATTCGGATGGTCCATGCTAAATTTGGTCATGATGGCCAAGGCATATGGATGCCTCTCCAGCCACACGATCCCCGCATCGCAACGTACACGTTCCATCCCTCCCGGCTTGTTGGAAACGGCAACTCCCGGTTCCATCCCCCGCTCTATGGGTCCACGGTTGGGTTTCTTGAGAATGGCCAGGCTTTGCTCCGCGACCATGGGACTGGGTTTACCTTCATACAGGGAACGCATCAAACTCACGGCATCGGCAGGAGTAGACACATTTTCCTCGTTTCGGGCGACAGATTCGTGGTCTTGCATTTTGCGGCTGATCCGGGTGCGGTTCAAGCCGAGGGAATCCATCAGTTCGTTAATCTCCTTCATGCCAGCCCAGTCAATGCACAGGTTGGTAGCGGTGTTGTCTGACACCATGATCATGAGTTGGGCAATATCCAGCACGGAAAGATCAAGAGGTCCGTCCAGATACGTCAGCACGCCACTGCCTGGCGTCATCATGTCGGAGGTAAGGGCAATGCGTTCCTGAAGATCGAGCTCTCCCTTTTCGGCCCTGGCTAACAAAGTCACCAGGATCGGAATCTTAATGGTGGACGCCACAGGAAACCCTTCTTCTTCGTGCCATCCCATAACATCCTGAGTAGCCAGGTCCTGTAGACAGAATCCTGCCACCCCCGGGAATGCTGATAATTCATCCTGAACACGATCCTGCAATTGGGTCCACAGCAAGGCATTGGCCATGTCGGTATTTCTCCTGTTCCAACGTTTATTCAATTTGGCTGGAGTTCTCCAAGGCTGCACAGCAGATCGGCGTAAGAACCCGTCAGTTCCACCACTCCCCCAACCTTCTCATTGCCCTCTATCACGAGGAATTCATTGGCGCTTGAATGTCCACTGGCGTACCCCATCCCTGTACTGCCCAGGACGTTGAGCCCCAGCATCTGACTGAAATAACCCGTAGGACCGCTGGCACCGCGTCGAGGCCAGATGACGGGCTCCACATTCCAGTTTGAGAAAATCTTCAAAGCCGACTGAGCCAAGTCATCATTAAGGTTCAGGCTTTGGGCCCCGACCGACATCAGCACTTCCAAGTGAATATCCGAAAAACCTTGAGCATCCAGATGCTCTCTTATTCGCGCCAGACAAGCTTGAGGATCCAGGTCTGGAGGCAGGCGATGGTCAATGGTACACTGAGCGACATGCGGCAAAGTCCACAAGGTGGTGCCGGGGCCTGTAAAACCAGCTCGTATACCATTGATATTCATGGTCGGCAGAAAACAGTAGCGATGGAACACTTCAGCTCCCGTCGCATCATTGACAAAACAGGAGACCTGGTCAGATCGGCCTATGCCAGGGACACCCGCAGCTTCATTGCCCTGGTAACGCGCCGCCAAATCCTCTACTAGCTGCAAGTCTTCGGACGACGGAGACCGCAAACCATCCGTGAAACCAGGTACGGTTATTGTGCCTGTCTTGGGATCGTACATGGTGGATAGGGCATGCACCAGACGCCAAACAGGATGGTCCACGACGCCCATGGTCGAAGAGTGCGTCGGAGCCCCTTGTGGTCCTCTTCCCCAGTCTACGCCGCTGCACCTCATCTCGATATGCAGGCAACCCTTGTTGCCCAAAGCCAGATCCACGGCACCGGCCGAATTCTGACATGGGCCAGGTGACAGCATTCCGGTTGCCTGAGACAGGGGTTCCCGATAGCGTTCGATAAGTTGAGGTACATGGAGGCTGCCAACGAATTCCTCACCTTCACAAACAAACATGAGATTGACGGGCAAGGTGCCACGTACCTGCTGGATCACTTCAATGGCATTGAGAAAAGCCATAAAGCCACCCTTATTGGAGGCGCCGCGCCCGTACAATACCTGGGGAAAGTCGGGATGTGCAGTCACCACGGCATCAAAAGGGTCGTGGGTCCAGCCTGTACCTACAATGTTGGTGTCAAAGAACCCGTAGACCGCCAGGGTCTGGGGAGCCCCGGCATCCAGGTGAGCCCACACAGCTGGCAAATCGGGTGTCTCTGCAATCTCCACCTGCTGACATCCAATCTGCCGGAATCTTTCCGATAGTAATGCGGCGCATTCCCTAACCCCCAAGTTCCCTTCGCTGACACTGGGTTGGGCCATGTACTCCCGAATACGTTCCAGGTGTGTGGGAAAGACATCTCGGATATGAGCATGGAGATCTGGATTGACAGATGATTGCAACATGGCAGGAGCCTCATTTGAGAGAATGGGGGTCGAAGGCATCGCGCAATCCATCACCCAGGAAATTCACGCACAACACCGTAATCAGAATCATTATACCGGGGAACAACGCGATCCAGGGTTCATTAACCAAATAGGCTTGGGCCCGATTCAACATGGTGCCCCAAGTTGCCGTCGGGGGTTGAATCCCTAGGCCCAAGAAACTAAGAGAGGCCTCGAAAATTATGGCTCTTCCCACATCCAGCGTGGCAGCCACCACGATGGGTGCCAACGTATTCGGCACGATATGGCGGGCCAGTATACGACCCGCCTGGCAACCGAGCGAGCGGGCAGCCAGCACAAAGTCCTGTTCCTTCAGGGACAATACCTGAGCCCGCACAATCCGGCTCGTGCGCATCCAGGAAAGCATGCCTATAACCAGCGTGATGAAGGCCACATTGCCAACCCCTATACGGTCATCCAGAACCCGGGTCAAGGCAATCAGGATGAAGAGCGTGGGAATACTGAGTAAGGCATCGGTAATACGCATCAAAACGTTGTCGATCCAACCCGTGTTGTACCCCGCAATCGTACCGACCAGTATGCCAATTACCACGCTGATGCACGCCGCCAGGATTCCAATACGCAAAGAAATCTGTCCGCCAAACAGGGTGCGCAGAAACATGTCTCGACCTACATCGTCCGTGCCGAAGGGATGGTCCAACGAGGGAGGCTTGCGCATCATTTCGATATCAATCAGGTTAGCCTGATCCTCAGAAACAAAGAGGGAAACCCCGAAACTCACCGCCGCTAATAGTATCAGCACCACCAGACTGACCATGGCCGGCCGATGTCGGACAAAACGCTTTCTGAAACTGGTCCACATAGTCTCCGGCGGACGGACCAGGGCTCCTGCGACTCCTGAGGCTACGAGTCGGGCTGACTCCCGAGAATCAGCAGCGGTAGCGGATCGGGTCATGAGTAACTGATCCTCGGATCCACAACAGCGTAGAAGATGTCTGCAATCAGATTGAACAAGACGGTCATAAGCGCGACAAATAACATGACCGCCATCAGCACGGGAATATCGGTGCGTTCTGCGGCAGACCAAAACAGCCGGCCAACTCCTGGCCAGGAGAAAATGGATTCAATGACAATGGTGCCCGACAGGAAATTGGGCAGATCCAGTCCAACCAGCGTAATCAGAGGCAGCAAAACGTTCTTCAGAACATGACGGAAAAGGACAATGCGGCTCCGCAGACCTTTGGCGGCTGCCGTGCGTGTGTAGTCCAGTTGCAGTTCCTCCAGTATGGACGAACGGATATAGCGTACATAACGGGCGCAGACCACAACAGACAAGGTTAGGGAAGGCAGGATTACATGGCGCATCACTTCGGGGAAGGTCTTGCCAATGTTGAGGTCATACATGCCGCCCACTGGCAGGGAAGGCAGTCCCCACGCCTTCAGGCGTACCGCGAAGAGATAGATCAACATCAGACCCAACCAAAAGCTGGGAGTAGCGATACCCAGAAAACTGAGAGCCGTAACTGTGTAATCCAGCAGCGAATACCTGCGAACCGCCGTCAGGATGCCCAGAAACAGGGCCACCACCAGGATCATCACATAAGACACGGCAAAGAGAATCAGGGTATTGGGAAGACGCTCCAGGAACATGTCCACCACATTTTCCCGGGTAAAATAGGAAGTACCCCAGTTGCCGGTAGCCATGTTGCGGAGCCAATTCATATACTGGATCGGGACAGGTTGGTCCAGCCCGTATTTGGCCTTGAGACGTGCGATGTCATCCGACGTGAGGGAAGCATCAACGGTATAAGCTGCCAAGGGGTCTCCCGTAGCCTGAATGCTCAGGAAGACTACGAAGGAAATGAGAAGCAGGAGCGGGAGGGCCTGTATTACCCGCTTGAGAATGTAAGTTCTCATAGTTGCAACTTGATATTGCTATTGGGACGTGACTGTCCCATTACTACCCGATTCTAATTGCTATCAGGCCAGAGTCATAACGACATCTTGGACGATCTGCTCCATTGCCTCAGCTTTATTCTCCTGCCGTGCAGGAATACAGTCGTGACGGCGCAGGTTCATTCTGGGTAGCTGGGAATCATTTCAAGAGACTATTTGACCAGCATGACTTCGAAAGCTGGATGAACAGTGGCCGAGGAAATACATTCGAACAGGCGGTGAACTCAAACCCTATGAAGCGGCCAAGGCTCAATGGGAGAAAGTTCCTGCCTCCATTCGAGCAAGAGGTCCAGAGGCATGGGTGAAGTTTCATAGGAACAAGGACCGGAGTCACACCATGCCCAGGGGCTATGGGAGGGGCCGCTACGACAGAAAATGGAATTGGGTGGAGTTCTGCAAAGAATCGGATGCTGGGACCCAAGCCCATGACCCAGTTCCAACTTCCTGATGCCAAGACTGTCCTGTTTTTTGAGGGAACGGTCGCCGCAGCAGTCACCCCCCTTCGAGCCATGTTATTCAGTAGTGCGTCGGGAGCTACCATAGCCGCCCTGCTCGGGGTGCTGGACTACGGATTGCAATTTGCAGAAGGCCAGACTTCATCTGAACGGCGAATGTGGGGAAGGTGTTAAAGCCAGCCGGATGATCCGTAGCCACTATTTCCAATTGATCTACTATCCTGGTGGCAATCAGGTGCAACTGGTAGAGGCGGAGGAGGACCCCGATGAAACCCGGGATCTGTCCACGAACCCGCAATATGCGTCCCAGCGCCAGCGCATGACACAGCAGCTTGTGGCCGAACTTTTTGATTCGGAAACACCTAGAAGATGATGTGCCGCAGCGTTATGAAGTGATGGCCCCACAGCCAACGATCTGGGAGGGTCGCATGGTGGTGCCGGATGCCCCGGGCTTGGGAGTCGATCTGGTGCTAGATGCTATGGCCCATTGTCGCAATAGAAAGCAGTTGCCCTAGTGCTGGCATTGACCCCGATGGTCAGGAAAACTTATAATGCAGAGACGCTGATCCTAGCCTGACGAGGCCTGTTCCCTTGACCTTGGGAGCGGTTTCAATTCCAGTTATTCCTTTAAGGATCCACTATGCAAACTGATCCTGTATTGCTGACTGACGAGCAGATGCGCCATTTCATTGCTCATGGCTATTTGCTACTGCAAACCGACTTCCCCGCCGACTTTCACGCCGCCATGAATGCCCGGATTGAGGATGTCATGAACCAGGAGGGGAATCCCGGGAATAATATCCTGCCTCGGGTGCCGGAAGTGCAGGCCGTATTCCGGCATCCGGTGATCCGAGGAGCGGTTACCAGTGTCCTGGGAGAAGACTATATTACGCAACCCCATCGTCACTGTCACTATACCTTTCCAGGTCGTAAAGTACAGTCCTGGCACAAGGATAGCTATTGGGGTTATGCCCGTATCCGCAACCATCATCAATGGTGGGCGATGATTTTTTATTATCCACAGGACGTAAACTCCGAAATGGGGCCTTCTGGCATCATTCCCGGTACTCAATATTATGACAAGCGTCCAGGCGATGATACGGAACAGCCTTACTATGTGGAAGGTGAGGCGGGAACCTTTGTACTTATCCATTACGATCTCTGGCACCGTGGCGGGGCCAATCTGTCCGCGCGGAATCGGGCGATGCTCAAGTTTCAATTTACGCGGATTTCCCGTCCCCAGACTCCTTCCTGGGACAACAGGGAAGTTGCCTGGACGCCAATGAACGGTGACAGCCCCCCGCATACTCACAATTCCCTTTGGGCAGATCACTGGAATTGGCTGTCGGGGCGTCCCCATTCGTTGTCAGAGGTTGAATTCAGCCCTCAGCAGACGGCTTCACAGTTGGCGGAAATGGTCCAGGGAGACTATGAACCCAAAGGCATTGGAGCTGGTTATGAATTAGCCCACATGGGTAGGGAGGGACTACCGGTCCTGAAAGAGTTACTTCACGCTGGCAATCAACACGTCAGTCGCCGGGCTGCTTATGGCCTGAGTGCTTTCACGTCTGAGGCCTTTCCCGTCCTGGAAGCAGGTATGCAGCACGAATCGGACAAGGTTCGCGCACAGGCCGTGTTTGCTGTGGGTGAGCATGGTCCCCACGCACAGGAACTGGCTTCAGATATCTGCCGTCTGGCACAGGATCCGTCTCCCGTGGTGCGCCGTACCGCTGTTGAATCCCTTGGTCTCATCGAAGACGCCCGAACTGCCGTGCCGGTCTTGATTCCGGCCCTGCGGGATATGGATGATCAGGTTAGATTCAACGCCTGTCTGGCTCTGTCCCGATACAGGAGTTCGGCGGCATCCGCCATTGAAGCCCTGGCACAGTGCTTGCAGGACGAAAACCGATACGTGCGTGGTTTCAGTGTTGAAGCCCTGCGCCAGATTGGGACTTTGGATGCACTGAACCTGGTATGTGAACACTTGATGGAAGCACGCTGGTGCTATTCAACGACCCCTGACTCGACATTTTGAGGCCCTGCTCCAAGGACCTTCCATTCAGCAAACACGCTTGCCGGTCCTGGACTTCCGGCCATTCTTCTTGCGATCTAGCCAATTTACTGCCGAGGAATCCTGATGACCTATCATTCTACGTATGAGTCTGTCGCTACGCACCCCGTACCGGCATGGTTTGACGACGCAAAGCTCGGCATCTTCATTCACTGGGGTCTGTATTCGGTGCCGGCTTGGGCTCCCAATTCAGGGGAACTGGGGGAAGTCATTGCCAGTGGCAACTGGGGCAACTGGTTTTCACAGAACCCGTACGCCGAGTGGTACGCCAATACCTACCGAATTCCCGGGAGTCCGACTCAGCGGTATCATTTCACGACTTATGGTCATGGCTTTTCCTATCTTGACTTTGCGCCTATGTTCAATGAAGCTGTGCACCATTGGGACCCCGATAGCTGGGCTTCGCTTTTCAAGGAAGTAGGGGCACGTTACGTCGTACTTACTTCCAAGCATCATGACGGATTCCTGCTCTGGCCCAGCCAGACTCCTAATCCGTTCCACGAAGGATATTTCAGTCGGCGTGATCTCTGTGGGGAACTGGCTAAGGCTGTGAGGGGTCAAGGTATGACGATGGCATACTATTATTCCGGTGGTGTTGATTGGACCTTTGACCCTCAGGTCATTCAGAGCACTCAGGATCTTCGTGCCGCCACGCCGCAGAGTCCGGACTATGTAACCTATGCCAATGCACATTGGCGGGAATTAATCGATCGATATGAAACTGCCATCCTCTGGAACGATATTGCCTATCCCAAAGACACCAACACCAGCGAGCTGTTTGCCGATTACTACGGTCGGATGCCAGAAGGATTGGTAAACGACCGGTTTGGCCAGAACTTTGATGCTACGGGACGCAATCAGCTGACTCGCGTCCACCATGATTTTACGACCCCTGAATACAGGCAATATGACACAATTCAGAGTGAGAAGTGGGAGAGTTGCCGCGGCATAGGGGCGTCTTTTGGCTACAACCAGCAAGAAGGTACCGAACAATATCTTTCGGAAGAGGCTCTTATCCATTCCTTTATTGATATCGTCAGCAAGAACGGCAACCTCTTACTCAATGTAGGCCCCACCGCCGAAGGGAGTATCCCTCATCTCCAGCAGGAACGTTTGCAGGATCTGGGTCGATGGTTGCGGACCAATGGCGAAGCCATATTCGCCACCCGCCCCTGGCTTTTTGCCGAGAGCTGCACTGATTCAGGGGTGGAGATCCGTTTCACGGCCAAGCAAGACATCCTCTATGTCATACTCTTGGGGGACCTGCCGACCTCGTTCAGTATTCCAGATTTACAAGGTCCAATGTCGTTGCAAGTGAGTATTTTGGGACAGGACACGGACATTGAACTTGCCGGTAACGATCAGGGTTTGGCATTTCGAACTTCGCAGCCGCTAACTGGTGCTGTGGCCCATACCATTTGCATTTCACCGCAGCCCTCCTCCAACGCTGCGGATTAATCTGGCCATTGCAGTCCACCTTCTGAACATGGGGCAACCTTCGATTTTGACGGAAGGGGAACTGGGAACCTTGATCCCGGACGGATCACTGGTTTCTGTGAGTTCCTCCAGCGGTCTCGGCTGTCCTGATGCGGCCCTGGAGGCTCTGGGCCAACATTTCAACAATACAGGCCATCCGCGGGATCTAACTCTTGTGCATCCCATTGCCGCAGGAGACATGTACGGGATCAAGGGGGTTGATCATTTGGCCCAGACCGGACTAATCACCCGGATCATTGCCGGTTCATATCCCAGCGGACCGTCCAGTGCTACCAGTCCTCAAATCTGGCAGATGATCTACGCCGACGAGGTTGAGGCTTACAATCTGCCGAGCGGCGTCCTGTTTCACATGTTGCGGGAGGGGGCTGCCAAGAGACCCGGTGTCATCACCAAGGTCGGGCTGGGGACCTTTGTTGATCCTCGGCTACAGGGCGGCCGCATGAATACCTGCACCCAAGAGGATCTGGTAGAGGTGATGGAGCTACGAGGGGAAGAATGGTTGTTCTATCCATCCTTGTCCCCTGATGTATCCATAATCCGGGCAACTACCGCTGATGAAAATGGTAATCTGATCTTTGCCCAGGAAGGTGCCTACCTAGGGGCCTATGAACAGGCTTTGGCAGCGCGGAACAGTGGGGGGCAAGTCATTGCCCAGGTGAAGAATGTGGTTCCCACAGGCACCCTGGCCTGTCAGGCAATTCGGGTACCGGGCATTCTGGTGGACCATTTGTTCCTGGACCCCGAACAAAAGCAGACAACCCAGACTGACTATAATCCCGGGATCAGTGGTGAAATCAGGGTAGATCCAGCTACCTTTGAGGAGATTCCCTGGAGCCTGGAGAAGGTCATTGCCCGGCGCACGGCTTTGGAATTACAGGCGGGCCAGACGGTCAATCTGGGATTTGGGATCTCGGCCCTGGTCCCATACATTTTGCATGAGGAAGGCTTGGATGGGGAAGTAACTTGGGTGATTGAGCAGGGCGCCGTCGGCGGCATGCCCCTGCTGGGTTTTCAGTTCGGATGTGCTGTCAATGCCCAGGCTTTCGTACCCTCTCCTGACCAGTTTACTTTCTTTCAGGGAGCAGGCTTTGATCAGGCGTTACTTTCTTTCCTGGAAATCGACGCTGCCGGTAACGTCAATGTCTCCCGCATTGCTGCCCGCCCTCACATTACAGCCGGTGCCGGAGGTTTTATCGACATTACTACCCATGCCCAAAAAATTGTCTTGAGTGGTACTTTCACGACGGCTGGACTACAAACCGAGTTGGCTGACAGCCAGTTAAACATCCAACAGGAAGGTCGGGTCCGCAAGTTTGTGGAACAGGTAGAGCACATTACTTTCAGCGGCGCGTATGCCCGTTGTCGAGGCCAGCAAGTTACCGTCGTGACAGAACGCTGTGTCTTGAACCTCACCCAAGGTGGCTGGTGCTTGACCGAGGTTGCCCCTGGGGTGGATATGCAAGACGATATTCTGGACCTTTGTGGGTTTCCCCTACACATCTCGCCGCATCTCCGTATCATGGATTCTGCCCTTTTTGATCCGGCCCCTCTCAACCTGGCTTTGGCTTGATCCCTTGCCGCAGGACGTCTCTCATGCCCATATCAGCCTCTCCCACCTTCACGCCGCGCCAGCGAAACACTGCGATAGCCGTGTTTGCCCGGCTGTTTCCGTCTGATGACGACAAGCCTGGAGCCACGGAAATCGGCGTCATCGATTATTTGGAGCAACAACTCATAGGCTATGAGCGCGATCTGACCGCGACCTACCGTACCGGTCTGGACAAGCTGGATCAATGCGCACAGAGCCAGTTCCAGCAACCATTTGCTGAGTGCCTCCCCGATCAGCAGGACGAGTTATTGTCGGCATTGGAACAGGGGAAACTGGCCAACTTCGACTCTCCAAATCAGTTGATCTTTATGGAGGTCTTGATTAGACATATGCAGGAAGGCCTGTTTTCTGATCCCATCTATGGCGGTAACAAGGAAAAGCTGGGATGGAAGACGCTGGGGCATCCGGGAATATGGCTGGAGAATTCCGCAGAAGAAATGTTGGCCCGCGACCCCATTACCAAAGGGGGAGTCATCCGCTCCTTGCAGGACCTGGCCGGTATGGACTATTCCCGACCCGACAAGGTTCCTGCGATCCCGCCTGAATTCGATCCTGATCGGGGGTTGGCACCACCCCAAGAAGTCGCAGATGTCATTCTCGTTGGGGTGGGTGCCGTGAACAGTGTCATTGCACCCATGTTAGCTGAGGCAGGTCTGCGGGTAATTGGACTGGAGGCGGGTCCCTATCGATCGCGTCAAGACTACATTCCTGATGAACTGGGCCAGACATTCAAGGGACGGGCACGTATGGGACCCAAGTTCAACCGTGAGGTGCCTCGCTGGCGGCGGAACGAAGGAGAACCTACCCAGCCAATGACTTTCTCCCTGGGGCGCATGATGAATGGCGTCGGCGGTTCCGTCTTCCATTATGGTGCTTGGCTACGCCGCTTTCATCCTCACCACTTCCGGGCCCGCAGCCGAATACACGAAAATGGCTGGGACCATCTACTGCCTCCCAATCACACGCTGGTGGACTGGCCTGTATCATATGCAGACCTGGAACCCTATTATTCTCGTCTGGAATGGGAGATTGGGATTTCTGGAGTTAGTTCCCAGCCTGCCGTTCCACGCAGTCGGGAACTGCCCATGCCTCCTTTACTGCCCTTTCATATGGGCGAGGTTTTTAGGGAAGCTACAGAAAGCATGGGGTTGCATCCCTATCCAGTACCGGTAGGAGTAAACAGCGTCCCGTATCGGGGACGCCCAGCTACTTCGTATTCCAACTGGAGTTGCGGATTCGGAACATTCGATGACAGCATGTGGCATCCGGCCGCGGAATGCATACCCAAGGCTTTGGCAACAGGGAATCTGGATCTTAAAACCCACTGCCGCGTGATCCGAATACTGGCGGATGACGCAGGACATGCCAGTGGTGTGGAATATGTGGACCCCGCCGGCAATTTCCACGTCCAGCAAGGACGGTGCATCATTCTGGGTAGCTATATGTGGGAGAACATTCGCCTGTTATTACTGTCCCGGGATGATAAACATCCTGGGGGACTTGGACACAATCAGGGCCAGGTAGGCCGGAACATCATGTCCAAGATGTTCTCTGAAGTAATGGCCAAGTTCCCGGACCGTGCATTCAATCGGCATTGTGCCTTTGCTTCCCAATCCTTAATCCTGGAGGACTTTCTGAACGAGAACTTTCACGCTGCCCAACATGGCTTTCTGGGGGGTGGCACGATTAGTGCGGAATCCCAGGCCTTGCCACTGGGGATTAGCCGGGAGACACCCCCTCCTCAAGTAGGGAAATGGGGTGCTACTTACAAAGAGCATATTCTTGGTTGGCAGCATCTGGCCTTTCTGCGCATTCAACCTGATACGTTGTCTTATACTAACAATTTCGTGGACTTGGACCCTCGCCATAGAGACCGCAGTGGATTAGGCCTACCCTTGATCCGAGTTACCTATGACCTTCGTGAAAACGAACAACGAATGGCAGCTTGGTTGGAAGACAAATGTGAGGAAATCCTCCTGGCCATGGGCGGTCAAGCTCCCTGGCGGGGACCCCGTTTCACTGGTGTAGGGAGTTGCCATGATTTAGGCGGCATTCGTATGGGCGAGGATCCCGCCTCGTCAGTCGTTGAGCCCACCCTGGAAGTTCATGATACGCCTGGCCTATTTGTCTTCAGTGGTGGGGTCTTCCCCAGCTGTCCAGGCGTTAACCCTACACTGACCATGATGGCCCTGTGTGTTCGAGCCTGCGAAGATATTATTGGACGTTTGCAACGGAACCAGATTTAAACCCACGGATTCCGGGACCTGTTTATGACCGAACTGATACGCTACTCAGTGGACCAGGGCATAGCCCAAATTACCTTAGATCGTCCCCAGAAACTCAATGCACTCAATGGCGAAATGCTTGCCGGTCTACAGCAGAGTCTGGATTTAGTGGAAAGAGATGCTACTGTTCGAGTACTGGTGCTAACTGGCAATGGGGAAAGATCCTTCTGTGTGGGAGCCGACATCCTGGAATGGTCAGAATTGACTGCTTTGGAAATGTGGAAAGGCTGGATCCGACCTGGAAATCAGATCATGAATCGGATCAGCCAGTTGGCAATTCCTGTGATTGCGTCTCTCAACGGTTTGGCGCTAGGTGGCGGACTGGAACTCGCCCTCACGGCCGACATCCGCATTGCGGCTGACCATGCGCTCCTCGGTGCACCCGAAGTAAAGTTGGGCATCATCCCAGGTTGGGGGGGTACACAGCGTTTGTCCCACACCATAGGCAGCAGCCGAGCCAAGCAAATGATATTCACGGGAGAACAGATTTCCGCTGACACCGCATTGAACTGGGGATTGGTTAATGAGGTGGTTGCCTCCGAGAATTTGGCAGCTCGAACCGGAGAAATCGCCCAATCCATTGCTAGAAACGCGCCCGTTGCCGTACAGGCAGCGAAGAGCCTGTTAGATGCTGACGGATCAGTGACGGATGGAATGATGCTGGAAGGTATTGCGGGAGCTCTAGTTACCTATACGGACGACGCACGAGCCGGAGTAGATGCTTTCAAGAAGCGTACTGTACCTGAATTCGAGGGGCATTGAAGCCCCTCCAAGAGGAAGGAGATGCGCCGACTGGCAATCTGAAAGGCCCCATGCCAATGAAAACGTCACCCAGCCTGGAACGAATCCGGCCTGACAATCTAGTATTCCTCACAGCTGAGTGTCGTTATGGCGCCTTGTTAATGGCCCGAACCTCTAGAGGCATTTGTGCCATAGAACTGGGAGATTCCCAGGAAGAACTGACCACACGATTCCTGTCCCGTTTTCCCCAGGCACAATGCCAACCTGACGATCCCGATAGTAACCAGTGGTTGCCATTGCTCCAGACATACATGGAGGACCCCAACCAAAGCTTAAACATACCATTTGACATCCAGGGGACGGAGTTTCAGCGGAAAGTTTGGTCCACTCTCCAAGATATTCCATCAGGCACAACACTGACTTATGCCGAACTGGCGCAAAAAATCGGACAGCCTACGGCCGTGCGGGCAGTCGCCAATGCCTGTTCTCGAAACGTTCTGGCTGTGGCTATCCCTTGTCACCGTGCAGTACGTACTGACAGAGGACTGTCCAATTTCCGCTGGGGACAACAGCGCAAGACAGATATTCTTCAACATGAATTTAACATGTCAGGCATACCAGACTCTTTGTTCTAGTCCTGAAGCGGAACGACCCGCCTATTTCCTGCCAGAGTTTGATCGGACGGGCCTCAAGTCCTAACGCTGGGGTCAGATTTGTTGTCACTTCGATGGTATCGCCAGAGGGACAAGACCCTCCTATAGCCAACCCAGGTTATAGCGTCTTCCATCATCGTGACCTCGGCTCGCCACCACCGAGTTATGGGTTTTACAATCCAAACAGGTTTTGTTACCGATGTAACGCCTGTCAGAATTCAGAATGAAGACCGATCCGATTTCCTTCTGTATCGCGGACCCAAGCCACAAATCCGTGCTCGCCTACGCTGGTTCTGTCGCGCACAATTTGCCCACCTGCTGATTCCACTCGGCTCAAGGGATCTCGAAGATCCTTCCCGGCATACAGGAAAATAATAGGACCATCAGAACCAGGTTCATAACCTTTCGCGAAAGTCAGGGATCCACCAGCGCGGTGCTCAGGAAAGGGGAAGAATGCCCAATGCTTTGAACCTTCCCCCGCGCAGTGAAATTCAAACCCAAAAACTGTCTTGTAAAACCTAAGGGCCCGCTCCATGTCCTTGACAGGAATTTCAAACCATGTAACCAGATTTTCCATTACACCTACTTGCACGTAGCTAATGACCGTCCCAATAAAAGCTATCCTCGTACAGTATATCCATCGTTACTCGATCTTGATTCTAGCGAAGGTGCTTTCAGGAAGAACAAGGCAGGAATCAAGTCTTCTATTTGGAGGAAACTATACATATTGACCGACCTGCTAACTGGCCTGACTCGAGCGCTTCGGTCATCCGCCGCACATTTTCCGCCTTGGTCCGTGACTTGATGTCGAACTAAACAGCTATCGAATGGCAATCTTACTGATGTCTCTTGTCCGCTTCTCTGCGATCCTCTCCCCAAGGGATGGGGTTCCAAAAAACCGGCACTACCAAACAGTCCAGCAGGTATACGGGGACAGTGGAGGGTGTTCTGAGCCAAGTATAAGCTTGGAAAACTGCCTCTGGGAGCAATGGTCCCCCATATCCAATCCAATAGTCCCACAGTTGTGGATGAGATCAGGAGCCCGCATACGTCCGGCATGGGGTTGGTTTACCCGTCGGCATCTTAAGGGTTTGGGTGTTTCGGTCTTGCAGGTGGTTTCGCGTCACGATGGTGATACCTATCGTGCTGTGTATACGGTCCGGTTTAGGCAAGCAATTCATGTTCTGCATGCTTTCCAGAATAAAGTCAAAAGGGGCATCGCAACTCCCAAAAAGGAGATCGAGCTTATTAGACGCAGATTAAAGGTAGTCGAGAGGCATTACACTAGCAACTATAGAGAGGTCCAGAACAATGCCGTCAAATAAAATACGAATCACCCACAGCAGTGGAAATGTCTTTGTTGACTTGGAATGCACTGATCCTGTGAATCAATTGTTGAAAGCAGCCCTCGTCGCCCGTATCGACGGAATCATCCGTCAGCTAGGTCTTAAGCAAGTCGAAGCGGGAGAACTGCTGGGGTTGTCCCAACCTGATGTTGCACGACTAATGAGCGGAGACTTTCGAGAATATTCTGTTGAACGTCTGCTTCGCTTTCTGTTAACACTTGGACGTGATATAGAAATCATCATCCGAGAACCAGATATCCAAAGACACGTCAGGCTGGGTATTGAGACATAACTTTACCTGGTACGGGAGTGTTCTGACGGAGGTCATGAATGTCTATTGGGCAACAGCGTAGCAGGTTCAGGCAAAGCATACTCTTGCTGGCATCGGAAATCTCCATGAACCTTCACTTATGGATCGTGTTGAATACTTTCACCCACTTGGTAGGAAGTTGCAGCGCGGTAAAGGATCACCCATGGGATTTGGATCGCATGGATTACAAGGGACAGCCGTTATTGATAGGCTAATCCTTGCCAAGAGAACATTGCAAACAAGATGTCACTAAAGTGTTGTTGCATTTTCTAACGTAAACTTGTATGTGAAGGGAAGTCAATTTTCTGAGTGATGCAAGTACCCGGTTTGGAGGGTACACGGGAGGATATTATGCTGCTCGGAGATCTAATTGATGTGCTTGAGAAAATCAAGAAGCACATCCGAGTCCACCATGAATTCTTGGCAAGTAACGAAGCTGGGACCCGCATGGCCTTGATAGATCCGTTGCTACGGGTACTGGGTTGGGATACATCAGATCCTGCATTAGTGCAGCCTGAAATCCATTTGGCTACTCCTGCAGCCAAAAACCAGTTTCCCGATTATGCTTTACTGATTCCTAGTAGTAAGCCTGTTGCCATTATTGAAGCCAAGAAACTTGGTGTGGCGCTTGATGAGCACTTGGACCAAATGCTGCTCTATACCCTCAAGGACAGCATCCCCTACGCGGTTTTAACTAACGGTGATCGGTGGCTCTTGTATGACATGAATAAGCAGATTGATAACGGAACTTTCGAGGATAAACAGATATTGTCTGTATCCATCAGGGAAGATGAAGCATATCATTGCGCGCTACAGTTGTTATTGCTTTGGCGGCCCAATTTGCAATCAAGACAAGCCGTGGCTGCAAAAGAACCCTTTGTCATGAAACATGAGTCCAAATGCCCAATTATTGTTAAGCCTCCTTCTGGCATAAACTGGATCTCCCTCTCTGACTTCCAAGCCGAGAAAGACCGCAGGCCCACCTCCATGAAGTTTCTTGACGGAACTGAGAAATCCATTCAGTATTGGTATCAAATTTTGACAAATACGGTTGATTGGCTAGTTATGCAAAAGCTGCTCACATCCGCTACTGTACCAATATCGTCAGGTTCCAAGCGTTTTATTATCCACCACGAGCCCAAGCATCCAGATGGCAACAGCTTTCGGACCCCACGTGAGGTTCGTGAATTTTGGGTTGAAACACATGCAGATTCAAGGGCCATTACTCAAAACGCTAAGACCCTGTTGAAGCACTGTAAACAAGACCTAAGCCAGGTCTATTTTCAGATGTCCCAATGAATTCGCTATGTGAAGCGGGATCGAAGTTCTACTTCTACGGACTCCCATGTGAGATCTCTAGCAGCAAGCAGAACTAGGCAATGATATACCAGATCGGCCATTTCGGAGGCTAGTCGTTCAGGTTGTTCTGCGACGGCAGCCAAAGCTACCTCCACGCCTTCTTCACCTACCTTCTGCGCGATCGCGGGGATACCCTTGGTGAGTAGCGACACCGTATAGGAACCAGAAGGTAGCCGCTCTTTGCGATCCTGGATTGTAGCTTCCAACGTTGCGATCACGTTTCCCACCGTATACTCCCCTAAAGTTACGAAAGTTGCTGAAAGAAACAGGACACTTTCCCGGTATGGCAGGCCGGTCCTGTTGGTGACACGAGCAGCAGCAAGGTATCACCGTCACAGTCTATGAGGACTTCCTGTACATTGAGATAATTGCCGCTGGTAAGACCCTTGTGCCAAAGCTCCTGCCGACTACGGCTCCAGAACACCGCCTGTCCGCGTGATATCGTCTTTTCCAAAGCTTGCTGGTTCATCCAGGCTTGCATCAATACAACATGGGTTGTTGCGTCCTGGACTATCACAGGCATTAGCCCACTCTCATTGAAACAGATTCTTGACAGTAATGTTTTTAAATCAATGAGAGATGTGTCATACATGAGTATCACTGTGCCCACTCGTTGAATACGTCCAAGCGCACCGGAATCCCCTGTTCTGCCATGTATTCCTTAACTTCCCGTATGCTTAACTGCCTGAAGTGAAAGAGAGACGCGGCCAGAGCTGCCGCCGCACCCCCTGTCGTTACAGCTTCGGCAAAATGAGAAACATTCCCTGCACCACCACTGGCTATCACAGGAATCGATACCGCATCACTAATCGTCCGGGTGAGGGCTATATCGTAATTTTCCTGGGTGCCATCGCCGTCCATGGAGGTAAGCAATAATTCGCCTGCCCCTGCCGCCTCCGCTTGCTGCGCCCACTCGCACGCATCAATACCGGTATTGATACGGCCGCCGTTCACATATACATCCCACCCCGGTCTTTTGGCTGACCGCCGTTTGGCATCAATCGCCACGACGATACATTGACTGCCAAATCGTTCAGCCCCCTGGGTAACTATCTGTGGATTCCGAATGGCAGCACTGTTGACAGACACCTTATCGGCACCCGCCAGAAGAATCGAACGCATGTCATCCGTGTTACGGATGCCACCACCCACCGTAAAGGGAATGAAGACAGCATCCGCTACACGCCTCACCATATTCTCAACGATGTCTCGTCGTTCATGGGTAGCAGTTATGTCAAGAAATACAAGCTCATCTGCCCCTTCCCGGTCATAAACAATGGCTTGTTCGACCGGATCACCAGCATCCACCAGGTTGACAAACTCCACTCCCTTAACCACTCTGCCTTCATGCACATCCAGGCAGGGGATAACCCTCTTGGCCAACACTCCGTCAATCCCCCTGATCGGTGTTTCGTCTTGATTGGAATTTCCGGATGAGGGCAAGAGCGGCTTGCAGCTCCAGGCGCCCCGTATATAGGGCTTGACCAGAAATCACTCCCACTATGTTGGGTTGGTCCAGATCCAGCAAGGCTTGAATGTCGTCCAGACTGGAAACACCCCCACTAGCAATTACTTGCAATCCCGTCTCTTGGACGAGTCCGGCAGTCTCGGCCAGATTGACCCCTGTTAGCATGGCGTCACGGCCGATGTCTGTATAGACCACTAGAGACACGCCTAAGTCTTTCATGCGTTGCCCTACCGTGATAGCCGTCAGTTCACTTTGCTCCTGCCATCCATGCGTAGCGACTTTACCGCCCCGGGCATCCAGTCCCACAACGATACGATCTGACCCAAACCTGTGAATGGCATTCGACACCAAACCGGGGTCCTTTACCGCCACAGTCCCCAGAATTACTCGGTTCACTCCAAGGTCGAGGATGTATCCGACATCATCCAGCGTCCGGATGCCGCCGCCAAATTGTAGCGGTACGGTGGAAGCCTGCCGAATGCCCTTCAATGCCTTGACATTGACCGGCACATCCGATGTAACCTTAATTGATTCTCCCAATGCTCCATCCAGGTTGACCACGTGAAGCCATTCGGCTCCAAGTTCCTCCCAATGTTGCGCCATGGCAGCGGGATCATCACCAAATACAGTCTCTGCGTCAGGGTTGCCCATTCGCAACCTTACACACTTGCCACGTCGCAAGTCAATGGCTGGCAATAGATTCATTGTTGACTAACCAGATTGTGGAAATAAAGGAAATAAAAATGGACAGTTGGAGGTCAGCAGGGAACGTTCAGGCCGAGCCTCTCTAGAAACCGGTCTTTTGTTCTTCAACCATTTCCATGAAGTTGCGTATAATCCGCAGCCCCACATGCTGACTTTTTTCTGGATGGCACTGAATCCCCCAGATTCGCCCAGTTTGAACAATACTGACATAGGAGACTCCGTAGTCCGTTCGCGTCAGAACCACTGCTTCGTCTGCCGGCATACATCGGTAAGAATGGGCGAAATAAGCATAGGCCGTGTCTGGTAATCCTTTCAAGAGGGGATCAGGCCGCTGCTGGTGAAGTTGATTCCAACCGATCTGTGGAACTCGCAGATGCCGGTTTGGTTGCGATGGGTCCGGCATTTGTTCGGGAAACCTTTGTACTTTACCTGAAATCAGGCTAAGGCCTTCATACACCCCCATTTCTTCACTTTCATCAAAGAGCAGTTGCATACCTACACAAATACCAAAGAGGGGCACACCGGCTGTCACCGCATCCAAAATCGGCTGTTCGAAACCCAGGCGGCGCACATTTTCAATGCTGCTACCGAAGGCTCCTTGGCCTGGCAGGACAATTGCGCTCCATCGTGTCAGATCCTGTGCCTGATTCAATATCTCTACCTGATAGCCAAGAGGACGGGCCACATGAGAGAAGGAATTGCTGATACTTCGCAGATTACCTACGCCGTAGTCGATGATGGCAATAGACATGAAGTCGGTGACCCTTCAAGATTCCAGCTCGAAGTTCCGTACAATGGCCGGGGGAAACCGGCGCGACATGCATTCTATCCGGAGCGAACGCAAATGCGTCTGACACATGTCTGCTTCCTCCGCAGTTACCATTTCCTGGGCCAAAGCATCCTTAAGTCGGGCTTCCCCTGTCACTACGATATTGCGGGTCTGGCTTACTCCCATGCCCAAATACCCCGTCCGTGTCTGGTATTGGGTTTCTCTTGTCCCGAAACCAAGACAAACTGGCATGAACCATCCAACGGGTTCCAAGTCAGGCGCAAAATATTTATCCACAATCCGGTCATATTCCTTCAGCCAGAAACGAACTCTAACCCCTGACAGACCTAGGCTCGCATTGGCATAACGGGCCTTTTCCATTAGCATGCGTCGCGTATCGACACACTGATATTCAATGGTCTCAGCCTGTCCCTTCCACTCGGACTGTGTTAAAACAGTTCTCCCAATCGCGTCGTATAAGCTGACCAGACGTTCGAACAGTTCCAATGACGCAATTTCGGCGGGCATGGGGGACTTACTGTTTTCCAGGTGCAATCCATACCTGACAATTCCCGCCCAGTATAGCATAATGATGGGTAGGAATTCTGGATGATGTTGGCTATTTCCAGTCCGGGGAAGGGACCTTTAATGTGATTGTGAATTATTGTAAAAAAGTCTGGTTGGTACTGTTATGTGCCATCGTAATCTTGGTGGCGGATCAATGGACGAAAGCCCTGATTCGCGATCATTTGGAGCTGTATGAACAGACTATGCCCCTCGACTGGCTAGGGGAAGTCTTTTTCCTGGAACACGTACCCAACTATGGTGCGGCCTTCGGCATATTGCAGAACGGGGGGCAAATCTTCACTGTCACAGCGGTTATCGTCGCCATTGCCATCCTGATTAGTATCCATTTCTTACGCCAAACTCAACGCTTTACACAGATTTTGTTGGGCATGGCACTTGGAGGAGCCTTAGGCAATTTTATCGATCGTGTGATGCAGGGCTATGTCACCGATTTCCTGAAGTTTGGCATTCCCGGACGCGCCTATTGGCCTAACTTCAATGTAGCTGATGCCAGCATCGTGGTCAGTGTAATTTTGCTTACTATTCTGGCTTGGCGAGAGGATTCCAGGGCTTCTGCAGATGCCCAGCAGACGGAGCCTGCTACCACAACCACGGTGATATCGGATACACCGGGCAACAAGAGTCAGGCAAGTGGGTAACGGGCACCGCACGTGGTCCTTTACCGTACCAGAGGGTCAGACCCTTGAACGTTTGGATCGCTGGCTAGCGAAACAGACAACCGGACACAGTCGCAACCAACTCAAGCATTTAATTGCGCAAGGGCAAGTCACAGTTGACGGGCTCCCGGCCCGGGCCTCTACACGCCTGAAGTCACAGCAAGTGGTGGCAGTTCATGTCGAGGAAGAACTCAAGGAGAACCACTTGCGGCCCTTTGCATTTGACTTGGACGTCATTTATGAAGACGATGTGATGGCAGTCATCGATAAGCCACCCAATTTGGTGATGCATCCGTCACCTGGGCACACCCACCACACTCTGTCTAACGCTCTCATTCACAAGTGGCCTCGCATCAGCCAAGTAGGGTTCGACAACCGTTTCGGTGTGGTACATCGACTTGACAAGGACACGTCGGGATTAGTGCTGGTTGCCTTCACTCACCTGGCTCTGAGAAGGTTGCAGAAGCAATTCCAGAACCGTTCCGTCCACAAGGGTTATACGGCTCTGTTGGACGGGTTTATTGTCCCAGAGTCGGGGATGGTCAATGTACCTCTGGGACGTCATCCCAAATACCGGCAACGACAGGCCGCTTACCCAGAAGCCACAAAACCTTTAAGGGCAACCTTGAGATCAGCCCTGACTGAATATAGGGTTGAGGGTTACTGGCAAAGTAGATCACCGGGACGAGTGTATTCTTTTTCTCAGGTTTCAGTGGTACCAAGAACGGGACGTACCCACCAGCTTCGAGTTCATATGGCCTATCTGGGTTATCCAATAGTAGGGGACAACACATACGGTTTGCGTAAGCCACGCTTGCCCCTAGCTCGGCAATTCCTTCACGCCTCTAGTTTGGCTTTTGATCACCCTGTGCGTAGTGAGAGGCTGAATTTTACGTCTGACCTTCCAGAGGATTTGACCCAATGCCTTTCCTCACTTGATCCTGTGTCATAAAGGCTTTTCTTTCGCTCTTCCCTAAGACTGGCTACCGATATTCGCTTGGTTGTGGCCATGCCTGATGCGTTCAACTCCAGGAACGTATGGGAAAACGGAATGGTCACCAGATATTGTCGGTGATTCTCTAATTGCCAGGCTGCGGGCAAGGAAACCCTGATCGCAAATTGATTGAATATGAGAAGAGTTCCTCCTTTGTATAGGCTCAGCCTTCTATTGACCGGAGCTTTATTCCCAGGTTGGCTGGCACTCATACTGATCTTACCAACAGTCCCTCCGGTATCAAGTCAGTCGCTTTATCCTGAGTCGCTAGACCTAGCTAACCTGAAGCCCTGGCGCTATACCATCTTGCGGTTTGAAGGTGCAGCGATTGGCGATGTCCTGCAACGAACCGGAATTCGATATCAGCCCCGCATAACCGCACGGGAACAACACTTGGTTGTACGATCCTATATGGCGAAGTACAACCGCCAACTCAATGCCGCACAGGTTTATCACCAAACCGCAGATCCACTTGTGCCGTTGGATTTGGCTAGGCAGGCCAATGCTCTGGCTACGTATCAACAGATGCAGGCGGCGCTCAACCTTGAACGCCCTCTCTTTGAAAGAGTTGTGCACAGGCAGGTCGCTGATGAACTGGCTCGCACCGGTTTGACCGTGCGAACCTTTACTTTCCCTCCAGTCCTATTCCGCCTGGTTGAACCTCCGCTACTCTTGACCATCAGTCCCCGCGCTGAAATCCGGTCGCTCGTAGCAGTCTTTCTTCGACCGGAAACACCTATAGAGGAGATTGAAGCCTACGAAGAATCAATGTTGTCCGAAGAGAACCTGAGTGCCTATGTTAGCCGAGTTGGCGGCGTTGCCACCTATCCCACGACCGTCATGATGCAGTTCCGCAGCCTACCCAATCTCTTTGAGATAGTGGCCCACGAATGGGTGCATACCTATTTGGTATTCCACAAACTAGGTATACGTTACTTCAAATCTGAAGACTTCCAAACCCTCAATGAGACTGCTGCCACGATTATCGGACAGGAAATCAGCCAACGAATCATGCTGCGGCATTACCGCGATCTGCTGCCGTCTGCTACGTTGGACGGTCAGGATGGGGAAGACCAGGAGGAAACAGAATTTGACTTTCATTCGGCGATGCGCGAAACCCGCCTTGAGACCGATCGGCTTCTTGCGATCGGACAGATTGAGGCGGCGGAGTCATATATGGAGGCTCGTCTGAGGGTCTTTCAAGTGGAAGGATACAATCTGCGCAAGCTTAATCAAGCGTACTTTGCCTTCCATGGCACCTATGCCACGGCTCCCAGCAGTTCAAATCCAATTGGTCCCCTCATGCTGGAATTGCGAGCCTTGATGTCGGAACTTAGGGACTTCGTAGTGGTAGTCAGAGCTTTCGATGATGAATCAGATTTGTTGGAGGTGCTGTCAGAGGCTCGCTACCGTCTCACCGACCTGGAGGATCCTTATTCCCGATAACGAAAGACCGACGGATTTACTGATCTGGATCAGATGTATACCCTCTTCCCGACTGGTGAATCATCGGAACCCAAGCCCGCAAAAGTGCTAAGATAGTGGAGTTCAAAGGGCACCACGCTTCGGTTCGCAATCAGTTTTCGGGAGAATAGTAGATGTCCCAGGACAATCTGGATTTTGATGCCCTGCAGGAAGGCATGGAACCTTCATCAGATGAAGAAGAAGAAATAATGGTATGTGAGTGGCATGGCTGCCTGGCCCTGAGCAACTATGGGCTAGCGGTGCTCAACGCCATGTTGCCCGCCTTGATGCAAGAAGGTGATGACGAGGAACGGGAGATTTTCCAGGAGTTGGCGCATGAAGTGGACGAGGCTACGGCCGACTTGACCACTTATGTCAGGGAAACTGATCCCGCTGATCTAGAGCTGGAACTTCTGGTTGAATACACGGAATCTCTTCTCTACACAGTGCAATTGGTCGTAGGGGCATGCCTTCAGAACTGGACACTGCTATGCCCTGACCAACCGTTACCATCACCTCCCCTAGTACAAACACCATTTGAACTGGTTTTCCCGGCAGATAAAGACTAAGGTCAGAGATTCGGCATCAACCCGTTCACTGTATCAGTTACATAGGTCTGGTTGCCGGAATGTATGACTATCTGCCGCCCGCAGAATGCCTAAAGCCTACCCATGGAATCCGAGTGGAAAGAGATGCATGATATCGGTTTGCCATAAAATCGCAAACCTGGAGGTCGAAACCGTTCAGGCGGCTAGTCAGGAAACAGTAGCGGCGGCGTGTCGGGTTATGAAACGGCAAGTCAGGTTCCAGCTATGGAAAATTGTCAATTTGGATCGGGGTGATCTCATCGGCAGGCTGGAAATTGAACATCCTCGACAGAAAATAGGTTTCCGCCATAATGGCTGCCTTGATGTTGTGCGCCTGGCGAAATCCATGTTCCTCTCCCTCAAAGGGCAGATAGGCCACAGGGATCCCTCGCCCCCTCAACGCATCAACCATCATTTCTGCCTGATTGGGTAACACAATCTTGTCATTCAACCCTTGGAGGAAAAAGACAGGACAGGAAATTGCGTCTGCCGAATTCAGCGGTGATCGCTGATCGTACAGAGCAGCCTCGGCTGGATAGGGCCCAATCAAGGTATCTAGATACCGGGATTCATACTTGTGGGTTTCTCGTGCCAAAGCACCCAGATCACTGACTCCAAAGTGACTTATACCAGCATGAAAAACATCCGTAAAGGCCAGACAGGCCAAGGTCGTAAATCCCCCCGCACTGCCTCCGGTTATGGCCAAGCGATCAGGATCTACCAGTCCTTGCTGAACCAAAAACCTGGCTGCATTGGAACAGTCCTGGACGTCAACGATTCCCCACTGTCCGTTCAGGCGCCGGCGATATTCCGTACCGTATCCTGTACTGCCTCCGTAATTGACATCCACTACCGCCACTCCCCTATTGGTCCAATACTGAATGCTCAGGCTCAATGCCGTACTGGTAGCCGAAGTCGGACCTCCATGATTCATGAGTAGCAAGGGGGGCAACTCTCCATCCAGACCCTGAAATTCTGCGTGCGTAGGCGGATAGAAAAATGCATGAGCTGTGCACTGTCCCTCAGTTTCGAATTCGATAGCCTGCGGTACGGAGATCTGAGATGGATCCAAGGAAAGGGAATTGGATCGTCTAAGCACTCTCGTATCGCCAGTCTCCAAGTTCAACAAAACCAGGGATGGAAACTCAGTAGAACTGGCAGCCAGAAATGCCACCCATTGGGCATTGGCTTGCACGGACGTGAAGGAAGAATACCCGGTCTCAATCTCCTCTAGTGTTCTGGAATCCGTATGCAGAATTCCTATCTTGCCACCTCCCTGATCCTTCCAAGTACATAGGATACGCGTCTCGTCCACAAAAGCATAGGTGCTGAGCCCGAACACCCATTGAGGAACTCCGAATTCAGCTTCGTGTGGATACAGCGCAACGGGTTTGTCATCCTCAAATCGGTATAGATTCCACCATCCAGAGACATCCGATACACAGTGTAGAGACCCTTGAGGAGACCATGTCGGCTGAAAGAGGGATACCCCTGATTCTGACCAAAGGCATCGACTTTCAGCCACCTCACCCTTTTCATTAAGCTCTCCCACCCATAATTCTGTCTCATCCCAAGGCATGGCAGGATGGTTCCAGGCCAGCCATGCCAAATGCGTCCCACGCATGTTGATAGCCGGTGAAGAGTAAAAATCGTGGCCGGAAGCAATCACGACCTCTGTCCCGCCTTGGGCCAGGTCAATCATTACCAAGGTATTGGTGGGTTCTTCATTCGGAACCGAATGATCTTCCCGTACTGCATAGGCTCTACGTTCCGTCTGGTTCACGACAAAGTCAGCATAACGGCAGTCATTTGGTGAAGAAATCCGTGTCACAGTCCCTCGTGATAAACGGTACAGTCCCTGATCTTCAAAATTAGTAAACAAGGTTTCGTTGGACCAGACGCCAAAAGGCATTCCTCCATATTCGTGTACCAGCGTTCGCGCACTGTAAGGGGCTGGCAACAGTTCACGGGCGTTGCCGCCCTTAACTGCACTGTTCATGATGACATAGCGACCAGCTTCTGCCGGTCGCATTTCGATCCAGTACACTTGGTTATCGAGCATCCGAACATCAAATATTCTGATGCTGTCAGTTACCAGCATTTCTGGCTGGATAGCAGAAGGCCACGAACCGTAAGCAGCTTTTGTTGTCATACCGTCTTACTCCTTGCAAAGGAAAGAGTCCTGATTGTGAGCATCAGATCTGGATACTTGGAAAAGGAGGAGTACCATGCAAGTGCCGAAAACACCATCTTTCCTGCTTGCCAACATTGGGTTCGAAACTAGGGACATCGGAAGGCACAAGCTGGCCATGGTCTCAACGAAGGGCATTGTACCACCCGCCTGGGAACATGCCTCTCAGAACAGAAGATTGAATTACCCTCTGGCCCAACTCCCCAAGGACCCAGTATCTGGCTTGATGTGTTTCCATGACCACAGGTCTTCTGGCCAAGCCTGTTCGTCATCCCCTCCGAAATTTACTCAGGGGACCGTCTCTCATTGGGTATACCCCCTATTAACGTCTCTTGGAATCGGGAATTCAGATGGCACCGTGGATTCCACGCACCTCAGACATGGCGGCCCGCATGGCATCCTGGGCCGACAGATTCTGCTCCCAATCCAGTGCCCGAGCCAACCAATTGCCAACGACCTCAAGTTCCTGGTTCCAGGTCGAACTCGTTTGTAACGGTACTGATTCCCCCACTGCTTCCATCGCTACCCTTTGCCAGTCATAGCTGGTGTCATTCATCAAGTCCGCCTCAAAGACGTAAGTATAGGCTGGTTTGGCGGCCACATCGGCGATGCGTCGCTGATACTCGATGTTGTCAGGCCCCAGCCACCAAAAGCCAAATTCTGCAGCCGCTGGGGCATTTTTAGCTCCCTGTAGCAATACCAGACTGTTGGCCCAAAAGGGGGTACCAGCCTTAGCTTCTTCACGAAACAGGCGCATGTTGCTACCCGTTACGGCGGAACCTTCTCCCAGGAAGCTCTCTGCCAGCGTTCCATGCAGGTCGAGAGCGCTCATAATAGCGGTTCGTCCAGACATCCAACTATCAAAGCCCCGCTCTCTTGCCGGCATCAATTCGTTCCACACCATGTCCTGGAGCCACTGCACGGCAAACACAGCAATTTCACCAGACCAGTTCACTAATCCTTCCGATGTATAGGGATCGTCTTCGCCACTCCAAACCATAGCCAGCAGGTCGCTAACCGGGCTGAAGGCCCGGTCATAGGGTGTCAGGGAAGATGACGCCTTGACCGCTTGGGCGGCCAGCATCGTATCATCCCAGGTTAAGGGAGGATCTGTCACACCTGCTTCCAATAGGGGAGCCGTAAGCCACGCTAGAGCCACGGAGCTGACATTGATGGGAATTCCCTGCATTTGGCCCTTCTCGGACACTGCATTCATGACTGCAGCATAGAGATCCGACCGGATCTGATTGGCACCGGCAATGCCACTGGTTTCCAAATGTGGATCTATGGGTTGAAGCAAGTCACGATCAAGCCAGTCGAAGGTTGCCAGGGGCATAGACACAGGGATGACCCCGTCAAAGGATGTCTGACCGTCTGCCGCATCTTGCATAACCTGTTGCAGCAAATTATCAAGGTTGCCTTCATGGAGAGTAAGCGGCCAGTGGGGAAAGGCTTCGTTCCAAGGCTTTTGAAGCAGAGTGAGGTCTAACAGGAAGTTGAATTCCTCCGCCACCAGCAAATTCAGATCGAGGGGTTCGGGGGTAGGTTCCGGGCGCAGGGAAAACCTGCCCATTCTGCAGGCTGCTGTCACACCGGTGGCAATGCCAAGGCCGGCTGACCGCAAGAAACTGCGTCGGGTGAAAGACCGGAAAGGGAGTCTGTGTTGCTTGTCTGACATGGCAAAAGATTGGCCCGAATGATGACTGTTTACGTCGTATGGAGAAAACAGGATGGCATGAGTACTGTAACAGCTGTTACGAATACCCGGGATCGTCTTATGTTGGAGAAAGTCCAAGGCGGAAACACTTCCCCTGCGTATAATGTACAGGGACAGTCCCTGTTTGTACTAATCTGGCCATCTATGGAACCGCTTCCCTTTCCTGTCTCCTGTCCACTTCATGCTGAAATGGAAACTGCGGTCGCGGTTGCCCTTGAAGCGAGCCCCTTGATTATGCAGTACTATCGGCAAGCGGTGGGGGTAGACTACAAGGAGGGGCAAGAACCTGTTACGATTGCAGACAGGGTCTGCAGCAAACTCGTGGCAACTCGTCTGCAAGAAGCTTTTCCCCAAGATGCTGTCCTTTCTGAAGAGGAAGCCGATGACTTACTGAGACTGGATTGTGAACGGGTCTGGATTGTTGATCCACTGGACGGAACGCAGGAATTCATTGCGGGGCTGGATCAGTTTGTGATCATGATCGGTCTTGCGATACAGGGGCAACCCCAGCTGGGCGTCGTATTACAACCCGCCACAGGTCAGCTATTCCTAGGTATTGTTGACTGGGGTGCTTTTGTTTACCATTCTGGCAGCACTCGAAGTTTGCGGGTTAGCGCCCATACCACGCCAAGACAGATGCGAGTCGCTGTATCCCGCAGTCACCTGACGCCCTTAATGGAAAACATCCTGTCCGTACTGGACATCACCAAGAAAGTGCGCATTGGAAGTGTTGGCCTCAAGATCGGCCTCCTTTTAACCCAACAGGTAGACGGTTATTTTCACGCCTCCCGTGGCATCAAGGAATGGGATCTTTGCGGTCCGGCGGCTATCTTGCTGGCAGCAGGCGGAATGCTCACCGACTGCTGGGGTCGAACAATTAGCTTCAATCAGTCTGACTTCCATATTACCCACGGATTAGTTGCCACTAATGGTCTACAACATGACAAGTGGGTAGACACGATCAAATCTGTCTGTGAAGCACAAGGATATACTTCTGAAATGGGCTTTGCCCTGCATTGATTCCTCCAGGTTTCTGTTTTTCTGTCGTCAAGCTATTCTCTGATTGCTTCTCATGTCTACCAAATGGCCTAATCTCTTGGGGCTTGTCAACCCTCCGCTTGACAACATCTCCAACTTGCAGACCCAATTGGGCCATTTGCCTGGCTGGGCCATCTTTCGGCGCAGCATGGCCCAGGACCGTATCGTGTTTGGAGGGGATGATTATCGCCTTTATACCCAGGCTGGCATGGGAGCAATCTGCTGTCTGGAATGGGAGGCAGACGGTGCGGGCACTTTGCCCCTACCAGACCTATATGGCAAATTCGCCGATCAATGCCGGGAATATGTCAGTGCCAGTCACGCCTGTCATGTATGGATTGTAGGGGATGCCATGAACTGTGCGGGCCAGTGGCCAAGCCAGTCAGAAGGAGGTATTGAGCCTGATGGCCATGCGGGCCCCTTCGAAATCACAGCCCTACCCAACCGACGCCAACGTCACGCCGTCTTGTTTCCCCTTGAGGCTCAGACTCCACCTGCATCGCGGGTCCCTATTCAACCCGCAAACTATGTGCAATGTTACCAACTGGTTCGAGAAGCCATCAAAGCTACTCCTGGACATCAACATGACTTAGTCCTGGTGGGTGCAGTTGCCCCCTGGAATGACGATTTCAAGGATACCGCCATTCCCAATGGAGATTGGGTCCACTATTTTCAGTCAATAGCAACAGCCTTGCCCGTTGGTGAATGCGATGGCTTTGCCATGCATACAGCAACAGCGGGGGCAGATCCAGATCTGCTGATGTCCACCCAAACTCTTGGCTTCCCATTTACCGGTCGCCAAGCCAGCTTTCGCTGTTACCTGGATTTCATTGCGACTATTCCAGAACAGCATTGTTTGCTTCCCGTATTTCTCACTGAGGTTTCCCAACTGCAACCTTGGAATGACTCTAATGATGGGTGGATATTGCAGGCCTGCGAGCAGATTCTGGATTACAACCGTACCCATGACTCCTCTCCTATTCGCTGTCTGGCGCTCTGTCAGTGGGAAGCCGAAGGCTTCTGGTCTATCAGAAACAAAGGGCATCTGCTGGAAGACTTGAAGAGTTCCTTGGCCATGCTGGAACGACAGAGCGTCCAGGACGCTCTGCTGCCTGTGGCATGGGAGCAAGTGACTCTGCCACCTCATGTTCTACCGGGTGAGACTGTCACGGTCAGACTTCAGTTCACCAACATTGGAGAACAGCCGATGCTGTGTAGTGGTGATGACCCAGTACGAGTTGGATACCGTCTCCGCCCAGTATTGGCAAACCCCTCAGACCCTTCGGTGGAGGGCGAACTGCGCACCCCCCTACTAGCCGATGTTGGCATCGGTGAGTCAGACCAAGTCTCCTTTCAGTTGCGTGCCCCCAATGTAGAAGGAACCTATCTGCTACATCTGGGCTTTGTAAAGTCACAGTTTGTCTGGTCCACGGCTTCCCAGGACATGGCCCATCAACTTGAACTGCAGATTTCCGAGACTCTGCCTGACGAGGCTCTCGAGTTTTCGACTGATGACGAGATGCTTGAAGAGGTAGAAGAAGGGCCAGTTTCAGGAATACAGACAGATCAGGATACGGAAGAGGATGGAGTCCAAGTTGCGGATCAAGGGGAAGCAGTACCGGGTGTTGAAGACATCAAGGCTTCTGAGATACTTGACATCAGTGCTTTTCTCCCCCTGAGCCAAGTCGACCAGCCACTACGGTCCCTACCCAGCTTGAACCGACTGGTTATCCTGGAAACAGGGATTGATTCAGGGCTGTCCTTGGATGCGATGCAGGAGCATTTTGGGGAATTTGGTATGGGTCAGATTCCCTTTCATTTCATGGTTGACCAGAGTGGCACAGCCTATCGCTTGCAGGATCCAGCTCTTCACCCAGATCCCTACCGGCGCAATATGGATCACGCCGTGGTTATAGGCCTAGAGGGATATGCATCAGACGAAGATCAGGCCCGAGCTAAGCTATGGGAGACCGCCGCGCCGTGCGCGCAAATTCTCTTGGCCTGCATTGATGCTGGGATGACTGAGACATTGCAAATCAGTACTGACACCCTCAGCCTCCAGCATGGTTTCAGTCAATTTGTACAGGATGACTTGGAGGATTTTGGTAAGCATCTGGCCAAGCTGTGTTTTCAGATATCCACCACTGACCGATCTATTTCAATTTCCCCTGTTGTCTTGCCTCCAGAAGAATCGAACACCGATCCCGCTTCCGTCTACGATCGGAGCAGCGAGTTTTCCCGGGAGGGTGAGCCAGCAGTGACTCAGGTCGAGGACAGCGAGGAAGGTCATTCAGGTTCAAGATTAGCGGGGGCGGAAAACTGGCAATCTGTTGATGGGGCAGAGAAGGAACCTGAAATTTCTCCCTTCCCTCCGGAAATGACAGAAGTATTCCTCGATTTGCATGCTTCCGACTTGGAGAATTTGGGATATGCACACAGCGGTCGGAGCGGAGTTTGCCTATGGGCCACAGGTGAGCCAGGCAATACTCCCTTGCAACAGATTCGGCGTATTCATGCGCTACGATTGAAAGAGATCCTCTACCACTATGTCATTGATCACCAGGGGCAAGTCTATGAAACCCGGCGTAGTGATCGTGCCGATAATCTCGTGTCTTCACAGTATGCCAAGGCGTTGCATTTAGGCCTCCAGGGAGAATTTGGCCATCAGGAACCCTCGTATGAACAAACCAAGGCTTGTGCCCTGTTGCTGGCGCATTTGTCTCGTAACGCCAAGCTCCTGAATCTCTCTCACTGCCTTCTGCCCTTAGCTGATACACCCTTGCGTATCGGTACGGAAGGGTGGACAAGAGGTCAGGGCTGGCTACAAAACGTCGTACGGGAAGCCTTGGAACTGTCAGGTTCAAAGCAACCTGTGGCCAGTAGCGAGAAAAGCCTACCGTATCTAGAGCAAGAGAAGGAAATGGCTGCTCAGCCCCCGCTCCAACCATCGGAATCTCCTGAATTGGTCCTACCGACCGTACGCAACCCGCTGGTTCAGAATGTGACGCGGGTTCCCCAGATCGTAAACAAGATTGGAAATCTTGCCCAACATCCTCAGTTGGTCTTCCCCGTCCGTGAAATTGAAGCCATTCGCACAATTTGTATACATCATGCCAATGCTCCCGCATCAATTAGCCCGGAACAATTGGCTGAGTCCTGGCTGCTGGACCAGTTAAATAGCGAGGACCCCCAACCTAGCTTTCCCTATCACTATTTCATTCATCCTGACGGAACTATCGATCAATGCAACGACGTTGTTCATGTTTGCCCATCTGTGGCGCATGACAACGAAAGTATCATAGCCATTTGCCTAGCGGGAAAATTCATGGCACCCCTTATGCCAACTCCCGATCAGCTTGAACAGACCGGGGTTCTTCTGGCCTGGCTGATGCAGAAATACTTTGTGTCTATCGACCAGGTGGTAGGTCACAAGGACATCGATGAAACCGAGACTCTTTGTCCGGGAGAAGACTGGAATACTGGAATTCAATGGCGCAAGACCCTATTGTCCTATGTCAGACGGCATTTGCATCCCGAAAGCTTAAATAATCCGTTTTGAAACTGTAATGATGGCCAGACTGTTACCTCTACCCCAAGAGGAAGATGCTTTGGGCTCTGCTTTCCCGGTGGCTCAGCCAGTCTTCTCGGGTCCTCTCCATCTCCTTCTTTCCCTGATCGAATCTCGGGCTTTGGACATTAGTGAGGTTAGCTTGATAGCTGTAACCTCTGACTACCTCAACGCCGTCAAGGATATACAGGATCTTCCTGCACAGTCCGCTTGTACCTTTATTGACGTCACCTCCCGACTGATCGCCCTCAAGGCCCGGTATCTCTTTCCTGACTTTGCCACAGATTACGAAGATGATGAGCCTGGGGAGTCGCTGGTCGATCAGCTTGAGCAGTTAAAGGCATACGGGTATGTGGTTGAGGAACTGTATTTGCGACAGCATGACGGCACCCGTACCTACCGACGCCATGTAGTCTTGCCCATTACTTCTGTTCAGGGCAACGGTGTCTTCGAGTCTTCTTCTCGCCTTGCCGGTTCTCTGCAAAACCTGCTGAAGTCTCTCCCTCGCATCAAACCTGCAACCTGGATACAGAAGCCCCTCTATACGGTTGAGGATTTAATCAGCCGGATTCAGGGCACCATTCGCACATGGAAGGAGGTACCCTCCTCCCAACAGCTGTCTTTTTTCTCCTTGCTTCGTCCAAGCAGTTCACGTTCCGAAATAGTCCTTACTTTCCTGGCTTTGCTGGAATTGATCCGTACCCGGGAATTGCGTGCCATCCAGGAAGCTCCTTTTGCCGATATTACAATACTGCCCCGACCGACCGACGGAAATCACGACCGCTCCTGAGCCAACTTGCGCAATGCCAGGTAGAAAAGAGAAGGGAGATACCAGAACTGAACCGGATCATATGAACTCCGAATGGGATTGGGGATCTTGGAACTGGAATCCGACACTGCATTCTCCTGAAGTGGGGGATACCAATGAAGGAACTGTGCCTGAATCTCTGCTTAAAGAGGTACCAGGAGAGTTGGTTTGGAACGAATCTGGCTCAGTGTATGTTCAAACCCATGTTTTCCGTCTGACATCCGATCTGAGGAGCTTGTCTTTTGCTCTTCACGGTGAGACTTATTTGGATGGTCTACAAATTGTCACGGATATGCAGAATTGCCCTGGCCACCAATCACTTCACAACTGTGTTTTCGTGGACTGCGAGACTACAGGATTAGGCCACCTGTCGATTCCTTTCATGGTAGGTGTCGCCACATATGAACATGTGAACAATCTATCTGTTCATCAGCCGCTGGCGAGTCCTGACGGCAGTTCACTCCTTAGGACCAATTCCCTGTCGATACCGCAACGGTCAACATCGGAAACTCCCACCCATTTCGTGGTACGGCAACTGTTCGCTTGGCATCCTGGCGAAGAGGGGGCTTTGCTGGAGACGTTGCAGTCCCTTGTGGCTCCTTACCGGATCTGCGTGACCTTCAATGGTAATTCCTTTGATCTACCCCTCTTGCAGCGCCGATACCAGAATCTTGGCATCCGATTTCCGGAATTGCCATTGAACGATCCGTTTGCCAATGAAGGCTTCTGTTCCCTCGACCTGCTACCTATAGCCCGAAGACTATGGCGTCGAAGAATAGGAAGTTGCGCCTTGACCAACTGTGAAAGGCAGATTCTAGGGGTACGTCGGACCCATGCAGATGTACACGGTTCCCAAATACCTGGCATTTATCGGCAATTTCTTGACACAGGACGGGCACGAGCCCTTAGTCAAGTGTTTTACCACAATCGGCAAGATATCATCTCCATGGCCTTTTTACTGGAACGCATAGCGAAGACCCTAAGCGAGCCGTGTGCGGCCAGATCATCGCAGATTTGTGGAGAAGATGCATTGGCCATATCCCAGATCCTGATGCGGCAAGGAGATTCACACCGCGGCGTCGACTTGCTGCGATATGCTATTAGGGCCTTGGCAGGAAGTACACTTCAGGCCGAGGCCTTTTGTATGCTGGCCACGTGGTATAAGCGCCAACAAGACTGGACCAACGCTGTTCTCCTTTGGGAGGAATGGCTTAGTACCGCAGTGGAAGATTCTCCTCTGCCCTATGTTGAGCTCGCCAAATTTCATGAATGGCAACAGAAGGACCTGGATCAGGCTGAGGTCTATACACGGTGGGCCATGCACGTCAGTGCGGCGACAGGGTACAGAGGAGGAAACCAAGTACAGGAATTGGCCTTAAAGCACAGACTGCGCCGAGTGCAAAGAAAGAAAGCCTCTAGGGCCAACAGGTAAAAGACACGAGTACCAGTACCAAGCCAGTCCTGTTTTCGCCTTGCTTGCGGGAGGGACTTTGGACAATCGCCACTAAGCGAATCTTGACTGTATCGCTTTTTCGTGTACGATTCCAGTGAGTTGATCCTCGGTAGCTCAACGGCAGAGCGTGCGGCTGTTAACCGCATGGTTGTTGGTTCGAATCCAGCCCGGGGAGCCATGTTTTCGAGCGTGAACTACAGCGACTCGATAGTTAACGCGAAGCCTCGGAGGGCGACCCCTTCGGGGCTTCGTAGTATCTAGTGTGTTTCCAAGGAGTTACAACCCTTCCTATATGCTCCTCGATTCTCCGGTTCGAGGATTTAACTCGGGGTGTCGAGAGCAACCAAGGGGGTTGCGCTAGGGGACCCCGTGATTTCAGTTACGGATTCTCCGTTTCTCCATTTTTCGCTCCGCGTAGTGTAACAGCCCGTTTCACCAAAGCCCCCGCGTTTTGACATTTCTAACCGCCGCCGGTAGGGAGCCATCGCAAGCTGGGCCACGGAGGTCCGGCCGATCACTATACAACAGCCGTGGTCACGGCTGCGGTCAAAGCAGGGCAGTTTCTCTGCAAGTTCCTCCTGCCACTGTGCCTATTGGTCGAGGCGCTGCGGCTGGTGGGGCGAATCGCCGCCACCGTCTGGCACGTCCTCTCCGGCGCCCTCTCGGTAATCAACGGGGTTAAGACCATCGGCCGTGCCGTACACATGACGCGACCATCAATTCAACACCCGACCCGACTTTACTACGCCACTTTCTTGCAAGCCAATCCAAACGCGCCGCGGCTTGCTAAACGATTGGACGGCCCAACCTTGCTGGCCGTGGCGGCGGCTGCACAACCTCAGGCCAGGTGTCACCGGTAGCGTCCAACCAACGACGCAACGCCTGCCGTGATCTGTTGAGCTGCTCCTGATGCTCGGGGCTGGCGATAAGGTTCCGCTCTTCCAAGGGATCGTCCCGAAGGTCGTAAAGCTCGTCGCTGTCATCCTGCGACTCCACGTACTTCCAGCGTTCCTCAACCCACATGCGCAGCGGATGCAAGGGGTCCGTCCAGTTCACGGAGTGAAACTCACCGGCCACACCCTGGTTGATTGGCTCGTCGCCGCCCAATACCAACTCGCTGATGCCGGCGCCTTGCAGTACATCAGCCGGTTGGCCGCCGCACAGGCGAACGATCGTGGGTACCAGGTCCACCAGCGAAACTACGCGCGAACAGCGATGGGGCGAACCAAGGCCGCCGGGCGGTCGAATCACCAGCGGGATTCGCATCAGGTCCTCGTACATCACGGCGCCTTTGGCGGCAAGGCCGTGATACCCGAGCATTTCGCCGTGATCCGAGCAGACAATGAAGAGCGTATTGTCCCACTTGTCGGCGTCGAGCAGAGCAGTCACCAGGCGACCAACCAGATGATCCACATAGGTCACGGTGCCCCAGTAGGCGGCCCGCATCTCGCGCATCTCCTGCTCGGTCCAGTCAGCTACAACCTTGAGTTGCTCCGTGTTACGATGCGCCGCTAAGCCGGGGCCGTTGGGGTCTTTCCAATTGGGTGGCAGATCCATGTCCTCCGGGTCATAGAGGGAATGAAACGGTTCTGGTGAGGTGTAGGGTGGATGCGGCTCGTGGCAGGAGTAAACCAAGCAGAACGGCGTGGCATCTCCCTTGCGATCGCGGAGCCACTGGGTGGCGTGGTCCATGTGGTGGGTCGCCGGGTGATGGGCCAACGGGAGCAGCGACGGCCCAACGTTAGTTTTGCGGTTGTACATGGCTGGATCTGGGTCGTTGCCGCTCTCCTTGCCGCCGATGGGGATTCCGATCTGGCGGGTCAGACGCAAGACCGTATTCTGAGAGCGCAGGTCTACGTCATAGTCGCTGGAGCCAGACCACAGATCCGGAAAACCCGGGCGGGCGGCACCGCTGCCCAGATGCCACTTGCCAACGTAGCCGCGCAGATAGCCAAGCTCACCCAGATAGTCGCCAATGTTCCTCACGCCCTGCGGGTAGCGCATGAGGTCGCAGCCTGGCCGTGTCTGATGGTTGGCAACCATGCCGTTGCTGTGTGGATAAAGCCCTGACAAGGTAGCCATACGCGAGGGCGAGCTGATGGGATAGGGGCAATAGGCGCGTTCAAAGAGAGTTCCGTCGTCCGCGATCCAGTCCAAATGCGGCGTGTGAATACCCTCGACACCGCCGGCGGCAATGGTGTCTGCGCGCTGCTGATCGCTCATGAACAGGACAACATTGGGGCGCTGTGCAGTCTTACTTCATTCCTGATTTGATGGGACCCGCGTGTCCACGGTTGCGTGGGCATGGTCTAGCTCGAATGTAACGCCGCCGTCCAGTCCGTTGCTGCAGCAGCTTCTACCAGCATCTCGTCATGCGTACGGCCTGAACGCTTAAGCACCTTGGCACCATCCAAGAGATGCAAGCACGCACTTGCTCCCAGGCTGGTCACGATGTCAGGCCAGTGCTTGGCGTCAGCCAGGCGGTCGCGCGTACCGGATATGAAAAAGACCGGCAGGCTCAGCTCGGCAAGGTGGTTGGCGCGAGCCATACGTGGCTTGGCACCCACTCATCGAGTGGCCCCACCCACCAAGCAAGGCAAGTTCGGCGCTTCATCCCTGGCCGCTGGAACGGCGGCCAGGCCAGTTTCCAAGCGCATGCGCTCGCCGCCGCCACCGCGGCCGAATTCCGAGTAGGAATAGTGGAAAACGAAAAGCAGCATACGCCCGCCTGGGCCAATGCTGCGGCAAGCCGCTGCATGAAGGGATGCGCAGACACACCCGACGAAGCAACAGCGATGACACCGCTTCTCGGTCTGCCACCTTGAATGATCCGGATATCGAAATGGTCATTCTGGAACCTGTGCAGGATCCAGATCCGCGCTTGGAGGCCCGCCGCAGTGACGCAGCGCCGCGGCCACGTTCTCTCCCCCGCCGCCCTTTGCGATCTGGGGGTTACAACCCAAGAGGAGTACCGGTTTCGAGTTGGCTCCTGCCATGACCTTCGTTGGCTCCCTGGAAGTCTTGTCGTTCCTTGGGTTCACTCCAATCCGCTCTTCGCGTGACTAAACTGAATGGGAAAATTAGAGTAGCGAATTCAGGTGGCCCCCAGAAATGTGTAGCAGTTTGAATACGGTCTGCTTAGGTCGGGAAAACAGGCCCAAAGGGGGCTGAATTGCGAATTTCTCGCTGGAAGGTCCTCCCTATTGGAGAGCAGCAACAACAAGCCAGGACCCTTGCTTTTCCCTCGTTTCAGTTTTGGTCATTTTCCCCTGCTCACGGGCCGCGATTAGGTTCTGTCGCCCCTACTCGGAAGTGAATTGAGAACGAAGACAGCGCTCCTTGCGTCAAACCACAAAGTCACGGAGTTTCTCGCGCGGTCCCTCTTCATTGAGTTTGCGTAAAGCCTCTTTCTCAATTTGGCGGACCCGTTCCCGGGTTATCTTGAGTCTCTTGCCTAACCGATCCAGAGTCTGTGGATCCACGTCATGCAGGCCGTAACGGTATAGGAGAACGTTTCGCTCACGTTCTTCCAAATCACCCAAAACCCCATTCAGTTGCTCTTTCATAATGGCGTGACTGGCGATTTCAGATGGCTCAGGCACGCTTTCATCTTCAAGCAAATCCAGATAAAAGCTGTCTTCATCATGCTGGATCGGAGAATAGAGACTGACAGGATCAGTATCAAGCCCGTGCATGTACTTTATTTGTTCAACGGCCTTGCTAAGGGCGTGAGCAACATCCTCATCTTCTTCCAAATGGTAGGCATCAGTCTCAATTATGTAAGACGGTACGAGTTCAGCGATCTCTGGTTCAAGTACCTTCATGGCAAGTGCCAGTTCCAGCATGGAGGGATCTCGGCCCAGTTCACTGCGCAAATCCTTACTCTTACGCTTCAGTTTCTTCAGATTTTCCACCACATGAACGGGCAATCGTATCGTGCGGGAATGATCCGCCAGCGCTCGACTCATTGCCTGTCGAATCCACCAGGTTGCATAGGTGCTGAACTTGAAACCACGGGTATGATCGAATTTCTCCACGGCGCGCATCAGGCCCAGATTTCCTTCCTGAATAAGGTCCAGGAAACCCAAGCCTTGATTGGTATGTCGTTTGGCTTGGCTTACCACTAGCCGCAAATTGCAATTGGCCAGTTGCTCTTGGGCATCCCGTCCGGTACTGATCACCTCCATGAGTTGATCGCGTTCATCGTCGTCCAGGTTCTGGTCCAGACGTGTCTCAGCTTCCTTTCCTGCACACATTGCCGAAGCCAGTTCTTTTTCCTGATCAGCGGTGAGAAGGGGATGCTGCCCTACATCGCGCATATATACCTGGAGGGGTTCGACCACGGGGCCGGCGTAAGTGCCCGGGGAAGATTCACGGGATGAGAAATCCTGTTCATCCCTCTTGATACCCACTGGGTCATCCAATACCAGGGAAGAACCTACGTAGGGATCTTGCATTGGGAGTCGTGACATTTGGCTTGCCTCAATGGATGGGAGTGTCTATGTAATGCAAGGCTTCTTTAAACTTCCGCCCAAGTATGGCGGTTGACGTTGAGTTGCTTCCGAACTCGGTCCAGCCGCTCTCTCTGTTGATACAGATATTGCCGTTTCCGATTCAGTTTGGTTTGACTGTCCCTTGCTACTATCTCTGTGCCACCTGTGGATTGCAGGCTGACCATTTCAATCTGTATATCCACGGTCTCTCGCCGGATTTGAACCAACGTCTCCGCAGCCGCGTGACTGATTTCTTGCCGGGTATTGTCTTGCAAGGGATAAGTGAATTTCTCAATGTCCATCATATGGTGCGCCAGAGGTTCTGACAAGGATTCCAGGAAGCTGCCACGGTCCCACGCATCACCTTGCATGAGAATCTTCTCCAGGGCTACAAACAGTTCGCGGTTTGGAGCATGCTGGAAATCGTCAACCTGTACGTTGGTTAAACCATATCCATCCAACTTGGTGTTCAGGTTATAACGGACGCTTTCAGGATGTTTGAACAGGACGCCAAGGAGGAAGTCTTCACGTCGTGGAGGTGGTGTCTCTGAAGTGAGCGATCGGGTGTCCGGAAGGGCAACACGCGCATTTGCCGTAGAAGGCTTAGGCTGGTTCCGCATCTGAGCACGTTTTTGGTTGACTAGGTCGGAAAGGATTTTTTCCGACGTTTCAAAGCGCTTGGCTACCCGTTTCGTGTATTCGTCCCGGACAATTTCCTGTTCGATTTCAGCCAGTACCTCCACCAGTAAGTCCACTGCTTCCTGTTTCTCTTCCGGACGGGAAAGGTCTTGGTGACTGGCAACGTAATTCACATAAAAGTCCACCAGGGAGTGTGAGCGTTTGAGCAGTTCCCGCCATGTATCACGATTGGTTCGGATCAATTCATCCGGATCCTGACCGGAAGGTAGAGTAACAATGGACAATTGCAACTCCCGCTTCCGCGTTTGACTTGATCTGACTGACCGCAAATTCCCCTGATGCATGGCCGAACGGGCACGAGCCAACCCGCGCAGTGTAGCCTGCTGGCCGGCTGCGTCAGCATCCAAGGCAAATACGATCCTGGGGGTATAGCGGCGCAGGATTTCCAGTTGTTCCGGCGTGATGGCGGTCCCCATACAAGCCACTGTATTGGGAAATCCGTGCTGGTGGGCAGTGATGACATCCATGTATCCTTCAACCAACACGGCCTGCTGAGATCTGCGAATCGAATCCAGCGCCTTGTCAATGCCGAAGAGAACCTGCTTCTTTTGAAATAGCGGAGTGGTCGCCGAGTTGATGTACTTAGGGGCATTCGAAGATGCTCCTCCCAAGATGCGGGCACCAAATCCAATGACTCTGCCCTGTCGATCTTGGATAGGGATCATGAGACGACCCCGAAAACGATCCGTGTAGCGCTGTGTGTCATCATCCCGGAACAACAAACCAATCTTGACCAGTCTATCCAGATCCGCCTGTTGCTGCCGCATGAATGACACCAGGGATTGGCCACTACGGGAACTGTAGCCCAGTTGAAAACGGTCCAAGGTATCAAGGGTAATACCCCGTTCCTGCATATAGTTTCGAGCCACCTGGGCTTCGGGCCTGTCCAAGAACTGCTGACGGTAAAAGGTGGCCGCTTGAGCCATCAGCCGATACAGTGGTGCATGTGGGTGGGGCTGGGACTTCCTATGTGTGGATTGCAATTCGAGTCCGGCTAGAGCTGCCAGTCTTTGCAGGGCGGGAAAGAATTCCAGATTTTCGATCTTCATCAGGAAAGAAAACACATCTCCCCCTTCGCCGCAAGCCCCATAGCAATGCCAATACTGCTTTTCCTCTGAAACGAAGAAACTGGGGGTCTTCTCCTGATGAAAGGGGCAGCATGCCCTGAAATTACGGCCTGCTCTTTCCAGTGTGATATAGCGTCCAACCACATCCACCAGATTAATGGCGTCCTTGATCCGTTCCGTATCGTTCATGAACCAAGCTGATGGGAATGCGGGCTCACACAGAGGGTGAACAAACAAGCGAATGGTAGATCGGCTGGGCAGCAGAAATGAGTTCCGCCAGCGGCAAAGCGCGAAAAATGTTGCCCTTGGAACGGATCGTACCCTGCATGAAAGACGCCCGGAGCGACTGGATGTCCATCATGATGTCGTGAAACAGTGACGAGGTCATGATCAATTCCAGATCAACGCGGCCCGGTCTTTCCTCCCAGAACACCTCCCCAATACGCCCATCCAGCAAAATTGAGGCGTCCAGATCATCAAAAACCACCCGGATCACCAAATTGGATTCGCTGAAACGATCCATGGCTTCTGTTGTCTGCTCCAATTCCTGGAACACGGCGTCCAAGACGGAAAACAGTTCACTGGAGGAGGTATAAGCCATTGTGCTGTTGTCTGCGATGAATGCCGCTGCTTTTTCCCCTCCCCAACCTTCGTTACTTTCGGGGAGGAGCAAAATGCAACGGAGAGTACAAAACCGTTCGTGCGACTATGTTATTCTTGGAATTGGTCTCAAACCGGACCGAATTCGGACCAAAATCTGACGCTAGTCTCTTCTAGGCTGGCAAGGCTGGTTTGAACCAAATCGGTGGAAGCACTCTCATTCCTTTGATTTATCTGTCTCTGTACATTCTAAGCTTTGTCCCACCAAGAGGAAACCAATGTGAATAAGCGACTCTGTGGCAGTCTCTTCGCCCTCATAACCGCTAGCCTAATGACTTTAGTGCTCATGGCTTGTACCATTCCGGCTCCACCCGCACCGATCCAGGAAGCAAAAACCAATCAACTTGCTTTCCCTGTTGACACTAGTCTGCAGACTGAACCCGCGGTGCCACGTACCGTTGCTAGCCAAGCCATTGAAGGAAGGCTGCCCTTCACGACCCGGGGCTGGCGAACAGACTTCTCCAAACGGGTTATCGACTATGCGGACATCCGCTCTGGAGGCCCGCCTAAAGATGGTATACCTGCACTGGATTCGCCAACCTACGAGAGTATTGAAGAGGCTGTGGACTGGCTTACCGAAACCTCACCGGTTATTGTCTACGAAACAGAGGGTGTGGCTCGGGCCTACCCCTTGGCCATTCTTACGTGGCACGAGATCGTCAATGACACGCTGAACGATCGTCCCATCACGGTAACATTCTGCCCTCTGTGTAATGCTAGCATAGTATTCGATCGCCGCGTAGGAGAGGAAATCCTGGACTTTGGCACCACGGGTAACCTGCGCAACAGCGATCTAGTAATGTATGACCGGCAGACTGAATCCTGGTGGCAACAGTTCACAGGACAGGCCATTGTAGGCGAATACAGTACAACCCAGTTGAACTTCCTGGCCAGTCAGGTATTGTCTTTTGGAGAGTTTCAGCATCTTTTCCCCTCCGGCGACGTGCTGGCACGCCCCCTGGACCTTTATAGCCGAGCCTACGGGTCCAATCCTTATGTTAACTATGACACCTATGGGAATGGCTTGAGTCGTGGTGGCGATTTAGTGCTCTTTTCCGGCGAACCCGACGACCGTTTGGAACCGCTGGATCGCGTAGTCGGAATTCTCTATCCCGACAATTCCAGCGTTGCCATTCCCTTGGATGTGGTGAGCGCCGCGGGGGTAGTGCAGTACGACCGAGATGAATCGGACCCGGGGTTGGTGGTCTTCCATCAATTCGGAATGTCTTCAGCTTTATCCGAAAAAGATATCGGTAATGCGCGTGACATTGGCAGTGTTGGGGTATTTGTACGGCAACTGGCTGAACAAAAGCTGGACTTTGAAGCAGAAGGAGAGGGCAAGTTTGTCGATAAACAAACCGGCAGTACCTGGAACATTCGGGGACAGGCAGTTGACGGGCCATTAGCAGGCCAGACCTTGACCCCCCAGATTGCCTTTGATCATTTCTGGTTTGCCTGGGCTGCTTTTTTGCCTGACACCGTCCTTTACGAGCCTGCAGGAGAAGGAGACTGAATGCGATCTTCCATTAGTCTTCCCGGCTATGCTACTGACGGTCCGTAATCATCCCTTCGCCACGTCTGCCTCAACCCGAAACAACCCGGACCACAACCTGACAGGCAGCCACGTATTCTCCATTGATATCTATCACGCGTAATCGCAAGGAATATAGCCCCGAGATGTAGGGAGCAGTGTCAATATCCAACAGGTTTCCACTTCGAACCTGATTGTAGCCGATTCCCAGTACCGTGAAATCGCTGTCTTCTGGTTCAGTCCCGGGAGCGATTTCGATGTGATAGGCTGAAAAGTCTTCATGGGTCGCCGTACCTGTCATGGAGAACACATCGGAAATCTCCTGTTCCACACTGGGAGTTAAAATGGCGGCGTTTTCCTCTTCACAGGTCGGCAGACTCCGTAGCGGCACGACACCTTCAACGGCAACTACTCCCTCCGATTCGTCTTGTAGAATTGCTGTGGGGGTGGCAGTCACCACCATGTTGCCGTTAGTACTTTCTACTTCTATCTCACCGCTTTCCGCCTCCATTTCCACCGCCCGGGCCATGACGTTGCTGATGAAGTAGGTAGCACTCATTAGTAGAATCAGGCCAATAACTCTAGTGAGTACATGAGACACGGAACGTGCAGCCCTTTCCCTTTCCAAGGCAAAGATGGCTTGGCGCCGGTCCATTCTGATGGTTCGAACCCGATAAAGGTAATAGAGGGCGCTCAGGCCGCACAGCCCATAGATCCAGGGAGCCAGGCTGGCAATGTAATCAATAATCAGACTCATGCCACTGATTCTAATGGATGCAGGCCATAATCCTTGTCGCCGACTGGTGCCCCTACCCCGTCTTCCAACCTGAGCCATGAGCCAATATTCTGCGGGAAACCTTGGACGTTCTTATATTCATCGGCTAGAGCCATCTTTTGAGGCGTTCTTACCACAATTCCGTTATGATTGTTGGACAATGACAAGAGATATCCATGGAACTAACCCACCTCTTCAATTCCCGCCGCAGTGATGTATGTGCCTCCAATGGCATGGTGGCCACCAGTCAGCCTCTGGCTGTTCAGGCTGGTCTGCAGATTCTGCACCAGGGCGGCAATGCGGCGGATGCGGCGGTAGGCACGGCCGCAGTACTTAATGTGGTCGAACCCATTTCGACCGGAATCGGTGGCGATTGCTTTGCCCTGTTTTACGATTCGGATGATAAGTCCATCAGCGCTCTCAATGGCTCAGGGCGGTCCGCCAGGAATTCTTCCATTGCTGAGTTGCAGAACCTGGGATATACAGAAATGCCCCGGTTTACGGGGCATGCCGTAAGCGTTCCGGGCACCGTTGCGGGTTGGTCCGACCTGCTCACGCGGCATGGCACCATGGCGCTGGCAGACGTCTTAATCCCGGCTATTCAATATGCTGAAGAGGGCTATCCTGTATCGGAATGGATTGCTCTCGGCTGGCGTTCCCAGGTCCACAAGCTCCTGCGCCATGCTGAGTGGGAAACTCCTGATCTCGCCAAGGGTCCACTCCAGGATAGTGGCCATGAGCTCCTGATAGAAGGTCGGGCACCTCGTCCTGGAGAGGTTATCCGACTGCAGGAATTGGGAAACACCTTGCGGGCCATTGCGGAAGATGGACCGGCTTACATCTATGAAGGAGAATTCGCCGGCCAGCTGGCAGCACATGTCCAGCAATACGGTGGCTGGATTACTGAAGAGGACATGGCGCAGCACCGGAGTACCTGGGAATCGAGTCTCCAGCAGACTTTCCGGGGTCATGCTCTGCATGAATGTCCACCGAATGGCCAGGGCCTGGCTGCCTTGATTGCACTGGGACTGGCTGAGGGTTTTGAGTTCGAAGCCATGGTCGAAGCCGACAAACTGCACGTTCAGTTGGAATGTATGCGCTTGGGTTTCGCCGATGCCCAGCAATATGTATGTGATCCTGCCTGGGCAGCTTTTCCTGCCGATATGCTGCTTCAGGACTCCTATCTGGATCTGCGTCGGGCCACAATCCGCATGGACAGGGCAGCCTGGGACGTACCCTACGGAATCCCCATCCATGGCAACGACACGGTCTATCTCTCCGTGATCGATGGTCATGGCAATGCCTGCAGCTTTATCAATAGCCTTTATCAAGGCACGGGAACAGGTTTGGTTGTACCAGGTACAGGGGTAAGTCTGCAGAACCGGGCCGCCCTTTTTGAACTGAACCCAGATCACCCCAATGCCTTGGCCCCCTCCAAACGGCCGTATCACACAATAATTCCGGCCATGGTCACCGAAGATACCAATTTGAGGGCCAGTATGGGTGTTATGGGCGGCTTCATGCAACCACAGGGACATCTGCAGATGATGGTCCGCATGTATTGTGAGCATCTATCTCCCCAACGGGCCTTGGATGCCCCGCGATGGCAACTAAGTGGTCCCGTCGCCGGACAGGTCAATAGTATGGGTTGTGAGGCAGCAGGTGGCCTTGTACTGCTGGAAGAAGGATACGATTCCCAGATAATTCAGGATTTGACTCGGCGAGGCCATCGGATCTCTGTGCGTACTGGGTTAGCCCGAGGTGGTTTTGGAGGAGGCCAGATCATTTGCCGGGATCCGCTAACGGGAACTCTGATAGGCGGTTCAGATCCGCGCAAGGATGGGTGTGCCATGGGTTGGTAATGTCATTTCCTGTGTCTCAAAGTTCCTGTCATTGTCATAACTGTCGTACTCTTGCATCGCCCTCCCCATGTCACCTTTCACCTCCGACCATCCTGCTCACATTTCCCCTCCTCGTCCTCCCGGCCTAGTGGCCGGCTGTACCCGCATGGCGGATGCGCACCAGCCATGCGAGGCCATCAAAGCCTTCAAGCACTACTATAACCTGCTTTACCAGGGAGCATCAGGCCTGATTCATTCCCGGGATGCGCGTCCTGTGGACCGTCTGACTGATTATGACGAATTGGGCGGCTGTGAACTCACGGGTTACGAACACGCGGGTCAGGTTCTCATCCTCAAACTCAATGGAGGTCTGGGAACCAGTATGGGACTGAGTCAGTCCAAGAGCCTGATCCCCATCCGGAATAACATGACCTTCCTGGATTTCATAGTTCGGCAAGTCACCTTCTTGCGTAATCAGCTTGGCAAGCCGATACCACTGATGTTTATGAATAGTTTTCACAGCAGATGCAATACCCTCACAGCTTTGAAACCCTATCACCATCTCCAGAATGGGATGGACCTGGATTTCCAGCAACATCAGATTCCTAAAATTGCGGAAGATACCTTGATGCCAGTGAGCTGGCCAGCTGATCCGGAAAAAGAGTGGTGTCCTCCTGGTCATGGCGATGTGTATTCTTCGCTTTACACTACAGGCCTGCTGGATACGCTTATTGGCAAAGGATTTACTTACGTTTTCATAAGTAATACGGACAATCTTGGCGCCAATCTGGATATTCAGATCCTGGGATACATGGTGGAGCAGCAGATTCCGATGCTCATGGAAGTCGCTTACCGCTCTGCCTCAGATCGGAAGGGCGGACATCTGGCACAAGGTCAAAAGGGCCGGTTCCTGATCCGTGAGTTTGCCCAGTGTCCCACTGAGGAACTGGAACACTTTCAGAATATTGAAACCTATCAGTTCTTCAATACGAATAATGTCTGGATTCACTTGCCGTATTTGCGGCAAATGCTGCAGCAATATGATGGGTTCCTGCCTCTGCCGCCTATCTTCAACCGCAAGCCTGTAGACCCAACACAGCCTGCCTCTCTTCCCGTGATTCAGATGGAGAGTGCCATGGGTTCCGCCATTGCCCTGATCCCCGGCGCGTCGGCCTTACGGGTACCGCGTTCCCGTTTCTTGCCGGTAAAACGGTGCGAGGATTTGCTGGTCATTCAGTCCGATGTCTACCAGCAGACTCACTCTTACCGGCTAGTTATGAATTCAAAGCGGGTTGGTCCTGCCCTCCGCCGCGCCCCTGTGGTATCGCTGGACACTCGGTACTATGGATTGCATGCCGAAATGCAGAAGAGGTTCCCCTATGGTTCGCCCTCTCTCGTCCAATGTCAGTCTCTGTGCATTTCGGGCGATGTCCGGTTTGGACGTGATGTAATCCTGAAGGGGGAAGTCAACATTCGTAATCAGTCAGGTCAGCCTTATCATATACCGCACCACACCATCATACAGGGAGAGATCCACGTATGATGGAGGAAGGCTGTAGCTTCTGGCGCACTTGGTGCATCAGTCTGGGTGCCAAATGTGGCGGCCCAGGTAGGAAGTAACGATCCCAAGCCCCAATCAAGGGTTGAAATTGGGCACCGAAATCCTGCTTAAAACGCCATACCCCATACATCGTGTCTTGCTTGTTTCTGGGGTCCAATGGTGCCCCCCACCAATCGTAATGAGAACAGCCCTGTTGCAGAGACCACTGCATAGCCTCCCACTGCAGGAGATGGTTGGGATAAGAACCACGGTCAATCTCTTTCCTCTTGTTCTGTCCATCGCTGCTGGCACCAAAGAGATACCAAGCCCAGTCTCCCAAAGACAGAAGAACTACTCCTCCTATCAGCCCTGCTTCTGGATGTTCTGCCAGCAACAGGGCACTGCGCACCTCACTCTCTTCCTCGGTACTTTCCAGGTTACACTGAGACAACACAGTTCGATAGTATGGGGATTCGCGAACTGCGAATCCCTTGCGGCGGCCTGTGGCTGCATACAAGTCGTAAAAGTCGGGTAGATCTGCCAGGCCTCCCTGACGTATCGTTATGTCGCTGCGCCATGCCTGTCGCACCTTGTTGCGGCAACGACTCTTAAAGGATGCCAACAGATCGTCCGGATCCGATCGCAAGACTGAAACCCCCGTGTTTTGAAACTGGGTCGGGAATTCACTGAAGAACCACTGCCGTTCTTCCAAATGTGAAATGGCAGCCATGCCAGGGGCTAGATCACGACGTACATTGGGATCAATACGGACCAGGAGGCAGTGACGTGATCTGGCACAGCGTTCGATGGCAGTCAGCGCAAAGCCAACCAGCTCAACATCAGACCAATCCAAGGATGGGCCCCGTGGAACATAAGCCATTTGCGCGGGCAAACGGGGATTAATTTTGCGATATAAGATCTGAAACTGTCCTACTGTGGCTCCTTGGGACGCCAATATGCGATACCGCACGGGTTCCCATCCTGCTTGGGCCTTTACTTCCCCCCACTCCCAACTCTGCATGAAATTGGCCCGTGGAAGCTGTCCTAATGCCTGATTCCAGGCCCCCCTGTCTCTCGCTTCTTCCAATTGAAGTCCCCTATGGGGGCGTACATCCGCTCCACGAGAAATTTCGCCCGGTTCCGAAAGTACCCATGCATTGATCTTTCCCCTAACCTTCCGGGCAAGAGGCTGGACTCGGGAACCCATAACAAAGACGCGGTACGTCGCCGGACGAACGGGAAGGTCCCAAGCGCCGACTTTATGCACAATCTGTCCGCCGAACCCTTGCTTCATACGGTAGACAGACCAAAGATCTCGCTGAGGTAGCTTCTGCAGCTCAACCGGTAAGACATTGGGCCATGTTTTCCCCTTATCCGACCACCGAATAGAACGGGCCAGTTCCCCAAGTGGAACTGGTATGCCCCACATGTCGTAATAGGAAGCTCCTCTTCTTCTGGCCCATTGCATGGCCGCAAAATGGAGACCGTAATTGGGCATCGCACTGCGATGGCGGTCACTGCTGGCGCCCCATGGATACCAGGCACCGCGGCCTACGGCAGCTACTACGATAGCAGCTACGGATTGGCCCTGCACATCCGCAACTAATAGACACAGAGTATCAGGCATAGACGTAAAGGCTTGGCGATAATATGACATGGTATGGTGGTGGAAACCATGCCGCGTACCGGTTTCTTGCAAGAGGCTCTGAAAGGTGGGGAGATCGTCCACAGAGCCTTTCCGTATGCTGGTACCCGCACGCTGAGACTTCCGGACGTTGTACCGCCACTTGCTTTTCATGCGTGCCAACAGTTCATCTTCTGATCCATGCAGATCCACTTGGATGGTGCTGCGCGGTTGAATCATCATGTCGCTGGACAAAAAACCCAATTCTTGCAATGCCAAGCGATATTCTGGCAGATCCTCCAGGTCCGGCTCTATTCTAATGAACTGCATACCCTTCGACCGGGCGAGCGCCAGCAAGCGGTCCCGGACCTCTGTGGCCTGTAATCCATCCTCCCAGTCCACCAGCGGACCGCGAGGGACATAACCCATGGAAATACCGTACCTTCGGGTATGCAGGAGTTGAGCACCTGCTATGATCTTCTGAGAGGCATCCCGGCATACAACGCGATACACCGACCAACTGAAATGGCTTTTGAGTTGCCCCCAGCCGCTAGTCTGCAGAAAATGGGCTGCCGGATGGGCAGCGACGAATCCGTCCCACTGAGCTGCCGGACAGGCAAATGATTCACTGGGGGAATTCAGGTGGTTGCCTGATTGCCGCAAAAGAGATGGCATGAGTATTCGTGCGGGTAATCAACTCTAGGGAGCAAACTCGGATGAGGACGATGTGTTTACAATATACCACCATAGTCTGTTCTACCCGGAAGGGAAGAACTACAGCTTTTTTAACTGTCTTAACCTGCGCTTATTGGCTACACTTTCAGTTGGTTGGTAACTCCGCCTCGCGGTGTACCAACTTCCTGTAACCCTGAATAGTCCGCCTCTGTGCCTACCATTCATGTCTCTGCCTAAACATACACGTCCGGGTTCGTTGACGAAGGCCCAGATTCTGTTTCTGGTAACGCTCGGCATTACTGATATTGCTTGCTTGGCAGTAGGACACTACCTGGCCTTCTGGTCAACCCAACTGGGTCCTAACGTGGTAATGGGACCGTTCATCGAGTGGCTGATATTGCCGGTCACACACACGCCCCTCTTACTGGGCGCCTTCATTGGGTTACGGATGTATCAACGACGGCGCCCCATCAACCATCTGGATGAAACCATCAAAATCATTCTGGTGAATCTCTTTTTGGTATTGCTTGTGTTGGCCATGCTAACCATGGCCGCGCCTGACTTCAATGTCTACCGCCGACAGATCGTGTACATCTGGTGTTTCACATCCCTCTTGATCAGCATCGGCCGCATCATTCATACTCAGATTCAGTGGTCGGCCCAGAGTCAGGGAGTGGGCACCGACCGGGTGCTGCTGGTAGGCAGCGGACCCACGGCCCGCTTCCTCTTGCAGAAGGTCAAATACAACCCCAAATTAGGCTTTGTGATTGTTGGCGTAGTCACAGAAGAGGAAGTTCCAGCTGAGGAAACCCTGGATGAAGTGCCCATCTTAGGGACACGCTTAGATATACCCCCCCTCATCCGGAAACATGCTATTGACGAGGTTTTTGTCGGAATGCCTGAGGCCTCACATGGGGAAATCGTCGCCATAATCAGTTCCTGTCAGCAGCAAAGAGTAGGCATCCGCGTAATTCCAGATCTCTTCCAGATCATGGCCCAGGAAGTAAGTATTGATGATCTGGCCGGGCTTCCCCTACTTACTATGAGGGATGTCGCGCTTCAAGGTTGGAAAGTCGTCCTGAAACGGGCAATAGACATTGTCATTAGCGTCTTGGTCCTAATCTTCTTGAGTCCACTCCTGCTTTTGTATGCCTTGCTTATCAAGCTGGAGAGTCCTGGACCTGTCTTCTATACCCAAGTCCGCATGGGACTGGATGCCGTGCCCTTCAACATGCTTAAGTTCCGTTCCATGAGGGAAGACGCAGAATCCGAAGGCCCCGGTTGGACCAAGCGGGACGATCCCCGTCGCACACGGATGGGACGATTTCTGCGTGCGAAGAGTCTGGATGAACTTCCCAATTTCATCAACGTGCTCATGAATGAAATGAGTATTGTGGGACCGCGACCGGAACGACCCATCTATGTGGAAGAGTTTCGGCGGGAAGTACCCAATTACATGGAGCGGCACAAGGAGAAAGGCGGCATTACGGGATGGGCCCAGATCAATGGTCTCCGTGGCGACAGTTCGATTGAGGAACGAATCAAGTATGACCTTTGGTATATCGAGAATTGGTCAATAGGTCTGGACTTCAAGATCATGGCAGTCACGGCCTGGAAGATTCTGTTCCGAACCAATCCAGATGCCTATTAAATGCCACCAAACTTCTGCGCCAGTTGAGTTTGGTTCATAGTAGCCGGTACTGGCTGTGGGACTTGCCGGAATCGGATTTTGCTTGCCCCTTAAAGACTGGGCGTACCGTGGCCAAACTAGGGTTAGGTCGTCTGGAATTCGCACCAAGGGGAACCCACCCATAAACGTGGAACTATTGAAGCCTGGCCAGCGGCATGAGATAGGTAACCTGGATCCCTGTATGTCTTCAACGCAGTTCCCATTTTGCGCCACGGTATGCAATCCGTCTGCCTTCACAGCTGTTCCTGTTGGCCAGACGATCCCAAGACACTTTTCGTTGACGTCGAACCAATTGCTTTGCTACCATGAATCGGCTATCTTGCCTTCTGGTCAATTGCGCGCATGATTCGACAGCCTCCCTCTTCCGTTAGCTCTGTGCAGACAGACCTGGAGAGGATATATCAAGCTCTTACACCGCGTCAGCGACAGGTATTGCGCATCGTGATCGAGGAGTACGTGTCACATGTGAAGCCAGTTGGCAGCAAGAAAATCTGTCGTAACTACAATTTGGGGGTCAGTACCGCCACTATTCGCAATGACATGGCCCAATTGGAGCAGTATGACCTGATTGCCAAAGCCCATACCAGTTCGGGCCGTATCCCGTCCTTATTGGGTTATCGCCTTTATGTCTACTACATGGTAGGGGAACAACAGTTGCCCGTAACGCGTCGACAAGGCATCCAGGATCAATTTGTGGAATTAATGTCAAGTTCCCAAGACTGGTTACAGGATGCAACCCGACTGTTGTCATCCGTATCTCGCAGTCTGGCTCTGGCCACGGAATTGGCCTATGTATCGCATCGTTTCAAGCATGTAGAACTGATCGCAACCCATGCTAGTCAGGTGTTGATGGTTTTGGTGCTGAATGAGGGTCAGGTACATCAGAGGGTACTGGACATGCCTCAATTGCTTACCCAACAGGAATTGAGTAGCATCAGTAGTGAGCTTAACAATATCTTGGCTGGCCTGGAGCGATCCGAGGTCCAGGAGAAAATTCCAGCCCTATCAGCGAGAGCACAGGCATATGGGGATATCATTGCCGCATCTATGCCGGTACCCCAAGCCCAAGCCAAGCTGCCGATCGTCCGTCAAGGTCTGGGCCGAATGCTGGAAGCCCCTGAATTCGCTGAGGGTCACCGATTGCAACGGGTGGTGGAAGCCTTTGATTCATGGTTGCACCTGGACAACATCCCTGTACATTCCGAAAGGCCCGGAGATGTACATGTCCTCATAGCTGGTGACGGGAAGGAGGAATGGGCCAACTTCGCTGACTTGAGTCTGGTGTTATCCAGCTACGGCATCCCCAATCGGGCCACTGGCATAGTAGGGGTCGCTGGGCCTGTCCGCATGGCCTACGGTTACAATATGGGTGCCGTTCGCTTTATGGCGGCTCTGATGAGTGCCTTTGTGCGCAATTCCCTGGTACAAACGTTACCGGACGACTGAATGGAAACGAAAGAATCAAGGCAATGAGTGAAATCAAGCAATCATTGACAGAGGACGAATTTCTGGAAGAAAGGGAGACTGATACGCCCACTGTGTCAGAAGGAAAGGCTCCTGAAGAGGAAAGCTGCTCACCTTATGACGAGTTGAATGAGGAGGAGCTTCGTGACACTGTCGCTGAACTGGTGCAAGTCCATGAGGTCTTGAAGCAGGAAAAGGCGGAACTGGCCGAACAGAAAGCCGCTGTTGAGGTCGAATTGCAACGGATGGCCGCGGACTTTCAAAATGCCCGCAAGCGCTTGGACCGTTTGGCACAGGAGCAAGTGGAACGAGCCAGCCAACGCTTTGCCGGCAAAATCATTGCAGTCATGGATGATTTGGAACTGGCCTTGGCTAACCGTCCCCCTGCCGTGTTGGATAGTAATGAACCATGGCTACAAGGCATTGAGCAAATCCGCACCAAGATTCGCAAGGTCTTGGAGGAAGAAGGTGTCACCCTTATTGAGTCCACAGGCGCCTTTGATCCTGGGCAACATGAAGCGGTGCAACAGCTGGAGAGTGAGAGCCATGAGAGCGGAGAAATCGTGGATACGGTGCGTCCCGGTTATATGTTCAAAGACCAGGTCTTGCGACCAGCCATGGTGCGCATAGCAAGCTGAAACCCTGACAATGTCAGGAATTGGCTATGTCTTCCCTTCCTCTTGCCACTTGGAATCCCTCATCCAAGTCTGGTATTCGTCCCTTTGAAATTACTCGGGACTTGCGCCAGGTGGCGGAGCTTGTCAGTGAAGCCTTTGCGGAGGAATTGGACGAGGCCAGCAACTCAGCACTGCGCGAACTGCAGTTTCTGGGCAATCTGGCACGCATATTGCGACTGGGCTATCTGAATTCCTTCAGTTCATATAGTCCTTTCGACGGTTTCGTCTGGATGGATACATCCAGAGTGGTAGGCAATATTTCCTTACAACGAATGGATCCCTATGGCCGACGTTGGCAAGTAGCCAACATCGCTGTCGCCCGCTCTCACCAGCGCCAGGGAATTGCGCGCCAATTGCTGGGACATGCCATGAACTATCTTAAGGATATGGGTGCCCAGTACGCTGTGTTACAGGTACGCAGCAACAATAAGATTGCCCTCGATTTGTATACCAAATATGGCTTTGCCCGGATGGGGGGCACGACCGAACTCAAGGGGCGAACTCCCTTACCGGCGTCCATAGCTTCGTCATCAGCAATCGTAGCCAGCATACCGGTTTATGAATGGCGCAAGATCTATGATCTGGCCCGGAGTCAGGTGGAATATCACGCCCAGTGGTGGCATCCGTTGCGGAAAGGGGAATTCGTCAATGACTGGCCGCAACGCCTAGGGGAAAGGTTGACGTCCGCTTTGGGTAAAAGCTACGTACATCGATTTGGCGTTCGTACCAAGGCCGGGCACTATGCCACGGCTGCCATCATCCAGAGTCAATGCTGGAGACGCCAACACGAGATTTCCTGGTGGACCCGCTCTCAACTCTACGGCCACTATGAGACTGCGATGGCCTCTTTTATCGCTCAAGTCATACAGAATCAGCCTGGCTTTCAAATCAAAGTCCAGATTGATGCAGACCATACGGAAGGTATAGAGGCTTTGCAAGGCATAGGTCTACGAGCAATCACAACGTTGGACACCATGCGTTGTGTCCTTGGTCACACCAGCAACGACACAACTACCCGATTCCGTTAACATTCATTGTCCGGCCTAGTTGCAGAAATCCTATAGTGTGGTCTACAGACGGCGAGACCTAGGGTTTGTCTGCTTGCAGAGAGCACGCTCATGAAAACCACGATCATTCATTTCGGTCCAAGGCAATAGGGCCCAGTGCATCACGATGTTCAGTGATGGATTGTTGCCCTATGTTGAAGAAGAATCAACACAATCCATCGCTCGCAACAGGTCCCGCATGAAATGACAGGTGCCGGGCGATTCCGGGTTTTCGCACAAAACTGACCGAGCCTGCTGGATGTCGAACGCAACCTGCGTGCAGAGGTCCTCAACGGAAGGAAATCTGATTTCATCGCGGAGGCGACGGGCAAAGGATACAGCCACAACCCGATCGTATAGATTACCGTCCTGATGAGCAGCCGGGAAATCCAGCAGATGGCTCTCCACCCGATACTCAGTTCCCTGAAAGGTAGGACGGAATCCCAGATTGGTTACGCTTTCAAACCTGCCAAAAGGTTGACTGATCCATGTCCTGGTAGCATATACGCCCGACTGTGGGTAACAGCGGGATGGATCAACAGCCAGATTGGCCGTCGGAAAACCCAGGTGTCGGGCTTGCTTGCCACCGGTTATAATTTGGCCAGTGACAAAATGATGGTGGCCTAATCTTTCCTTGGCCTTAACTACCTTTCCTTCTTGCAATAGGTCACGAATGCCACGACTGCGGACCATTTCCGTGCCATTCTGAACTTCGCTGACGGTAGTAACTTTGAAATTATATCTCTTCCCCAACTGTCTCAGGATGTTGACGGTACCGCTTCGGTGATGACCCAAGGCAAAGTCTTCCCCTACTACCAGTTCCACCATATTTACGTGACGTTGCATCAACGCTATGAATTCCTCACTGGAAAGTTGCGCTAATTCCGCATCGAAGCGGAGGCATACTCCCACATCCACGCCAAACTGATGTACCAGCCACAACCGTTCCAGTGGCGTGTTGAGTAACTTCAGATCCAGGTCTGGATTGAAGAACTGGACGGGCAAGGGATCAAACGTTACGGCCACCAAGATTGGGTTGCCACCACCAGGCTTTTGCTGGACTGATGCCTTGCTGGTCATTGCCTTATGCAAGATGGCTTGATGTCCTATATGTACACCGTCGAACTTACCGATGACAACGATAGCAGGATTCCCCATGCGCAATTCCTGCAAGTCCGTAACAATCCTCAGATCACTAGCCACCCATTCACTCCTGCCGCCAACCTCGGGTCACACAATTCTGCCCGTCGATAAGAGTAACGCATTCAGACAGGTGCCAGCCATTTTCGGGCCCTGAGTTGAACGGTATGTTCGCCAGGCAGCTTCTCACAAGTCACAACTCCCCAGACAGCCCCCCCCTGATCCACAGCCAGAGCCTCCGTACCGGGGGTACCTGAGCCTGTTGGCAATATGTGGAGGATGCTTTGGCCATGCCCCAAACGGGACAGAGTAGGTGCATCACATGGAATTCGGCTCATGGGCAAGCCTTCGCCGGGTAAAAGCAGGAACTGACTGTGTTCTCTGGCGTGCGCTTTCACTTCCTCCGGTGTAAGGGCTTGATTCACATGTAGCCCACCCATGGTCAAACGCCGCAGACTCGCGAGACAGCCACCAACCCCCAAGGCATGTCCCAGATCTCTGGCCAAGCTCCTGATATAGGTGCCGGCGGAACAGGACACCCGGATCGTAACTCGGTCCCCTTGCAAGGGTTGTTCGACATCGAGTTGATAAATGTTGATGATTGAGGGTTTGAGCACCACGTTTTTCCCTGCCCGAGCCATTCTATAGGCGCGCTGACCTCCTATTTTCTTGGCCGAAAAGCTGGGAGGGATCTGTTCTTGGGGCCCTAGGAATTCCTGGAGTTTCTCTTCCAAAGCCTGGTGGCTGAAAGAAATCGGTTGTACCTGCCCAATCATGTCCCCCGTCACATCGTCAGTGGTGGTTTCTATCCCGAGTTGGATTTCGGCAACATATGTCTTGGGCAATCCTTGGTAATACTCTGCCAAGCGTGTGGCCTTGCCGATACATAGCACCAGGAGACCACTAGCAAAGGGGTCCAGGGTACCTGTGTGCCCGACTCTCTTGATGCCAAGACACTGACGTACGTGGCGCACCATGTCGTGGCTGGTAGGCAGATTCCGATCGCCCCGGTTCGTGGATGGACTCCGAGGCCCCATACCGGGCTTATCCAGCAAGAGTATGCCTGAGGCAGTTGGTAGCATAGCCAGTGTCTTATCCTAATTCAGGCCGTATACCTGTCGAAACTGGACGTGTCCCTAGTGCAACTAACGGTTTCTCATCCCTTCGGACGGTTCGGAGGGCAGATGAACCCTTGGATAGGAATTGCCAGGAGCAGAGGAAGGCGCGACTCTCAGCGTGGGAGGCACTGGAGCAGTTGTGCGGTACAGGGCTGCCACGGAACAGGCACCACAACGCAGTCTGAGAGACAGGATTATTCAGACACAACGAACTTGAGTTCGTCTACCACTCGGGGTACGACCTCCCACAGTGGCGAAGCAATAAAGCAACCGGCAGCCATCTGGTGTCCGCCACCATCATAAGACAATGCCAGATGGCTAACATCATAGTCGGGACGGCATCGCAAGCTACAGACTACCCCACGTGTCCCATCCGCCTGGGTCCTTTCCATAAAAATCACGGCAGCTCTGGCTTCCCGCACCTCCATCAGTTTTTGGATTAATCCCCGCGTACTAGGCCGTTCTCCCGCCTCTACATTCAATTGCTCTTCCCGGATGGTGAGCCAGATTACCCCATCCTCGAGTTGCATGGTGGGAAGTACTTCTGCCCACAGCCGCAAGGTGTCGTAAGAAAGCGAATTGATGGTGCGAGACACAATGTCATACGGAGAGAAACTGTCGGGACCCATAACTTCCATAATATCTTCCAGGAAGGCCCGATCTGTACCATAGACCTGAAAACACTGGGTATCCGTGATCATTCCCGCCATCAGACACTGCCGGGCCTTGGCATTGAGATCCAATTCCAGGGCTTTGGCCAAATGCAGGATCATGTTGCAGGTGGACAGAAAGGAGGGCACCACCCAGTTGAGACCCGCCGAACCATACATAAGAGAAGTGGGATGATGATCGACTACCATCCAAGGGGTATGTTGAACCGAAGGGTGAGTGCGAAATTTGCCCATCCGATCCGCAGAAGAAGTGTCAGCGATTATTACAAGGTCAAATCTGCCGTAAATGTTTTGGGGAGGACGGACTGTCTTGAATCCGGGCAGGAATGCATAAATGTCATCCCGTGAACCGTCAATCCCCGTGCTTACCTGTTTGCCTACTCCTTCCAAGAGCCATTTCAGACCCAAGATGCTGCCGTAGGCATCCCCATCTGGCTCCACATGACTGAGACACAATATGCGATGGGCCGCACGAATGGCACTGAGAATGGTCTCAGGAATCATGGGGCTCCAACTCCAGAGAATCCAGAATGGCGTGTACGCGCGAGGCCCTCTTCTCGGCATCACTGTAAATAAAATGGCAGTCCGGTACTACCCGCAGAATGTGTCGGGCAGCCAGTTCTTGCCTACAATAGCCTTGGGCCCTTCGCAAAGCCTGCAGGATTTCCTCCACAGAAACCGCAGGATCATCGTGGGAAACCCATACCCTAACAGATCTTCGATCCCGTGCAACCACAACTTCATTGACCCGGACTGAGTCCAGAATCGGGTCTTGGAGATCCTGTTCGATCAGAATCGCTAGCTCCTGCCGTACCAGTTCGGATACGCGTTGTTGATGCATTTTGCTCACGGAGTTCTGGCCTGTTCCTGCTGTTCGAATACCTCGATAAGATCACCGTCGGCGAATTCATTAATGTCCAGGAGCCGAATACCGCAGTCCTGCCCCATCCGCACCATGTCCACGGGATCCCGAAAGCGACGCAATTCGATGATGCGTGTCAATTTCTCACTGGTCCCGGCGCGCACCAGCCGCGCCTGAGCATCCTGCTTAACGACCCCATCGATGACCACACAACCTGCTACCATACCGCCCCGCACAGGAAACTGCTGACGCACCTCGGCCTGGCCAATCACAATTTCCTCTATCCTTGGATCCACCATGCCCGAAAGGGCCTGTTCCATGTCTTGAATGAGTTCATAGATGATGCTGTACAGACGAATATCTACTCCAGAGTTTTGAGCCCGTATCTCAGCCGTCCGTTCAACAGCGACATTAAACCCCAAGATGACTGTGGGATTGGGACTTGCTTCGGCCAGCAGAACATCTGATTCCGATATGTCTCCCACAGCCACACGCAGAAACTCAATTGTCACCTCTTCCTGTTCCAGATTTTCCAGAGAACTCTGAATGGGCTCGAGGCTGCCCTGGACATCAGCCCTTACAATCAGTTGCAGCAGTTTTTCACTTTCGTCCTTCTGCAGGGAAGCAAATAGTTCCTCCAGGGTCTGAGGCACGGTCGGCTCGGACATCTTGTCCGCCTGTTGCTCCCGATCGGCAGTCTCTACACGCTGCATAGCAGCTTTCTTGGAAGGAACTTCCTCCAGTAGGTCCCCGGCTACCGGAGGCTCAGAGATACCCAATATTTGTACAGGGGTGCCAGGGCCTGCCTTCCTGATGCGCTGTCCGTCATGAGAACGCAGAGCCCTGATGCGGCCCCATGTCTTTCCCAAGACTCCTTGTTCGGCTTCAACAACAGAACCCCACATTCCTCCAATCACAACATAGTCGCCCTGCCCCAACGTGCCATTTTGAACTAGCACGTTCGTGGTAACTCCGCTCTTACTATCAACATGAGACTCCAGCACTGTACCCATGGTGCGACCTTGAGGATTGGCCATAGGAGCTATTTCATCGGTCATTAACGTAATCGTATCCAGCAATTCCTCAATGTTATCTCCAATCAGTGCGCTGATTGGTACCACATGGATATCACCTCCCCATTCTGAAGGTGTCAGATCGAGATTCGCCAACTGGTTCATTACATTGCTGGGATTGGCATTAGGCCGGTCGATCTTGTTCAAGGCCACTAGAATTGGAACTTGGGCAGCGCGGGCATGATCAATTGCCTCCACCGTCTGAGGCATAATGCCATCGTCAGCAGCCACAACCAGAATGACCAGATCTGTCACTCCCGCGCCTCGGGCCCGCATCTGTGTGAAGGCATAGTGCCCCGGCGTATCAATAAAGGTAATAGCCTGTGCCTGGCCGTCAGTGACATGCTCAACCTGATAGGCGCCAACGCTCTGGGTTATGCCTCCTGCTTCCGAGTCCACCACGTTGGTCTTGCGAATTGTATCCAACAGCGTAGTCTTGCCATGATCCACATGGCCAAGGATGGTGACAACCAACGGCCGTATCTGTAGAGATGCTTCGTCTTCGGCTCGAACTACCTCCTGTATATGACCCATGCTCGCAAGCCGCGAACCTTCGTCTTCGGTTGTCTGGTCCGTTTGGGTTTCTATGACCTCCTGCTCCGATTGGGGTTTGATTACGACCCCAAGTTCCTCACCCACCAATTGAGCTGTCTCCAAGTCAATAAACTGGGTGACAGGAACCATCAAGCCATATTGCATCAGGATCTTGAGCAAGTCGATAGGACTCTTGTCTATTTCAAGTGCCAGATCCCGTACGGTGATATTCTCTCCGGCAATGTATACCACTGATGGGTGTTGGTAGTCTTCACCATTCTCCAATACGTCTTCACTCATAGGTAACCTCACAAAACTGCGCCAATGGATTGCCGGTTTGCCATTTCACCGGTAGCCGTCCCAACATACGGGAACTCCTGGGCTTGGCCGGAATTCCCCTATCTTTGGTCATCGTTCCCGTCACGTGCTTATTCCTGATTCAGTTCCTTTTCATCATCTTGGGATTCAGCCTCAACTCTCTGCTGATATTCCTCCAACTTTTGCCTTTCCTGATCAGACAATTGAGTCCTGAGACTATGCTCCAGAAGGGACTTGCGTCCCTGTCGCTGCAAGCCTTGCTGCCAGCAGTCTGCCCTGGAATGGAGGTAGGCCCCTCGACCCGAAATCTTGCCGCGAGGATCAATGACTACCCCTGTAGATGTACGTACAATTCGTACCAAAGACATCTTGTCCTGAATCTGCCGGCAGGCGATGCAGGTTCGTTGGGGAACCCGATGAGGACGAACCTGTTTCTTGGCCATGTTCCCCCATCATTCATCCAGCCAGTCTTCATTGAACCTGGTGGCATCTGGCGAATCAGTGCGACGCTGGGTTCGCTGGTTTCCTGTGCTACTGTTGCGCTTCGGGCTGTTCTCTGAAAGCTTCTCGTTCACCTGCCCGTCATCCTCTTCATAACCCGCAAGTAGCTCTGCCGGCACCTCAATTTCGTCCAGGCTTAGTGGTTCTGCATCAGGATCCCGTCGCTTCCGTGCCTGCAACATGTCGGCGGTAATTACATCCGGCAAAGGTTCACCCTGGTCCTTTTCTGTCTCTGTTTCATCTACATCCACCTCCTCGGCTTGACGCAAACCGGCATCATGGCTTTCTGTAAATTCCTCATAGGACATTTGCTTAAGCGTTTCCTGGGCCGCCTGCCGGAAAACATCGTCAGCCCCATCCTGCTCCAGTGATTCGGACGATTGGGCCGCCTCTTGCGCTGCTTCCCACGGGTCGGCCTGGACAGGTGGCTGCTGGGCAACCGCATCCTGCAAGGCATCCCGCAGAATATCTTCCTGTTCTGTTTCCAATCGGGTGGAGTCCTGTTGTTCAATCAATCGGGCCGCTCGATCCAGCGGATCGCCTGTAGCCAATTGCGTCGCTGCTAAACGGCGACTGGCCATGGCCAATTGGTCATGGCGCATCATGTTTTGCTGCAATTCAAAGAGATCGATACCTTCTGCCTGGGCTTCCGTTTCGCTCTTGATATCAATCCGCCATCCGGTCAGACGGGCGGCCAACCGGGCATTCTGTCCCGACTTTCCGATTGCCAGGCTCAGCTGATCATCAGCTGCCACTACCGTGGCTGTCCTATTGTTGGCATCTTCGTGCAGAATAACCCCGGTCGCCACCGCCGGGCTAATGGCATGGATAATATACGTGTGGGGTTCATCACTCCACTCTACAATGTCAATCCGTTCCCCCGCAAGTTCACTGACAATATTCTTGATGCGTATTCCCTTCATGCCAACGCAACTGCCGACGGGATCAACATTTTCGACCGTCGCATGGACAGCCACCTTGCTACGGGCACCGGGCTCCCGCACGATATTCTTTACTTCAATGGTACCCTCGCGCAATTCTGGAATTTCCTGTTCCAGCAGACGCAACAAAAGCTTTCGATGAGTGCGGCTTACCTTTACATAGGGTCCCCGGTTATCCTTTTCCACTCTTTCTACGTAGAGTTTCACGTAATCCCCACGTCGTAGGCGGTTATTGGGGATCTGATCCTCCCTCTGCAGAACAAATTCGGAGCGATCATTGACGGTTACCGTGACGGCATTGGAATAGGAATCCACACTCCGAACTTGCGCTGTAATTAATTCCCCTACCTGGTCCTTGAAGGTCTCGTAAATGACATCCCGTTCTGCCTCGCGGATGCGTTGCATGATGCCCTGTTTGGCGCTTTGCAATGCAATGCGACTGATATCTTTAGGCGTAAATTCCACCAACACCAAGTCTCCCAATTGGGCCTTCGGATCCAGTTCCTGGGCATCGGACTCTGAGATCATGGTTCTATCGTCCAGTACCTCTTCGGCCACTTCCTTCTCCACAAACACGCGGGACTCACCGGTATACCGATCTACCTGTGCCACAATGTTGGACAAAATGCCGTTCCGGTTCTTGTATGTCGATACCAATGCTGTCTCTATGGCCTTGAATATGATATCGGCATCCAGGCCGCGGTCGGCCGCCACAGCCTTGATACCAGCCACTAATTCCTTGCTCATTTCGTACTTGCCTCTGTTGCAAACCAGCTCTGATCAATGGCAAATAAAAAGTGGGGAGGCCCCCACTTTCAAAGAAACCTATCGCCCTTCCCGTACTTGAGAAGGGGAGATCAATCCCCGCAGGTTCAACCTGTCAAGTTGGACTGATCCCCATTGCCACAGATTGTAACATGGAACTGTGCAGGTGTAAAAGGGGAGAAACTACCATCCGTACGGAAGATCTGGCCATGGCACGGTAGCGCAAGACGGCGTCAGGCCCTCTCTTGCAAGAAGACCATTTATACTTGGGATTATGACAGGAACCGGAAGGAAAAGAGTCCGGCTACAACACAATATAAAGCAAAAAGAGACAGACTATACCTACGCACGAAGCGGAGAAGCATTTTGATCGCTGCCAAGCCTGACAGGGCACTGGTGACAAAACCTACCAGCAGGGTAAGGCCGGCTTTGCTCTGCATCAGTCGGATGGGATCTTCAAGGGTTACTATCTCCCACATTCCAGCGCCGAGCATAATAGGCACACCTAGCAGGAAGCTGAAACGGACTACACCTGTCCGGTTTAGTCCCTGAATTCTACCGGCCGCCATGGTAGCGCCACTGCGACTAATCCCTGGCAATAAGGCCAATGTTTGACCAAGTCCCATAATCAGGGCTTGCCACAAGGACATTTCTTCTATGTATAGCTCCCGCTCCCGCCACCGGGCCAGGAATTCGCTACCACCAAGCAATAAGCCGGTGCCACACAAACCGGCTGCAGCGATTCTTGGCTGGTTTAGCAGATTCTCCATGTAGGGCTGCAACACTACACCTGTCGCTGCCGCCGGAATTGAGGCTGTCAAAATGAAGAAACCATCGCGTGCCGCGTAATCTGCCATTCTGCGCCAGCGCAATGTACGCCAGACTGATTTCGCCATTGTCAGCAAGTCCTGACTATAGGCCAGCACTAGCGCCATAAGTGTGCCCAGATGCACTGTGATAGCGAATAGCAGGGAGGGAGGTTCCCATGCCAGCAGAGACGGCAAGATGACAAGATGGCCACTGCTGGAGATAGGCAGGAACTCGGTCAAGCCCTGGACCAGTCCCATGACAAAGGCCTGAAACAACTCGGATGACATCAGGCAGCAGGGGATTGGGGTTTGGTGGACCCAGAGCGCGCGGCAAGCCAGCGCTGGCGCTGTTCATGGCGTGCCTCTTGATTGGATATTCGATACCTGGCTTTGAAGGCCTGTCGGAACTCGGTGAAAGTGCCGCAAGCAATGGTCTGCCGGATGGTGCGCATTAACTCCTGCATAAACACGACATTGTGGATGGTGCATAGCCGAAGTCCCAAGACTTCACGACATCGCACAAGGTGATGCAGGTAGGCACGAGAAAACTGGGCACATGTATAGCAGGGGCAATTCGCATCAATGGCTTCTTCAGACGCGGCATGAACTGCATTCCTGAGATTCAGGCGGCCATCTGGACGGAGCACAGTTCCATTGCGGGCAATGCGGGTCGGCAGTACGCTGTCAAACATGTCCACTCCATGAAACACCGCATCCACGATATCTTCTGGAGCTCCCACCCCCATGAGGTAACGAGGTTTGGATTCAGGCAGTGCCGGACAGGTAAAGGACAGAGTGCGATTCATCTCCTCTTTAGTTTCGCCCACAGCCAGGCCCCCTATGCCGTACCCGGGGAAATCGAGTTGAGCCAGAAAGGAAGCGCTGGCTTGCCGCAAGTCTTCGAATATGCCGCCCTGCACGATCCCGAAGAGAGCTTGCGTCTTAACGTCATGTACTTGCAAACATACCTCAGCCCAGCGATGGGTTTTGGCCAACGCGGCTTTCAGGTAGTCGTGATCCAGAGGTGGGGCACATTCATCCAAGACCATAGCAATGTCCGAACCCAAACTGGACTGTATGGTCATAGCCAGTTGAGGCGAATAAAAATGCTGGCTACCGTCCAGATGGGACTGGAACGTAATACCCTGGTCGGTGATATGACGCTGACGGGCCAAACTGAAGACCTGAAATCCTCCAGAGTCGGTCAGGATGGGGTTTGGCCACTGCATGAATTGGTGAAGTCCTCCCAATTCTGCTATCCGCTGGTGGCCGGGCCTCAGGTACAAGTGGTAAGCATTGGCCAATATAAGGTCACATCGCGCCTCCTGCAAGTCCCGCGGTTCCAGAGTCTTGACTGTTCCTTGGGTACCGACAGGGGCAAAAACAGGGGTGTGGACGGGACCGTGGGCCGTCAGAAATATACCGGTGCGGGCTTGACCGTCAACAGCATTCAGCTGAAAAGTAAAGAGAGTGGACATATTGCGGATCGGGAGAATTACGCCAGAAACATCGTGCCAGAGCACGGTTGCCGTTTCGCCCTTAGCCGGCTGGTTGGGAGCTAATAGAGTTATTTGGAGATGCGTCAAATGCCTCTCAAGACCTTGAAACACTATAATACGACATCACTCTTTGCGTCCCCACCTCAAAGGCTAAGTGAACATGGGAGAAGAAATTCAACGTCAGCGCAGGCGTTTCAATCGTGCATTTGAAGTGCTTAATGGCTTGCCCTTCCCTGAAGTCACCTGTGACCGCCTACAGGATCTTCATTATGACGTTAGCGAGTACGATGTCGGTACAATGAAATTTGTCCAACAATGGGGCGATGATCCCCCTCACGTTCTGACCGAGGATGAGGAGTTGAGCAATGCCTTGTCCAATTTCAAAGCCAAGTCGCAGGCAGAGGTGGAAGGTCGTCGTTCACTCCTGTACTACAAACGCAAAGTCGATGCGCTCATTCGGGATTACAACAAGCTTACGTCCCTGTTGAAGAATGCGGTCGAGTAACGGTTCCGTTGATCAAGCTTCAGGTTCTTGCAATAGGGCGGTACATACAGGGGCACGGAAGCATGCGGCCGCATGATCCATGACAAAGCCAGTGGCTTGCATAAAGGCATAGCACACCGTTGGCCCGGTGAATTTGAAACCCGCAGCCTTCAGAGCTTTGGCCATGGCAATGGATTCAGCGGTGACTGTCGGGCCAGAACCATCGATAATGGGCCTATTGGCTACGAATTTCATAAGCCATTGGCGGAAACTGCCTTCTTGTTTCTGCAAATCCAGAAAGGCCTGAGCGTTAGAGATAGCCGCCCGGATCTTGGCCTGGTTGCGGATGATGCGGCGCTCGGACATTAATGTGGCAATTTTCGCCTCATCATACCGTGACATTGCGACAGGATCGAATCCGTCAAACAGTTCCAGAAAAGCCGTCCTCTTTTCCAACACGACCCGCCAGGACAGACCCGCCTGGAAAGTATCCAGAATGAGCTTTCCGAACAGGGCAACGTCATCTCTGACGGGGACACCCCACTCCTTGTCGTGGTAAGCCAACATGTGAGATCCGTCATGGGCCCAGGCACATCGGACAAGGCCATCTTCCCCCTGCCTGACATTCATTAGACTGGTTACTCCTGTGGACGTTGATGGGCTGGCGAAACGCTCACGACGAGGATGATCCCGATCAGGGTCAGGCCAATGCCCAACAACGTAACGGGAGTTGGTATTTCATCGAATAACACGGAACCGGCTATCACCGCCACTACGACTTCCTGCATGGCGATTAGATTGACGGAAGTGGCACTGGTGAGGCGCAGGGCGGCGTTGTATAGAGTGTGACCAACCCCCATGGGCAAAAGACCAGCAGCCACAATACTGATAATGGCTCGACCTGTATACCCATCAGGTGTAAAACTGGACACAGCAAAAGGCAATGTACACAGGGCGGCCAGAAGGAAGATCGTACCGGCGTAGGCAAATAGCCCCGTGTCACGGCGTTGGTGACGACCCGCCAGCGTATAAATGCCGAAAGTGACAGCACTCCCCAATGCCAGTAAGTCACCCAATAGCATGTTGCGGTTCAGAACAGGCTCAAAACCGGTCAGCAGTGCTAGGCCAAGCAAGGCCAGAACAACGCCGCTCCATTGTCGCCAAGAAAGGCTTTCGGCCAAGACAAATCTCGAAAGCAGGGCAATTACAATAATGGAGGCATAGACGATGGTTATGGTATGAGCCAGCGTGGTGTAGCGGATGGCAGCGACGTAGAAAATAAAGTGCAGACAGAGCCCTAACCCCAGAAGGCCATACCAAGGCAATCGTCCCCTGGTGGGAAACCGATCTTTGGTGTAAACGGCTACCAACATCACAACCAGACCGCCAACCGCCAGGCGTACGAAGGTGATTTCAGCTGTCGAAAGTGAAGCCGTGGCAATTCGCGTCAGGATGGGACTTGCGGTAAAACACAAAGCAGCCAGGGAAGCGTAAAGGAGCCCTTGCCACCACCGGGCTGGCATCGATCTGCCCTTGCGAAATTCCGGGCTAAATACAAATCAGGGGGAAGAGGTGAACACAGAAGCGACACCTGTGATTACCATACTCGCTATTATCAGCACGCTGGCAACCAACATGGCCTTCTGGCCCCACGTATAGCGGGTACGTTTTGAGACTTTCTTGGGCATTTGTTTTTCAAGTCAACTGTGAACGGGAAAACGTTAACGGGTTCTGCAGACAGGAGGTCTAGAGACTGCAGTCCTGAATCCAACTGTCTCCTTTCATTATACCTGGACTTCGTGGCTCTAATGAGCTTTGTATGTCTGCGGGCACGTTTTCCAGATATGACCCGGAAATCAGGCATCGCCTGATATAGTCACATGCCAGTTATTTGTATTGCTGCCTACTTTGAGCGAGTGATGGGGAAACCCGGTTAAGAATCTGGACTGTAGCCCCAGGGAAAAGGTGCCTCGCAGTTCTTCAAGCACCAATACCCATTTCTTAAAGCAAGGCCGGAACGCCACCATTCGATTGTAGGCACCGTCGGACTCAGTACGGTTGTACCTACAGCTTTGAGACTGCTTTACTCTCTCATGTTTCTACTTTGAGTGGATGTCATGCGATGAGTCTATGAGCAACATGGCCAGGCAGATTTGGCTGAGGATGGAGAACAGACTCTGAGTAGATGTCTAGCATGTGGGAAGATTCCCTGGGGACAGTCCCGCAATCCAAGGTTTATCATCCTGTCCACATGGAGAGAACATGGGACTGCCTGTCGAATGGATTGGAGCAATATTCACCAACTAATTGCACTCAGAGGATGATATAACGAAGGTTTGAGTGTATTATGACATTCCAAGGTCCGGGTCGATCAACCAATTGACCTGTCCGAAGCTGCGTCTGTAACATCTGAAGTGCCCTGATTTCGCTTTATGTCCAGATCGTCCCTCGTTACAGGTGCACTCATGTTGTTCTGCGGTGTAGGGATTTGCACTTATCTTGTTTTGGAAGTACCTCCTTATCTTGATAGCGGCAAGGACAATATTCAGGTCATCCTGGTTATGTTCGCCGGGATCTTTCTGGCCACGGGTGGCGGGGGAGCCTTGTTAGCACGCAAAATGCATAAACGATGGCCGGTCCTCAAAGGCAGGGCAAATGAAGATGTGAGTCTGCGTCAGGGCATCTTGGCTGGTTTAGGTATCTGTATCATGTCCCTGCTTTCCCTCTTTGATCTTCTCGATTTTGCCATGGCCGTGTCGGTTGTATTTCTGGTCGTCCTGCTGGAAACATTCCTGCAAAACCGTCGGCTGGCATCTTGAAAATCGCTGTAATCATCTAGTTTTGCTGGAATGTCTGTGGATATCCCTGCCTTGCTTGAGACGCTGGGTCTTAACAGGGATACTTATCAAGTAGCAGAGGGCTCTGCCTTTAGAGACCAGTGGTTTCCCTTCACAGATGTCGCTCTTCCGTTGGTACTCCGCAATGTTGACCCTACGTCACTGTCCTGGTTGCAGAATTGTTTGCCTCGTGCCTATCCTCCGCAGCATGAACTGTACTGGATAGGCTCAGCGACCGAGCCAAGCCAGATCCAGACGATCACCATGGCTGGGTTGGCAACGTACCAAGGGGCACCGCCCGCGGCGTTAATGGTCATTCCCCCCCTGGTCCAAGAACGCAGCCTCAATGAATTAGCCAATATCGTGGCCCGACTGCGGGCCCCTGGGGGCTGTCCATGGGATCAAGAGCAAACTCTCAAGTCGCTCCGGCCAGAGATGCTTAGCGAAGCTTATGAAGTATGTGAGGCCATTGATCTCTCGGATCACGATAATCTGCAGGAAGAGCTAGGTGACCTCATTATGGATATTCTCTTCCTGATCAACATTGCTTGGGATGAGGGTCTATTTCAGCTTTCTGATGTCGTGGCCGGGATCTGCCAGAAAATGATTCGCAGACATCCTCACGTATATGGGAACCTGGATGCGGAAGACAGCACGGCTGTTCTCGCACAATGGGAAGAAATCAAACAGGCGGAATATGCAGCCAGAGGAAAGACCCGGCGATTGCTGGATGGCATTCCCGCCAGTCTGCCTTCGCTCGAAGCTGCCCGTCTCCTGCAAAACAAAGCCAGCCGTGCGGGATACGAAACAGCCTTGCCTGCCGCTTCCGCTGAACCCAATTCCACAGAACAGTCCACGGAGTACCAACTTGGCCTAAGACTGTGGGAGTTGGTCTCAGAGGCTCTTCTCCATGATCTCAATCCTGAAGAAGCCTTGCGGAAATGCAACGACCGGTTTCGGCTTCAGGTTGACTCGGTTACATCTCCTTCATCCAAAACGTCACCTTAGAAATGACACTTGGCGGGGTTTCGTGCCTGCAATTGAAGTGTGATTTCAAGGGCTAACGTGCGTCTGGCGATTCTTCAGAACAAGCCAGATACCTTCAAAGAAAGCTGCGTCCGAGGGCCAGTCACCAGTCCATCCCAACAGGGAATAGGCGTGGAAAAATTAGGTCTTGCCCGATAAACCATTGGGATATACAAACCGCAGACATGATTAGGACTTGGGCTAACAGGCAATTTGGATTTCTAACACCACACGGCACGGTTAGAGGTAGTTTTGCCCAGTTGTGAATGCTGATGGAATGGAATTCCTCCACAGTTCGGCAGTCCAGATACTCCGCAGCTGTTCTGTGGTACGATGAACAATAAGCGCCTGTAGCTCAGTGGATTAGAGCACTGGTCTTCGGAACCAGGTGTCGGGGGTTCGAATCCCTCCAGGCGTGCTTGCTGACCAGGCCCAAGGGAGTTTGTCGCTGTTTGCAGGCTGCCCTCACCTTGTGTCTATGTGCCCAAGGAACTCGGGGCACCTGCAGTTCCGGCCGTCCAAATACTATCCAACAGTCCACCCTGCGTTTCAGGAGTTCATTCATGGATTCGGGAAAACCCCAGCTCTTGCTCTTGCATGGGCCTCCCTGTGCGGGGAAGTCGCACCTGTCAAACTTCATTCTGAGCCACTTCTTTATTCCCGCCATGTCTAAGGACATCTTCAAGGAAGTCATGTATGAGACCCTAGGTTGGTCAGATCGGGAGTGGTCCCGCCAGCTTAGTCGTGCTGCTATGTCCCTGCTGTATGCCTATGCTCATAGCCTCCTGTCCCAGGGGCAGTCGTGTATGCTGGAAGCCAACTTCGTTTCGGATTTAGCTTACGAGGAACTGACCCGACTGTTCGGGTTGGTGTCCTTTGAGACCGCCCAGATATTCGTATTTGCCGAACCGGAAGTACTCGAGCAACGGTTTCGGGCCAGGGCCCAGTCCGGCCATCGTCACCCCGGGAACCTGGATCACATCCTGCAGTACGAATATGGAGCGGACTCCATCCCGCCTACTCAGCTGGAACCCATTCCGATTCGGGGACCGCTGCTGAAGTTGGACACGACCCATATGAATCCAGTCCTGAATATGCAACACCAAATAGCGGTAGCAGCCTGGCTAACAGAACTAGGCTTCAGGCGGAAATCCTGAAGCCGCCGCTTTGATTTGAATGGTCTCGGTCTAAACGGAGTAATGCTGAAAGGTCGTCAGATATTCACGGTTTACCGTAAACATTTCATTGACCATGTTCCGTATTTCACGCAGTGACAACACCGCCGCGGTTAGCGGATCATGCAGGATGGCTTGATAAATCAAGTTTGGATCGCCAGTCAGAATGCCCTGGACGGCCATGGTTTCGATTTGTGCACTCAGACCAGTCAATATCGCACAGGAAGCAGGAATTGTCCCTACTTTGACAGGTTCCAGGCCCTTGGCGCTAGCCCACACCGGCACTTCAACACAACACCCATCAGGCAAATTGGTGACAAACCCGTCATTGTTCACATTCCCATTGAACTGGAAGGGCTCTCCACCCGAACAGGCTTCCATAATGTATGCCGCATATTCATGGCCCCGTTCCAGCTCTATTGGGGTATCAGCCGAGAACCAGGTTTCGGCCTCCTGTTTCCAGGTTGCTTCCCGTTCCTGATACCGCTTGAGCACATAGGCATATTCACCGGGATTCCAATTGGTGCCATGGGTGCAGTATTGTTCAATCAGATCATTGCGCTTGCGGAACCACCAGTTGTATTCGCTGTTGTGACCGCTTGATTCTGTGACATAGTAACCGAGGGCCAAGAACATCTCGTTCCGCACCTGTTCCTGGTTGTAGACTTCCTCGTTTTCCGTTATGGCAGTATGGATGAGAGGATAGGCATCCTCGCCCTGCCAAGTGAATTCCTTGTACCACGCCATATGGTTGATACCAGCACAGGTATAGCGAACGTCGCGGTAATCGGCTCCTATCCAGTTGGCCAGCATTTGGGCCGTGCCCTGTACGCTGTGGCATAAACCAGTGAGGGCTACGTTAGTTTCCCTTTCCATAGCATGGCACAGCATGGCCATAGGATTGGTGTAGTTCAGCATCAAGGCGTCCGGACATAATCGTTCCATGTCCCTGGCAATGTCCAACATAACGGGCACAGTGCGTATGGCCCTGAATATGCCTGAAGGCCCCCGTGTGTCGCCAATGTTGGTATCCACACCGTATGCCATGGGGATCTCAACGTCATAACGAAACACGGCGGGCCCCCCAACCAGGATGGTAACCACCACAAAATCGGCATCCTGCAGGGCTTCCCCCCGATCCTTGGTAGCGACAACTCGGGCCGGATATCCACCAAGCTCCACAATCTTCCGAACGGCTCTGTACGAGAACTCTAGCCTTTCCGAGTCAATATCCATGAGATACAGATCGGCATCCGCCAATCTGTCGAAAGTGAGCACATCGCGCACCAGCTTCCGGGTAAATCCGAAACTCCCGGCCCCCACAAAAGCGATCTTCTTCCCCATTCTTTACCCCTTCCCATTCAAGAGAATTGCGGCAGCCACTGTGACTGCTCTTCCAGCATTTCATCCACCATGTAATGTAGCTGAGGCATGGTACCTACCGTCGCACTCAGCGGATCCAGCAGAATCGCATGGTGTACGGCATCCCGGTTGCCCGTCAGAGAAGCCTCAACGGCAAGCTCCTGGACGTTGATGTTGGTCCGATTCAGACCTGCCAGCTGGGGAGGATAGCCGGGAATAGGGCAGGGCTGAATCCCACTACTGTCCACCAGGCAGGGCACCTCTACGCAACAACCAACAGGCAAGTTGGGAATCAGCTGGTGATTGGGCACGTTGCCATTGATCTTGCATGGTACATTACTTTCAACCGCTTCAATGATCTGGACACCGTATTCGTGACTGCGCTCTGTGGGCAAAGGCGCGTTCACAATCTCGTCAAATTCAGATTGAAAGCGGTCCAGGCGATCAATACACTGACGAAGATATCCTCCCGTGCGTCCGAAGTCATACCAGGCACGAGTAGAGTCGGTGAACTTGGGCGCCAACTGTTTTTCCACCATGTCTCTTGTCTTGCGAAAATAAGGCAGGTATTCGCTGGCATGACCGCTGGATTCGGTGACAAAGTACCCGAAGTGTCGCATCAGCTCGATACGAACAGGTTCTGAACCATAAATTTCAGGTGTGAGGACAACCTCACGTATTCGAGGATACAAGTCGTTCCGGTGCTGACGAAACTCCAGGAAAAACGCCTGATGGTTGATGCCGGCACATTGGAAGTTCACTTCGTCACAGGGAACATCAATCCATTGGGCTAGCATTTCGCTAGTTCCCTGAACGCTGTGACATAAACCCACGTGAGGTCGGCCAGTGGCACGATCAATGGCCCAACAGTTCATGGCCATAGGATTCACATAGTTCAGGATCAGAGCATCGGGGGCCGAGTTGTCAAGGTCCCGGCAGAGTTCCAGGAGCACCGGGACTGTGCGCAAGGCCCGAAATACCCCGCCGGGCCCCAAGGTATCCCCGACACACTGTTCGATACCGTACTTGGCGGGAATTTCGATATCCTGCCGGAAAGCCTCCAAGCCACCTGCCTGAAAGGTCGTGATAACGTAGTCGGCTCCTGTGACTGCCTCCGGCTGAGACAGGGTACCTTTGACAGTGGCCTTAGCCCCCAAGCGATCCACCAGAGACTGAACGATAGTCTGCGCTTGATGCAGCCGCTCCGCATCAATATCCATGAGACGTATCTCGCAACCGGCCAGCCCGGGAGTTAGCAGAAAATCACTGCACAGGCGCCGGGTAAAGACAAGACTTCCAGCACCAATGATGGTGATGATAGGCATACAAACTCTCTCCTCTTGCCTTGCTTGTTCAGGGGTATGCACATCGAGACCCTTCAGGAAGCCGCATATACCGCTTCCCGGAGCCCTCGAATATATCCTAAGGCATACAGTCGCCCAATCTGGGAATATCCAGGATTCACATTGTCGTCTCCTTCCATCGTGGGCACATGGTCAGGCCGCAAGACTCCCCTGAAACCTATGTCTCTGTAGGCCTGCATACAACGTAGCATATCGGTTTGGCCATTGTCATGGAAAGTTTCTACGAAGCGCGTGGGTGTACCTCTGACATCCCGAAAGTGCACAAAAAAGAGCCGTTCCTGGGACCCAAACCGCCGAATAGCAGATGGAACATCATCAGTCATCAAGGTGAAATTGCCCTGGCAAAGGCAAATGCCGTTCATGGGACTGGGATGCATATCGATCAGGCGCTGGAAATTCTCGACACTGCGCATGATACGTCCAATCCGGGCAATGGGGGAAAGAGGCGGATCATCCGGGTGCATGGCCAGCTGTACATGGGCGGCCTCAGCTTCGGGCATAACACAGTCCAGAAAGTACTGCAGGTTTTCCCACAGCAGTTCCTCCGAGACCTCCCCTACTTCGGTGGTCATATTGCGGACGTGCTCAAGGTCGAAACTGGTTACCAAAGCACCGCCTCGGGCAGATACCGTAGAGGATGTCCGCAACCAGTTGAAATAGGGCATCCACTCATAGCACCAGACGGGTATGCCCAGCTCCCCCATGTTGCGGATGAGCGTGATGATTATCTCGATTTCTTCATCTCGTCCGGGTCGGCCCAACTTAATTTTGTCCATGGGCGGCCGGCTCTCGATTACAGCCAGCTCAAACCCTGCCGCTTCATAGGCAGCTTTGGTGCGAGCCAATGTCAACAGTCCCCAAGGCAATTCTTCGGGTTTAGACGCCTCCATTTGGCGGAAGTCCAGGCCGCCAACTACATATTCAACACCACATTGTTTAACCAGTGACCACAAGGGAGAATAGGGGACATGCAGGCCTTCAGCAATTTGGATCATTCTTGCCTCTCCTTTTGAATTCTAAGGGACTTGGGTTCCAGCATGCCTTGCCGGTTCCTGGACAGCGGAATTTCGGCAAGCCGTCCTGACCACAGGAGAATCATAACGAAAGCGGATACCACAGATAAACTAGCGGAACGACCTAAGTGCGGATTTACTGCTCTGTCACTTGGGTTGTGCCATGGGGCCTTGGAGTTTCAGGCTACCGCAATTCGTTGGCGAACTGACTCTTTTTTCGGCTTTCCGACAAGTGAACTTTACTGAACCTCTCTCTAGACTTGCGAAGTTTCTTTGGTGTCCCTGGCTTCCCCTCACGATACTTACTGACCAAGCAAGGGTCTACCCTAACATGAATGGTAGAGCAGATATTCACGTCATCTATACAGGTGGCCAAGAGCAGAAGTTGGAATACTTTCACCAGAGTCCTCTCCGGGTATTTGTGCCTTACTCCCATGCTGTGAGCAACCCGGAAATTGTGTTGGGGAACATTGGTGGCGGCATAGTCGCGGGAGATGAATTCATAGTAAATGTCGGGTTGGACAGCAGGACCGCCTTGACCGTTGCTACTCAGGCCGCCGAAAAGGTGTATCGCTCATCCGGCCCGGTAGCGAAAGTCATGATTGGCATGGAGGTAGGTTCCACGGCTCGGCTGAAGTGGATTCCGCAAGAGACCATTCTCTTTGACGGTATACGCTTGCGTAGGCGTATATCCCTCAATATTCAACAGGGAGGAAGCGCCCTGGCGGGAGAGATACTTTACTTTGGACGATCAGCCAAGGGAGAGCTGATAACTCATGGGCTTGTTCATGAAGAATGGCGTGTACGGTATGCAGGCAAGTTATTGTGGGCCGACAATTTGCATCTTGCCGATGACATAGTTTCACAAATGAATTCTGCCGTTGGCTTTAACGGCAGTAATGCTTTGGCCTCCCTTGTCTACGTTTCCGAAAACGCTCCAGCCATGCTGGAATTCGCCCGTTCCCAATTGTCGTCCGCGGAATGTCGTGCGGGAGCCACCTTGTTGGGCAAGGCCATGATTGTGCGCTGGCTTGGCCGTGACCCGGCAGCATTAAGGCGAAGTTACGTCGACTTCATCGTTGCCTTTGACTCTTACTGGGATTCTGCGCCAGGGTCTTTACCTCAGGTCTGGCAGGTCTGATGCTAGAATAGCCGCGCGGCTGAATTGGCCGGGAAATCCCTTGGTACAGAAACCCGACTTGCCTTTAGACAGTTCAAGGATTTGAAAGTGAACCTGACCGCGAGAGAGAAGGATAAGCTCTTGGTAGCCATGGCTGCTCTGGTTGCCCGACGTCGCAAGGAACGCGGCGTGAAATTGAATCATCCCGAAGCAGTGGCTCTCATTTCTGACTTTGTTGTTGAGGGGGCGAGGGATGGGTGTTCGGTGTCGAAGCTGATGCAAGCCGGTGCCAGCGTACTTTCGCGCGACGAAGTCATGGAAGGTGTACCTGAAATGATCCCCGACATTCAGGTGGAAGCCACGTTCCCCGACGGCACCAAATTGGTCACGATACATCAGCCTATCCGCTAGTTGCAGGAAGTCTGACATGATTCCCGGTGAGATTGTCGCGAGGGGAGACCGTATCATTCTGAACGGAGGCCTCCCCACCCTAACCATCTCGGTTTCCAATACCGGCGACAGACCCATTCAGGTTGGCTCCCATTTTCATTTCTTCGAGACGAACGATGCCTTGGATTTCGATCGTCCTCCAACATTAGGTTTTCGTCTGAATATTCCTGCTGGTACCGCAGTCCGCTTTGAGCCTGGACAGACACGCAATGTGATATTGGTTGCCTATACCGGTCGACGAATCGTAATAGGCTTCAACGGCCGTGTGAATGGAGTTCTTGAGAGTTAGCCATGTCTCTGGAAATGGATCGCCAATCCTATATCAGTATGTACGGCCCCACTACGGGGGATAGGGTTCGCCTGGCAGATACAGAACTCTTCATCGAGGTGGAAGAAGACCGGTGTCTTTATGGCGAAGAGGTCAAGTTTGGTGGCGGCAAAGTCATCCGCGACGGTATGGGCCAGTCCCAACTAACGCGCCAGGAAGGAGCAGTGGACACCGTAATCACTAACGCGTTGATACTGGACCATTGGGGGATCGTCAAAGCTGACCTTGGTATCAGGGATGGCCTTATCCATGGGATCGGCAAAGCAGGCAATCCCCACATTCAGCCAGGGGTAGACATCGTGATCGGTCCGTCAACGGAGGTGATCGCGGGGGAAGGCAAGATTGTAACGGCCGGGGGAGTGGATGCCCATATCCATTTCATTTGCCCGCAACTGGTGGCCGAGGCCCTGTACAGTGGTATTACCAGTATGTTGGGAGGAGGTACGGGACCAGCCGCCGGTACGAATGCTACAACCTGTACGCCAGGGCCATGGCACTTGGGGCGCATGTTGCAGGCCGCCGATGACTTCCCGGTGAATCTGGGCCTCTGGGGCAAAGGCAATTCAAGTCTTTCGGCCGGGCTCGTGGAGCAGGTCGAGGCTGGTGCCTGCGGTCTCAAGCTCCATGAGGATTGGGGCAGTACGCCTACCGCAATTGACACCTGCCTCCGGGTTGGAGATGCGATGGACGTCCAGATCCTGATACATACCGACACCCTCAATGAGTCGGGTTTTGTCGAACGCACCATGGAAGCCATAGGTGGTCGTACCATTCACGCTTATCACACAGAAGGAGCTGGCGGGGGTCACGCGCCGGACATAATCAAGCTTTGTGGAGAAACAAGGGTTCTGCCCTCTTCCACCAATCCCACCCGACCCTTTACCGTGAACACAATCGACGAGCATCTTGATATGTTGATGGTCTGCCACCATCTTGACTCGCGGATACCAGAGGACATCGCCTTCGCCGAGAGCCGTATTCGGCGCGAGACAATCGCAGCTGAGGATATTCTTCACGATTTGGGGGCAATTAGCATGATTTCCTCCGACAGTCAGGCAATGGGGCGTGTAGGCGAAGTCATCATCCGAACTTGGCAGACGGCCGACAAGATGAAACGGCAGCGGGGACCACTACCGGAAGAACACGGTCAGAATGACAACACGAGAGCCAAACGTTACATTGCAAAGTACACAATAAACCCTGCGATCGCCTGCGGCATTTCAGAATTTGTGGGTTCCCTGGAAATCGGCAAGTTGGCGGATATCTGTGTCTGGTCTCCTGTCTTCTTCGGAGTAAAACCCGACATGGTGCTTAAATCTGGCGTGATTGCGGCGGCCCTTATGGGTGATCCCAATGCCTCCATTCCCACGCCTCAACCCACACACTACCGACCCATGTTTGGTGCATTTGGAGGTGCCAAAAGCGCAAGTTCCGTTACTTTCACATCCCAAGCAGCACTTCAAACAGGTTTGCCCGAATCCCTCGGCCTACAAAAGCCGGTTGTTGCGGTTAGGGATACACGGGACCTCGCGAAGAGATCGATGATTCATAACGATTTGCTACCACAAATTGAAGTCGATCCGGAAACCTACGAAGTACGGGCTGATGGAGAGCTACTGATTTGTGAACCTGCGCGGGAACTTGCCATGGCCCAACGTTATTTCTTGTTCTAGCCGATGAACCTTGCCCAACTGTTCAGGCTCTTATCATGGCTGTCCCCCGCTTTTCCAGTCGGGAGTTACTCCTATTCACATGGACTGGAATTTGCCGTATACGAAAACCTTGTGCGGGACGAATCCACCCTTGCGGAGTGGCTGGAAGGCATTATTCGCTATGGAACAGGTCGTATGGATGCCGCGATCTTCGCGGCTGTTTACAGAGCTTCTTCCTGTGATCTGAAATCCTTAATTCAGATGGCCATCGCGCTTAAGGGCACAAGCGAATTCAGCCGGGAGAGTCTCCTGCAGGGACGTTCGTTCCAGGCTACGCTCGAGTCGTCGTGGTTACCGTCGGAGCCCGGTGAATTGCTCAGCCTGAATGGGAAGGATGAAGAGCCCTTACCTTATGTTGTGGCTGTGGCATTAGCTTGTCAACAGCATGAGATACCGCTTACCTCTGGACTTGGCGCCTATCTGCACGCTTTTGTAGCCAATCTTGTCTCGGCTGGTATCAGGCTAATTCCTCTTGGCCATACGGCTGGACAAGCGGTCCTGGCCAGAATGGAAGCCCCCATCAAGGCAGTTGTCTGCGAAGCAATGCAAATCCCTGTAGAGGATTGGGGAACGGCTACCCCCATGGTGGATTGGACATCCATGCAACATGAAGTACAACATACGAGGCTGTTCAGATCATGATCGTAGGCCGGAGTTACCCTTGGCGAATTGGAATCGGTGGCCCTGTTGGTTCGGGCAAAACGGCTTTGATTGACTCGCTGTGTAAGCATATGCGAGACAAATATGAAATCGCGGTCATCACCAATGACATTTACACACGGGAGGATGCGGAATACCTGATGCGTAGTGGGGCTCTCTCGTCGGAACGAATCATGGGAGTCGAGACAGGGGGTTGTCCTCACACGGCGATTCGGGAAGATTCGTCCATCAACCTGGAAGCTATCGAGGCCATGCATGCGCGGTTTCCCTGCCTGGAGCTTGTGTTTGTTGAGTCAGGCGGAGATAACCTGGCGGCAACTTTCAGCCCCGAACTGGTGGATACTACCATCTATGTGATTGACGTGGCCGCTGGAGACAAAATCCCGCGCAAAGGAGGTCCGGGAATCACTCGCTCTGATCTATTGGTGATAAACAAGACGGATCTAGCTCCTCTCGTTGGTGCAGACTTGGCCGTCATGGCCGCAGATGCTACTTCGATGCGAAATGACAGGCCCTTTATTTTCACCAATCTCAAGAACGGCTCTGGCCTGGATACCATCGTAACTTTCCTCGAGGAAATCTGGGTCTAAGCCAGTTTTCTCAATTCTGAGTTAGCGCACATGGGCCCTGTGTAACAACCAAAGAAGGGCCCATCCGGATTAACAGGCAGATACCGCTCAGGGAAATCAGGAGAGATGCATAGCCACCTGAATCCCGTGGGCTAACTCACCGATCGAGTCTGCCTTGGCCATATGTTGCTTAAGCTGCCAGCGCGCGCAATTCCGTTTCCAGCAGGGGCCGCAGAAACCTGCCTGTATGGCTGCGAACAGCTTCGGTAACAGCTTCGGGCGTACCTTCGGTGACAATCTGTCCACCGAGGTCGCCTCCCTCCGGTCCCATATCAATCAGCCAATCACAATTCTTGATTACATCCAGATTGTGTTCTATTACCAGAACGGTATTGCCCCTGTCAGTCAGGGAATGAAGAACCTTCAACAGCTTATTGACATCGTCAAAATGAAGACCTGTAGTGGGTTCATCCAGAATATACAAGGTATTGCCCGTATCTCTGCGGCTGAGTTCCTTGCTCAACTTGACCCGCTGGGCTTCGCCACCCGACAAAGTGGTAGCCGGTTGTCCTAAGCGAATGTATCCCAAGCCCACGGCCAGCAGTGTGTCAAGTTTGGCCCTGATGCGGGGGATCTTGGCAAACAGCTCGCTGGCTTCTTCTATTGTCAGATTGAGTACATCGGAAACAGAGTAACCTCTAAACTGAATTTCCAAAGTGTCACGGTTGTACCTAAGTCCTTTGCATTCTTCGCAGGGCACATACACGTTGGGTAGAAACTGCATCTCGATTTCTTCTATGCCGGCCCCCTTGCAGGCTTCACAACGCCCCCCGGATACATTGAAGCTGAATCGCCCCGCCTTGTAACCACGGGCCTTGGCTTCAGGCAGGGAAGCAAAAAGCTCCCTCAACGGCGTAAATAACCCAACGTAGGTCGCGGGATTGCTGCGCGGGGTGCGTCCAATGGGACTCTGATCAATCTCTATGACCTTGTCCAGATGCTTATGCCCTTCAATGTCATCGTGAGCCCCAGGCCTGGCTTTGGCCTGATACTTGAGCTGTGCCAGGGATTTATACAGAACTTCGTTAACCAGGGTACTCTTGCCACTTCCGCTGACACCTGTCACACCCGTGAATGTACCTAGGGGAAAGCGCACGGTTATGTTTTGCAAATTGTTCTGAGTTGCTCCCTTGACCTGCAGATAACGGCCATTGCCAGGGCGACGCAGGCCCGGGACGGAAATGGTCTTCTCTCCCCTCAGATATTGCGCCGTAAGGCTACGTTCATTAACCAGGAAATCTTCTTGGGGCTCAGAGGCAACAATCCGTCCCCCGTGTTCTCCTGCACCAGGCCCCAAATCAATGATCCAGTCGGCGGACCGGATGGTGTCTTCATCATGCTCAACGACCACTACCGTGTTTCCCAAATCCCGCATTCCCTTCAGGGTATTCAGCAACCTTTCATTGTCCCGCTGGTGCAACCCAATACTGGGTTCGTCCAATATGTACAACACCCCCATGAGTTGGCTTCCTATCTGGGTGGCCAGCCGAATACGCTGGGCCTCTCCTCCAGACAGGGTGGCGGCCCGCCGATCCAGGGAAAGGTAATCCAGCCCCACATTGACCATGAACGACAGACGCGCTTCTATCTCTTTCAGGACCTGATGGCCAATCGCCCGTTCCCGTTCAGAAAGCATTGGAGAATTTTGGCCCCTAGCACCGTTCATCGCTGACGATGTAGGTTCAGTGGCACCCGCAAGGGAGCGTACCCATGCCAGCCCCTGGGCTACCGTAATCCGAGATACCTCCATAATATTTTGACCCGCGATGGTCACTGCCAAGGCTTCTTTACGCAGACGCTGTCCGCGGCAGGTGGGACAGGGGCGGAAACTCATGTATGCGCCCATCTTTTCCCGAATATATTCGCTCTGCGTATCTCGATATCGCCTGCGCAAGTCAGGAATAACTCCGGCCCAAGTTGCGTCATACGGGAATTCCCTGCCATCTTTTGTTCGGATCGTAACGGGTACACTGCGATCCGGTAGGTCAGGGCCATGAACGACCAGATTCTGCTGGCGCTCACTCAATCCGGCAAAGGGCAAGTCAAGGGGAATGGAGTGCTTGGTGCAAAAAGCCTTGACTACCTGACTTCGCCAGCCGTCGTTCTCGGCGTTGGCTTCATTCTGTCGCTGGTAGGGAATGATGCAACCTCCGTTGATGGACTTGCTCTTGTCCATTACCAGATTCACATCAAATTCGTTTTGCATACCAATACCATCGCACTTGTGACAGGCCCCATGGGGACTGTTAAAACTGAATGTGCGGGGTTCAATTTCCTCCAGGCTGAGTCCGCATTCGGCGCAGGCGAAATTGCGACTGAATGTCTCTTCTACGGGTGCATCATGCCTAGTCACGTCGCTCACGACCATGACTCCATCACCTAGATTCAATGATGTTTCCACGGAATCAGTCAATCGGACCAGATCGGTGCCTTCAGTGCCATTTTCTTCACCGTGTCGGACTACGATACGGTCAACGACAGCTTCAATCGTATGATTCTTGTATCGTTCCAGTTCCGGTACTTCGGCAATGTCCAGGATTTCCCCGTTAACGCGTACCCGGACATACCCCTGCTGGAGCAGATTCTGCAGTTCTTTCTGGTGTTGTCCTTTTCGATTTTTAATACGCGGCGCCAGGAAGATCAGACGACTCCCTTCAGGCTTGCTCAGCAGGATATCCACAATTTGCTGCGGAGTCTGTTGGGAAATGGGGGCACCACACTGTACACAGTGGGGATGCCCTATACGTGCGTACAGCAACCGCAGATAATCGAAAACCTCTGTGACGGTTCCTACTGTAGAGCGGGGATTCCGGTTGGTACTCTTCTGGTCGATTGAGATGGCGGGACTCAATCCTTCGATCTGGTCCACATCCGGTTTTTCCAGCAGCCCCAGAAACTGGCGGGCGTAGGCGGAAAGGGACTCAACGTATCTGCGTTGGCCTTCAGCATACAGAGTATCAAAGGCTAAACTGCTCTTACCGCTGCCGCTGAGACCCGTTATGACAACCAGATTGTCGCGAGGTATTGCTACATTTATGTTCTTAAGGTTGTGCTCACGCGCACCCGTAACCTGGATTTGGTCAGAGGCCATGGAAGAAATCTAAACTCCTTTGCAAACTTGACCCAGCGAAATCTGAGGAAGGACAAATAACAGAAATGAACCTGCTGCCGATTCACCCACAACGGCACGCCGCCGTGCCGTTGTCGCCAGTGACAGACTCTTGGCTAAAGTGACACACATCAAGTCTGCAAGAGTTGGTTCTGGCCATTCTGAATACTTACCAGAGGCTGTCAGGATTCGAGGAGGTGCCCATCCCTCACGGTTATATATATTGTAGCAAATGTTCCAATATCAACAGGGCCACAGGGTTTCCAGCCTGTACCTAATTGGGAGCATCTCAGGGCAATTTGCTTCCTGCATTGCTGGCTCAGTTTTCAGATACAGTCGCTGTACTTGGTTTGAGTAGCCCGTAATTTCCGTACTCGCGTCTATAAACTACATTGATGGCGTTCGTGTCACGATTGAGAAAAACATGAAAATCGTGGCCGAGCAATTCCATGACCTCCACCGCTTCTGCCACCTCCATGGGGGATAGCTCGAATTCCTTTTCCCGCACAATTATCGGGGCGATCTCTTCCTCTACCGCGACCTCATCTTCCACTAGAACTGGTACCTGAACTTCATCCCGGATGCTACGGCGATCTCGGCGTTTGCGTCCCTTGAAACGGTCGATCTGACGCTCCATTTTGCGGGAAGTAGCATCCAGAGCAGCAAGTATATTGGCACCCTTGATTTCCGCCCTCAGAGTACGGCCTCGTACGTGCATAGTGATTTGAACCCGGCAAGTTCGTTCCGAATTGGCATACTCCCGCTTTTCAACCTCACAGTGCGTGCTGATTGTGCGAGGTAGCATGGATTCCAGTCTTGCCAGCTTCTTTTCTGCATATTCCGTGATGGAAGCGGCTTCTGTTCTGTCAAACCCATGAAGTTGAATTTTCATCGTTCACGTTCCCTTGACCATTTGGAACCGTCTGAGTCATACCCAAACTGTATGACTTGAAATTTCGCGTCCCATTCTATCCTATTGCAGGATCTCTGACAGGAATCAGCAATCCTGAAATGTAGCAAACCATTTGTTGATTGCACTTACTGTTCGCTAGACCTATGCCTGAGGGTTATCCCATTCCTGCTTCCTCTGTCCAGGTTGAGCAGGAAATCCGTCGCAGCCTATTCATCACAACCCTGGAATATGCCCCGGATCCTGATTCAGCGCGAGCCTTCATCGCCCGCATGAAGACCAAGTATGCGAAGGCAAGTCACAATTGCTCGGCCTTTGTCGCTGGAGTACCTGGTTCTACAAACCAGATAGGATGTAGCGATGACGGTGAACCCAACGGCACGGCCGGACAGCCTATGCTAAAGGTTCTTCTGTATTCTGGAGTCGGTGAAATCGCCAGTGTCACAACTCGATTCTATGGCGGAGTCAATCTAGGACGAGGGGGATTGGTGCGAGCCTATACAGGTGGAGTTCAGGCGGCCCTGGCAAAACTGGAAACAGTCCCCAAAATCGATCTGCTGTTGCTGGGGGTAACGTTGGACTATGCCCTGCTGGTTCCCTGTCAGAATCAAATTGCCCAGTTTGGAGCTCATATCGAAAGCACAGCCTTCAGTGACCGGGTGCAAATACAGATTGTCCTGCCTTCTCGTCGCTATCCGGAATTCGCACGATGGCTCGCTGACTTGACCAAAGGCCAGTGCCAAATCAATTTCCTCCCTCCGGCTTGAACTTCCAGTGGGCTCACGCTTCGTAAATTGTCTGTTTGCGCGCTCGCTCCATATTGCGTCTGGCCTCCCGGTCGGCAATGGCATTTCGTTTGTCGTACAATTGCTTGCCCCGTGCCAGCGCAATCACAACCTTGGCCAAGCCCTTCTCTGAAATATAGAGACGAACGGGCACAATCGTCAACCCCTTACTCGTTACCAAGCCTTCAAGTTTAAGAATTTCCCGGCGCTTCAAGAGCAGCTTGCGGGAACGCGTTTCCTCGTGATTTTCCCTGCTAGCCGCCGTGTAAGTGGCAATATGGACGTTTTGCAACCAAGCTTCCCCTTTTTGGATACTCACATAGCCATCCCGCAAATTGACCTGCCCGGCGCGGATGGACTTGATCTCGGAGCCAGTCAATTGCAGGCCAGCGTCATACTGATCCAGCAAATGGTAGTTGTAGCGAGCACGGCGGTTGGTGGCAATGGTGCGACTCCCGCCTGACTGCGCCTGATTTTGTTGCTTACTCCGTTTAGCTTTGGCCATCTTGTCCCGTAGACTGTTCGATGTGATCAAGGGCTGCATCCAATTGCGGGTCCAGGTCGGCGGTATAGTCTTCCAAACTCATTTCGATCATAAGGTCTGGCTCCAGTCCCTGTTCCTCGATCGAACGTCCCGAGGGGGTATACCATCGTGATACGGTGATTCTTAACTGGCTTTCATCCGACAATATGCTAGTCCTTTGTACGGAACCCTTGCCGAAGGTGGATTCGCCTATCAAGAACCCCCGGGCATGGTCCTGCAGTGCACCAGCTACCACTTCGCTGGCACTGGCACTGGACTCGTTAACCAATACTACCACGGTCATTTCAGGGGGTACTACCGGGTGCCGTTTCGCCCTGTGTTCAATAACCCGGCCATCTTCATCATGTTGTTCCGTGATCAGTCTGCGGCCCAGAAACAGCCCGGCGATCGAGACTGACTGATCCAGCAAACCGCCGCCATTATCCCGCAGATCAAGGATCAGGGCCTCTATATCGGAATCAAGGAGCGCTTCGAGGGCCTTCTGCACGGCTTCTGCACTCTTGGCATTGAACGTCGAAAGCTTCAAGTACCCGACCGACTCATCGGCCCCCAACAGATCCGTCTCCAGAATCTCAATTTCCACCAACTGACGTGTAATGGAGACTTCCCATTGCTCTTCTCCGCGCATGATTCCCAATACTACGTCTGTTTCCAGTGGGCCTCGCACTTTGACGACGGTTCCAGCTAACCCCAATTCTGCCACCGGCATTCCGTCGACGGCCACTATATAATCACCCCGCTGCAATCCTGCTTCCTTAGCCGGGCTATTGTCAAACGGTTCGACGATGCGGACTGCCTCGACGTCTTCATCCCATTCGACATGAGCTCCAATGCCACCGAATTCCCCCTCGAGATCCTCCTGCTGTAAGCTAGCCATTTCGGGGTCCAGCAGTATGGTATAGGGATCTCCAAGTTCTTCCAATACCCCGCGAATAGCCGCACGATTTAGGATGTCGGAAGGAGGTAACTCACTGATGTAGTCCTGTTCCAGAATGGAAATCGCTTCCTCCAGTATGTCCAACTGTAGTCTTGACCGACTGAAGGTAGGCCATGGAGCAAAGGAAGTAACTAACCCCGCGATTCGTTGATCAAGGCGGTTTCTTTGTACGGCATAACCTGTCCCGGCTCCGCCTGCAAACATCAGGAACGACAGGATTAGCGTGCCAATAAGCAGAGTCTGGAAACGGATCTTCACGAGGAGCTCTTATCCTGTAATTGGCAATATGAAATAGCGGTTGTTAAGCAAGTTGCACATGGACCTAAGAATTCATTGGTACCAGGTGATCTGGTCAGCAGGAAGGCTTTGTCCTCTTCACTGGCAGGCAGTGTAATCCGGTTACGAGTCATGGGGAAACTTCCCAGACCCCCCATTAGTCCGAGTCCTCTTGCTTTCATCTTCCTTTGAGTGCCAAGTCATGGGCATGCATTGCACTAGGTAACTGGTGCAGAACTCATACACAAGAAAGACGGAACCGGCTCTCACCGGGACGTTCATGGCCATGTTATGCAGTTGAACAGTTGACATGTTTAAACTTGGTCGCCTTATCCTGGAAGAGCTCTTCTGCTTCTATCTGCATAATGGGCCTTTCTCCTGAAATACCCAGAATAGTCAAGTGAACAGAACATACGCTTCCCCGCTGACAGCCGGCCTGGGATCTTGGAAGTGGTTTTTGTGAGAACCCTACTTGCCACCAACCAAATGCAGTTAATCATTTTGTAATCACGGCCATTCTTCCGGCCTTTCAGTTCCGACGCAAGTTCAGGTTGTGTCCGGTAATATTCTGTGAAGTAAGGTCACTTTGCATGGCAGTTAGGGTACACAGACCTTGGCCTAGAGTATGCGATAAGGAGTTGGGGAAGGATGTAAGGTCCAATACGAACCAAGTATTTGGTAGAGGGAATTGCCTTTCAGCAGCTTGCCTCTATCGAAACACTTTCTGTTGCCCAGCCAGGCAAGTAGGCCCACTTACCAGTTGCAAGTGTCTTTCCGTGTGCCGGTGGAGAGGCTTTTGGGGTCTTGAAGCCAAAAATAGTACGAGGCGATGCCGCCCCAAATCGAATTACCTGACCTCTATACCAGACCATGAGAACGCAGGCAGATACTCAATGGGCGGTTGGCCCGAATTGAGATTCGGAACAGACCTCTCACAATAATGTCTTTGGGGCTGATTGCCTGTACAACGCTCACGGTACAAACAGCGCAATACTGATAATTCCTATCCTCGGCTATTACCATACCGTTAGGATCATTTGGGATACTATCCAGTATTGTCCGCGCGTTTTTGTCTGGGGAGGTTCCCTCTTGTCGAGCCTGATACCTGAAAACCAACTATTGTCTACGCTCCGTGCTGAGGGTCAAGCCATCGGTACTATGGTGGGCACCCTTGCCCAATCCTCCATGCCTGTACTGCTGGCCAACGCCGGCTTTGATTTCTTCATTCTGGACAATGAACACGGCATGTTTGATACCGAAACTACAGAAACTCTGTGTCGGGTGGCGGTTGCCCAAGGCATAACCCCTATTGTACGTATCGCGGATCATACCTACACATGGGTAGCCAAGTCTCTTGATGCTGGAGGGCAGGCACTGCTCATTCCCCGGGTCTACAAACTGGCTCAAGTGCAACAGATCGTGGACATGATGAAATTTCCCCCGTTGGGCAAGCGAGGCAACGCCCTTAGTAGAGCGTATATAGGCTACGGTGCTGCTGATGTATCCACGGTCATGTCCCAGGCCAACGAACAGAGCATGTTGGTCGTTCAGATTGAGACCAAGGAGGCTTTAGAGATTCGGGAGGATATTGCTGCTCATCCTCAAGTTGATTCACTTTTTATAGGGCCTAACGACCTCTCCATTTCTCTAGGCTATCCCGGCCAACTCGACCATGAGGTCGTCAAGGATGCCATTTTTAGGACTCGAGACACTTGTGTCCAAAATGGCAAAATTCCTGGAATCCAGATGAATACCCCGGATTCAGCCTGCTTCTGGGCTGCGGAGGGTTTTCGTCTGATGAGCGCTGGGTCCGATGTGGGCCTAATACAGAATGCTGGTCGCAGTCTCGTCTCTCAATTGCGGGCAGTAGCTCAGGTTGGTAAGGTCTAAAATTGGGTGAAGCCAATAGGCCTGTACTGAGACCTAAAGGTTACTTGACAGCAGAAGACTTGCTCCGTGCCAGCGAATTTTGCCTGCGGTCCTCCAGTTTGACCCGCAGTAGGACAAAAACTCACAGAATTCTCTTGGAGGCCTTGGTGCTACCCATCTAGCCCCCATTTGATGGTGCATGCTGCAGTGCGACGCGAGGATTCGACGCATAGGCGCTAACAGGCCTGTTTCCTGAATGAGTTTGGGACTTCGAGTCTGGTGGGAGGAAGACTGACATGACGCTGAGGTGCAGCCTAATCGTTCTACTCATCGCCGCAATGTTGTGGGGATGTAGCACGATCCCTGACTCAGATTCTTCGTCCACTGTCGATTTGATGGCAACAGCCACCGTACCGATCCCTTCTGCTGCGGAAGAGAGTGACCGACGAGGCGATTTGTCTGACCGGACGGCAGATCCTGTGGATTCCGCCGAGGCTGGCCCGAATAACGACACATTGCTAGGAGAAGACATCGCGGGTATTGCCATAGCCGCAAACACCTTTCTTGCTCTCCTTGACGAATCGCAAGTAACGGCTGCCCTGCTACCTTCTGATAGTGAATTACGCGCCAATTGGTCCAATCTGCCCGCGAGCAGATTGCGATTTGCGCGTAATGGTGTTCGGATTGGGGACTTGAACGACAGGCAAACAGCCGCCATGCTGGACTTCCTGACGCAGGCCTTAAGTGAACAAGGCTTGACGATGCTTCACGAAGTTATGGCAGCTGAAGGCGTGTTGGCCGAGTCCTCCCAAGCGAGACGGCTAGGCTGGAGCGAGGACAACTATTGGCTTGCCTTCTTTGGACAACCATCAGCGACAACCTCCTGGCATTGGCAGTTTGGGGGCCATCACCTAGCCATTAACATGGCTGTCGCTTCTGACCGAATCACAATGTCCCCCACCTTTATTGGTATTGAACCCGCTGTCTACCCGACTGATGACGGAATCGCCTCATCATTAACTGCTGCCTGGAAGGCTGGCCTAAATCTCATGGATCTCTTGGAGGAACCAGTACGGTCCCAGACGGTCATCTCCAGGCGTCCTGGAGATATCTTGACCGGTGCTGGGAAAGACGGCTTGATCCCCCCTCTTCAGGGTTCTGTAGCCGCTGATTGGGACACCTATCAGCAAGCAGCACTACTAGAAGCAATTTCAATCTGGGTAGGTATATTGCCCTCCCATAGTGCCAAGCTGAGGATGGCAGACATCGAATCCCATTTGGCAGATACCCATTTTGCCTGGTATGGCCCCACCGATGGCTCCGGTCCCATCTACTATAGGATTCAGGGACCAACCCTCATAATCGAGTTTTCGACCGAAAGTGCATTAGGCCATGAAGGAGGGCATTTACATTCCATCTACCGCGATCCGCCCGGGGGGCCGGTCTGTTCCTCACAGATTGGTTAACCGCTTTCCATGAAAACCACTGTGGCTTATGGAACCGTTACTAGTCTTTGACTGTTCTCCGAAGCAAACAGGTTTGAACCCATCTCCAGACCTGCCGCTGGACCAGAGCCAAGCCCTCTAAGCGTCAGTAATGCAACCCTCAGAGGCTGAAGATACAGTCTTCATGTATTTGTAGAGAACTCCCGAAGCATAGTTGGGAGTTGGAGGCTGCCAGCAGTCGCGCCGAGCGGCTAAGTCATCATCACTGACATCTACACTCAGTACATTATTAGTGGCATCAATGGTAATTGCATCCCCGTCTTTTACCAACGCCAAGTTTCCACCCGTATACGCCTCTGGAGTGATATGCCCAACCACGAATCCATGGGTACCTCCTGAGAAACGACCATCTGTAATGAGGGCAACCTTGTCTCCCAAACCTGTACCCATGATGGCGGCCGTAATGGAAAGCATTTCCCGCATTCCAGGTCCACCCTGGGGACCTTCAAAGCGAATTACGACTACCTGCCCCGCCACTACATTGCCATCCTCGATCCCTTTGAGGCACTCCTCTTCTGAGTCGTAGACTTTGGCTGGCCCCGTAAAGACATGGCCTTCCTTACCGGTAATCTTGGCCACGGCACCCTCGGTAGCCAGGTTGCCATACAGGATTTGCAGATGCCCTTGGGGACTTATAGGGTTAGAAACGAGACTAATGATCGTTTGCCCTGAATCCAGTTTATCGGCCTGTTCCAGGTTTTCCCCCAAAGTTCGGCCCGTTACCGTCAAGCATTCGCCATCCAGCAGCCCCTCAGCAAGAAGCATCTTCTGCACCGCAGGTACTCCTCCTACGTCATGCAAGTCTTCCATTACATATTGGCCACTAGGTTTCAGGTCTGCCAGCAATGGTGTGCGGTCAGAAATATCTTGAAAGTCATCAATAGTCAAGGAAACCTCTGCGGCTCGTGCCATGGCGATTAGATGCAAGACTGCATTGGTGGAACCACCTAATGCCATAACTACAGTTATGGCATTCTCAAAGGCTTGACGCGTCATTATGTCTCTTGGCTTGATATCTTCTTCAAGCAGGAGACGGATTGCCTGCCCAGTATTGCGGGTTTCGGTTTGCTTGCTCTCTGCCGTAGCAGGAAAAGAGGAACTGCCGGGTAACGTCATGCCCAGAGTCTCAATGGCTGATGCCATGGTGTTGGCGGTGTACATGCCTCCACAGGCTCCGGCCCCAGGACAGGCGTGACGCAGAACATCCCGCAGCTGGTCCTCCGTGATGTCTTGGGCAATCCATTGTCCATAGGCTTCGAAAGCTGAAACTATATCCAATTTTCGGTCGCCGAGAAATCCTGGGCGAATGGTGCCACCGTATACCATCAGGGCGGGACGATTAACTCTTGCCATGGCCATCAGGCAACCTGGCATATTCTTGTCACAGCCTGGAATAGTTATATTGGCGTCGTAATACTGGGCTCTCATAACCGTCTCAATCGAATCGGCGATGATGTCCCTTGATACAAGAGAGCACTTCATTCCTTCAGTGCCCATGGAAATCCCGTCACTGACCCCGATTGTATGGAAAATCAGGCCAACCAGACCCGATGCATTCACGCTGTCCTTGACATTGTGGGCCAAATCATTTAGATGCATATTGCAAGGGTTACCATCCCATCCCAGGCTGGTGATACCAACCTGGGCCTTGGACATGTCCTCGTCGGTCAACCCCACACCATAGAGCATGGCCTGCGAACCAACTTGTGACCGTACCTGCGTTAAACTGCGACTGTACCGATTGAGACTTGCAACTGCAACAGAACCGTTCTGTTCCTGGCTAGACATGAGCACTTTCCCCGCTACTGGTGAGTGAGAAGGAAGTATTCCAACGAATCGGTCAAAGCGATCCAGCTGGCTTCGATGATGTTGGCATTTGCCCCCACGGTACTCCAGCTGGCTTCGCCATCCGTACTCGTGATGAGTACCCGGGTCGTAGCCGCTGTGGCGGCATGGCTGTCCAGGATGCGCACCTTGTAGTCGATGAGGGTGACCCTGGCCACTTCAGGGTAGAACTGTAGCAGGGCTTTGCGCAAAGCTTTATCCAGCGCGTTTACCGGCCCGTTGCCGTCGTCGACTTCGTGGAAAACCTGATCACCAATCTTGACCTTGACGACGGCTTCAGCCAAGAGGCCACGCCCTTGCCGATGTTCCACCGTAGAGGAAAAATCTATCAGTTTGAAAGGTGGGACGTAATCTGCCTGCAAACGGCGGAGCAACAAGGCAACACTGGCTTCAGCCGCTTCAAAGGCGAAACCCATGTTTTCCAACTCCTTGATCTGGCCCAGCACCGCCTGTTCTTCCTCACGGCCCAACCCATCCAGACCAAACTCCTTGCGCTTAACGGCGATGTTATCCTTGCCGCTCAATTCGCTGATTAGCACGCGAGTCTGGTTGCCTACCAGTGCCGGGTCCACGTGTTGATAGGCATCAGCCGTTTTGGTGACGGCATTAACATGTGTCCCTCCCTTGTGGGCAAAAGCACTCTTACCCACATAGGGCTGATCGGAAGCCGGATTCATATTGGCCAATTCGCTTACGATGTGACTGACCTCAGTCAAGCGTGCGAGATTGTGGGAGGTCAGGACCTCCAGCCCCATTTTTATCTGTAGATTGGCCAGAATAGAAACCAAATCGGCGTTACCGCACCGTTCGCCATACCCGTTGACGGTACCTTGTACGTGTACTGCGCCATTTCGCACAGCCTCCAGTGTATTAGCAACCCCCAAGGCACTGTCGTTGTGGGCATGAATCCCAATCTGGAAAGGATCAAGGGAACCAGATGCATCATTATTCTCTGACGGGAATCCAAAGTGATCTCTTACACCCCGTATGGCCTCGGCGATTTCCCACGGCATTCGCCCGCCGTTGGTATCACAAAGGACGACCAAGTCACAGCCACGAGTTACCGCCGCCTCCAAAGTAGCCAGAGCGTATTCCGAATCAGCAAAATACCCATCGAAAAAATGTTCAGCGTCGTAAATGACTTCCCTGCCTGCTTGGACCACGTATTCCACGGTCTCGCCAATCATGCGAAGGTTTTCTTCCATTTCGGTGCGTAGTACTTCCCGCACCTGCAAATCCGAAGACTTGCCAAACAGAGTTACTACCGGTGTCTGGGCTTCCAACAGGAGGCGAACCTGCGGATCATCCTGGGGCAGTCGATGCTTGCGCCGCGTGGAGCCAAAGGCGGTAATTCGGGCGTGATGAAGCGACAGTTCGGTGGATGCCCTCTGGAAAAACTCCATGTCCTTGGGATTGGAGCCAGGCCACCCGCCTTCTATGTAATCAATACCAATGGAATCCAGCAACTGGGCAATTTGCAGCTTGTCATTTGCGCTCAGTGAGATGCCTTCGCCTTGAGTTCCATCACGCAAGGTGGTGTCGTAGATCTGCATTTTAGAGTCCAAATCTCTCTTCCATAACTAGCAGGGCCATCGCGCGATCCCTGTCGTCAGCACTATCCCGTCCCTGCCAAGCCGGCAGCCAAACCCTTGACCGAAAGATGCAAGGCGCTTTCCAGCCAATCCCTCTCCGCCAGATCAAGGCTGTCACCTTGGTTTCGCAGCCGACGCAACAGTGCAATCTGCATAAAATTCAGCGGGTCAATATACGGATTGCGAAGTTGAATGGAGCGGTACAGCCAGCTATCCTGATCACCGACCTGCTCCCGGTTCATCACTAACAGAATCGCCCTGATGGTTTGCTGGAATTCCCTGGCAATGACTTCATAAACTGCCTGATTGTCATCATCTGAAAGTTCTGCATATTGCCGGGCCATGACCAAGTCAGTCTTCCATAAAGCCGATTGCACATTCTCTATCATGATCTGAAAATATTCCCAATCCCGGTACATTTCCTGCAGGATTTCGACGCGTTCGGAATGGGTACCATCTTCCGTCCATTGCATAACCGCTGAACCAACTCCGAACCAGTTGGTCAGGTTTACGCGGCTCTGAGCCCAGGCAAAGACCCAGGGTATGGCCCTTAAATCATTCACGCCTTCCGTCTGGCGGCGCTTGGCGGGACGGGATCCAATATTGAGTTGGGCAATGGCTTCTACGGGTGTGGTGTCCATGAAGTACTGGATCAGAGCAGGCTGGTTTACGAACTCCCGGTAGGCCCCATTGGCAATCGTGCTCAATTCCTCCATTATGGGAGCCCAAGCTGCGGTCAAGGCGGGATAAACAGGCTGGCCGCTGTTCAGCATCACCGAACTGATCAGTTGCTCCATGTGATGTCGTGCAATCGCCCTCTGGGCGTAATTGGTGCTGATTACTTCGCCCTGCTCTGTCATTTTAATCCGCCCCCGGATGGTATCGGAGGGTTGGGTTGCGATAGAGCGCACCAGACTACCTCCACCCCGGCTTACCGATCCTCCGCGGCCGTGAAACAGTGTGACCTTCACGCCGAATTCATGGCAGGCAGCCAGTATGTTGCCTTGAGCTTTGTATAGCGACCAGGTGGCGCTTAGATAACCTCCATCCTTGTTGGAATCACTGTAGCCAATCATGATGGGTTGGTGATGACTCCGGAGTGCCAGATGCTCCCGGTACACCGGAATTTCCAGCAAATTTCGCATAATATCTGGGGCCCTTATAAGGTCTTCGATTGATTCGAACAGGGGTACGACATCAACTCGCCCAAACAGGGAAGCATCTTTGGCCAGTAACAACACTTCCATCAATTGGCTAACCGATTCGGTCATGCTGACAATGTAGGATTCAATGGCCCGTTCCCCAAGTAGCTTCTTGGCCTGGCGTATGGTACGAAACACTTCAACCGTCTCATTGGTATCTTCCGAGAATGACAGTTCCGATGTCAGTGGCCGGTTAGTTGAAATCTCGGCCTCCAACATCTCAATCCTTGCCACTTCACTCATGGACTGCCATTGAATGGCACCATGACTGAAGTGGTCGAAGATTTCGTGTATAGCCTGCGTGTGCCGTTCGGCATGTTGGCGAATATCCAGGGTGACAAAATGCAGGCCGAAGACCTTAACACAGGTAATGAGACGGGCCAATCGACCATCGGCCAACAGTTGCCCGTGGCAAGCCCGAAGACTGTCTTCCACCGCCTCCAGATCTGACACAAGGTCCTCAGCCCGGGTATACACCATGGGGCTGGGAGCAGTTCCTGCCCAGAGATCCCTAACCTGTTCACGGGTGACTTCCAGCTTGCGGCGGATAATAGTAAACATCTGCCGATAGGGTTCTGTCCGGAGCCGTGCCAATGGTTCGCATTCGTGGGGAGGCAGCGGAATAGTAATGGTGTTGAGTCTTGTCAGGAATTCTTCCGTAAACTCGGCATGTTGGAAGGACATACTCAGATGAGCGTAAAGGATGTTTATTTCATTGATATATAAATCCAGTAATCTCACCTGTTGTTCTGTCAAAGCATCACGGGTTACTTCGTGAGTGACATTGGGGTTGCCATCTCTGTCGCCACCGATCCAGGATCCATAGCGCAAAAACATGGGTAGGTTTGTCTGAATACCTGGATAGTAGCGCTGGACCTGATTCTCCAGTTCGCGGTAGACACGCGGCAGCAGTTCAAATACGGCTGTGGAGAGATAGTAGAGACCGTGCCGCACTTCATCCATGACTGTCGGTTGCCGGTCCCGGTTTTCATCCGTCTGCCAAAGGGACAGAATGTTTTCCCGGATCAGGCGCATGCGTTCCGCAACTTCATCCGGGCTGTAGCCAATCAGATCCAACTCATTCAAGACATTGGAGATTTCCCGCAACTTGAAGAGTACCGTTCGACGATTTGCTTCTGTAGGATGAGCTGTGAACACCGGCATTATGGAAAGAACGGATAGCAGCTCCTCCATCTGCTTGGAAGCGAGCCCTTCCTGGTACAGCCAATGGACGGCGAATGCGATATTTTCACGTTCCGGTACACCTTGCTGTAACGCAGTACGAGAACGGCGACGCAGTACCCTTACCCGCTGCTGGGCTTCCGCGATATTAACGAGTTGAAAATATAGTGTGAAGGCCTTGAGAATGGCCAACATACGGGGAATATCATCAATCAGTTCCTCAATGATACGATTGATTTCCTTTCCTGCCTGGGTGTCGTTGGTGCGCCGGGCTTTAGCCAGTAAACGAATCTCTTCCACGACATCCAGCAAGTCCTCACCAGCCTGTTCCTTGAGCATATCTGACAGAAGCCCTACCAGCATACGGACATTGTCACGCAAGGACAGGTCACTGGATTTCCCAGGAATCTCATTGGAGAGACCATTCAGCCCAGACGCTGGATCAAAGCTATAGCCAAGTTCGACTTCTCTCTTCTTGCGATGGGCCTCTTGCCGTTCTTGTATCCACTGAGGCACTTTCCGCTTACGCCGCAGACGTCGACGTTCACCGGGATGCCTGGGTATCTGTGCTATATCCGTCATGGGAACTGTTACGTCCAGCAGCACCGAAAGGTCAGGAGCGAATGAACTCTGCTACTAGGTCTCCCATAACCTGGGTGGTCACTACTTCCGTGCCTGTATCCGCAATGTCCGGGGTACGTACACCTTCAGCCAAGACCGCAGCTACAGCATCTTCTATCATGTGGGCCTCTTGCCCCAGCCCCAAGCTGAGTCGACATAGCAAAGCACTACTGAGAATCGCAGCGAGAGGATTGGCCTTATTCTGTCCTGTAATGTCGGGTGCGCTGCCATGGATGGGTTCATACAGTCCCAGGGGAAGATCCAGGGAATTCAGTCTCGTCCCCAAACTGGCCGAGGGCAACATGCCCATGGAACCAGCCAGCATGGAAGCTTCATCTGTAAGAATATCGCCAAAAAGATTGCTGCAGACAATCACATCGTAACGAGCAGGAGACCGGATCAGGTGCATGGCCATGGCATCTACCAGCACATGTTCAACTTCCAGATCAGGATATTCCTCGTCCAAGACTCGGGTGGCTACCCGCCGCCAGAGGCGGCTGGAAGCCAGAACATTAGCCTTGTCCACACTGGCCAAATGTCCATTCCGATTCTGGGCGGTGTCAGCGGCAAGACGCACCACTCTTTCGATCTCGGCCGCTGAATAGAACATGGTGTCATAAGCACTTTGGCCTTCAGGACCTGCCTCTTGGCGTTCACCGAAGTAAATGCCGCCTGTCAATTCCCGAATGACCAGCATATCAACCTCCCGAATGACTTCCGGTTTGATAGTACTGGCTTCCACCAGATGGGGCTGCACTTTGACGGGTCGCAAGTTGGCAAACAAGGCCATCTGTTTGCGCAATTCCAGGATTCCACGTTCAGGGCGATCCATGGCATTGGGATCATCCCACTTGGGTCCGCCCACCGCACCCATAAAGACTGCATCAGACTGACGGCAGGCATCCACGGTTGAATCTGGCAGGCTCGTACCCAGGGAATCAATGGCATGGCCGCCCATAGGATGCTCAGAAAAGGAAAAATCATGGCCCTGGCATTCCGCCACGGTGCTCAATATCTTGACAGCTTCGGTGGCAACTTCTGGCCCGATGCCATCTCCCGGCAAGATTGCAATCTGAGCTTTCATTGCGCTTTCGTCTTTTGGTAGGCAGGCACGCGCCCTGTAAATTCCACTGCAGGAGGCTCCGCGTCTATCCACGTTCCACAAGGACCGCCTTCGGTATTGATCCCCATCTCAACAGGCTCCCCATTCATCTGCAAGACCGGATGATAGTAGCGGCTTACCTGTTCTGCTTCACCCACAATGTAATGAGCAATCAGAGATCGACGAAAGCGATGAGCTGAACGGTTCGGAAAGCTCCCATGAACCAATTGACCATTAAAAAACAGGACATCACCGGCTTTCATGGGAACAGGCACGGGTTGCAGTGAATCAGGCAGCGGAACAGTGACATCCGTAAAACTGACAGATGTGTCTGCTTCTACAGGACAAAGCACGGGCGTATCGTGTGTGCCCGGCACAATCTGCAAACAGCCGTTTTCTTCATCACAGTCATCCAGGGCCAGCCAAGCGGCCACACAGGTGCCAGGATTAACCTGCAGGTAATATTGATCCTGGTGCAGAGCTTGGCCCCGGGCCCCCGGCGGCTTGAAATAGATCATCGTCTGTACCGCAAAAGGCTCCCGTGCTAACAAAGTCGTCAGAATGGCGTTGAGTCGGGGATCGACGAGCCATTCCGCCGAGAGGCTGTCCCAACGGTGCATCATACCCATCCGGGGGAAACGTTGGAGCGGGTCCGACGACCGTCGGTCAAGCTTTTCCCAACCCAAGCTTTCTTCGCGCTGGGCATGCATATACATGTAATGCTCCAGGTAGAAGGCCACTTCTGTCTCGTCGTACAGGGCGGGCACCATCAGCCATCCCTGGGTGGCAAAAGCCTCTACATCCTGAACAGTAACCATATTTTCCTCCCTCATGGCCAGTACCACGGTTGATCAGGCGGATGACTGTTCAAGTTCAAATGCCTGAATAGCTTCATCCTGGGCTAGCAGGTAACCCATATCATCCAGGCCCTGCAACAAGCATCTCTTGCGAAAAGGATCAATCGGAAAGCTATGACTCTGGCCATCGGGTAATGTGACCGTCTGTGTTTGCAGATCGACACGGATTTCGGTCTGCGGTTCTTCCTCAACAACACTCCAGAGTACCTCAATTACCTCCTGGGGCAATTCTATTGGGAGTAAGCCATTCTTGAGGGCATTGTTGTAGAAAATATCAGCAAAACTGGGGGCGATAACAGCCTGAAAGCCATACTGTGCCAGAGCCCACACGGCATGCTCGCGGGAAGAACCACTTCCGAAATTGGCCCCCGCCACCAACAGTGTTGCGCCAGCATACCTGGTGTCATTCAATACGAAATCGGGGTTAGGACTGCCGTCAGCCAGGTAGCGCCAGGCAGCAAACAGGCCATCGCCCATTCCTTCCTGGGTAACCGCAGTCAGGAATCGAGCCGGAATAATCTGATCAGTATCTACATTCTCAGCCCGCAACGGAACAGCTGTCGAGGCTACAGTGGTAAAAGGTTGCATAGGTACAATCCTCGTTCTTTCCCTGGGAAACCCAAGATTATGTCAACATAGAACGCACATCTACCACCTGCCCGTTTACGGCCGCGGCTGCGGCCATAATGGGACTCATGAGCAGACTGCGTGAGCCGGGACCCTGACGGCCCTGGAAATTTCGATTGCTAGTACTGGCCACATATTTCCCAGCACCTGCCTTATCATCATTCATGGCCAGGCACATGGAGCATCCTGCTCCCCTCCATTCAAAGCCTGCTTCCACAAAAATCTGGTCCAGTCCTTCATCCTCCGCCATGGCTTTCACGGCTTTGGACCCGGGTACAACTAGAGCTTCCACGTGGTCGGCTACCCGATGCCCTTTGACTACATCGGCCGCAGCCCGCAGATCCTCTAGCCGGCTATTGGTACAGGAGCCAATAAACACGATGTCTACAGGCTGGCCTTCCATGGGCTGTCCTGGTTTCAAACCCATGTAATCCAAAGCCTGTAACAGATCGCGCTGCTGCTGGGGATTCGCCAGATCTTCGAGTCGGGGAACCGAGTTAGTAACGCCAACTCCCATGCCGGGATTGGTGCCGTAAGTCACCATGGGTTCCAGTTGTCCTGCATCCAAGTCCACAGACTTGTCAAATTGGGCACCGTCGTCCGATGTCAAACTACTCCATTCCTGGACCTTGGCCTCCCAATGATTATCGGAGGGCGCAAAAGGACGTCCATGCAAATAGCGATAAGTGGTCTCGTCGGGGGCAATGAGGCCTGCCCTGGCTCCCCCCTCGATACTCATGTTGCATATGGTCATACGATGGGCCATACTCAAGGAACGGATTGTACTGCCCCTGTATTCAAACACGTGACCTACACCGCCACTAGCCCCAATCTTGGCGATGATCGCCAAGATAATGTCTTTGGCTGTCACACCAAGCCCCAGTTCACCTTCCACGTTTACGGCATAAGTCTTGGGTTTGTTTTGCAGAAGGCATTGACTGGCCAACACGTGTCCCACTTCACTGGTTCCAATCCCAAAGGCCAAGGCCCCAAAGGCACCGTGGGTACTGGTATGACTGTCCCCACAGACAATGGTCATGCCTGGTTGTGTCACTCCCATTTCAGGGGCCACTACGTGCACGATGCCCTGTACGGTCCCTTCTATATCCCAAAGCGTAATACCGAAATCCCTACAGTTCTGGCGTAACGTATTGACCTGCATCGTGGCTTCGTCTGGCCACAGCGGGATTTCACGGGTTGGAATGGCGTGATCCATGGTGGCGAAAGTCCGATCAGGACGCCGAATCGCCAGTTTCCGCTCACGGATCTCGGCAAATGCTTGGGGTGAAGTCACTTCGTGGATCAGGTGAGCATCGACATATAGGACACTGGGTGCCCCTGACTCCTCCAACACCACGTGCCGATCCCAAATCTTTTCAAACAGTGTTTTTCCCATGGCTTTATGTGCCTCTCACCTTTCAAGTCACCAGATTTACCCGGCATAGAAGCTGGACATAGCTTCTTCCGTAAGACTTTCCGTGGGGATACTCGCCTCAAGTTCTCTCTCTTTGTCCAGCATGCGCATTCCCTCGTTGCGAGCCTCGATGGCCTGAATACCTTCCTGAGACGTGATGTGCCAGATAGACTGCCGCTGTACTTGCCAGTCCTCCAGCATCTGGGCACCCCGAATAGAACCTGTCTTTTCCACATGTATTTGAATGAGCTTCTGCAACCGCCGTTCCGGTGCGCCGCCGGCAAGGCGCCGGAGGCGTATCAGTTCCGGATTGTAACGGCGCTCAAAATTGCCCTTCACATCGTAGACAAAGGCCTCACCCCCTGTCATACCCGCCCCGAAGTTCCGTCCTGTTTCCCCGAGTACGACCACGATACCGCCCGTCATGTACTCACAGGCATGTTCTCCCGTACCTTCCACGACGGCCACCGCTCCGCTGTTGCGAACGCCAAAGCGTTCTCCGGCCACACCGGAGGCAAACAGGCGACCACCAGTAGCACCATAGAGGGCTGTATTGCCCAAGATGACATTTTGCTGAGGAATTACCTTCGCCTGATGGTGAGGGCGTAACACAATCTCCCCGCCACTCAGGCCTTTGCCTAAATAGTCATTTACCTCTCCCATAAGAGTTAGATTCAGGCCCTGAATTCCAAAAGCACCGAAACTCTGGCCCGCACTTCCGACAAAAGTGATATTGATCTGATCCTCACGCAATCCTGCCATGCCAAACATGGCGGCCAAGCGGCAGGCCAAACGAGCACCAACCGTGCGATCTGTATTCTTAATGGTATGGGTCAGGTATACGAAGGCATCAGGATTCGCGACCAGGCGCGCAATCACCTGTTCTACCAGAATATCACCCAATTCCGTGCTCGCATTCATCGGATTCCGCGGCCGGGTGTTGTGTCTGGCTCGATCAGTTTCTACCTCTGTCAGGAGGGGAGACAAGTCCATGAAACCGGCCTCGCGGCCCCAGATATTCTGTTCCAGCAATTCCGGGTGCCCAATGATCTGGTTGAGTTCTGTGAAACCCAGACTGGCCAGAATCTCCCTCACTTCCTCGGCCATAAACAGCAGAAAGCGCATGACCATCTCCGGTGTACCATTGAATTTGGCCCGCAATTCAGGATTCTGGGTCGCAACTCCCACCGGACATGTGTCCTTGTGACAGACTCGAGCCATGATACAGCCTTCAGCGATCATGACGCTGGTACCGAAACTGAACTCGTCAGCTCCCATCATGGCAGCCACAATGACATCCCGGCCTGTCGACAGGCCACCATCTGTTCGGAGCACGACCCGATCCCTTAGCCCATTCTCCAGTAAAGCACGGTGAGTCTCCGTCAGACCCAATTCCCAGGGCAATCCCGCATGTTTCATGCTGCTCAGTGGGCTCGCCCCGGTACCACCACTGGCACCGGCGATGTGAACAACATCCGCGTACCCTTTGACCACTCCGGCAGCGATGGTGCCCACGCCAATTTCCGATACCAGCTTGACACTTACCTTCGCATTGGGATTGGATGTCTTCAGATCAAAAATAAGTTGCGAAAGATCTTCAATACTGTAGATGTCGTGATGGGGTGGCGGGCTGATCAGGGCTACCCCTGGAGTTGCATAACGCAGGGAAGCAATCTTATCCGTCACCTTGTGGCCAGGTAACTGTCCGCCCTCTCCCGGTTTTGAGCCTTGAGCCATTTTGATCTGCAGTTCTTCGGCGCTCATCAGATAGCTGGGTGTTACGCCAAAGCGAGCTGAAGCGACCTGTTTGATCTTGCTTACCCTTTCAGTATTGTAGCGAGATGGATCTTCCCCACCTTCGCCACTGTTGCTCATGCCCCCAAGGCGATTCAAGGCGATGGCCAACGTCTCGTGGGCTTCCTCGCTCAAGGCCCCATGTGACATGGCGGCCGTACTGAATCGTTTGACAATATTGGTGGCCGGTTCCACCTCTGCCACGGGTACAGGTGAACGGTCCGATTTGAACTTCAGCAAGTGGCGCGGTGCAATCCGTTGGGAGTCCTGTAACTGAGTCAGCTTCCGGAAGGACTGGCGTGCTTCCTCATTGTCTTCGTTAGTTACAGCATCTTGCAGGAGATGCACAACCTCAGGAGACCATTCATGGATTTCCCCCCCGCGTCGGTTTTTGTACAGGCCCCAGGAAGGCAGCCGTACCTTCCGGGTACTCCCCTCTTCAGGGAAAGCATTCTGGTGCCAGACCACTACATCTTCGGCCAAGGATTCGAAACCGACACCGCCCAACAGGCTGGGTGTACCAGGGAAAACCTCGCCAATCAGCTCCTCCCCAAGTCCGATGGCTTCAAAGATCTGTGCTCCACAGTAACTGTCGATGGTACTGATACCCATCTTGCTCATAATCTTGAGCAAACCTTTTTCGGTGCCCGCAATAAAGCCAAATATGGCTTGGGTCAAAGACATTTCCTCAAAGTGACGGTCGCTCTCTACCAGACTTGCAATGGTCTCGTACAGCAAGTAGGGATACACGGCATTGGCCCCATAACCGATCAGAGCGGCAAAGTGGTGTACTTCGCGAGGCTCACCGCTCTTGACCACAAGACTAACCTGCATACGTTGTCCCGTTCGGATCAGATGGTGATGGACGGCGGCAATGGCCAAGAGCGAAGGTATAGGAAGAGTAGATTCGTCTACGTTTTCATCCGACAATACCAGAATCCGGGTTCCCCCTTGTACAGCTTCGGTAGCCTGCTCGCACAGCTCATGCAGGGCCGCCCGTAACATATTTCCCGGCGAGCGGGAATTGCGGTCACTGCTTTCCAGGTGCCATGTCATGGGAAGCGTGGACATCCCGAAATCGGAGGTACCCAAGCTCAGACTTTCCAAAATGTAAAACTGATCCTGCATCAGGATGGGGGAAGTCAACTCTACCAGCCGGGTGGCGGCAGGTGTCTCAGACAGCAGGTTGGTCCGGGGGCCCAACAGCATGCGCAGACTCATCACCATCAATTCCCGCAAGGAATCGATGGGTGGATTGGTGACTTCCGCAAAACGCTGCTTGAAATAATGGAACAGAGGACGAGGTAGCCGACTGAGAGCGGCCAGCGGGGTATCGTCGCCCATGGCTCCGACCGGCTCTGCACCATTGATCAGAGTCGGGCGCAACACCACCACCATCTCTTCTGACGTGAACCCAAAGGCAATTTGGCGCTGCGCCAGGGACACGTTGGGTGTGCTACGCCTGGGTTCTTCTGGAACATCCGGATCCATAATGCTGTTCCAGGGCTTGGTTGGCGAGTTGCGGTTTTCCCGAATACGCCAGCTCTTGAGGAGGATCTGTTCCAGCGAGATAAGATTGTCTGTAAGCCACTGGCCGTACGGTTTGCGATTGGATACCAGACGGGTAATTTCCTCGTCATCCATGACCGTACCCAGCTGGGTGTCGACACAGAAAATTTCCCCAGGTCCCAGCCGACCCTTGCGAATGACCAGGGATTCGTCGTACTGCACCGCGCCCATTTCACTACCACTGATCACAAGCCCGTTCTTGAGCATGACATAGCGTGCCGGGCGCAAACCATTCCGGTCCATGACCGTACCCACGATCCGACCGTCTGTATAGGTAACGGCGGCAGGGCCATCCCATGGTTCCAGCAAGGCACTGTGATATTTATAAAAGGCCCGACGCTCAGGTGAAATATCACCTTCTGGAATACGCTCCCAACCCTCAGGTACCATCATTTTGAGCGCGTGACGAATATCACGCCCACTGCGAACCAGCAATTCCAGTTGGGCGTCAAACTTGGCGCTGTCACTAGTGTCCGGATCTTCAATGATGGGCATCAGATCATCCATGCCCTGAGGCCAAAACGGGGAAATCAGATCCGACTGTCGGGCCCGCAGCCAGATTTCGTTGCCCTGGATGGTATTAATCTCACCGTTGTGGCAAATCAGGTGGAACGGTTGCGCCCGTTCCCAAGTAGGCATCGTATTGGTACTGTACCGTTGATGAAACACGGCCAAGGCCGTGGCAAACAGAGGGTCATGCAGGTCAGGATAGAACCGGCTTAACTTATCGGCCAGAACTAAACCTTTATATACAACGGTACGGCTGCTCAAGCTGGGAATGTATAGGCGTTCCACTCCCGCCGCCGCTGCTTCCCTCAGAATCAATTTACGGGCTCGGAAAAGCAGGCGCTCAAAATCATCGCCAGCCTTGCAAGCCCGGGGACTTCTCTGGAGAATGACTTGCCCCAACCAGGGACGAGTGGCCAGCGAACGGTCTCCCAGGACTGATTCAATGACCGGTACGGAGCGGAAGACCAAGGTTTGCAGATGCAGCCGACCCAGCACCTCCTTGATTACGCCTTGCGCCTTTTCGCGGTCTTCCGGGGAATGACTCAAGAAGAGTTGGCCAACCGCCAGATCGGATACCTGAGGCACTGGCAGACCCATATGGTCAAGTTCCCGGGCGTAAAATTCATAAGGGATCTGGCACAGTATGCCTGCCCCATCACCGGACTTGCGATCATCTGCGATGGCCCCGCGATGGGCATGATTGCACAGCGCTTCCAGCGCCATGGCCAAGACTTCGTGAGTCCGCCTTCCTTCAATGTGAGCTACGAAGCCGATCCCGCACGCATCCCTTTCGCTGGCAGGCGCATTCTTAAAGAGAGGGGGAAACTTCTCGATATTCTGCTTCGCATACATACTTGCTCCTCGCACATTCCACCGTGAGGGCACCATTCCGAATCAGGAAAGCAAAAGCCTACCGGTCTGAAGCCAACTCAGCCCCCCGGTTACCATCTGTGCATCCATCTATTATACAGCCTGCGTAGATGATTTTGAATTCGCCCAAGTTGCAAGATAATGCTGGTCGTCCAGCGCAGCAGGAGATACGGGAAATATAAGATCTGGCAGCGATTCTCAAGAGCCTGGTAACGATTCTGCTCTTGGCTGCCAGTGAGAATTCACGGCCAAGGTATGGCAGTTGTGCCACTGTTAGAAGCCTTCAAAGTGTATTTCCGGAGGTCACGGCGGGTACAAGGGATTCGTGGCTCATACTGCCAAGCTGTTCTAATATAACATCATATGCTCTAGTATTAAAGGCAGTTGACAATACTCTTCAGGAATGTTTGAATGCCAACCATCTCAATTACCGTCATCTGTGAGGTAACAAAAGATGAACAGTCCCCGATTCTTGTCACGCAGGAGATTCTTGCAGGCCAGTGCAGCTCTTTCCGGCAGTCTGATCTTGGCGGCTTGTGCCGTTCCCACGGATGGAGTTGCCCCGGATGCAGACACAGGTGCCATGGAACCTGCGACACTCCAGGCTTTGTGGGTGTCCCAGACAGCTTTGGTGGAGTATTTCCAGAACTATTCTGCCACTATATTTGGTCCCCAGAACGACGGAGCCACAGTCGAGTTTACCCTAGCCCCAGGCTCAGAATTTCCGCAGAAGATGCTCTCAGGCATTGCTGCCGGGAATCCTCCCGACCTATTTCGGGTAGTGAATGTAGCGTATTTCACGCAGTTTGCTGCCAACGGCGTGATCTTGGCCCTGGATGACTTAATCGTCAGGGATGATTTTCAGAGTTATCTGGATACATTCATTCCGGGCACGGTTGAAACCTTTAATTTCAACGGAGTCCAGTACGGCGTTCCCTTCGGTGCACATCCCAGCTCACAATATCTCTTTTACAACAAGACAGCCTTGAACGATCAGGGCATTGTGTTGGACGATCCCAGCTGGACTTGGTCGGATTACGTGGAAGTAGCCAAATCCATGACGGATTCAGACAACGATGTCTTTGGATCCTGGGTCCGTGCTAATTTTGAAGGCTATATGTGTGGTGTACGTTCCATGGGTGGCGACTTGCTGAACGAAGATGGCACCCAGTCCCAGATCAATTCGGATGAAGCCTGGGAATTCTGGAATCTGCTGTATGCGTTAATCAATGAGCACCAGACCACAGTTCAACCCACCGATGTGGGGGATTGGAAACCCCCATTCGCCGAACAGAAGATCATGATGGCCAATGATAATGGTTACCGGGAGTCGTTCCTGCGCCAGATGGTGCAGGATTTCGAGTTTGATACTTTCCTGATTCCCAACATGGGTGATGTACCCCGCGGAGGATTGGTGGGAGACATTTCTGCCATTTCCCAAGACTCCAGCCAACACGATCTGGCTTGGGAATGGGTGAAAGGAACCTTGGTCACGGAAGAAGGCATCAAGCGGGTACAGAACGCACGTTTTATCCCCCTGCCTACGGAAGCTGCCTTGTTGCATCCCGATGCGCTAGTCAGTCACCAGTACGAATTCTATGTGCGGCAATGGATCAACGAACCGCCTTTGGCGGCCCCAACCGCTGGCAATGGGCGTACAAGCGATGTATTCAGCACTTTGCAGCGCGGCATGGAGGCGGCCTGGTTGGCGACTGAACCGCTGGTTGATGTAGTCAATAAGGTTGACCAGGAAATCCAGGACATTTTGGATATGTCTCCGGCCTAAAAAGGTTTCAGCTATAACATTCAGTATTAGTCGATACTGCTGGCCTCCCTTTCGATCTCGGTCATTGCCGTTAGCGAATGGGAGGTCCGCTGGTTGCTGTACCGGCCAGCATCAGGCCGGGCCAGGTGGGAATCATCTGATCGGAAGTTCGGCGATTCGGGTTTCCTGAGGCCGTAACAAGCCAGGGGCATCTTTCCAGAAATGCGAAGCTCTTTGATAAGGCCAAGTTTACGAGCCCGTATCTCGCAACCTTTCAAATTGGGCGTACTTGGTTGGTATGAAGCCCGCTGGGGGCTTTTTTTCATTTGCCCCTGGATCCTGGGCTTCCTCCTGTTTCAGTTTGGTCCCATGCTGGCTTCCATTTATTTTTCCTTTACCGAATACAACCTGCTGAGTCCACCTAAGTGGACCGGTTTAGCGAACTACAAATATATGTTCCAGACCGACCCACGATTCTGGAAAGCTATCAGTGTGACCGTCTACTACGTGCTGTTGCGAGTGCCTCCCACCATAGTGGGTGCTTTGACGTGTGCCATCATTCTTAATCAGTCAATTCGAGGCCGGGTTGTCTACCGTACCCTATTCTTTATCCCTTCCATCACCCCCGGCGTAGCCGCCATTCTGGTATGGATCTGGGTACTCAATCCGCATTATGGCCTGTTGAACTTTCTCCTGGACCGGATAGGTATAGATGGCCCCTCCTGGTTGGGAGATCCTGATTGGGCCGTGCCTTCCCTGGTGTTGCTTGGGCTTTGGGGTTCCGTCGGGGGTACCAGTGCCATCATCTTCCTGTCTGCTTTGCAAGACATTCCTGCCTCACTGTATGATGCCGCCAGAGTGGACGGTGCCAGCTGGTTACGAGAGCAGGTTCACATCACCATCCCGCTACTGACTCCAGCCATCTTTTTTGTCCTGGTCCTGACGATCATTGGTACATTTCAGGCCTTTACAGCCGCTTTCGTCAGTACCAGAGGTGGCCCTGCCTACGCCACGTATTTCTTGGTACTGCATTTGTATGAACGGGCATTCCAGAGCTTTCAGATGGGATATGCCTCGGCTTTAGCTTGGGTGCTGGTGGCATTCCTGCTGTTTTTTACCTATCTCCAGATTCAAGGATCAAATCGTTGGGTTCATTACGGGGGAGATTGACCAAGGGAACAGCCAGCATGTCCACTACCCTCTTCTCCCTGCGTTCAGCCCTTCGCACGCTGATCATCTACGGGGTATATATTGGGGCCTCAATCCTATTTGTCATTCCTTTCGTCTGGGCCCTCTCCGGTTCTCTGAAGAATCCCTATCAACTCGAGCAGTTTCCCCCCGAGTGGCTGCCCAATCCCGTATTGTGGCGCAATTATGCGGAAATCTGGACCATAGTTCCTCTGGCCCGGTTCATGGGGAACACGCTCTTTATCGCTCTGCTCTCGCTCGTCGGCCAGCTGTTCACGGCATCCATGGTGGCGTTCGGTTTTGCCAAATTCCGTTTTCCGGGACGCGATGTTCTCTTTCTCCTGATGCTCTCCACCTTGATGTTGCCTATTCACGTAAGCCTCATTCCACGGTTCGTTTTTTTCTTCAAGCTGGGCTGGATAGATACGTTTCTGCCTCTGATTGTGCCGAACTATTTTGGCGGCAGCGCCTTTGCCATCTTTCTGCTCCGCCAGTTTTTCCGCAACATTCCCAAGGAGATGGATGATGCCGCCCGTATCGATGGGGCTGGTTATTGGCGCATATTCATTCAGATCCTGTTGCCCTTGTCTCGATCCGCCCTGATTGCCTTGACGATTCTCGGGTTCCTGGCAGACTGGGAAGATTTCCTGCAACCGCTCATATATCTGCAAACCACAGAGAAACTTACGGTTTCCATTGGACTCCGCTTTTTGGCGGAAACGGCCCGATCCGATATATCGGGAGATCCCACAACCCATTTGTTGATGGCCGCTTCCATGGTGTCCTCATTGCCGCCCATTCTCCTGTATGTCATGGCCCAGCGGCAGTTGGTCCAAGGCCTTGTTCTGACCGGATCCAAGGGCTGAGTCCTGTTTGCCATGCCTGGCCTCTATCCCAAATGCGCAAGGTGTTTTGAATGACCCGTTCTGCTGAGTCTCCTGATATATTGCTCATCCTCACTGACCATGGCATCCCCGCCTGCTGGGATGCAGTGGGAATGCGGTAATCAGAACTCCAAACCTGGATCGGCTGGCCTGGGAAGACATTCGTTTTGACAATGAACTATACCTCTTCCTCCGTATATTTGCCTGCTCACTGGCAAGCGGCCAGTTTCCTCACCAGCATGGCTTCTGGAGACACTTTACAGAACTCAAGTTTCCGGCTGAACGGGTAACCCTGTACCGTCAGCTGAGGCAAGCTGGCTATTCAACTGCCAAGATTAGCAAGGGGATAAGTATCCACGAACAAGAGGTTCTTCAAGCTCATCCATCGTCTGCTGTTCTGTGTCCCTGAACAGTAACTTATGGAAGTTTCTCCGCCTTTTGGCTCTTGACCCAATTCCACCATCTTTGCCAGAGTACTGCCTGGCAAGTCAGATATAGTAGTCCCATAAGGTAAGATGGAGTACCTGTAGCCTATTGGAGTGGCTGGGAGACGATTAATGTTCAATGCTGGTACATTAACGTTCCAAGAGTTCGCTATGGATGAGCGACTACCACTAGCAACGGTCCAAGATGCCGTGCTTGAGTTCCTACGTGGCCGCGATGATGTGGTCGTATTTGGCGCACAAGCTGTTAATGCTTATGCTAGCGAGCCGCGTATGACCCAGGATATCGACCTGATTTCTACACGTGCCGAAGCATTCGCGGATGAGCTACGGGCGTATCTTCATGACCAATTTCATATTGCGGTCAGAATACGACGTGTGGCTGGAGACAAAGGTTTTCGGCTGTTTCAGCTTCAAAGAGATGGCAACCGCCACTTGGTAGATATTCGATCCGTCGATAGGCTGCCAGCTTCACAACGCATTTCCGAGGTTTTGGTGATGTCGCCTCCCGCCTTAATCGCGAGTAAAGTCATTTCATACCACCAACGTCGAGGCAAACCGAAATCAGGGACGGACTGGCGAGATATAGCCATGTTGCTTCTGAAGTTTCCGGAACTGAAACAGACGGCAGGATTGGTTGACACACATCTAAAAGCGGCAGCGGCAGACCAAGCAATCCTGAATGTCTGGCTGGAATTCGTTAATCAGGATATCTCTGCCGGAGATGACGATGACGAATTTTAACCGGCCTCACGCTCAGGGCAACCGCAAAGTCCGGAAACCAGTTCAGGAGCAGGCCATCCGCAGGCCCACAGACCGTTTTCACTGGACAATAAAATACTCTGAGTAGGGCAACAGGGATAAATCAGGTTGAAGATCCCATGCGAGGTACGCAGATCAGGCATTGTTGTGTGGCACTTTGGGACTTTGCGGTTGCCCTGCCTCAAGCTACCCGTCCAGCTTCATCAACAGTGCCGAAAGCTCACGCGAGCAATGCAGCAACCTATTGACTGATAAGCCCACTCACCATGGTTGCTAGCAGAATGGGCTATGCCTCGGCACTTCTACCAGTACCCCACAGGAGATAATAATGACCGGAACATCGCAGTTAGCCTCGTCTTGATTCTGCTCCTGCAAAACCCTACCCTTTGGTGACTATTGTGAAGAACTGGAAAAAAACACGCAGAAAATTAGCCGCAATCTCTAAAATAATTAATGTTTACACAGGTTAGATTGCGGTCCAGCGGCAGTTAGTCTAGGGTCTTGTCCTGACTGACCCAGAAGGCTGAGTCTTAATTGCCGGATCCGTAACTGTTCCATGCAAGGAGGGAGTTTCCAATGTCCCGCCCCGTTGCTCATCCAGATATCTTGTTAATCCTCACCGACCAATGGAATCCCCGCATGCTGGGATGCAGTGGGGATTCGGTGGTCAGAACGCCTAACCTGGATCGGCTGGCTCGGGAGGGCATTCGTTTTGACAACGCCTATACCTCCTCCCCCGTATGCATGCCTGCCCGTTGCTCGCTGGCCAGCGGTCAGTTTCCTCATCAGCATGGCTTCTGGAACAATTTCACGGGACGCAAGTTCCCAGCCGAGCGGGTAACCCTGTACCGCCAACTTAGGGAAGTGGGTTATTCAACCGCCAAGATCGGGAAGTACCACCTGTTTAACCTGGAACCAGGCGAAGACCATGCGGATCACAAGGCCTATTACGAAATGCTGGGACTGGACTGGGCCCAGGAATTGCCTACACCGTACATGGGGCCTTACTTGCAGAATGAGTACACTCGCTTCCTGCAATCCGAAGGCGTGCTAAAGGCCTACGTGGATGACATTGCCTACCGCTTTACGGTGGGGGATCATCATGTCGTACGTCCGTCACCCCTGACGGCCGACCAGCACATCGACGGCTATGTGGCCCAACGAGCCGTGGAATACATAGACACCTACCCGCAGGATCGACCCATGTTTCTTTGTGTCAGTTTTCCTGGCCCCCATACACCCCTGGATGCTCCTGAGCCTTACGGCAGTATGTACGATCCGGAAGATATGATTCTGGCTCCCAACATTCCCGCCAGGACCCGTCAGGGCCTCGATCAGAACCAAATACGCCAGATGCAAGCGAACTATTACGGCAAGATTACGCTCCTAGATGATCGGATCGGCCAGTTGTTGCGGGCTCTGGAAAAGCGGGGAAACCGTCACAATACCTTGGTCCTTTTTGCAGCGGATCACGGGGAGTACCTTGGCAGTCACGGCCGCTTGGCCAAAGGCGGTTTTCATGAAGAATCCGCCCGTATCCCCATGATTCTGAACTGGCCTGGCAAGATCAAACCCGGGCGGGCCAGTTCTTCCCTGGTCAGCTGGCTTGATCTCCATGCCACCGTGATTCAAGTGGCGAGTGGTGAGGATTCTTCTTCGGAAAACAGTCGCTCCCTTCTACCCATTTGTGAAGATACCGAGGCTACAACTCACGACGCAGTGTTTTCCGAGATTGGCAACCGCCAAGGTTTCAATTACATGGTCCGTGCAGGTCGCTATAAGTGGACGGCCAGCGGAAATGGCACGGAATCCCTGGTTGATGTTCAGAATGATCCCTATGAGACAGAAAATCTTGTACAGGACTCTGGGAGAGCAGGTGTGTGTCAAGAGATGAAAGAACACCTCCTGAGATTTCTGATGCACGACCAGGAAAACCACGCAGCCGGCTACAAACCCCTTTTTGAACGTATGGGCCTGCAGACGGCTGGCCGGTCGGATTCCTACAGCTTTCTGCGAAGAAGATTTTACCAGGTTCATGGACTGTAGTGCGGTCCATGGATCCCCTTGATGCCCTACACAGTCCAGCGACGCCAATCCCCATGTCCAAGATTCTCGTCACCAAGATTCAGTTCGCCGCACCGAGTCATGTACAGGTAATTTCAGAACCCGTGGAATTCCTGCTGGCCCCGCACGACATCCTGTTGGAAACCAGATTCAGCTTGGTGAGTACAGGTACCGAATTGGCCAAACTGACAGGTCTCCAAGAGGTTGTCTATCCCTTTGATCCAGGGAATAGGGCTTGCGGAAGGGTGATTGCCAAAGGCAGCGAGGTATCAGGCATTGAGGTGGGAGAACTAGCGTTCAGTTACACCCCACACTGGAGCCATACCAAGGCCAACCGCCTGTGGGTCAAGGTTCCTGAATTGGTTAATGAGAGATTCGCTGCCTTTGCCGGAATGGCATCAGTTGGCATGACCGCCCTACGAGTGGGTCAAGTGGAAATTGGGGACTTGGTGGTGGTCTTGGGCATGGGGCTCGTAGGCAACTTGGCTGCACAGCTTTGCCAAGCAGCCGGAGCAGAAGTCATCGCCGCCGACCTGAGTCCCGTACGTCTAGCGATGGCACATAGGTGCGGCCTGCAAAATGGCATTGATGTCAGCCAACCGCATGTCCGTGATCGATTGCTGGACATCACAGCGGGACAAGAACCTGATGTGATCGTGGAGGCCTCAGGTACGCCCGAGGGTGCCTTGCTGGCAGTTCAGCTTACCGGACAGGACGGATTGGGCAATGTAGTCCTGTTGGGTTCTCCGCGTCGTGGCCTGGAAGCCGACATTACACCCTTTCTTAAACAGGTGCATTTGTGGCGGAAGGGATCCGTGAACCTGATGGGGGCACACGAGTGGCGCTATCCCTTGTGGCGGGATAGTTTCACCAAGCATTCCATCGAACGAAACTTCGACAACATATACAGACTAATGGCCGAAGAGAAGCTTTGCCTGGAACCCTTGGTTTCCTTTACCTCATCGCCACACCAAGCCGCCAAGACTTTCGCCGCCATGCAGAAGACACCCGATGAAACGGTAGGTGTACTGTTTGATTGGACAGAGCAACAATAGCCTACGGGGTAACCAGCAATGACCCCAGATCTGATCTCGGCCATTTGTCTTTGGGTAGACAGCGGGGAATTGGCGGTCGGTTATCCACTTTCAGCGCGATTCAGTTGACCGTTGGTGGCGCGCCGTGGTGGCGTCATTGCGCACCGACTGAGCTTTAGGGGTTGGCAGCCGTCAAGACAATTAGACTGCCATTGCCGAAACACCTGAACGAATTTGCCCGGCCAATGTGACTGCAGACTGCTTCTGTACGCATCTTGGGGAGTTGCAGTTACCCGGATTTGGCTGACCTTTCTGCCCCGCAGGTTGTTTGAGTTGCCGCGGAATCCACAGTCTGATATTTCTGCTTGTTAACTGGGGTTCCGCTATCCCGTTTACCGTCGTTGGGTGTTGCTACCCTTTGACACCGCCGATTAGGAGGCCCTTGACAAAGTAGCGCTGGATGAAAGGGTAAACCACAAGAATCGGCACTGTGGTCACAATTATCATGGCCGATTTCATGGTCTGGGCGGGAGGCATGAACTCGGGTTCAAACATGATGCCGATATCCCCCCGATAGGAAGCATCACCAAGGTACAGAATTGCGCGCAATATGACCTGAATCGGATACAGATCCCGGTTTGAATTGAAGACCGCCGCATAGAACCAGCCATTCCAGTGCCACACGGCATAGAACAAGCCGATTGTGGTCAGGGCAGGCATGGAAAGAGGCAGGTAGATGCGTATGAGGACCGTCAAGGGATTGGCTCCATCCATCAGGGCAGCTTCCTCCAGTTCCACCGGAATGGTCATCAGGAAGTTGCGCATAATCAGGAGCCACCAGGGGTTCACCAGGAAGGGAATTATCAGGAGCCACACCGTATTGGTCAACCGCAGGCGATCCACAACCAAATAGAAGGGGATAAGGCCACCACTGAATACCATGGGAATAAACACCAGCAGGGTGAGAAATGTCCGTCCCGGTAGACTGCGGCGGGCAAGGACGTAAGCTCCTACACCAGTGGTGGCCAGGCACATCAGGGTGCCCACAATGGTGCGAAAGAGCGTAATCTTGTACGCATTGAAAATGGTGCGCTGACTGCCACCGAACAGAAAACGGTAAGCGTCCCAGGTGGGTTGTTCAGGAATCAGAACGAAATTGCCGCGCCGGGCCCACTCCGACGTACTGATAAACGATGTGCTCAAGACACTCAGGAAAGGAATAAGGAACAGCAAGCTCACCAATATTAGGAAAAGGTAGTTGCTTACGTAGAACAGCCGTTCCATGGGTGTGGCTTTGATCTTCATAACTGCACCCCACCTACCAAATGCCCGTGTGACCCAAGCGGTGGGCCAGCTTGTTCGCCCCCAGGAGCAGGAACAGGGCCAGTATTGACTTGAAGAACCCCACAGCAGCGGCAAAGGAATATCGCAAGTCCAGGAGACCAGCCCGATATACATACGTGTCGATGATGTCTGCCACCTCATAAACGGCTGGCGAATACAGCAAAAGAATCTGCTCAAAGCCGGCGTCCAGTAGATCGCCAATGCGGAATATCAAGAGAATCACAATCACGTGGCTGATCCCGGGCAAGGTGATATGGCGAATCTGCTGGATCTTGCTGGCACCGTCAATCATGGCGGCCTCGTACGTTTCGGGATTCAGGCCAGCCATCGCCGCCAAATAGAGTATGCTCCCCCACCCCACTGTTTGCCAGACGGTCGTACCGACAAGAATGGAACGAAACCAGCGGAGATTTCCCAGAAAGTGTTGGGGGTCCCCTCCGAACAGTTTAACCAGGTGATTGATTAACCCCCCCTGGACCCCAAACACTACATAGACCAGACCCGCCACAATCACCATAGAAAAGAAATGGGGCAGATAGGAGATGGTTTGGGTGACCCGCTTGAACATCACATTGTGCACTTCATTGATAAGCAGGGCCAGCAAAATGGGGGCAGGGAAAGCCCACAGGGTTTTGTACAGGGAGATCATCAGAGTGTTTTCCATCAAGTCCCAGAAGAAATAGGACTCAAAGAAATTGATGAAATGTTTGAAGCCGACAAGGGGAGCTGTGATTATCTCCGCCATGGACATGAAGGGCTTCACATCCTTGAAGGCGATTAGTACCCCTATCATGGGTACGTATTTGAAAATGATGAAATAGGCGGCCACGGGCAGAAACAGCAGATAATAAAAGCTGTTCTTCCGCAACAAACGCCAGAATTCTGCCATGGCTACACCACCTGTGGGTCTCGGTCGGGCAACTTTCCTAACCTGTGCTGCAACTCCTGTCAGTGTCTCCGCTCCATTGTCAGAACCTTCGATAGGGCTGCACTACCTTACAGCCCCCTACCACGACCATGCTGATTGGCACCCGCCATTCCAGCGCATTGCTTTTCACTAGAATCGCCTGTGAGGGATTTAGTTTTCGGTCAGATTCCTAACCGCCAGAAGAAAATAAGGTTGCCGTTGCCCTGGCGACATTGCGGAGAATCTCGCCAGGGCAACACAGTGTAAGAAACGTTACGCTAGATGCCTTTGAAAGTTCGATATTGATCGGTATAGGCATCAATCCAGTCTTGCAGTCCTGCTCTGTACAAGCTGTCGATAAAGTCATCCCATTCGGACAAATCCCGGGCACCGGTGATGAATTTAATGACTTCCTCGCTGTTCAGACGGTTGATGTCTTCCATGCTGGGTACAGCATCGGCAATCGCAGCCCCGTCATAAGGAACATCAAAGTCCTGAGGCATCTTGCCGTTGTTGTAATCAAATACATATTGCTTGATGTGGTCGTAGTGTCGGCCCCAAAGGGGATCCTCAGGCGCGGACCAAGTCTCAATGGCTAGACCAGCACCCTGGTAAAGCTCGCCAGCATAGATCTCATCGCCTTCGTCCACCTGGGATAGACGTCTGACCTGTTCCTTGGTTTCGTCAACCCACTCCCAGTCTACGCCCTGAATGCCGTAGTGAGCTGTAACGGCATTGTCGCGGACAGGATCATATTGCCAGTTAAGGAACTTAATGACCTCTACAGAGGCCGGTGAATTGGCAGGGATCATGTAGGCACTGGTCATGTTGGCGTTGTTAGTCCCACACAAGCCTAGCGGTCCGTGCATCTGCAAGGGGAAAATAAAGTCCATGCCAGGAATCACATCTTCCATGAAAATCCGCTGCCCAAGTATGGTCATCCGGGAATACCATCCGCAATGAATGCCCATATTGCCAGAACGCAGGACCTCCTCGAAATCCATGTTGGCAAAGACTTCCTTGTGGAACCAGTCATTATTCCACCACTCATTCATCTTGGCGATCCAATGGGGATAACCTGGCTGCAGGTGATAAGGCTTGATCTGGCCTGCGTCTTCGTCATACCAGCGGGACCTGCCATATTGAGTCCAGCCCCCTACCAGACATCCTTCCAGGCTGCCAAGATTGTTTGTCACCAAGACTGCCTCTGGATTGTGTTCCTTGAAAGCGGCCATCGTGGATTCCAGTTCCTCGATAGTCATGCTTGCCTCATTAAAAGGCAATCCCAGGTCATTGATCCAATCTTCGCGGAACCAGCAGAAATTCCAGGTATGGCCCATCAGACCTAACCTGGGGATGCCCCAGATGTCGCCATTGGCATCCTTCATTCCGCTCCAGTTCGCTTCCGGAAAAGCGGTCAGGATATTTTGTCCATGCTCTTCCAGCAAGTCAGTTATGGGCATTATGAGGTCTTTATATTGGGTCCAGTCACCGGTAAACATGTCCAAACGTTCGCTACGCGAACTTAACATCAGATTCAGGCGTTCCCGGCCTGCAGCTCCAGGAGGCGGGACGAATCCGTGGGGTCGAATACCGAGTTCGGAGGTAATGTAATCCTGCACTGCCTGGTACTTGTCCTCATGGCTACCTTCAGGACGTACAAGGGCAATGGAGGGCCAAACATACACATCAACCACAGCGTCATCGGCCATTTCTGCCACAGCGTCAGGGCCAGTTTCTTCCCCTGACGGGGCACAAGCAGCCACAATCACACCACTAGCCGCCAGACTGGACAGTTGCAGGAATTGCCGCCGATTGACGGAGTATTTCAAAGCGCGCGTCATGGGTTCTTCTCCTTTACTTGGATATGGGTCACATGAACACTACGAAATTGCCAGAGGCACTAAGCGGTAATACACATAGCCGATTCTGGAATGGAGCGCTCACGCATCCTGATATTATCACATTGGCTCCATTGGGCCAACTGAAATGCCTGTGAAAAAGCACCTGTTTCTGGGACCGCTCATCTACCAGGGGTATTAAACCGAGTTGGGAAATATACCTATATGGATATCCTCCCGGCAAGGCCACCTTTCCCGCCCTGAAAAGTGAACTTTCCCCCGGGTATCTCCCGAATTTGCAGGCCAGACTGTAGTTTCAGGGCGAGCGAGCCCCCGATGAGGACTTGGTGTTCCTACACCAGCCAGTTACCGGGCATCGCGGTCATCTGACTGGCAGCCGACCTCAGGTTTTTTTGGGGTTCGGCTGCTACTCCTGGCATCGGCAACCCGCTTCTGGAGCTCAGACCCTATCCCCAGGGCAGAAATGAAATCCAATGAGCCATAGGGTCGCTGTCTTCAGCGGATTTGCAGGTAAATTGGCGCAGCCCTGCCACCCACCGACTCCCAGCCTCTGCTGACCTCCCGTGGGAAATCCACCGGGACTGAAATCAATGAATCAATAGAGCAGAAATGTCTTCTTCTGGGTGTCTTCTCCTCTCACACCTAAGTCAGGGGGAGGATTCCACCGATTCTCGGTCACTGGCGATCTGCTTGTTAAGGGCCTGCAAATAAGCCTTGGCGCTGGCTACGATGATATCGGTATCTACCCCGCGACCGCTAAAGAGGCGCCGACGACGGCGGCCCTGGGCCGTTTCGGCAAAACCGTTGCCATTGGGGACCTCAATGCGAATAGTTACATCACCGTTGGCATCCATACCGGCGGTCACAGCTTGCACAAGGTATTCCACCAGTGTGTTTTCCACTCCTACAATCCGATTGATACCTTGGTAAACAGCGTCGACCGGCCCCGTACCGAAACCTGCTTCTGTGACTTTCTGGCCTGTATTCCGATTCCTGAGGCTGACGACGGCGGTCGGTACCATCGTAGTCCCACACTGTACCTGAACCTTAAGCAATTCCCAGGCTTCCTCTGGCTGGTACACCTCGTCCGCCACTAGGGCTTCCAAATCAGCATCTGACACCGTTTTCTTCTTGTCCGCCAGATCCTTGAAGCGGACAAACACTTCGTTCAGGGTGTCCCGGTCCAGACGAAATCCCATTTCTTCCAGCCGAGTATTCAGGGCGTGGCGTCCACTGTGCTTGCCCATAATTAGACCTTGCTGGTGCTGCTGCAGCCCAATCGTGGAAGCATCCATGATTTCATAGGTGCGCTTATGTTTGAGTACGCCATCCTGATGAATGCCCGCTTCGTGAGCAAAAGCATTGGCCCCAACGATAGCCTTGTTGGGCTGGATCACCATTCCCGTATAGCGACTCACCATATCGCTGGTGCGGTGAATCTCTTCCGTCACGATATTGGTAGCAAGATGATAAAAGCCGGGCCGAGTATAGAGAGACATTACGAATTCTTCCAGACTGGCATTACCAGCCCGTTCGCCAATGCCATTGATCGTCACTTCAACTTGGCGGGCACCAGCCCTGACACCGGCCAGGGTATTGGCTGTCGCCAAACCCAGATCATTGTGGGTATGGGTGCTGAAGATAACATCCTGTCCACCCGGCACCTCATTGATCAGTGCCCGGATCAACGCCTCATATTCCAAAGGCATGGTGTAGCCCACAGTGTCAGGAATATTGAGGGTAGTTGCACCCGCCTGGATAGCTACTTCCAGGATTTCCTTCAGAAATTCAATATCACTCCGGCCGGCATCCTCAGGGCTGAATTCCACATCCGCGCACAGGCTTCTCGCGTATTCCACCATTTCCCCCACAGTTTCCATAACTTCGTTGCGGGAAAGCCTCAACTTGTGTTCAAGATGGATATCGCTGGTGGCAATAAAGGTATGAATGCGAGGCCGAATTGCGGGTCCCACCGCGGTATGCGCTCGTTCTATGTCCCCCCGGTTAGCCCGGGCCAGACCTGCTATCACCGGCGGTGGCAGGGGCTTCCCGTGTCTGTCAAAGCGAACTTCCCGGCCGACGGTCTCGGCGATCCGATGTACGGCAGCCCAGTCTCCTGGGCTGGCGATGGGAAACCCTGTCTCCATAATGTCGACACCCAAACGGGCAAGCTGACGAGCTATCTCCAGTTTTTCCGTTTCATCCAGGGTTGCCCCCGGACTCTGTTCCCCATCCCGCAAGGTCGTGTCAAATACTTGCACCGTATGGGCATGGGCCACTTCCCTGGCGTAGGTTGCCATATCTTCAATGGCAAACGACTCGGCTGTTACGTCAGCCTCGCTTACGACTGCTTCCCCCGTGTCCTTGTCCATCTTTCTTCCCCTTTCTGGTCCAGCCAGACTGCTGTGCCGGCAACCTAACTTTCGCGCGTGATTTCCTTGGCGTCCAGGAAAGTCATCATTCGTCGCAATTCCAGTCCTACATCCTCGATCGAATGGTTCTGCTCCTTCTTGCGTCGTTGCCGGAACCCGTTCAACCCAGAGTAGTATTCGTCCATCCACTCTTCTGCAAATTGCCCTGACCGGATCTCAGCCAGGATCTGCCGCATGGTTTCCTTGGTCTCTTCAGTCACTATCTTCTGCCCACTGACGTAATCCCCCCACTCCGCTGTATCGGAGACACTGTATCGCATATAGGCCAGGCCGCCCTGGTAAAAGAGATCCACGATGAGCTTGAGTTCATGCAAACATTCGAAGTAAGCGATTTCCGGCTGGTAACCAGCCTCAACTAGCACTTCAAAACCGGCCTTTACCAGTTCACTGACTCCCCCGCACAGTACCGTCTGTTCCCCAAAAAGATCTGTCTCCGTTTCCTCGGCGAAGGTGGTCTCCAGCAAGCCAGCTCGTGTACAACCAAGGCCGCGGCCATAAGCCAGGGCATCAGCCAACGCATGGCCAGAGGCATCCTGGTGAATGGCCACCAATCCGGGTACCCCTGACCCTTCTACGTATACTTCCCGAACCCGATGACCCGGTGCCTTGGGTGCCACCATAGAGACATCCACGTCTCCGGGGGGCAGAATCTGGCTGAATCGAATATTGAACCCATGGGCAAACATCAGGGTATTCCCTTTCCGCAAACCAGGCTGAATTTCCTCCTTGAACACTTTTCCCTGTACCTGATCCGGCAGCAACACCATGATGATGTCAGCCTCGGCGGCTGCAGACGCAGTACTCATCACCGTCAAACCGTCAGTCTCCGCTTGGGCCCTGCTGCGGCTGCCTTCGTAGAGTCCGACGACAACATTCAGACCAGCGTCTTTGAGATTGAGCGCATGGGCATGGCCCTGGCTCCCGTACCCTAAAATGGCAATGGTACGATCCGCGAGGCGACTCAAGTCAGCCTGGTTTTCATAGTAAATGGTTGCCATGGTGTGTTTGCCTTTCCTCCAGTCAAGTAGGATTCAGAAAAGAAAATTGCCAGAAACTACGGCCCAGTGCCGTTAGGTTCAGTCTTGGCCCGCAGGCTCGCAGGGGTCTCGAACGAATCGGAAGGGGCTAACCGCTTCATGGCCACCGGTCCCGTTCGTACCATTTCCAGTATTTCAAAGCCATGCAGGAGCTCGATCAGGGCCTCGATCTTGGCTTCGTTGCCCACAATCTGCAACAAGAGGCTGGACGATGAGACATCCACGATTTGGGCCCGGAAAATCTCTGCCAGTTGCAGTACCTGTGTACGCATGGCAGGTGTGACCGCTACCCGTACCAAAGCCAACTCGCGGGATACGACGGACACCGCCGACAGGTTTTCCACCTCGGTCACGTCCACCAGTTTGATTAACTGACTCATGACCTGATCCAGTACGCGGTTGTCTCCGTCCACGACAAAGGTCATGCGGCTGATGCCCGGCCTCTCGCAGTGACTTACCTGCAAACTTTCAATATTGAAATTGCGGCGACGCAGAAGCCCCGAAACGCGGTGCAGGACTCCAGGTTTGTCACGCATCCAGGCAGCCAGGAGGTGTTTCATATGTATCTCCTCGATTCACCAGATGAGGGTTACCGTCAGAAAGCAGGAGCGACCCCGCCATGTTCCTGCACGATGCGGGGACGGCGGATCAATTCATCCACGGCAGCACCAGGAGCGACCATGGGATAGACATTCACCTCTTCCTTGACCCGGAAGTCGATGAGAAAGGGTCCCTGGGTTTCGTTGGCCCTTCTGACGGCTTCGTTGACTTCGCCTGGTTCCTCCACCACGAGGGCGGGGATCTCGTAGGCTTCTGCCAGCTTCACGTAGTCAGGGGACAGGATGGGTGTACCCACGTACCGCTTGTCGTAGAAGATCTGTTGCCATTGCCGTACCATTCCCAGGAAACCATTGTTGATGATGGCAATCTTGACAGGCATTTTCTCCTGCTGAATCGTTGCCAACTCCTGCAATGTCATCTGAAAACCACCATCACCCACAATCGCCCAAACGAGATGGTTGGGAAGGGCCATCTGTGCACCCAAGGCCGCGGGAACGCCATACCCCATGGTACCCAACCCGCCACTGGTCAACAGCATGCCGGCCCGCTCGTGGATATAGTACTGCGATTCCCACATCTGATGCTGGCCGACGTCCGTCGTAATAATGACTTCGCCCACATCCCGCACTCGCTCCACTTCCTCCCAAATCTGGCGCATTACGAATGGCGGAATCAGTTCGTCCACCTCATACGTCAGAATATCCGCGGTGGCACTGGACTTCCTGCGCTCAGCCAGAGAATCCAGCCAATCAACGTGGGTGTTTGCTTCAATTAACTGCTCAAGGGCAGGTAAAGTTTCCGCCAAGTCTCCCACAACGGCTACGTCCGGTGTAACATTCTTGCCCACTTCCGCCGGGTCCAATTCGAAGTGCACAACTGTGGCCTGGGAGGCAAACCGGTCCAGACGTCCCGTAATTCGATCGTCAAATCGCATGCCCAAGGCAATCAACACGTCACAAGCCTGCACGGCCTCATTGGCATAGGCCTCACCATGCATCCCTCCCATGCCCAAACTGAGCGGATGGGTCTCAGGGAGATTACCTGTTCCCAGTAGCGTGGTCACAACAGGAATTTCAGCTTTTTCGACTATTCGTTGCAGGACATCGGACACCCCCGCCAGATGGATACCGTGGCCAGCCAGAATAAGCGGTGCTTCAGCGTTGTTGATAACCTTGGCAGCCTGGGTAAGGGCATCCCTGCGGGCAACAGGATAGGGATCGTAGCCTGGCAGGTCAATTTCCATGTTGTACCGGAAATCTCCCTTGGCGGTCTGCACATCCTTGCAAACGTCTACCAGCACTACTCCCGGTCGGCCTTCCCGCGCGATAAAAAATGCCTCTTTCATTACCAGGGGTAAATCGGCCACATCCGTAACCAAGTAATTATGCTTGCAGACCGGTTGGGTTACCCCTACTATATCTGATTCCTGAAAGGCATCGGTGCCAAGCAAGAAGGTGGGAACCTGGCCTGTAATGGCCACCACAGGCACACTATCCATCTGGGCGGTAGCCAATCCGGTCACCAGGTTCGTTGCCCCTGGTCCACTGGTGGCTACACAAACACCCACCTCCCCTGTGGCCCGGGCGTATCCATCGGCCATGTGGGCTGCACATTGCTCATGGCGCACCAGAACATGGTGCAAAAACCCGTTGGCTTCATAAGGTGCCAAGGCATCGTAGGCAGGTAGAATGGCTCCCCCAGGATGCCCAAAAAGAATACTGATGCCTTCCATTACGCAGGCATCCCAAATCATTTCTGATCCGGTAATGTGGCGCACTACCGACGGATTCTGGAAGCGTTCCGGGGTAAAAGCAGAGGTTGTATTACTCATGAGACCATTCCTCGTGGACCCTGGGATAGGAACGACATAAAAAAATCCTTCCCGGCTGGGAAGGATCTCGGGGTAATTGCTGTGAGCATGCCCTAAGCCTGTGGCTTTCCTCCACCAACACGGCGCGATAGCTGGCCATCTACTACGGCCAACAAGGGTAACAACAATTCAGGCAACAGGAATAAAGGAGATTGCATAATTCAATTATGGCATCGCATTAGCCTAAGCAGATACAGATTACAACAGCAAGGTACCCTGAGTCAATTTTCGTTGGGGCAGTTCAGGGATATCCAGGCGTGAGACGCAGTTCCGGAAAGTATGGCATGCGGGAAGCAGAATGATGGCTGGTGTGGACTGTACCCTGATCCTGAACCTACAGCGTTACACACAGGGTGCTATAGGGAACCCATTTCAGAACTCTAGCCTGGTCTCTCTGATTGGCATTGGCTTGTTCGGTTCAGGTAAAAGGAACCTAGAATTCCAGTTTCTGGATCGCAAACGTCAGATATTCTGAACAGCTATCGCGCCAGTCCGCCCTTTTCATCTCCCAGAATCGTTATATACTTATAACTTATAGGGCTGAAAACTTTGTATTACCTCCATTGCGGTCATTTGTGCGCAGATAGATAGGCTGCGCTTCGTTAATTCATTTCGGTACTGGACTTCTTATGTCAACCAATTTGCATCCTGGCTCAGCCCTGATGGTGCCCGATTCCGAAGACTTGCCGGAAGGTGCCGGTGATCAAGTTCGGGTCGTACACCCTCCCAAGGAGGTGGCCCTGATGCCGTCGCAGATTGAGGACTACGACGTTCAGGCCCTCGGTGAAAGCCCTGAAGTATATAACCGTGAACTCAGTTGGCTGGATTTCAATTGGCGCGTCTTGCAGCATGCTTTGGACCAGCACAATCCCTTGTTGGAACGCCTGAATTTCCTGGGCATTACAGCCTCCAATATGGACGAATTCTTTCGCAAACGCGTGGGTGGCCTCAAACGTCAACTGGCGGCGGGTTCCGCTAACCTGCAACTGGAAGGCTGGACACCTAGCTACCAATTGGGGCTGATCAGTCAAGCCGTAACCTACTTCAGCCAGGTGCAGGACGAATGTTTCCTGAACGATATCCTACCGCAGATGGGTACCTATGGGATTCGCTTGCGCAGTTATGCGGAGCTCTCACCAGAGCAAGTAGCGGATCTGCGTTCCTTCTATCTTCATGATGTCTTTCCTTTGTTGACGCCTCTGGCCTTTGACTCGTCTCATCCCTTCCCGTTTATCAGCAATATGAGTCTTAATCTGGCGGTCTACGTCAGAGATCCCCTCAGTGGTGATACCCGTCTGGCACGGGTCAAGGTACCTCCTGACTGCGAACGGTGGATCCAAGTGGGAGACTCGCATGATTTCGTGCCACTCGAGCAAGTAGTCATCCATAATCTGGACACGCTTTTCGTTGGCATGGAGATCGTCAGTGTTCATCCTTTCCGTATCACGCGCAATGCCGATATGAAAAGGAATGAAGACGAGGCCGAGGATTTGCTGGCCATGATCAGTGAGGAATTGCATGAAAGACGCTTTGCTCCTGTAGTTCGTCTTGAAGTTGCCAAGGACATGAGAGATCGCACCCTTGGTGTCCTCATGCATGAGTTTGGGTTAGTCCAACAGGATGTCTACCGCATGGAAAGCCCCCTGGGATTTGCGGATTTCATGGCTCTGTATAGGGCCATCGATCGTCAGGATCTCAAATTTACACCGTGGCAACCTCGTATCCCTGCGCAGTTCTCACATCTGTCAACTGCCTCTTCCCCGTCTGAGATCTTCCAGGTTTTGAAGAAGGGAGATATCCTGCTTCACCATCCGTACCAATCCTTTACCAATACCACCCAACTAATTTTTTTGGCCGCTACCCGGGATCCCAAGGTCTTGGCGATCAAGCATACGATGTACCGGACTTCAGATGATTCCCCCATCGTGGATGCCCTGGTTAACGCCGCAGAAAATGGCAAACAGGTGGCAGTGCTGGTCGAAGTAAAGGCCCGATTTGACGAAGAGCAGAATATTCACCATTCCAAACGGCTGGAAGATGCGGGTTGCCATGTGGCTTACGGGCTGATTGGACTGAAGGCCCACACAAAGATTTCCCTGATCGTCCGCCAGGAGACCTCAGGTCTTCAGTCGTATGTTCACATTGGCACGGGCAATTACAACCCCTCAACCGCCAACCTCTACACCGACCTTGCTCTCCTGACTACCGACCAGGAGGTAGTTGAAGATGTCATGGATCTCTTCAACTACCTCACTGGTTATAGCCAAAGTGCCAAGTATAAGAAACTGCTGGTCGCCCCTGTGAATATGCGGCAACGTTTCATCCAAATGATTAAACGGGAAATACAGCACGCCAAGGACGGTCGGGCTGGGCATATCATTGCCAAGATGAACAGCCTGGACGATGCCCAGATTGTGAAACAGTTGTATCGCGCCAGTCAGGCAGGCGTCAAGATTGACCTGATTGTGCGGGGGGTGTGTCGTATCCGTCCTGGTATTCCCGGTATCAGCGACAACATAACTGTGACCAGCATCATCGGTCGCTTCCTGGAACATCACCGAATCTTCTATTTCGCCAACGTTGACCAGCCCGAATACTACATAGGTAGCGCTGACTGGATGCAACGGAATCTGGACCACCGTGTTGAAGCCATAGTACCCGTAACGCATCCAGACCTACAGAGTCAGTTGCAAGAAATCTTGGAGGTCTGTCTGAAGGACAGCCGCACCTCATGGTCTATGCGGATGGATGGCAGATTTGAGCAGTTGCTTGATGAGATCAGCGAAGCGTCACAGAACGGCCAGATTACTCCTTTACGTTCCGGTACACATGCAGTACTGATGTACCGTACTGCGCAAAAGTCTCTTTTTGCTTAATGAGTGAGCCGCTGGCACTTTGGATCGGTCGGCCGTCCTGAGCCAGCCAAACTGCCCTTGGTTAGCCGGATCAGAATATGCTGGGCCTTCGGTAGGAACAGATAGGATTATTGATTTGCCGCCTATTGGGCATGAGGCATGAGTCCCACCTATAGCCAAGGCCTAGGTTCAACTTCGCAGGACAACAGACCGTCAGGAAGCATTCACGACAGAAATACTCGCTGGCGATTCCAATTGCAGTGCGAGTCCCAAGCTGGTTTTTTCGTGCAAGGCAGTTTATGTCAAAAGCCGCCGTCTGTAGGTAAGAGGTCTGGTCTCCGGCAAGAACTGGCTGTTGGCAAGTGCCGAGCCTGATCGCTGGATACGGCGAACAGATCCATGACTTCCAATACATGATAGGCGAGTTCACCGCTGACCCTGTGTTCCCGCCCTTTGGCGATAGCATCAGCCATTTCCGCGAGACCTACCCCCCGCAAGACGGTGTCGCTATGCGTGAGCGGAATTTCATTCCAGTGGCGACTCCCCCTTTCCAGATGCAAAACTGGGCCCAGAAAGGTATTGGGATCGGGCACGCTGAGGGTACCCTCCTCACCGTAGATTTCAATGCGCGGCAACTTGGACCCACAAACATCGAAGGTCTGAATCATCGTGCCTATGGCACCAGAGGCAAACTTCAGAGTTCCTGCGTAATGAGTCGGTACCTCAGGTCTGATGACCTTGCCGGCCAATGGTTCACTGGTTATGGTCCTCTCGGCAAATGAAGTCCGAGTCATACCACTGACTTGACTGACGGGACCCAATAGATTCACCAGGGCTGTCACGTAGTAGGGCCCCATATCCAGCATAGGCCCGCCGCCTTTCCGGTAATAGAACTCGGGACTGGGATGCCATGACTCGTGTCCACGGCTTGTCATGAAAGCGCTGGCAGCCACCGGTTCGCCAATGAGACCTTCATCGATTAACTTGCGGCTGGTCTGGCCTCCGCCACCCAGGAAAGTATCCGGAGCACAGCCGACCCTCACACCACACTGCTTAGCCGCCTCGATCACTGCTGTGCCTTCTGCTCGGTCCAAAGCCAAAGGTTTTTCGCTGTATACATGCTTACCCGCCTGGATTGCGAGCAGATCGATCTCTGCGTGAGCAATGGGTATCGTGAGATTGAGCACAATATCAACATCCCCACTTCCCATCAGTTCGCTCACTTCGCAGGCTGGACAGCCTATTTCCTGCGCCAGCATGTTGGCAGCCTCTGGGACAATATCCGCAACGGCAGCGATGCGAACGTGGCTGTATGGTTTCAATCCCTTGACATAGGCGCGGCTGATGGTTCCGCACCCGACCAAACCTATATTCCAAATTCTCATGACTTGCTGCAACCTTTAGCTTACATAAGTGACCTCAGAGCGGACTGGGCCCTGTTCCCGTATCCAGCCATTGTAGATCTGAGGGTGAGAGAGCTAGATCCATGGCCGCCACATTGGCCTGCCATTCTTCCGGGGCTTGGCAACCGATAAGGGCAAAAATATTCAAGGGATAATTCAACACGTAGGCGACGGCAATTTGGGGCAGTGTCAATCCAGTTCGTGTGCCCAGCGCAACGGCCCGGTCCAGGCGTTCAAAGTTCTCTTCCGAACAATAGGCGCGAACGCAGAGCTGGTCATAAGGATCCGGGAAAGTGTCCAGATTGTCTCGTCGAAAGCGACCCGAGAAGAATCCCTGCGCCAAGCTGGACCAGGTGAATAGAGGCATTTTCTGTTTTTGATACCATTTCCGCTCTTCCTTGGCGGCCTGCCCACTGATGGTAAGGCAGCCACGAAACGGGATCTCCCGGGGATCTGCCAAACTGAAGTTGGGGCTACTGGCCACAAAGGGAGCACAACCATTGGCTGCAGCATACTTGTTCGCTTCGGCAATGCGGGCCGCAGACCAGTTTGAACCGCCATAAGCCAGGATTTTGCCTTCTTGCAAGTGCTGGTTCAGGCGATCAACCAGAGGCCCAACGGGTTTGGATGGATCGTCCCGGTGCAAAAGATAAAGGTCAATGTGATCCGTTCGTAGCCGGACGAGGGAATCGTGCAGATCACTGCTGAGATCAAAGGTCGTGACCCGATCCCGATCCGCGTTAGGATGGCAACCCTTGGTCAGAATGAACACTTCATCCCGTACCTTCCGGGTGTCAATCCACTCGCCTAAGGTCCGTTCAGACCCACCCCCGCCATAGCCGTGGGCAGAGTCGAAGGCATTGCAACCCTGTTCGTAAAGGCTGTCAAGCAAGGGATGCGCGAATTCCATATCACGGTCGTGCAGCATGATGGTTCCCTGTACAATACGGCCGATCGGCTTGTCACTGCCAGGAATATGTCCGTACTTCATAAGTGGGTGTTACTCCCTGGGCCCAAATGTGCCGTTATTCCATGGGGAAGCGCAGGCCCCATTGGGCCCGGATGGCATCCATTGTGCTCATGATGTCCAGAGTCTCGTCCAAAGGCATATCAGGGCTCTCCCGTAGGCCTTCCTGCAGGCAGCGGTTTACTTCCATGATCTCGTGGGCAAAGCCGTTGGTGATCAGCGGAGTCTCAATGCGGCGTGTCGCCTGGCCTTGCTCAGTCAGAAAGCAGTGATTGTTCAGCCACCAGGGATGGGGAATACGGATTTCGCCCTGGGAACCTGTTAGTACCGTTTCCTGTGGACTATTGTCCCTGATGGAGCAATAGCAGATGGCTATCTGTCCGTCCGGATAACCTAGCAGGATGGCCCCGCGATGATCCACACCGCCGGCCAGATGGGCCATGGATTCAATCCGTGTAGGTGTCTGGCCAAAGAGGAAGGAGGCCAGTGACACAGGATAGATTCCCAAATCCAATAATCCGCCTCCCCCAAGGGCAGGATCCGCGATACGCCCTCGCATGGGCTCGCTACCCCGGAAACCAAAATCGGATACCATCAGTGTGAGATTCCCAATGGTTCCGTCCTGCACCATACGTTTCACCTCCCGCAGAATGGGATGATAACGTACCCACATGGCCTCCATAAGAAATAGGTCCCGCTGGCGGGCCACCGCCACGGTCTCGGCGGCTTCCCTTACATTGATCGTAAAGGGTTTCTCACACAGTACCGCCTTGCCAGCTTCCAGGGCCAGAATGCTGTGTTCCTTATGGAAATTATGCGGTGTCGCCACATAGATAACATCCACATCCGGGTCCTGGACCAGTTCTTCATAAGTCCCATATTGACGCGGTATCCTGTAGGTTTCCGCCAAGTCCCGGGAACGGTCGGGGGTCCGGGACCCCACCGCCAGCAATTCCGCGTCTTCCACTTCCTGCATTCCCAATCCAAACCGTCGGGCAATGCTGCCCGCGCCCAGAAAACCCCATCGTACCTTGTTCATGGCTAGTCTCCTCCGGCGCCTAGGGCGCCACCCGCCCAAAGCAGGCCCCGGCGTACTATTTCCCGGGCCTCCGGCACGTCGAAGTCTTTGGCGACATGGCCCAACGAGCAATAGAAGACTCGGCCCTTGCCATACATACGTTTCCATACTACCGGCATAACGGTACCATTCACCCAGGGAGCGATGTCCGTGGTAAACAGGGTAGTCGCCAGAACCTGATTACCGGGATCCACGTGCATGTAGTACTGCTCTGAATGCATGTCGAAGTCGGAGAGTCCCGTGGTGATGGGATCCATATGGTTTGTGATGTTCACCCGGTAGTGGATAATGTTGCCCGGATGTGCCACCCATTGCCCTCCCGTCATCCATTGGTACTCGGTACTTTGGCGGAAGGCATCACACATCCCACCGTGCCATCCGCCCATGTTTACACCGTTGCGCACGGCCTTCAGCAAACCCGCTTCCTGTTCCTGACTTATGTCGCTCATGGTCCAAGTGGAAACTACGAGGTCCAGAGAGCTCATGTATTCTTCGTCGCAATATCGGTCCAGGTCGTGAACGATGTCAACCTCAAAACCTGCCTCTTCCAGACAGGGGGCAAACAGGTGTGTCGTCTGTTTGGGCTCATGACCATCCCAACCTCCCCAATTCATCAGGGCCTTTTTCATCTTGCAACTCCTTTATCCCGTTGGATGATACGTTTCCGGCCTTTCAGCGCGCCAGCCCACCCCCTCCGGTTGCCAATAGGCCTTCAACTTCGGTGCGCGAAGTGACCAGCATGTCGCCGTGTTGAGTCAACACCATAGCCGCCAGCAGTGCCCCATAGCGTAATCCTGACGCCATATCCCCTTGCAGGTAGCCGTGAATCACTCCGGCGGCCATGGCATCCCCTGCTCCCAGACGATCAATTATGGTCACAGGTCGGGCTGCCTCATACAGTATCTGTCCCTGCTCTATGGCCCAAATGCCCTGGTCGCTTTGGGACATAACCACACGGCCACTCGGAGCCAACTGGGCAAGTGCCTCCAATACCTGCCGTGGGGCACCTTGATACCCAAAGACAGTTTCTGCATCACTCTGACTGCAGAACAGGATATCCACTTCAGCGGCGAGAGGGGTAAGCACTGACTTGGCTTCTGCCGGGTTCCACATTTTGGCGCGGAAGTTAACATCCAGGCTGCAGGTAACATGCCGAGCTTTGGCCTCCCGCAAGGCCGTCTGGGTAGCATCCAGGCCAGAAGGCGATAGAGCCGGGGTGATACCACTGATGTGGAAGTGGTGCGTATCCATCAGATGATCCCAGTCGATCTGCGAGGGTGTCAGCAGGGCCGCACAGGATGCCGCCCGGTCATAGACCACATCCACATTGCGGGGAGGATCGGCGAACTCCAGAAAATACAGCCCTGTACGTCCAGTCTTTGCCCAATGCACACAAGAGAGATCTATACCCGCCAAATGCAGATGGTTCGCGATCAAGCGGCCAGTAGCATTGTCTGGTAAGCTGCTGCACCAAGCGGTCTTGTGCCCCATCCGTGCCAAGGCTACCAATACGTTGCCTTCGGCTCCGCCCGGATGAACATCCAGACTTCGGGCCAATTCAAGCCGTTCCCCGGCAGGAACGCTAAGGCGCAACATGACTTCACCCATGGCCGTTACGTCAAATTGGGGCATTCGTGTTACCTGTCAGCTTTTCCGGGCTTGCTTTGCACTGGTTTGACCGATGAAACTCAGGGCCAGAATTCGGTGTCTGTGAACTTTACCCGACAGAGTTTGCTGCCCATAGGCCTGACCACTGGTGGGATATCCCAGTATAATCATGGCACAATGTGACGAGATTCTGTGTTTTTGCCTTTGACTCACAATATCATGGATATTGGGACGTCAATGAACTTGATGACTCAGGTTGGTTCGTCATACCTCAACCACTGTCAGGTTGAACTGTTTACCATGAATCTTCCGCCAACGAAATGCACGCACTCCAGCTTACATCAACACTTCCTGCCTTTTCGTTCGACATTTTCAAAGACTGGCCGGTTTCCGCGGTAGTTAGTACACGCAAAGGCGGCGTGAGCAGACCTCCCTGGAACTCACTCAATTTCAGTTTGGCCCGGGGTGACAGTCGGGAAGCCGTCAGTGCCAACCTGCAGCTTTTTCTCCAAGCCAATGGTTATTCCCGCAACGGAGTGGTCATTGCCGGGCAGATTCGATCGGACTGTATTACGCGGGTTACAACAGGGCATAGGGGCCAAAGACTGGCGGGGGTGGATGGTTTGATTACCGATCAATCCAACTTGCCTCTGCTTACCCTGTATGCCGATTGTGTACCCATAGTTATATATGACTGCAAGCAGCATGTACTGGGAGTATGTCATGCCGGCTGGCAGGGGACTACCCATCGCATTACGGCGAAATTGGTGAAGGAACTTGCCCGCGACTTTGGTACACAGGCCAGCCATTGTCTCTGTGCCTTGGGACCCAGCATTGGGCCAGACAGTTATGAAATAGGGCCCAAGGTAATTGCCAGAGTTCGTGCCAGCCAAAGCAAACCTGAAAAGCTGCTGCGTCCTTCATATCGGCCCGAACATGCATTTCTGGATTTGTGGGAAGCCAATCGCGGACAGCTTGTGGAAGCGGGAATTCCTGCCAACAACATTGAAGTCTCTGGCCTAGATACGGCCCAGCACACGGATCTGTTTTTCTCCCATCGGGCCGAAAAAGGAAAATGTGGTCTTTTTGGCATGTTGTGCTGGCTGGAAGATCAGAGGAAGTAACCACCATGTGCCTATCCATGATCCCTGTACCGGAGCCAATGCCACCTCCCGATATGCAACAACGTATAGACGATCTATGGTCACGCATTGAGGCTAGTGCCGCTAGGTCTGGACGTACCGCCCGAGATGTGTCATTAGTCGCCGTTTCCAAGACTCATCCCTGGTCGTTCATACAGGCGGCCTACGAATGTGGATTGCGGCATTTTGGAGAAAATCGGCCGGAAGCCCTCGCCCAGCGACTGCGACACCCAGCTCAGAACCAGCAGGAATTGGTATGGCATCTAGTCGGTCCCGTGCAGAGTCGCAAGATTCGCCTATTGACCCGTCATATTCAACTGGTACACAGTGTGGACCGCCCCAAGACAGGGACACTCATATCGGCTCTGGGGGAACGAATTGCTCACCGCTTCCCTGTATTGATTCAGGTCAATCCCTTGCAGGAAGCCACCAAACAGGGACTGCCATTAGAAAGGGTCCCTGAATTGGCCTCAGCGCTGTGCGAACTACCTGGAATCGACGTACAGGGGTTGATGACTATGGCACCTTGGGGGGCAGAGGAGAAAGTCCTGCGCTCCGTATTCGGACGAGTGCGTGAGCAATTCGTGCACCTTGCCAAGACGATACCGGCAGGGAATTGGCAACATCTGTCGATGGGTATGTCAGACGATTTTGAAATTGCCCTCGAAGAAGGTGCTACAATCGTCCGGATCGGCACCGCTATTTTCGGCCAACGGACAGGGTAATTCATATGGGTGTAGAATCCATCCTTTCGGGACAGCAACTTCTGTTCATTGGTGGTGGCGCCATGGGCAGTGCCATCATCCGAGGGTTACTGGATACCCAGACGTGTTCAGCGGATCAGATCGTGGTCAGTGAACCGGTGCCGGCCCAGCGAAACTACCTGGAAAGCGAATTTGGCATTGTCACACTGGAAGATAACGTGCAGGCAGTCCAAGACCGTGATTTGGTGATCCTCAGCATCAAACCACAGGTGTTCGTCTCTGTTGGGGCCGAAATCGGCGTTGCCCTTTCGGCAGACACGTTGCTCATTTCCATTATGGCGGGCACCTCCCTCCAGCGTATAGCCGCTGTGACAGGTCACAATCCCATTGTGCGCGCCATGCCCAATACGCCCGCACAGGTACAGGCTGGGATGACCGTTTGGACTGGCACTGCCTCTGTTTCCCCAACGCAACGAGAATCTGCCAGCCATCTGTTTGACGCAATCGGCGAGCAGATCTTCACCCCTCATGAGGACGATCTGAACAAAGCCACGGCTCTTAGCGGATCCGGGCCAGGTTACATCTTTCTGATCTTGGAAGCCATGATTGATGCAGGGGTGCAGATTGGTCTGAGTCGCAACCAAGCTTCACAGTTAGCCGTACAAACCATGTGGGGCAGTGCGCAACTGGCTCGCGCCACGCCGGACCGGCATCCGGCCGTATGGCGCAATTTGGTCACTTCTCCCGCTGGTACCACGGCTGCCGGTCTCCAAGAACTGGAACGGGCATCCTTGCGTGCTGCTGTGGTAGACGCTGTAGCCGCTGCCTATCGGCGCAGCTGTGAGCTGGATACATAAAACTCGACTTCTGGGAAATCTCCACCATTATGGCCATCATTTCAGGTCTGCTTCAGGTCTACGTCTTGCTAATCTTTATCCGGATCATGCTGACCTGGATACCCAATATCGATCCCGATCTGCCTCCCGTCCGCATGCTGATGCAGATTACGGATCCGGTTCTCGACTTCGCCCGGCGTTACATCCCCCCTCTGGGCATGATCGATATCTCCCCGATGATTGTCATGATTGTTCTAATATTTCTGTTGCGCCTCCTCAACAGCGTTTGAAGCGTAACCTGCAGTCTTTCACATGTTCCGGCTGCTAAAATGGGGCTTCAACCTCCTTATTCTTCTCATTTTGCTGGGCGCTCTGCAACAAGGTTACCAGTTTCTGGTTAAGGGTGACACGCCGACATTACCCTTTAGCCATTTGTGGTCTCCGCAGGCCGTCAATGATTTGAAGTACCAGGGATTTGACTGGCAGCTTCTATCGGCAGGGCAAACCGTTTCAGGCACAGATATTGTTTTTCAGGGCGTCGAGAACCAGGAAGCCATCTTTCTATTTCCTGATGGCCGTTCACCCCGGCGCATCGGTGATCCACTGAACTACCGGGGCCAATGGGCCGGAGTGCCGCGAACCGACTTCGTCTTGACCGGACGCATCATTCGCGTGACCGCTACCGAGGTTGTTATGGTTTCCTGGTACTCACTGGGTATTCGAGAGGTCTCACCTGTCCATCTGGCCGTGTCTGGGGAGTCTGCACCTCTATATACAGTAATGTTGCGGGCCAGCAAGGGTAATACCGTGCCCGGGACTACCTTGGTTTTCCAGGGACGGGATTCGAATACGGGAGCCGCCCGCATTGAAGGCCAGCCGGGCGATGAACGTGCCCAGTTCCAGGTCATGAGCAGCGTGAATTGGTCAGGGCAGTTGCGTGAAGACCTGTATGTTCGATATAATCTCCGTGTCTTGTTCTATACTGATTCTTATCTGCAGCTAGGAGGTACCGCCACCCTGATCCAGCCACCCTAATCCAGCAGGCATTCTTGCCTCTTCCTGTCTTCATTACATCCCGCGAGGCGACATCATGACTACCATCGACACTGCCCTTGACGCCAGCATCAACGCCAACGAACTCGCTGGGGCCTCTACCGAAGCATCACTACTCGCTGATGCTGCGTCCCTTTCACCGGCCATAACTGCCGACTATTACAATCTGACTGAGTCTGATGGTTGGCCCATTGCGGGTCTGGTGGTCTTGTTGGACCGCCACCATCGACCTGTCCGGGCGGAAGTTCATCTCTATGACAATACCATGGGCCGCCGTCAGGATGACGCCCTGAACAACGCCAACCTTCTGCTTATCCAGCGTTACCGCAGTTTGACCGAAGAGGCCAGCAAATTGCCTTTGCGCGTGATGCGCACGCGCCAGGAACTGGATACCTTGCAGGTCCAACTGGATATTGATACAGCCCCCACCCCAGCCCAACCAGAGACTTCCCGCAGTTTCAACTGGTTCAGTCCCGCAACGGGCATTGTAACGGCCACCGTTGTGATCATCGCTGCCTTGCTTGCGACCATCGCCTTCCTGATTCAGCGGAACGCAAACCCAGTCGAGAGGGTCCCTGCAACGGAACCAGCCGTGGTACAGACAGCTGAAATTGGCGGGACCGATCTCCCTTACTATGGAGACGAACTGCAAATTGTTGACTCTTCACCAAGCCAGCAGCAGATCACCGTAGCAGAGGAAACCCAAGCCACGACGGAAGCCGGAGAAGTGCCAGCACCACCTCCTGCGTTGGCTGCTACGACGCCTGTCACCTCAGACTACGTCAATCCCTATCCACCACAGACCAATGATCTGCCTGTCAGCAGGGTTGCCCATACCTTCGCCCTACAGGATAAAGCCCAGATTGCAGTGGGTCATCTAGCAGTACAGAGTGAGCCTGATCCAGATCCAACGTTTTCAGTCGCTTGGAAGGAGCAAGGCACCACAGTGCAGCTGATCGGCGGCCCTATCTGGAAATCTGGCGATACTGACACCATTGTATGGTGGTACGTCAGGACTGATGACAACGAAGAAGGTTGGATGGCTTCCAATGGCAGTACTATAAGGTTCCTGGTGCCCCTGCCTTAATCTATTGCGGGAATGAGAGCCAGCAGGCTCTAATCTCCGGTCCCGGTCCTATCTGCTCGAGGAACAGGGCCCGTCTTCCTTTTGCTTGGCCGGACTGCCTCTGTGCCGTCAGGTTTGCTGTTGGCCTGGCACAGCACCATGATGCCATGAAATAGGCCGTTTCCCCCTTTGGGCTTCCAGATCAAGTCTTGCGGTTAGGGACGTTGGAATGGCCAAACCGTAGTGGAATTCAGCCGGAACTTTCACCGAGTCAAGGGCAGAATACTGTCTGGTTTAAGGGCCAAAGTCACCGTGTCTGTTGTGCCAGCGGCTGAACGCAGACGAAGGGCGAGTTCCGGTTCGGCGTCGGTCAGAGGCAAATCCAGGGTTAAGCGCAGGGGGCATTCCTTATCATCTAGCACTTCCAATTCAATCTCATACAAACGACCCCGAAAAGACATGGTCTTGACCCGGGCTGAAATGGAAATTCCCGCTGTGCCTCCCGTCGTCAAGACCAGAGCATCCGGCCGGATGAGAAGAAAAGGACCATCCAAAGAACAGAATTCCGGGGCGCCACGTAACCATGTGGGCAAACCCCTGGTTCTGCCATTATTCCATGGCAGGATGTTGTGCATGCGCAGGAAACGCGCAGCAAACACCGAACCTGGATTCTGATGCAACCCCTCAGGGGTGTCTTTGCAAAGAATCTGCCCTTCATGCAGGATTGCGACCTGATCAGCTAAGGCAAAGGCTTCATCCTGATCGTGGGTTACATAAATGGCAGTAATATGCAACGTACGCAGGATATTGCGCAATTCATGTCCCAGTTCGTCGCGCAGATTACGGTCCAGGGAGGATAACGGCTCGTCCAGCAATAATAGCCGGGGGCTTGGAGCCAAGCTGCGAGCTAGAGCCACCCGTTGCGATTCCCCACCACTCAATTCCCGCACATTACGCTTTTCATAGCCTGAGAGACGAACCAGATCCAGCATTTCCGCCACTCGTCTCCTGATTTTGGCCTTGGGCCAGCGCTGCATCTGCAACCCATAAGCAATATTGGCTCCGACGCTCTTGTGTGGGAACAGGACATGGTCCTGAAACATGAATCCAAACCTTCGTTCGTGCACCGGCACATTACGTAAGTCTTGTCCTTCCAGCCACAGTTCTCCCTTGTCTGGCTGCTCGAGCCCAGCAATGATTCGAAGCAACGTAGTCTTGCCACTCCCACTGGCCCCCAATAGACAAACAAACTTGCCTTGCGTGATTTCCAAATTCAGATTTGTCAGGACGCTGTAATGCGCGACAAATCCCTTAGACAGTTCTTGGATTCGAAGGAACGCCATATAATTCAGAACTCGCGAATGGTCCACGGAATCCTGTCCAGGATTAGCATGGCGGCACCTGCCGTCAACATAAGAATGGTACTCATGGCCAAAGCCTTTCCCAAGTTCAACAGACCTGGCTGTCCCAAAGCCCGATAGATAATGAGGGGCATGGTGGGATATTGCGGCCGCGCTACCAACAAGGAGGCGCCGAATTCTCCCAAGCTAGTGGTAAAGGCAAATACGCCAGCTACCATCAGGGCAGGCATAAGAAGAGGCAGATCAATGTGCCACCAGGTACGTCGCGGGGTAGCTCCCAATACCATACTAGCTTCCCTGAGTGAAGCTTGAATGCGCCGTACAGAAGGGAGGAATACTCTGAAGACAAACGGCACTGCTATCAGGGAATGGGCTATCGGTACCAGCCACGAAGAGGTACGTAAGGGCCCCATGGCCAAGATAAAGCCTAGTCCCAGTGTAACTGCTGATGTTCCCAAGGGTAACAGGAAGATGGGGTCCAGCCAGCGACTGAGAAGACGAGGAGCATGAAACACCGCATAGGCCATGCAGATACCCAGGAAGAGGCTCAGCAACATCGTCAACATGCCGTAACGAATTGAATTACCAATGGCGTCCAAGGCCGATGCCAGAAAAGCACTGTCTGATGACGGCGCAAGCAGATCCCGGTAATAACGCAAGGTCCAGTTGTCATCCCCCAGGGTAAGACTCTGAATCAGCAGAGCCAACAGGGGTGTCACCAACAAGCCTGTGACTATATAGACTGGCAGCGCGCTCCAGAAGAGGACTGATTTGTGAGAACCGGGATTTGACTCTTTGCCCGTTACCACGGCCATGGTGCGACTGGTGGCATTCTGGATGCGTGTATACAGGAACATGGCAGTGAAGGTCACACCTAGTTGCAGAAGTGATAGCAGTGCCGCGGTAGGAAGATTGAAGAAGCTGATGGCCTGCCGATAAATCTCGACCTCTATGGTCGCAAACCGGAGGCCACCCAGAATGAGAATAACGCCGAAACTGCTGAAACAAAACAGGAATACCAGCAGGGAAGCTGAAATGATACTGGGCAGTATCAGCGGCAGATCAATGGTGAACAGGGACCGAATAGGGGAAGCTCCCAGTGACTGGGCTGCCATGTGAAACCTTGAGTCTAACTGGCTCCAAAAACCCGCCACAATCCGGACTACCACGCCGGTATTGTAGAAAGTGTGAGCAAGGATAATTAAAGGAAAAGTGTGTAATAGCTTAATGGGTGGTTCCGTTAGTTCCAGGTATTGCATCAGCATGCCATTTACTACACCAGACGGTCCTAACAAAGCGGTAAAGGCAGTTCCTACTACTACGGTCGGCATCACAAAGGGCAAGGTCAACAGGATCTGAATACCCCGGCGACCAAACGCATCAGAATGCTTGAGCCACCAAGCAATTGGTACGCCTAAAGCTAAGGTGATCAGTGTGGAAAGACTGGCTTGACCCAAGGTAAAGCCAAGTACCTGACTTAAGAAAGTCAGGTCTGGCATTGGGGAAGACGGCGCGCTGAAGTTTCGTCCCGGAAGAAAACTTGCGCCAATGATGCGGACGAGAGGGAAAAAGTAAAAGAAAGCAAGGAAGGAAGCAGGCAACAGGACCCAATATAGCCCTCTTCGCATAAGGCTAAGTCTCGCTCTGCATGCTCAATCTCCCGTCTCGGCGGCTAACGCAACATGGTGTCAGTCCAAGCCTCTATCCATTTTTCCCGATTCTGTTCGATATCCTCTGGTGCCATCGGTGCCGGGTCCGAAGGAGTTTCAGCAAACTCAACAAACAGTTCCGGTAGATCCGCGGCAGTATTGACTGGATAGACAAACATATTCAGAGGGATGTCCTCCTGGAATCTCACGTCTAGCATGAAATCCACAAACGCCTGAGCCAAGGTTTCGTGATGGGTACCTTTCAGGATCCCCACAAACTCGATCTGTCGGAACGTACCCAAAGGAAAGTTGACGTTTACGCTGGCGGGTTCCGTACGCCCATCCCCCGCAAAAAGTACATCAGCTGGTGGGCTAGTAGAGTAGCTGACTACCAGAGGCCGGTCACCATTACCTCCCGAACCAACCGTGAAATGCTCGAAGTAGGCCTCGCTCCACCCGCTGGTCACTAAGACTTCATTAGCGCGGAGGCCAGACCAGAAGTCAAGATATCCCGGGTCCCCGAAATAGCTGACCGTGGCCAGCAAAAAGGCCAGACCTGGTGAGGAGGTTGCCGGATTCTGTGCCACCAGCAGGCCTTGGTATTCGGGTTTCAGCAAATCCTCCAATTGGGTGGGGATTGGTACCCCTTGCTCTTCGAACCAGTGCCGGTCTGCATTCAGATTGATGAATCCGAAATCTACCGGCAACAGGGTATGGTTCGAATCAAGTTTCAATTCATCGGGAATCTGGGACAGCATGGGTGACTCGTAAGCCAGAAAAATATCCGCCTCCAAGGCTCGGCTCAGGAAGGAATTATCCACTCCAAACATAACATCCGCCAAGGGCGCTTCTTTACTCAGAATTACCTTGTTGAGGGCTGTCCCTGCGTCTCCCAAGGCTAGGTATTCCACCTTGGCATTATGGTTCTGTTCAAATTCCGTTAATACCTCTTGGGACACATTGAATGAATCATGGCTGGCTAACACCAGAGTCACAGGTTCCGCTGGTTCAGGTACGATCATACCGGTACCATCTACAACACAACCTGCCAGGAAAAGTAAAGCGACCCAGAGGACGGGAAAACACCGACTCAGACTTGATCTACCATTGTTCAGTTTCCGTTGCATCTTGGTTCTCCTATACAAGAAAAAAGGCCTGCCCTGATTGGGCAAGCCTTCTGGAAGTACCTGTTATCCCTCCGCTGGCATTACCCAGATCAGGTCAAAGGGTCAACGGGTCCTTTCCCGTTCTCTCAGCCTACAGCAGCAAGCTCCCCATGTCTAGCTCCAGTATACCATATGCTCCTCCATTCAGAATCGCGGCCGGCAATGCAATTCCCAGACAGGTCAGTTAATCATCAAACATCCACTCACGGGAAGTAGCGCAAGCGGAACAATGCAATGGATCAGGCAGTGCCTCCATGGATTCACCACAGAGGGAGAAGGTAATCTGCACCCGCTGAAAAAGCCATTGACGTTGGATAGTCGCTTCCAGCACCAGGTGATCACACTCGGTCTGCTGGATAGTTCCAGGAACTGGACAGGTACGGCACAAAGCCCGACGCCAAGTTCCGGTGGCCTCAGGGCTGGATGCTAGTAGGCGGCATTCCTCAGTTTCTCGCCCGCGCAAGTAGTCCGAGTAGTAATACGGGCAATCTACCCCCGACATGCAAGGACTACCCCTATGTGAGTAACTCTCGGCAAATTGGCAATCCCGAATTTCAGGACCATTCCGGTCTGAATTTATATCCGTACAATACCTGACCTTGGACGCCTTCTTCTCGCAGTTTACGGGTAACCATCTCCACCCGCATTCCAATTTGGACATCCTCCCATTCCACATCCGTCAGCTGGGCAGTCAACATGGGACCCTCATCCAACTTAACTAGAGCGACGGTGTAGGGAGCCTGGTCTTCAAATCCTGCAGGAGGATGATGCAGTCGGGTAAAACTGTAGACTTCTCCTGAGCCCTTCATTTCATGGATTGGACCGGCGCTCTGTTGGCAATAGGGGCAGACATCCCGTGGAGGGAAAATATGCTTTTCACAATGGGGACACACTTCCCCAGCAAGAGTATACCGCTGATGTCGTGTCCGCCAATTCTGAACAGTTTGCATAATAAAGTCGATCGCAGTGCAATGTCATTCGATGTTCCTAGAGAATAAGCGTTCGGTTCCATCAATACCTGTCAGATTTTCGGAGTGATAGGTTTTGAGAGTTGGTTTGCAGTCTCTTCGAATGTCGAGCCTAATCGCAATTGAGACACTACAGCCATCTTGTCCGGTTAATTTGGGTCAGACTGGCCGTGTCAATGGTCAGGGGAGAAACTCACTGTTAGAACGATATTGCCTGGGCATTGGGTCCCAGTCCAAGTCCACGTGTCTAAACAGATGCCAATACTTAGAAAATGCCATGAGGACTGTTGCCTCTGTGACAGGGGGAAAAGGGGACCCTCATCTCGCTTCTTCCCTGGTGACTGTAAGTGTAGACCAATGTGCCAAGTCAGTTGTAGAACCCAGAAAATGTCAGGCACTCAGCAGGTGAGTCACTACGGAGGCGCCGCTGCCCCCTATATTTTGAACCATGCCAATCTGAGCTCCCGGCACTTGATTGGCTCCAGCTAAACCCTGTATCTGATTCGCGGCTTCTATTGCCTGATAGATGCCCGTTGCTCCCACCGGATGTCCCCGGCTCTTCAATCCTCCTTGGGTCGAAATAGGGAATTCTCCCTGACGATCAATATAACCTTCCATAGCATAGCGCCAACCCGTGCCCCGCGGAGCATAACCTATAGCTTCCAGACTCAAGGCACTCAGAATCGAAAAAGCATCATGTACCTCGCAGAAGTCCAGATCCGACAGCAAGAGGCCCGCCTGATCCAGGGCCTGCCGGGAGCCCTCCTCAACTGCCGTGAGATGCAAGGGATCCTGACGATCATGCAGCGCCAATGTGTCACTGGTAACAGCGCTCCCCAGAATTCTCACGGGGTCCAGTCGGGACGCACCGCCCAGTGATTTGACCTGGTCCAGAGGAGCTAAGACCAAGGCAGCAGCACCGTCGCATATTGGGCTGCTATCCAATACATTCAGAGGTGAAGAAATGACCCGGGCCTTGGCGTAATCATCAGCTGTGATTTCCTGCTGGAACATGGCAACAGGATTCTGGGCTCCGTTCCGATGTGCATTGAGACTGAATCCGGCCAACCCATCATCCGGCACGTCATAGGCCCACATGTATCGCTGCATCAGCAGAGCGTTGAGAGCCGTAAAACTAACTCCCTGGAATGTCTCATATACCGCATCCGCAGCCATACTCAACGCCGCTGTAGTATCGGGGCCCAGAGAATCCGTCATTTTCTCGACACCAGCTACCACCACCAGGTCGTGTATTCCGCCGGCTACGGCCATATATCCCATCCGCAGACTGGCCCCACCTGAGGCGCAGGCAGATTCGATCTTGACCGCTTCAATGCCGCGAAAGCCACAGAAGTCAGCCACGCTGGCGGCCAAGTTTTCCTGGCCCGACAGGACACCACTGGACATGTTGCCCAAAAACATGGCGTCTGGACGTTCAATTTGCGCATCGGCGAGTGCAGCCGCAATGGCCTCAAAAGCCAGATGCTGAATGGATTTGTCCCAATGCTCCCCAATAGGCAGCTGGCCTTTACCCACAATGCAGACCTGACGCATCCTAGTCTTCTCGCTGCTTATACTCAATGAAACTGACTGTCAAGATGAGGAAAGGCCGGGCACAAATCAGTTGCTTGGTCCGCCGTTCCATTATAGATTATAGGTACAGATCATTGTGGGGGAAATCCCCGAACCTTTCTGACACAAAGAAGAAGGATGGATGCTCTTGGCAGATACGCAGCCACACATTGTCGCCATTGGCGGTGGTACTGGTTTGCCGGTATTGTTGCGCGGCTTGAAGAGGTACACCAAGAATATAACGGCCATAGTTACGGTTGCCGATGACGGAGGTAGTTCGGGTGAACTCAATCGGGCAACCGGCATCTTGCCTCCTGGTGATTTCAGGAATAACATTGCCGCCTTGAGTGAGGCTGAGGAGCTCCTCCAATTGCTGCTGCAATATCGATTCGGTGAGGAAGAGGGTCTTTGTGGCCATGCATTCGGGAATCTTCTTATCACCGCGATGGCGGCCATCTTCGGCAACTTTGAGGCTGGTATCCTCAATACCAGCCGGGTGCTGGCGGTAAGAGGACGTGTTTTGCCCAGCACACTTGAAGCAGTAACTCTTTGCGCTGAAGTGTGCGATCCAGCGGCCCCCGAGCCTGGCAGGCACAAACTGATTAGAGGGGAAAGCTCCCTGGGTCATACACAAGGACGCATTGTAAGAGTCATGCTGGATCCGCCGCACGTGAATGCATTTCCTGGAGCCATCCAGGCTATTTTGCACGCTGACCTCGTTGTGGCTGGACCAGGCAGCTTTTTTACCAGCACTTTGCCGAATCTGATTGTAGATGGTATCAAGCAAGCTCTCCAGGCTACCCGAGCACCCAAACTGTATGTTGCCAATATTCTCAACCAGACGGGGGAAACGGACGGTTTTGCCCTCCAGGATTACCTGGAGGGATTGGATCAGCATCAGCTGAGTATGTTTGATCATGTGTTGGTCAATGACCGCGTTATGACTGGTGGTAACTGGGCTTCCCTGGAATGGATCCTGGCCGACGACGAAGGGAAATACCCGCTAAGGCAGGTGCACACGGCAGACTTGCTTGACGTCAAAACCCCATGGCGACATGATCCCCATAAGTTGACCAGGACTATTGCGGATCCAAGCGCACCATGGTGGACCACCAGTCGCTCAAGCCAGGAAGTCGAGGGCAAGGGAACGACAGAAACTGACATGATCGAACTGTGATAGCCTTCGGGAGTCCCACTCAAGAGGTCGCTGAATGGCAGGGATGGGTCAAGGGGCTGAACAGATCCTCACTCTATAGTCGTCATTCCGCCAAGCCTCTTGCCGGGCTGCAGGACCTGACCCTTTTGCCACCGATCGGCCACAGCAGGATACTTGACGGATAGGAATCAGAAGGGAACCTACCCTGTTCCTGCAGTGTTTCCGTTCATTAATCGCTCGTACCTTATAATGGGACGGTTTCGCAGACCCGCTGGCTCCGTCCAGTGTTGCAAATAACAAAGTAAGACAGAAGAAAGATTGCAGGAGACAATTATGGCTGCTCGAGTTGCCATCAATGGATTCGGACGCATTGGGCGTCAAGTCACCAAGGCGATCATGGACAATTATCCCGATGCCCTGCAGGTAGTCGCCATCAACGATCTGGGGGATGCAGACACCTTCGCGCACCTGTTCAAATATGATTCCAATTACGGCCGATATGAAGGTACGGTGGAAGCCAGCAATGGCAATCTCATCATAGACGGTGAATCCATTCAACTACTCAGTGAACGAAATCCAGCTGAACTGCCGTGGCAGGCCCTGGACATTGACATCGTGGTGGAAAGCACTGGTGTTTTCACAGATCGGGACAAGGCAGAACTGCATCTCCAGGCTGGTGCCAAGAAGGTCATCATTAGTGCCCCAGCCAAGGGGGAAGATATCACGTTGTGCATGGGAGTGAATGAAGAGGGTTATATCCCTTCAGAGCACCATGTTGTGAGCAATGCCAGTTGCACGACCAATTGTCTGGCCCCTGCTGCCAAGGTAGTCAATGACAAATTTGGGATCAAGATGGGACTGATGACTACGGTACACGCCTATACCAGTGACCAGCGCATCCTGGATTTGGTACATTCGGACCTCAGGCGGGCCCGGGCTGCTGCCATGAGTATCATTCCCACCTCGACCGGTGCGGCTAAGGCCGTGTCTCTCGTGATCCCGGAATTGCAGGGCAAATTCGACGGTATGGCCATGCGTGTTCCGACCTCAACGGTAAGTGTTGTGGACTTTGTGGCGGAGGTAGAAAATCCTGGCACGACAGGAGAACTGATCGCTGCCTTTGAGGAAGCGGCCGAAGGCCCAATGAAAGGGATTTTGGCAGTAAACCATGATCCCTTGGTCAGTACGGATTTCAAGGGGGACGCTCATAGCAGTACAGTAGATGCCGCCTTTACTTCCGCATATGGCAATCTGGTCAAGGTAGTCACCTGGTACGACAACGAGTGGGCTTACAGTGTGCGCATCGCTGATCTGGCCAACTACATCAGCCATAAAGGGATATAGCCAGCCCCTAAACTCGATCAGGATCCCTGCTTCCGAAACTGGATCGTGAACAAGAAGACGTTGCTGCACATGGAATGGACCGATCGGCGCGCCTTGGTGCGCGTCGATTTCAATGTGCCCATGAACGATTCAGGCAGGATCACGGATGATTCCCGTATCACGGCCTCCCTGCCCACTATACAGTATCTATTGGACGGTGGTGCCTCTGTTGTACTGATGAGCCATCTGGGTCGTCCCAAGTCAGCCGCCGATTCCCGATATTCTCTGAAGCCAGTGGCAGATCATTTGGCAAACCTGCTGGAAATACCCGTCTCCTTCATCACGCAACTGGATCAGTCTGAGGACTTCAAACAGCTTCCCGGCACCCTGGCTATGCTGGAGAATACTCGATTCCACGCAGGAGAAACGACAAACGATACCCACTTGGCCGCTACTTTCAGCCATTATGGAGATGTGTTCGTTAACGATGCCTTTGGTAGTATGCACCGTGCTCATGCCAGTACCACAGGTGTTGCTAATTTTCTTCCTGCAGTTGCTGGCTGTCTTGTGCAAAGGGAGTTACGATACCTTTCACCCCTCCTGTCTAACCCGCAGTCCCCTGCCGTAGCGATTCTGGGAGGGGCCAAGATAGAGGACAAAATCCAAGTTGTTCACAATCTGCTGTCCACCATGGATGCCCTACTGATCGGTGGCGGCATGGCCAATACCTTTTTGAGAGCCCAGGGGTTTGAAACCGGAGATAGTCTTGTTGAAGAAAAGGCTATCCCGGCGGCGGCGGAACTATTGGAGTCATCGGGAACCAAGCTTCACCTGCCTGTTGACTTGCATGTGGCCCGGACCTTCAAGACCGAGGCGGAAAGGCAGTTTGTGGCGTCTGATTCGGTGCCACCAGGCTGGTTGGCTTTGGATGTAGGAGAAGCTACCCTCGCTCATTTCGCCAATCGCCTGGCCGGAGCTGGAACCGTATTCTGGAATGGTCCTATGGGTGTTGCCGAAATGCCGCCCTTTGATACGGGAACCGTAGCCTTGGCCCAATGCCTGGCTGAACAATCGGATGCTATCACCATAGTCGGTGGAGGTGACAGTGCCGCAGCCATCCACAAAGCTGGAATGGCCCATGCCTTCAGTCATATTTCCACTGGAGGAGGCGCCTGTCTTGAATTCCTGGCCGGGCAGGATCTGCCCGGCTTAGTTGTGCTGGATGCCCAACAATCCTAGGAGATAGTCATGGGTTTTTGGCATCGGCTTCGATCCATGTTCCAGGGCGGTGGATCTGCCAGTCGCTTTCTTGATATTTACATACTAAATTTTCGTTGCAAAGAACCGCTGGCGACCCGCATCGATCTTTACAACGATCTCAGCCCTGCTGAGGAGGGCACCGGGGTCTATTTTGTCCGCAAGGTACTAACAACCTCAGGAGCAAACCGTTGCTTTTCGGCCAATGAAATTCAGTTGTGGCTGGATCGCAACCGGAAGATAGTGAATCTGGAAGTTGAAGGTGGGAAGTGGCTTACCCGCGAAGAATATGAGGTGGAATTGGAAGCCTTTCAGAAGCGTATTCAGCCAAACTAGATTTTCTCTATTCAAGGAAAATAACAATACGATGGCACGCACTCCCATAATGGCCGGCAACTGGAAAATGAACTTGGCGCCAGCAGACGCTGCCGAGTTAGCTTCCGAGATTCGGGAGAAGACTGAGGGATTTGTACAGGTGGAACGAATCGTCTGTCCCGCGTTTCCGGCCCTCACGGCGGTTCAGGCCAAGCTAGCTGGTAGTACGCTCAAACTAGGAAGTCAAAACCTGCATGCCGAAGATAGCGGTGCCTATACCGGCGAAGTCAGCGGACCTATGTTAGCGGGGTTGGTAACTCACGTCATCCTGGGTCACAGCGAACGCAGAACCTACGCCAACGAGTCAGACCGGGATGTAAATCGTAAGGTGTTGGCTGCCTTGAGATCCTGTTTGACTCCAATTGTTTGTGTGGGGGAAAGTGCAACCGAAAACCAGGACAATAAAACTCGTGAGGTGGTCATTCGACAAGTGAGTTCCGCCCTAAAGGACGTCACAGCCGCTGACGCGGCGCAGCTTGTGATCGCCTATGAACCCGTTTGGGCCATTGGTACCGGTCTGGCGGCGACACCAGATCTGGCTAACGAGGTATGTGGTGAAGTGATACGATTGCAGATAGCTGAACTCTACGATGGCAAGACAGCGGAAAGTGTGCGAATCCTGTACGGTGGCAGCACCAATCCAAACAATATCACGGCATTCATGCATCAACCCGACATCGATGGTGCCTTGATTGGAGGCGCCGCTCTATCCGGCACCAGCTTTAGCCAAATGGTGGAGCTAACTGCACGTATCGGTACGTAAAATACGGAAAGGAATGCCAGTTTCTGCTTCTCTCGAAAAGGGCCTTTATTTTCTCTTTCTGTTGGGGTTGTCCCTCACGCTGCTCGTTTGGTTGATCCGACAGATTCACTTAAAACTCTATCGTTTTCTGTTGATGTGCACTGGTTCCAAGCCAGTCTCCATGCTGGTATTATTTCTCCTTTTCTTGCCCGGCATAGTCTTGCATGAGGGTACCCACTGGCTTTGTGCCTGGGGGCTACGCATGAAACCCCACTCAATAACTCTGTGGCCTACCTTGCGGGGCAAGATGATTGAAATGGGCAGTGTGCAAATGCGCGAGGCCGGAATCTGGCGCGAAACGCTGGTAGGTATGGCTCCCTTGTTTATGGGGACCTTAGCCATAGCCACAATTGGAAGTCAGATATTCCAAGTTCAGGATCTCATACTGCATCTCCTGCGTATACAGCCCAGACCAGCGTGGAACCTATTGCACCTGACACTTAACACCCCTGACAGTGCGCTGTGGCTCTATTTGATTTTCGCCATTGGTAACAGCATGCTACCCAGCAGTAGTGACAGGCGTTCTCTTTCCCTGGTCCTTTATTACTTGGGAATCGGAGTGGTACTCTTTATCATTGCGGACTTCATCAGTGTGGAAGTTACAAGCGAATGGTGGCCGCAAGTCATTGTGGCAGTCACCCATCCCCTGCAATCGCTTAACAGTTTTCTATTCCTAGTAATATTGCTGGATCTCGGTTTGCTCAGCTTGTTGACCCTGTACGAGCTTCTCGTCAACGCAAGACGCAGTAACACGCCCCATACAAGGGATCGGCATGCACGTTGACACCAATCCCTTGCATGGCCGACACGGCAGCAATTCAGTTAAGATGGGGTGAAAGCTGGGCCATCAGGGCCTCTTTGGGTTTGAAACCCACGATACGATCCACGGGCTGCCCACCTTTGAAGAGAATAAGGGTGGGAATACTCAACACGCCGTATTCTTGAGCCGTCATCTGATTGACGTCCACGTCTAGCTTGCCTACTGTCAGCTTGCCATCTAGTTCTGTGGCAATTTCCTCCAGTACTGGTGCAATCATCTTGCAGGGCCCACACCAAGTCGCCCAGAAATCCACCAATACAGGCTGTTCCGCCTGCAGGACTTGCGAAGAAAATCCACTGTCAGTCACTTCGACAGGACTGCCCATGTCACCCTCCTTGGGGTATCGTTGTCAAAGCCCTATTATACACTTGTCTTGTCACTATTTCCTGTGTTGGTGGCATACGGAAATGGTGCTGTCTGGGTGACGATTAGTATAGGCTTTGGCCAGGACTTGCCGAGTTGTAGGTGCGCCGTGCCGTCCTTCTTGTATGTAGCCTTCGGCAGGACATCCTCTACCACCTTCGCAAGGCTTAGCGTTCTCTTTCGAACAGGGATGGCACTGCCACTTACCCTCGGGCCGGGACGCGATGTTCAGTGCGTCCAAGCATTTTCAGGCCGAATATATTATAGTACAAATATTCCGTTATTCAAGTATATAATTCCTCATCTTATCCGTGGACCCAGCTGACCAAGTCCGGCGCTCGTCGCCCAGTTTCTAAGGCATCACAGACATTGCTGTCACTACAGGAACCAACTTAACTGTAATACGCATTGGTGATATAATGTATGTCACGGAATCGTTTGTTACGTCAAGCCAGTTTGCGGATGGCGTCTGCATTTGTTCAACGTTATGCCCGTTAAGTAATGGACTTAATTAAGCGTCTCATGCATCTGGGCCAATTCATTTGGCTTGAAAGCATCGCGTCCCCTGCACAGTTGACAGAAGAAGGGATTATCGGTCTGTTTGACCAAGGCTTCGCTGGGATCGCAGACTGTGCTACTCTCTCCATTGCCTCAATTCGCGATGACTCACATTATGACCAGGCCATCGTAGATATTGCCTCAGCCAACAGGACGGTAGATGCATCAAGTATTCATGAAAGCTTGTTATTACAAGATGTGGCATGGCTGGCCGATTCCTTATTGCCGGACTATACCAACTCCAGACATACCCGCGGCTTTGTTAGCCTTCCCTTGATCCCTTACCAGTTTGAAGATGCTCAAGAGGTCCGGGAATGTGTCCACCGTTTGGTACGACGCCTGAACAGATCCAACGTGGTCATAAAGTTACCAGCTTCGCCAGTTCATCTGGAAGCCTTAGAAGGATTGCTGGCTGACAATGTCAGTGTTTACGTTTCCGGCATAATGGAAAAAGCGATCTTTCTGCAAGTCCACGAAGCCTATCTCGTAGCCTTGGAGCATAGAGTACAGAAACAACGTGCCGTGGATAATTTGCGGTGCATGGCAGGGCTAAGCATCGCCGGTATTGACCAGCTGGTAGACTCCCTGCTGGATGAGATTCTGGCAGAAGAATCCAATCCGGCCCGTCAATTGGAGCTGGAAAGCCTAAAGGGACAGGCCGGTATTGCGACTGCCCGTCTGGTAGCCTCGAGTGCTGCTCAAAGAGTCCAGGGTCCCAAATGGAATGGTTTGCAACGGCATCAGGCGAACCCATTAACCCTTGTCTGGGAGGACTTGCATGACACCCAGGTCTGTTCTCCCCACGCCTACTTCGCTAAACTGATTGGACCCAATACAATTTCAGTCCTGTCCAGTGACTCGCTGCCTGAGATGGTCAACAGAGTTTCACCATCACTTTCTCTTTTCCAAGGCTACTCCCAAGCCAATACACTGTTTGCGGACATTACTCGCCTGGGTTTTGACTTTTCCCAGGAAGTCGCGGTGCGGAACCGGCAAAAGGCCGAACAGGCCCACGATCACTATTTGGGCATCTTGGAAGTTATTGCGGAAAAAAGGGTGGCAACCACTCTGCGGGCCTGAGTGTTGCACTGTTTAGTTATAGATTGGCAGTAAGCTATCTGCACGGGGAAGAATGGGTAGCGGCCCGAAACGCCGCAAATTCGCTGGCCCGTAATCCATGCACCGTTTTTTCCTGTACCTCTTGGGTTTCCGCGTCCCACACAGAAATACAATCACCCCGTAAAGCCTGCAGTAGAGCCGGAACTACCGGACGAATTGACTCTAGGCACAGGGGTATCAGGTCTTCATGAGCCGGTAAATTCAGCAAAAAGGAAACACCACGGATACCGGCCATACTGGTATCCAGCAGAGCGAAGGGGAATTCTGAAGATAGTCGTGCGCGCATCACTTCGGATATGCCCGGTAGAGTTCGCTCAAGTACCTGGGTCGTGGCCAAGGATACGATTTCATCACTGCTGGGCCCCGGAGCTGGCCAAGTTCCGCCCAGTGTAATCAGCCAGTCTGCTTCCTCACGATCACAGATCTGGCGCATCTTTTCTTCGACAACATGACGATGTCCCCCGCACTGGGTCTCTTCGATCACCAAAACCTGAAGGGGCCATTCCCGCAGGACCTGGTGCAAGCACTGGCTGAGCCCCTCATGCCATGCGGGATAATGGAGAATTGCCGTACGCACTGATAGCATGGGACACAAGCTGATTCAGAAAAAGAACGAACTTCCGGCCTTCAATCCTGTTTTCCTTGCCCCGTGGGAAGCCGGGACAGGTTACCTCATTAACGTTTCGTGTATTGAGGTGCTTTGCGGGCTCGTTTCAGACCCGGTTTCTTGCGTTCTTTCTGGCGGGAATCCCGCGTCAGCAAACCGTGCTCTTTCAACAAACCCTGCAGGGTCTGATATTGTTCAGTTCCCTCTTCCGCCTGTTTAACCAAAGCCCGAGCTATGCCGTGACTGGCAGCAGTGGCTTGACCCGATTCTCCACCCCCTTTGACCAAAATACTAATATTGGTGGAATCCAGCGTGCCGGACACCCTAAGCGGAGCTAAAACTCGAGCACGACTGGCCTCGCGTCCAAAGTATTCTTCCATCGGTTTGTCGTTGACAATTATTTCACCTGTTCCCTGATAAAGTCGCACGCGGGCAGAGGCTGTTTTGCGCCGCCCGTTAGCTTCCACATATTGCGTCATAGTCACTTGTACCCCTGGCTACATTTCTAGTGGTTGTGGATTTTGAGCTTGATGGGGATGCTGGCTCCCCACATAGACCTTGAGTTTGAGTAGCTGGGCCCTGCCCAGTTTTGTCTTCGGCAACATCCCCTTGACGGCCGACGTGATGATGCGCTCTGGAAAACGCTTCAGTTGCTCTCTCATCACGGTGCTGGTCAACCCTCCGGGGTGCCCTGAATGGCGGTGATAATATTTGGTGTCGAGTTTATTGCCCGTTACCTGAATTTTTTCGCAATTGATGACAACCACATAGTCTCCGTTGTCGACATTGGGTGTGAATGACGCCTTGTGCTTGCCCCGCAGAATATCTGCAATGCGGGTTGCCAGACGGCCTAATGTCTGACCTTCGGCATCCACCAATAACCATTCACGTTGGGCATGAGCTTTTTCGGCGCTCAAACTGAAAGTGTTCATTTCTGATTTGTCTCCCACATTTCTGAAAGTGGTTGGGCGTAGGTAACCTTGCAAAACACCAAGCCCTGAGCTGGCGCAGGGGGAGGGCTGGCGCTAGCATTACGAGTTGCCATTATGCGCAGGATATCCTCCAGATCCCATTCATGCAGACCGATACGAACCAATGTGGCGGTTATACGCCTAACCATACGATACAGAAAAGCGTTGGCCGTGACTCGGAAAGTCAGGGCTTGCATACCACTGGCATGTTCATCATCCATGACCGGACCTTCATCCCACCAACGAGCTTCCAGGAGGGTCCGCACCCGGTGCCCTCCGGAGGGAGCTTGGCCGAACCCCCCGAAATCATGGGTCCCCAGTAGGGCGGCACCTGCCCGATTCATGCGGTCCACGTCCAGATTCCCAGGTACATACCAACGGGTGCCATTGGCCAGAGGCCAACGGGGGAGCCTGTGGCCCATATGCTGGGTAATGACATGGTATTGATAGGTTCGTGATAGGGCATCGTAGCGGGGATGGAAATGAGCAGGCACCCTATACAATTCCCGTACGACAATGGAGTCGGCCAAACGTGCATTCCAGGCTCGCCCCAAGGCCTCCAACCTGTGCTTCCAGTTTACCTGAACCTTGATTACCTGCCCCGTGGCATGCACACCCGCGTCGGTGCGACCTGCACCCACCACTCGGGTAGTACACCCCGTACAGTCAGCCAGGGCCTCCTCCAGGGCACCTTGTACGGTCGGTACGGCTTCCTGCCATTGGAAGCCTTGGTATTCCCTCCCGTCATAGGCCACAAGTCCGGCCACCCACATTACGGGTAGCTCTCTCCCGACTAGACGCTGTCCGGCTCAAGCCCACTATCCACAAACTCGACCAGGGCCATAGCAGCGGAATCCACTTTACGGGGACCCAGCTTAATCATCCGTGTATAACCCCCATCACGAGTCTGGTAGCGCGGTGCCAGCCGGGAAAACAGCTTCTCTACTGCAGGCCGGTTGTGACCCAGGCGGGCCATCAGCATGCGGTAGGCATGGACCTGATTCCCACTCGCTGACAAACCTCTTTTGGCCTTCGTAACCATCTTTTCGGCTATGGGTCGCATGGCTCGGGCCTTGGCTTCTGTAGTGACAATCCGCTCATGTGCGATCAATTCACAGACAAGATTGCGCATTACAGCCTTGCTGTGGCCGGAGCCACGGCCCAGATTACGGTGCCGAACCCTGTGTCGGGTGCTCATTTAGTCTCCTTGTCTCGTCATCCTGTGGTCTCGGAATTGGAGATTATTTTGGCCGTATCCACGATCTCAGCCTCTATTTCCAATTCTCCCTCTTCTTCTTCTTCTTGCTCAAGATATTCAGACAGGTCCACTCCCGGCAGATGCAACATGTCTTTCTTGCGCAACTGGGTCACCAATTCATCCAGTGATTTCTCGCCGAAATTGCGGATGGCCAGCATTTCGCCCCGGCCCTTTTCCATGAGTTGCACAAGTTCTCCCAATGTCGCGATCCCTACCCGTTTGAGACAGTTGTATGTACGCACATTGAGTTCCAGATCTTCTATGGAGGAATCAAAGAGGGTGTTGGGAATTGCTTCTTCTTCCTCTTCCTCAATGATTTCCAGCTCCTCCTCGGTGTCCTGTGTAACCACACGCAGGTGATTGATCAGGATATGAGCAGCTTCCTTCATGGCTGACGCCGGACTAACGGATCCATCCGTCCAGATTTCCAGAGTAACCTGATCCAGATCCGTTTGCTGCCCAACGCGATGATCCTCTACATGAAAGGCAGCCCGTACTATGGGACTGAAGATAGCATCGATGGGCAGGTAACTTGGCGGAGTATTGTCTACCCTTCCTTCCGGCGGGGAGTACCCATGGCCCTGTTCCACAATGAACTCAATTTCAAGATCGGTATCCTCATCTGCAGTCAGCAGATACAGTTCGGGATTCAATATCTCTACATCGGTGTGTGACTGTATGTCTCCCGCGGTGTAGATACCAGCATTCTGAACATGCAAACTCAAGGTAACGGGGCGAGCTGAATGGGAGCGCAACTCAATTTCCCGTACATTCAGAATGAGTTGTGTCGTATCCTCACGCAACCGAGGAATGGGTGAAAAATCATGATAGATATCCTGAATGCGCAGCGCAGTGATGGCCGTTCCTCTGAGACTGGACAGCAATACACGACGCAGAGACACACCCAATGTAGTACCATAACCCCGCATTAACGGTTTCATCTGAAACTTGCCGTACTTGCGGGTTTCATTCACAACATACAGCTTGGGCAGAACTTGATTTTGCAAAGGACTTCCTCCTGCTAGCGCAACTGAAGACGGCAACAGATCAGCGTGCGCTGTAGTACTCAACTATCAACTGGACATTGAGCTCCATCGGCATTCCCTCAGGATTGGGTTCCTGCAATATCCGGCCCTCCATAAGCTCCGGGTCGAAAGCCAACCAAGACGGCAAGCCTTCATGGGTACGTGCATCTTCGGAAGTGAAGTGCCCATTGTTTTTGCTGTTGGTCCGAACCGTTACCACATCATCCACAGACACCAGGAAAGAGGGAATATTGGTCCTGCGTCCGTTCACATTAAAGTGGCCGTGCGTTACCAGTTGCCGCGCCTGTGGCCGGCTGGCGGCCAGACCCATGCGATACACCACGTTGTCAAGACGACTTTCCAGCAACCTGATCAATACTTCGCCCGTCTGGCCAGGAGAACGAGTCGCCTCACGGAAGTAGCGGCGGAACTGGCGTTCGTAGATTCCATAAATGCGTCGCGCTTTCTGCTTGGCTCTTAGCTGCAGACTATAATCCGATTCACGTCGTCGCCGTCCTGTCTGGCGGGGTCCATGAAAGCCCGGTGCATAACGCTTGTTTTCAATGGCGCACTTGGGACCCAAACAACGGGCCCCCTTGAGAAACAGCTTTTCACCTTCGCGACGACAGAGTCGGCAAACCGGGTCCGTATATCGAGCCATGTAACCTCTTCCTTGGATGCGCCGTACAATCACGGCGTGGGGAACATATCAACTAGAAAACAACGCCTTACACACGGCGTTTTTTGGGAGCACGACAACCATTGTGAGGCAACGGTGTTACGTCGGTGATGGACTTGATTTGCAGATTGGCTGTGACCAGTGCAGAAAGGGCGTTGTCCCGACCAGGTCCGGGACCCTTGACAAATACCTGGACTTCCCGCACACCAAAATCGTTGTAGGCACGGGTTCCTGCCTGCTGTCCAGCCAACGCAGCCGCATAGGGAGTGCTCTTGCGGCTGCCGCTAAAACCGACACAACCACTACTGCTCCAGCAGAGGACCGCGCCTGAAGCATCAGTCACTGTCACGATAGTGTTATTGAAAGTAGCCCGGATGTGGACCTGTCCGAAAGGCACCTGCCGCCGATCACGGCGCGCTGATCTGGTTGAGCGAGCCATCATCGACCCCTGGTTCTCCTGAATCTTGTCAAAATCAGTTTAATGGCCAGCGCGCCGCCGACCTGCGACCGTCTGACGCCGCCCCCGACGGGTACGGGCGTTGGTGCGGGTCCGCTGCCCCCGGGAAGGCAGATTGCGTCGGTGACGCAGTCCGCGGTAGGAACCTATTTCCACCTGGCGTTTCAGGTTCATTTGAACCTCGCGCCGCAAGTCGCCTTCCACTACCAGATTCGTGTCAATATAGTCACGGATCCGGGATACGTCACTTTCACTCAAGTCCTTGACTCTGACACCCGGATCAACCTGAGCCTGTTCACAGATGGTCGTACTGACCGTACGTCCCACCCCGTAAATGTAGGTCAAGGAAAACAGTACCGGCTTGTCCCGGGGAACGTCCACACCTGCAATGCGTGCCATGAAATCTCCTGCCTTATCCGCAACTCCACCTTGTGAACGGAGTCTTAACCCTGGCGCTGCTTGTGCTTGGGATTGACACAGATGACAAAAAGAGTGCCGCGTCGCCGGACCAACCGACAACGGTCACACATCTTTTTGACAGAGGGTCTAACCTTCATGCTGTCTCCGTGTTATTCCCGCGAAATAGCAGATTGCACAAGTCAAGTATGATAATGGCTTGTCACAACTTTGTCAATATCCGGGGGCCTTCCCTGGTGATGGCAATGGTGTGCTCAAAGTGGGCCGTAAGACTACGATCCTGACTGATCACGGTCCACTTGTCCCGCAGGATTCGTGTACGCCATGTGCCTACCTGAACCATGGGTTCCAGCGCGAAAACCAGGCCTATCGGCATGGTCTGATACCCCTCTGCATAATTGCGCTCGAAGTTCAGAACCTGGGGTGGCTCGTGCATCTCGCGGCCAACCCCGTGCCCCGTAAACTGGCGGACCACATGGAAGCGATGGCGTTCAACATGCTGCTGGACAGCCCGGGACACATCGTTGATCACGTTGCCTGCCTGGGCCGCTGCGATACCAGCATACAGGCTTTCCTTCGTGACTTTCATTAGTTCCAGAGCCTGGGCACTTACTTGCCCCACAGCATAGGTCCAGGCACTATCCCCTATATAGCCTTGGTACCGGACGCCGACATCAATGCTTACGATGTCCCCTGCCTTGAGCCTGCGGTACCTCTTGGGAATCCCATGGACCAGCTCTTCATTAATGCTGACACAGGTATGGGCAGGAAATCCTGCATAGCCAAGAAAGGCACTGATGGCATCGTGTTGGGCAATGACTTCAGCGGCCAGGTTGTCCAGATCCCAGGTACTGACCCCGGGAGCAATGGCATCAGCCAACTCTGCATGTACCCGCGCCACGATGCGACCTGCCTCCCGCATAATGACGATCTCATCATCGGTCTTAAACGGCAGAGGAGAGAGGCTTTGTGGTTTACTCATTCGGAAGGCCCGGCTACATGGCTCAGCCACCACTCCTGCAAACGTGTGGCCACCGTATCAGGAGTACCTTCGGCATTAATCGTATGCAGTGAATTTTGGGCATAGTAAAAGCCCAGCAAGGGAGCCGTTTCCTTGTAGTACGCCAAGATACGCTTTTGTACCGTCTCCGTGGTGTCGTCCTCCCGCTGGTACAGGGCTCCAGGGCAACGGTCACATTGATCCGGTACCCGTGGTGGCTGATACAGTACGTGAAATACGGCGCCACACTCCTGACACTGCCTGCGGCCGGTTATGCGCCTGAGGCATTCACTATCATCCAAGTCCAGCAGGACGGCGCTGCAGCGGGCCCTGATTTCCAGAGAAATCTGTGACATGGCGGAAGCCTGGGCCAGGTTACGGGGAAAACCGTCAAGCAGGGCACCAGCGATGCAATCCTCGGCGGCCAACCGATCTCTTGCCATGTCTACCGTCACGGCATCAGGTACCAGTGCTCCCTCATTCATATAAGTCTGAGCCAGTTTGCCTAATTCTGTCTGTCGGCGCAGGTGATCACGAAACAGGTTTCCGGTTGAAACGTGGGGTAGGCCCGTCGTGTGAGCCAAACGCTGGACTTGGGTACCTTTGCCGGCTCCAGGAACTCCCAGGAAAATGACAAATTGGGGATCAGACCGGAACATGTGCAGGTGGGACAGGTTGACCGGTCTGCTAGCGAAGGAACCCTTCGTAATTCCGCATCATCAACTGTGACTCAATCTGACGCATTGTGTCGAGCACGACGCCCACCACGATCAGCAACCCCGCGCTGCTAATGAGCAACGTACTATAACCACCGCTTACTGCCCCGCCGCCAAAGATCAAGCCGACAAGATAGGGCAGTACGGCAATGAATCCCAGGAATATAGCGCCAAAGAATGTAATCCGCGACAGGACTCCCTGCAAGTATTCTGCTGTACGTGGTCCCGGACGCAGACCCATAATGTACCCGCCCTGACGGCGTAAAGTGTCAGGCAGGTCCTGTTGACGAAACATGACATCGGCATAGAAGTAGGTGAAGGCCACGACCAGCAGAAAGTAGGCCAACCAATACACCCAGTTTGCCGGGGACAGGGCATCGGCCATTACCGCCGCTGCCCTTCCTACCCAACCAGTAGAAGTGGTGAAGAAAGAAGCCAGAGTACTGGGGAAAATCAACAGGCTTTGGGCGAAAATCAGGGGAATCATACCCGTACTGTTGATTTTCATGGGAATATAGGTTGAACGTCCCCCGACCATAACCTGGCGGTTACCTCGTGTAGCCCGCACGCGCTTGCCATACTGCACCGGAATCCGTCTCTGGCCTTCGTTAACCCATACGATCAGGGCCATGGTCAGGATGGTGATGATGGTAAAGATGAGGAGGAGGTCCCAACGCTCCGATACCACAATCTGCCGAACCTGCTGGGGTAAACTCGCAACGATACCGGCAAAGATGATGAGGGATACGCCGTTGCCAATCCCCTGCTGGGTCAAGAGCTGACCTAGCCAGACGGCAAACATTGTACCGGCGGCCATGCCGATGACGATCGTGAGGGAAGAAAGAAGATTGGCCCCCGTGAACCCCCAACTGGTAAATACCGACACTCCACCCCCAAAGGAAGAATTCAATAAGGTGGCCTGCCCAATGGCATAGATTACCGCAAGAGGAATGGTCAGATAGTAGGTGTACTTGTTGATCTGGGCCCTGCCCCTTTCCCCTTCCTTGCTCAATTCCTGCAGCTGCGGCACCATCGGAACCAGTAATTGCATGATGATGGACGAAGTAATATAGGGATACACCCCCAACGCCATTACGCCCATCTGGGACAAGGCACCACCGCTGAAGAAGTTGAGCATGTTCAACAGAATGTTGGGATCTTGGGTAAACAGGCGATCCAGGGCCGATGCGTCGACACCAGGCAGCGGAATATGGGCGCAAAGACGATAGATGACCAGAATGCCGATAGTAATCAGCAGTTTGGTCCGAAGATCCGGCAGTGTAAAGGCACTGCGGACAGCTGTCAGCATTGTTTTCTTCCTTACAAGGTGTGGAGTTCCACCGTGCCTCCACGAGCTTCTATCGCAGATTGAGCCGCCCGGCTGATACGGTGACTGTGAACCGTCAGCTTCTTGTTCAATTCACCGCGGCCCAGTACCACAACAGGTTCCTGCGTATCATCCAGGAACCCATATTCCACCAGAGCTTCCAAAGTCACGGTAGCGCCCTCATCAAAACATTCTTCCAAGTCCTCAAGATTCACGGGGGTGTAATGGATCTTGTGCGGGCGTTTGAATCCGCGCAACTTCGGGAGACGCTTCACCAGGGGGAGCTGGCCTCCTTCAAAAAACAAGGGCAACTTGCCCCCGGAACGGGCATTCTGACCTTTCGTACCACGCCCTGCCGTTTTGCCCCTGCCAGAGCCGGTGCCGCGGCCCACCCGTTTGCGCTTTCGGGTATTGTGCTGCTCGGATTTTATTTCATGTAGCTTCATGATGAGTCTGCCACCTGTTTTGATCCGCCGGCACCTGAAGCCACAGGTTCCACCTCAACCAAATGAATTACCTTAGCAATCATGCCGCGAATGGCCGGATTATCCGCCTTTTCCACCGTCTGGTGCAGCCGTCTCAGGCCCAAGGCCTGCAAAGTTTCCCGCTGTCGCTGGTTGTAGCCAATCCCGCTCTTAACCAACTTGACTCTTATCCGTTCAGTCATCAGATAGTCTCCCGTGTCCAAAACGGGGCCAATGACTCCTCTGGAACGCCACGAGCCTGGGCTTCCGCCCGATAGTCCTGTAATTCCTGCAAAGCTTGAAACGTAGCGCGGGTTACATTGAGCTGGTTGTTAGTGCCCAGTGATTTAGTCAGGATATCTGAAATCCCCGAGACATCCAGCACCGCACGCACCCCGCCTCCGGCGATCACACCCGTACCGGGACTGGCGGGCCGTAACATCACCCTGGCCGCTCCATAGCGGGTTTCAATCGTATGGGGAATAGTGGTACCTACAATAGGTACCTCAATCATGTTGCTCTTGGCCCGTTCCTTGGCCTTGCGGATGGCCTCGGGTACCTCCCGGGCTTTACCGACACCGATGCCGACACGGCCATTTCGATCCCCAACCGCAATCATGACCCGGAAAGAAAAGGTCCGGCCACCCTTGACCACTTTGGCTGTTCGGGTTACCTGGATTACCCGATCTTCCAGTTCGTCGCCCTGCATCTGCTCGTTTTGTCGTACCACGCTGGAATTCTCCTGCTGTTAAGCCTAGATTCCTGGCTAGAACTAGAACCTGAGGCCCTTTGATCGGCTGCCTTCGGCCAAGGCCTTGACACGGCCGTGAAACTGAAATCCCCCACGATCGAAAATGACATCAGTCACCCCCTGGGCCATGGCCCGTTCCGCAAGCAGTTCTCCTACTTTCCGGGCTCTGTCCACGGGCTTCTCCTGCCCAACTTGGTCCCGGACTTCCTTTTCGTAGGAGGAAGCCGCGGCCAGGGTATGGCCACATTGATCATCAATTACCTGGGCATAAATGTGATCGGAACTGCGAAACACGTTTAAACGAGGTCGCTGCGCTGTCCCGGATATCTTGTTGCGTACCCGTCTGTGGCGTTTAAGCCGGGCGTGCGAACGATGGGTGTTGCGGCTCATCTCAGAATCCTTCTTTATGCTGTCCGGCCCGCCTTGCCCGCTTTCATACGGACCCATTCCCCGCGGTAGCGAATACCAGAACCACCGTAGGGTTCGGGCGGACGTTCGGCGCGAATCACGGCCGCCAATTGCCCCACGCCCTCCTTGCAGATACCATGCAACGTAATAACACGGCCGGACTGGTCCACCTCCAGGGACACTTGGTCATTGGAGGTATATTCCACGGGATGACTCTTGCCCACTTGCAAGACCAAGGTTGACCCTTTCATGGAGGCACGGTAAAAGGCGCCATGTACTTCAAGAACACGGGTATAGCCTTCAGTCACTCCGGTTACCATGTTATTGATCAGAGCCCGCGCCAGTCCATGCTGGGCTTTGAGATCCTGTGAATTGCCTCGACGCGTAACGGTAATCTGACCATCTTCAGTTGCCACTGCAAGACGGGGCGATATTTTTTCCGCCAGAGCACCCTTGGGCCCCCTGACCGTTACTGTCTGACCCGGCGTAACTTCGACCGAAACGCCTTGGGGCAAGGGAATAGGCTGGCGACCAATCCGTGACATGATCGTTTGCTCCTCGAACTCGCTACCAGACTTCGCAGAGAACCTCGCCGCCAAGCTTGGCCTGGCGTGCTGCCTGACCTGTCATAAGCCCTTGCGGAGTAGTAAGAATACGAAGCCCCAAACCACTGCGAACCCAACGTATATCCCGCCAGCCTACATAGACTCGTCGGCCCCGTTTGCTGATGCGTTTGAGGCCTGTGATCACTGATTGGCCATGTCGGTCATACTTGAGTTCTATAACAAGCTCGGTGCGATGTCCTCTCTGCATTACCTGAAAACCCTGGATAAACCCCGTCTCCTGCAAAATGCGGGCCATGTCCACCTTGATGTTAGAGCTAGGCATGGCAACTTGGGCATGCTGCATCTGCGTACCGTTACGGATGCGGGTGAGAAAGTCTGCGATAGGATCAACATTCATGGGTTAGTGGCTCTCCCTGCCGGTCAGACCGATTTTTTACCAACTTGACTTGACAACGCCTGGAATCCGGCCTTCCAGCGCTTCCTGTCGGAAGCAGATACGACACATGCCAAAGCGCCGCATGAAGGCCCTGGGCCTGCCACACAGGCTACAGCGATTGCGAACGCGATTTGGGTACTTGCGCCTGGTATCACGGATAATCATGGATTTCTTGGCCACGGGAGTCAGTCCTTGCTATTGGGGGGACATGGGTGTTGCGTACGCTTCAGCTAAGGGGTCCGGACGAAGGGCATGTCCAGCATGCGCAACAGGAAACGTCCCTCTTCATCTGTCTGGGCTGAGGTCACAATCGTCACCATAAGGCCCCTAATCGAATCGATATCGTCATAACTGATCTCAGGAAAAACCAGTTGTTCAGTCAGTCCGATGCTGTAATTGCCTCGGCCGTCAAAGGCATCCGGTGATAATCCCCGGAAATCCCTCTGATGGGGTAGAGCTATATTAATGAGTCGGTCCAGAAAATACCATTGACGGCGACCCCGCAAAGTGACCTTGAGGCCAATGGGCATCCCTTCGCGCAACTTGAAGGTGGCAATCGATCTCTTGGCCCGAGTGACCAGAGGCTTCTGACCTGTAATCTGCGTCAGGTCTTGGCTGGCCGCTTCAATAGCTCTGCCATTGGTTAGGGCTTCCCCCAGACCAATATTGACGGCGACCTTGCTAACCGTGGGGACCTGCATTGGGCTGGAATAACCGAACTCCTCCATCATGGCCGGAACGATCTCTTCCCGGTGCCGGGCCAACAGTCGTGGCATGGGGGAAACAAAGGATTGATCCTGGGTTTCTTGATTCATGGTCATTCTGCCTGACTTTGGAAGGAACCTTTGGCGTCGGTTAGGTGGGCTTGGGAACTACTGCGCCGGACCGCCGATCAAAACGCACTTTTTCATCATGCTCAAAGCGCAGGCCCAGCCGCGTGGGTTTGTCATCGGTACCCAAGACCATGACATTGCTGACATGGATGGGGGCTTCAAATTCAATGATCCCCCGCTGCGTCTGTTGACCTCCCGTAGGCCGCTGGTGCTTGTAGTGCAGATTTACCCCTTCCACCACTACATAGACATGGTTGGGATCCAGCCGGCCATCGCGGCGACGGCGACGGATGATTTCGCGAACAATCCCCTGCTCTCCTTTGTAGGCACCTGCAATGACCTGAACCCGGTCCTCTTTGACAATCTTGCGACTCATGTTCCCTTTCCCCTGTTCTACGCAGTTCTGGCCTATAACACTTCAGGGGCCAGCGAAATGATGCGCATGAAGCCCAATTCCCTAAGTTCTCGGGCCACCGGACCAAAAATACGCGTACCCCGGGGAAATCGTGCTTCGTCCACAATCACAGCGGCATTCTCATCGAAACGAATATAACTCCCATCGGGACGCCGCACCGGCGTCCGGGTACGGACGATAACCGCCTTGACAACCTCCCCTTTCTTGACGGTACCCGCGGGGGCCGCCGATTTAACGGAAGCCGTGATGATGTCTCCCACTCTGCCGTGTCGCCGCACACTACCGCCCGTCACGCGAATGGTCAAGAGTTCCTTGGCTCCTGAATTATCCGCTACTTTGAGGCGACTTTCCTGCTGGATCATGCTGTTGTCCTTCCCTTGTCAACTGGTTGCCTGGTACACAGGGGTTCAGATATCCAGTTCCGCTTGGGTTTCAGCTCGAGCCACAATGGATTCGAGATAAAAATGTTTGGACTTGGACACCGGCCTGCATTGTCGAATGCGCACGGTATCTCCCACACGCGCTGTATTCTCTTCGTCATGTACCTGGTAGCGCTTGTAGGTCCTGATAATTTTGCCATACAGAGGATGACGCTTGACCCGTTCCACCCGAACCGCTACGGTTTTATCCATTGCGTCCTGTACTACCGTACCGGACAGCATCTTGCGTCGCTCACGCATGGTTATCGTTCCTCCCTTGGGGCCGCGAAAGCATTCAGCTCCCTTGTCCTCAGGACTGTCTTGATGCGAGCCATTTCCTTGCGCACTTCCCGGGCCCGGGCCACGTTTTTTTGCTGTCCCGTGGACAGCTGATGACGCAGGTTGTACAACTCCTTCTGGCAGTTGACAATCATTTCATCCAGTTCGGCATCGGTCTTGTCGACCAGGTCGCGGGCTTTCAAACGTGCCATGGTCTTTGCACCTTATCCTTGAACATCCTGACGGGAAATGAACTGCGTGCGCATAGGAAGCTTGTGCTGCGCCAAGCGCAACGCCTCTCGGGCTTGCTCTTCTGTCACTCCCGTCATTTCAAAAATGATCCGCCCCGGTTTAACCACGGCCACATAATATTCCACATTGCCCTTGCCTGAACCCATCCTGGTTTCGGCCGCCCGTTGCGTCACCGGCTTGTCCGGGAACACCCGAATCCAGAGCTTGCCGCCTCGACGGACATACCGTACGATGGCCCGACGGGCGGCTTCAATCTGTCGGCTCGTAATCCAATGGGGTTCTGTGGCCTGGAGGGCATAAGTGCCAAAATCGATTGAATTACCCCGCTGCGCTATGCCGCGCATGCGTCCCCGGTGAGTCTTTCGATGCTTGAGTCGCCTGGGCATTAACATAGTACAAGATTCCTGTTACGCAACTGTGGTACGGAGTTACAGGCTACCATTTCGCTAGTTCATTTCCCGATAACGGGTATGGTATTCCTGTCCAGGCAGGATTTCACCATGGTAAATCCACACCTTGATTCCAATCGCACCATAGGTGGTCGCCGCAATGCCTGTACCATAATCTATATTGGCCCGTAGTGTGTGGCGGGGAATCTGGCCCTCCCGGTAGGTATCCTTGCGTCCCATGTCACTGCCTCCGAGGCGACCCGACACGGTTACCATGAATCCCTGAGCTCCCTGCCGCATGGCACGCTGCCCGGCGGAACGCATCGCGCGACGCCAGTTAACGCGATTCACCAACTGCTCCCCGATATTGCGTGCCACCAATATGGCGCTCATATCGGGGCGGCCGAGCTCCTTGACATCAATACGGACACTGGCCCCTTTTGTCAGCTTCATCAGCAATGTACGCAGTTCGTTGACCGTAGCGCCCTTCCGGCCAATAATGACTCCCGGCCGAGCGGTTTCGATAATAACTTCAACCTGATTAGACTGCCGTTCAATCTCTATATGACTTACACCTGCCCCGTCTCGAGGCAGCCGTTCCATTATGGTGGTACGGATGGCCCGATCTTCATCCAGTAAGTCAACATATTCGCGCCCTTCTGCGAACCACCGACTGCGATGTTCTTTAATGAGCCCCAGTCGAAACCCCATAGGGTGTACTTTACGTCCCATCATTCACCTCTCATGGCCGCACGTCGGGCTTGCATGCCGCTATCCATTTCATCCAGAATGACCGTGATGTGTGATGACCCCCGTTTCCAGGGCTTAAAGCGTCCGCGGCCAGCGAAGCGGCGCCAACGCCGGTGGGGCGCCTTGTCAGCATAAATGGTCTTGATATACATGTCATTCTGTTCCAAGCCGAAATTCTCGCTGGCATTGTACAAGGCACTTCGGATCGTCCTTTCCAAGACACCGGCTGTGGACTGTGGCATGAGCCTGAGTATCTGTACGGCATCCAGGGCATGCATGCCCCTTACCTCATTCACTACCAGCCGCGCTTTGCGGGCACTGATCCCCGTATACCGGGCCTGGGCCGAGACTTCCATTTACTTGGCTCCCGTTGCATGTAGTCCTAGCGCACCGAAGTACTGCGTTCAGCCCGCAGGTGTCCCCGAAAGTAACGGGTAGGGGCAAATTCGCCCAGCTTGTGACCCACCATGTTTTCCGTAATCAGCACAGGTACATGTCGTCGGCCGTCATGTACGGCAATCGTGTGCCCCACGAATTGGGGAAAAATGGTGGTGGCACGGGCATAGGTCCGCACCACCCGACGATCGCCGGCCTGATTCATGGCTTCAATTCTCTTGAGCAATTTGAGGTCCACATAGGGCCCTTTCTTGAGGGAACGAGACATGTATCACTCCTGTATCGTTAGCGGCGCACCGTCCGGCGGCGCACAATATTGCCGTCGGTCCGGGGATTGCGGCGCGTGCGTTTGCCCATGGCCGGCTGCCCCCAAGGTGTCTTGGGGGAAGGCATACCCACGGGCGAACGTCCTTCGCCGCCGCCATGGGGATGAGATGCCGGATCCATGGCTACGCCACGCACGGATGGGCGACGCCCCCGTCGCCGATTACGCCCCGCTGTCCCTTGCGACACGTTGGCGTGCTCGGCATTGGATACCTGGCCGATAGAGGCCCGGCAATTCATGTGAATGAGACGAACCTCTCCACTGGGTAAACGTACGTGGGCCAGATTGCCTTCTTTGGCCGCCAGCCGGGCTGCAGTTCCTGCACTGCGGGCCAACTGGCCGCCGCGACCTGGATACATTTCAATGTTGTGTATTTGGGTACCCAAGGGTATGTTGCGCAGGGGCATGGTATTCCCGGGCAGAATTTCCGCGTCGGGCCCGGACATAATCTCATCACCAATAAACAGTCCTTCCGGAGCCAGGATGTAGCGCTTCTCCCCATCTTCATATTGCAACAAGGCAATACGCGCGCTCCGATTGGGATCATATTCCACGGCAAGAACCCGCGCGGGGATGTCCTGCTTGTCCCGGCGAAAGTCAATCTGCCGATACCGTCTCTTATGCCCACCGCCACGGTGACGAACCGTTATAACCCCCCGATTATTGCGGCCGCCCTTGCGGTGCAGGGGGGAAAGTAACGAGCGTTCAGGCCGACTTCGGGTCACTTCCTCGAAGGAAGGCCCACTCATGTTCCGGCGGCCAGGCGAGGTAGGTTGGTAAATCTTGAGAGGCATGCTGACAGGCCCTTTCAGTCACCTTCGTAGAGGTTAATGGACTCACCCTCGGGTAGGGTAACTATCGCTTTTTTCCATTTGGGACGTCGAATGAAAACCCGATTGCCAAAGGACCGTGTCTTGGCGGGTACTACCATAATCCTGACATGATCCACACTTACATCGTAGAGCTGCTGTACTGCCTCCCGAACCTGGTGCTTGTTGGCCTTCAGATCCACTTGGAATATGTACTGGCGATCTGTCTCCGCCTGCATGGATTTTTCAGACAGGACAGGATTCTTAATGACGTCGTAAATGTTCATGCTGCCGCCTCATCCAACCAGGTTACGAGACCCGCCATGGCCTCCTGGCTCACCAGCATCACGTCACACTGCAGTACATCTCGTACATTCGCATACATATAGTGGAGCAGAGTGACCTGGCGCAGATTCCGGGTAGCCCGCATGGCTTCCTCGTTGCGGGACGCATAAAGTATCAGGACTCTTTGATCCTGAATGTCCAGGGCAGTCAGCATATCCCGTACAGCCCCGGTCTTGGGCTGAGGCAAGGCGAATTCTTCCAGAATGCGGATAGCCCCAGCTGCTGCCTGGGCCGACAGGGCACTACGTACGGCAGCCCTGCGCATCCTTTTGGGCATTGACTGGGCATAGGAACGAGGGGTCGGCCCGAATACGGTACCGCCGCCAACCCAATTCGGGGCCCGAATGGTCCCCTGCCGGGCCCGCCCCGTACCCTTTTGGCGCCAGGGCTTGCGCCCACCGCCACGAACCTCCGAGCGAGTCTTGGCTTTATGCGTACCTAGCCGTGCGTTGGCCAGCTGGCGCAACAAGGCCTGGTGCATCAGGCCGCGATTGATATCTGCTTCAAAGACGGCGCTGGCCAATTCGAAATCGCCCACGACTTCGCCAGCCACATTCACCAAGTTGGCTTTCATAATGTTCTTATCCGTGCCTGCTACGCCAAGGTGTTCTTTTTGACGGCAGCCCGAATCACTACCAGTCCATCCCGAGGCCCCGGTACTGCTCCGCGAATAGCCAGCAAGTCCCGCTCAGGGTCCACCAAGGTTACCCTCTGACTGAGAATGGTGACTTTCGCGTGGCCCATGTGTCCTGGTCCTCGTGATCCCTTGAAAGTACGCCCTGGGGTGGTACCCGCACCCCGGGATCCCGGGGCCCGATGACGATCACTCTGGCCATGAGTCTTGGGACCTCCCGCAAAACCGTAGCGCTTCACAGCACCCGTAAAACCCTTGCCTTTGCTGATCCCCGTGACGTCAACATATTCACCTTCGGCGAACATGTCCACAGTCACCTTGACCCCTGCAGATATGGAGGATGGCTCGTGCAGACGAACTTCATGCAAGTGTCGCAGAGACTTGCCACCATGTTTCTTCAAATGGCCCAATTCACCTCGGGTCAGCTTGCTGTCAGGTACCTCTTCAAAACCCAGTTGCACGGCGTCATAGCCGTCTGCCTGCTGGGTACGAATGGCGGTCACCCAACAGGGCCCTGCCTTGATCACGGTTACCGGAATGGCGCGTCCGCTGTCCGTATCAAAAACCTGTGTCATGCCGACCTTGCGGCCCATTATCTCTTTCATCGGCTGCCTCTGTGGACTCAGAGCCCTACAACTTGATCTCCACATCCACACCAGCGGGGAGCGTAAGCTTGGTTAGACTTTCACTGGTACGCGGCACAGGGTCCACAACATCAATCAAACGCTTGTGTGTGCGAATTTCGAACTGTTCACGACTGTCCTTGTCTTTGAAAGGCGAGCGGATAACCGTGAACTTTTCAATGCGGGTGGGCAGCGGTACAGGCCCAATAACCTGGGCCCCTGACCTCTCTGCCGCCTCCACAATCTGGCTGGCGGAGGCATCCAACAACCTGTGATCGAAAGCCTTCAGTTTGATGCGAATAGTAGGTCGGGGTGGCATGCAAGTCCTCGTGACAAAAATGGGGAGCGGATTTCCGCTCCCTTCATGCTTTCCTAGTCCAGAATCTCGGTGATGGAACCAGCCCCAACCGTCCGTCCACCTTCCCTAATCGCAAACCGGGACCCGGTTTCCAAGGCAACGGGAGATATGAGTTCCACTTCCATTTCCACGTTGTCCCCTGGCATGACCATATCCACCCCCTGCGGCAAATTAATCACGCCGGTAACATCCAGGGTCCGAATATAGAACTGAGGTCTGTAGCCAGGGAAGAAAGGCTTGTGGCGGCCCCCCTCATCCGTTCGCAAAACGTAAACGGCGGCCTTGTATTTGCGGTGTGGGGTGATACTGCCGGGTACCGCCAAGACCTGACCCCGTTCCACTTCGGTGCGGTCTATGCCGCGCAACAGGCAGCCCACGTTGTCTCCGGCCTGGCCTTCGTCCAGCAATTTCCGAAACATTTCGACGCCCGTTACCGTCGTCTTTTGGGTTTCCTTGATCCCGATGATCTCCACTTCCTCCATGGGATGGATGACACCGCGTTCAATCCGGCCCGTGACCACCGTGCCACGGCCCTTGATGGAGAATACGTCTTCAATGGGCATCAGGAAATGCTGATCCACATCGCGAACTGGCTGGGGAATATATTCATCAACAGCCCGGATCAATTCCCAGATGCATTCGTATTCCGGGGCATCAGGGTCTTCACTCGTGGATTCCAGAGCCGCCAAAGCCGATCCGCGAATCACCGGTGTATCATCTCCCGGAAATTCGTATTCATCCAGCTGCTCGCGGAGTTCCATTTCTACCAGTTCCAGTAACTCCTCATCATCCATCATGTCGACTTTGTTCAGGAAAACGACCATCGCTGGCACTTCAACCTGACGAGCCAGCAAGATATGTTCCCGGGTTTGGGGCATTGCCCCATCCGGCGCGGACACCACCAGAATAGCGCCATCCATCTGGGCAGCCCCGGTAATCATGTTCTTGATGTAATCCGCATGGCCCGGGCAGTCAACGTGAGCGTAGTGGCGGGCGTCCGATTCATACTCCACATGGGCGATGGCAATCGTGATGCCTCGCTCGCGCTCTTCCGGGGCATTGTCAATCTGTTCAAAGGCCTCGAATTCCGCCAACCCTTTCAAGGACAACACCTTCGTGATCGCAGCGGTCAAGGTGGTCTTGCCATGATCAACATGGCCAATCGTGCCCACATTCGCGTGCGGTTTGGTTCGCTCAAATGCTACCTTTGCCATGACCTTTTCTCGGGTACCTCCACTGCTCGGTTTTTTGTAGGTTTTCCACCTGCCAAAATTCCCGCTCTCCGTTCCTCACTTGCCCTGTCCAAACTGAACTTAATAGCCCGAACAGTTACTGTAGGGTTCAGGATCACAAAGCAACCAGTATATCCAAATCCTTGACGGAACTGCAAAAAAATGTCTGGTCCAATCCATCATGTTCCATCGACGACATAGTCAGGTCTTACCGCGGAACTTGTAACGGAGCATAACGATCAAACTGCATGGAGAAATTCCCCCTTCCACTGGTCATTGAACGCAGAGTCGTGGCATAGCCAAACATGCTCTTGAGGGGTACGCTGGCCAGGATCTGGTTCAGCCCTTGGGAGTGGGGTAGCACATCGGATATTCGGCCCTGCCGGCTGGTCAAGTCGCCCATTACGTCCCCTGTGTAAACTTCGGGAATCACCACTTCCAGCCGCATTACCGGTTCCAGTACGATGGGGGAGGCCTTGGCCATCCCTTCCTTAAATCCTATACTGGCAGCTATGTGAAAGGCACGTTCATTGGAGTCAACAGAGTGAAAGGAACCATCCAGCAGAGTTGCTTTGAGATCTACCACGGGATACCCGTTCAATACGCCACTGGACATCGCTTCGACAATGCCTTGCTTGACAGCGGGTATAAACTGCAGGGGAACTGCCCCCCCCACAATTTTGGATTCAAAGTTGAAACCTGCTCCTTCGGGCATTGGTTCCAGTACCAAGACCACATGACCGAACATGCCCCGGCCGCCAGTCTGGCGGACAAAGCGTCCCTCTGCCTCGACAGAGCGGGTAATAGTCTCGCAGTAGGCTACCTGGGGTTCACCTACATTACACTGAACATGGAATTCCCGTTGCATCCTGTCGACGATTATGTCCAGATGTAATTCCCCCATGCCGCTGATCAAGGTTTGGCCGGTACTGTCGTCGTAGCTCACCTTGAAGGTGGGATCCTCCTCTGCCAGCTTCCCTAACGCCAGCCCCATCTTGTCCTGATCCCCGGCCGTTTTGGGTTCTACAGCAATCCGGACTACTGGTTCGGGAAAATCAATCGACTCGAGGCGTACCGGACGCTCCCGCGCATACAGAGTTTCCCCCGTGAAGCTCTGCTTTAGTCCTACGATGGCGGCGATGTCACCGGCTCGACAACGGTCGATTTCCTCGCGCTTGTCAGCATACATCTGCATCAGGCGGCCTATGCGTTCCCGTTTCCCCTTATTCATGTTGTGCACGGTGTCGCCCACAGTCAGAGAACCCCCATACACACGAATGTAAGAGAGGCGCCCCACGTAGGGATCGGTGACCACCTTGAAAACCAGCGCGGCGAACGGATCGCCAGGATCCGGTGCAATCTCCACAGGTTTCCGGGTTTCGGGGTTGGTGGCCACCACCGCTTCGACATCCAGGGGACTGGGCAAATAACTGATAATGGCGTCCAGCAAGGGCTGAATACCTTTATTCCGCAAGGCTGTTCCGCAAAGTACCGGCACCAATTGATTACGCAGGATGGCTTCTCGCAAAGCCCTCTCCAGATCTGAGGCTTCAATCACGTCATCTTCCAGAAAGACCTGCATCAGCTCATCATTGGTTTCGACAATCTTTTCAATCATCGCTTCCCGAGCAGCCTGTACTTCGGGTATCAATTCAGCCGGCACCGGTCCAGTCTGGGGTTGCGCACCCAATTCGTCGGTAAAAAGATAAGCCCTTAAGGTTAGAAGATCCACAACGCCCTGGAAGTTTTCTTCCAACCCGATAGGCCACTGCACCACCACCGGATTAGCCCCAAGTGCCTCTTCCATCATGCGAATCGTTCGCTCCAGATCGGCCCCCACGCGATCCATCTTGTTTACGAAACAGATGCGAGGCACACGGTAGTTGTCAGCCTGGCGCCAGACGGTTTCCGTCTGGGGTTCCACCCCTGCGACAGCGTCAAAGACCACAACCCCACCGTCAAGCACGCGCAAGCATCGCTGCACTTCTGCTGTAAAGTCAATGTGGCCCGGTGTGTCGATAATGTTGATCTGGCACTCTTCGCCTGTATCCGTATGGCGCCACAGGGTGGTAATAGCCGCAGCGGTAATGGTGATACCCCGCTCCCGTTCCTGGGCCATCCAGTCCGTCACAGCCGTACCTTCGTGAACTTCTCCCATACGGTGGGTGCGGCCGGAATAAAAGAGTATGCGCTCTGTTGTCGTGGTCTTGCCGGCATCAATATGGGCAATGATTCCGATGTTGCGGATCTGATTGAGTGGATAGTCAATACTCATAGCATTTTGCTCGCATCACTGGTTTCAGTGCCAAGCACATATCAGGTGCGCGACACCTGCGGAATCACACAGATGCCGTACACCTTACGGAGTGCTTTGAATTGAAGGCAGCAAAAAAGGATTGGGAACCGGGTAGCCGGAATTACCTGTAGTGGGCAAAAGCCCGATTGGCTTCCGCCATGCGGTGGGTGTCATCACGCCGCTTGGTGGTGGCACTGTCATTGTTGGCCGTCTCCATCAGTTCAGCGGCGAGACGGTTAGCCATATCCTTTCCTCCCCGATTCCGGGCGTGGGTAATCAGCCAGCGCATACCCAAGGCCTGTTTGCGTTCAAAACGCACTTCAATGGGAACCTGATAGGTAGCACCACCCACCCGGCGCGGACGTACTTCAACTTGCGGCATGGCCCGTTCCATGGCAGTTTCAAAAACCTCAAGACCGGGGCGCCCCTGCCGCTGTTCGATGATATCCAGCGCCGTATAGACAATGCGCGTAGCCACCGATTTCTTCCCGTTTAACATGAGATTGTTAATGAATTTGGCCAAATCCACCGACCCATAGCGCGGATCCGGTGCGATATCCCGCTTGGGAGGTCTATTGCGTCTTGGCATGGTTTTGATCCTGTATCCTGAACCAGAATGTTATAGCTTAGCTGGCTTTCTTGGCCCCATACCGACTACGTCCCCGTTTTCGGTTGTCCACCCCTGTTGCGTCCAAGGCGCCCCGCACGATCTGGTAGCGCACACCAGGCAAATCCCGCACGCCACCACCCCGGATCAGAACTACGCTATGCTCCTGCAGGTTGTGTCCTTCACCGGGAATATAGGCAGTCACTTCCATACCGTTGGTCAAACGCACCCGAGCCACCTTGCGCAACGCCGAATTGGGCTTACGGGGGGTAGTCGTGCGGACCAGCGTACAGACTCCCCGTTTCTGGGGATTGCCGGTCTTACTCGAACTCGTTCGCCCTGTCAAAGTATTGTGAGAAATCCGCAAGGCAGGAGCGGTCATCTTCTTGGGTTTGGGCTTGCGCCCTTTGCGAACAAGCTGGTTGATGGTGGGCAAGGCAACCTCCGCAATCCATGACATGGAACCGCACAAGTTTCCTCGCGCGATTTCGAGACAAACCAACAGTATGGGGTATTCCCCCGTTTCAGGTCAAATCCCGTGTGACCTATACCAAGCCACGGGCTTCATTGACCTCCACTTCTTCCTCATCGCCATCCAGTGCAGCATTGTCCTCCCCCTCATCCATGTCTTCCTGGTCCAGGCCCACATGTTGCAGGGAGTCCAGTTCGCCGATATTCATGGTGGCAAACAGATCAGATTCTGTCAGTTCCTGCAGCAATTTCTGGTCGAGAGCCAGTTCACCCTGGTTATCGGCCAGATGCAATTCAGCGCGTCCATCGCCTTCCCGGGCTTCCGTCTCAAGGCGGCTGTTGAAGCCAGTACCCACCGGAATCAATTTCCCCAGAATCACGTTTTCCTTCAGGCCCCGCAGCCGATCCTCCTGTCCCTTGATCGCGGCATCGGTCAGGACACGGGTCGTCTCTTGGAAACTGGCGGCTGCCAGGAAGCTTTCCGTCATGAGCGCTGCCCGTGTCATACCCAAAATCACCAGCATGCCTTGGGCAGGCTTCTTGTTATTCTCCAGCGCGAGATTGTTGACATCCTCAAATCGGTACCGATCTACGTATTCACCAAGCAGAAAATCCGTATCGCCGGTCGCCTTAACCTGAACCCGGCGCAACAACTGACGCAGAATTACTTCAATATGCTTGTCATGGATCTGGACGCCCTGATCGTTATAAACCTTCTGGACTTCATCCAGAATGTACAGTTGGCAAGCCTCCCGGCCCTGAATTTCCAGAATGCGACTGGGAGACAAGGCACCTGCTGTTAGCTGCTGCCCTGAATAAACCTGGGCTCCATCCGGTACCAAAGGATTGGTGTGGGCCGGAATTTCGGATTCCCATTCCTGTACGTCCTCGCGACGGACAATCAGGGTAACATGGTCGGAAGCCTGTTTGACTGTGGGCAGATTCACCGTACCCTCCATGCCCGCCCGCATTACATGACTCTCGGCCGGTACATCCTCCGCTGCCTCGTCCTGGATGGCCACCACGGTATCCGACTGGACCGCATCTCCCTGTTGCACGCAAATATTCCATCCCTGCGCAGGGATGGGCAACTCTCGGGTCAATTCGTCCACCCGGCTTACTTTCAGCATGCGGACTTCGCCTTCCCAGTACGTTGATACCGTACCGTCAATTTCGCTGATCACTGCTTCCCCTTTCGGCTTTCGAGCCTCGAAGAGCTCTTCCACCCGAGGTAAGCCCCGCGTAATGTCATCGGAGGAAGCTACGCCCCCGGTATGAAAGGTACGTAGCGTCAGTTGGGTACCTGGTTCGCCAATGGACTGGGCTGCAATGATGCCTACCGCCTCTCCCATCATGACCATCTGGGCAGAGGCAAGGTTTGATCCGTAACATTGGCGACAAAGGCCAAACCGGGATTCACAGGTCAGGGGAGTACGAATCTCGATCTGGTCCACTGCCTTTTCCCGCAATTGTCTTGCTTCCGGCTCCTCAATCAGATCGTTACGGGCAAAGAGGATTTCACCGGTAGCTGGATCACGTACATCCTGTGCCAGGCAACGGCCCGCTACGCGAGAGAGATATCGATCGTCCGGCAACTGCTGAATATCCACCAAAATGCCGTTGGGCGAGCCACAATCTTCATGGGAAATGATCACATCCTGCGCCACGTCCACTAGCCTTCGAGTCAGATAACCTGCGTCGGCCGTGCGTAGCGCTGTGTCCGCCAGCCCTTTGCGAGATCCATGGGTACTGATGAAGTATTCCATGGTCGTTAGGCCATCACGGAAACTGGAACGAATGGGCATGGGGATAATGCGTCCGTTAGGATCGTACATAAGCCCCCGCATGCCCGACAGCTGGTTGATGGTGTTGTACCCACCCTTGGCGGCCCCGGAAATAGACATGGCCCCCACATTGTTAAGGGGATTAAGAGAGTCACGGATGTGATTTGTGACCACGGTGGTGGCGTTGGACCAAGCCTCAATCCGCTTGTTTTCCCATTCCAGACTGGTAAGGAGTCCACGCTGGTGCTGGGCTTCCAGACGTGCCTCTCGGTCCTGGGTTTCCTCAATAACCGCCTGCTTGGCATCTGGTACTTTCAGATCTGAGACAGCCATCGTGATGCCAGATACAGTAGCGTAATGAAAACCCAGTTCCTTGATCCTGTCTGCCACTTCTGCCGTGGTTTCCATTCCCATGGCAAGGTAACACTGGTGAATGACGTCGTTCACTCCTCCTTTGTCCAGGCATGTGTTCACGAATCCCATTTGGGGAGGCAGCGCTTGGTTAAAAATGATTCGCCCCACTGTCGTACGCGTGAATTCGAGAGCCTCCAGCGTTTCGTCTTTGAGATCAGCTACTTCAAGGGCGGCCAGGCATTCCTGCATGGCCACGGGACCGAAATCCTTCACCTCGCGGACAAAGGCCCCCGGATCATCACCGATGGCCTTTTGCATTTGCTCGGCGCTTTCCAGGCCATGGGCTTGCAACGCCCGCACCCAGCGCGGATTCAGGTCGAGAGCCTCCAGCGGGGTCTCTGTGACAAAGGGCCGGATTCGAACCAGAACGGGTTCCCGCAGGTCAATATGGCCCATATCATGGGCATAGAGGGCCTGGTCTTGGTTGGGATAACGCTTCAGGGTCTCGGCCGGCCGATTTTCATCCTCCATCAGTGTCAGATAGAACATACCCATCACCATATCCTTGGTCGGACTGATAATGGGTTCACCGCTACTAGGCTTGAGCAAATTCCGAGTAGAAAGCATCAGATCGCGAGCTTCCTTGACTGCCTGTTGGCTCAGAGGGACATGCACCGCCATCTGATCCCCATCAAAATCGGCGTTGAAGGCCGTGCAAACCAGAGGGTGGAGCTGAATGGCGCTGCCTTCAATAAGCTTGACTTCAAAGGCCTGGATCCCCAGCCGATGCAAAGTTGGAGCGCGATTGAGAAGCACGGGTCGCTCATTGCAGATCTTTTCCAACACATCCCAGACATCGTCTTCCGCACTCTCGATCATGGACTTAGCCTGACGTACGTTGGCTGCTGTACTGCTGTTAACGAGCCGTTCAATGACAAATGGCTTGAAGAGTTCCAAGGCCATACGCTTGGGTATGCCAGCTTGGTGCAGCTTGAGATCCGGTCCAACCACAATCACGGAACGACCGGAGTAGTCAACCCGTTTGCCCAAGAGGTTGCGACGGAACCGTCCCTGCTTGCCCTTGAGCATATCCGTCAGGCTCTTCAGGGGATGTTTCTGGTTCCGGTTGGCCGTGGTGCGATTCCGTTTGCGATTATCGATCAGGCTGTCTACAGCTTCCTGGAGCATTCGCTTCTCATTACGCACGATTACGACCGGAGCGTTGAGGTCCAACAATCTCTTGAGGCGGTTGTTCCGGTTGATAACGCGCCGATACAAATCATTCAGGTCACTTGTGGCAAAGCGCCCGCCATCAAGTTGCACCATAGGCCGCAATTCAGGGGGAATTACGGGCAACCGGGTCAGAATCATCCATTCGGGCCGATTGCCACTCTTGCGCAAATCCTCCACGACCCGTAGACGTTTAGCCGCCTTGGTCCGCTTCTGCTCGCTCTTGGAGGTCCGAATGATGTCACGCATCTCTCTCGCCAGATCGTCGAGATCAATCTGTTTCAAGAGCTCCAATATGGCTTCGGCCCCCATCCCGGCCTCGAAAGTATTGCCATAGTGCCGCACCATGGTGCGATATTCTTGGTCCGACTTCAGATCCCGGGCCTGGATATTCTTGAGAGGATCCAGAGCCTCTTCCATACTGGCAATATATCTCTCGCGTTCGGCTCGCTCATTGCCATTAAGGGTCGCCGTTAATTCCTCCAGAGCCTGTCGCTGCTCATCAACGGCCACTTCGGTTTGTTGCAGAATTTCCTCCTTGCGTTTGGCCGATTCGAGGGCCAGTGACTCGACGAAGTTCTGCACATGCTCATTGATGGCAGTCTCCAGGGCTGGATCGATCTCATCTCCTTCGGCAATAATCACTTCGTCAATCCAGGAAAGGCTTTGGACTTCTTCCGCGGGGGTACCTTTCCGGTTCTCGATCCATTGGATCAGCGCCTGTGCTTCCCGAATCGCCTCGCCTGAACGGGCTTCGATATCTTCATCGAGAGCCTGCAGCTCTCCATCCCGCACATGGGAGATTTTCTGAAGTTTCTCGGCATGTACGGTTTCTGCTTCGTCGATAGCGGCCGCCGTGGTCGCTTGTAATTTGGTCAGATTTAGCGCCAGTTCCTTTTCGCGCCGTACGATATAGCGTTTCCGGGCATCTTCATTGACCCGCGTGACGATATACATGGCGTAATAGAGGACCCTTTCCAAGTCCCGTGCACTGATGTCCAGCAGTAGGCCCAGTCGGCAAGGACTACCCTTGGCATACCAGGAATGGCTGACAGGGGAAGCCAACTCGATGTGGCCCATACGTTCCCGGCGTACACGGTTGCTGGCCACCTCTACTCCGCACTTGTCACAAACGATACCCTTGTATCGTTCTCGCTTGTATTTGCCACAACTGCATTCCCAATCTTTCTCAGGCCCGAAGATCCGTTCGCTAAAGAGGCCATCCCTTTCCGGTTTCAGGGTCCGGTAATTGATGGTCTCCGGTTTGAGGACTTCACCGTAGCTCCATTCCTCAATCTGGTCGGGGGAAGACAGGGAAATACGAATCAGATCGAAATTGCCCAAATCCATTGCATTCTCCTTATATTCCTCTGCCCGGTCTCATGCCGGGGTTCTCTTTCGTTGCCAGCTGTCTGTTGCCTAGGAATTGAACATCTTGGTAAGCATCAGACCGTTACCCAGATTGGGCAATCGCACGGCGGTATCTTCCTTGCCAAACTGCAAGGTCTCCCTCTTGCTGGTCGTTACCTCCAGGGACAGACCCAGACTTTGCAGTTCCTTGACCAAGACCCGAAAGCTTTCGGGTATACCCGGACTCTGAATCTCCTCGCCCTTGACAATAGACTGATAGGTATTCACCCGGCCACTGGTGTCATCCGACTTTATCGTCAGCATTTCCTGTAGCGTGTAGGCCGCACCATAGGCCAGCAGGGCCCATACCTCCATCTCGCCAAAACGCTGTCCCCCGTTCTGGGCCTTGCCACCCAGAGGTTGCTGGGTAACTAAGCTATAGGGACCGGTGCTCCGGGCATGAACCTTGTCCTCCACCAGATGCAACAGCTTGAGCATATAGGAAATACCTACGGTCACCGGTTGCAGGTACGGTTCGCCCGACTTGCCATCGTAAAGGATTTGCTTGCCCGTAGTCGGCAGAGGCTGGCCCAAATCACGGGATCGCTCATGGGCCAAGGCATGCAGGTCTTTCCCGCTCAGGGTGGTACGCGCTCCACAATGCAGCCGCAGCCATTCCCGATACGCCACATCAATAGCCAGCAAGTCGTCCTGGGCGGATGTGCTCTGGTGTGTGTAATCCTGAGGCAAGATAGTTTCCGGATCGTAACCTTCTTCCTTGAGCCACTCGCGCACTGTGGCCCGGCGGGCAAAGGCATAATCGGTAAAGACCCGATCCATGTCATAGGTCTCGGGTGACAGCCAGTGAGCGAGATAGAAAAAGTGCACCTCTTCCTGGTCTTCCAGCTCGGTTTCGGCGATACCGAGCTCGGTCACCCATTCCCAGGCTCGCTCATTAACAATTTGCCAGGCCCGATCCGTAAGCCAGGCCCGTGCCAGCTCGGCTTCAATCTGTTCCTGACGCGCCCCATCAAACACAGGGGTTGACACTTTAAAACCGATGCGGTCCGCTGCCCAACCCAGATGGTTTTCCAGAATCTGGCCCAGGTTGATACGGCCTTGCACACCAATGGGATTGAGAATGATATCGACCGGGGTGCCATCTTCCAGATGGGGCATATCCTCCACGGGAATTACTTTGGAGATTACCCCTTTGTTGCCATGGCGGCCGGACATCTTGTCCCCTTCTGTCAGCTTACGCCGCTGGGCCACATTGACGTGCACGGCCTTCTCTGTTCCGGCTGGCAAGTCGTGATGGTCCTTGCGGTCAAACACCTTGACATCGACTACCTTGCCCCGCTGGCCATTCGGCAGGCGCATGGAAGTGTCTTTCACTTCCCGCACCTTGTCGCCAAAAATGGCTCGAAGCAACTTTTCCTCTGGAGTGAGAACAGTTTCTCCCTTGGGTGAAATCTTCCCTACCAGAATGTCGCCTCCGGTAACCTTGGCCCCAATGCGAATAATGCCATTTTCATCCAGATTGCGGCGTGCTTCCGGGCCTACATTGGGAATATCATCGGTGATTTCCTCCAGACCCAGCTTTGTCTCCCGGGCGGTAACTTCGTGGCGTTCAATGTGAATAGAAGTGAATTTGTCTTGCTGGATCAGTCGTTCACTGACCAGAATGGCATCTTCGTAATTGCCGCCTTCCCAGCTCATGTAGGCCACGAGCACATTGTGCCCCAGAGCCAGTTCGCCACCCTCAGTGCTGGCACTATCCGCGATGACCTGGCCTGCCATGACCCGCTGGCCTTTGTAGACTACGGGCCATTGATCAATACAGGTACTCTGATTGCTACGGTTGTACTTCCGTAATGGATACGTTTGCTCGCTTCCGTCATCAGACAGAATACAGATTTCATGAATGCACGTTGCCTGTCCATCCACGATATCCATCCGGCCACCGACCCGCGTGACAGTACCTGACTGACTGGCTACCACCACTTGTCCGGAATCAACAGCCGTCTGGAATTCCACCCCCGTACCCACCAAAGGCGCTTCCGCCCGGATGAGCGGAACCGCCTGGCGTTGCATATTGGAACCCATCAGTGCCCGGTTGGCGTCATCATGTTCCAGAAAGGGAATCAGGGAAGCACTGATGCCCACGATCTGCTGGGGTGATACGTCAATGAATTCCACCTGATCCACGGGGGTATGCGGAAACTGATCCGCCTTCCGGGTCGATGGATATTCGTTCAGCAACTCCATGCGCGCGTTGAGTCTGGTAGACGCTTGGGCAATAGCTACCTTTTCATCTTCATCGGCGGACATATAGACGATGTCATCACCAACAAATGGCCATACCTTGACTGGCCGACCCCGGCGAGAGGCCGTAATCTTGCGCGCAGTTTCCTCATCAAGCAAGGTGTCTGACGCTGCTATCAGTTCTCCCCTACCGTTGAGGACATCCTCCCGCAATGTTCGCCCGACCAAGTCTCGAATACGCCCGGGCAAAGCATTATGTACGGGCCGATAGGGTGTCTCAATGAAGCCCAGCGCATTGATGCGGGCATAGGAGCCCAAGTAGCCAATCAGGCCGATATTGGGACCTTCCGGAGTCTCAATGGGACAGATACGTCCGTAGTGACTGAAGTGCACGTCCCTTACGTCCACTCCAGCTCTTTCGCGCTTGAGCCCTCCAGGCCCCAGAGCGCTCAAGCGACGCTTGTGGGTCAGCTCGGACAGGGGGTTGGTCTGATCCATGAATTGGCTCAGCTGGCTGCCTCCCATGAATTCCTTGACCGCACCTAGCACCAACTTGGCATTCATGAGCTGAGTCGGCACCATCTGGTCGGCGTCCTTGACGGACATGCGGTCCCGCACCCCTTTCTCCATGCGCGCCAAACCCAGGCGTACCTGATTCTGGAGCAGTTCCCCTACCGTGTTGACCCGGCGATTGCCCAGATGATCCATGACATCGGTACTGGCCTTGCCATTATTAATCAGGATCATGCGCTTGACAATCGAAATCAGATCGTCCCGGGTCAGTGTTCGCTCCGCTACGGGTTCCTCACGCTCCAGGCGCTGATTGAGCTTGTACCGTCCTACTCGGCCCAGATCATAGCGGCGGGAGTCAAAGAAAGTCTCTTCCAGAAACCGGCGGGCAGCATCCGGTTTGGCCGGATCACTGGGCCGCTGATTGGAAAAGAAGCGAATTTGCGCTTCCCTGATACCTTCCTCGCCATTGACTACCGGGGCAATAGGATCCTTGTCCAGGGTGGCTTCGATGAAGCCATGTTCCGGATCCGTATCAACATCGGCGAATAGCTCGCGGATTTCATCATCGGTGCCAAAACCCAGGGCTCGGATCAGGATCGTCACCGACTGCTTGCGTTTCCGATCTACCTTCAAGGTGATTTCGTTACGTTTCGACGTCTCAAATTCCAGCCAGGCGCCGCGGCTGGGTACTACCTTGGCAGTCGCCAAGGCGCGTCCTGACGAGCGATCAATGACCTTGGAAAAATACACGCCGGGCGAACGCAAGAGCTGACTGACTACAACGCGTTCCGCCCCGTTCATGATGAAGGTACCCGACTGGGTCATCATGGGGAAATCACCCAGATATACCTCTTGTTCCGTAATTTCGCCAGTACTGTTGTTCAGTAGGCTGACTTCCACCTTGAGGGGGGCCGCAAAAGTCTTGTCCTTGAGGCGACAGGTTTCTTCGTCGTATTCAGACGCTTCAAAACGATAAGTTCCCAGCCGCAATTCATACTGTTTGCCGTAGCTTTGGATGGGAGGAAACTCATCGAATATTTCTTTCAGGCCTGTTTCCTTGAACCATTCGAAACTCTGGCGCTGGACTTCAATCAGATTTGGTAGGGGTAAAGCCACCGGAATCCGGGCATAGGACTTGCGTTGGCCCGTTCCGTTGCTCAAGGCCATATTTTGGGTCATTCCTGCATATCTCCTCTGCGATTGGCTGCCGCATGCGGCCGGCCGGCACGAATCTTCACGCGCTCTGCACTGACCTTGGTACACGCCAAGGCATTGACAAAGAAAGTTTGGGAAAAAAGCTTAGAAGAATGAAACGCATACGGCGCTTCATTCAGGAAAGGAAATTCAGAGTAGTGTGGCGAATTGCCCTGAGATCCGGTTTAGCTGGCCCGCTAACATTGCGCTGCTTTCTGCCTGTAGTGACTGCTGACAAGAGATTGCGTGGCATGGGGCTCCCCTATGAACAGTTTGTCACGGCACACCAGCAGGACAGGCGCACAAGCCCACCCATGCGTGCCGAGAGCATAGACGGGCAGTATATCACAGTTCTGTGGGAAGATCAAGGGGGCGAACCATTTGCATCGAATAAGGACGAAGCGGGTGCCCGTCCTCGGCGGAGCGATGTGCCTTGTCTGAAATGAAATACATATGACCAGTTGAATTTCGTTCCTACCTTCTATCTCACTTCGCAAGTAATCCAGGCGCCTGCCAACCGATCAGGAAAGCAAACATTGCTTTCCTGATCGGTTATTGGTCCGACATACTTGTTATCTTAGAGCTGATTTGACTGTAAAAAGGAATGCCAGTATTATTTATAGTTCCTTGCAGCAGTTGAATGGTGCCCAAAGTGGGGCGTCCCCAACGCTTGCTGTGGTTCCGCCGCATCGTTACTTGCATGGAAACCTGGCGGGAGGGTTTGTTGTTTTCCCCCAATACCGTGGTGCCTTTAGACAAGGCCCACACATTCTGGTTTTCACCCAATCGTTTCCAGTCCCGGCTAGCTGGCACCGCAGCCTCAGGTGATACCAAGCCTATTCCGCCTGTTGCGGAGTTCCACCAGCCTGTCTTCGTGGAGGAAATTAGAAGCCGTTTCAACTTACAGAATAGCCCCCGATTGCTGGACTGTACCGTCGGGGACGGTGGCCATACGATCCAATTCCTCCAAGTAGCCGATGCCGCCGGTCAGGTCCTCGCCCTCGACCGTGACAAAGAAGCTCTGCAGCGTACCCGACATCGACTGCAGGCGTTACAGCTTCAGGAGCAGGTCAAACTGGTCCATGCCGATTTTGGCCAGCTGCAAGACATTGCCTGTGCCTACGATTTTGCCCCAGTAGACAACATCCTCCTGGATCTCGGCTACAGTTCCCACCAGATCGATACAGCAGATCGTGGTTTTTCCCTCAGACGCGATGGTCCGCTGGACATGCGCATGGATCAGACCCAGTTTCGCACGGCAGGAGACATTGTTAATACTTGGCCAGAAGCTGAACTGTCTGACTTGCTCTTCTCCGTGGGAGAGGAACGACATGCGCGACGCGTGGCTCAAGCCATAGTTGCTTCTCGGCCGATTGGATCTACAGCGCGGTTGGCAGAGGTAGTACGTAACGTCATACCCCAACGGGGCTATGCCCGAATCCATCCGGCCACCAAAACCTTTCAGGCTTTGCGCATCGAGGTAAATGACGAACTGGAACAGTTGCAGAAAGTCTTGCCCCAAGCCTTGAACCTGCTGACGCCTGGAGGACGCCTATTCATAGTCGCTTTTCACAGCCTGGAAGACAGATTGGTCAAGCGTTTCTTTCAATCCAACAGCCGGCGTATTGCCGTCAACAAATATGCCAAGACTGACCAGCAGGCGCTTCCCGTACCTCAGATTGCCTTGTTGACCCGTGGAGCTCTCAGACCAAACCCAAGAGAAAAAGCCGCCAACCCGCGCAGTCGATCAGCTCGCCTTCGGGTAGCCGAGAAATCGAGAAAGTAACCGAGTGCGTCAAGCATGAATCGCGTCTTCCTGCGCTCGACTGGCTTACCTTGGCAACGCCTTCAGAATCCGGTGCCACAGACTCGCACTAGGCGTATGATGGCCTTCACCTTCAACTTGCCCCTGGTGGGATGGTGGGCCGTTTTTCTGGGTACTATCGCCTTCGGCTGTCTGCTCAACGTATACAAGACTTACCGTATTGCCGAATCCCGAATTCAACTCGCCCGTATAGAGCTGGAGTACACTCGGCAGCAGCAGATAAATACGGAATTGCTTTACCGCATTGGAGAGGAAGTCGATTTGAACCAGGTGTATTTCTGGGCGGTAAAGAGTAAATTCATTCCCCAACACCAGACAATCTGGCTGAATCCGTCACCCCCGCTTGCCACTACGCTGGCCCCGGTACAGTCCTCACCGCAAGGTCGGCGTGATGCTCCGCCTTCGGCCGACGAACGAATTCAAACCGTCAGCAAACACATCGACATCCTGGGTATTGGACTTCAGGAGCAACTGATGGAATGGGTGAAGCAATTGGAAGCGTTTTCCCTCATGCCCCCTGAAATTCATGAGGTCCCACCGCCCTTACCCCCCGAAGACGAAACCAGATCTTTCTGGCAACGTCTCCTGGATTCGGCCAATGTTGCGAGCCCTTAAGTGGGAGTGGCACAATGAGGAATTTCCAGAATCCTGTAGCACCCCGTTATTCATGGGGTGATCTGATTCCCACTCGAGCCAGGCGCATGGGACTGGTTTTTCTGCCCGCCGGTCTGTTTGCCTTGCTGGTTGTGGCCCGCCTGGTACACTTTCAGCTGATCCTGCACAACAGCCAGAATACGGACAGTTTTATTGATCGCCACCTGTACACGATTCCTACAAGGGGAGTCATTACTGATTCGCGGGGGGAATTACTGGCGGGTGATGTCTGGACATATCAGGTTGTGATTCCTGATCTGGGGGATATGCCTGCCCACTACCGGGGAGCAGTTTCCAACCTGGTGGCAAGGGTTACAAGCCAGAACCAAGACATTCTTGACACCAAACTGCAATCGGAATTGACCGCTTTCCACCAACGACAACGGGAAGCACAAGCAAGGGCCACGCAAGGCGACAGGGAACCGCAACCGATCTATTCTTTCGTGGTTTTGACCGAAGGTTTGCATTTGGCAACCGGACAGTATCTGGACTCGCTGCAGCGAAAGGGAGATTTGGCTGCCCGGCTGTGGGAATTGTACAAGCGAGGAGATGATGCGGCGCGAACCCAATTGGAGGATTTGCTTGAACCGCTCATGTCGGCGGACTCAACTGCCCTTACAGGCGATCCCGAACCCAGTTTGCAGCAAGTCATGCAGGAACTGGGCTTGCGCACGGATCTGGAAGGTGACACCGCTGACTTCGACTTCTTCCGCCATTTCCGTCTGGAAAGGGAGCCGATCCGATACTATACACAGGGGCCTCTGGGAAGCCATGTCCTAGGTCTGGTAAACATGGATCGGGAAGGCGTAAACGGTATCGAAAGCTATTACCAGAAATTCCTGAGAGGTGAGGTGAACCTCCTTCAGGCGTCTGAACCGATTTCGGTCCTGTCTCCAGAAATGCGCCGATATGTTCCTTCCCACATGGGAGGCGATCTCGTACTCACTCTCGATCGTACCATCCAATATATTGTGGAAGAGGAACTGCAAGAAGCCATTGTGCGTTACAAGGTGCGACAAGGGGGCTCTGCACTGGTGATGGAACCTGCGACTGGAGCCATCTTGGCTATGGCGAATTTCCCCGACTTCAATCCGGGCGCCCTAGACCAGATCGACGCGTCTTCAACCAATCTGGTCAACCTGGCAGTCACGGGAGTTTATGAACCGGGTTCTGTCTTCAAAGTGCTGACCATCGCTACCGGGATTGACCTGGAAGTTGTCAAGCCAGATGACACTTTCTTCGACTCGGGCCAATACTTCATTGGCGACCATACGGTGATTCGGAATAGCGAAGAACGTAAGGAAGGAGAGGTAACAACTACCGAGGCTCTGGCAAAATCCCTTAATACCATTATCGCCGAGATTGCAGTAGACCGGATCGGACCCAAGGACTACTACGAATATCTCTTTGACTTCGGATTAGGTGAGGTAACGGGAATTGACTTGGCCCATGAATTCAACGGCAGTCTGAAAGACAAGTACCCAGGTACGGCCAATTGGAATATCACCGACCTTGGAGCCAATTCGTTTGGGCAGGGCATCAACTGCACACCCATACAAATGGCCAATGCCCTCAACGTGATTGCCAATGGGGGCGACCTCATGCAACCCTATGTGGTACAGCACCGGATCAATAGTGAAAATATCACAACCTTTAACCCTACGCCCCTGCGCCAAGCGGTCATTCGTCCGGCTACAGCTCAAACCGTAACAGAAATGATGGTGGCAACGGTAGAGGAAGAAGTGTTTCTGGCCCAGGTACCTGGTTATCGTGTGGCCGGCAAGAGCGGTACCGCTCAGGTGCCGGATCCGGAACGGATTGGCGCTTATGCCGAGGATGTAGTCACCGCCAGTTTTGCCGGGTTTGCACCAGCCGATGACCCTCGTATTTTGGTGTTAATCATCCTCAATGATCCCGATCCCGACCACAATGTGGCTGTGTGGGGCTCACAGAATGCCGCGCCCACCTTTAGCCGTATGGCCCAACGCATTTTGCAATACATGAATGTGCCTCCCTCTTGTCACCCACGGGTATATGCCAATGCGGGGGCGAGTAATGCGGCCTGGATGCCCTCATCACCTGATCGGGCCAAAACCACGCCATTCTCCTGTCTGAACCCATGAAGCTTCTGGCGTGAATACAGCTATCCCTACCCACATCACCCATCACACTCTTTGGCAAGCCCTGACGGGTCAGGCACCGCCCTGGGAACTCCTGCCCATTCCCATCACCAGTGCTGTATCTGACAGTCGGCAGGTGATACCGGGGGCCCTCTTTGCGGCCCTACCCGGAGAACGGACGCATGGCAATCGTCATGTGGGAGAGGCTGTGGCCAAAGGAGCTAGCGCCCTCATATGTGAAGAAGAAGGGCTCAAGTATCTGCCCGCTTCCGGTTTGCCCGTTGTGCGCTGCAATTCCCACCAACTGGAATGGCCCACGGATCTGGCCGTGCTCCGAGCTGAGCATTGCGTCTGTTATGTGGTGGATTCCTCCATGGCAGCCATTCAACAGGTAGGCCTATTTCAGCGCCTGCACCGTACGCGGGCCAGTCTTCGGGTCATAGGCGTAACCGGGAGTGTAGGTAAGACCAGCACCAAGGAGCTTGTCCGCTCAGTGCTGCGCCAACATTTCCAGACCTATAGTTCACCGGGAAACATGAATGGGGAACATGCTCTCCCTCTAGTGCTATTGGGTCTCACCTATCGTCACGAGCGATTCGTGACTGAATTGGGCATGTACCGTCTGGGAGAGATTGCGGAAATGTGCCGCCTGGCAATGCCGACAACCGGTATTGTAACCAACATCGGTCCCAGCCATCTGGAACGCCTGGGCACGATGGAGCGGATCTTCGAGGCCAAATCTGAACTGATTCGGGCTTTGCCCAGTGCTGAAGCCGGGGGCATCGCCATACTCAATTGGGACGATGTAAAGGTGAGGCCTATGGCGGATCTGACTTCAGCCCGGATTCTCCGCGTAGGGCTGACCCCTGACTGCGATCTCTGGGCTGACGAGATTCAGAGCGCCGGGTTCAAGGGTATGCAGTTCCGGGTCCATTTGCCCGAAACCCTGACCTCAACCCGCAGAGCGCTGCACGTGCACATTCCCCTGCTCGGACACCACAGTGTCCACAATACCCTACTCGCTATGGCAGCGGGTATGAGCGAGGGACTGCCGCTCCAGAAGATCCTGGCAGGTCTGCGTGATCCGCGCAATCAGATCCGGTTGGTGCTGGTACGAGGCATCAATGAAAGTACCCTGATCGATGACACTTACAATGCCAGTGAAGAGAGTTGCATAGCAGCCCTGAACCTCCTGGCCGACCTTGAACCCAAGTGTCAAGGCAAACGCATCGCCATTCTCGGTGACATGCTGGAATTGGGTTCTTCCACTACCACCAGTCATATCAAGGTGGGACGTCGCGCTTCCCGGGTAGTTGACCACCTGATTACGATCGGCACACTGGGGCGACTGATCGGGGAGTCCGCCTTGGCCGTGGGGATGCCGAACGACACCGTCCACATGCTCAGCGAGGTACAGGTTGCTCTCCCCATATTGCAGGAGATTGTGGCCCGAGACGATTTGGTCTTGATTAAAGGCAGTCGGGCCATTGGCATGGAAGCCATCGTGGCGGCACTGAGCGCTCCAAAGTGAATCGCCATGGCCATTCCCCTTATGTTAGGCACGCTCAGTTTCTTCATCGCCGTCATTTGGGGACAGCCCCTTATCGTATTGCTCCGGCGTTACCGGATCGGCAAGAAGATTCGAATCGATGGACCGGATCACCATCTCGACAAAATGGGAACCCCTACCATGGGAGGATGGCTCTTCGTCTTGCCTATCCTCCTGATAACCGGCTCCCTGAATATCGCCAATGTTATTGGTTTCAATATCATCGGCACGAGTACCTTGTTGCTTTTTTTCTGTCTAGGGGCCTTCGCCCTGTTGGGCAGCTTTGACGACTGGCGGAGTCTGATTGGTCAGGCTCCAGATCAGAGCGGCATGACCGCCCGAGTCAAGAGTTCCGTTCAGTTCATTCTGGCTACCATCATTGCTCTGGTACTCTATTTCGGCCCGCCTCAATTGCGGTCGGTGGGAGTTCCCGGGATTCCACAGCTGGTGGAGGTCGGATGGGTTCTCATTCCCATAACCATCTTCCTCATCATTGGTTTCAGCAATGCCGTCAACCTGGCCGACGGCCTGGATAGCCTGGCTGGTAGTACCACCTCCGTTTCCTTCGTTTCCTACGGCATCATCGCCTACTTACAGGGCTACGAATACATCGCCATCTTCTGCTTTATCGTGGTGGGGTCCCTGTTTGCCTTTCTGTGGTACAACGCTCACCCCGCACAGTTGTTCATGGGGGATACGGGCAGCTTGGCGCTAGGCGCTACGCTGGCCCTGGTCGCTCTCATGACCCAGCAGTGGCTGATCCTGCCGGTGATCGGGCTGATTTTCATCGCCGTTGCCTCAAGCGTAGTCATCCAGGTGGCCAGTGCCAAGCTGAGCCGACGCTTCCTGGGGCGCGATCTGCGTCCCTTCAAAATGAGTCCTCTTCATCATCACTTCGAACTTCTGGGCTGGAGTGAGATGCAGGTGAAGGAGCGATTCTGGATAGTTAGTGTGTTGAGCGGCATGCTGGGAGTAGCGCTGGCCTTGGTGTAACCATGTCTGCGACGTCCCCGAGGTCACCCCCAATCCCCTTATGCACCCTAAAGCAAACCTTTGCGGGGACACGCGTCCTGGTATTGGGATTGGCTCGCCAGGGACGCGAACTGGTGCGATTCTTCGCTTCCGAGCAGGCCCAGGTAACAGCGAGTGATCGCCAAGCTGTGCCCCTGGACTTCATGCGGTCCTTGCCGTCCGGCTCCCCGGTCCGGTTTGTCTTTGGCAGACAGACCACCGACCTGCTGACCTGTTGTGATGTGATGTGCATTTCTGGTGGCGTGGATCCGAGTCTGCCCCTGGTTCAGACCGCCATCCAACAGGGCATCCCTGTTTTGAACGATACCGTGCTTACTTTCGCTCGCACAGCATGTCCCGTAATCCTGATCACGGGAAGCAGTGGCAAGACCACCACAACCGCCTTGACAGGCACCATGCTGGAGCGCGGGGCCAACCGTCGGCAACGGGTCTTTGTTGGGGGCAACATCGGATTGCCTCTATTGCACCAGGCAAACCAGATCCGGAACAGGGACCTCTTGTTATGGGAAGCAAGCAGCTTTCAGTTGGAACTGCTGGATCCGACTATCATGCGGACAATCGCGGAGGAAGTCCAGCTAGATACCGTCGCGCTCCTGAATGTGACCCCGAATCACCTGGACCGCCATGCCAGCATGGCGGTCTACCTGCAAGCCAAGTTACGGGCCCTGTATGCCCTCAGGCCAGGCGGATCCCTGGTAGTCAATGCTGACGATCCTGTATGCCAGCGCCTCATCCCAGAACAAAAGCTGGATAGTCTGAATGCTCTGGAGATTCCTGCGGCAGAGCAATGCGCAGGACTGCTCCAGCAGGCCTATGGACATCTTCGCCAGCACCAGATCCATATCTTGCCATTCTCGGTGAACCATAAAGTGAGCGACGGTATCAGTTACCGACAGCAGGCTATTTGGCTTGGCGAACAATGCCTGGCATCGCTGCAGGGATTCCGATTACGTGGCCAACACAACATCAGCAACGCCTTGGCCGCCGGCGCATTAGCCCACATCCATGGCTGCACCCGCACTGCTCTGGAAAATGCCATACAGCATTTCGGCGGTGTGCCGCATCGCCTAGAGGAAGTAGCTTACCAAGATGGGGTGCTTTGGATCAATGACAGTATTGCTACCGCCCCGGAACGCGCCATAGCGGGCATCAATAGCGTAAGCCCGGAAACTGACCACCTGCTTGTCCTTGCGGGTGGCCAGGACAAGGATCTGCCCTGGCACCAATTTGTTCACACAGTCTTGCAGCAGGCGCAAGTCCTGATTACTTTCGGCACTAGCGGTCCCCAGATTGCCAGGGCAGTAAAGCAGTGCCAAGACCTGTCCAGAGCTACAGAACTCCAGGTAATGTCAGTCGACAGTCTGGATTGCGCCGTTGCGACTGCCCGCCAGATTGCCAAGCCAGGATCCATTGTCCTGATGTCGCCTGGTGCGACGAGTTTCGATGCCTTTGCAGATTATGAAGCCCGGGGAGAGCATTTCCGACAGTTGGTCAAACCACCAAGGAACGAGGTACAGAAATGACCCAGCGGACTTCCCCTTTTCCTCCTGTCTGGGACCGACAAGCTCTCCAGGAACGCATGATGCAGTATGACTGGGTATTGCTGGGATCGATGTTTACTATGCTGATCCTTGGCGTTGTAATGGTGTTTAGCGCAAGTTACTCTGAGGGCCTGTTACGTGCCAGTCCCGACGGATTGTATTTTGTCAAACGCCAACTGTTTGCCCTGATTCTCGGTCTGGTTGCCCTGGTGTTCATGGCCATCACACCCTATACAGTTTGGGCTCGCTGGAGTGGATTTCTCTTCACCGCCTCCGTGATCTCCCTGTTTGCAGTCCTAGCCCTGGGGGCTCAGGCCTTCGGTTCCCAGCGATTGCTCTTTCGGGGCAGTATTCAACCGAGCGAATTCGCCAAACTGACCGTTATTCTGTTTGGCAGTCATTGGCTAAACAGCAAAGGGACTCGTATTCTCGATCGCAATAGCGGATTGTATCCCTATGGCATGCTCATCGGGTTTGTAACCGTCCTGGTGGCTATCCAGCCTGATTTCACAATGGCGATCCTGATCTTCCTGACGGCATTTGTACTGTTCTATCTGGCCAGTGGAAATCTGAAAGAAATACTACTCGTCGGGGTGATTGCGGTAGCCTCCATGGGTCTTTCGCTATTGGTGTTTCCCTATTTGGGGGATCGCATCGGAGATTTCATAACAGCTCTTAGTGATCCCGTAAACAGCCCCGGCTGGCAGGAACGCAATACCGTGAGGGCTACGATCCGGGGTGGCCTCTGGGGAACGGGCGTCGGACAGGGAGAGATGAAGAGCCTGTGGCTGGTTCTGCCTTGGACTGATGCCATCTTCGCGGTCGTCAGTGAAGAGACAGGTTTCATAGGCACTCTGCTCATTGTTCTGTTGTTCGGTACGATTGCCTACCGTGGCATCAAGATTGCGTATGCCACGGCTGATGGCTTCGGCTATTTGGTGGCAGTGGGTATCACCTTCCTCCTGGTAACGCAAGCTCTCCTGCATATCAGTGTGGTACTGAATCTGTTACCGGTTACAGGCATCACTTTACCCTTTATCAGTTATGGTGGATCGTCTCTCTTGCTTTGGATGATCGCCATGGGCCTTCTGGTCAACATCGATCATACGACGCGGGTGTATCGGCCGGCATGAAGATTCTGTGTACGGGTGGCGGAACTGGAGGGCACATATATCCGGCCCTCAGTATCCTGGAAAAGGTAAAAGGGACTTGCAAGGCCCAGAGCCAGGCGCTGGAACTCCTCTGGATCGGGCGGCGCCAAGCCTTAACCCAGGATCTGGTCACCCAGGCAGGCATTCCTTACCAAGCAGTCAGCAGTGGCCAGTTACGGGCCGTCAATCCACTGATTCAGTGCCTGAGTTTGGTGCGTCTGGGAGTAGGCATATTGCAGGCCCTGTGGATCGTGAGCCGGTTTCGCCCCGATCTCTGCCTTGCCACTGGTGGCAATGCCGCAGCTCCTTGTGCCCTGGCTTGTGCTGCACTCCGTATTCCCCTGGTGGTATTTCTGCCCGACGCAGAGCCTGGCCTGACGGCCCGTTGGCTGGGACGTATTGCCAACCGGGTACTCATTACGACGGAGGTTGCAGCTGGCTACTTTCCGGGCAATACGGTATTGACCGGCTATCCAGTCAGATCGGATCTCCTGCTATCGACAAGTCGAAAGTCGGAAGCACGAGCCCGGATTCAGGCCAAGCTGGACTTGAATCCAGCCAACAACGAACCATTGCCCTTACTGTTGGTAATGGGGGGGAGTCAGGGCGCTCAGGTTGTTAACCGCACGATCCAAGAGCTTCTGCCGGTCTTGCTGACCCACTGTCTGATTCTACATGTGACAGGAGAAAGGGACTTCACCCACTGTCACACGCGCTGGCAGGCAATGAACTTGCCCCGCGCCCTTTCCTCCAGGTATTCTCTGGTCGCGTACCTGCACGCGGAACTGGCCGATGCCTTTATTGCGGCGGATGTTGCTATTCTACGTGCGGGGGCCAGTGTTCTGGGCGAAGTCCCCGCCTCTGAGACTCCATCTATCCTTATACCCTTGCCAGGCTCGGGAGGCCATCAATGGGCCAATGCACAGAGTCTGGCTAACCATGATGCCTGCTGCGTGGTGTCAGAAGACCGTATAGCCACGGATCTGATGCCAACCCTGACCGAATTGCTGACCCAAAAAGACACGCGTTACCGAATCCGGTCCCGCTTGCGCCAACTCGTGCGTCCTGATGCGGCTGAACAAGCAGCTCAGATTGTTCTTGCGCTGGCATATCCTGACAGGTGATACTATGCTTGAGTCCGCCACAGCTATCATTGTCTATTTCGGAGTCTTCGCCATCTACGGTTATCGCCGAGGTCCGCTCCGGGAAATTTTAACGTTCGGCGTATCACTGCTTGCCCTGGTGTCGTTGATCTGGTACTACCATGGTACTAGGCACTTGCCATCCTCCTGGTCGACATTAGCTGCGGGTCTGGAATTGTCCAGGGCCAACCTAGCCGTAGTATCCCAGTCCTGGTCCGCCATGGTAATCTGGATGCTGGCCTGCCTTGGAACTTACTGGTTCGGATTGAACTTCCCCCAGACCGCCACGCCTGTCTCCCTACGCCTGACCGGAGCAGCCTTTGCCATCGGGAATGGCCTGATCTATTGGTTGTTGCTCATCCCCTGGCTCAATGACCATATTACCTTGGAGCTGGACCGGGACTGGAGAGCTATGCTGAACTCCGTGCAGCTATACCCTCTGCCTTTGACAGAAGCCGCCCGCCAGACCCAGAACTGGCTCTCAATTGTCCAACAATACTTGCCGACTATGCTTGTGATTCTGGGTATCAGTATTCTGATTTATTTCATGAGTCGGATGCGCAGACCTAAACTGCACAGGCACAGTCGTATCCGATAATTCCTGCCGAGATCCTTGGCTGCCAATTATGTCAAGTCCAGAATCATTGGACTGGTCCCAGATGCTTAGAAACGGTGATCCGTCCCTGCGCATCTATTTGATGGGCATTGGAGGCGCGGGTCTGTCCGCCCTCGCCCGGGTTTTACATGAGCAGGGCTACCAGGTGTCTGGCAGTGATTTGCAGGCCAGTCCAGTGACAACGGAGCTTGAACAGCTGGGCATTAAGGTAATTCTGGGCCAGTCTGGAGATTACATGAGTCAGCTGGACCCCGATCAATACCCTCATGTAGTGGTGTACTCCAGTGCTATCCCAGACAGCAATCCGGAAAAACGGAAAGCAGCGGAACTAGCCTTGCCCATGGCAGACCGTGCCGTTTTCTTGCCTGTGCTGCTGGCAGACCGAACAGTCGTCGCAATTTCCGGTACACATGGGAAGAGCACAACCACAGCTATGATCGTCCAGACTCTACTTGGAGCCCAACGAGATCCGGGATACATTGTTGGCTCCTCCCACACGTCATTTCCCTCCGGACACGCAGGCACAGAATCTCTCTTCATTATAGAAGCTGACGAATATGCCGGCATGTTCCTGGGGTTGCATCCCATGATCGCAGTGGTCACGGCCATGGATTGGGATCATCCTGATTGCTATCCCACACCAGCAACTATGTGGGAAGCTTATTACCAATTCCTCAGCCAGGTGCATGAGAAGGGCACTATCGTCTACAGCCATGAGGAAACCAGATTGCAGGCATGGGCCTCGACCCAGAAGGCAGGAAACCGACAATTGATCTCTTTCGGTCAAACAGGGCAAGCGGACTGGCAGATACAGCCAGACGCTCAGAGTGTGTCAGGGTTTCGCTTGCATTGCTCCGCAAAAGGGTTGCAGCATACGATTGAATTGCCAGTTCTCGGACGCCATAACCAGTACAATGCGGCAGCGGCCTGGCTCGTGGCTTGGTTAGCCGGTCTAACACCTGATCAGGCCACACGGGGTCTGAATGCCTTCACTCCCCTTAATCGTCGTTTCCAGATTCGGGGACATTTCGCAGGCAAGACCCTCGTGGACGACTATGCTCACCATCCCCAGGCGGTTGCCGTAACTCTACAGGCAGGCCGTTTGCATCAACCCGACGGTCGCATTTGGGCGGTGTTTCAGCCTCATACCTACAGCCGAACTCAAGCCTTACTGACGGATTTTGGGCAATCCTTTGCCGAAGCGGATCGGGTAATCATATTGGGGTCCTATGCGGCCCGCGAAGAGCCTCGGGCGGGGGTGGGTGGAGATGCTCTGGCCGCAGCCATCGAGCATCCGGATGTTGCCTATTGCCACACTCATGATGAAGCCTTGACTCAACTGGTTGAACTCTCAGAGCCTGGTGACCTTATCCTTGTCATGGGTGCCGGTGACTGTTGGCGCCTGTCAGATATGCTGATCGAATATTTCACCAGAGCCTGAATGAGCAATCTGCATTGCGCATGCTTCGGCCATCTTGCGTACCAGGCCATGCCAAGTATCGGCTGGCCCCCTGTTGAGTAACGCATGGTACTTGACGCTCCCGCACACCGCTTTCTTACACAGACCCTTAACCTGACATGCCAGACCCAAGCATGTCTGGCGGCCCATTCCTCGATTCGTGCTGGCGGGCCGGCCCAATTCCTGGTACGAGTCGATGATAGCCAAGTACTCGCCAAGTTACTTTTGTGGGCCCATCGGGAAAGTGTTCCCTTTTTCATGCTGGGTGGCGGAAGCAATACGTTGGTGGCTGACTCAGGAATTGATGGCCTTACTATTCTTAATCGGTGTCGGTCGTACCGTATGCCAGCTGCTACCATGCTGGACGGAGACAGTGGTCTGCTCTTGGCCCAACTGGCACGCATTAGCATTGCCAAGGATTTGACGGGTCTGGAATGGGCGGTCAGTGTGCCGGGAACGTTAGGTGGCGCGATCGTGGGCAATGCCGGGGCCCATGGATCCGACATATCCACGGTGCTGCTGGAGGTGGAGATGATCGACGGTCCCGATTTAGTCGGCTGGCGTTCGGCGGCCGAATTGCATCTGGGGTATCGGCACAGCGTCCTGAAGTCGCCGTCCATAGTACAGGCGGGATTCCCGCCGGTGATCACCCGCGCTCAATTACGACTAGCTCCAGGAGAACCGACAATGATTCGTAGCCGGGCCCATACATATCTCGCTCACCGCCGAAGTACACAGCCCAGTGAACCGAGTCTGGGAAGCATGTTTCGCAATCCTCCCGGCCAGTTTGCTGGCGCTCTCATTGAGCAGGCTGGAGGTAAGGGTTTGCGCCACGGTACTTTCGAGGTCAGCAGCCAACATGCCAATTTTGTCGTCAATAAAGCACCCTCTGGCGTGTCCTTTGCCCAAGACGTGCTCCATTTGATGCGCCTGGTGCACGGTCGCGTCCTTGATCACTTTGGTATTGCCCTCCAACCCGAGATCTGCTTTGCTGGTCACTGGACCCGGGAAGAGATTATTTTTTGACCTCAGGAATTGCATACTTTGACCAATAGGAGTAAGTGAATGCGCGTAGCGCTGATATTTGGAGGACGCAGCGGTGAACACGAGGTGTCTCTCCGCAGTGCAGAGAGTGTCCGGACTGCCCTGATTCAAGGCAATCATGAAGTCATTGACATCGGTATTACGCCGGCAGGTCGCTGGCTGGTAGGAGAAGGAGCCCGTCTGATGCTTGAATCAGAGGCCGGGGATCGCATCCATTCAGGTCTGCCCCAACTTCCGGATCGTCCCAGCCGGGCAGCACTGGGACAGGTTGATGTTGTTTTCCCCATTCTGCATGGACCCAACGGGGAAGATGGCTCCATGCAGGGACTGCTGGAACTGGCCAATGTACCTTACGTGGGTTGTGGAGTTCTTGGAAGTGCACTGGCCATGGACAAGATCATGGCCAAACAGGTATTGGGCAGTGCGGGCATTCCCCAGACACCCTACCTGGCGGTCGTTGCGCATGAACTGGAAGGGGATCGCACAGCCGTGGAGTCGCGGATTGAAGCAACCTTAACATATCCCATATTTGTTAAACCCGCCAATCTGGGCAGTAGCTTAGGAGTCAGCTATGTCCCGGCACGATCCTTCCTCCATGCGGCCCTTGATCTTGCGGCAATCTACGATGTAAATCTGCTGATTGAGGAGGCTGTGCCGAATGTTCGCGAGCTTGAAGTGAGCGTTTTGGGTCACCATGCGCCGGAAGCCAGTGTGCCGGGCGAAGTCGTACCCAGTAGAGATTTCTATGATTATGACGCCAAATACCACGATCCGGACACCCAGTTGCTGGTTCCGGCCCCTGTGTCCAAAGCCATGGCTTCGTGCCTGCAATCCATGGCCGTCAGGGCTTTTAGTTTGTTAAGAGGTTGTGGTATGGCCCGAGTAGATTTTCTCATAGATGATTCCCGCCAAGCCATCTACCTGAATGAGTTGAACACCATTCCAGGTTTTACCTCCGTCAGTATGTATCCCAAGTTGTGGGAAGCATCAGGAGTCAGTTATGCTCAGTTAATGGATCGTTTGATTGCCATTGCTATTGAGAGGCATGCCAGCAAACAGTCTCTCAAGACCTCCATCTGACTCCTGGTTGCCTGACATTATGCCCCCCTCCCGCACTGCCCCCATCACGGCCGCCACCAATCGTCGCGGTCGCTACACCAAGACAAAGTCCCAGTTCCGCCGCATCTGGGCAATGAATATTCTTCCTCTCTTGCATCCTGTCCGGGACCTGTTGCTGGCCCCACTGAGTCTGGTTACCGTGGAATTCGTCCGCGGTACCGGATGGTACCCTAGCAAGTATGCCAGTCTGTTGGTAGTGCTGGTGATGGGTTTTGGACTGACTCAGCTAGGACTGGATTCCCGCTTCTATATCAACCAGAACGGTCTGCATGTCTTTGTACAAAGCCCATACGAAGTAGCCGGTTTTGATTCCTATCTTACGCATCAGGACATATGGGATTTTGAGCGTTTGGCAGGTAGACACATACTTTGGGAGAGTCCCATTGCTATCCGGGACGCCATCCAAGCCAATCCTTTTGTATCTGACACCAGAGTTACCTTGCTACTGCCTGCCACCGTTATTGTGACGGTAAAGGAGGTAGCACCGGCCCTGTTTTGGGTCACCGATGAAGGCCGGTATGCGGTAAATCATGATGGTCAGGCTCGGCGAGTTCACGAACTGGACAGCCAGACCCCGATCCAATACCTGACCTTGTATGATTGGAATACTCGGGCAGCTCTCAACCGGCCCTCTCTACACTCGGTAATTTCTCGCCAGCTGGACCCGGATCTCGTCCACGCCATGCTGGAAATACAAGAAAGGTATCGCAGGCAGTCCTTCTGGTACAAACCTCCACACCACTTCAACTTTACTGCCGATCACGGTCTTCAGTTTGAGCTTCCCGAAAGCGGAACCCGTATCTATTGGGGTGACGGCCTGCATACAGAACGCAAACTGGCCAATCTGGCCGGTATTGAGGCTTATTTGTCCGAGCAGGAGCTGCAGGCGGAACTGATTGACCTGAGGCCCATTTCGCGTCCTTATTTCCGCTGATCGAAATGCTTTCTGCGCCCAGCCTCTCGGTAATCGACATTGGCACATCCAAAATCTGTGCGATGATCGCGGTCCCTGATGCCAAGTCCGGAGACCTGAACGTGGCCGGTTGGGGAGAGGCTCACAGCCACGGACTGTTCCAGGGCAGCATCATGGACATCCAAGCCGTTGAGTCCGATTTGGCAGACGCTGTGCAGCAGGCCGAGGGAACAGCAGACCATGATATCGAGATTGCATGCGTCAGCATGGCAGGTACCCATGTACACACGATGCTCAGCCATGCGGAACTGGAGCTCAATCGCTCTCATGCGATTACGCGGGCCAACATGCAACAGGTGCTGCAAAAGGCCCGCCAGATTCATCTGAAAGAGAACCACCAGATCCTCCATTCGCTGGCGGGTCTGTGGTCTGTGGATGATCAGCGGCACATTCGAAATCCTATCGGCATGTATGGTTCTACCTTGGGTGTGGACGCACGTATCATTACCGGCAGTTCCACTGCGATCAGTGCCTTGACGCAAACTGTGACTGCTCAGGGCATCAACATTGGCGAGCTCGTCCTTGCTTCACTGGCAAGTGCCGAAGCGACTCTCACCTCCGAGGAAAAGCAAATGGGGGTAGCGCTGGTGGATATCGGAGCCGGCATTACGGATCTGGTGGTCGTACAACAGGCCAATGTGCAATTTGCCGGTTCAGTTCCGATGGGGGGCAACGATTTTAGTCACGACTTAGCGTCTCTTCTGCATTGTCCACAGGCGGTGGCAGAGGATCTCAAATGCAACTATGGTTCCGCAGTACCCATTCAGGAAAACCACCGTACCGCGATCACTGCATCGGTATTCGGAGATCAGAAAGAGGTGACTTTTTCAGCCCGATTCCTGCAACAGATTCTCGCTACCAGAGCCGAGCAATTGTGGGAACAGCTGGATGCCCTGCTACGCCATTCAGGCTTTCGGCATATGTTGCCGGCAGGTTTGGTCCTTACCGGAGGGGCAGCCCAGCTAAGTCGGCTAAAAGAGAGTTGCCGCACCTACTTCAAGCTTCCGGTGCGCACTGCTTCCGTTCCGTATACTCTGCCTGTTCGGCACCTGACAACGGACTTGCGGTCGCCGGCCTACGCAGCGCTCTCTGGTCTTCTACTCTGGAATGCCCAGAATCCCGACTTGCTGCTGCCTGCCCCTGTTGAGTCTCACAGGCTGCAACAGCCCACCTGGCGCAGTGCAGTACGTAATCTCCTAGCCAGCTTCCTGCCCGGATGAGTCAGACTGTATGGTCAATTCTGGGACCATGCTCAATTACGTTTTGGCTTGTTCAAACCTTGCATGTAGAATATGGATTGGCGGCATTTCCGTCGTTCTTTGGCACAATAGTTATTACGTCATTTTCGCCGTTGACATCGCAGCTATCTGTGAGAGATAGGAATTCCATAGGAACTTCGCCCCATGAGTGCACAATCCCCCTTCAGTGAAAATTTCGCAACCATCAAGGTAATTGGCGTTGGCGGAGGAGGCCAGAACGCCGTCGAGAGAATGATCGAGGAGGGGGTCCAGGGTGTTGAGTTCATTGCGATCAACACGGACGCGCAAGCCCTGTTGAAATCCAGCGCGCCGCAACGTATCCGCATCGGGGAGAAACTCACCAAGGGTTTGGGAGCTGGAGCCCAAGCGGAAATCGGTCAAAAGGCCGCAGAAGAAAATCTCAGTGATATTGAAGGGATTGTGTCCGATGCTGATTTGGTTTTCATTACGGCGGGCCTTGGGGGTGGTACCGGATCTGGTGCTGCATCTATTGTGGCGGAAACGGCAGCCAATGCCGGCGCCCTGACTGTAGGGGTTGTTACAATGCCCTTCTCTACGGAGGGTCAGGTACGCAAGAGCGTGGCAGAAAGGGCTCTCCAGCGCCTGCAGGAGCAAGTCAATGCCCTGATTGTCATTGAAAATGATCGTCTTCTCGATATTTTGGACAAGAAGGCAACTGTCGTAGAAGCTTTTCGTACGGCCGACGAAATTCTCAAACAGGGAGTGCAGGGCCTAAGCGATATGATCACGATTGAAGGCGAAATTAACCTTGACTTCGCCGATATCAGGACCATATTACAAAAGGGCGGTAGTGCCTTCATGGCCATTGGTAAAGGCGTGGGGGACAACCGGGCCGCAGAAGCGGCGGATCAGGTCATTACCAGCACGCTTTTGAACGGCTCTATTGCTGGAGCATCCGGAGTCGCCTATAACATCAAGGCCCAGTCAGCCCCGCAACTCCAGGAATTTGCTGAAATCGGCCAGGCGATCAAGAGTGAAGTGGCGCCAAATGCCGAAATCTTCCAGGGTTGGGCTATGGATCCTGATTTGGGAGACGAAATTCATGTCACCTTGCTGGCAACTGGTATTCCCTATGATCGCTTCAATGCCGGTACAGGAACCCTGGGTGAGCTTATCGGACAGGGCCAAGATGCGCGGCGGGTCCAACAATCCCGGCAACAGCCAGTCGCTTCCCGTTCAAGAGTCACTGAGACACAGGATGTTGAAAGGGTGCCACTCAATCAGGGGCGTAGGCACCGATCCGGTCTGCCTAACTTTATCGCCCCTTCCTGATTCCGAGTGGACCGGGAAACACTCACTTCAGTTTCATTGCTTCTTTTAAACTCTGAATGGTCTTGGCTGTTTCTTAACATCCAGGTATCCCATTCTGGACGAAATTGAAGTCGGGCTGTAGGATTCGCTACAATAACAGAACTGCCAGATGTAGGCGTTTGTTGTATTTTGCGGGGCGTAGCGCAGGTAGGTAGCGCGCAGTGTTCGGGACGCTGAGGTCGGAGGTTCAAATCCTCTCGCCCCGACTTCTCCTTTCTAGTACAGTAAGGCTGGCCTCAAGGTCAAATCTCCATCTTGCGGACTTTCTCTCTGGAAACTCCTCCTACTTATTTCTGACTGACTAATACGCTTTTACTATCCTGTTTGCCCCTGTCCGGCCTGTCCCCTACCTCCCAGGACCGTCGCGGCACAATGATCAGACACCTTTTCCCTGAACATTCTCAGTGGGCATGCCAAACAGGGGACTGCGGGAATCAGAACAGACAGACTCGAGCAGAGCGGAGTTGGCCAACTCGAGCCGATCTGATGAAGCCAACCAACTTGCCAAGACGGAGCCAGATCCCCTCTGGAAGTTTCTAGAGGTTATTCTGCAAGAATCAGCGGAAAGTCCACGCTAAAGTACCTGTTCCAATTGGAGGAGCATTCCTACCGCATCCGTAGCTAGGGTGAAGTGAGCCCTATTCCTATTCTCCGGCAGAAGGAGGCGGAAACTTTCATTTGAAAGTTCTTGCCTTCGCCAAAATCTGCTCTGAACTGCCTGAGCTCAGAGACATCGAATCTGGCTCCTGGAAAGACTGCCTGCTGTTTCCCAGTGAACTTAGTGACGATTCGGCGAGTAACAGCCAGACCGGCCTCAGCAGGCAGGTTCCGGCTGCAACAAGACCTGAGACAGATCCCTAGCGGTATTCCCGCAAGTGGGGAAAGGGAATTACTTCACGGATTGTACTCTTGTCTGTCAACAACATGACCAGTCGGTCAATTCCCATACCACAACCACCAGTAGGCGGCATGCCCCATTCCAGACTCTCCACAAAGTCATCATCCATCTGCTGTGCTTCGTCATCCCCTTGGCTGGCCCGGAACACCTCACCCAGAAATCTCTCATATTGATCCCTGGGATCATTGATTTCGGTAAAGGCATTGGCTAGTTCCATGCCCGCTACAAACAGCTCAAACCTTTCCACCAAATGGTCGCTACCAGGGACGCTTTTCGCAAAGGGAGAGATCTCGCGCGGATACTCCACCAGGAAGAGAGGATCCTGCACATTGGGTTCAACATAGCGAGACAAAAGTGAATCCACCAGTTTGCCCCAAAGAGCATTGGGTTCGGCCTCGATACCAACCTGCCGCATTGCCTCTCCCAGTTCTTCAGCTGTTTGATGCTCTTCAATATCCAATTCTGTAGCCATGCCTATGGCATCTCTCAGGGTCATACGTTGCCAAGGGGTAGCAAATGATATCTGGGAATCTTGATAGCTGATTGTGTCACCGCCAGTGACATGCTGTACCAGGGATGACAGCATTGCCTCAAGACGATCCATGACCTGGGTATAGTCAGCATAAGCTTCATAGAATTCTATCTGGGTGAACTCAGGATTGTGCTTGAAACTTACACCTTCATTACGGAAATCGCGACCAATTTCATAGACCTTGTCATACCCACCTACAATCAGACGCTTCAGGTACAATTCGAAACTTATTCGCAGATAGAGATCTTGGTGCAACTGGTTGTGGTGGGTGACAAATGGCTTGGCGGCAGCTCCCCCATAGATCGGCTGCAGAATGGGAGTTTCTACCTCCAGGAAACCGTTTTCATCCAGGTAGGTCCGGATTTGTCGTAGTATCTTGGCCCGGGTACGAAACAAGTCCCGAATCTCAGGATTGGCGATGAGATCTACGTAACGCCGCCGGTAGCGTACCTCGGGATCCTGTACTCCATGCCACTTGTCAGGCAGAGGCTGGAGGGATTTACTGGCGATCTGAATAGCCGTGGCATCGACGGTCAACTCCCCGGTTCGCGTCCGTGTCAATGTGCCTTGTACCGCCAGGAAATCCCCGAGATCAATAAGTTTCTGCCAGAAATCTTGATACCAGTCCTTCCCCACGCGATCACTACGCACCATGATTTGGATCGTAGCTGTCCCATCGTCCAAGGCCGCAAACGATATTCTTCCCAAGTTGCGCAGGCGGACCAGACGGCCCACAATGGACAGCAGTGGTGCATCGCCTTCCTCTTGAGGTTCCATGCCTTTTAAGGCCACAATGGGCTGTGAACGCTTTACTCTGGGAGGATAAGGGTCTATTCCTTGCTCCCTTAAGGTATTGATTTTGGCCAAACGGGCCAATTCCTGATCATTGCGCCGCGCGGGATCTATGAATCGATCCAAATCCTGGGCCACAACACAGGCAGAACCCTGATCTGCAACCTTGGTCATACCCCTTCCACCCTAACAATGCGGAAGGATATCTCTCCGGCAGGGGTCTGAATACCTACCTTGTCCCCTACTTTCTTATCCAGCAGGGCCTGTCCCATGGGACTCTCATTGCTAATGCGACCGAGGCCTGGATCAGTTTCGGTGGTGCCTACAATAATGTAGGTTTCCTCCAGCTCTGTACCCTCTTCCTGGATCACTACCTGACGTCCCAGAGCGACCACACCGGTATTGACAGGGGTATCTTCAATAAGAATACTGTTGGCCAAGTTTTCCGTGATTTCCTTGATGCGAATTTCCAGCAGGGCCTGGGCGTGTTTAGCTTCTTCGTAACCGGCGTTTTCTCTCAGGTCACCATGCGAAATCGCTTCTTTCAGACGGCCTGCGATTTCCTTTCGTTTTACCGTGGTAAGTTCCTCTAGTTCCCGTTCCAGCTTGTGTTTGCCTTCACGGGTCATCGGGACTGCGTCTTGGTTATTCATGCCTGGACTCTTTCAAGGCTGAAAGCCGGCGGTGGTGCTGGGGTCAGGATCCAGGGGAAGAATACATCCCCAATACTGTTCCTCCATAATCCGAACACCTGAAATCCGTGGCTGTTGCGTGCCCTATTTCCTTAATGCAAACTGCCATTATAGCCATGTTACACTCAGGGCTCCAAGTTGCATTTCCTTAGGTTTCTTGTTTTACCGGTCTAGTTGAATGTTGCATGCACATGGATTGGAAAACTGCAACCACTCCTTCTGAATACTACCCCGAGCTTATCGCCAACTTGCAGGTCATTGCTCCCTTTTATGATTTGGACTACCGCAACTTTCACGAAGACCTGCCACTTATCACCCAAGTTGCCCAAGAATGCCCTAGTCCAGTTCTGGAATTGGGTTGTGGTACTGGGCGTGTGCTATCTGCCTTATGTCAACAGAATATTCCCTGTACCGGTATTGATCTCTCTCCAGCCATGCTGACCCTGGCCCAGAAACGCTTTCAGGATCGCACCAGCGCTATGCGGCCCCAACTATATTGTCAAAATATGCAGGACTTTGATCTGGAACAGAAGGATTTTGGTCTGGCAGTGCTGGCGACCAATACTCTGATGCACTTGGTGCAGCCGGATTGGCAGCGTTCTGCCCTTTCCGCCATACATCGTCATCTAACACCCCAAGGCCGAATTGTCATCGACCTCTTCAATCCCCCGGTTCAAGAACTGGTTTGGCAAGATAGCCAATGGCAGTCGGTAGATGCCTGGGCTGGGGCTAATGGTGCATGGATAACCAAGTGGATGAAGAGAGAAATAAACTGGACCTATCAGATACAGTTCACTCGACTTATGTTTGAGACGCTCTACCCCAACAACAGACTGGAGCAGATTGAATGCCGTTTTGCCCTTCGCTTTCTGTGGGCCCATGAAGTAGAGTTGTTGCTGGAACAGTGCGGATTTCAGCTAATCCACCTCTGGGGGTCCTATACCCACACACCTTTGGATGACCACTCGGAAACCATGGTATTTGTTGCCGAAAGACGGTAGACGATGCCCACATGCCCGATAGGATATGACCTCCTTTGTATTTATGTGGATTTCCTAAGGCTTTATGGACTGGAACGTTGAGTCTCCCCAGGTATTGCCAGAGACCGGTAATTGATCGGATTTCCGGTAACCTCTTTTCTGTATAGTGGTCTTTGCCTCTACCTTTAAGGATAAGCATTCTTCTCGCTTGCAAAACTCACTTTCATGACGCAGGACCCATCGTCGGCTACAGGTTGTTGCCGAAACAGTTGGAAACCCTTTTAGCCAATTTCCAGGAATTCTCAAGGGTAGTTGGTAGGTATTCTCTTTCTATTTCCGCTCCTGACCGGAGTTTAGCCGGTCCCTGCAAATGGAGCAAAGCGGTCTTTGACTGTCAAAACCGTCCAATGGCGTTTGCCTACTTTATCCTGCTAATGCTAGAATTCAAGTAAGATGATGCAGCCGGCATTTGGTTCATCACGCGTGAAGCCCCGTGCTCGGTTTGCAGAACGGCCTTTTCCCGTTTTTTCAATCATGTCAAGGAGCAATCTGATGAAACGAGTAAGACTACTCGCCCGCACAATGGTGGCATTCATTCTTATCTTGGGTCTGTTGACCTTGAGTACTCCCGGTATGGCACAGATACCAGATGTCTGCGGGATGATGGGCATGTCTGCTGATGAGGTGGCTGCAATGGCCATTGCCAGCGTCGAGATGGTGCAGAACATGTCTCCTGAAGAAGTGGCTGGCGTGGTTTCCATGAGCTTGGACATGGTATCGGGATTGTCGGCAGAGCAATTGGTAGCCATGGTTGGAGCTGACTTCCTGTCCAGCACAATCATGGATGTGTCTGGCCTGCTCATGGGTCTTTCTTCCGATTTGGTGGCTGACATGATCCTGATGGGCTTGGCCACAGCTGGACTGGATGCTGCGATGTTGATGGTATCCGTCGATGATCTGGCGATGATGGCCGCTGCGAGCTTGGCCATGGCGGAGTCCATGTCCGCAGAGGAACTCGTGGGTATGGCTTTGACAAGCCTCGACATGGTAAAGATGATGTCTCCGGAGCAACTGGCTGGCATGGCTGCCATGGGCTTGGACATATTGGCGGGAGTACCCAGTGACCAGATTCATGCCATGATTTCTATGGGTCTGGGCATGGCGTGCCATTCCGGCATGTAATCGAAGACCCGGTTTCCGGGAAATTTGCTGCGCAAGCGGCTCTTTTTCTGAAAGAGCGCTTGTAAGCACAGACAGGCCCCGTCAATTGGCGTGAATTGACGGGGCCTGTCTGATTCTGGGCTTAGTTCGTCCTGCCTATGAGTTCTGACGGCTGACTTTACTCACTTGCTTGGACCTACTTTTAGCTTCCTTTTTTGAAAGCTGATTTATTGTCATACAGCGAATGGATGGTAGACTCCTGGCCTGTCTGTTCTTTCTGCGCACGTTAGTGGGACGTGTGCAACCCCGAAGAAGGAGTCTGCCGAAGTGTCAAGCGATTTACAGACCTACGAACTGGTCTATATTCTTATCCCCGAACTAAGAGAAATTGATCTGGAAAATGCCAACCAGAGAGTGGCTCAGATCATTGATCGTAATGACGGTAACATCGTCTTCGAGAATCACTGGGGCTTGCGGAAACTGGCCTACGCAATGCAGAAGAAGATGGAAGGTTATTACGTAATGCTACATTTTGAAATCGCCCCAGCCAATGTAGTTGCGATTGAACGCATGCTGAATCTGGATGAAAACGTAATGCGGTATTTGCTTACCCGGGATCCAGTATATTAGCGGCCAGCACACCAAGCCTGGTTTCCCACACATCCAGTCATACATCTTACTTTGACAGAATTCAGAGTGACCTATTCCGTTGCTCCCTTCTTCCAATCTCAACTGACCACAACAACCCTCGCTCTTGGTTCAGTACTGAGACTAGCAGGACCTACCGTATATTCCCCTTGCTTTGTTGCCCAGAATTATGCCCGAGAAATCATGAACGAAGACGAACGAAATCCAGAAGATAGCCACTCGGAAGCTAGTACTTCCCAGATGACTTCCAGCCCACAAGAGGAAGCCGAAGCAGCCACAAGCACCACTTCGACTGCTGAGACCAACGCACCACCGGCAAGTGAGATGGTGATCTCTGCAGAACAGCCCACGGACACTTCATCGGAAGAGGATAGTCCACCACCGGGAGGTGAAGAACCTCGCGAATCCACGGTGCAATCTTTGGTTGACTCCCAGGAAGAACCCGTTTCTGCCTCTACGCCAGAAGTAGCGGCTTCAAATTCCGACCACAGTGAGCAGGCAGATTCTGGCGCTGTAAGTGAGACCGCGGAATCCTCACGTTCACAGGGATCATCTTCCCCAGTCGTTTCCGCAGCACCACCTGGCACCGAAACCCCTGTGGCCAGTTTGTCTCCAGCCGAGGCTGCCGATCGCCTGGATCCTCGTATGCGCAAACCTGCTTTATACAAGCCGCGCATGGACCCCGGTCAGACCCGTTTTCGGCCGCGGCAACCCATGTCTGACATTTCCTTGGCAGACATTCACTACAAGAATGTGGATATACTCATTCGCTTTATCGATGGACAGGGACGTATTTTACCTAGGCGCAAGACCCGAATCAGTGCCAAAATGCAGCGACGCGTGAAGACTGCCATCAAGCAGGCGCGCCATCTGGCCTTATTGCCCTATACACCCAGTCATATTCGCAGTGTACGACGGCGCTGATTCTATGCTCCGGCAAATGGGGAGAGCAATCGTTTTCCGGCCGGGTACCATCGGTGAGACTCAGGATGTTCTATGGCCAAACGAAAGCAGAAAGACAAGGAACAGGAACGAATCCAGACCCTCAAGGAAAAACGGCTGGCGGCACAGCAACGGGAGCGGGACAACCGATTTCTCCTGTTTGGCGGAATAGCTGGAGGGTCAGCGGCACTTCTTGTCCTTGTAGGTCTTTTTCTGAATTTCATATATCTGCCTTCCACAACGGTGGTGTCGGTAAATGGTGTAAAGATCACCACCGAGGATTTTCGAAAGCGCTACCGTTTTGAACGGCAGACTACTCTCGATCAGTTGGATTATTACCAGTTGCTTCAGCAGCAATTCGGAGGGCAATTGAATTTGCAGTCGGAAATCCGCAGTCTGCAAAGCTTTCTGAGTGACGCTTTCAGTATGGGAGTAAGGGTTAAAGCCGTGATGATTGAGGATATTCTGATTGAGCAGGCAGCGGCACAGGAAGGAGTAACCGTTGACCACTCAGAGATTGATTCATTTCTGGAGAATGAAATTGCCCAGCGCTATGAAAAATTCACGCCAGCCCAAGCCACGGCCACCATTGTAGCGCGCCAGACAAGAGAGGAAGTCAATGCTACGGCCACGGCCATGGCTGAATTAACACCGAGCCAGGAGGCTGAACCTGAGGCTACTCCTACCACTCTTCCGTTGCCCACCGTTACACCCGTGCCCATCGATGTGTTAACTGAGACAGACCTGACTCAGGGACGGGCGGGCCTCGCCAAGGATTTGCAGGACACCCATGGCATATCCATTGAGGAATACGAGAAAATCATCCAGTCACGCCTGCTGCGGGAGCGGATGGTAGAGCACATTGGTATTCCGCAAGTGGACACCACGGAACAACAGGTTTGGGCCCGCCATATTCTTCTGACTTTCAATGAACAACCTCCTACCGGCAATTCGGAAAGTTCGTCCGCTGATCAAGCCACCGGGAGCGGCCAGGCAGAGTTGCGGGAAAGAACTGAGGACGAAACGTTGGCCTTGGCCCTTTCTCTTTTGGACCGGTTGGCTGTTGGTGAGAGTTTCGAGTACCTGGTGGATCTCTATAGCGACGATCCAAGCAAGGTGGCCAATCTCGGCGATCTGGGCTGGTTTGGGCCCGGCCAGATGGTCCCTGAATTTGAGGCCGCAGCCTTTGCGTTGGAACCAAATTCCTACAGTGAGCCCGTCAAATCAGATTTCGGATACCATATAATTGAGGTGCTGGCGTCCAACCCCGAAGCCCCCCGCGACGAATCCGAAGTTCAGGCTGACATTCGGGTGGCATTCGACGCATGGCTGGATGAACAGAAGGCTAATGCTGTCATCGAAGAAAAGGGCAACCTAAACTCACAGTTACCGCCGGGAGCCGAACGGGAAGTCCAGGAATTCCTGACAGGGCAATAGATAGCTGGACCGACGCAAGTTGGTCTGTTGCCATATCGGCCAGATGGTAGATATGCCACAGTAATTACGGAAGTTCGCCTGTTTCGCGCGCCGTCCATATGGACTGGGCATGTTCGTTGCGGTGTTGTGCCATGTGCAACAGGAAGGCCACCAGGGTACCTTTTTCTTCCCCGCCGTAGCTTCCAACGCTGACCAACTTCTCATCCGGACAGGAATCTATGAATTGGAGTGTACGGCGCCGGTAGGTATATAAGTCTCCCAACACGTCAATCAGATCCAGACTCTTCCGTTCCCTGACCAGCATCTGATTGGCCTGATCCATGTTTTCAAATGTCCAAGGCTGAAGACTTTGAGGATCGGGGTTAGGCCACTGATGCAGGATCTCCCACCCATATTCTTCCCAAGTCAGCACATGGGCAAGAACTTCCCTGGCTGTCCAGGCACCGGCAATGACTTTATCGCAAAGTGATGACTCGGGAAGCCCTCCCACACTGTCCAGCAACGCGTCATACTGTTCCGCCACAAAGGCCCGCAATCCGGCACGTTCCCATCTTGACAGGGAAAACCAGTACTCCGCCAATACACTTCGTGTGATAGCTGTTTGTTCCAGAAGCAACTGGCATTGACAGCGAACTTGCACGGACAAGGGTTCTGGCAGATTGGCGCAGGAAGCTGCGTTCATTTGGTTCTGGAAGGACACTAAATTCTGGTAGCAGCTCTGGGGAAAATTTTCAGCGGAAAACGGTGGAATCGGTTCTTCATCTTCTGTTTCTTTGAGATATGCCTGCACCTCATGCACAATTAATTCTTGTTCATGAAGAAGCTCTGCCACCAGTTGTAACGGGGTTTTGCCCGGGGATGGGATTTGCTTCTCGTATTCACATTCGTCCAGCCAGAGCAGAGTCTCCTGGAGTTGCCGGTGCAGACGACAGATGTTGGCCAGGACTGTTTGCCAAGGGGGCGGGTTTACCATTGCCAGTGATCTCGCAAGGTCGTGTCTTAGGTAGAGATTTGTAGAAGCCATTATACGGAAGACTGCGGCGCCATTAGGAATATCGGCTCAGGAGCAGGACTACAGCGACAGGAGAATTTATGGAATACAGACTATTGGGCCGGACCGGTGTGAAAGTATCACCGATTTGCCTTGGGGCCTGGATGTTTGGGCTCCAGACCCAGCCAGATGATGCCTATCAGATAATAGATACGGCCCTGGACGCGGGGATTAATTTCCTGGATACAGCCAACGTGTATTCCCGTGGAACCAGCGAAGAGATCACGGGTGAAGCCCTGAAACGCAATGGGAAACGGAACCGTATCGTCCTCGCTACCAAGGTTCACGGGACTATGGCGGACGACGATCCCAATATGCAGGGAACTTCCCGGCGTCACGTCATTGAACAATGCCATGCGAGTCTCAAACGGCTGCAGACCGATTATATCGACCTGTATCAATTGCATCGGCCACGCACAGACTTGCCCATCGATGAAACGCTGCGTGCCTTGGATGATTTGATACGGGATGGGAAAGTGCGATACATCGGTACCAGTACTTACGCCGCTTGGCAGGTACTGGAATCACTTTGGGTGTCCAAGGAATATGGATTGAACCGATTCATCTCGGAACAGCCCCCTTACCATATTCTGGACCGCCGGATCGAACGAGAGCTTGTCCCAATGTCACTGTCGTACGGTCTGGGTATACTGCCTTGGAGTCCTCTGGCCGGGGGCCTGCTGACAGGCAAATACAAGCGGAATGAAGATCCTCCCCCTGGCAGTCGCTACGCTACCCGGGCCGATCGGGATACCCGCATAGTGGAGGAGGTATACCGCGTCACAGAAGGCCTGGAGGCCCATGTAAGACAAAAGGGGTGTACGATGGCCCAGTTTGCCTTAGCCTGGGTCATGTATCAGACCGGTATCACCAGTGCGATTATTGGTCCCCGCACCCATGAGCAACTTGAAGACAACCTGGGAGCCTTAACGGTAGACATTACCGCCGCCGATTGTCAACTGGTGAACGAACTGGTTCCACCTGGCACCATGGTTTCTCCGTTTTATCAGGCCAATTTCGGTCCCAGCGCGTTTCGCTGGTAACTCACACACCACACAACCGGCAAGGATTTCATGGTACATACACAACCCTTTGGACAGACACAACACAACAGTACTGCCATCATTTTCGGCGCCTTTGCCGTCAATAAGTGCGATCAGGCTAAAGCAGATAGCATCCTGGATCTGTTGTTGCAACATGGTATTAACCATATTGACACGGCTGCCGCCTACGGAGACTCTGAATTGCGGCTAGGTCCCTGGATGTCGCGTCACCGGGAAGATTTCTTTTTGGCTACCAAGACGGGCCAGCGGACATACATCGAAGCCAGAAAACAGATCGACGAATCGCTTAGGCGCCTGCAAGTGGATTATGTTGACCTCATACAACTTCATAACTTGGTCGATCCCGTGGAATGGGAAACTGCCATGGGGGCACAGGGAGCGCTGCAGGCGGCCCTGGAGGCTAGGGAGCAGGGCAAGGTTCGCTTCATTGGTGTGACAGGCCATGGTTTGACAGTTGCCAAGATGCACATGCAAAGCTTGTCCGTGTTTCCTTTCGACTCTGTGCTGTTGCCCTGGAACTACGTTCTGTACCAGAACGAATCGTATCGAAAGGACTTTCTGCGCTTGCAGGAAGAATGCCAGCGTCGAGATGTGGCCATCCAAACCATCAAGGGGTTAACCAGGCGGCCTTGGGGAGGCAGAACCATCACACGCAATACCTGGTATGAGCCGTTTGAGGATCCTGCGGATATCGACAAGGCCGTGCACTGGATTCTGGGCCAACCTGGTCTGTATCTCAATACGGCCGGTGATCCGGATCTATTGCCCCGGATATTGCAGTCAGGTGAGCGTTTTCAGGGAAAACCTGCAGACCCAGAAATGGAAGACCTGATAGAGACCAGAGCTATGGTTCCCCTTTTCCACGCGTAACTGTGGCTTGGCTGGTCCTGGTCAACGCCAGCCCAGTGGGTAACGGTGGCCGCAGTTGCCTTTGGCTCTCGTACTTGCGCAGTCAGGAGATCAGGAACCACACAATGCGTTCTCACGGCTAACGCATCCCTGAATTACCGCACGGCAGGGTTGGCTAGCGGCAGGGATTCTGGATACATTCCGTTCCCGGAATTAGTTCACCTTATCCCGGATTCTCAAGGACCCGCTGAAGCATGGGTTTCCCAAAAGGCTGCAGCCTGCTTCAGAGCCTCTTGGGCCGCTATTGTGCCGTTGCGCAAGTCTGCAAGCGGCATGCCAGCCAAGAAGGCAGAGTTCAGTTGTGGCCAGAGATCTCGTACATTCAGGTCCAAGGATGCCAGATATTCCGGCATCTGGATATCCGGAACATATTGGTGCAGGTTCAGTTCCAGATCGAAGTCCGGGAAATACCTGGCATAATCGAAATCAGGGATGTACGAACGGATATCAGATTCGGTCAAGATCGAAAACCGTTGATCCGATACCAGGAGTGACGTCATGAAGGTGTGCCAAATGTCTCCAGATCCTTCTCTTTCGGGGTCGGCAGACTGTTTCCGGGTGATGGCAGACAGTATGGCCTCCGTCATGATCAGTCCTTCCAGGAATTCCTCAAGGACGTCCTGGTCTTCCAGACAGACCCACCAGTCCTCCCCCAACTCTTTGAGATAAACAGCGAGGAATACGAAACCTACTGCCGCCAGGGCAACGGATACATACATCAGGATTGGCAGTACACTGGGAAAGGCAATGGCGATGCCGGTGAGCAACCCTGCAATGATCAAGGCGCCTGCCCCGGTGGCTACCGTGGAGACAATTACACCGCGATACATTTCATCCCGGCTGATCTTGCCTTCCGCATATTGCAGGCCGTAGTCCAGTACGGCGAATAAAGCTCCCAATACGGCTCCGACCATACCGCCTCTGAGCATGGGTCCAAGGGATAGTATGAGGGCTGACACAGTGCCCTCATAGACAAGCACGGACTTGGCCATCACAATCTGGCTTCTGCTCATAGGTTTGGGTCCGAGGCGCTGATTCCGCCGGGAACTCCACCAGATGCCGTTTTCAGCGGTCGTGGGCCCTTCCATAGCGCGGGGAATAATGTGGCTCCAATCCTTACCCTGATGGAATTTCTGCAAGGCTTCAGGTCCGCGGGCCCGTATGGAAGCCGGTACCTTCTCCCAAAGCGCTCTGGCTTCAAGATACGATTTGGGTTCACCGCCTGCCGCTTGGTATTTCCTGTGCCAGGTCGAGTCGAGATGGTCATAGTCAAAGTAGCCAGCTGCCTGAGTTACAAACTCATTCAGAAAACGGCCGGCCACCCAGAAAGATCCTGTTCCGGCACGGAAGTGGTATTGCACTGAGGGAGATTCCAGCAGAGCTCTGGCACCTGGAAACTTGATCTGTTCCAGAATAGCGGCAGAGTTGGCTTGTTGCACCCTTATGGACAGAGGCATCATGCTCATGAGCACGCTGCTCCGTCCAATGCATTCAAGAAAATTCCTGCGTTTCATAGGTACGGCAAACGGGGGGGATCACACGCCTTTCTGGGGGGATGCGTCAGGAATTGTCTACTGCTGAATCTCTTTATTTTGTCTTGTTGACTTGCTTGCTGAAATTGTAAGCCAATGGGTTGAGATCGTGTCTGTGGAAACCTGATGGGAGGACAAAGGCCAATGCCCAGAAGGGAGCCTTAGAATTGCCCGTTGCGCTTCGAGACTGAGCTACCTTTGTAGCCCCTCCGCAGGAAAAACCTCACGTGATTCTGGCATTTCCGACCGGGAATATGAACTGGGGGAGACAGGCCAAGCCCGCTTGCTATTTTGGATTTCAGAGAGTATTCTTCTGCTTGTCGACATGCTAGCCCGAGCTGTTCTTGGGAAATTCCTCAAGTGCCCATGACATATCGGCCGTGCCTACATCTCTGAATCTGGCAACAATGTATTACGGCAAAGGGGCCAATCGCTGCAGGGCTACAATAACCCGAGCCACCTCCGCAACAATTACCTCAAGCATGCGCTCTCCCTGCCCCTGAGTCGCAATATGAGGTTCATCTGTATATCCACCCTGGGCCACCCACGCACCATGGGACTGCAATGAGACATGGGGCAAGGCTAGGCGGGGTTTCCCCTGTTCCTTGGCTTCACGGACTTCCTGCAAACCAGTGGGAGAAACCAGATCAGGTCGTACGGCGTGGATAAGAGCTGTCTCAAACTCTCCTGCATGTCCGGGAATGCGGGAATTGGCAGTGAGGCCGGCTTCCACTATGGCGGCACGACCAATATCCCAATAATCAGCGGCTGCAATATGAATCGGCTGTCCCAAGCGGTGAACAAAGTCCTGGGCAATGATGGTATTGGGTGCCGTATTGCCTCCGTGACCATTCAGAATCAGGATCCGCTGAAATCCCGATAAAATTAGACCCTCTACAATATCGGTCACGGTCGCAATGTACTGGGCACTGCTCAACGACAACACACCGGCAAAAGGTCGATGATGATGTGAGTTACCCCAAGAAAAGGTTGGCGCAACCCAGATGGCGTTTTCTCCGCATTCATGGCGGGCGTTGGCGGCCGCGCGATGGGCTACTGTCGTACACAACATAGTGTCAACAACCACGGGCAGGTGCGGTCCGTGCTGTTCTATAGATGCCGTAGGCAGAACGACGGCCGCATTGGGGGCATAGGAAGCAATCTGATCACGGGTCAACTCTTCAAGGCGCATAACTTACTCTCCCGGTAATTGCAGGAACACGTATCGAATTCTCCGTTTCGGCTGGGAGGATAACAACCCCAGGATTTCCAACCGTGTCAGGAAAAGATCGCCGTATATGTCAGCCAGTCGGGAGCAAATCCTGATCTGGCTGACGTGTCCGGTAGCCTCGCAGTACCAGGTTGGGACGGCCAAAGCTGTGGCCCGCAACCTGGGCGTTTAGGGGATCCCGAAATCCAATTCGCACCAAACGTCTTGGCTGATTGGTTTGGTTGATGTAGGCCCCATGCACCATCCACAGATGGAACGCCACGACATCGCCCTTCCTGGCAGGCACCGCGATGGTTTCTTCCAATCGATATGCTTCAGGAGGCAAATAATAATAGATACCTTCCGACGTAAGGTGCTCCAGCGCCCCTTGCTTGTGGGAACCGGCCAGAAATCGGATCTCACCATTCTCATGGTTGGTATCATCCAGATGTACCAAGACATCCACAAATCCCTTCTCCTGGTGTGGATAGAAGGGGCTGTCCTGATGCATGGGAAAGGGTGTCCACTTTGTGGCGGCTTAATGTGCAGGGTGGAATGATGCAGTTCCACATTGGGCCCAATGAGGGTACTGACCGCATCAATCAGTCGAGGATGGGAAATCCCCCGAAACCAGATTTCCGAATAGAACTGGAGGTCATGCATGGCCGTTAATTTGGACTTCCTGGCCACTTCGGGATCCATATAGATTTCCCGCCAGTTGCCTTCCCATCCCGGACTGGTGAGAGCCCACTCTTCCACCAGCCGATCCAGTTCATCGGACAATTCCTGGGTTTCCACAGGAGTGAAAACTTCAGGAATATGCAGGAAACCATTGTCGTTAAAGAAGTCGACATCAGCCTGACCCAGCATCACGGCAGTACCCCTCCTGATTGCGTTTAACTTCGGTCCGTCACGTCGGACCTCTTCCCGGTGACCCGTTCGCAAGTGATTGTCACCATGTGGTCTTGGCCCTAATCGGCATACGGCAGATAGCCTTTCCGATGGGTCTTGGCCCACAGCAGGTCTCCACCAATGGAGGTGACGTAGAGTTCATCCAGATTATTCCCGCCAAACGTGCAGTTGGTCGGGCGATCACAGGGCAAGGGATGTGTTTCCAGAACGCGGCCGTTGGGAGCAAACACATAGATCATGCCACCTGGACCGCTGAGTTCCCAGCCAGCAGTGGCCACTATGTTGCCTTCATGGTCAAGGCACATTCCGTCAATGCCACGATGAGGGTAGAAATTGTGCAGGATATCCGGCTTCCCCAGTTTGCCATCAGCCCGGATGGGGTAGGCACGCAGTTCGCGCTTCTCATCCTCACCATATTTGCTTTCAGCCACATACAGGATAGTCTCATCAGGAGCAAGCAACAGGCCGTTGGGAGCTGTCGTATCAAATGTCATACGCTCGCAATGCCAAGGACCACTTTTCTGGGGAGTCAGTCGGTATACCGACTCATGATCCAGTTCCATGTCACTCCGGTCGTCGCCATACCGGGGGTCAGTAAACCAGACCCGGGCCTGACGATCGACCGCCAGATCATTAGGGCTGTTGAGTCGGTTTGGGCCATGGTGGGAACACAGGGTCTCCCGGGTACCATCTGATCGGTAGCGCACAATACGACGTCCACTGCCTTCGCAGGCATAGAGATTCCCGGCCCTATCCAACATTAGTCCATTACTGGCATTCGTGTCCGTGAAATGCTCCTGGACCTGCTGCGTGGCGGGATCAAAACGCAGGATCAGGTGGTTGGGGATGTTCGTAAACAGCAGGCTATCGCCGGTCCACACCGGGCCTTCTGTCAATCCCTGGAATTTAGCAAGCGATTCAAAGGACCAGGTCACTGTCTCTTTCCTTGTGCTGCAGGTAACTTTATTCTGGTTCGACGACTACAATCTCACTGGCTCCGTAACCGAAAGTCTCCGGGGCATAGATCTCGACAGCGCGTGCCGGCGGCACCTGGAACGTACCCGCCGTGGTGGCCTCAGCGATTACGCCGTATTGGTATACACCCCCTGGCAACCAAGTCGTTACAGCCTGGGCTCTTTCGTCCAGCAACTGTTGGTGGTCAAACCAGGGCCAATAATACCAGCCCTGTGCATTAGGATCCTGAAATGACCGAGATCCTTCCAGGGCCGGATTGACAAGTTCCAGCCCTGCGGGCAGTGGGCTAGCCAACAAGACATGGTGCCTCTGGCCGGGTGCTACCAGCGTGACATCAATCCGGACTCGCGTGCCCAGTTTCATGTGCCAGATACCCTCTGGATCCTGCCATACATCCGCGGGATCATCGACTCCAGCATAGGTCCGCAACACCGTGAAGCCCCGCTCACGCGGTTCCAGCTGCAGATCGTCAGGAACATAATCCAGACCAAGTCGATAATACAGCCTGCCTGCCCCACCCCTCTGAATCCGGATTCGCTCAGGGGCCTCCTCAAACAGCCAGGCCATGGGCAAAGCCACCTGACGAATCTCGGTTTCACGGTCCTGGAATGGGGCATTCACCACCAGGGTGTCATCCAACCACACGCGCGCAACGAAGTCAGGCGTGACGGCTTCATACAACCGGAAGTACTGGTTCATGGCCTGCAATACAAAAACATTGTCCTGCGAACTCCCCCAATGACCGTGCTGCCCACGAGCCGTCAGCAGTCCATTCACGACCTTGGGTATCAAATCGGACTCGGATTGAATGGTCATCAAGGCACTCAGCAAAAGTGCATCACTCCGGCGTGCCGATTGTAGCACCAGATAACCATCCTGTTCGATGGCCTCCCGCGCAAATGACGCTTTGCCTGTAGTCTCGTCAACCTGATTCAGGACAAACTCCATCCATTCATGCACCTGGTCTTGACTGGAAGGGTCCTGGTGCAGAACCAAAAGGCACCAGGCCACAACTTCCAGTGGGTGGGATTCTCTCCGCGTGGAGCCAAGCAGATGGGCTGTCGCCAAGGGATCCACATCGCCGAGTAGGGACCGCACATAGAGGGCATAGGCGGTGATGTACCGCCGGGTTTCAGGACTGTAGTAGTGGAGGAAGTGCTGTTCTATGGCCGAAAGGTACAGGAGCCCCTGCTGGATCGAATCTTCGGCTACTTCATACCCGTTGCTTCTAGCGACAGCGAGGGCATGCAGACTGTGCACACTCACGAAAGGCCAAGAAGGATTCCGGGAATCCCACAGGGGGAACCCACCATCATATTGCTGGAACTGGATGAGGTCTTCAATATCTGTCTGGATGCGACGATCCAGGGCACCTCGCTCCGGCAGTTCGGGCTGATTGAAGGCGTACAGGACATCGCGCAAGGCGATATTGGCCATAAGACGGGACGCGATTCGTTCTGGATAATCCCATCCTCGTGTTTCTCTGAGAACCCCATAACTGTCCAGTAGAGACTGCAGTACGGTGGATGATGTGGATATGGTCAATTGACCGAAATTCCGGTGCACGTCCTCCGGCAATTGCAGACCTTGTACAGCCATAGTCTCTTCCACGATGCCATAGGCGGCGAAACCTTCCTGTGCGGCTGGCACATAGACCGGGAAAGAGCCAAGCGCCGAATCGTTCAACTGTTCATTGAAGATGCTCAACAGGAGTTGGCTTGCTCCCGTATCACGGGCTGTGGCAGGCACCAGAATTTGCTGGCGACTTTGGGCAGGCAACGTAAATGACAGCGCATCTATGGCCCGGTCGGCGGACTGGTAGGCCAGATCCAGGCCATCACTTTGCACCACAAGAAACAGATCCTGATCCTCATCGGTCTGATTTTCCACCAGTACGGACAGGGAAGCCTGGTCGCCGAAGTTCAGGAAACGGGGCAATTGGGGTCGGATCTGGATGGGCAGACGGGACAGGTAGGAAGTTTCGGCCAAGCCATACAAATGGGGCCCTGAGGTCGCCAGGGCGATTATCCGGTAGCGTCCTACCGTATCGGGGAGATCCCATGTGGCATGAAACTGTCCCTCTGCATCGGTGGTGCCAGAAGGTTCAAAAACAGCCAGGGGGTTGAAATCCGTCCGAATACGGAATACCTGGCTATCGGCTGAGGTTCCGTATCCCGTATCAGTAGGCGATTCATCAGCCGCTGCTGCCATTGGTGCTGCTGCCCCCTCCTCCATCTCCTCCATCATGGCTGGGGACGCTGCGATCGTCATGTCCAAGCCAAACTGCCTCCGTAAAGACATGCCTCCCCCTACTCCTTCCATGTCACCAATATCGGAGACAGGCTGCAGGTATTGGCGCAAATGGTATGTGTACAATTCGAGGAAACGGTCGGGATAGAAACTGTCCAGCGGATGGAGGAACTGGTAACCGGTCAGGGCGAGCACCGCTTCGTCTACGGCCAACAACACAACTTCCGCATCAGGCACCGGTTGCCCGGCGGCATCAGACACGGTTACCGTCAGGGAAGCCTCGCCCCCAGGCAGGAGATCGTGGCTGACCATGGACAAATCCAGATCCAGTGTCCGGATATGCGGGGGCACCTTGAGGTTGAGATCGCCTCGCGCCATGGCTGGCAACAGGACATCTCCCAAATCCGGATTGGGGGACTGTCCTGTCAGGAGCACTGACACATACAGGTTGGGCACATGACTTTCCTCTATAGGCACCTGCAGGACATGCTGGGCTTGGGTAATCTCGATGGGGGTGCGCGTTACGATGCCGGATCGGTTTGTGATCACGGTACCGTAAGCAGGCTGGAAAGGAGGCTGGATCAGTATCTCAGCCATGTCTCCGGGTTGATATTCTTCCTTGTCCGCGATCATTTCCACCAGACCGGGCGAAGCACCGGCAATGATAGTTTCCCGGGAACCGGCAACCCACCGCGTGAGCCGGGTGAGATTCGGTTTGCCTTGGGCATCCAACACCGTTATGTCAATTTGCCACCGTCCCGGTTCCGCGAAAACCAAGTCACAGGTGACAGCTGTCTCTGCCGACTGGATTCGGCAGGCTGGTTCGGTGGGAGTTCTCTCTTCCTGCAGGGCTTCTTCACGGACAGTGGGATCCTGATCAGGACGGGCCTGAATGCGAATCTCCTGGTCAGCTACCGGCTGACCTGCTACGTCCGTAACAATAACGTCCAGCGGATAGGGTCTGTCCACTTCAGCCAGATATGACTCAGTCCGGCCTCCCACGTACAGCCGAGCCGGGTGAATCATGACCAACGCTGAATCCGAAAAGGACTGCTGGGACAAGTCCTGCACTGTGGCTTCCACATGCAACGTATGGGGCACTGGCAACACGGAAGCCGAAGCGGTTACAGTCAGACTATGTCTGCCCCGGGAATCCAAGTGGGACCCCCACGCGGTATGACTTCCGGGAGGCAAACTCTCCGGGTAGGCAAAGTATTCTTCCGCCCACCACCATGGCCCATGTGCGATACCAAAAGCAAAACGATCCCAGCCTGGAGGAGTGTAGTGAGAGGGCTGTCCCGCAATCTGCCAGGCAACGGGGGAACCTTGAAGGGGGCCACCGCCAAAATACTGAGCCAGCACCTCTATGCTCACTTCCTCATCCAGGAAATGGTATCCCGTCCTCGTCGTAACCGCCACTTCAAACTCCGGCCGCCGGAACTCCTCAATGCGGAAAGCCATTTCATGGTACTGCCCCGGCTGCCAGCCTTGATTCTGTAAACCCGGGATGGCAAACTGGACGTAAGCCATGCCGGAATTGGCGTTTTCGGGCACAGTAAAATGAAAATACAAGGCACCGTGTTCGTCCAGATGGGTTGTGTCCCGGCTCAGTTCCACTCCCCTCGAGTCATAAATTTGGTATTCAATTTGGGCATGACGTGGTTCTGCCCAGGTAACGTCTCCCTCCGGTGAAAACTCCACCCTGCGCACCCAGCCTTTGATTTTCACCTCTTCCCCTGGCCTGTACAGATTCCTGTCCGTGAAGACATGCCAGCGGTGATGGAAATGTTCCCGAGGCCAGGCCCAATGAGATTCGGGCTCCCAATACAGATTTTGGGGCAAGAAAGCCACATCCTGGCCCTGCCGGGCTGTGATCAGAAGCGCACCACCAGGCTGCTCTGAAAGATCGAAACTGGCATGACCTCTTGCATCAGTCACGGCCGTGACTGCCTGAGGAAGTAGCTGAAGGTCCACGTTGGCCTGGGATTCACCTGTGGCCAATGAACTGGCATGTACCACCAGGGATTTCTGATCGGCGTAAGCGTCTAACCCCAGAGAAGTTGCCTGGAGCCAAGTCACGATGTGGTGCCTTCGTCCCCGGAAAAAGGTTTCCAGAAGGGATTGGGGTGGCACCAATACCATTACGAGATGCCCCTTCCCGTCTGCCAAATACGGATTGAGATCCAGCACAGTGCGGGTGGTCTGGGTTGCGGATGCTTCCAGAGCCAGTGTTCTATCCAGGACGGGTTCCCGATCCAGATGTCTGGCCGGATTCCTCACTGAATCCTCAGCCCGCATGTCCAGAAACACCTCCCAATCCTTGGGTTCTACCTGATAGAGAATGACACGCAAGCGATTCAGGTTGCGGGAGTACAGGGAATACTGCCCCCCGCTGGACGGATACAGGACTTCCATGGGTCGGGGAAAGTGAAGCGAGGGATCCTGTTCCCCCACATAGAACAGCACCTCCCGCGTGGAACTGAAGGTCTGTCCAAATACATCCCGTAGCCCTGGTTCCAGTTGGAGTTTGTATACGGTGTTCGGTGCGGTTGGGCCCTCGATGAACATTCCTCCCCACGGGTATACGCCAACGGTCCCATCGGGCAAGGGCGGATCGATGCTGACCATTTCTGCCGCCAAGGAATTCGGATCTAGGTCGTGATTGAACTCGATGTAGAAACCTTGACCGGGCATGCAAGCTTCCAACTGGCTTCGGCAAGTGGAATATGCCACTTGCAAAGGGCCAAAGGTGCGCAACGATGTCCGCTGCACAGCCTGTGTTACCAAAGGACCCTCGGCCGACGGGGCCCCGCGGGCTACCTGCACGGTCAAGGTTGTATTGGGGGAAATAGCCTGCAAGGGTTGTAGTACGATCGTTCGCTCTGGTACGGTGCGGGACAGGAACGACTGCAGGTCTGCAGGCAACTCATGAAGTTCTGGCTTAAGCAGGGCATAGGGAATTTCGCGACCAGCGACCCGCAGTGAGATATAGGATTCCAGCACCAGAGAGTCAATGGACTGGTTGAATTCCAAGGCCACATGGGGTCGGAGTGGCTGTGGTCTGTCGGGAGGCCAACTCTGGACCAGAGCCAATCGACCTGTCTCAAATTCCCAACTGATGCCCATTTCCAGTATCGAGCCGTCAACGGCTTCTACACCGGACGGGATTTCCACCCTGTATCGAGTGGAACCCGGCAAACGTCCCTCGGGTTGAAATACCAAGGTACGGGTTCCCATCCAATACCATTCGCCTTGTGGAGTCGGGGACAAGGACACCGGCAGTTCCTGGTCAGCCAATGTCGCATGACTGGTCAGGGGCACCATAGGCTTGGAGAAAGTGATACTGACATTGGGAATCAGCTCAGCGTCTGCCGAAGGCGAGTACCGAAGTACCTGCAGTTGCATCTGGGGATCGGCTGGCACCTCCATGACCGCATCCCTTGGTGGAAACGGCAAGACTTCTAGCCCCCCGGATGACGGCGGATTCAGCCTTTCGGTTGGTAACGAAAGGGCATCTGTCTTGGGACGCCCCGCCAGGAGTGGAACCCGATCCAGCAAGACCAGGGCTTCAGTCTCTGACAAGCGAGTAACTGTAGCAGTCGGGACAGCTGCCGGTGGCCCTGAAGCCATACCTTCCCCCACAGCCAGCAACAAACCGGTATCCTCTGGAGCGAATTCCTCCCAATCGCTCTGAAAGGGGACTACCCGCAAAGTACCGTCGGATTCTGCCGAAGTTTCCGTTACGGGTTGTGCAGAAGTGGACTCACTAACAGTCTGGAAACTGGATTCATACGGCAAATCCAAGTCGTTGGCACATCCTACCAACACCAGGGCAATCAGGACTGATACAGTGGACAACCAATACAAGCCCTTCATGTTGACCTCCAGTGCACGAGCACTATACCCATACTTCCATCCCCATTTAACCGGATCGGTTAATCCGATGTGGCAATAGTGATGGATTCAATAACAGCGTCTTCCTCTCCATGCAAGTCGGACAGAAGTTCCTGTCCGACCGTCTGAATGCCAATAACATTGAGTCTCTCAAGCACAGAAGCCTCCCAGGCGATTCGTGAAATGTACAGGACTCCTCCCAAGACTTGGCCGGGCCTATCCCAGTCCGGGACATATACCAAGAGTCCAGGCCCAGCGTTTTCCCCCCGATACGCATTCTCCGCAACGAGCGAGTACCCAACCAAGCCATCCGCTGTATTGTTCAACAGACCGAAGAAAGAAACTCGGTCGTTGCCGTCTCGCACAAACGATACTCCGTCAAAGAAACCCAGATTGGACAGAACTACAAAGTTGTTGACTCCCAAAGGTGCCACCTCCGGCAAAAGATCGAAGGCCAAGTCGCCTTTGTCAGTTTTAATGGTGGCGGTGTACGACTTAGCGACATCTATAACCATTTCAGGCGGGGCATTGAACATACCAATTCGGTCTTCCGGTGCCAATGCAGCCAGCGGTCGGCCTTCTCCTTCAGGCACCATTTGGTGGGGAGCATAGGGAGTCGGTGTTGGGGTAGGCACCGGTGTTGGTTCAGGTGGCGGCAAGTGGCTTTCATCGCTTGCATATACCAACACACGGTGCAGTACATCTCCCGGTTCAGAGGCACTGCCTGGATCGCGCAACGAAATGGCATTGAGTACATCCATACCCTCGATCACTTCGCCCAGGATTGTGTGCTTCTGATCCAGATGGGGAGTCGACACGAAAGTAAGGAAGAACTGGCTGCCGTTTGTATTGGGTCCGGAATTGGCCATGGCCAAGAGGCCTGGACGATCAAAATTCAAATTGGAGACGAATTCATCCTCAAACCTGTAACCTGGTCCCCCCATTCCCGTGCCGGCGGGATCGCCTCCCTGTGCCATGAAATCTGCAATGACCCGATGAAACATGGTGCCATCGTAATAGCCAGTCAATGAGAGGTAAACGAAATTATTGACGGTTGTGGGGACTCGATCCGCAAAGAGCTGCACCACGATTTCCCCAGGATCTGTTTCCAGGACGGCATAGTACATACGGGAAGGATCAATGACCATTGCGGGAGGAGCATCAAACATGCCATCCCTGTCCGCGGGATCTTCAGGCATCTCTATGTCTATAGTCTGAAGTTGCCTTCCTAAAATGCGCTGCAAGGCTGACTCAGCCGCAGGAGAAGCAACTGGTTCCGAAGTGGCTTCCTTGTCTGAAGCGCAAGCGGCCAGCAGAGTCAGGCATATTATCAACAAGAAGCACGAAAAACGTCTGGCAATACTAAACGCAGAGATGTGCATTAGGTTTTGGCCCTTCTTCTTGAGCAGGAGATTTCCGAATGGGTGCCCCCACTCATGGCTACCGGATTATAGACAGAGCTTTGGTCCAACAATGTGGATGTTTCTCTTTCAGGCGGAAGTGGCCTCCACCTTTTGGGCATAGATATCAATCCTTTGAATCAGATCACCAGGATTATGATCTCGCTGCGGATCACGGATGCGAATGCTGTTGACCACGTCCATGCCCGTGACCACTTCACCAAAGATGGTGTGTTTCTGATTGAGCCAGGCAGTTGGAACAAACGTAATAAAGAATTGACTGCCGTTGGTGCGCGGTCCCGCATTGGCCATGGCTAGTAGACCGGGGCGGTCAAAGGCTAGTGTGGGATCAAATTCGTCTTGGAATTGGTACCCTGGCCCTCCTGTGCCGGTACCGGTGGGGTCACCTCCCTGCGCCATGAAATCTGCAATCACCCGATGAAACATAGTATGGGAGTAATAACCGGTCAGAGCCAGATAGACAAAATTGTTGACTGTAACAGGTGCTTGTTTGGCCAATAGCCGGATCGTGATTTCCCCCTTGTTGGTATGCATGACCGCATAGTATTGCACATCGGTGTCAAGAGTCATTTCTGGAGGTCTTCTAAACATTCGATTCCGGTCACGCGGTGTTTCCGGCATGTTCACGTCAAGTGGTTCAAGCATTTGGCCGAGGGATGATAAGGAATCCATTCCAATCTCCTGTGAGGTGAACGCCTCTATAGGCACAGACATCAAGCACTATAGCCCAATTCCTAATGCATCCCTGAAACTTGCAATACCTCTAAAGCTGCCCCTTGAATTACAGGAGGAGAAAGTTGCTCTTCATCGCCCAAGGCAAGAGTACTGGTCTAATAGGTTGACCGACCTTCGCAACCGCAGGAGTACCTGTACGAGTGGAAGCTTCCTGCCTGTCATCCTTACCCATGTAAGAAGGAGAAAGGGAAATTTGAAGAGGGCTGCCCATAAGCCCAAATGATCCCGTTGCATGCAAGCGCTGGTGATGTTCCTACCTCCTGCGGAATGGATCGAAGACGGAGAATACCTGTCTTGCCTCCCTAGTTCCTTGTGTGAAAAGGCAGTTTATGCCTTCACGCGTGGAAATGCTTGTGGGGGAGTGGTTCGTCTGAGTTGGCTTGAGTAGCAAGGGTTCTCCAGGTTGTAATTAGGAATTCGTGTCAGAGCAGTGGGCACGCTGCTGGTAGGGCGTGATATCATCCTGCTATTTCTTGGCACTATAGTCTGGCCAGTCATGATCATAGATTTATGTAAAGACAGCTGATCCAGGTTCATTGAACTGTAAATCAACCTGAGGTTGAATGATATGGAACTCAAATTAGACAGAAGGATGATAGGTATATGCGCATCAGAGAAGCCCAGACGGAAGACGCAGGCCCCATAGCCAAGGTCCATATAGATTCCTGGCGTACATCATATGCAGACCTGGTTCCGGCTGCGTTCTTGGCTGGCATGTCGTACCAAGACAGAGAAGCCGCTTGGGTGGACACTCTCGTAACTCGTAATCCGCAGACGTGCAATTTTGTTGTTGAAACCAACGAAGGCGAGATTCTGGGGTTTGCCGGTGGAGGTCCCGAGCGGGAAGGGGATCAGATTTATCCCGGCGAACTCTATTACGTTTATTTGCTCCAACAATACCAACGAAGAGGATTGGGGCAGCTGCTTGTTGCAGCCGTGGCACAACGCCTATTAGCGGACGAATTCAATTCAATGTTGCTTTGGGTGTTAAAAGACAACCATCCTGCCCGACGCTTTTATGAATCCCTAGGGGGAGAACTGATAGGCCAGAAAGTGCAAGATATCACCATTGGTGGGGCCAAGTTCGTAGAAGTCGCCTATGGATGGAAGGATATTTCTGTACTAACAGAAGTGAAGGCTCCGGGACTGGCAGAATGCTTGTGAACCATCACATAATTTCTGCCTCGCCCGATCATTACATAAGAACGAGATCCAGTTTAAAGTCGTACGGTCTTCGTAGTACCTTGAAAGCACGTGAGGAAATCCTCCGTTGCTTAGCCCTGCCAGTTGCCTGTTAGTTTAGGTAAGTGCCATGCTGCTAAGCAACAACATCAACAACATCGAGCTTTGCAAGAGCAACCAGAGCTTGTGCCCGTTGGCGTGGAAACTGGGGACTAGCGCCCTCATCGAAGAGTAAGACCAAGTAACGACGCGCCCGGGTCATTGCCACATACAGGAGGCGCAATCTCTCATCAATGGCGGCACATCGTGAACGGTAAGACGCAGTTCCTTCCCGATACGTACCAAGTCTGCCTGCTGCCAAAAGAGAAACTTGATTCTCTGCTTCAGCACTAAGGTCAAGAGCGATTTCCCTGTGATAATCGCGGGCATTCCGGACGTAGGATCCTGCCCCCTTGACGTATACCTGTTCCGTGTCAAACGGCACAACAAAGTCGTTGATCCCTACCAGGTAAACCCGGTCCCATTCCAGCCCCTTTGCAGAATGCATGGTGGATACGGTGACCTGTCCGGGAACAGCCCTATATTCCGTTTCTGCACTGAGGACTCCGCGACCAGAAGACCGACCTTTTACCAGATCCCCCAGTTCTTGGCTACAAAGGGATAAAATCCTGTCCAACTGCCCTCGGATCACATCGTGCAGATACAGTGAAAGACGATAAGTGAGGGCCATGTCTTCCGCGGAAGTAAATAGATCTGAGCCAATTTGCAAGAGAATCTCATCTACCGGTAGCAAGACCAATTCTGTCCAGCGCGCCAGGGTGTCCCTGAAGTCCCGAATGGTGGATCTTTCTTTTGGGGGTAACTTCTGTGCTGCGAATCCTTCGGTCTTCATCCAATTCTCAAGGTAGGCACCTGCCTGTTTCCAGTCCCTTTCCATAGCCCGTTGAATACGCTTGCGGGAGGTTTCGCCATCGGTAAGGCCATCTTCCTCTGGGGTGAGGTCCAGGGGGGAGGACATTTTGAGCTTTACCCAGTCTTCATGCCAGATGCGCTTGACCGAATTAAGGTCGGGATTAATCAGAAAGTCCAGGCCCCGCTTTAGTCGTGCCACTTGGCGCGCCGCTTGACTGGTAGAACGCAACAGGGTTTCGTCTACTTCTATACCCCCCGCCTGCAGTACACGCGCCAGTTCCTGCGCGCGTTCATTGCTGAAGGCAAGTACAGCGAATGTCTGTTCCTTAGTTTCAGGCCTGATTTGCCACCACTTGATGCTTTTGGCTACATCTTCGTTCGCACTTTGCTCCTGATAAAGTTTGTCCCGCAATACTACTGAAGGCCCCTCGGATACAGGATTGGGTTGGGGATCATTCTGATCGGTGGGTTCTATCCAAGGTTGGGCCAGTCCCTGGACATCATCATTCTGGGTGTATTGCTGACGTGACCATTCAATGAGTTCATTGGCACAGGCAATGATTTCTCGGGTGGAACGGCCGGACTGTTCCAGGGGCAAATTCACAGACTGTGGATCATCCAGGAAATTATGCAGGAGCTTGGGATCGGCTCCGGTGAAGGTGGTATTGATAGCCTGATTGGGATCCCCAACCCGTACCCAATTGTGGTGCTTCGCGGTAATCAGACTGAGCAGTTCTTCCTGCAATGGGTTACTGTCCTGAGCTTCATCCTCCAACACGAATGGCCATTGGTACTCCAGCCTTTCACGCATATGGGGATCCTGTTCCACAATATTCACGGCCAGATACAGCAGGTCGGTATAGTCCAGAGCATTCAGCTCTCCCAGTGCCACTTGGTAACGCTCATAGACCTTTAGTCCGAAATCCAGTAGGGGGAAATCCCCATCTTCCCTATGCCAGCGTTCCCGAAAGGAAACCGGATCCAGACGCTTCAATTTGGCCGTTTCAATCAGTTTGCCTACCCATTCCCCTGCATCCTGATAGAAACGGTCGGTGGGCCCCGCATAGTCAGGATTGAGATACCCTTCCAATAGATAGGCCTCGTCTTCAAGAATTTGCTGGGTGGTGCGTTGCCGTAGATCCCGGGTGCGGTTGTCATCCAAGATGACAAAATCCTCGGCAAGCATGGCAAAGGCCGGCCGGGCACGGACGATTTCCAGCGCCAGCGAATGTAGAGTCCGTACACTGTATCCGGTCCCGGGCAAGCCACCGAAGGCCTGTGCGGAAATGGCGGTATTGATTCGGGTGCGAAAACTGTAGACGGCGGCGTTGGAAAAAGTAACGACCAAGACTTCCTGGCGGTCCAGACGGTTTTCTTGCGCCAGTTTGTGGATCAGTTTTACGGCCAGAAGACTGAGAGTGAATGTCTTGCCGCTTCCTGGAACAGCACTGATGCCCAAGCGTCCTCCTTCGTATTGGAGGATTTCTTTCTGGCGATCTCTTAGCCTGACGTCACTTCCTGCCAGAAAAGCTGGAATTGTCGCCATAGATTACAACCGGCAAAACAGCCTATGCCGCTTCCCCGATGTCTGAGGCATCATCCTCTTGCTTGAAGTCTCCTACCACGCGCAAGACCCCTACCAAATTTCCTTCCATATCCAGGCTGGAATGTTGCAACACCACGTCAGCTTGCCTTCCATCTTCCATCTTCAGGACCAGTGTGCGTGTGCGTTGCATCTCGGTCAGAGTCTTGCCCGTGTTGAGCTTTTTCGTACTGTAGCTGACCCGAATGGGATCCACATCGTAAGTCTTGAAGACCGTGGTCCGAGTTTCATCCAGTTGCGCCACAGGCTGATCATCCAGGAAAAGTATTCCTTTCATTTCTTCCTCTTTGCCTTTGAACCTACCCCGTAATCAGAATTACCCCGTGCACTGACGCTGTCCGATTGGCACTGCTGAACCCCTGTGGCGTCTATGCTGCATGGCCATTCTAGCAGAGGATGTCCCCTGTCAGACAGTATCGGTTCGTAAAAGAGTCAAGTCGCCCAGTCTGGATCCCAGCTTCTTGATCGCCGCCATTAGCGCCAAGCGTTGGGCGCGTTCAGTGGGATCCTCAGCCAGAACCATTACAGATTCAAAGAAACGCACAACCAGTGGCTCCAGAGTCTTCATTTCTCCGGCAAATGCCCCTACGGAGAGGCTCGCCTGGTCCAGTCGGCATGTAGCCTGCTTTACCGCAGTTCGAAGTTCCCGTTCTATGGATAATTCATGAACCGGAGTACCCAGTTCCTCAGGTTCATGATCAGAAGCAAGGATGCGAACACATCGTACATACGCCTCCAGACTATCTTTCCATTCCGGATTCCTGGCCATTTCCGCCAATTCACAGGCCAAGGTCATGCGCAGTACCGGGTCCTGGGCCGGACAGAATTCAATGGCATCCACCACATCATGAGGCAATTGCTGATTCAACAAGATGACGCGAACCCGGCGCAAGACAAAATCCAGGATCTCTTCCTGGATTTCAGGAGTTATGTCAATTACATGCTGTTGGGCCGCTGCTTGTATCCCAGCACTCAAGTCAAACCGGGACTGGCTCTGCAAAAGCGCGTTCACCAGCCCCAGCGCCAGACGCCGGAGACCAAAGGGGTCCGCGCTCCCGCTGGGCCTGACGCCGGCCGCCATAAGACCTACCAGGGAATCCAGTCGATCAGCCAGACTCAACACGAGGCCAGGCCGGGAAACCGGAATCTCATCATCGGCAGAGCGCGGCAAGCAATGTTCCCGAATCGCCTGACAAACAGTCCTGTCTTCCCCGACTTCGCGCGCATAGAGCTCTCCCATAATCCCCTGCAGACTGGTCATTTCCACTACCATGCTGGTAACGAGATCGTTCTTGCACAGTGCGGCCGCTCGTTTTGCAGTTTGCATTTCGGCCCTAGTCAAGTCCAGTTGTGTCCCGATGGCAGGCACCAGGGCAACCAACCGCTTGACTTTGTCCCCCATGGAACCCAGTTGGGCATGAAATACCAGGGAATCCAGCTTGGGTGCCGGCTTCGCCAACGCGGTTTCCATGTCCCGTTTCAGAAAAAACGCCGCATCGGCAAAACGGGCGTTGACCACATGTTCATTGCCTGTGCGAATCACGTCAGGATCCTTGAGGTTCCGACCATTAACTATAGTAATGAAGTAAGGTAGCAGTTCCTCCGCACCTTCAGCCTGATACACAGAAAAGTACCGCTGATGCTTGCGCATGACGGTGATGAGTACTGGAGTGGGTAGTTGCAGGTATTGGACCGGTATAGTACCGGTCAGGGCCAGAGGAGCCTCTACCAAGTCGGTGACTTCATCCAGCAAACCAGGATCTTCCCCCAGGATGCCGCCCACCGCAGCGGCCGCTGCGGTGGCTTCCTGTCGTATCGTCTCGCGGCGGGTTGCCCGGTCCAGCACGATATCGTGCGTCTGGAGCCAGCATTTGTAGGCCGACAGGGATTCTATAGGCACCAGTTCCGGTACCTCCTGAGCGGCAGGATCGGTGGCTTCCGTGTAGCGGGGAGCCCGGGTTACGGATCGAGCGTTGACTCCACCCCACACGAAAGGTACAGGGATGGAACCCAATAGAGCTAACAACCATCTCACGGGCCGCGGGAAAGCCTTGCCGGATGCATTCCAGCGCATGGTCTTGGACCAAGTGAGCCCATCCAGCAGATCGGTCAGGATCGAGGGTAACAGTTCAAGAGCCGAGAGGCCCTGCTCCTGGGTTACGGCATAGACATAGTCATTCTTCTGTACCAGTCTGGCCACGGGTATTCCCTGCCCTCGGGCAAAGCCCAATGCAGCCTTGGATGGGGTACCATCAGCATGGAAAGCCACGCGCACGGAAGGCCCCCGTCGTTCCCGTATCTGATCTGGCTGCATGAGTACCAGTTCCTGCACCTCCACTACCAGCCTGCGAGGCGTCCCTGCTACTTGAATAGAACCGTGGGCCAAGCGCCTGTCTGCCAGCAGCCGGGGCATCAATTCCTGCAATTGGGCTATGCCATTAGGTATTTCGTGGGCGGGAAATTCCTCGATGCCAATCTCGAACAGCAGGGAGTCGGTTCCGCGGGATTCAACTGGCAGCCCTGTCACTGCGGTGGCTTCAGTATCCGAAATGGTCGCCGCTATTTCATCCTGCAAGAATGGATATTCCAGATTCTGGCGTTCCTGCAAATATAACTCAGCCACAGCGCGGGCCTGTCCCCGCATGGAGGCAAAATACTGGGCCCGTTCTGTCACTCCCACGGCCCCCCGGGTATCCAACAGATTAAAGTTATGGCTCTGACGCAGCAGGTAGTCGTAGGCGGGGTGGATTAGGCGTTGCTCCAGACACCGGGCGGCCTCTTCATGGTAGAGATCATTCAACTGATGCAAGCGTTCCACAGTGGCAGCATCAAAGTTGTACTGGCTATGTTCTACCTCATGGGAACGATAGAGTTCGGCATAGGTATGCTGTCCATCTACACTAATGGACCAGACTTCATCGAGGCCCTGCAGGAACATGGCGATCCGTTCAAGGCCATACGTGATTTCGACACTGACTGGATCGAGCACTTGGCCGCCAGCCTGCTGGAAATAGGTGAACTGTGTAATCTCCTGTCCATCCAGCCAGACTTCCCAGCCCAATCCCCAAGCACTCAGAGCAGGAGATTCCCAGTTGTCCTCTACAAACCGAATGTCATGACTCGCCCGATCCAGACCCAGCACGGAAAGACTCGCCAGATACAGTTCCTGTGGATTGCCTGGATCCGGCTTCAGTATTACCTGATATTGGGTATGCATTTGCATGCGGTTGGGATTTTCGGCATACCGCCCGTCATCTGCCCGAAAGGAAGGTTCCATATATCCGACACGCCAGGGCTCAGGCCCCAACACGTGGAGAAAGGTGGCCGGATTCATGGTGCCAGCCCCTACTTTCTCACTATGGGGGTGCCAGATCGTACACCCCTGCGCCGACCAAAACTGATGCAGGCGCTGAACAATCTCCTGCAATGTAGCTGCCTGACTTACGGCCATGGGTTTTCTGTCCAAATCTGAAGCATTCCTTTTCAACCTGTGGGATGGATTTTTGCCAGTGTGCTGCCAAACCTAGGTTCTTTAGGACTCTAATAGATGAGAGGAAGATCCAGTAGGCAGCCTTTCATCACCCAGCCACAAGTGCGGTAACCAAGACTTGGGCCTGGGTGAGGGTTAAACTATGGGACATCCTGTGCCGGGCACTGCACGCCGTCCAGAGACTCAAGGCATACACTCCGGAGAGATCACCCGGAGCATAAGCACGCGGAGGTAGGGTAAGACGGTCTGCGTTGGACTGCACCGCCTGTGAAGTGTAGAATCCAACGTCTATTTCCATAACAGCAGGTTGTGGCGGGATCAGTGTAAGTTTGGAAGAACGGTTGGCTAATAGAAGAAGGTGCGGAAAGGCACAGGTACGAATGTCATGATGAAAAGGAAAAGCATGCCATAGCCAATCCAGCGGCGGACGGAATCCAGTTCAGTTACCATATCGAGGGTGGTGGAGTGGGAGGGACCGATGGTCAGTATGATGAACCACAACCAGATCAGCCATCCTACATAACCAATATGCTTCAGGGGTTCCCAAAGCTCCTGCAGCGGCGAGAGTCCCGCCAAACCGAGCATGGCCAATAGCAGGAGGCCTGCCCGGTAGATGGGGCGTGCACCAACTCCAAAGAGGGCGAAAACTACATGTCCTCCATCCAGAGAGCCTATGGGCAGGAGATTGAGGCCAGTCGCCAGTAAGCCAATCCAGGCCGCGAAAGTCACCTGGTTCATAATCACATCTTGCCCTGTGTTGAAGTTGGGAAGCCAAGCCCCGAAAGTCCAATACTTGGCGAGAAGGTAAACAATACTGTTGCCCTCCAAATCCACACGGCCTGACCAAGTGGTCAACTCAGCAGTCTGCAAACCAATGACTAGCAGGGGTACTGCTACCACCAGACCCGCGAGAGGTCCGGCAACGCCTACGTCAAAAAGCTTACGGCGATCCCAGATCGGAGCTCTCAGACGGATGAACGCACCCAATGTGCCAAAAGAAATAGGAACGGGTATGAAATAGGGCAGACTGACAGGAATGCGATGGTGCCGGGCCACGAGAAAATGCCCCATTTCATGCGTACCCAGAATCAGAAGCAATGTTGCCGCAAACGGCCACCCCTTCAGCAAGCCCATGAAATCCCAAAGCTGTTGAGGCGAGCTGGGTGCCGCCCGTTCAAACCAGGAACCCACAAACAGGGTGCTGAGGCAGGTGGCCAGAAAGAGTCCCAAGTTCACCCACGGACTGGATTGACGCGGTTTTGTGGGAGCCTTAAGCAACGCAAGATCGACACGCTCCCGATCCGTACTGGTTGCTTCGCGGGACGGGGAAAGAAAGGGCAAGAGGCCTAATTCGGCAAATTTGCCGACCCAGTTGCCAAATACCTCATGGCTGGGTTTGAGCAAGCGACCGTGAAGGTTAATGCCTGTGAATTCATCCTGGGGCATGGAAACCGACAAGACGTCCATGTCTCCATAGAGAATCTCTCGGGCCTTCTCCGCATTCTTCTCGTCAGGAGACTGATCGAAGTCTTCGAACTCGGCCGCGGTGGAGTAAGTTCGTACACGCGATTCGTGATCATTCACGATGCATCAACTGGCTGCAAGCAAGTGGTCTCGTTATGTGGCAAGTCAGAGAGATTCCTCCGAACCCTAGGCTAACTGGCGGGCCAAACGGATTTCTGCATGGAATCGGGCCAATTCAGCCAGTATTTGGAGCAAATGGGTCCGCCAAGCTTCCCCTTCCGAAAGAGTCAAGTATATGCCATCGCGGCCGATGCGGTACGGCTTTCTGAACGTGTGAGAAGCGGGAAAATCAGGGCCGATCACTCGCCCCAGCATAGCCGCAATCCGGTGGCTAAACAGTGCCAGGCTCCAGTTTGGCTTGAGCAAGAGCTCAGGGTCTCGGTGGGAAATTGCTTCCATGTTGGCGGCCTCGGCGGCTCGCTTAACCTGGATTTGGTACAACAGGTTTTCGATTTCCTCGGGTATGGCGTCCACACGCTGGCTGACAGAGCCAAAACGATCGATTAGCTCCTGTCGGAAGTTATGGCTTTCCTGCTCACTGTTCAGGCCCGCAATCCGATGATAGAAGCGATAGCGGGTGGCATTGTCCTCGATATACCACTCGGGTATGCGTGCATCCAAGGGAAGTACCAGTGTAACGGCAGGGGTAAAGGGATCCCGTGACGCGGGAGTATCCGCCGCAGAATCAATTGACAGAGAAGCTGTGCCATCCTCCTGGCTTTTCAGTTCCTCTACTGCGTTGGACAGCAGCCGGGTATAAAGGTCCAGGCCAATAGCCCCCATGTTGCCGCTTTGGCGGGCACCCAGGATTTCCCCTGCCCCCCTCAATTGGAGATCACTCATGGCGATTCTGAATCCTGCTCCCAGTTCATCACTGGATTCCACGATATTCTGCAGACGAGACTGGGCCGCATGGGATAGCACGTTGCCTTCGGCATATAAGAGATAACAATGTCCACGTTTATAGGATCGCCCGACCCGTCCCCGTAGCTGGTACAGTTGGGCCATACCAAAACGGTCTGCATTGTTCACCACCATGGTATTGGCGTTGGGAATATCCAGACCGTTTTCAATAATTGTTGTGCACACCAAAATGTCGGTCTGGCCCTGAGCGAATCCCATCATGGCATCTTCCAGTTCTTCCCCCCTCATCTGTCCGTGCGCAATATCAATGGAGGCGCCGGGGACCAGGCGGGATACTTCATCAGCGAGGCCCACAATGCCGCGAACCTTGTCCGTAACTACAAATGACTGGCCTTTCCGGTTAAGTTCCCGCTCCAGCGCCTTCCGCACCAATGTGCGGTCGAAGGGAGCCATGACCGTATGAACGGGTAAACGCTCCTCCGGCGGTGTTGTGATGTAGCTGATGTCCCGGATACCACTTAGACCCATGTTCATGGTACGGGGTATGGGGGTTGCGGACATGGTAAGTACGTTTACGGAAGGCTTAAGCCGCTTGAGACGTTCTTTCTGTTTCACGCCAAAGCGTTGCTCTTCGTCAATGATGAGCAAACCCAAGTCCTTGAACAATACATCTTTAGAAAGCAGAGCATGGGTACCAATGACGATATCCAGTTGTCCCTGGGCCAAAGCCTCTTTGACTGCCCGCCGTTCAGAGGTGGAACGCAAGCGGCTCAAAACCTCCATCCGCACAGGCATTTCCTTCATGCGTTCGTCAAAGGTGGCATAGTGCTGGTGCGCCAGTACTGTGGTTGGTACCAAGACAGCCACCTGACGGTCGTCCAGCACCATTTTGAATGCTGCCCGGATCGCCACTTCTGTTTTGCCAAAACCAACATCCCCCACGATCAGGCGGTCCATGTGGCGCGAAATTTCCAGGTCGGCTTTCACCTCCTCAATGGCCTGGAGTTGATCCCGGGTTTCTGCGTAAGGGAAGCGCATTTCCAAGGCATTTTGCAGGGCATCATCCTGACTTGCCGCCTGCCCGGTGGCGGCTTCACGCTGGGCATATATCTGCAAGAGCTCGCCGGCAATGTCCTGGACTTCCTTCTTGACCTTCTCTTTGGCCGTGGCCCAACGGCTGGATCCCAGCCTGTTGAGAACCGGATCCTCGGCTCCTACATAACGGCTGACGCGATCTGCCTGGTGGACTGGAACCAGTACTTTGTCCCCGCCCTGGAAATCCACCTGGATGTATTCAGTCTCTACTCCCTTGAGATTACGCTTGACCAAACCCGCATAGAGACCAATGCCAAAGTCAACATGCACTACATTGTCGCTTACAGCCACTTCGGCAAAGAACTGCTCTGGCGTGATACTACGAGGAGGGTTGTGGTGTCGACGCCGGTACACCTTGCTGACATCAAAGAGTTCAACGTCAGAAATCACCTGCAGCCAGGGTCCTTCCTCACCCTCTACGCTTGTTGGCAGCGTGAGATTGAATCCGCCCTGCAGCCCTCCCTCCAGTAACAGGATGGAACCGGGCGTTGGTTCCGGGGGAAGATGTTCACTACATTCCACCACCAGATCAGTCGCCTGTAACATATCCAGCACTTTCGGTCCCATCTGAGATACAATCAGAACTTCTGTACCGGCCGCGGCAATTTGGCCTATGCGTGCGGGCCGGGCCTCCTGGGGATTTTGCTGGAGATCCAGCGCCTTGCAGCCTTGGCCTAACCCTTGCCGATGGCCAATCCGTTGTCCCTGCAGATCGCCATGTCCCAGCACAAGGGGTTGCTGTGCCTCCAGTCGTTCCAGCATCTCATCGTAGGAATAGTGGCTGGAAGCAAAACGTGCGGGCACTTCTCCGCTTTGGATCAGTTCTGTCTGCAGTTCCTTGTTTTGCCGCTCCAGCGACTTGACAGCCTGTTCAATGCTGGCCCCATCATCCAGAATCAGCAAGCCTTCAGTTGCCAGATAATCCAGGAGACAGCATCGCACTTCATACATGTAGGGCAGGTACCACTCTATTTGGTGGAAATTCTCCTGTCGGTGCAGTTTCTGCACTTCGGTCGTGATTTCCTCTTGCAGAAACAGGGAAAGCCCCGGGTCCTGCAGGGGACCTCTCAAGGATGGACTTTGAGACACTAGCGAAGGCGCATTCAAAGTGCCTTCGGACATTCCCACACGTCGGAGCAACTCGGGACCGAAACGGGCCAGAGCCTCGCTGGCGGGACCTACTGAAACTTCCGTCAAAGGTCCTTTACTGCGCTGGGTCTGGGGATCAAAGATTCGTAGCGTATCGATATCATCACCGAAGAAATCGAGACGCACGGGAAATAAAAGGTTGGCAGGCCAGATATCAAGGATATTCCCGCGATGAGAGAAAGTGCCAGCACTTTCTACGAGAGGTTCGGGAATATAGCCGGCATCCACCCATTCCCGTGTAATATCACTCACGCGATACCTATCGCCCCGCCGATAGGTATGTAGGGAGACAGCCAGTTCTGCAGGGGGTAGGGTCACCTGCATCAGGGCCTCCACACTGCTGACAACCAGACAGCCACCAGGTGGGGGATCTAACAGGGCAGCCAGTGCCGTAAGTCGACTCTGGCGGGTCTGTCCCGTCCAGGGAATGCGCTCATACGGACGTGCGTCAGGTTTCGCGAAATAAAACATCGAACCGTCCTGATCATCCGCACCTGCTGACCAAAGCCGGATTTCCTGCAGGAGGAGGTCCGCCCGATTATCATCTTCTGCGATCAGCAGGATGGGTCTGTCCAGTTCCTGTCGCAAAGCAGCCAGGAGATATGATCGAGCCACCGCGGGAACTCCCTGCGGCTTATGGGGTTGTTTCCAAGTTTGGGTGGGATCGTCAGGCAACAGATCGGCCAGCCCTGGCCACCTTTCGGTCCGTACGTCCATGAGGGACGTGGTCATATGTTGCCGTTATACCTGTTCATTGTGGCGTCAATATCATGCTCAATCCAGTATACAAGGGCCTCGGCTACCAGGCACTTTATTGGAGCCACCATCTCTCTTTCTTCTGCGGCGAAACGGCGCAGAACATACACGGCTGGTTCCATCCGGCCGGGAGGACGCCCTATACCTACGGCGGTACGAGGAAATGCATCTGTACCCAATTGCTGAATGACTGACTTCAGGCCGTTGTTGCCCCCCGAGCCGCCCTGGGGTCGGATTCGAATTCGACCCAGAGGCAAGTCAAGGTGATCGTGCACAATCATCAGATTAGATCGTTCGATGCCCAATGCATGACACAGCCGTTGCACACTATGACCATTCTGATTCATGAAAGTGTCAGGACGGGCTAGCGTCAGGGTATGGCTGGCCCTTCTCTCTGCTGGCAAAGAGTCAGGTATAGTCCAGGTGGTAGTGCCCCAAACTGCTCCGTATGAACGTTTGCCCAGGGTAACGGACAGTTTTTTCGCCAACAGAGATACACTGTCTCCTCCGATGTTGTGTCGGGTACGGGCATACTTGATTCCTGGGTTGCCTAGTCCCACTACCAGATAGTGTTTTGCTGAGAATGCCATTAGTCGAGGACAGGCTTAACTTACTGTCTTGTTACCCGGCGTGCCAGAAAGAGTACCAGCGACTTCAAGCCAAAATACGCCAATACCACCAGGACAACCACCCCAGACCACCGCATGCCCCTCTGCATATAGGCCCAGAGGGCGACGGGCCGAGCCCGTAAGGCCAACTGATCCAGGGCTTGACGCAGGGTCGTATCTTCCGGCAGGGACGGGGAAGCGGCAGGGACAGTAGACTCCGACTCAGTTTGGGCTTGTTCATTCGAACCTTCTGGAATGAGGGTAATGGTAACGGTAGTTTCCACTATCTGCTGATTATCAGAGACGGCTTGCAACCTGATCTCGTATTCCCCCGGGGCCAGACCTCCTGTTGACCAGCGGCCCAGGACTCCTCCTTCAACCTGAATCTGATCCCCTTCGAAATATATAAATTCCTGCCCTTCTCCGACTGGCCGGTAATGAAGTTCGTAGCGCTGCAAGCCGGTGCCACGGACGGTTCCCACCAGATCCACGTCCCCCTGTACCCGCTCTCCTGTTTGAGGCGAATCCAGAATTGCTACGATATCGGATTGGGCATACCCCGGTACCTGTATGTTGAAGATCCCCAGCACCAGTATTAGTCCCAGGGCCCCGACTACGGACAGGTAGTTCAGGCGGCCAGCCCTTATCCCCATCGCTAGTTGTCCCGCTGGTTCACTTCAGCTTTAAGGTAAGCGACAATGGCCTGCAATTCCGGGTCCGTCAGGTCAGCACCGCCTGAGGGCGGCATCACGTTTCCCAATTGATTGAGAGGATCCTCTTGGGCTATGCCCTTGCGAATCAGGTCTGCCAATTCTGTTTCGGAAAACTCCCGCACGGTAATTGAGGTCTGCAAAGACGGCGTTAATGTTGGGATACCAATCCCTGCCTGGCCATGACAGACAGCACATTTCTCTGCAAACAGATGTTGCCCTGTCAGCACGGCTGTCTCTTCCGTTGGTTCTGTCTCCGCTTGGGGCGTTACCTGGGAAATGGGAACTGGCTCTGTCTCGATCACGCCAGGTTCTGGGGAAGTACGAACCGCCAGCCATACCACCAGCCCAACTATCAGCAAAAACCCGACGGCTCCTGTCGAACCTGTATGGAATCCCAGAGGTACAGGACCTTCGCCTCCCATACCATTGAGATACAGTACCATGCAAAGAGAAATCAACATGAAAGCCAGCATAGCCAGCATAGGTATGGTGATGACACCAAACCAATCAATATAGGTGAGCGCGCAAGATACGCCGGTCGTACCACAAACGGTAGCTGAGGTCAGCCAGGTAGTCTTCTGGATCAGGTAGTGGTACATGGATACGCCCTGTCCGATGACCGACGTCGCCAACACCAGATAACCCAGACGGGGAATACGCCCTATGATGGCATAGGCAATTACAGGGACCAGGGGGTACATCAGTATTCGCTGGTACCAACACAGAAGACACGGGGTGAAGTGTCGGATTTCGCTAAAATACAGGCTCCCCAGCAGGGCGACATAAGCAACTATGAACGCACCAAACAGTGGCCATGGCCACTGCACCTGCTGCCTCGTCATGGCAAAAGGAGATTAGTGTCAGGAATTTAGGGTTGCAACGCCGCGTTCAGAGCAGTTTTGATGGCGTCATAGTCCACAACGTTACCTGTGAACTTTTCGCCATTGATGAATAACGAAGGTGTACCTGTGACTCCGGCAGCGACACCATCAGCTAAAGACTGATCAATTGCTTCCTGTGTCGCCATAGTCCCAATACATTCCACAAATTCATTCTCCCGAATGCCTAATGATCGGGCGAGATTAGTTAGACTCTCGGTCGAATAGCGGGAAGCACCGCGCTCCCCAAAGAAGAGCGAATCGTGATACAGCCAGAAATTGTCTGACAGGGTTGCCACACATTGTCCAGCCCTGGCTGCGGCAAAGGAATTCGGTGCGAACATTTCCAGGGGAAAGAATTTATAGACAAATTTGACCTTTCCGGGAATCACAAATTCCTCAACTAGCCTGTCCTTGGCGGCCCGATTGAATTCGCCGCAATGGGGACAAAGAAAATCTTCGTAGGCTTCCAGCACGACGGGCGCTTCGGGATCGCCCAGTTGCGTCCCGTTAATCCAATCTGCCGGTATACCGGCGTAGGCCTCGGACTCAATGTCTACGGTCGTACCGCTTGTCAAGACGATAAGTACGATGATGGCAGCCGTGATGACTACAGCGCCTCCGATGATCCAGAGGCCTATGCGGTTCTGTCCTTTTCGCGCCGTTGTTGTCATGGGTCCTCATTCAAGCATGCAGAACAATAGTGTCATTTGTCAGTTGGTAAGTGGCTACCCTGCGACAGGCACAACTGCCTGGAAGCAAGAAAAGATTCCTTCCACTCCGCAGAAAAGTCATTTCTTTCTGCATATCTTAACAGAGGTAATTGAGAGGGTGTCGGATTCCATTACACTACACTGGAAACGTTCAGGCCCGGGTCTCGCTTAACCACTAATTCAGATCGGTATCCGGGAACACTCAGGAAACGAAGAGGGACGGGCCATTACTTGAGACCCAGCTACTTTCCCGGAGCGGTCCCGCTGGCTGACCCCGTTGTACTTCGTCACCTGTTGTACTTTGTCACCTGACACTTTGTCCAACAGGACATATACGTTCCTGCAGCTCTAAGCTCGACTCTGGGCAAAGTCAGCTCTGGCGTCGAAGCGAGTTCGTTCCCGGCCCCCTTCTGATCTTTCACCTCCTGTAGCGAGTTCAGGTCCCTTTACACTTGGGAAAGAGACCAGGTGGTACGATCAGAGGGCGATAGGAATTGGCTCTTGTTGTCACAAGGAGGCTTCATATGCATGAACTGGGAGGTGCAGTTGTGGTCATCACGGGGGCCAGCCGTGGCATTGGCAAGGCTACAGCTCACGCCTTTGCCAATATTGGCTGTCATATTGTACTGGCTGCCCGGAGCGAAGTTGCCTTGAAGGAGCTGGCGGAAGAGATCAGCGAGACATATGGAGTTAAGGCCTTGGCTGTTCCTACGGATGTAACAAGCACCGAGCAAATTGATCAACTGATGCATACCGCAGCGGACCAGATGGGTGGCATTGATATCCTGATCAATAACGCCGGTCTGGGGGCCTACAATTCCGTGGAATCCATTCGCGACGATGATATGTACTATATCTTTGACGTCAATGTATTTGGACCAGTGAAAGCCATGCGGGCGGTGATTCCCTACATGCGGGAAAGAGGGGGTGGTCACATTGTGAACATTGGCAGTATCGTGAGCTATCTGGCATTGCCCCAATACCGCATTACCGGCGTATCCGCTACCTATTGCGCAACCAAATTCGCCTTGCGGTCCATGTCTACTTCGGCCCGGGTGGAACTCCACGCCGACAACATCAACGTTTCTCTTGCCATAGTAGGTGCAACGGATACAGACTTTTTTGTAATGGCCAGACAAGACGAGTCGGAAGATGCTGACGCGAATTCGCGTCAAGTCGAACGTCCGGCGTGGATGCATCACATCCTGGTATCCCCCCCCAAGGTGGCAGATCGCATCGTACGTTCCATCCAGCAAGGAAGACGTGAATTTTGTATCAGTTGGTGGGATTTCGCGTTGGTCCGTTTCGCGGAGTGGGCCCCAGATACTTTCGTCCTGTTGGCACGTGCACTCTTTCCGGTTTTCGGTCGCCCCCCCCAGTCCAAGTCCCTCAATCGTCCATTCTGGTCTGGCTTGCAAATTCGGGAGCTTCTCCCGATAGCAGGCATGCTAGTCTTGCACCGTTGGCTCTGGCGACGTCTGTTTCGCCGGAAGGCTTCTACACAGAAGGCGTCGTAATTTTTCGCTTCTTCCTCGCTACCTTGGCTCACTGCTTGTCAAGACCCTCATCATCTGCGGCCCTGAATCCCTGCGCGTATAGTTCCTGCAACAGTCGGGCCAGCAACCGCTGGCCTTCTTCACTTTCAACCTGCGGAGTTCCCATCGTCGTAGCTGGCATAAAGGGCGAGGCTTCGGGATTATGCGATGGAGTGTAAGTACGAAGGGCCCGAGGGTTGCCCCAGAAATGATCCGTACGTATTGCGTCTTCCGCTTCTATATCATCCTGTTCGCGGACATATTCTTGAACGTTGCTCTGAGCCGACTTCCTCTTTTCCTGTAATGTTTCGGCCAACTGCTGGCGCATGGCATCAGGCACCAAGCCCCGCATACGCAGCAGAAGCCCGGGATCCAGTTCCAGAAGCCAGCCAATTTCTATCAAGGCTGACAATGTACAGGGACAAGGCATCTGTCCTGTTTCCGGCGTTACCCGGACAATCACCTCCTGTATACCTTGAGGCCAAGGGGCGATACCGATCTGTTCCAAGGTATTGAGGAAGCTCCAGGAAGACTGGACTAGCCTATCGACCAATCCGGGCTCTTCCAGCAAGACAAGCTGACCCAACCGCTCCAGACAGTACTCCAAGGAAAGACGGGGCAGGGAGAGAGTAATCGAAACCAGGCGCCCAAAAGACGGCTGAACTTCCGCTACCACGGTCCCCTGATTTTCATGGATGGTCCGGACCTTGTGGCTAGCCGCACTGTTGCGAGCAAATTCATGGAGCCAAGGATTGTCGTGGAAGAGGGCATTCTCCCAGACCTGATGCCAAACCGGATTGGCCGAGTCCTGGACCATATGCTTCATGGTCCAGATAACCGATGCGGAACAGAATGGTCGTCAAAGGCCTCCGGTAATCGCAAAGTGAGCAAGTCCTGCAACTGAGCATTAGTCAGTTGAGTCAACCATTCTTCCCCACTCCCCAGCACATCTTGGGCCAAAGTGGCTTTGCTGCGAATCAGATTGTCCACATGTTCTTCCACAGTTCCCGACATGATGTACTTAAAGACTTGCACTCGGCGGGTCTGACCAATGCGATGGGCCCGATCCGTGGCTTGATTCTCGACGGCAGGATTCCACCAGCGATCAAAGTGATACACCTGATTGGCCGCTGTGAGATTAAGACCTACACCCCCCGTCCGCACACTGAGCAACAGGACAGGCCTGTCTTGTCCCTCTGTCTGAAACCGATCTACCATCTGTTGACGGGTCTTCATGGACAGACCGCCATGCAGAAAGTCCGTTTCACACTGCCAAGTCTGCTGAATCTGATGCTGTAGAATTTCCCCCATTCGTATAAAGGTCGTGAACACCAGAGCCTTATTCTGGTTTTCCCTGGCCTCGGACAGCATTTCCATGAAACGGTCCAGCTTTCCGCTCCTCCCCTCAAGCTCCTGTAAATCCTCTTCCAGCATGGCTGGATGGTTGACAATCTTCCTAAGTTGGGTAATCAAGGCCAGAATGGAACCACGGCGCCGAATTCCTGCCAGACCTTGCAATTGAGGCATGGCCAGTTCTACCGCCTGCGCATAAAGGTGTGTCTGTTCTGGAGTCAGATCACACAAAATGTTGATTTCATGTTTGGCGGGCAGATCGCGAATGACCTCGGGATCGGACTTAAGTCTGCGCAATACAAAAGGCTGTACCAACTGCTTCAGGCTGGTCAACCGTTGCCGGTCGTTCTCACCCTCAATGGGCCGAAGGAAACGCCGCTGGAACTCTGTCTGCGAACCTAGGTAGTCCGTATTCAGGAAATCCAGAATGCTCCACAACTCAATCAGACTGTTTTCCAAGGGCGTCCCCGTCAGGGCCAGGCGGTGCTGGCCGGGAAAAGAGCGGATAGCCCGTGATTGCTTGGCTCCAGGGTTCTTAATGTTTTGTGCTTCGTCAACTACCAGGGTGTGCCAAGGGATTTGACGCAGGAATTCCTGATCGACCCGAGCGGTGCCAAAACTGGTGATTACAACATCCGTACTCTTGAGGTGCTGCTTCAGATCCAAGCCCTGCAATCTCTGGGAACCATGATGAATGTAGCACTGCAGGGATGGGGCAAAGCGGGATAGCTCCCGTTGCCAGTTGCGCATCACACTGGTGGGGCAAATCAAAAGCCGTGCCCACTTCGCCTGTGGAGGGCGGCTACGTTCCTGTTCCAGGAACAACGCAATGGTCTGGACTGTCTTGCCCAGTCCCATATCGTCTGCCAAGCAGGCTCCCAAACCAATTTCATACAGGTACCAGAGCCAAGCCAGGCCTCTCTTCTGATAGGGTCGCAGCTTGCCCGTGAATCCCCTTGGCTCTTCCCGCCAGGCCTCCCGTGCTACATGTTGCAGACGATGCCACACGTCATGAATCCGTCCCTGCAGCGAGACTAGGTGCACAGGCATGGCCGGCGTTGCTTCAGCTTCTGGAACCGCAAACCGCGACAGCAACTGAGTCTGGCCGTTGGGTGTCTCCCGTTCCTGCAGCAAGTTCAATGCCTGGATCAAGCTGACCTTTTGGGGTTGAGCACGATAGGCGAGAATCTGCCTTGCCGCGCGGATTTGTACTTCATTCATGCGTAGCCACTGATCATTCATGAAGATCAGCGGCGTTTCACTGCGGGCAATCCGACCCAAATCTGTTGGACCGAGTTCCCGATCCTGCAACATCATGTGCCAGTCCAGTTCGAATTCCCGGCGATTTACATCCACCGTGCTATCGTCACTCTGGATTTGGCCATCCGCGTCTCGAAGTACCATTCCCAGTTTCAGGCCCATATCTTTTGACTGATCCCACCACACCGGTAACGATAGGTGAAAACCGGCCTGTCTCAAGGCCTGACTGTCCTGGGCCAGGAATTGATAAGCTTCTCTATGAGTTAGCCCAATCGCGACCGGATTGGGCTCGTTCAGCACGCGAGCAATCGGTGCACAAAAGTGACTGGCCATGCGCAGTCCTGCGAGCAGACGGACCCCGGGGTGGGAACCATACCAGCCTTCTTGCTGTACCTGCTCCTTCCCTGAAAGATCCCACAGCTCCTCTGCCGTCAGCCTCTGGTCTGGATGTACTGCGCATCGAATTCCGAATTCCAGCTGCCACAAAGCTTCCCGATCACCCACTTCATGTTGCAATGGTTCGTGGAGCGCCAACTCAATGCGGACATTGCCCTGGGACAGATCGAAAGCCTGTGAAAGCCACTGATGCCACTGATGCATAAAATTGTGACAGACATCACCATCGGTTACATCCGGTACGACTTCACCCAGCAAGAGTCGGGACCATAATATTGCCGTGTCTAACGGGGCTGTGATTTCCTTCGGCTCCACCATCTGAGCGAATTGTGCATCATTTCGCAGTTCAACTGCGGCATGAGCCATGTGGGCATGAACCACCGAATTCAGAAAATCCTGAAGTAGCCCAACTGCTCCTTGGGAACGTTGCTGGTTTGGTCCGTACAAGAGACAGACTCCGGGCATCAAGGCCGCTAATTCGTCGAGATTAATGGCAAATTTCGGCCAGTCGTTCCACGTTTCCCAGCGTACCTGCAACTGGTCTTGCCAATAATAGAGAGCCGGAATAATGCATCCGGCCCGAACCAAGGAATGGGCATACTGGGCAGCCACACACCAGTAACGCAGATCGGTGCCCAAAATGAAGTGCCGAACAAAATCCGATACCAGAGCGGTCTTCTCGGAACTGATAGATTGGTCGGGATGGTCACCAATCTTGGCTTGCAAAATCTGGAGAAGATACAGGGCAGGACAGGAGGGCAATACAACGCCAGACACTTGCAGGACTTGCAGGACCAGAGGAGTATGGGTGGTAACCTGGCTGTCCGGTAAGCTTACTGTCATGCGCTGCAAGGACAGTACTTCTGACATGCTGTCCGGCAGCAATTGCTTCAGGTGATGGCGCAATATGGCCGGTGAAACGAGCCGGGTGTGAATAGACTTAGCGGTGGCGGCCTGCCGAGTCCTTTGCCCCTGCACAGGAATGCCCTGCTTTCCCAGCTGGCTTGCACCTACATCCTCACCCCAAAGGAACAGGCGCCCATCTTCGTCAGGGTAGTTTGCAACCATCCAGGAGGCATGCAGGACTGTAGGCATCGCCGACTTTTGTAATCTTCAATACGATATCGAACTCAAATCGGCCCCGTAGCCAAGGGATGTTGTCGCCTTCCCTGGCAGCAGCCGGGGCAAACCTTGAGTATACCATTGCCACCTGCATCTTGGGAGGTTTAGTTGCCCACCAAAGTGGTCATCGGTTCGGTAGCAAGCAAAGCAGGAGGTGCAAGTGTTAAGGGCCAGGACGCGAATGTTGGCAACGGTTAGGGTGCCTTACTATAATGCGGGCTTTGTATTACTCTGGCTGTCACGAATGATGGTGCATCATGTTGAAATCACATACCTGCGGCGAATTGCGTTTGTCCCATTGTGGCCAAGAGGTGAATGTAGCAGGATGGGTCAATGTGCGGCGTGACCACGGTGGCCTCATTTTCATCGATTTGCGTGACCGGTTCGGTGTAGTCCAGGTGACCATCGATTCCACCACGGCACCGGAAGCCCATAGAGTTGCCAGTGAGACTCGCAGTGAATACGTATTACGCATCCATGGCGCTGTCCAGAAACGTCCAGCTGGTTTTGAGAATGACGCCATCGCTACCGGGGACATTGAACTGGTGGCGGATGAAGTAGAAATTCTAAGTCCTTCTTTGACACCCCCTTTCTATATTCGGGAAGAGGCTGACGATACGGAAGAAACTCTCCGTTTGCAGTACCGGTACCTGGATCTCAGGCGTCCCAACATGACCCGCAATCTCATACTGCGCCATGACATGTTTCGTTCTATCCGTAATTATTTGAGCGAACGAGACTTTATCGAAGTGGAAACTCCGCATCTGCTCAAGAGTACTCCGGAAGGCGCCCGGGACTTTGTGGTGCCCTGTCGGTTGCAGCAGGGCCTTTTCTATGCCTTGCCCCAAAGCCCGCAACAGTTGAAGCAACTTCTGATGATCGCGGGGCTGGAACGCTACTTTCAGATTGCCCGGTGTTTTCGTGATGAGGATCTCCGGGCAGATCGTCAGCCAGAATTCACCCAGCTGGATCTGGAAATGAGCTTCGGCGAACCCAGAGACATTCAGCGGTTGATAGAGGAGTTGCTGATCCAGCTCACCCATGACTACAGCGACAAGCGCATCAAGGAGGTTCCCTTTCCGGTCCTAACCTATCAGGAATGCATGACTCGCTATGGCATCGACCGCCCGGATCTCAGATTTGACTTGGAGTTGTTCGAAGTTACGGAGGCACTACGTCAAACCGAATTCAGGGTTTTTGCCGGAACCATTCAACAGGGGGGACAGGTCAAGGGCGTGATCTACCCTGGAGGTGCTGCTTTGCCCCGGAAGGAAATCGATGCCCTTACCGAATGCATCAGACCCATGGGGGCCAAGGGATTGGCCTGGATAGGGGTAGAGCAGCCCATCACATGTCCTGCAGATATCAACGAAGGAGCTCTGCGTTCTCAGATTGCCCGTTTCCTTTCGTCCGCTGAGCTTTTTGAAATCATCTCGACTAGCGGAGCGCAACCGGGGGACATGATCCTCTTGGTCGCGGATCAGCCTGACATTACGGCTGCCAGCTTGAGTCTCCTTCGTTCTGAAATTGCCCAGAGGGCAGGTCTGATTGATCCTGATCTCTTCGCCTACTGCTGGGTGGTTGATTTTCCCTTGCTGGAACTAGACGATACCACGGGAAAATGGTCTGCTGTCCACCACCCCTTCACATCAGCTCGGGAAGAAGACTGGGACAAATTGGAAACGCAGCCAGAGAATGCACTGGCCAAGGCCTATGACGTTGTGCTAAACGGCTGGGAGGTTGGGGGCGGCAGCATTCGCATTCACCAACAGGAACGACAACAGCGGCTCTTTGCATGTCTGGGTTTGTCAGAGGAGGAAATCAAAACCCAGTTCGGACATATGTTGAGAGCTTTCCAATTTGGCGCGCCCCCTCACGGTGGCATAGCCATGGGTCTGGACCGGCTCGTCGCGCTCTTTGCCAACTCAGACAACATTCGCGATGTCATGGCCTTCCCCAAAACTGCTACTGGGTCTGATTTGATGGTTGAGGCTCCCTCACCACTGGACGACGATCAACTGATGGAACTAGGGATTGAGATTGCCACTCTGGCCTAAATGATTTTGTCATGCCTGTCTAGTGCTTTCGGTATCAGACGGTTCCAGAGACGCAGGTACGGTACCGTCACTTGCTTGAAGTGCTCCCAGCTTCCAGGCTGGGGGCACTCTTCAGTTGTCCCTTCCTCCCCTATCCCCTGGAGGACGAATCCGTTACGGGTCAGGGACTTAATCAAGGTACTTAAGGTATGTACCCACGAGCGTGGATGATCCACCGACAATGAGGCTCCGTCATCCCTCCTTACGACCCACTGATCAGTCCCAAAGGTTTTTTCCATATCCACTTCGCAGTCACGGTAAGGAAATCTTAATCCGTAACCCATTTCCTCATTGTAAGTTTCATCGTCTACCAATTGAGTAAAGGGATTGTGACAGTCAACCCGATACTGACCATAGGGACGCAATACCCGAGCCACTTCCCGAAATACGGGGTCGATATCGGGCACAAAATTGATGGAATGGGGATGATAGACCATATCAAATGAATCCGGAATGAAACAGGAAAGGTCCCGCATGTCCCCCTGTAGTGTTCGAATCTCATGGCCATACGCTGCCGCCGCCTCACGATCTCTTAACAGCTGCTCATCCGACAGATCCAAAACGGTTACGCGGGCTCCCAGCAGGGCAAGGCAGGCTGTCTGTTGGCCTCCGCCTCCGGCCAGTACCAGAACATCCTTACCGGAGGGGCTATCCAGAAGACCATCTTCATCCAGAAATGCCCGCGCTGTCTCGGTGTTGAGATCCAGCAGTGGGCGCCCGAACTCAACTCCGGCCCGTGAGAGGGCATTCCAGTTTTGCCGCGTGACTGCGGCGATTTCCTTGTCTTGTTCTGAAAGCATGGCACCGTTAAACCTTTTACCTTTTACTTAATCTGTCCTGTTACAACCGTCACTTGGGCACTTGACATTCGGGCTTCCCTGCTCTTCGCTTCCCCCACCTTTCTTTGTACCTTTGGGCTGTCTGGATTCTGAAAGCCGACAGTTGAAAGATCAGGCGGACAGTTCCCCCGGAAGGAACTTGAGCTGACTATACCTCGTCATGGGTATAGACCAGCCATCTTCCAGTATCCTGCCTTGCGCAGTGGAGAGCGAAAAATCCTGCTTGACAGGCGCCGGAATACGCTGTATCCAGAGACAGAAACTCCCTGGCATCAGGGATGCCATACCCGAGACAAACGTCTTCAGACATGCTAAGATTGCTTTGGCCAACAGGCTGACAGTCAGGTCCTTAGGATGGTGGTGGCTTACGTTCCTGCAGATCCGGGACATTCTCTTTCATATTGGTGGGGATTAAGTTTCAAGGCTTCAATGCAGTATAGTTACGGTCAACCCTACTTTGTACGTGATAGGTCGGGATTTGTTCAACCAACGGCAATTAAAGTGGAACATTGTGATGTGGCGTGAATGTGTTAGCCTCGGGCAAGACTGCAGCGTCCAGCAAGTTCCCACCTGTAATAACAGGTTTGAACAACCCGATCACACGGCATATGTAGGGTGACTGACTGTTAGAGCCCCGACCGGCGAATTGTTTTGGCCGGGGCTCATTTGTAATTCCTGTCGTGTTTTTGCGCTTATTGTTGTTTTAACTGAACAAAATGGCCATAACCCGGATCCGAGTTGCCGATGAAACCTGGGCTTTTACCAGTGAACTTTACGCACGGGTCAATGCTGGCCTAGTTGTGACCCGAAGTGGCGGAATCCTGATCGATACTCTGCCCTTTCCATCAGAAACGCGCCAGTTGAAAGCCTTTGTACAGCGACTCTGCGAATCTGGGGTCAAATATGTCGTCAATACCCAGGCGGCGGCAGACCATACCTACGGTTCGTATCTGTTTCCGGATGCAGAACTGCTGGCACACGAGAAGGCCCGGGAATGGCAAGTTCAACATGGTGCACGCAATTTGCGAAACGCCAAGAAGGACACCCCCGAACTGCGGGAAGTAAAGCTTTGCCTGCCCCGCATTGTGTTCAATGACAGCATGGTCATCCGCATCGGCAACAAGACGGTTCATCTGATCCACTCTCCTGGCCCGGCTCCCGACACATCAGTGGCTTACGTTCCAGAAGAAAAGGTATTGTTTGCCAGTGATCTCATCATGCACATACCCATGATCTGTCATGACCACAGTGACATCAAAGCCTACAAGACCTCTTTGCATAAGTTGCATGATTTCAACCTGGAAGTCATTGTCCAGGGACATGGGGACATTCTCCTCCGGGGCGAGGTAACCAGCAGCATTGACCGCGCCTACAACTATCTGGTGCATGTTGAGGAGCTGGTCCAGGAAACCTGTGTTGCGGGGGGCACTTTGGAAGATACCCTGGCCCGTGATCTAAGCGAATTTGACATTTCGACCATTCCTATGGGAGACATGATTCGGGCTATTCACCGTGCAAACCTGACATATCTTTGGAAAACAACTGTGCCGGACGGCCCAAAACGCCTACGCGCTCGGGGCCGGAGACGAACCACCTAATCCCAAAGGGCTTCGCTTCCAACACAATTGAAGCATGACTTCCGCTCCACGTCCTAAGCCCCTCGTACTCAATCAGTCCCGGTTAGAGGTCTTCACAAAGTGCGAGCGCAAATTTTATTTGCAGTACCTGGCCCGGCACTACTTTCCTTTCCGTCCCGACCTACCAACTCGGGAACAGGCAGCCCAACTGGCACAGGGTCAACTAATGCACAAATACATGGAACGCGCCCTCAAAGGAGTAAATCTTGCAGCTCTGACCCGATTTGCTCCTACGCCCATTCGAGAGTGGCTGGAAGATGCCTATTCTTTTGCGGATCAACTGCCGCGGGGGGAACGTTTGGTCGAATGCACCCTGTCCGTTCCCTTCGGCTCCACGCACTTGACGGCCCGATACGACTTGATTGTGGTCGGACAGGACGGCCATATTGCCATTGTTGACTGGAAGACTTCCACTGAACCAACACCGGCGTCACGTCTGCGCCAGCGCATGCAACACGTGGTATTTCCGTACGTTCTTGTGGAAGCTGGGCTCGTCGGTGAGTCCGGGGCAGGGAAACCAGCCCAAGTGGAAATGATTTACTGGTTTACGTCTGATCCTCTGGAGCCGGTCAGATTCCGGTATTCCCAGACCGAGCACCGGCAGAACCACGCCATACTGCAGGAGATGGTTCAGACCATTCTGGCACGCACTACGGAGGAGGATTTCCCCAAGGTACAAGACTCCTCCCATAATCGTCGCTTCTTGTGTGCCTACTGTTCATATATGCATCATTGCGAACGCAGTGCAACTCCAGTCACCAGTGTTGACTTGGATGACATTTTCGAGGAGCCGCCCGCCATTCATTTGCAGAACCTGCTGGACGAAGGGCAGGAACTGGAATTCTAATCCCCAAACCGGTCGAAAACTGAACGTCTTTGTCACCATCTGCCAATTCCCTTATGTCGAATTCACAGAACTGGTCGGTTCATCCCCCGGTACCCCCTTCCCCTGAATTGATCGCCGCTTGTGGAGGGGGAAAGATTCTGGCGGAACTGCTGGTCCAGCGGGGGATCAAGAATCCGGACCAAGCCAGAGCCTTTCTGAATCCCACCTGCTATACACCGGCACCCCCAACTGACTTGCCCGGCGTAGAGAAAGCCGTTGCTCTCCTGAACAGAGCCCTCAATGCCCGTCAACGTATCCTGATATGGGGTGATTTTGATGTTGATGGCCAAACCAGCACTGCCCTATTAACCCAGGGCTTGAAGCAATTGGCACGCACTTCCGACCAGATCCGATGGCACATCCCGCATCGATTACAAGATAATCACGGGATTTTGCCAGAACGTCTGCAGGTTTTTCTGACTGATCCGGATTGGCAACCTGACGTGCTTGTGACCTGTGATACCGGCATTGATGAAGTGGAGGGACTGGCTAGGGCTCGGGCTGCCAATCTCACCACCATTGTTACCGATCATCACGATCTGCCACCCGCATTTCACGACCTTGAGCCAGGAGAGGATCCAGTTCTGTCCCGGACGCTCTTCGACGAGGCCCCGAGGCGCGGCAGTGATGCCGGTATTCGGGCCCTGGCTGATGCCATCATCAACCCCAAACTCTTGCCCAGAAACCACCCGCAGTTCTGTTTGCCAGGGGTGGGGATCGTCTTCCTCCTGATGCAACACCTCTACACTACGCGCGGCAAGCCTGATGAGGTCTTGTCTTTGCTTGACCTGGTAGCACTGGGCATCGTAGCCGATGCGGCACAGCAGGTAGCGGATGCCCGTTATTGGTTGCAACAGGGATTGGTCCGATTGAACCACACAGGCCGTCTCGGACTACGCGCCTTGCTGGATACTATAGGCAAGGATCCGGGAGCCCTGACTGCAGAGGACATTGCTTTCGCCATTGCTCCCCGTTTGAACGCCACAGGACGTCTGGACGATGCTACAAAAGCCGTCCAGCTGTTGCTGACCACGGACCAGCAGGAAGCCATGAAATTGTCCTGGGAAATGGACAAACTCAATCAGAAACGGCGTGCCATGAGCGAACAGCAGTTCCAGGAAGCTGTGGAACTGCTGGATCTACATCCCGACCTGATGGGGAAGCACTCTATTGTACTGGCCCGCAAGAACTGGCATCGCGGCGTGTTAGGTATTACAGCGAGCCGGGTAGCCGAACGTCATAACCTCCCTACCATACTGCTGGACATTGGACAGGACGGTATGGCCCGGGGCAGTGCTCGCAGTATTGCCAGAGTCGACATAGGTGCGGCCATCGCCTCCCGCAAATCCCTGTTGGCTAATCACGGTGGTCATGAGCAGGCCGCAGGAGTGACGATGGAGGCAAAGGGGATAAATGAATTCAGACTTGCGCTGGACCATGTGATACCCCAATTCACGCAGGTCGATGAACACGAGGTCTTTGCCGTCGACCGGGTTCTTTCACTGGATGAGATTAACCAGGATCTCTATAGGGAGCTACGAGCCCTGGAACCTACCGGACAGGGAAATCCAGAACCGTTGTTTCTCTCTACGAATTTGATCCCGGCCCGTGTGAAAGCGCTGAAAGGCGGTTCACATCTGCGTTTTCGCGTTCGGCAGAATGGAATTCCGATTTCCAGGAATGCCATCTGGTTCAGAGCTCCGGTCACACGGTTCCCGCCGGGGGAAATCAATCTGGTATACCATCTTCGCCTGAATGAATACCAAGGCCGCACATCGGTGGAGATGCTGGTGCAGGACTGGCAGGCCAGTGTCCCGACGGCAACCGGTCCCCATTCTCCTTCCCATGTTGTATCTGATGCCATGTCCAAGGCGGAGGCTGCTTTCGACATCCATGATTGTCGGCTTTCTGATTCGGAATCTTCTCTTTTGGATATCGTAGGGAAAGCAAACTGGTATGCAGAAGGGCAGGAACTGACCATGGACGAAATGAGTCCCAGGGACAATCTGAAAGGCTCCCCTGACTCAGATCACCTAATCATCTGGACTATCCCTCCCTCTTCCCAGGTATTGCATGCCCTTCTGCAGGACCGCCCTTGGAAGACTGTGTCCGTTTGGGCGCGCAACAAGGCTGAATTCAACATCCGGTCGCTCTTGCAAGCTGTCTGGAGCATGTGCCGCTATGCGTCAAATCAGCGGGATGGCCGGATTGACATCCTGCGGATGGCTTGCCGTCTTGGATTATCTCAGGAGGCGATCCAGCTCAGTTTGGCACTTCTGTCCCAGAGTGGCTATATTCAGCAAAATGGCAGCCAAATAAAGATTCTGACACAGGACACGAAAGAGACGAGCAGAAATTCCAGTTTTGAACTGGCAGAGGGTCCTGACAAGGACCTATTATTACGGTGTCTCGTCGAAATGCGGAGCTGGCACCACTATTTTTGTCACGACGATCTGGGGCTATTACTGACTGCTTGATCGGAATTCGCGGGAGGTGGAAAAATATAATTATGTTCAGGATTTTCCGAAGAAGATCCTGACTGTGCAACTGAACGCATCGGCCGCAACTGCTTTGGGGGCGCATATTGGATGTGACCAGGTTAGAACCTGCTGGAAGCAGTCGGCTTCAACGCCTCCTTGGTCACAAGTTAGGTGACTATAGTCCACCCCAGTCCTGGATGGCATGTCCATCCTGCAACACAGTACGATAAGCTGTGGGTGCCGTCAGTCACAGACTACCTTCGGCTCCTTCGACATGCACAGCACACTGGACAACATTTTTGTACAGGACTGAGCCCTATAATGCCATTAGTAGCATTCCTGACCAGGGACAATACTGGGGAAGGTATCTGTTTCAGTTATGTCTGGGCATACCCGACAGTATTGGTGCTTGAGTGTGCTGCCTTAGACATGACGATCCGTTGGAATTGGACGGACAGGACATAGATGCTCAGGCCGATACCCCTATCCTTCCTGAGCAAGGAATCCACGATGGCGATTAACCTGCAACCTGGTTCCTCACGTCAAGCGCTACTTGTATCCCTAGTGTCCCTGGTCGCAGCTCTCTTGATCGGTGCCGTTTTGATGCTGGCTGTAGGACATAGTCCGCTGGATGCCTACCAGGGACTGTTGCAAGGATCATTGGGTAATGTCAAGGGTTGGGCGGCGACTATTCGGAAGATGACGCCTTTCATTCTCACCGGCCTGTCTGTTGCCGTAGCTTTCAAGGTGGGCATGTTCAATATTGGAGCTGCCGGACAATACTTGATGGGCACTATCTCCGCAGTATGGATTGGCGTAAGCTTTGAGAGTCTGCCTCCTCCATTACATTGGATCCTTGCGTTGACCGCCGGCATGGTGGGCGGTCTGGCTTGGGGCCTCATTCCCGGACTGTTGAAAGTCATTACAGGAGCTCATGAGGTGATCACCACCATCATGCTGAACTATATTGCAGCCCTTTTCACGGGCTGGACTGTATATGCTGGCAGCACACAGCGAAATGCACAGCCAGGTCCACTATGGGATCCAGACGCCGGTGCCGTCGCCGCATCCCGGGAAATCCTGGCCAGTGCCCAGCTTCCTTGGCTCTGGGGTTCCCCTTACCGTGTGCACTGCGGCATTTTGCTTGCCTTGTTGGCAGCCCTTTTTGTTTGGTGGCTTCTGGAAAAATCCGTTGTAGGTTTTGAGATCAAAACTGTAGGTCAGAATCCCGATGCTGCCCGTTATGCCGGTATCCGCGTGCGCTGGACCATCGTGCTGGCCATGTGTCTGGCAGGTCTATTGTCAGGTTTGGCAGGCGCTATTGAAACCCTTGGCCTCAATCACAAATTCGCACCCGAGTTTGGCGGGGGTGTGGGCTTTGACGGCATTGCTATTGCCCTGTTGGGTCAGACCCATCCTGCAGGCATTGTACTGGCCTCTTTCCTGTTCGGATTGTTGGATGCAGGAGCCTCCAGAATGCAGTTCGAGTCAGGGGTATCTCTGGACATTATCCAGATCATTCAGGGGCTAATCCTGGTGTTTGTAGCCGCGCCGGCACTGATGAAGTGGGTATTGCACTTGACTTCCAGGCAGAGCCGGTTGGTCCGCATGGATAGCTGATCAGTTTGGACCATGTCTTCTTTCACACGCTCTACTGCCCGTTTTGCCCTTGGTCTGTCCTGCCTGCTGCTGGGTTGTGCTGTATTGGTGCAGTTTACGCGCCTCGGCGAGTTGCAGTGGATGCGTATCCTGTTTAGTTACAGTGCCCTCAATTTTGCCCTTCGTGCCGCCGTACCGCTCATTCTGGGTGCTCTGGGCGGCATTTTGTGCGAACGTTCCGGGATCGTAAACATGGGTATCGAAGGCATGATGCTTGCCGGAGCCTTCGCTGCCTTTGTGGCCAAGACTTCCACCAACAGTTGGCCTCTTCAGCACAGCCTAATATTCAGTACAGTCATTACCTTGCTGACCGGGGCTCTCATTGGGTGGCTCCATGCTACCTTCTCGATCCGGTTCCGTATGGACCAGATTATTTCCGGCATTGTGATTATCATTCTGGCCCAAGGTCTCACAGCTTATTTTTTTGACCGGGATGCCATTGCGGTAGGAAAGTATGGTGCTCTTCCCATACCTGTTTTGTCAGACATTCCCGTATTGGGTCCCTTGCTGTTTAACAAACCTCCTCTTACCTACGTAGCCCTGATCCTGGTGTTTCTCCTGGCTCTTGCCCTTTCCCGCACGCGCTGGGGCTTGCGCACCAGGGCCGTAGGAGAGCATCCACGGGCAGCGGACTCCATGGGGATACCCGTGCAACAGATCCGGTATGTCAATACGGCGTTAGGAGGGGCATTAGCGGGGCTCGGGGGAGGATTTCTGGTCCTGGAGGCAGTAGGACAATTTCAGGAAGGCATGACTGCAGGTCGTGGATTCATTGCTCTGGCAGCCGTGATCTTCGGGAATTGGCATCCAGTTGGTGCTCTGGGCGCTGCCATCCTGTTTGGATATACTCAAGCCATCCAGAATGAGCTTCTCCTGGCCCAATTCTCAACGCTGCCGAGGCAATTTGTCAGTATGCTTCCCTATCTGGTCACAATTGTGGCGGTGTCTGGTTTTGTGGGCCGAGTTCGTCCCCCAGCCGCTGCAGGCAAACCTTATGGTGCCGAGGAGAACTCCTGAATATTCCCCACCAAGAGACACCGTTTCGTGTAGCAATCAAAAGCCATGTCACAATAAACCGTTGGTTACAGAATCAAGGACACATTCATATAAAGCAAAGAAGACATACACAGGGAAAGGACGCCTTTGGTCGGGAATCGATACTCCACGAAGTAAGGGTCATAAACCCTCAAAAACAGTCAAACTTTATCTGGCATGATTGATCAAGTTTGCTGTTTTGTCCTCGACAGAAACCTACCGTCCCCTTTCGCAAGATCCACCCACCATGCGAAGCGCTGCAGCTACCTCACCCATACTTGAAGTTCGCCACATTTCCAAGGTATTTCCAGGGGTCAGGGCCAATCGGGACATCCACCTGGCCCTGGATGAAGGAGAAATCTTGGCAGTACTGGGCGAAAACGGTGCAGGCAAGTCCACATTAATGAACATCATTTATGGGCTTTACCGCCCCACGAACGGCGAAATTCGCGTGGATGGCGTTACATTGACGGCCCATTCACCCCGAGACGCCATTGATGCAGGTATTGGCATGGTACATCAGCACTTCCAACTGGTGCCCAACATGACAGTTTGGGAAAACATTGTATTGGGCCAGGAACCGGTCAGCTTTGGGCAGTTGGATGTGCGGAGGGTTACACGGGACCTCCTCGCTCTCTCCCGCCAGTACCGACTGGACATTGATCCTCAGCAGGTTGTAGAAGAACTGCCTGTTGGCATGAGGCAGAGAGTAGAAATAGTCAAAGCGCTCTACCGCCAAGCCCGGATCCTGATCCTGGACGAACCTACAGCCGTCCTTACCCCCCAGGAAATCGAAAGCCTTTTTGCTGTCATGCGCCTGTTGCGGGAGCAGGGCACCAGTATTATTTTCATTACCCACAAGCTCAGGGAAGTGATGGCCATCGCTGATCGCATTGTCGTCTTGCGCCGAGGCGAGGTAGTGGGCGAGACCACCCCTCAACAGTGTACTGAATCAGAACTGGCCACCATGATGGTTGGCCGCACGGTCATGCTTAACACGCCAAAGGATTCCAGACAGCCCGGACCGCCTGTCCTTTCTGTTCAGAATCTGAGTGTAGTCATTGAGCCTGGCAAGACCGTAGTTGAAGATGTGTCATTTGATCTGTATGCTGGGGAAATACTGGGTATAGCAGGCGTACAGGGCAACGGCCAGTCCGAAATGATTGAGGCAATAACTGGCCTTCGTCCAATCCGAAACGGGCACATACTGTTGCAGCAACGAGATATTACTCATGCTTCACCTCGACACATTGCCCTACGAGGAGCTTTGGGGCATGTGCCTGAAGACCGGCAAGCGTACGGCATGGTCGCCAATTTCACTGTGGCCCAAAATCTGATTCTGAATCGATATTATCGGTCCCCCTTTGCCCGTCACTTGATGCTGGATCGCACGACCATCCAGACCCATGCAGAGAATTTGGTGACCCATTTTGACATCAGGTTGGCTGATATTGACCAGATGGCCGGAAGCCTGTCAGGCGGCAATCAGCAAAAAATGGTGGTGGCCCGTGAATTCCGCTCTGACCTGACGGTACTGGTAATTGCCCAACCTACCCGAGGCATTGATGTGGGTTCGATCGAATTCATTCATCAACAGATAGTGCAACAGCGAGATGCTGGCGTCGCTGTTCTGCTGGCCAGCTACGAACTGGACGAAATCATGGCCTTGGCTGACCGCATCGTCATCATGTTTAAAGGGCGCATCATGGGCATGGTACAGGGTGGCAAAACCGACCGGAATCAACTTGGTCTACTTATGGCCGGAGTGCCGGCCTGAGAATGGGGTTCTCGACCGAATCAGGAGGTTGCAGCCTGGCACTGCTTCTGAAGATCCTGCTGCACGAATGTCATGTCCATTTCCTCAACCAGAGATCCCAGGCTGCTGAGAAACAGATAGCCGCTACAATATTCCTTCTGCGCGGCTACACGATCATGGTAGAGCTGCAGAGCCCGGATCAATCGATCCTTGATACCAAGATAAGTTGGATCGTAAGTATAGACTGCTTGCAGTGCACTAATAACCACTTCCCAGTCGACACCCCAGAAGGACAAACTTTCTGTCATCAAGTGAGCTGCCTCAATTTCCGCCTGTACATATTCCGATTGTTGGAGGGCCAATGCAACCCGCAACTGCATCATGGCTTCTTCATGTTGATCCTGGACAATCAAGTCCCTTGCCAGAAAAACGTGCGCCTGTTCCAGCAGTTGCAGGTAACCGACCGTAACATATTTGTTATCAACAGCCCGCAAGTCAGTTAAGTCCTGAATGCTCTGGGTCCAGTCACCTGCTTCGAAGGCTGTCTCAGCGCTAGTCCAGAGCTCGTGCTGGATACCAGGAGTTGATAAGACTGGAGGTGTTGGAGCCGGCCTCTCAGTCGAACCTTCGGTTTCCTGTTGCCGCTTTCGGAGTTCCTGAATTTGCTCCTGTCTTAGCGGGTCCAGCATACCCCAACCTTCCAGTTGCTCACCTGCCCAAAGGGCAATTTCCAGATTGCCTTCCCTGATTCCGTCATCCATTTGCTGGCGGAGTTCCTGCAAGGACAGCTCATTTTGCTGTTGTGAGGCAATACGCCCCTTCCGATATCCATATACGCCACTCGCCGCCAGCCCCAGTAGAAGCAGAAGACAAAAGCAGATGGTAACAATTTTGACCCAGATGGGAATTCCCAAGCGAGGTAACATAGGGTTCACAAACCTATTGCATTCCGTCTGCTATCTCTCATAGCGTAGAGGGTCTGGCGGAATACTATGAATCCTTCGTGGAAAGACTTGGCCTGAGACGTCAACGACGAACCGTCTCACTTCTGCTCTGAGAGTCTTGTCTCCAGGACAGCCGACATGGCGTTTTGGGCCCCGCCAAGGGCATCAGCAGGATCAGCGCCTTCGGAAAAAATGGCATATTGGGCCTGCCCCCAAATTCTCCAGATCTCATCCATTTCCAAGATATTAGGGATTGCCGTCCCCTGTGAGGTTAAATGGGCAAAGGCCTGGTGTCTGTGGTCACCTATTTGGGAAACTATGGGTAAGAATGCGGGCGGAGAAGAGGGATTAGCCTCATAGAGCCGCAACATAGAGTCTGCAGTCATAACCATGTGAGCGAGAAAAAGCCAAGACAGGAAAGGGTCTTTGGAGTAAGCATTGATCATATATGCCTGTACGTTCACGAAGCTGCGCCCACCTTCGGGAAAAGCCGCAATGTCATAGGCCGCGTTCCCTTCATCCAGTAGCGATAAACTCCAGGGCCCCGTAATCATCATCGGTACCTGGCCAGAACCAAATAGCAGATGCACTTCATGCCAGGACCGTTCAAAATCTGTCAATCCCTGGTCTTCCATGTCCAACAACCAAGCCACGGCCTGTTGCGTTGCCGCAGAATCAATCTCAATTGAAGACAGATCAAAGCCTGAATGAGGGTGATACCTAAACAAGCCACCGGAAAAACCTGTCAGCACCGGATAGATATCAAAGGGACTCAAAGCATTGACAGCCAAACCAATATCCACAACTCCAGTGTCTACCTGTTGTGCGGCGAGATATTGTAACTCTTGCCAAGTATCTGGGGGATTCGGTATTAAATCAGGATTGTAAACCAGTGCCAGGCTGTCAGCTGCTAATGGTACACCATAGTAATGCCCTTCGTACGACATGGCCGCCAGGACTGAAGGGGCATACTCTTCAGAAAAGGCTTCTAAGTCCATGGGAACGACAATGTTGTTAGCTGCAAGCAGGGGAATCCAGTCCTGCCCCCCTATAAAGATATCCGGCATGTTCTGCTGCTGACTCAAGGCTGCAAGCAAATCATCTCTTATCGTTGCGAGTTCCTTTGCTTCTACCCTCACTTCCGCACCGTAGGTCTCTGCAAAGGCCTGCCCCAGTTCCGCCACAACCGGAGCTCTGTCTGGATCTGACCAGAATACCAATGTCAGTTCGCTCTCCTCCATAGGCTCCGGCTGTGTTTCAAGACCCGTTTCGCCGACGGAACCGCGGGTAGCCGTTGGCAGGGGAGTCGCTTGGAATATGCGAGTGGGTTCGGAAGCTGTTTCCGCCACCGAATCCTTACGGGAACCACAACTAGCTGGTACAACCACCAGGAGGGAAATCAGCCCCAGCCAGACCCACAGATTCCGGCGACAGGTAGTCAGAATGCGTGTCGCTCTTGGAGCCTGGATGATTTTAGCCACAGGGAAGTCTAAAGCCAGGGAGCTCTTGGTGAGCAACCATTTGGCCCGGCAGATCTATGGGTCAAACGGCCTCAGTGTGGGAAAAATCCAGAAACCGATACCCCTGACCGCGATTGGTAAAAATGTACTGCGGATGGGCGGGGTCGGCCTCGATCTTCTTGCGGAGATAGGTGATATAAAGCCGAAGCAAGTGGTTGTCGTCCCGGTATTCGTATCCCCAAACTTTGGTCAGAAGGGTTTCGTGCGACATGGCCCAGCCTGCATTCTCAATCAATGCTTTCAACAGTCGAAACTCGGTAGGACGTAAACTAATGCGTTCCCCTTCTACAATAACATCCCGGCGCTGCTGATCAAATTGCAGACGGCTATCAATGGCGATGATTTGGTCCTCTGGACGTTCGGGAGGTTCAAAACGCCTTAATACCGCTCTTACCCGCAGGCTTAATTCCTCTCGATTGAAAGGTTTTGTCAGATAGTCATCAGCCCCTAGTTCCAAACCCTGTATTTTGTCCGCGACCTCGGCACGGACAGTCAGCATAATAACGGGGATTTCACTGGCCATGCGCAAACGACGAAGCGTTTCAAATCCATCCAGCTGAGGCATCTCAACATCCAGGAGAATCAGATCCGGTGGGTTAGTCCGCACCGTGTCCAGGGCCTGCATGCCACTTTGGGCTTCCAGCGTCTGGTAACCTTCCAACAAGAGATTCCGCACTAGGATTTTGACGATATTGGGATCGTCATCCACAACAAGAATAGTCTGGGGAAGCGTCTTGGTCATGACGTTGCTGGAATCGAAAACCAATTCTGAGGTAAGGCGGAGAAATACCAGCGGGATTATAGCATAGGGGAGGAGGGCTTGATTCAGACTAAACCAGCCGGGGGGAATTGCCGGGTGCCAGTTTGTGTCAACGTACCAGACCTCTGGCCGCAACTACCCATTCCTCTTCTACCTCGTCACCGCGAGCCCCATAAATTTGGTTATGCAAGTTCACAGTTACGCATACATGATTAGGAATGACCCAAAGGCGCGAACCAACCTTGGGAGGCTTGGAGCAACGGGATAGGTCCAGATAGCCGTGTTCTTCGTTAGTCTTGTAAATGGCGGTTTCCGGGAAATTAACTACCAATCCTCTGGGAAGATCACCATCTGCTGAGAAAGTCTTGGTTCCACCGTCGATTATTCCCCGTTCGGGTACGGGATTGCTAACCATGGTGGTTACTACCCGCAGGGCACAGTTTTCAACCTTGGCAAAGCCTTTGTCAATACACATTTTGTCATGAAAAATGTAGGTGCCGGCCCGGTGTTCAGTGATCCCCAAAACCTGATTTGCTTCAAATGCCGTAGGGGAACCGCCCCCACTGACGATTCCTGTGTTTAGGCCCCGAGACACAAAGGTTTCCACAGCCTCGGCAATCTGCTCCTTGTTTTGGATACCCGACGGATAGGTGGCGATACCAGCAAGTACCAGATGTTGGTTTTGATCGATGAATTGCGCCAATTGAATCAGTTCGTCTACGGTGCGAACACCGGTTCGATGATTGAAACTGCCAAGTTCCGCCAATACATTCAGTCTCACGCCGTGGCGAAACGCGGCATTTGCCATTTCTCGTGCTACATACCGAGAGTCAACCGTTGTCGTCAAGTTACATTGGTGAGAAAGAAGACACAGGCGATCCAGTTTCTGTCCTCCCACAATGTTGTAATACAGCAGGATATCTTCAATCCCCTCATTAGCCATCACCTCAACTTCGTCCACCTTCTGGCAGGTAATGCCGATGGCCCCTGCCTCAAGCTGAAGCTGGGCTAAGGCAGGAATTTTATGTGTCTTGATGTGGGGCCTGAATCCGATCCCATGCGTATCAAAATACTCTTGGTAGGTCTGGATATTAGCTTCCATGATATCCAGATCTATAACCAGACTTGGCGTATCAATTTCGTGAATGTTCATTGTTGGTAAGGATTGGCACCATCATGACAAATTACGATCCAGCCTGACACCTCTTGCTTGCCAGTAAAACCAAAGTCGTTGCCTTTGAAGTTAGGTCCTACTAGCTAGAGGTTGTACATACGGAGTAGTAACCAAGTTTCTGATGTGGCATCCGGTCAAAGCAAGAAGTAGGTTGGGCTAGCATTTTGATGTCACTAGAAAACTGCTCAAATCCTATCATTGAAAAGCTGCTAGGCAGGTGATTTTTATTGCAGCCTGTTGGGAATTGCATGCCAGCTCCACTCCCCTTGGACCTAAAACGAATCTCCATAGAAGAATCCCAAGCGGCACAGCACCAGCAAACCGGAGACTGCAGCCTATCTGTTGAGTTCTTTGTCGTAAAACTATTCCTCTCCATTCAGACACTCTTAATTGGGCCAAATCAAGAAAATCTGAAACAAGAGAATTCTGCTCAGATACCATGCCCCTTGCAGAGGCCCGATTTCGCAAACAACAGGCTAGAGACAGGTTCTCTTGACAGGTAGTTGAAACAGGTGTGAAAGCTCAATGGAAGAGAGGAGAGCAATAAGGATCGGTTTTCCTAAATTTGATATATTGAGATCTGCATTTCCCTGGTCTACAACGAATCTGGACAGTATGACTATGCGCAAATATACCTGATTCTGATTCCTGCAGAGCCAACCCAAATGCATTAAAATGTCCATTAGACATGTTGTTAGACATGCTATGGTCTTCATTTGCCAGAAGACAATTATAAAGGTTGGTACAAATTCTCTCTCGTGTCTTCTGCAATTTGGGCTAATCGACGCAATCGCGTCATACTGATTGGCCTTCCGATCTTGATCTTGCTGATATTAGCTTCCTACTTGGCTTGGCGAGCTAACCGGGACCCCGGAGAGCCCCCAATAACCCCAGAAGTACAAATTACAATGGCAGCGGAGGATGAACAGGCCACTGCTACTACGGAAGTTCCCACTGATCAGCAACCCACTGCCACCACCGAACCGGCTCCTGATGCGGAAGTTCCTCCAGACCAGCAACCCACCGCCACCACCGAACCGGCTCCTGATGCGGAGGTTCCTCCAGACCAGCAACCCACTGCCACCACCGAACCGGCTCCTGATACGGAAGTTCCTCCAGACCAGCAACCCACTGCCACCACCGAACCGGCTCCTGATGCGGAGGTTCCTCCGGACCAGCAACCCACTGCCACCACCGAACTAACTTCTGATGCTGAAGTCCCGGAGGAGCGAGCAGACCCTGATAGGACCACTGTTAAGCCAACTGATACTCCAGCCGCAACACCTACGGACACACCGGCCGTTTCGCCAACCGATACCGCCACTGCTACCCCTACTGCTACCCCCACCGTCACCGCCACTGCTACCCCTACCGTTACCGCCACTGCTACCCCTACTGCTACCCCTACCGTCACCGCCACTGCTACCCCCACCGTCACCGCCACTGATACCCCGATGCCTCAACCCATTCGGGGCTTCATCGCCATTTCGCAGCAGGGAACTACCCTAGTAGCGGATATACGGGGACTCGAGATTCCTTCGGGCCCAGACCGCTCCAAGAGCTCCATCCGATTTCAGTGGCAGCAATTGTCAGTCGGGACGTCGAGTTGGCGAGATATTGAGGGCATTGATTCACTCCGTTATGAATTGCCTCGTGGCGTCACTACGGGCACATCCTTCAAGGTCGTCGCAACTCATGCTGACCACTTGAATCGGACTTCCAGTCTGGATTCTGAAATCCATGTCTTGAGCAACTTCGTTCCCACCATGAACGATGTTATCTTCACGATACCCGAGAATGCCACACCCGATCAGGTAGGTAGATTAGAGGCTGATGACTACAACGAAGAGCCTCTCACCTACACAATCGAAGATGGGAATGATGAACAGTTCTTCCGGTTGAACGCTATAACAGGCTATTTGTCTCTGGCACAACGTGGTCTAAATTACGAATCTAGGAATACTTATACCCTCACTGTACGCGTAACGGATGGAATCGACGATGCGATAGCTTCTGTTCGTATAAACATCCGGGATGTGAATGAAGCTCCCGTTGCCAACGCCGGCAAGGATTTGGTTTCTCAGGAAGGTCTTACCGTTACTTTGAATGCTACTGCCAGTCTGGATGAAGACCAGGGTGACTCCCTCGCGTTCCTGTGGTCCAGTCCATCCGCCGTAACTTTGAGTGATGCAACTTCATCACAACCATCTTTCACGCTGGGTAATAATTTCGTTACTTCTGGAGATGCGGACACACTTGTTTTCTCACTTGTGGTGAAAGACAGTAAGGGCCTTGAGTCAGAGGCTGATACGGTAGAAGTCGTGGTCAAGAAAGCTAATAATGGAGATGCCACCGGAACTGCACTGATACAACGAGACAATTTCCGCTTGACGCTCAAGGTCTCCGCTCTGATGGATACGGATGGCGTGGGTACTTCCCCGGACAGCACCACGTACCAGTGGCAGCACCGCCCCAACGCCAACAGCCTATGGACGGACATCGCTGGCGCTACCGACACCCACTTCGTTATTCCCGAAGGTAC
>DAOUJU010000030.1:0-392023 GCA_034422235.1 Anaerolineales bacterium | reverse complement strand
GGTGAAACGCAAAATGAGTAACTACCCTATCCGGCGGCCCGGTCCCCTGTCCCGTGAGCGCCACGCCTGGACACCCCTGATTGTAGTGCCAGCACTCTAAGTAAACAGTATTGTCCCTAGGGGCGGCGCTACGCATGATGACGATGGGGGCAACAGGCCTGTTGATACCTCTCTTCCTGGCCGACCTTTATCACATAGAGGGAGTGGCCATGGGCTTTATGCTCATGATCAATCCGGCGGCCATGTCCCTGATGGTTCGCTATGGGGGCCAGATTGCGGACCGCTGGGGCAGTCGCTGGCCACTCACGATTGGCTTTACCGCCCAAACCCTGATTTTGGTCACCCTCTTCCTTTTGCCCAAGGATACACCATTGTGGATGGTAGGTCTTGTCCTTGGAACCCACGGGTTGGGCGTAGGTACCATGTTGGCAGCTCTTCACCGTACGGCGCTGTTGGAAGTACCTGAGGCCCAAGGCAATATCGCGGCGGGTATGTACAGCTTTGTACGATTCGTGGGAGTGGCGATTGGTACATCGGTCGCTGGCGTTCTCTATACTCAGTTCAGTGCCAGTGGCTGGAGTCAAGTGGAATCCTATAGGGCTACTTTCCTTTGTTTTGCTTTGGTCGGAATTACTGGTCTTGTATTGGCCCAGCTTGTCCGGGAGCCGGCCCATCCTGAATCCAGCTAGCTGACGGCAACCAGGGGAATATTCGTCGGCAACCAGTTTTGAGAAGTCTTCGCGGATGTCACTGTAGAATTCCCCCAGCCTGTATGCACGAAACACAAGCGGCTAAATGGTGGCATGTTTACCGTGAAGGACCGGTGCGTCGGACTTTGGGCACCAATTGCCTTTCATGTTAACCTTCGAATCGCACGTCTCAATAAGATTCCAGATCGCCTCCAAAGGGCCCGTGTTTCCGGCAGAGGCATTAGCCAATTTTGTTTGTGTCCCCCTCGGCCATCCAAATCGGGGAGTGTGAAACTATGGCTTTATCCATACTGAAGAATGTCGATCTGAGTGCGGCTTTGAAACGGACTGAATATGAACAGTTACTGACCGACCGCCAAAAAAGATTCCTGGAATTGCGGCTGCGCCTGGGCGGACAGATTGGTGGAGATCTCGGTCCTCCGCTATTGATCCTATTCGAAGGCTGGGACGCAGCTGGCAAAGGGGGGTGTATCCGGCGCCTGGTGCAGCCGCTGGATCCACGCCATTACACCGTCCACCAGTACCAGGCCCCCACTTTTCGGGAGAAGAGACATCATTTTCTTTGGCGGTTCTGGCCAGCTGTACCAGGCTCTGGTGGTATGTGCATTTTTGATCGCACTTGGTATGGACGGGTATTGGTGGAGCGGGTCGAAGGTTTTGCCACGGAACAGGAATGGCGGCGCGCTTTTGAGGAGATTCGTCATTGGGAAACACTCCTGATCCGGGAGGAAATGGTCCTGATAAAGTTCTTTCTGCATATATCCTCAAAAGAGCAGGCCAGGCGTTTTAAACGACGCTCCAAGGATCCGTTACGGGAGTGGAAACTGACTGAGGAGGATTGGCGCAATCGCAAACGCCGGGCAGAATATGAGGAAGCCATTGAAGAAATGCTGAGAGAAACCGATACCGCAATAGCGCCCTGGACAGTAGTAGGCGCCGAGTCCAAGCGTTGGGCCCGGATAAAGGTTCTGGATACTGTGATTGCCCGTATCGAAAGTATGTTGAACTAACTTCCGCTTGTGGCTTTGGGTGTTGAAATGTGCTTCACGTCCCCAGCCAATAGATGCATAGGGAGGAGCAATCCGGCTTGCGCGGCGCAGACGGGACTGGCACTCATGCCCCCATCCTAAAGCGGCTTGAACCTGGTGGGACGTTACCGGGTCGTTCTTGTCTGAGTGGAAACCATCGCCAGAGCCGTCATTGCACACCTTGGGGATTGGGCCAACCGGCAGCCCTGCCATAGACCCGCCAAACCTGCTACACGGCCATGCAACGGACATGTGCAGGCCACTGGAGATCACAGCCTGACTGTATGAGAAGGCTTTGAAACTCTTCAAGCACGCTGGGTTTGCTGGCCACGGCCCGCGGCAGAAGGCCCTGTCTCAGGCAAAACCCCACCAATGTCCCTGCTGCCTCACCTATGACCCATTCCACAGGATGCAACCGGAAGCATCCATTGGTGATGTGGGTCACTCCTATATTCTTGGAGGCAGGCAGCAAATTCTCAACGCGCACAGGTATCAGGGCCCGCAACGGTATCTGAAAAGGGTAGCAACCAACATACACATAATTTCGCCCTGCTGTGCTGGGATGCAGATCGAGGCGGTAACAGCCAGTGCCGACACTGTCAGGGAAGACCTCTGCCCCCTGCAGGCTACCTCGCTGTTCAGACCCAACGTGTTCCTCCCGTACCGTAAACAGGGCACGAATCCGCCTGGATTCCCGCACATAAACGTGCTTGGCCAAACCATGCTGGGTATCCACCTGATCGTAGCGCAGACGAAGGCCAGGGTAGCCTGTGCCGCCGTCAAAACGCGGCGCCTCTGTCTGCATCCAGTACAGCCAGGAGAGGCTCAGTTGGCTGGCTTCCAGCAGAGCTTGCTGGCGTATTTCTGGAGACACCCCCACCAATGGCTTCAGCCAATAATCATTCTGCGGCCAATTGACCAGGCTCACATCCTGAATCCCTGAATTCGGGTCAAAATTGCTGGCATCGACAATACGGCGGTACAGCCAGCGTTCCCGGGGCTTTTGCGGATGGTTATGGGCATGAAAGACCGGGGCATAGCGCCTTTCCAACGTTATGGGATCGCAGTCGTACCAATCCAGAAGAGGCCCGGGCCAAAAGGACGGCGTGTAGGTACACCAGAAGTCATACATGTCTGGTCTGTCAATTATGTGGTTCTCTCCTGGATGGTGGGAGAGGGCAAAGCACCACGTGATCGACTGTTGATCGTCAGGATTGGCGGGACCGGGCAGGGCATGCATCTCCCCGGTTTCTGACTGGCTTTCGGCCCCTACTACATGCTCCACTGACGCCAGATCCAGCAAATCTCCCAGTTCGGTTGCATCAATCACGAAGGGGGCACTGAAAACCTTTCGTTCACCGGTTTCTACGTGTTGAAATTCCACTGATTTGACATAATCGCCATCGCTCAGAACGGATACGGGTTCGTATCGCAAGTAAAGGCGAAGAAGGCCCTTGGCCAAGAAAGGCGCCAGCATGGCCATCAGGACAGCATGGGCAACGCGAGGTTCATGGCACAGTCGACTTACATAACCATTGCCGGGATTCAGAAGAGGTTCGGCCTGGGCTTGCGAACTGAGAGGATAGTTATGGGCGTAGTAATGCCGAACTTTCTGGCGAAATCGACGATAACTTCGGCAGGAACCCATTGACTCTATCCAGGGATGTTCATCCGGGGGCACTGCCTGTGCCGTCAACTGACCTCCAATCCAGTCCGTCGGTTCAACCAGCACCACCCTGAGCCCCTGGGCAGTTGCTGCCAAGGCAGCTGCTGTACCGCCTGTGCCTCCGCCGACAATCAGCAGATCAGTTTGCATGGACCATTGACCTTATCGTCGAAGATGAGTCGCCTTTGCAAGCCTATTCGCCGACCCTTCCACCAAGAAGCAATCCCACCGGGCAAGCCTTGTTGTACTCTCCAGATAGCCCCGGTTCTGGGCGAGGATTGCCAGGACTCTCTCCTAATTCTGGCTGGTGCCTGCCGGGATTAGAATGGCCGCCAAGAGAACCTGGCTCAACTGGTTCATTGATTCCAGGTCCACCCATTCCTCAAGGGAATGAAGCCCAAATCCGGTCGGACCGATAAGCAGGCAGTCGGATCCTGCCTCAGCCAAGAGAGCGGCATCAGTCCAATAGGGTGCCCCTGTAGTCTCCAGGGTTAAACCCAGGGCATTCTCAAAGGCTGTTGCCAGCCGATCCAGGAGTGGGCTAGGCAGAACAGTCTGAAAGCTGGGCCGAACCAAGCCGGTGTCCAGGTGCAAATAGGGCGATTCCAGTTGCCGATTGGCCGTGTCAACAAGCTTCTGGATTTCCTGGGTCACCTCTGCCATATCTTCGTCGGGGGTAGTTCGCCTTTCCAAAGTCATTTCACAGTAGGCTGGATAGACACTAACTTCGGTACCTCCCTTTATGGTGGACAGATGCATGGAGGGAGGCCCCACCAAAGGTGAGCCCTGCCGGGTAATCAGTTCGGCTGAAAGCTGCTGCAGCGAATGAAGCAATTGGCCCATGTTACCGATGGCGTCGATTCCTTCCTGGTAACGGCTCCCATGAGCGGCCTTGCCACGTGACTGAACTGTGTACCAGGCGAATCCACGGTGTGCTATGGCAGCCTTCAAGTCGGTAGGTTCCAGCACAAGACTCTGATCACAGACGTATTCCTTGACCAAGGCTTCTGTGCCCAGGCTGTTTGCCTCTTCATCGGCTACAAAGGCCAGGATGACATCGCCTGGCGGCGAAACGCCTGATTGTTTAAGACCGGCAGCAATGCCTAACATTACGGCCAAACTCCCTTTCATGTCTTGGCTGCCTCGCCCGTAGACTTGTCCTGCCTGTTCCCAGGCGGTAAACGGAGCCGTCATGCCTTCCACACTCACCGTATCCATGTGCCCATTGAGCATGAGAGAAGGAGTAGTGCTTGGGGATAAGCCAGGAATCACCGCTACGACATTGGGCCGGTTGGGGTCCTCGGTGGCCTGGAAAGTAACGTCATGGTATCCAAGTCTTGTGAGTTCAGCATGAATGAACTCTCCGATCACTTTTTCCCCCGGTGCTTCAGGCGTAAGTATCGGGTTGCGGGAATCAATGGCAATCAAGCGAAAAAGCACATCGCGCAAGTATACGGGATCAACCCGGACGGGAATTTGGGGCATGTTTCGGGATCCGATGATGAGTGGTGGGCAAATGAATCTTCACGCGTATTGCCCGGTCACGAAACGAATGGCCGTTTCTGCCAGCATGGCAGAACCCAGCGGCAATACACCTTCATCAATATCAAAACGGGGCGTGTGATGAGCTCCTCCATGGTCAACCGCAGCCCCGAGCATGAACATGGCCCCGGGCATGGCCTGTGTCATGTAAGCGAAATCCTCTGCCCCCATGCTCAAAGGGGAAGGACTGTCCACGACAGCGTCCGGCTCTACCAAATCCTGGGCTACGGTACGTAACCAATTGTTCACCTGCACGTCATTAATCATGGCCGGGTAGCCCTTGTGGAGTCGGAACTCATATGAGCCGCCAAGGGGTTCGGTGATTTGGAAACACTGTTCGATCTCCTTCCAGAGCTGCTGTCGGACAGTATCGTCCAGACTACGGATTGTGCCCTGGAGGTAGACTTCCGCCGGAATGACATTGTTGGCGGAGCCAGCGCTTATCTGTCCCAGACTCACAACACACTTGGCGGCTGGATCGATACGCCGGGATGGGATGCCATAGAGTTGAGGCAGGATAGAACTGAGAATGTAGAGGGGATCTACTCCCTGATGAGGCATGGCACCGTGACCACCATCACCTCTTATCCAGGCTTCAAAACTGTCTACGGCAGCCAAGGCAAAGCCGTCGCACAACTCGATCTGGCCAGATGGCTTGACGGAGTTGACATGCAGTGCAATCACGTGATCAAGACCTTCCAGCGCATCATCCATGATCATGGCCGTGGCCCCACTTATGCCATCCGCATCGGAACCTTCCTCCGACGGCTGAAAGAGTAAACGAATCTGGCCGTGCCACAGGCTTGCATGCGAACGATAATGATTGTGTAACAACTCAGCGGTACCCAGTAACATCGCCGTATGGGCATCGTGTCCACATGCATGCATGACACCCGTATTGGTTGATTTGAATTCGTGTTCCACTTCCTCTTTGATCGGCAAGGCATCCATATCAGCCCGAATGCCCATCATCGGACCACCAGCCGGTCCAATGACCGCCATAACGCCTGTTCGACCAACCTTTGTGACTATGTCCGAGATTCCAATTTCGTGCAGGGCATCAGCTACAAGCTGAGCCGTTTGGAATTCCTGGAATCCTAATTCAGGATTCTTGTGAATCTGCCTGCGGTAGGCAACTATCTTGGTCTTCAGTTCCTGAGCTTCCAATAACATGGCGTTGATTGCTCCCAATGATGCTTGAGGCTGGGCACAGATGGAACAAAGAGGCGAAACAGCACTATTCTGGCAGGAACTCTCTCGCTATAACATCACGGCCAGCAGCCTTACAAGAGTTGGCCTGACTCGGCAACCTGATTGCCTCTATTTTACTTGGGAGGTCAGAAGAAAGGATATAAGGATCACGTCTTGAAGGATGAAGGATACCCTGTCCGCTTCTCTAAACCCGGCAACTCGGACTTCGTACAATAGCTCTTGGCTCATTCTCCGGCAACCTTGACGGCTGAAACATTCTGGCATTGTCCCGCTAAAATAGTACCTTCTGGCGTCCACAGCTAGTCCCGCTACTGGCTGTGGTATTTGCAAGCCCAACCGTGTATCTCTCTTGCTCTCATCTGCGAGGATAGAATCATGAGTATTTCCCTTCCATGTTACAGGTCCATAACCCAATTGCTACTAGACCTCAGTTCTGGCAAAGATACAGCCATAGGCATTGGGGTAGAGTATGCGGAGAGAGTGGCAAATCTCAACGAGGTCGGTCCTGGCCTGCGGGCCGTCCTTGCTTTAGATCCTGTTTGGCGGCAATCCGCGAGTTCACTGGAAAGCCAGGTGGGAGCTGCAGGCCTGTCCCTGTCCGGAATTCCTATCCTAATAAAAGACAATATTCTCATGAAGGGAACATTGCCTACAACAGGGGGTTCGCTTGCCTTACACAGCTGGAGACCCAATGAAGATGCTGCTGTGGCAAAGAATTTACGCGAAGCAGGGGCATTACTATTTGGCAAAACCAATCTGTCTGAGTGGGCCAATTTCCGGTCTACACACTCCTCCAGTGGGTGGAGTAGCGTCGGCGGCCAAACTCGTAATCCCCATGTCCTTGATAGGGACCCCAGTGGTTCCAGTAGTGGCTCTGCTGTGGCCGTTAGCGCTGGTTTGTGTGCCGGGGCCGTAGGCACCGAAACCGACGGCTCTATAGTGGCTCCTGCTTCTCAAAACGGTATCGTCGGACTCAAACCTACTGTGGGTCTGGTCAGCCGTACTGGCATCATACCCATATCTCATAGACAAGACACGGCAGGCCCCATGACCAGGACGGTGCGGGATGCAGCTCTCCTTTTGTCTGCCATGGCAGGACCAGATCCTGATGATCCGGCTACCCTGGACATACCGCCAGGTTTTGCTAGGAAATTCGAAGAGCATCTGGATGCTTCAAGTTTGGAAGGAGTCAGAATAGGCGTTCTAAAACTGGATTGGCTCTTACCCCAGATTGACACCCTCTTTGTGGCAGCTACCGCGTTGTTGCGAGATCTACAATGTGATTTGAAAGTTGACCTGAGAATGAATGGCTTGAACTGGGGAGAACAGGAGAGGTTGGCCTTAAAGACCGAATTCAAAATGGGGATTAATTCCTTCTTGAAGTCTCGAACCACTACGCCACCCATTGAAGATCTTGAGGAACTAATTCAATTCAATAACAGCAACGTATCCGACGTAATGCCAATCTTTGGACAGGAATTGTTCCTGCAGTCCCAGGAAACTGACCCAGCGGATCCAAATTACAAGAATGCCGTAAATGAACTAACCAAGTTGGCCCGGGATGAATGCCTGCTGGAACTGTTGGACGGAAATCGACTTGATTTCCTTGTGGCTCCCACGGCCAACCCGGCCGCCTTGGTGGATCATGTCTTGGGGTCCAGGGGCTCCTCTTCCTTTTCTTCCCCCGCGGCAGTGGCCGGTTTTCCTCATATTACGGTCCCTATGGGCACTGTGAATAGCTTGCCTGTGGGCCTATCCTTTGTGGGAAGACCATTTAGCGAACCTTGGCTATTGCAGGTAGCTGACTGTTTTGAGCGTTCTCTAGGCTTGTTCCTGGAACCGCAATTCCTACCTACACTGGAAATGCCTAGAAAAGATATTGGGACGTAAGGTTGTCTTTGGAGGTGCACCAGATAGGGGAAACCAAGTCCGGTCCTGTCCAAAGTGTTTTGGTTTAGGAAGGTGAAATCAAGCCGTGCCGCCTTTCTCAACCTGGGGGAATATAAGGATTACGTCCAAAAGACAGAATCGGCCGTGTTCCTTTCAGGGTTCCATTGCCTGAGGCTGAAGTACCTGTTAGCAGTCTCGTTTTCTGGCCTGTCAAATGTGGTCGGTACATCGGCTGCAGTTGCCTGCCCACAGTTCCCCTAGACAGATGGAATTCTATGCCCCTTGGATTCGCTTTGACTTGTGCTCAAGTATAGTCCGAAAAGTCAAACACTTTCTCCATGGCAGCCCAATGTTCATCCGGCTGCGCTTCTGCAACCCGTTCCTGAAACTGATCCATGGTACGTTGCCATTCATTGTAACGATCACTTGAGGCTTCCAGACGAGCAAAATCTCGTTCGGGTCGAAAATCATCGTCGGCCTTCATGAGCATGAACATACGTCGTCCCAATAGGAATATCTTCATGTCCAGGATTCCTACGGAGCCAAGCAGTTCAATTACCTCTGGCCAGACATTGCGATGGTATTCCTTGTACCGTTCTATCTTTTCCAGATCGTCAACCAGATTGATTGTGAGTGCGAATTCCTGCATGATTCTCCTGTTCCACAGTTCCTGAAGTTCAATTGAAATGGTATGGCCCTAGCGGCCCCTGGTGTTAGGTTCTAGCCTTCTTGACGGTCCCAGAGAGTTCCGAATTGCTGTCCCCCATCCTTCGTCCATCCTTCTAGCATTAAGCATACCAAAGAGAATGCGGTTGGAAATCACCAAAGAACCTTGGCATTCAGCGTGGGAGATCTGGGTTCCGCACGGGTTGGGCGAGAGATATAGTCATTCGAGGTACAACGAATGATTTCGACGATACTCGTAGCAAGGAATGCATGATCCAGAAGTAACACTTTCACAAGCAAGCCATGGCCTTGATCACGTTGTTGGCGGGGTCAAGCCATGATTCGAATTCCGAGACTACGTGTTCAAAGGGCGCAAGATGAGTGATTAGGGGTTCCGTTACAATCAGGTTTTCTTGTATCGCAGCAATTACCTGTTCAAAGTCTTCGCGCGTAGCATTGCGACTGCTCAAGAGAGAGAGCTCTCTCTTGTGAAATTCTGGGTCCCAAAAAGAAATGTCCGATTGGACCAGACTCACAAGAACATACGCTCCGCCGTGGGCCACATGACTGAAGCCAGCTTCTATAGACGAGGGATGTCCCGTTGCATCAAACACCACAGTGGGCAAGTTGCCTTGAGTAACTTCCTGTAGAAGGTCAGGGAATGACTCGTCGACCAACAATGTATGTTCTAGGTTCAGATGGTTTCTGCAGAATTCCAGTTTGGACTGAGCAATATCAGCCACGATCACTTGGGCACCGGTTGCACCAGCGAACTGCACCACTCCCAAGCCAATGGGACCAGCACCCACGACCAGCGCACAGTCTTCTCTGGACAGATTGGAGCGACGAACTGCGTGGGCCCCTATACACTGGTTTTCCACCAAGGCCATCTGTTCCAGGCTTAGTCCCGAAGCTGGTAGCAAGCGGTCGACAGGCAATGTCAGATATTCACACATGCCGCCGTCTTTGTGTACCCCCAGTACTTGCATCTGAACACAGCAGTTAGTCTTACCCCGGCGACAGGCAATACAGGATCCACATTCCCAATAGGGGAATACGACGCAGCGGTCTCCGGTAGAAAGACCTTGTGGGTTAGCTCCGATTTCCAGAATTTCAACGGCTAGTTCGTGTCCCAGTACCCGAGGATAGGTAAAGAAGGGTTGCTGTCCCCTGTAGGCATGGAGATCAGTCCCACAGATACCAATGCGCCGGACTTGCAATAGGGCCTGGCCAGTTTGCGGCTTCGGCTCAGGAACTGTAGCCCACTGTAACGAGAACGGTTCGCGCAGAACAATTTGCTGCATGATGATATTACCTTTGGGTGATACTATGCGGACTACCTTATTTGTAAGTTTGCATCCGAGGAAAATACGGCCTTGTCTAGATACTCTGGCATACTCGCATCTGGTTTTGGCGGTCCAAATGAGAACTGTGAATGAGAATACCAGTTGCGTACACTTTATCCGTGTGATTGACACCCATCAGAAAACTATGGAAAGGGCTGAGTTCTCAAGACTCTGTCCACTGGCTGTGTGGACTGCAGATTGCACTTCAGGGCAAAGTCATCACAATTGAAACCATATTACTTGTCCCCCCAACAATGTGTGGATTCTGACAATGCGTAATGTCGTGCCGACCCCAATCCAAGAAACATCTGGCAGCCATTGAGATACATGGTATGGTACTCTTGGCACAGAGCAGCCTTATTTCCGCATTTCGAGCGGTCGCCAACGGCGCATGCGAAGACTATTCTTACCCCCTGGCCTCTCTTCGCCGTGTCACTATTTCTCCCTACATCCAAACAGAGAATGCTCTGGAGTATCCCTGATGCGGTACCTATTCTCGCCAAGATCTGTCCTTGTCCATAGTGGGAGGTCCAAGTGGAAAATATGATTGGAGCGTACGGGGAATGGGTAGCTTCCCGATATACAGATCAGCCGGGTTCGCTGTCTCTGCGCTCTCAAAACCGAAATGATCTGGATGCATGGCGGGATGAAGCAGTTTCACATACTTGCTTGTTGCTGGCAGAAGAACCCAAGCCTCCCTTGCCGGACATTTCAATCCACGACACATGGGAACATGCTGGCTTGGCCATCGAAGATCTGAGTTGGCAACTGCCTTATGGTCCCCGTACGCGAGCCTACTTTCTTAGGCCGGCCCGCTTTTCTAAACCCCTTCCCGGCATCTTGGCTCTTCATGACCATGGGGGCAAAAAGAACTGGGGTAGACAGAAGCTAGTGGACATTCCTGGCATTCCGATGACAGGCCCTGTTAGAAGACACAGGGAATACTATGGAAACAGGGCCTGGGCCAATTTCCTCGCGGAGTCCGGCTACGCAGTTCTCGTTCATGATGCTTTTGCCTTTGGCAGCCGGCGCATTCGTCTGGATGACGTGCCATGGGCAATTCGAAATGAAACCAGGGAATCACCTCTGGTTACTCCAGAAGAGATAGAAGCCTACAACGATTGGGCGTCTCACCATGAAGCTATAATGGCCAAGAGCCTGTTTGCAGCAGGCCTTACTTGGCCAGGAGTGGTCCTCTATGAAGATCGTATTGCCCTGGACATCCTATGTTCCCGCCCGGAGGTCGACCAGAACCGAGTCGGTTGTGGAGGCCTATCTGGCGGAGGGCTGCGGACGGTCTATTTGGGGGGTCTAGACAAACGGATTCGAGTTGCGGTATGTGTTGGCATGATGACTACCTGGCGGGATTTCCTCCTGCATCGCAGTGCGCTTCATACCTGGATGGTGTATACGCCCCTTTTGGCTCAGGCCTTGGACTATCCGGAGGTCTTGGGATTGAGAGTACCTAAGCCAACCATGGTCTTGAACAACATCTCAGATCCTCTCTTTACCTTGTCTGAAATGAAGCGAGCCGACAATCAGCTAGCAGAGATATACCGCCTCGCGGGCTTTCCTCAGAACTATGAAGCGCACTTCTATGAGGGAGGCCATAAATTCGATCTTGAGATGCAGGCAAGAGCCCACGCATTCCTGGCCCATCACTTGTAGAGAGGCCTCTGGAGCAGTTTGTCTGCGCCCTGGATGTACCCAAGGACCTATTCTCGTCCAGAAGGAATTGCGCCCTTGGGATTCAAAATAGGCCATTGTAATACAGCCGAGAAATCGGTCCAGTACCTGAGCCGTTTCTACAATATGCTGGCCCAAAGCGTAGAAAAAGCGAATACGGAACAATTCTGAAGAGAAATCATCTTTCGGAAACGTCATGGTGCTCAATGGCCCCAAAAACCTCACTCTTTGTGCCAATCTTCCTACGAGCCTGACTTGAGTTCCGAGTGTATTTCCTGCTTGGCTTCTTTGTCCCCACCGATCCTGGCAGGCCCCAATCGGGCTGTGAAATCCTGCCATAAGACAGCTGTGGGATAATGGACGGACAGCCTGTTCCCTCCCGAAGTCATGCTAGACCAAAGCCAGTTTGTACGCAAAGAGACAATATTGACATGGGTCCTTGCACTGACCCTTGTTGCCGTTAGGCTGTATCTAACTACCGCATCTCTTTCGCTATCTGACACTGTGCCAGAAAAAGGCATGTTCCAGTCTAACATTGCGTCCTATACCTGGTTCCAAGAACAGGTCTTAGCCAAAGTGCCGCGCGTATCTCGGTATTTTACCCGTTCCGGTTCTAGCAGTCTTGACGATACGGGAAATCCTCAAGAACACCCAGAAAGCTCTCAGGGACTAGGTCCTGCTGTGGAAGTGCCGGTAATCATTCATATAGATGGCAACACCAAGGAAATTACCGCCACACAATCCACAGTGGGCGCCGCGCTGGCCGAAGCCCAAATTGGTATCGGCCCTCTTGACCAGGTTGAGCCACCCTTGCATGCGGAGATAGTCGCCGGGCTAGCGATAAGAGTCGCTCGGATTGAGCGTGATATCCAGGTTGCGGATGTACAGGTACCGTATCAGACTTTGTGGATAGGAGATGACGCATTGGCTCTGGATCACCAAGAGTTACGAGTTTCAGGCTCCAATGGCAACAAGCGAACTCGAATTCTATTGGCTCTTGAGGAGGGGCGAGAGACCCGGAAACTCCACTCACTTACGTGGAACACCCAGGAGCCTGTTCATAGGCAGATTGCATTTGGCAGACGTTTATCGAAGGCCGTCCTGGAAACACCAGATGGGGGCACAATTACCTACTGGCGCAAGGTTCGGATGTTTGCAACGAGTTACAGTGCCTCCCGGGCAGGGACACCCCGCGATGCCCCTTGGTACGGGTTTACCTATACCAGCCATAGAATGGGCAATGGCATAGTAGCGATGCACAAGTGGGTACCTCTGTGTACTCAGGTTTTTGTGCCAGGCTACGGATTGGGGCAGGTGCTTGACAGGGGTGGCGGGTTGGGGGTGGACGACATCGATCTGGGTTATAGTGATGAAGACTGGCGCACCTGGAGCACATGGGTAGACGTGTATCTTCTTTGGCCTCCGCCAGCAGATCCGAATCGAATTGCTTGGATATTGCCTAAACCTGGAACTGTCTGGACAGGCTATAACGACAACGCGGATTGTGTCTCGGGTCGCCTCGGAAGCAGAACTGATCCTTGTCTGTGTCCTCCTGCGACAAGGGATGAATGATCACACATATGTTTTCGCCATGGACTGAAGCGGCAATGGCATCTAGCTGCATTCCATATCATTGGCAAACCCGAAACCTTCACTCTGGACTGCACTGCTTCGCATAGGTAATGGGGATGTTCCGCCGGCCTTTCATCCGGGCCGCTGAAAGCAGACACCGTTTTCTGCAAGCCTTGATGGCTGGCATTGTACTGGCTGGTCTTGCTTTGCGGATCTGGCATTTGGATTACGACCAAGGTATGGGGAGTCATCCAGACGAGAGGTCCAATTCCTACTATGCCATTACCATCAGAATGCCACAGGATGCAAACAATCTCCTGCACCCGCGCCTGAGCCCCCTGAATCCCTTCTGGGACACCGGATTGAATAGGGCAAGGCACTTTACCTACGGCCATTTCCCTTTGTACCTGGGTGTCTTGGCAGCCTGGACCGCACACAATGCCGCACCTCTGCTGGATGCATTGGGACTTCCGGACCAATGGATCAAGGTAGCCTCCGAAGCCCAGACGAATCCCTTGAGCTTCCTTCTAATTGGGCGGCTGGTTGTGATGTTGCTGGATTCACTGACTGTCTGGCTAGTTCTGCTCATAGGCCGACGGCTCTATGGGATACAGGCAGGATTCCTGGCCGCATTTCTGTGGTCGATAGCTGTCATGCCCTTTAAAGACAGCCATTTCTTCACAGTTGATATTGCCATAACTACCTTCGTAACCTTGACCCTTCTGGGATATCTCGTCATGTTGGAACGTCCAGGGAGTCTATACGGCGTGGGTTTGACAGGCCTAGGCCTAGGGTTAAGTGTTGCTTCCAAATTTAGCGCTCTGCCGATAATTTTCCTATTTGGTGGGTTGTTCCTTTTGCAATGGCAACGCCGCTCTGCGACCGTAACAGTAAGGCTTCTTGGATTGAACTGGTTGCTCCAGTTTCTGGCAACCATTTTCATAGCTACATTGACTTTCGCTGTTGCTAGTCCCTTTGTATTAACTGACTGGGAAATATTCCGATTCTCAGTCCTTGAGCAACAGGGGAATATGGTTACCGGAAACAACGACTGGCCATTTACAAGGCAATACAGGGGGACTCTTCCTTACCTCTATTACATCCAACAGCAATTGCAGTGGGGGCTCTGGTACCCTTTGGGCATTACTGTGCTGGCTGGAACATTATGGGCACTCCTGCGGGTGGGGTCTTCTTTCTGGAAGCAACCTCCGACTTGGCTGCCTCGTCTACTGGATGGTGAATGCCTCATTATGTTGTGGGTCCTGCTGTACTTCGGTCCAACTGGTGCGTTTCTGGCGAAGTTCAATCGGTATGTATTGCCTATTCTTCCTGCAGTGATCCTGCTAGGAACAGGTCTAATAGCTTGGTTAGTTGGCTGGCGAAAGGCCATTCTGGGGGATCAGCAAGAATCCTCAGGGAAGACAGGCAATCATCAACCTGGAATTCTTGAAAGACGCTTTGGCCTATTCTGGTGTTCTGTAGTGGTTGCAGGTTCCGTCTTCTGGCTGGGCACCAATATTAATGGCATTTATGAACGCAATCATACTTGGCATGATGCTAGTCGGTGGATATACGAAAACGTCCCTGACGGTTCAGTTATCCTCTGGGAACAGTGGGACGACCCGTTACCGAAATCATGGCAGCTTCTGGAGTCCCAAAACCCTTTCATACCGCGAAAGGAATTCCATAAAATAGACTGGAACCCATTTGCGGAGGAAGATCAGCAAAAATGGCAGTCGCTGAAAGAATTTCTGCTGGCTTCAGATTATTTGGTGTTCAGTTCAAGACGCACCCTCGGGGCTATTCCCCGTTTGCCACAGCGGTACCCCCTTACTAACCGTTACTATGAATTGCTATTCAACGGAGAACTCGGTTTTGAAGTCGTTCATCAGGAAACACGACATCCGAGCGCCTTTGGGTTACAGTTCGACGATACTCAGGCCGACGAAAGTTGGAGATTGTACGACCACCCACCCGTAACGATACTAGCCAAAGTAAACGCACTGTCCGACCAGGAATTCGACGAGCTGCTCTTGGGATATACAGAAACATCCAAGAACTGGTATGTTCCGTCTTCCCCATTTCCAACTTCCACCTTGGCGCAATTCAGTCGTGCCGAGATCAGGGCTACTTCAGACTTGGGGACTATCTGGAGGAGCTTCAAATCAGTCACAGGTAAATTGGGTACCCTTGTTTTCGGAAGGTCAAGATTCGACGAATTGGATTACCCTCTGAACTCTAATTGGCCTCTTGATCAATTTCGTTTCAATGAATTTGGTAGCACTCGGGCTTGGGCTTCCGTTCTAATATGGTGGTCAGGGATCGTCCTAATGGGGATCGTGGTATGGCCATTCTGTTTTTCTCTTTTTGCCCGTTTGCCCGATGCTGGTTACGCCTTGACGAAAGGACTAGGTTGGTTGGGTCTAGCCTTGATAACTTGGTGGATTGCCCATCTGGGACTGCCGGGCTTTACAGCGGCTGGGATTTGGCTCACTTTCCTCGCGGTGGGGACGGTTTCTGCCTACCTCGGTTGGCGCCAAAGGCATGACTTCGCCAAGAAGCTGCGCGACCGGTGGAAGCTTCTGCTTTGGGAAGAAACCGGCTTCGCCCTCGCCTACTTACTGTTCGTTTGCATTAGGTTGTTGAACCCTGATCTCTGGCACCCATGGACTGGAGGCGAGAAGTTCATGGACTTGGCCATCTTGAATGGCATTCTGCGCAGTCCTGAGTTCCCCCCGATCGATTCTCATTTTGCAGGCAGATTCCTGAATTACTACTATTGGGGACACTATCTTGTGGCATACCTGATGAAGATGACTGGACTCTGGGTTGAGGTAGCTTTCAACCTTGCTTTGGCCTCATTCTTCGCTCAGGTAGTGCTCCTCTCTTGGTCCTGTTCCTTCTATTTTCATATGCGATCAGCAGGGAGTAGAGGGGAGGGGTATAGACAAAGTTCCTCGAGTGGGGCGGCTTGGCCTGTCAACCTGATAAGAGCCCTGTGGGCTCCATTCTTGCTGATCGGAATTGGCAACCTTGAAGGAGCTGGTCAGTGGCTAAGCAGTGCCAAATTGATGGTCCAGAGAGAATATTCGGGCTGGCCTTCCATTCTTGGTGAACCCGCTCAAATCCTTCTAGGGGTTTGGGACACAGGATTAGTTGGTTCCATGTTGAATTACGATTTCTGGGGACCCAGTCGAGTTATTCCCAATACCATCAATGAATTCCCCTATTGGACTTTCCTCTTTGGAGACTTGCATGCCCACTTGTTGGTGATGCCCATTACCCTCCTACTGCTTTGCTCTATCGTGTTTGGCTACTTCTACATAGAGGACTTGAAGAAACTAATTGCGCTGCTGGCATTGATGGCAGTGATCGCCAGCATTGGTATCGCCACAAACCTCTGGGAGCTTCCGCTATACTCTCTGCTCATCCTTTTCTTCCTGGTCTCTCTCAGCCTTAAGCACCTGTCCCGTCGCAAAGCCCTAACGGTGGGAGTAGCCAGTTTCGCTGTACTGTTAGTAGGTCTGCTGGTTCTGTTTCCATTTTGGAGACACTTCGACGTCTTGGCAACAGATGGCTTGGGTTGGGTCAAAAGGGGTGATGCGCCTTCTCAGTGGCTCAGAATATGGGGATTGTTTTATCCAATAATCCTGACTTGGCTGTCTATAGGCCTGTATTCTTCTTGGTCAGGCCAAGCTCCAACAACAGTGAAATCTGAAATTGGAATTCTGGGAATATGCGTGATTCTTCTGCTGCTACCCTGTCTACTTTGGCAACGCCTCACTCTGGCTCTTGCAACCCTGCCGCTCTTGCTTACCGGATTCTTGCTTTGGCAAAAGAGAGAATCATCAGAAAGGGGTGAAGTGGTGATCCTGGGATGGTTGCTGCTGGTAACCGGCATCTGGACAGGGACTCAGGTCCTATATGTCAAGGATTTCTTGAGTGGTGGAGAGGCCTATCGAATGAATACGCTATTCAAATTTTTCTTACAGGCATGGGTGTTGGCAGCCGTTGCAGTTGCCATCTTGCTGCCAAACCTTTGGTCCAAGATCAGGGCCTTGAATTTTCCTTTATTTACATGGGCCAGCGGCTGTGGTTTCGTGATTCTCCTGGCTGCATCTCTGGTCTATCCTGCGTTAGGTACACCGGCTAGACTTTCACAACGATTTCCGGATGAAGTACCCCCTTTGGGGACCCTGAACGGGCTTGATTACATGGAGGGTGGTTCTTACAACTGGCCAAATCAGAACCATGAGATTTTTCTTACATTCGATCGTGACGCCATTGACTGGTTGAATGCTCATATAAAGACTAATCTGGTCATTCTTGAATCTTACGTATTGGACTACTACAGAGCGGCTGGAACCAGGATTTCGTCCCATACAGGTCTACCTGGCCTCTTGGGTATGCACCAGAGCGAGCAAAGGGACGCCAACTCTGTTAGTAAACGCTCTGGTGTCATGTATAGCATCTGGAACGCCTCGACTCCCCAGGAAATGCTTAAGTTGCTAGAAGCAAACTCTGTTGGACTGATCTACGCTGGCCAACTGGAACAGATTGAGCATCCTCAAGGGGTAAGGCACCTAACGGAGCTGGCTGCCTCTAACCGATTGGTGCTGATCTACGACAATCCTAAGACTCGCATATATGCACTTCCCAATAGAATGGCTCACGCTGCACAGTAAGTCTTATGCCTGCCGATGAATGGGGTGCAATATTGCGCTGGTATCTGACGATACAGATACTTAGTGTTCCTTTTGTCTACATTGGAAGGAGGGTCTTTTGCTTCCTGCCTGACCGCGGGTATGTATTGACGAAGTCCCTTGCAATATTGCTGGTCAGTTTGTGTTGTTGGTTGGCCTTTGCTTGGCTGCAAATTCCCTATGGGAATGCATTGCCTTGGGTAATGTGGATTTTATGTTGTGGCATGGCGTGGATGTGGCGTAAGACTGAGATACGGCAACGTTATTGCTTAGGGTTGCAGTGGCCGGCAGGACCATCCAGATCAGTAGTCTGGACGACTGAACTGATGTTCGGAGCTATTTTTCTGGGCTGGTTATGGGTATTGGTTCACGATCCAGGAATTGAACATACTGAACAGCCCATGGACTATATGTTCATGAACAGTCTCTGGGCATCCGAACAGTTCCCTCCAGAAGATTCTTGGCTTGCCGGCTTTCCTGTTAGCTATTACTACTTTGGCTATTGGATGCTTGTCTGCATTGCCAAAGCCTCAAACATATATCCAGGGCTGTCGTATAACCTGGGTCAGGCAAGTTGGTATGCACTCCTTTGGCTTGGAGCCTTTGGTCTGGGATACAACATTATCGCAGCCTGGCATTGGAATAGTGAGCCGACGCAGTCCCCAAAACGACAAGGAGCCGCCATTACCGCAGGTATTCTGTCCAGTCTTTGCGTTGCTCTAATGGGCAATTTACAAGGCCTCTTCGAATGGTTGTACAAGGTTGGCGTTGGTAAAAAACAGTGGTTCGAGGCGCTGCAAGTCAGAGACTTTCCAGAAAGAGCAACAAAGGATGGTGAGTGGTTTCAGATGGGTAATGACTGGTGGTGGTGGCGAAGTGCTCGAATTATCGGTGATCAAGATGCTTTTGGCCAGCATCTTGAAGTCATCTCAGAATTTCCGATGTTCAGCTACATTCTAGGAGACAACCATCCGCACGTCTTATTGGCTCCATTCCTTTATTTGGTTTTGTACCTGAGCCTTCAACTGTTCCTTGGGACAGCATTATCCGGTAACAGGCATTGTAAGTTACTAGAGAAAATAGATTGGCCGGAAGTGTCTTCAAGTTACCCCCTAAGGTATTGGCATTGGGGTCTGGCTATTTCCCTTACAGTTGTGGCGTACTTGGGTAATACTTGGGATTTGGTAACTATGCTTCTCGTCCTTCCCGTTAGCCTGACCCTCACCCCATTTCCTTCGTTCACTTTGCGAACCAGAGATTGGATAAGGATGCCGTTCTCCCATGCTTTTCTGGTTCTAGGAGGAGCAGGCATGCTCGCAATTCCGCATTTGCTTACCTTCCAGTCCCAGATTCACGGATTTCAGATCAACTGGCTCAACCCTACACGTCTAAGTCAAATGCTTGTGATGTGGGGGCCCTTGTTAATGTCTTGCGGACTGTTTCTGGTGATACACTCTCACCGCAGTCTCAATTCAGCCTCTGCTTTTGTTACCTTCACAGCTGTTACTTGGCTCATACCAAGCATATTACTGCTCGGGACTTGGTGGCTCGGTATTGCAGACGACACCCTGTCAGCACTGGTCCCAGACGGCAGACCATGGAGAAATCTCATTCTGAATCGTTGGGGGGACCGTTGGCTGACTCCTTGGTTATTGGGTCTTTTATTAGGACTGGGAGGAGCGCAATTCGTTATTTGGTATCGGCGAAGCCAAAACAACGGGCATGCTAGACCTGTCAACGGCTTTCTGTTACTGTGCTTGACATCCGGACTGCTTTTGCTATATGCGCCAGAATTCGTGTTCTTGCAAGATCAGTTTGGGCCCTTAATGCGAATGAATACAGTCTTCAAGTTTCACTATCAGGCTTGGCATCTGCTGGCTCCCGTTATGGCGGTTACATTGGTATTAGGTTTGTGCAAACCTGTGCAATGGCACGGACTTGCTACATCTGCAATACTGATCGGGCTGTTTGTAGCTGGCATGGTGTATCCCTTAGCCGCGATTGGTAGCAAAGTGCAGGCACCTTCAGGCAATAGGACGTTGGATATTAACCAGAGGCTAGGAACGGCCCAACCTGCAGTTGCAGCATCTTTGGCTTGGCTCCAGAATCAGGCGCAACCGGGAGATGTGATTGCTGAAGCTGTTGGCCAAAGCTACCGAGTGGACACAAGCCGGGCTAGTGGATTCACTGGGCTTGTAACGTTGCTTGGATGGACTGGACATGAACGGCAATGGCGAGGTGGAGCTTACGAAACCATGTCAGCAGGTCGAGAAGAGGCACTCAGGCTTCTTTATGCTGAGGGAACGAGGAATGAAGTTATGCAGACCATGGAGACTTGGAATATCCAATACGTCTACCTGGGATATCAGGAACGACAACAGTTCTCGATCTCGGAAGAGAGAATAGACTTTCTTTCCTCTATCTTGATACCCGTCTATGAGAGGGATGAGATACTGATCCTGGCTAAACCAAATTTCCCTTCAGATCCATGAAATTCCTAAAGCAATGACTTGGGAATTCATCTGGAAAGTACTGAATGAACAGGCCTATACTGGTGTCACACCAGGCTTCTATCCTGAATGCTGACATAACCTTCCAAGTCTCCGTTCCAAGACACCAATATACCGTTGTTCTCAGATTGGAACACATTGTCTGGGGATTCCTCCTGTTGCTCACCCTTGTGCTCAGGTTATGGAGACTTGACCTGCGGGCAATGAGCCATGATGAGAGCTTGCATGCACTGTACTCGTATTACCTTTACGAGCGGGGTGAGTATGTGCATTCACCCATGATGCATGGACCATTCCTATTTCATGCTAACGCTCTTGTATACGCTCTCTTGGGTGTATCAGATTTCACTGCCAGGCTTCTGCCTGCCTTGGTCGGCACCTTGGTAGTTGGCAGCATGTGGTGGTATCGGCGTTTCCTTGGGACATGGGGGGCTTTAGTCGCTGGCCTGTTGTTGTCCATTAGCCCCTCGCTTTTATTCCACAGCCGTTATATCCGAAATGATATCTACGTTGTATTTTACAGTTTACTCTGGGTGTACAGCCTACTGCGGTATTTTGAAGACGGAAGGGCCAAATGGATTTTAGGTCTGAGCCTAAGCATGCTACTGGGATTCATCAGCAAGGAAAACCACTTCATCACTGGCTTGATTTTAGGCATATTTAGTGGTGGGTTAGCGGTGGCTTCCAGGCTGTTGCCGCAGATTCTGGGAGGCCATGTCAATCGTTTCTGGGACGTCACCATCTTCATGGCTCTCGTTGTGTTGCCCTTTCTTTCACCTCTAGTGCATTTTTCCTTAGGTTGGGATCCTTTAGATGCATCCTTGACTGGAAATTGGCGGTCCGGAGCTATTGCTTTAATACTTGGGGCAGCCGGTCTAGGGATGGGTATCTTGTGGTTTGCGTTTCTCAAACCTAGACATTGGCGTACCTCCTTTGATACATGGTCCTACGCATTCACTTTTCTTGGTTTCTGGTTTGTTGCAGAACTGTTTTTTTCTACCTTCCTCACCAATCCCCGCGGGTTGGTTTCAGGCGTAGTGGAAAGTCTTGGTTATTGGATTGCCCAACAAGAGGTGCAAAGAGGCAGCCAACCTTGGTATTACTATCTGCTACTTACCTCCATTTATGAATTTCTGCCCTTTCTGTTGGCCTTAATAGGTGGAATCCTAGGGATTCACTCACTGGTCCAGGGGGTACCGAACCACCAAGACCTCAGCGATAACGGTTCTTCTGCATCGGTTCATACCAACCTGCCTATTTTGCTTTTCATTTGGTGGGTAATAGGTAGCTGGGTTGCTTATACCTTTGCAGGGGAACGCATGCCTTGGCTTCTTTCTCATATTGTCACCCCTATGTGTCTCTTAGGAGGATATGGAATGGGAAGAATGCTTAAGGGATTTCCAATGGGCAACCTGGAGGCCTGGAGTGCTCTGGTTTCATTGGCGGTCAGTATCACTTGCTACATCTGGGCTTTAACCCTAGAACCCTTTGAGGGACGTGAAATTGAGGCCACTCGCCACACGATGCGATGGCTTCTAGCACTCATTACTGGGACTGGTCTTCTTGTCTGGAGTGGCAGATATATATTGGCTCAAAGGAAGTCTGGTTTGCCTCTGTTGGCAGCGGGGGCATTTGTACCGTTGTTGCTATTGACGGTACGGGCAACATTCCAGTTGAACTTTGTGAATTTCGATAAGGTTTCTGAATATCTTACGTACGCTCATGGCACACCAGATATCAAACAAGCACTGGGGGAAGTCGCGAAGGTCAGCGAACATCTTCATGGAGACCGGTCGGTTCAGTTGGCCTACGATGACGACAACTCCTGGCCAATGGCTTGGTATTTTCGGGACTACCCCAATGCCCGTCTATACCGAGACCCTGATACATCTCTCCTGTCAAGTTCCATCGTACTGGCTGGACCTAGCCGCTGGGATCAGGTACGTCCAATCATGGAACACGACTATGTCCGGCGTACATACAGGCTTGTCTGGTGGCCAGAGGAATCCTACAAGAACTGGTCCCGGGATACCCTGAGAGCTTGGCTCAATCCGGATATGCGGCGGCGTTGGAAAAACATTTTCTTCTTTCGCAACCATCCCCACCTTGATCTATACCACTGGCCCCATAGAAGGGAGTTCGATATGTATGTGAGGTTGGATCTAGCCCCTCTTATTTGGGCGGAAGGCGTAAGCCAAACAGCCTCTCCTGCCAGCAATACCGCGGTTGAGAATCTTAGCTTCTCGCGCCTTGAATTTCCCATCCTCCAAGCCATCGAAGGAGAGTTTTCTGGCATGCCTTTGGTTGCACCTCGATCCATAAGAGTTGCTCCCAATGGTTTCCGGGTCCTTACCGATAGCGGCAATCACCGAGTATTGGTATTGGATCAGTCGAACAAATTGGTCTTGACTGTCGGTGGTCACTGTTTGACAGGAAGTGATGCGGAGGCTCAGTGCAAAGACCAGGACGGAGAAGGACCTTTGGAGAGGGGAGATGGTCAATTTAATGAGCCGTGGGGGGCTGCTCTTTCTGACTCAGGTCTCTTGTTTGTAGCTGATACTTGGAATCACCGTGTTCAGGTTTTCGATCTGGAAGGTCAGTTTCTAACCAAATGGGGCCAGTTTGGACAACAGGACCACACACCTCCTGGCCAACCCGTAAGGTTTTTTGGTCCGAGAGGAATAGACGTGCTTCCCAATGGAGATGTTGTCGTAGTAGATACAGGAAACAAGCGGCTTCTTCAATTCAGCCAGGAAGGAGTCTTGCTGAAGGAAGTCGGAGGCAATGGGCCAGAACTTGGCAATTTTGACGAACCGGTAGATGGCCTAGTTAATCCTAAGACTGGATATCTCTTCGTGACTGATAACTGGAATCACCGCATCCAACTACTGAGTCTTTCCCTAGACCCAATTGCAGCAATTCATGCCTTACCAGATATGTGGACTTCTGTTCACGCAACACACAAGCCCTACGTTGTGGCAGTTCCGGATTTTGGAGTTGCCGTGTCAGATCCGGAGAATGGAAGGATAGTTTTCTTTGATGTGATTGGACAGCCACTGGGAATTATTGACCAGTTCACTTCAGAATCTGGGTCCGTTTCACTCCCGTTGGGGTTGGCTTATGATCCCCGTTCTGCTGAGTTGCTGGTAGTGGATGGCAGCAATAATAAAGTCTGGGTTTTTGATCTTTCTCAGGCAACAGAGTTGCTGAGGCGTTAGGGCAGCGATGATGCTAAAGTGAAGAAATCGGATTGGCTTGCTTTTGGGCAAAAAAGCTTAAACAAAGGACCAACACCGAACCTGCCAGTGCCATCAACAATGCAATTGGCACGTCTAAATTCAAAGACCCATTGATTAACAACTGGGGCAGTTCATTGGAAAGAACGGCGGCTGACTCTATTGGTTGCCTATCCGCACTGATGTCTTCCTGCCACGGCCAGATACGTCGAAGACTACCAAACATGAACCCCGTCAAGGAGGCCAGAATGGCCTTAGGATTACGTTGGAAAAACCAGTTCAAGAGCCGAGAAAAAGCCAGCAAACCAAATACTGCACCCACAATAACCGGAGCCAGTATTGCCACGTCACCATTATTCAAAGCGGACAGAACGGCATGGTATTGGCCTAAGAGAATCAGAATATATGACCCTGAAATCCCCGGCAGAATCATTGCGCAAACAGCCAGTGCTCCACTTAACAGAAGAAACCACCAAGTAGATGGAATGGAGATCGGAACCTGTCCAATCAGCAAATACGTCATGCCAGAAGATATGAAACTTATACTGGCCAGTCCGAGATTCCAATGCTTTACCTGCTGTCCAACCAAGACTACAGATGCCAGTACCAAACCAAAGAAAAAACTCCAGATCTTGAGAGGGTGGTGTTCGAGCAAATGCTCAATTTGCCGGGAGAAAAAAAGGACAGAACATAGGATGCCGGAAACTAGAATCAGGAGAAATAATCCGTTGACTTCCTTTGTAGCCTGTTTCAACTGGAGTTGAGACAAACTTAGCCAAAATGACCGGCAGGTCAAGGTTCTCAAACTATCTAGCAATTCAGGGTAGATGCCAAGAATCAGGGCCATTGTGCCTCCCGATACCCCTGGCACCAGGTCGGCAACCCCCATACATAGCCCCTTACTCCATAGCAACACATAGTCCCGCAAATTTTGTGTCCGGGACTTCCGATGAATTTGGTTACTCACTCAGCCTTGCTTAATTGCCTGGATATCCAGGGCTGAATCACGCAAACAACCGGTGGACTTCCGTTCTCTATCTCGACTCTCGATACAAAACGTGTCTCCGCAGAACAGGATCAAATTTTCTCAGTTCTAAACGAGACGTGTCATTCCGCCGATTCTTCTCGGTCAAGTAACGATGGGTGCTCTCAGTGCTTTTCATCGTTACCAATATCCGCGGCCCCTTGGATTGCTTTGCCATCGTACTTTGCCCCTGATTGACGACCCAATAAAATGTGAAGGCGAACTGAAATCTGATCCTTATCCTCTGCTTCGTTATTCTAAACTAGGTACTTTGCCGGAACGAATTTCCATTCCAGTCTCGGACCGATACTAAGGCATAGGGGGAGCAAGAGAACTGAGAGAAAATTACCAGATGGTTCCCCTTATGAGCCCCTTGGAGTAGCCTGCTCACTTCTCCAAGTATCCAGCAACAGCACAAGAAGCCAGTGAGGTCGAATTGAATGTTACACCGTTTGCCCCAACTGCATGTATGGATTCTGGCAACTCGCCCGAAAACCCTAGTCGCCAGTATTTCTCCTGTTGTAATGGGTTTGGCGATTGTGTACAGCGAAAGCAGGATGAACTGGGCGTTAGCTGCCGCGACACTCCTCAGTGCTTGTTCCCTGCAGATTGGCACCAATTTCGTAAACGATCTCTATGACTTCCTAAAGGGAGGGGACCAATCTGATCGAATAGGGCCCACGCGGACACTGCAGGCGGGAATGATCCCTGCTTCCCAAATGCGATTGGGAATCGGAATTGCATTCTTGGTCTGTATGGCCTCAGGGGCGTTGCTGGTTAGAGCGGGTGGGCTGTTTATTTTGTGGATTGGGCTATTCGGGATAGGAATGGGGATTCTCTATACTGCCGGACCTTGGCCTTTGGCCTACAACGGTTGGAGTGACCTTATGGTCCTGCTTTTCTTTGGCGTCCTGGCTGTGGCCGGAACTGTTTTTGTACAAACCGGGCAAGTGGATCCAAGAGCACTAGTGGCTGGTATAAGCCCGGGTCTGATTTCCACTGGCATCTTAGTAGTCAACAATCTCAGGGATGTTGAACAGGATACTCGTTCTGGTCGAAGGAATCTCATTATTCGTTTTGGACTGCGGTTCGGTCAACTTGAATACTTGGCATGCATGCTGGGTGCTATGGTAGTACCCATCTTCCTTTATCGATTTGCCTCTTTGTCTGCCTTCACAGTCTTGCCATCGGTTTGCCTCTTGCCTGTTCTGCCTACGGCTTGGATGGTCTGGACAAAGAAAGGCCCGGTTCTAAACAGGGCTTTGGCTCGTACGGCAGCCATCTTGTTGTTGTTCAGTCTTCTCTTTTGTGTCGGATGGGTTTTCGGCAGGTGAAAAGGCAGGTAGGGAGTGGCTCTTACACTGGCTGTCCGTCTCGGCAATCCGATTGGAATGTTTGCCAAGACCTGTACAGTCGAGAACGAGGTCTCTGTGGCCTGGGACTGTAGACTACGTACCTCGTCACTGGGTTCAGTAGGGGGATCTACCCCAATTGCCTGTCACTTCAAGTTATAAGAAAACAGCTGTACCCATAGGGACTAAATACCTGTCATACAGTACTATAGACAATCGTCCAGCTGACCGTTACGGCCACCCAATTTCCATCCAGATATCCCATAATTTCAACACGACCGCCAAAGCATTTTGGAGGTCGTAAGACCAGGTGAGGGGATCTTCTCGGCAAATGCCCCACAATAATTGCAATTGTGTTTTCTTGATATTTCACTAACCAGATAACTCCTCTCATTGAAGACGACTGAGCAAAATTAGCACCAGCCTTGATTTGAAATCGCAAATTGCAGTTTGGCAATGCTTTTCCGGAGACTTGGAGATCAAGGTTGATCAGAGAACCTTCCACACGGTGGATTTAGGCCTGCCTATCCTTACCTTGTCATATTTGCTTAGAAATATGAATACACTTGATAGCGTTCTGCAAATTCAGGTTTGTTGGAGTAAAATATAGCTAACTGAATAAAAGGTCTTAACGACCAGGTGGCTCATGGATCACACACGTCGCAGCAAGCCCGTCTGGCGTTCGGTCATTGGTCCAGTCAGTTTGGGACTGCTTTGGCCATCCGTACTTGGTGCATTCTGGTTTTATATTCTTACAGAGTTCGGCAACCCATTAGCTGTCGAAGCTGTTAATCTTCCCGTTTTCTCTCAGCAAATTGTCGAGGAACAATCAGTTCCTGTGAGCCAGTCTTCTTTTGTAAGAGACGATTCTGTGCCGTCCCATGCTCGTTTGACTATTGCCGGGGTTACGGTCGTTGATGAGCCCCTTATGCATCTGGGACATATTCAGGTGAATCCAGACGGTTCCCTATTGGCCTTTGATCTCTTTCCTACTGGTACCGAAACTGTCAGCTTAGGGCAAATTCGTATCTATGACCTTGCGTCAGGAAGTCCCGTGGCCACAATGGCAGGTCATGCTCCCGTCTGGAATGAACTGTCACAGCTGGAATTCACGACTCCCGACCAGATGGTAGCCACTTTTGACCTGAGTACAGGCCAACAAGTGGTAATGTCAGAACAATCTTCGAGGGAAACTCAGGAAGAATTCCTTCTGTTTTCGTCTCCAGGCATAGAGGGGACATTCCAGCCTACGAGTATTCGGGTTCGGCATCATCCGCAAAACTATTGCCGCCAAGGAGTAGCCGAGAACGAAGTAGTGGAACTTCCTCTCGAGGAATATGTAGCGCGCGTTCTGCCTGCAGAAGTTCCACCTACATGGGAGATGGAAGCCTTGAAGGCGGTGGCCATTGCTGCCCGAACTTACGCATGGAACAAGATTTACCAGAATCTGCCCGGAACGTATCCTTACGATGTGACAGATTGGGCCAATAACCAAGTAATGTGTGACTACCGCCACAAGAGATCCGATATGGCAGTACAGGCGACAGCCGGTGTGATTGTCCAGGATGTGACCGATCCAGGACGCCTACCCATTCTGTCTATGTATTCGGCAGAGAATGCCCATCCCACGAAGAAACATAGTTATCTAGCTTATTTGGACAGTGTACCTGATACCAATGCGATTGGTCTGAAACGCCGGGGCCACGGGTGGGGACTTAGTCAGTTGGGTGCCCAACGATTTGCCAAGCAAGGTTTGAACTATTGCCAGATTCTGGGGCACTATTACAGTAACATACATATTACAAGCACAGTCTCTGATGCACCACTGGGATGTCTGATTGTAAACAACGCCAAGGGATTTGCCACTGGTTCAGGACTTCATATCGAGGCTGTGGTTGCTTCCCACGTTTCTGATCTGTCGGTTGAAATCAGGGACATAACGCCACCTAGCGATCCAGTTTTGGCGGCCTACATCCCTCCCGATGACTTGCTTCTGCAGAAGCAGGCAGTTCAGTCTCTTTCGGATTCGGATCTGATTGTCAGAGCCTATGTCTCACCTGGGGTTACGGTGATTACAGACGAAGCAGACACAGCCACCGTTCCGACTGACTTGGAAGTCAGCACCCTGAGCCAAAATGGGGAGGATCCAACCCCAACGGCGACACCTGCATCCGATGATTCATCCAATTCCCGGTCTACTGAACCGGAACCCACGCCCACTACTGAAACAGAAACTGGATCGAATGCGGGGAATCCTTTGCCTGTTGCCGAGAGCGAAGAAGAACCTGGAATATATCCAATTTCGCTGAAGATGACTTCATCGGCTCATACTTGGTTCTTGCCCCGCGAAACGATGTCCGGCACAGTTCTGGAAATCAGATTGTTGACTGGCACGCACCTTCTGGATACAGCCGAGATAAAAATTGACTACGAAGGTCCGAAGCACTTGCAAGCCTCCTTGTTTGAGACGGACAGTCGTGACCATTTGCTGGTTGAGGTAACAGGCGCCAATGGTGATGGGTTTAGTATGGGACGGGACTGGACGTGGGAACAAAGTTCCTTGAAGTTCACATCTGAAACCGGTGCCGTTGCCCAAGACCCGTTTGCCAGTGATGGTCTGGTCTGGTTGGGGGATTCGGAACAACATGAAAGCGGTGTGTGGTTTGGCCCCTACACCTCTGTGCTGCCCGGAGGACGATCTTACCGTGCCCTCTTTCGCCTCAAAATGCCTGACTTTACCCAGTCAACCCTTGGCACGTTTGGAGAGGCCCTTCCAGTTGCCCGCTTGGACGTTACCCAAGCAGAAGGCGCGCAAATCCTAGGTTTCCGCGAGCTGTATGTTACCGATTTCCTATCGGCTACAGACTTTGTGCCTCTTGGCGTAGACTTCCATCTCTTTGAAACTGTGACTGATCTGGAATTCCGGATTCATTGGTATGGAACTCATTCGCTGGCCCTGGATCAGGTAACCGTAGTCAGCTATCCCTTCAGGAATTGGCAGAATACAAACTTTACATGGCCGGTAGTTCCTGACACTCCGATTCGCAATCTTCGGTTTGCAGCGTTTGATGAGGCAGACAACATGAGCACATTGTTCACATTGAATCTGAACCAGGGTGGTTCAGAAGTCTCAACCACTGGAAGTGGTAGCGAATGCCAACCTGACGGTGGTTGTCTTTATCCCTCATTGGACGAGTCACATCCTTCAGCAATCCAATAACTAGGAGCGGAATCCCAGTTGAAGGCTATGATCCCTACTCTGGCGGAACCACCTGACTTGCTTCCAGGTTACTCTGAGACCAAATTGCCTTCATCTCTGCAGATGAGGAGAGCAGTTCATCCAGTGTACCCACTGACTCGATGCGGCCATCTTGCATAACCACGATTTGATCCGCCTGGCGTAGTACGCGACGGCGATGGGTTACGACCAGGCAGGTTGGTCTTTCAAATCCACACGCATTGGAATTGGCAGACTGCTTGAAGCGTGAGAATACGCGATCCCATAACATTCTTTCTGTTCCCAGATCCAGGGCGCTTGACACATCGTCAATGAGAAGCAGACCGGCTCGGGCGGCCAGCATGCGCGCAGTTGCCACTCGCTGGATCTGGCCTCCTGACAGTCGCAATCCTCGGGGACCTACCCGGGTATCTAGACCTTGGGGCAGTATCTTCAAATCTGTCTCGAACACCGCATCGTGAATCGCATCCAGAACAGACTCGTTGGGAAGATCTCTGCCCAAAGTAATGTTGTTGGCCAGACTGTCACTGAAAAGCCTTGGGATCTGTGGCGTATACGATGCCCGCGGGGGGGTCATGAAATTGCCGGGCTCCTTAATTATGGCACCGTTCCAGACGATTTCTCCTTGCTCTAACGGTAGCAGTCCCAACAGCAACTTGAGTAAGGTAGATTTACCTGCCCCTATTCGTCCTGTAATCACGGTAAGAGAACCACGGACCAGCCTCAGATCAACATCATTGATCCTAAACCCTGAATCGGGATACTGGTAGCTGATTCCGCAGAGATCCAGTTGCTGGAAGTCCGGCGAATGGCCCTCCTCGATCCGTGACGTGGCCTTCGCCACTGTGAGAGGTGAGGGACAGGCAAGATCTGAGGTCTGCCTTGAATCCGGAATAGTAGCATTCAAACGGGCCAAGGATACCCTTCCCCTTTTGAAGCTGGCTATCATCCACAGTATCCAACCAGCGTAATCGGCTACACGGTCCAGATAGGTGACAAACAGGACCAGTTCTCCTGCACTAAGGGTTGGGCGGTCAGAAAGCACAACATAAAACAGGAGCAGGGCCGTACACAGGGCGGTAGTGATATCGGACAGACTCTCTAAGACCTGCGACAACAGTTTTTCCCGTAAGGCAGCATGTCTGCGCACACTATTCAAACCCTGTAGGCTTTCCAATACGCCTTCCGAGACAGGGGCCAACTTGAAGGCTAGCAGACTGTTGAAAACCTCACCGATGAATTCCGCTACATTGGCGCTGGCATCACGGGTAGCTTGCCGCAAGGCAGTAACATGCTTGTCCACCAATTCAATGCTGAGCGAAGAGAGGAGAACTGGGATCACGATCATTAGTGTTGCCACCCAATCCAAACTAGCCATTATGGCAACCGCCCCAACCGCAAACCCCAGGACGCCCCAACCGTCAACTGTTTCCTCCATTGGCCGGAAAGTCTCTTCCACATCGTCCCGGAGACGGCTAATCATTTCACTGGAGGTGCCAGGCGTGGACAGGGCCGCAGGTTTGCTAATGACAAGACGTACCAGATTGATCCTCATTAGGCCCGTCAGGCGAAACTCGAAGTCGCCCCAGAGCCAAGATCCGGCAAAACTGGCCAATCCTCTTGTAATCCCAATCGAAGCCAAAGTGACAGCACACAAGAGAGGTGTCAGGGTTAAAGGTGTATCCCCCACCAGACCGTCGTAGTACACCTTGATGGCATATCCTGGCACGAGAGGGAGACTGTGAGCCATGCCCCAGGTCAGTACATTGAGCAGGAAAATGCCCGGCCGGGTACGAATCAACGCAAGACTAAGGCGGAGAATGTTAGTGTTCTTGCCGTTATGATTCTTCTCGCCCGGCAGCCCAGAATGAGCGCACATGACTACTCCAGCCCCAATGTGATTAGTTGGTTCAGTCGAGACGCTGGCGTCGCAAGCAACTCCTCTCGCGTCCCAAATTCCACTTTCTTGCCTTGGTCCATGATCAGGATGTCATCTGCCTTCTCGATTGACTTGAGTCTGTGGGCTATCACGATACAGGTTTTGTCTGCCAGGAATTCCTGCAAGACCTGATCCACCTCCATTTCAGAGGCCGGGTCTAAACGCGCCGACGCTTCGTCTAAAATGACAATATCTGGGTTGCGAAGAAATACCCTTGCTAGTGCCAGGCGTTGGGCTTCACCGGCGGACAGAGCAAGCTTGTTGCTGGTCAAGAGAGTATCAAGACCCTCAGGCAAGGACTTCAACCAATTATGCAACTGAAGATGATCTATGGCTTCCAAGATACGGTGATCACTTACATGGGGGTTAAACATGCAGAGGTTTTGGCGCAAAGTACCTCGAAAGAACTGTACTTCCTGTGTGATAATTCCTATCTTAGTCCTCAAGAAGGACAAGCGAAACTGCGACACCGGTATCCCATTTAAGCTTATGACACCAGCATCTGGGTCATACAGGCGGGCAACGAGTCGCATTACAGTAGTCTTGCCACTTCCCGTCCGACCTACGATACCCAGCGTACGGCCTGGCTCCAATGTAAATGAAAGATTACTGATCGCCTGATCCTCGTCCGCATCATATTGAAATGACACATCGTGGAATTTCAGTTTAATGGGCAAAGGGCTAATTTCTGCCAGAGTACCATCCTCAAGAGAACTCCGATTTGCCAGCAGACTCTGTACACGTACCAGATTGCCTCCGGCCTTTTGCAATTCCTCCATTTGATGGGAGAGTTCCTCAAGGGGCCAAATCATCAGATTCATATAGCTAAACAACAGATAGATGGTTCCTACGGTCATGGTACCGTTAAGCACCAGATATCCCCCCCAAGCTACGATGACGCCCGTACCTACACCTATTAGGACGAGTGAAGTTGGCCACATCAGATTGCCCCATGCAAAGGCACGACGTCCATGAAAAATCTGGCGGTCAATGAATACCAGCATTTGCCGCAATATATAGAGGCTTCCTCCTAAAGGTTTGATGTCTTCCAAACTGGCGAGCCTCTCTTCAATGAATCCATATAAATTGGCAGTTGCTTCTCGCAGTCTCTCGTTGAAAGGTACTCCGTAGCTGCGTAAGCGGAATAAAACCAGGACTGCAACGGCCATAAAGATGAAGACAGCAACGCTAAGGAGCCAGCCCTCGAAACTGACTGCTACGAGAATTCCTGCCAAAAGCAAGACGCTGCGTAAGAATCTGATTGAGAACTGGGAAAAGAAGAAAGCCAGTTGATTGGTGTCCCCATCAATCCGTTCCAACATGACACCAGGAGGATGGTGTTGGAAGAAACCTAGGTCAAGGCCCAATGCGTGTCGAAGCAGATCGATACGGAGTTGATTGGTGGTATTCCAGGCCACGCTTTCGCCCAGGTACCCTACAACTCCTGCTGCAAGTTGCCGGGCAATATGAATGGCCATGAACCAAACAGCTAGATTCAGCAACTGTGCCATTTCAGCTGTACCGACAAGCAAGTCGATGAAATCCCTCAGGATTCGGGGTGCATAGACACTTAGTCCCGTACTGCATAGCAACATGAATCCCAGCAGAAAAACTTGCCATTTGAAAGGACTCAAATACTTCGTCAAGAAGTTGCGATACAGGGCAAAGGTAGCGTTCAAAGTGTGCCTCAATTGCAGAAAAAAAGCCGTGAAATAGGCATTCCACGGCTCGGGGTATGCTGAAGAAACTCAGTCAACAGCGCTGTGGCAAAATGCCATTCATGGAAAAACGCCAATGAAAGGACGGTACGAAGACTGTCTGAACAGATTGTTGAACATGTCTTAGACCTCCCTTCTATTACTTTCGAAAACTAGCCAATCCGTTGCGACTCTACATCAGATGAAGCAGGAATACCAAAAAGCGAACAAGCTTTTCTGACTGCTCGAGAGATTGCCTCGGCAACGCACAAGGCTGCCAAGGCACCAATACGTCCATAGTCACAAGGCCTTTCACCTGTGGAAAGAGCAAACAGCGTGTCGCCATCATGGGGGGTGTGGCTAGGCTGTATAGTCCGCGAAATACCAGCGTGCGCCATTTGGGCTACCTTGGTAGCCTCAGACTTGGTCAGGCGAGCGTTGGTCAGCACTGCACCTATTGTTGTATTCCCCAATTGGCCTGCTGCCTCCCTAACAGTAGGTGACCAAATGGAATGGAAATCAACAAAATCGTTGGTATTAGGATCCCGTGCACCAGCCAGGATTTGCCCATTCTGCTCAACGTTTCCTAAGGCATTTACTACCGCTAGGGCACCGACTCTGACACCTGATTCGACTTGAATTGCTGCCGCTCCCACACCCCCTTTGGAACATTGACTCAGACCGAGGAATTTGCCAACAGTTGCCCCTGTTCCTGCCCCTACACATCCTTCGGCCATTCCATCGGACTGGCTATTCTGGCAGGCGGCATAACCACTCTGGGCAGTTGGGGTCGGTTTTGTATTTCCCCTCAACGGTCCTATAGACAGGTCATAAATGATTGCACCCGGTACAATGGGTACTAGAGCTGTACCGGTATCGTATCCGAAACCCCTTTCTGCCAGCCAAGACATGACTCCATCTGCCGTGCCCAAGCCAAAGGCACTTCCTCCGGACAGAGCCAGAGCATGCACAACCTCCACTTTGCACGTCGGGCTCAGTAAGGCAGTTTCTCGTGTTCCAGGTGCTCCTCCTCGGACATCCACTCCTCCTACACACCCGCGGGGACAAAGAACCACAGTTGTACCCGTGCCGTGAACAAGATCGGTATGATGGCCAATTGCGAATCCCTTGAATGGCAAAAGTGGCTCAAAACTAGATCGAGTCATCAATCGAATTCCTGTGTGCAACTCGGTTTCATGGGGAACAGGGACGCAGGGTAGTATAGGCCCCACCGTATCCTCTCAGCTCACAAATACAGCTCTTGGGCATAGAGCCGCAAGATGCGTCCGGCACCTGAAAGCTGAGGTCGGCTGTGACCGCTGGCTATGATTTCGATACGATCGGCGTATTCCCTTGCAAGTTTCAGAATGCTGAGATGGGCACCGAGGATGTCTGGTGTGAAAAAGGAGGCGGGACCCCAAATTCTCCCCCACCGTACTAGACAAGCATCCCCTGAGAACAGGATGCCACTCTCTGCCTGCAACAAGGCAATGTGGCCGGGAGTATGTCCAGGTGTGTGTACCACCAGCAATTCACCGCCAATCATGTCTTGGTCAACGACACTATCAGTTGGCAAGACACCACTGCAATGGTATCTGCCAGTTCTCATCATACCGTGAATTAGAGGGTCTACAACGTACTGCAGAAGGGAATGTTGAAAGACGCGGGATTTGGGATTTTCTAATAGGGGAGCTTCGTCCTGATGACAATAGATAGGAACCCGAAGAGCATGATATAGTTCGGAGAGGCCCCCTATATGATCTAGATCGCCATGGGTAATTACAATGCGGGATACGTCAGATACTTTGAATCCGGCTTCTTTCATGGCAGCCAGCATCACCAGCCCGTTTCCCGGAAAACCTGCGTCGACAAGGGTAAGTCCGTCCTTACCTGCCCATAGGTACGTATTTACGCGAGGACGCAGTTCGTCAAACTGCCACAGTCCAGGCACCAATTCCTGCATGATGCGATGGTTCAGGGTAATGAGACCTAAGAACTGCGCTTCTGGACCCCCAAATGCCGCAACCGGGCTCGAGGATGAGAAATACACAGTTGAAAGTCCTCCGGTTCCAAGCCAGAATCGGCACTGAGTCGGTCAACGATGGAAAGAGGCTCAGTGGACCAGCGCAACAGCGAATCTTTCTGGTCGTCGGTTAGCTTTAGTCCCTTCATGAAGGCATGTGGATTCCTTCTGAGTTCCTGTCGGCAATCAGCGCAATACCATAAATGACCGATCACAATGAGATAATCAGAAATGTATGGTCGGGACAGTTGCGCCGAACCCTTAGCCCGTTCCATGGTTGAATTCTGTTCTATGGGTTGATGGGCAATTGAATCGATAGGGCTTCATGGTCAATTGATCCCAGAGTGTTCAGGGGCCAAAGTGAAATCCAAACCTTGCCCACAATATGAGACTGGTCAAGCAAACCCCATAAATGGCTGTCTTCGGAGTCCGACCGGTTGTCACCCAAGACGTATAGCTTATCCTTTCCGACCAGTGTTGGGGCGGCATCATAGTTGAAGGGAATGAAGTCATAGGGTTCCATGGCATACAAACCATTGATATATATCTTTCCCTCTCTAATCTCCACGGTATCGCCAGGTACGCCTATGACTCTCTTGATAAAGTCTCTCTCGGTCCCGTCTGGATAATTGAATACAATCACGTCCCCTCGTTGCGGATCGTCCAAATAATAGGCCAGCTTGTTCACCACCAAGAATTGCTCGTGTTCGAAGTTAGGCACCATGGATGTGCCTGAAATGCGATAACTCTGAACTGCCGACCGCACAAGGAGAAACACGGCAATGGTGAGGACGGCGGTTTCCAGAACATCTTTCAAGATATGACGTACGGCTCTTGGACTGGCAGTGGAGTCCTCTGCTACCGAAGGTGAATCGACTGGAATTGTCGGAACATTAGGGGTAGCTTGAGCGAGGTTAGTAAGATCGCTTTGAAACGTAGGCAGTGTGGTTTGTAAGGTAGAGCTCTGTTTTGGCGGGGAAGCAGAGGGCGGTGTGGAGGGCTGTTTGATAGAATTCAGATCGATTTCGAGAATATCGGAGGAGGGATTGGCGGCCAAGGGAACACCTGCACTTTCAATGATGTAGTCGGAATTGAGCCAAGTGCAACTATGTGATTATAACATCAAGAATCGGCAATTGCTGCACCTTATCCACTATACGCAGCACCAAGATATTTCACTTCAAAATATAATGCGTTCCCCGTTTTTCTCCTATACGCAAGAAAATCCCCCGGTCAACAAGATTAGCCAGATCTAGTCGCAAGGTTTCTGCGCTTACTTCGGGACATAGTTGCTGATATTTTCGATTTGTAATACTACCTGAGGCCTGAACGTGGCTGATGGCCGCCAGTTGTCTCTGATTCATGTTGAATTGCCATTCTTGCGAAAGCGAAGCGGTATTTCGCCGGTTATACAGTTTGACTTTGACCCGGTTAGGGGTAACGTCAAATTCCGGCGGTGGGTGACCATTGCGTGCCAGATCGTTATACATCAGATCGATTCCCAGGCCGAGTTCCTCGATTAAGCCCCACTGGAATAAGCCGTTTACAATCCGAGGGTTTCGACTGTAGTGTTCATCCAGAATATTGTCGAGCGTGATGTGGCCAGGTAGCCCTCCTGGACTGATAATTTCCAGGGAATCTTCAAACATGTGAATTTCGACGCAGCGGCCAGTTAGAGAGTAATCCCTGTGGGCAAATGCATTTACCAGGGCCTCCCGGACTACGCTCAACGGATATTCCGTTCTTTCAATCCGGGCAAGACCTTGTACCACCGATTGATTGGACATTTCCTGCCGAATCAGATCGAATGTCTCAGAAATCATCTCAACAAGCGGCCCTGTGATTTCCTCCCTCCGGGAGTAGCGGAGTTCATTTTCATGACCTGGCAGTTCCCCAGTCTGCCTGAAATTAACAAAAATCACTCGGGCAGCCGGGAGAAACTGTTGGGGCCTGGTACCAAAAAGCACCATTCCGCCTACAGTTGGACAACAGTCTTCATCCAGTGCCCGTTGCTCTTGGAGAAAATCTGCCACGGTCATTCCAGCATTAGAAGACACTTTCCGGCCAAGTAGGCTCATGTATTCATGAATCAGGGGCATATTGAAGTCGTCAAGCGACGCTTCGTAGATTGGTTGTAGTTCCCCCACTTGAGTGGGACGCTGACGCAGAATCTGCTGAATTTCAGGTCCGAGAAGAATGCGATTTACTGTTCCTGAACGGGTAAGAATACGTCCGTCCAACAAGGAGTGTATATCTCGACTTTCCATTACATTAAGTACGACAATAGTGCCGTGTTCGGTATTTTCTTCTTGCCAGTCAACAATGATGGGCGGAGTAACATGCCCCTGGGCGATTCGTAGATCCTGTTCAACGATGTCAGGCATCACTCCAGTCAATCGCTGGTTTGAGGGTTCGATTCCAATCAGAATTGTTCCCCCCGCGGCGTTAGACAATGCTGCGAGGGCCTCGGCAAGAGGCAATACTTCAGAGTTGGGCAGAAATATGAGTCGAGGACCTGGCTTGAGTTGGGTAAAATCGGGCGGCTTACTTTCCATAGAGAGCGGTGTCCGCAAAAAAGACTGTCTTAGATCGGCAAGACGACTGCCAAAGGGATATTCCCAAAAGGGATGACGGATCCTGCAGGCAGTTATTGCTTACTTTCCAACCTACCATGGACAGGTCTGTAATCTACAGACGTTGCTGGGACTGGAAGTAAGTGGCTCTGCGTAGTAATTGCAAAGCCACTCTTGTTTGGTTTCTTATTCACAGACAGTCATCGGCTGCGATGGGATAGCCACAAGTCTTGGCTTTACGCAGTGCTAAAGCCCCAGACTGACATATCAAGTTGGTCCACCACAGGAATCATTTTGAGGTAAATGGACTGTGGGAAGGATCAGGATTGTTCTGGAAAACGGCAGTCATGAGGGTTTCTCGCCTAGCTGAGCCCACAACAGTCAAATGCTGGGACGAACTTAAACAGTATATATAACCTAAGTTCAGTACGATCCTCCCAGGCAAGGAACGAATGCCAAGTTATATGGCTCTTTGGGTTCTTCAACTTTGGTATCGAATCACCAAGGCCCAATAGAGGCGCCTCCTGAAATCTAACTTTCGGTGACAGTTTCCCGATCATCGTCAATACTCTCTTCACTCTCTTGGCAAGAAGGTGGAAGGGCTACCACAACAGCAACACTGTCTCCATCTCCCAAACCCATTACCTTCACTCCAGCGGCCCCAGGGGACATACAGGAAATGCTTGCCCCAGGAATACGTACTAGCATGCTGTTATGGGAGACAAGAACTACGTCGTCCTCATCTCCTACCAATTCAACGCATGCAACTTCGCCCAATTCACGACGCTTTCGATGCGGCAAAATCCATCTTCCCTGAGAGTTCCGCCCCAAGGTACGCCAGCTGCGCATTTTGACCCGTTTGCCTTTGCCGTAAGCATAAGTTACCAGAACGGAGTCATCATCTGAGACGGTGAGGCCCCCGACCACGGTGTCGTGCGGTGCCAATTTCATTCCCCGTACACCGGTGCCCTGATTTCCTTGATAGCGGATCGCGGTTTCCTTCACGCGCAGTGCCTTGCCCATATGTGAAACCAGCAGTAAGTCGCTATTGCCATGGGTAATCAGCGCATGGACGATGTGGTCTCCTGGCAATAATGAGATTGCCCTTTTGCCTTTCGTCTGTAATTTGACAAAAAGGGAAAGAGGCATTCGCTTTACGCGACCTTTACTAGTGATCAGAATCAGGCTCTTATATTCTGAATTGACGGGAATTCGGACCCAAGCGACTGCTGTTTCATCGGCTAGTTCCATGCTAATTGCACCTCTTACGGTGCTGCCTTTGGAGGTACGGGAACCAGAGGGCAGATTATAAACTTTGGTTCCATAAGCCCTTCCCCGACTACTGAAAAAAAGCAAGGAATCGAGAGAATTTGCGAACAGCAGCTTTCTTATGGAGGTTTCTTCCCGATCAGAACGGCTAGTAACTCCAACACCGCCCCGACCCTGAACTGTAAAATCTGAGGCCAAGGTGCGTCTAATGTTGCCATTAGACCAATAGCTGATGAGATCATCCTGGATTGTTACGAGATCTTCATCGGAAAGTTCAGGATCCACGCCATACAGAATCTCTGTACGGCGTTCGTCTTGAAATCGATTTTGCAGTTCTGTCAATTCCTGTTTGATCAGAGCCCGTAACTTAAGTGGTTCATCAAGCAGGGATCTGTATTCTCCGATCTGAATCTGAATTTCCCGGTACTCCTCTTCCAGGCGTTGTCGTTCCAGACCCGATAGGCGTCGCAACTGCATGTCCAGGATTGCTTGAGCCTGGATTAACGTTAATGTGAATTCATTCACAAGCTGAGCACTGGCCTTTGCCGCGCTGTCACTGGAACGAACAATCTGAATTACGCGATCGATATCCTGGATTGCTGTTAAGAGACCCTCAAGAACATGAGCCCGGTCCTGAACCCGGCGGAGCAAGAAGCGGGTACGGCGTTGTACTACCTCAATCCGGTGGTCAAGATGGCACAGCAAAGCGGCTTTCAAACCAAGTCTTTCTGGTCTTTGCTTTACCAGAGCCCTAACGTTAACACTATAGGTAGTCGCCAAATCACTATGCTTGTACAGCTGATTCAGGACTCTTTCCGGCATTGCGCTGCTCTTGAGGACGAAAACAATCCGAATGCCTTGTCGGTCACTTTCGTCTCGAAGATCAACAATATCCTGTAGGATGTCTCCTCTTCGTACTAGGGCTGCTACGCGACTAATCAGGTCTGACTTGCTAACCTGATATGGAATGGAACGAAAGACCAGCTGGTACCGATTGCCCCGATCCAACTCCTCAATTTCCGCCGAAGCTCGCAACTTGATTTTGCCGTGACCTGAGGCAAAGGCTTCAGAAATACCTTTAGTACCCAGAATCTGGCCTCCCAAAGGAAAGTCTGGTCCCTTGACGAATTTCATTAAGTCATCGAGAGAGACTGTCTCACGTCGTTCCCAGTTTTCAATCAGGAATTTCAGTGCTTCTACAATCTCTCCCACGTTGTGAGGCGGAATGTTAGTGGCCATGCCGACAGCAATGCCACTGGTACCGTTGATCAAGAGATTGGGCAGCAGAGTTGGCAGAACCAGGGGCTCTTCAAGAGAATCGTCGAAGTTCTGGCCCCAGTCCACCGTATCCTTGTCAAGGTCTTCTAGCATATTTAGGGTCATTGGTGACAATCTCGCCTCTGTGTAACGCATGGCGGCTGGATTATCACCGTCAATTGACCCAAAATTGCCTTGTCCATCTACTAGGGGATAGCGAAGGCTGAAGTCTTGAACCATACGGGCCATGGCTGCGTAGACAGCCTCATCGCCGTGGGGATGGTATTTGCCCAGCACTTCACCAACGATACGGGCGGACTTCTTGTAAGCTGAATTGGGACGCAACGCCAAATCGGCATACATGGCATAAAGAATCCGTCTTTGAACGGGCTTTAACCCGTCACGCGCATCAGGCAAGGCACGGGCAACGATTACACTCATGGCGTAATCGATATAGCTTGTTTCTATTTCTGTAGTGATGGCCTGGGAGCGAACTTGGCCCAGATAATGGCCATTGGCCCGGGCCGAATCAAGCTGATCGTTAGTCGGTGTTTCCAGGAATGTAGTCGATTCAGTGGCCATCAATGGAGGCAGTGTAGCGAGATCCCTTACGGGGAATCATGATACGCACGCAAACGTTTCATGACTTCCATTATACCTGGAAAAGCACTGTCATCCATGAATTCAGTGACACAATTTCCCTTGCCAGGGAACAACCTCCACTAGCGGTAATACAGGTAAGGTAAAGGCAAGATTTAAGTATGGTCCAAGAGCATCAGGAGTTATGCTGGACGCTCAGCGGCGATCTGTCTTCGCCGTCTATGGGGAACCATCCTGATCACCGTCTCCTTCGACAGTATCTGCGTCTGGGGCTTCCTCTACAGCCAAGTCCATTTCCCGCAATGTTTGCCGGATCTCTTCATCTTCTGCAAGTTCGTCCAGTTCTGTGTCCATAGGGTCCGCGGCCTGGGCCTTTTCATCTGCAACTTCGGCCAATCGACGATAGATTTCAGCCTCGTCCCAACCTTCACCTTCGCGAACTACTCCGACTTCAATGAATGTTTCAATATCCTGCAAAAGACGGATTCGTACGGGAAAGACCCCCAATTGGCGAATAGGCCCATCCAGGAGCAACTTGCGGCGGTCAATCGCGAGGGCAGTTTCTTCCAATAGCCGTTCTTCGATGTCCATAGCTGTTACTGATCCGTAAAGCCGATTGGATTCGCCAGCCAGTTCATGAAACAACAGACGCTTGCCCGCCAGGATTTCGGCTTGGGCGTTCGCTTCCGCCTGGAGTATTGCCAATTTCTTCAGGCCCATTTGGCGAATTTCGTCTGCCTGTTTCAAGGCACTGACGGTGGCCCACACGGCTAGGTTGTTAGGAATGAGGTAATTTCTGGCATAGCCCCTTGCCACCACACACACATCCCCGGCCACGCCCAAGTTGTCGACGGGCTCTTTCAACAGGACCCTTGTTCTTGCCATTTCGTTTTCCAGTGCCTCTCCTGACAGTAGAACAGCGCATTCTACTTTGCTAATACGTATGTATCCAAATACCGGCTATGCCGAGCTCCGGTGGCAATGACTAGAAAAAAATTTTCAGCAGGGCAAGTATGCCTTGCGACCATTCATTGCGGTGAGTCAAACCATGGCCCTCTACACCATCGTTATTCCTCTGCAAAAACCACTCGTAATTCCTGAGCAAGGCGTCTCGATTGGAATAACAGGGACAGAAGCCCAGGGTCGACCGAATCTTTTCCGTCGATACCCAGGACTCTACATCCAGAGTTCGGTATATCCACGGATACACAGGTGACCATCCCAAACGGTATGCCCATTGCAGGAAGACCAGGGCAGGCTTGAGTGGCACTGCCCTTACACGACGACCAAATCCGGCGAAATCCAGAACGGCCTGGAAGTCTTCGCCCATGGTACTGAAAGTAGCAGCTCCCACATTGAAGGTCTGGTTGACCTGGTGTTCCTCCAGGGTGAGGACAAGACCTATAGCATGGCAAAGGTCCGCGACGTCCAGCAATTGGAAGCTATGCTGCCCGCCCCCAGGCAAAGGCACGTTGCAGCCCGAAGCAGCCCAGTCGTACAACAGGGTGAAAACTCCCAGTCTCTCTGGACCGATAAAGGATTTGGGACGCAGGACCGGGATGCACATACCCCGCTGTCTATACATTTCACACGTTTTCTCAGCTTGAATCTTGGCCTTGCCATATGGCCCAATTCCTACCAGGGGATCAGACTCCCGTACCGGGTGATGGTCAGGTATGCCATATACAGCCGTGCTGGAAACGTGCACGAAGCGCCTCAAGCCCAGTTCCTGAGCCACCTGGAGGCATATCTCTGTACCTGTCACATCCGTCGAGAAGATTTCACGGGGAGTGTAGAGGGGCAGGGCAGCCGCTGCATGCACCACGGAGTCCACTCCTTTCATGGCAGTCAATACGGACGATCGGTGACGGATATCCCCCCGGACAATACGCACTTGAGAAGCTTCCTGATAAGTAAAAGGGGCCACATCCAGGACGGTAACTTGGCATTTCCGGGTCAGAAGAAAACGTACCAAATTTATCCCTAGAAAGCCTGCTCCTCCTGTGACCAGAATGGATGTACCTGCCAGATTCTTCAAATGTACGATACCTGTAGTCTGTTTGTGTCCTGCCTCAGGCCAGACTTCACCGGAGATTACTCCTGGGGAAAGGTGCAGCATGTGCACCAGATTCTTACCCCTGTCGTAGCCATTGTTGAATCATATACTGCGTGGAGGAAAAGGCGATGGGCACGGGTATCTGGCCAGGTCCGCACCACCTCACCTGCTTGGCATCGTCTGCCGCTCTGGCTGACTCCGGGTTGCTCAAACAGGCACAATCATACGCCAGGACGATGCCAGGTATTCCCGGGCCTCTGCCTTCCATCGGAAAAATTTCAAGCAGGGCCTTGACCGAGATGGTCAGCGAGGTCTCTTCCCGGACTTCCCGTTTCAGCGCGGCTTCGGGCATTTCGTTTACATTGAGGAAGCCGCCGGGAAATCCCCAGTGCCCAAGTCTCGGGTTGACTGCCCTTTGAATTAGCAGCAGCTTGTTCCTGTGGGCAATACGGGCAACGACACTAACCTTGGGTTCCTGATATTGCCGATGCCCACAGTGTGGACACTGTTTATATGTGGTCTGATCCTGCTCTTTTGTAACCAGAGCTACTTGACAGCGAGGACAATATCTGAAATTTTGCAACGACATGAGATTTCCTGGAAAAGGCAAGAGCAGGCCATCGCGAAAAGCCTACCAGACCCGCCAGATCTGCTTCTGGAATTGTACCGGGAATTGTGGTCCGGTTGTACTCACCGTCAGGTATCCGAAACAGTTCCGCTATTTCGTTCCCAGGCCAGAACCGAAATCATGGTCCAGTGCTGGCGGGGAATTCTGGACAGCACAAGTGCCGGGGCTTCTAACTACATGAGAAATCTTGCAGTGGCAAACTACACCGATGACTTATAATACTGGTTTTACTTCGCCTTGCATGGTAATACCCGAGGCCCGAATGAAGATTGTGGGTGCCATAGAAACAGGAGGAACCAAAACCGTATGTGCTGTGGGCTCTGGTCCGCAAAACATCATGGCTTTGGAACGATTTCCTACCACTACCCCTGACGAAACCTTGGGTAAGTGTATCGGTCTCCTGAAATCCTGGCAGGGAGATCTGGAAGCAGTGGGCATTGCCTCATTTGGGCCTGTAGATCTTGATCCCTCTTCTGAGACATGGGGCTATGTGACCAACACTCCCAAAGAAGAATGGCAATACGTTAATCTGGTAGGAACCATCCAGGAGCATTTAGGATTGCCCGTGCTCATGGACACGGATTGCAACGGAGCCGCCCTGGGGGAATATGTTTGGGGGGCTGCCCAAGGATTGGATACCTTCATTTACCTGACTATCGGGACAGGTATTGGTGGAGGCGGGATGGTGAATGGGGCCTTGTTGCACGGACTGCTGCATCCCGAAATGGGGCATGTATTCGTGCCACATGATAGGGAACAGGATCCGTACCCAGGCTGGTGTATGTATCACGGAGATTGCCTGGAAGGTTTGGCGGCTGGTCCTGCCCTGGAAGGACGTTGGAAGACAAGGGGAGAAAACATCCCACCGGATCATCCTGCTTGGGCTCTGGAAGCCCAGTACATTGCTGCAGGCATCGTGAATTTCATTTATACACTTTCGCCTCAATTGGTCATTCTTGGGGGCGGAGTAATGGATAACGACTTTCTTCTGGCCATGATTCGCAGTCAAATCAGAGAACAGATGAATGGGTACCTCCAAGTGCCTCGTCTCTTGGAGGAATTGGATCAGTTCGTGGTGCCACCCGCTTTGGGTAGTCAGGCTGGCGTTTTGGGGGCCATGGCTTTGGGGCTCCAAGCACTGGAACAGCAGACGCCTTAATATGGGGCTTTTATTGCCCTGGTGCCCCTCATGCGCACTTCCCACTCCCATAGTCGCTTCAATCCTTTGACAGGCAGGTGGATACTCAATTCACCCCACCGCCTGGACCGGCCTTGGCAAGGTAATACAGACGATTCAACCGGCAACGGCAATCCAGCCTATGATCCCGATTGCTACCTATGCCCACGGAACCCGCGCGCCAATGGCGAAGTGAATCCGGATTACTCATCTGTATTTATCTTCGATAACGATTTTCCAGCCTTGCAGGAGCTGCCCCAGGAATTGGAGACATCTGATCCACCCCTGTTTCAGGTCCGCTCCGAGCATGGCCAATGCAAGGTAATCTGTTTTCATCCTCGACACGACTTGACACTGGCACAACTAACACCAGCCCAGAAAGGCGCTGTAGTTGAGGTTTGGGTGGCCACGCAATCCGAGTTGGCTCAGGACCCGAATATCGGTTATGTGCAGATATTTGAGAACAAGGGGGAACTGATGGGTTGTTCCAATCCCCATCCTCATTGCCAAGTCTGGGCCACCCGACATATTCCTACTGAACCTAGCCGCGAAGACAGCCAGCAAGGGATCTACTTCAAGCGAACACAGTCTGTGCTGCTCCTTGACTACCTGGAGCAGGAACTGGCGGTCAGGGAACGGATTGTAGCGCAAAATGATGATTGGGTCCTGCTGGTGCCCTTCTGGGCCATATGGCCCTTCGAGACCCTCCTGATCCCCCGGATGCCTGTACAGTCCTTGACCCAGCTGGGACGGGATCAGCAGGCCAGCTTAGTTAACATAATAAGTTCGCTACTGGAACGGTATGATCGTTTGTTCAACGTCAGCATGCCCTATTCCATGGGGTGGCATAGTGCGCCCTGCCATAAGGCTGCGAACCAGCAACCGCATTGGCAGCTGCATGCTCATTACTACCCGCCCCTGCTCCGGTCGGCGACTATACGCAAATTCCTGGTTGGCTATGAAATGCTGGCGCAACCCCAAAGGGATATTACGCCAGAACAGGCTGCGGAGAGGCTCCGGGAGGTGTGAGTGGAACCTGCTATTCGCTTTGTGTCTCTGACCAGAGCCCTGACCTCGGATTCCGGCGGATAAAGTTTCTCCTCGCCCAATAACCATGGTATACGAGTGTGTTCCCAATTTCAGTGTAAGCCAGAATCGGGAATTAATTGACTCGTTGGAGGACACTGTGCACAATGCCGGTCTGCCGGTGTTGAATGTTCATTCCGATCCTTACTACAATCGCACGGTCTTCACATTCCTGGGAACACCGGATAAAGTCGCCAAGGCTTCCTTCAATATGATCGCCTGTGCATCTGCCCGCATTGATATGAAACAACACGTGGGAGAGCATCCCCGGCTGGGGGCCACCGATGTATGTCCCTGGATTGCCCTTGACGATGACTGGGAAAGTCAGTGCGTGGCTGACTTGAGAAACTTAGCCAGACGCGTTGCAGAGGAGCTCAACCTCTGCGTATATCTGTACGGCAAAGCTGCCTTGCGCCACGAACGCCGAAGACTGACAGATATTCGACGAGGCGAATTCGAAGCCTGGTATCAGGGCATAGGGGTTGACCCGCGTTGGCAGCCGGACCTGGGATCGGTGTTGCCGCGGTCTTGCGGACCTGTAGTCCTGGGGGTACGGCCAATATTGATTGCTATCAATTATGTACTTGACTCGAATGATCTGAAGGTAGCCAGGCGTATCGCCAAACGGATACGCCACCCGGACTGTGTACAAGCACGGGGCTTTCGGATCGGCGACACGGTTCATGTAAGCTGTAACCTCCTGGATTACCGCGTGCGGAAACCCCGTTGGGTTTTTGATCAGGTACAGGATCTGGCCAGGCTCGAAGGTACCGAGGTCTCCGCTACTGATTTAGTGGGTATGTTGCCCGCGGCTGCTTTGGACGAGGGAGATGTCGAGGCCATGCGCATTCAATCATTCAGTGAGCAAAGGCTTCTGGATTTCTGGTATAGGATGTGACGTGAAGCGCACAGGATCGGAAGGCATATACAGCGTTCAGCCATTCATTGGATATACATTGCCACATTCACATATGAGGGAGGTTGAGATGTCAGCAGAACAGAAGATAGCGGAAATGGGTATTGTCTTTGAGGAAATTGATCTGGAAATGGGCCGCCTGATGCACGCGGTGCGCGTAGGCAATTTGGTCTATACGTCGGGTCAGGTGTCGAGTTTTGGAGGGACATCGGTTGTGGGCAAGGTAGGAGTGGAGGTATCCGTAGAACAAGGGTACGAGGGGGCGCGCCTGTCCGCCTTGAGTTGTCTTCAGGCAGTCCGCACTCTCATCGGTTCCCTGGATAATGTCGTGCAGGTCGTCAAGATACTGGGGATGGTCAACTCAGGACCTGATTTTGCTGACACGCCCAGCGTGATTCATGGCGCCAGTGATCTGTTCCGCGAGGTTTTTGGAGAGGCAGGCAAGCATGCCCGTAGTGCGGTGGGAATGCAGATTCCAGGCGATCACGCGGTGGAAGTGGAAGCCATTTTCGAGATCAGATAGGTTTTATCTGCCTGCCTCTTGCTTCCTGAGAGGATGATATGAAACAGATCCGCGCCAGTCAGGTACGTTCCATTCCGGCTTGGGCCCTTCGGCAACGGCAACTGATCAACGTGATGAATGAAGTGGCCTTGGTGTACCAGGACCGCTATACCCGATCGGATGGGACGTTTGTCTGGCGCGATGAATGGCCGGGTATGGATGGTTCCGACGACGGATATGAGAGCTATCATAATTGGCCCCTGTTTTATGTTTTGGGTGGTTCAGAACAGATCCATGAAAAAAGTCGATTTCTTTGGGATGCGGTCACACGCCAGTTCACAGCCTATGGTCAGATCTACCGGGAATTCGATGCGTATTATGACTGGATGCATCACGGTGAGTCCTCAATTTACTTCTACTACTTTGGTTTGGCCGACCCGTGGCGCCAACCCGACAGGGCAAGAGCCCTCCGCTTCGCTCACATGTATACGGGGGCCGACCCGGAAGCAGACAATTGGAACGACGAACTGAAACAGATGCGTTCGCCGATTACCGGCAGTCGCGGTCCCCGCTACACCAACACGTGGCAAGATTGGTCAACCCATCGCTGGGTGCTCTCCATGTACCCCTTGCCGTACAACGATCTGGATGTTCCCGTACGCCGGGAAGCCTGGATTGAAGGGGAGATAGTAGATAAGGCGGACTGGAGTGATGACAATACGTTTGGCCAGATTCTGGAAAAGATCAATGCCCGCATGATGCATGGGGATGTGCCCCTCAATTTGACGGCTACCAGCCTCGTCACCCACGCCTTCGCCTTGACGGGCGACACCCGATACAGAACCTGGGTCTTGGACTATGTTGAAGCCTGGGCGGATCGTATCGCTCGCAATGGGGGTGTCTGCCCCGACAACATAGGACCCACTGGCCAAATCGGGGAATGCATGGCAGGCAAATGGTGGGGCGGATACTATGGCTGGAGTTGGCCGCACGGTTTAGCCACTATAATCGAGCCTCTGACCATCGGGGCCATGAACGCGGTTCTTATGACCGGAGACATGGGTTATCTGGACATCCCACGACAGCAACTTGACTACATTCTGGCACAGGGGCGAAACGTTGCAGGTCGCTGGCTGGTCCCTCATCGCCATACGGATACAGGATGGACATCATACCGACCCTTGAAGCCTCAACATCTGCTGCAACTCTACTTCATATCCCATACCCAAACGGATTGGGAAAGATTGCAACAGCTACCGGAAAGGCAGGTGGAATGGCGTAGTCTGGCCCCAGGCAGAGGCAAAGGAGATGATATGCATGCAGGACCCTGGTTTCTGTACCTGCAGGGACAGTTGCCGGATTACCCTGAGCAAATCCTGGATGTGCAATATCAGGAAGTACTGCGACGCATGGATTTGATACGAGAGGATAACAGTGATCCCGAGACTTGGGATGTTCATCATTGGCAGGACCGGAATCCGGTACATACCGAAGCCCTGTTGCAGTTGACATGTGGAGGCCCCCAAGTGATTTATCACGGTGGACTGCTACATACGAAACTGCGTTACTTTGACCTGCAAAGTCGAAGACCTGGATTGCCTCCAGACGTAGGCGCTCTCGTAACAGCGATCAATGGTGACAAGGTAAGGGTGAGTCTGTACAACCTGCATCCTGGTCAGCAACATTCCGTGGTGATCCAAGGCGGTGCCTTGGGGGAACACCGGATAGAGCAGGTCCTTCAGTATGCGGAAGACGGTAAGCCGATGTCGACCATACAGGATCGGTGGCTGGCGCTGGTGCTGCCTCCTGGCCGCTCGGTTGATCTGGAATTGCAGTTGCAACGTTATGCCTATCGCCCTTCCTACATTCAACCCTTCTGAGGGTCGGTCCGGGATGGCACATCCACGATCAGCCAGAACTGTTGCTGCCCGGGAATCCTGGATCCAGGCCAGGCCTGGATCATGAAGGTACCAGCCCGACAGTCCGTGGTGACTATAGAAGATCAGGATTTCTGCCTGAATGGGCAGGCTACCTACCAAGGGGTATTTCACCAGGGTTGTCGGATCGAGGGTCTTCTCCTTAACAGTCGTATGGTCCAAGGGGTTTTTGACGACGCAAATGCTGCTACTCGTCACCTTTGGGACTATCCGGATGGACCGTGGGACCCGAACCGGAACACACAGGAATTCATTCAGAACATGCCGAAGTGGAAAGCGTATGGATTGAATGCCATTACCTTGAATCTCCAGGGTGGCAGTCCATATGGCTACTCCCGGGAACAACCGTGGATCAATTCAGCCTTTACCACCAAGGGTGAGTTGAAATCCCGTTATCTCCATCGTCTGACTCTGATCCTGGACCAGGCCGATGAACTGGGCCTGGTGGTGATTCTGGGTTTATTCTACTTTGGCCAGTTTGCGCGCTTTGAGTCCGAATTCCACGTAGTGCAGGCAGTGGACAACACTGTTGACTGGATTCTTGCCCAGGGTTACACCAATATCTTGATCGAAATTGGTAATGAAGTAGACATAACAAGGACCCCTTATGGTTACGGTTCCTCCATTGTCTCGGTATCTCGATGCCATGAACTGATTCAGCGCGTGCAGTTGCGGAGTGCGGGTAAATTGGCGTCCCCTGTTGGCAGGTTGTTGGCAAGTACCAGTCTCAAAGGAGGCGCTGTCCCTGCGGGCAACTTGCTGCAACAGGCGGATTTCTTGTTGTTACATGGCAATGGAGTTGAGGAACCCGGCCGCATTGCGGAAATGGTACGCGAATGCAGACAGGCAGGCGGCTACCAGGGCCAACCTGTCCTTTTCAATGAGGATGACCACTATCGCTTCCAGGATAGTTGGAACAATATGCGCGCTGCCTTGCAGGAACATGCTGGGTGGGGGTTTTTTGACTATCGCCGTGAGGGAGAGGGCTGGCACGAAGGGTTTCAAAGTGTACCCGTAGACTGGGACATCAGTTCGTCCCGCAAACGTGCCTTCTTTGATCTGCTGGCCGAAGTCACGGGTCGCGATCAAAGCCAACAGTCAGGTAATACCTGACGCCAATTCAGGCAAGAACGTCAGTTTGCCAACAAAGGAAAGCAGTAACGGCTTGTTGCTGCTTTCCTCCGCTTACAAAGGCCAATATTTGGAGGAAGCTCCCGCGGAAAAGTCCTTCAGTCCTGTGTAAGAAAACCCGCTAACTGTCAAACGCAAGGATTAGAGACTCTCACCAACGGGAATGCCTGGCTTCGTGTAATCTTCGCTAGTTACAAGGGCCAGATAAACCATACCACCGTCAACGGTAGATAGTGGGCGAATTGACATCAGTCCCTGTTCGAAAACCACGGACCATAAGACCTCGCGTCTGGGTAGAGGCATCGTGTTCAACGGTACTGCGATTACGCACGGTGGTGCCGCTGGCAACGACATAGTCGTCGGGACGGCGATACCGGTGAACGAAGGCTGGGCGCGCAACATCCGTGAAGTTGGGTTTGGAGCCGTGGATAGTTTTCACATGAAAGAAGATTGAATCCCCCGCTTGGCCTTCAATGGGCATCGCGGCCTCCCATGGCCACTCGTGTTCATCCAGGCCCAGGTGCGAAAACGTGTCTATGTGCTCCAGCTGCCCCATTTTGTGACTTCCGGGCACAACATGCAAGGCCCCTCGCTCAACATTGGTGTCAACGCAGTAAGTAAGCACCCCCACAGGCCCTACATACTTGTGTTCGAAGTAAGCCGAGTCCTGGTGCAAGTGTTTGGGATGTCCGCCTACGGGTTCCTTGACCAGAACCTGGCCTGCATTGTAGGTTTCGATATTGGGACCCAGGATTGCTTCAACAATGTCTAGCAACCGTTCATCCAGGGCGGAACGCAGAAAGGCGGCGCTACTGAAGTAGCTCACACCGACTACCATGATCTGCTGGTCCCGATCATAGCCGGCGGGGGCCGGAATGAACAGGGAACCGTTGGGAGTTGTCCATCCCACTTCAGTCCGTGTCGCTTGGTCCAGCGAAGCAATCGATTCCTCCACTCCCAGCATGATGTCTCGGGTAACGGCAGGAATATGCTCCTTCAGCAGACCCCGAACCACCAGGGCGCCCTGTTCATGAAAAACGGTTGCCACCTTGGCTAAATCCAGGTTCTGAGCTTCAAAGGACAACTCATCCACAGAAACGTCAAATACCTTCAATTCTGCTTGGCCCATGATGTTCCTCCTGCCAATGAAATTAGTTGCGTTATGTTGCCTTTTTCCGGTTGGGCAAAGCCCCCTTCTACCCAAGGTTACACGGTTCGGTGTTGCTGTAGACTATTGACCCAAAGCAATCGAAGGCCCGTAGGGCATGAGGGCAACGGTACCATAGGGATTGAAGATATGATCGTCCTCACGGGCAGCAAATTCCCACAGGGCCCCCATCAGATTACGGCGAATAGTTTCATAGGACGGATCATTCACGAAGTTGGTCATCTCGTTGGGATCCCTTTCCAGGTCATAGAATTCATCGAAGTCAAACCCATTGAATACGTATTTATGTTGGCGGTCAAATACCGCGCGCTGGGTGTAGTACAACTCGACACCATTGAGTTGGGTATAGAGAAACTCGCGCCAATTGGCTGGCTTACGGTCTTCGAAAAAAGACGTCAGACTGGCACCGGAGTGACGTTGGCCTGTTTCAATATCTGCCAGTTCCAGAAAAGTGGGAGCGAAATCGGCGAGGGACACCAAACTGTCCTCGGTGCGGCCTGGGTTGGTGATCCCACGGGGCCAGCGGACAATGCAGGGCACATGATAGGCTTCCCGGAAAGCCGGAACTCCTTTGAGGTACAAACCATGCGCACCACAGTAGTCGCCATGGTCCGAAAGAAACACGACCAGTGTATCGTCGGCTTGGCCGGTTTGCTCCAGAGCCGCCAGAACTTCCCCTAACATAGCATCCTGGATCGTGCAATAGGCCCAATAGTGGGCAATTGACTCCCGCACTTCTTCAGGGGTCAACTGATTCCAAAGCTGCTGTCTCTGACGTTGATAAATCGCAGGCTTGTCTTGCAGGGTATCGGCATAACTGGCGGGCAAGTCAATCTGGCTGGCATCATACATTTCCCTGTATTGGGCCGGAACATTGAAAGGATCATGGGGCCCGATGGTGCCTACCCACAGGGCCCAGGGGGATTCATGCCGGCTGGCCTCATTCAACAACCAATTGACCGCCCTTTGGGTTACCTGAAAGTCACTCAGACCTTCATAAGCCCGTTGTCCTACGTTGGCCAGGGTACGATACACTTCAAAGTCACCCCAGCCTGGCCTTTGCACACGGCCAGGGGTGCGCGGCGGCAATTCCTCACTAAACGTGGTTTGCGACCAGCGATCTACATCACGTGGGTAATGGTGCCCCGGCCTGTGGGGCGGATCCAGGACATCCCATCCCCGATCGCCAGGAGATTCATGGGCCGATACATGCCATTTGCCCGTAAAGGGCATCCTGTACCCAGCGGCCTTCAGGTGTTCAGAGAAAGTTTCCACCCCTTCGTGTAAACCATAGTTGATGGCCGTCTGGGTATTGACGTTGTTGTGAATGCCATGCCGACTCGGGTACAGTCCCGTCATAAAGGTAGCACGGGACGGGCAGCAATGGGCGGTTGGGCAATAGGTAGAGGTGAACCGGATTCCTTCCTGGGCCAAGGCGTCAGCGTGTGGTGTAATGCAGGGATGTCCGGGCCGTACTACATCTGCCTGTTGCTGGTCCGTCATAAAGATCAGAATGTTCGGATTCAAGGAAATGCTCCCTGGTATCACAGTGGCAAGCCTGACGTTACAGTCCAGGGAAAGGTCTAGGCCAATGTTCTGCACGTCTTCTTCTGTGAATCCTATCACCAGATGGTTATTACCGTGACCAACGAAGTTTGTATTCAGTAAGTCCAAGTTATTCCTACGCAACCCGAGCATGTACCACTGGTCGTGGTTAAGGTGCTCACGACAGAACCAGGTTTGTATGGGGTGGGTTGTGCCACCTTTACCCAACGTTGGCAAGCCGTGGCGAACTTGGTCGAGCAACATCTGGCCCCATTTGTCATTGGCCGGCCTGTCAGTTGCATTGAAGATCTCTGGCAACTGTCCATGAACAACGGTTACTGGCGCAATGGGCCTGTCCAGAACAACGCGATATCGGGTATTGACCAAGCCCTGTGGGACATCAAAGGCAAGATGGCCCAGATGCCCCTGTATGATTTGCTGGGAGGTAAATGCCGGGAGGCGGCACATGTATATACCCATGCCAGTGGCCATACTCCGCAGGAAGTGCTGGAAGCGGTGCTGTCCCTGGAAGAAAAAGGGTATCGTTTCATACGCATCCAGTTGGGCCATTACGGCGGCGAAGGGCACATCATGGTCAAGCCGCGGGGGGCCCAACCCGGCGCATATTATGATCCCAATACCTACATGCGGGAAACCCTGGCGATGATGGAACACGTTCGGGCCCATGTGGGACATAGAGTGGAACTGTTGCATGACATTCACGAAAGACTTTCCCCTACTCAGGCCATTGCCTTTGCCCAACAGGTTGACGAATTTCAGCTGTTCTTCCTGGAAGACCCCTTGGCACCAGAAGACATTCAGTGGTTTCCGCAACTGCGTCGCGTCTGTACAACGCCTCTGGCAATGGGCGAGCTCTTCAATCATCCCTTGGAATGGACTCCCTTGATTGAAGACCGCCTCATCGATTACCTGCGCATGCACGTGAGCCAGATGGGCGGCTTAACCCCAGCTCGGCATGTAGTTTCCCATGCTCTGGCGTACAACATCAGGACAGCGTGGCACGGCCCAGGTGACACATCTCCGGTGGGGCATGCCGCCAACCTTCACCTGGATCTGTGGGCCCCCAACTTCGGTATTCAGGAATGGTGCCGTTTCCGAGATCACACCTATGAGGTTTTTCCTGGTACACCGGAAATCCGTGACGGTTACATGTATCCCAATGGCGCCCCCGGCCTTGGCATTGACATAAATGAGAAACTGACAGCGCAGTTCCCATGTCACACAGATGTGATTCAATGGACTCAAGCCCGATGGCCCGATGGCACTGTGGCGAGACCCTGACCTAGAGTATTGTCTCGTTCCTAATTCTTGCCGATTCCAGTCGATGCCTGTGTCAAGGGCAGTGGTCGCTTGGGTGAGGACGTTGAAGTCCTGATGAATTTGTAGCTTGATGGGCAACTTCTGCGGTCATGATCGGTCAGCCGCTGAAGCAGTTCTGCCAGCTTCCGGTCAACTCCTTACTTTTTTCGGCTATTGTCCAGGGGAGGTTGAGTCATGGGGAGGATGTCAGGAACCCTCTGGAACCCTGGATATCCCCATACCTGCCATGTCATGTACAGGAAGACTCTGGCTACTAAGAACTCTGAGACTTGTGCCAATGGTGTCCCTCAGGAACGCCACATTCATACATGTACAGGGATTCCTTCAGGGCGGGCAATGGGATCGTAGTCCAGAAATTGCATGTCATACAGGGATCGATAGAGACCATTCAGGGCATATAGTTCTTCATGCGTGCCGAATTCTGTTATTGATCCGTGTTCCAGAACGCAAATCCGGTCTGCATGGCGGATCGTACTGAGACGGTGGGCAATCACAACCGAAGTGCGTTGCGACAGGAGACGATTCAGGGCACTCTGGATCATGGCTTCAGTGACGGTGTCTACACTTGCAGTGGCTTCATCCATAATCAGGATCCTGGGATTAGCCAGAATGGCGCGGGCGATGCAGATAAGTTGACGCTGGCCCACTGACAGGTTGGTTCCCCCTTCTTCCACAACGGTGTCATAGCCTGCGGTAAGCTCCATGATGAAAGTGTGGGCATTGGCCTGTTGGCTGACTTGGAAGACTTCCTCCATGGGGGTGTCCGGTTTGCCAAACCGGATGTTATCCGCCACAGTGCCGGTAAACATGTGAGGTTCCTGCGTGACCATTCCCATTTGCGATCTGAGGGAATGCTGCGTTACCTCTCGCACGTCAATGCCATCAATCAGGACCCGGCCGCCAGTAACATCGTAAAAGCGGGGAATCAGATTGGCTATGGACGTTTTACCAGCTCCTGTGGGACCTACCAGCGCGAGCGTCTGGCCGGGCTCAACGGTTAGACTGATATCATGCAATACAGCCATGTCTTCATCATATTGAAATGCCACATTCTGTAGTTCAATATGCCCAACTATGGCCGGCATTTCTCGCATTGGTTCGGGGTCCTTAACCCTTTCTTCCGCATCCAGGATTTCCACAATCCGTTCGCCCCCCGCCATGGCTGCCTGCATGGTGGTAAAAAGCTGGCTCAGTTCCTGGATGGGCTGAAAGAAGCGGGTGACATAGGCAAGAAATGCCGCGATGACACCAACCGTGACACCGCTGGCATTGTCAATGGCCGCTCGGGCCCCGAACCACAGGACCAGGGCCGTAGCCACAACGCTCAGGATTTCGACCACGGGCAGGAAGATGAACGCCAGGCGCATGGAAGCTATGTTGGCCAGACGCGTGGCGTTATTGTCCTGGGAAAATAGCCGGGACATTTTCGCCTCCTGACCAAATGACTGCACAATGCGCATGCCTGTCAGGGATTCGGCCAGATTGCCAATCATGCTGGCGACCAGGGCCCGGGTCTTACGGAAACGATCCCTGGCCTTTTGGGAAAAGAGATAGGAGGACACCACCATGATGGGTAGCACCGTGAAAGTAAGAAGGGCCAGCTCAGCATTGAGGGCCAGCATCACCCAGACAATCCCCACGAGCAGAATGAGGTCACTCACCAGTTGAATGAGACCCTGCGAAAGCAGTTCATTGATAACAGCTACATCCCCAATGACCCGGGACACGATGACGCCGACAATGCGCCTTGTATGATATTCGAGAGGCAGAATCTGCAACTTGGTGACAAGCTCCAGTCGTAGGGTGGCCAAGACCCTTTGTCCTACCCAAGCCATAAAGTAACGCTGGAGCGCCTGGAATGCGAATGTCCCCCCATACGCTGCCAGTATCACCAATGTGACATTGCGGAGCGAAGCCAGATTGCCGGAAGCGATATGGACATCAATGGCTTGCTTGATGAGGATGGGGATCAGCAGAGACAGCCCAGTGACCAGCAACATCAGAGCAAAAGCCGCTGCCATTTTGGCGGTATGGGGCTTCAGATACGCCAGCAAACGTGTGAGAACATGACGGGAAAACCTGACCTTGGCTTCGTCTTCCTCACTGCCCGGCGTATTATGACGAACCGCACGAACCACTGAGTAATAGGAGCTGCTCCCGATAGTCATGAGGGATTTCTCCCGGTTAGGGGAATATACATTGAGGCTTCAAGGACGCATCTGTCCTTCGTAGATACTTCGGTACAGGCGGGATTCCTGCCACAGGTCGTCATGGGTTCCGAAAGCTGAAACTCTTCCCTTGTCCAGCAACAGGATTTTGTTTGCCCGTTGAACTGTACTCAAGCGCTGGGCAATGACAATGGAAGTTCGGTTTTCCATCAACTGATCCAATGCCTTCTGAATCTGCCTTTCCGTCTCGGTGTCGACACTGGAGGTGGCATCGTCCAGGATCAGAATGCGGGGATTGGTAATAAGGGCCCGGGCAATGGATATACGCTGGCGTTGTCCCCCGGAAAGGGTAATGCCTCTTTCACCAATACGAGTGTCATATTGCTGGGGCATCTCCATAATGAAGTCGTGTGCCTGGGCCGCTTTGGCGGCTTCGACAATTTGGTCTTCCGAAGGCTCTTCCATGCCAAAGCCGATGTTTTCACTAATAGTGGTGGCAAACAGGAGTGGGTCCTGCAGTACGCTTGAAATCTGGCGGCGCAAAGAATGCAGCGTGACGTCCCGGATATCAAAACCATCTATCCGGATAGTGCCTCCTGATGGATCATAGAAACGCGGTATGAGATTGATCAGGGTTGATTTGCCCGATCCAGTTGGTCCCAGCAGGGCCAGAATCTGGCCAGGCTCTACCATGAAATCAACGTCTGTAATGGCCCGGTTGGTATCGGTATAGTTAAAGGACACACGCTGGAACTCAACCCTGCCCTTGACAGGTGGCATTTCTATCGCTTGCGGCTTGTCGGTGATGTCGGATTGCTTGTCCAGAATCTCGAATACCCGCTGACTGGACGCTCCGGCCATGGCTACGAAAGGAATAATCATCCCCATGCGCCGAATAGGCACAATGAGCTGGGCCAGATAGGTCGTAAAGGCCAGCAAGTCGCCCAGGGTGATGGTATGGCTGATGACGGCGCGACCACCAAAATACATGACCACCACTGTACCCAGCCCGGCTATGAAATCCAGCAAAGGAATACGAATCGAACGTAAGCGTGCGGCTTCAGCCGACAACCGGAACCATTCGGTATTGGCCCGGTGAAACTGGTCTACCTGCACCTCCTCTTGGGCGAAGGCCTTGACGACCCGGATACCCCGCAGATTCTGTTCCAGAACCGTCGTCAAAGTCCCCAGTTGTTCCTGGATTTTCTGGGACAAAGGTCGGTAACGAACTGCAAAGGTCCAGGCCTGGTATGTAATGAGCGGAATAATGCTCATGGCCAACAGGGCTAAAGTCGGATTCATGAGCAGGAGTACAATGGTGGTGGCCACCATGAGAAGCACAGCATTGAGAATGCTCAATAAGGCCCGACCGCACAGAAATCTGAGTCGTTCAACATCCTGCGAAGCACGGGCCAGAAGATCACCGGCCTGCGAGGTATCATGAAATCGGAAGGAAAGATGGCACAACCGATCATACATTTGGTTGCGCAGACGGTACGCAGCGCCTTGCGACATCATTTCGGAACTGACGCCGGCCAGATAGGTACAGTAGCCTCTCAATACACTTAGAAGGAGCAACAGAACCACTGCCCAGGTAACCAGCGACGTTTTGCTGGCAGCTATGCCCGTATCGCCAATCAGACTGACAACGAGCGGCATGCTGTGCCCAAGGGGGACGTTGCCGATGCCGGAATCAACAATGGACTTGACTAACTGGGGAATCAGCAAGGCAATGGCTGACTGACCAAAAGAGCCCAGATAGGCGTAGGTCACCCGAAGTTTCTGTTGGGATAAGTATCGGAGAGGCCGAACGAAGAGATGGAAATCGTTCGCCTTGGGCGGAAACTCGGTCGCTGTAGCCGTCATAAAAAGGGACCGTCAATGCAATGCCAAAGCTTCTGAGCATGGGAACGGTCCAACTGTGGAATTATATCCCACGTGTCCCAAGGGACCAAGATTCCGTGAAGCGAATCCGGCGTGGCAGGACACCCCACGGGACAGTTAGGCTACTTCCCTGTGGTTCCAGAATACAACCCCAGGAGATCGACAGAAGGGAAATCCGCGGGTTGCCTGCCAGGCAGTCCAGGGCCTGACATGAAGGTTTTAACGTCTTGTGTCCAAGACTACATTTCGCTTCTTGGAGACCTGGAAATCTGTCTCCAGGAATTGACAGGGCTCCGATGAAGCTTCTTGTACCCTTTAAATGCCAGATCCTCCTGATACCCATTTTTTCCAGGGCCGTGCCCTAAGGCCTGACTCCATGAACAGTTCATAAGACAGCATCCCGAACAGCCAGTTTCAAATTCGGAAAGGCAACATTCAGCAAGAGGCATAGACCACCACCAGGAACGGCGAAGCAGTCCCATTACTTCCCAGCCCTCCACATATATGTAGTGGTCTTGAATCAGGCGCCAGCTACCCGCGGCATGGGTGACGTTTCTCTTTCCATTTCAGCCTGCAAGAACTGATGCAACAGGCTAGCCCGTGTTTCCTGGTGGGCCGGGTCGTGGTACAGGTTGCAGGTTTCGTCAGGGTCCTGGTGCAGGTCAAACATTTCGCCTTCGGACGAACCCCGGTAAAGCGTCAGTTTATGACGCTGTGTTATCAACGTTCGCAGATGAACAGTAGTCGGATTGTGCCGATTCTCAACCAGAGCCCAGTGGCGAGCACCTGCCTCAAGGCCCTGCCATACGGGCCACTGATTGACTCCCTGCATGATCGGAGGTGCTTCACCTCCTGCCGCGACCAGGAAAGTCTGTGGCAAGTCGACCAGGCTTTGCAGGGCCTCGGAAGTTTGACCAGCAGGAACCCTACCCGGTTGACGCACGATCATGGGTACACGGATGAGATCTTCGTAGTGAAAGGGACCCTTGGCAATCAGGCCATGATGGCCCAGGAAGTGGCCATGATCGGACGTGAAGACCACTAAAGTGTTTTCGGCCAAACCGCAGCTGTCCAGCGTATCCAGAATACGACCAACGTTGGTATCGATCAGGCTGACCATACCGTAATACAGGGCCATGCAGTGTTTCAGGTGCTCTTCGTTGTGCAAATGGGAATGGAAACCGTGGACACCTTGGCCTCCTGGTTCATCCCAAGCCGAAAAATCAGGTTCGGGTTCCTGGGTCAGGCGGAAGTGCCGGGGCATTGAGGCAAGTTCGTCTTCACGCAGATGTCCGATTTCCATGTGGGCGGGATCGTACATGGAAGCCCATGGGTCAGGTACTATGTAGGGTGGATGAGGGTCAAAGAAACTGGACCATAGAAAGAACGGTCTGCCTGCTCTGGCGTATTCCTGAATTTGGGCACAGGTGCGCTGCCCCACCCAGTGGGAATGGTGGAATCTCTCTGGCAGGTCCCAAGTCTCTCCTGAACTGAGGTAATGGCGAGAGTATCCGTCCTCGGGATCGGGGGGCCAACGCTGGAAATACTCCTGCCAGTTGTGCAATCCCTGTTCTTCCATCCAGAGAGCGTAATGTTGGCCGACATGCGATTCGTGGCCATGCATCCGCCCGGTTTCCACCCGGTGGAAACCGTACCAATCTCCTTTAAAGGCCCGCCAGTAATTCAAGTCCCGCAACAAAGGCTGACATTCGATCGAGGATGAAGCAGGCGTGGACGCCAGTGGCTGGAAATGTGCCTTGCCGATAAGTGAGGTAGCATAACCTAATACCGCAAATTCATCTCCTACCGTAGGTATATCCTCGGGTAATTTCACTCCGATCGCCCAACAGCCGTGTCGCGAAGGATACTGTCCAGTAATGAGAGAAGCACGGGTGGGAGAACAGGTCGGATTGGGACAGTAGGCCCGACTGAATTGGGTTCCTTCAGCGCACAGACGATCCAAGGCAGGCGTATGGATGCGGGGATTCCGTGAACCAAGGGTACTGAAATGCTGTTGGTCCGTAGTCAGAAGCAGAATGTTTGGCGAATTAAGCATGGTTCAGGCAGAAAAGCATGGAGATCGCAATATCTGATCATAGGTGGGTGTCCCCCGGATGGAAAATCCAGTCCGATCTGAAGGAAAGGGTACTTTGGCGGAATGCACGTTGCCAGGTCTTCCATGTCATTCCATGAAGATTGCCGATCCCACGCCAATCAGGTGAATGGGCTATATCTTCCATGCCCACGAATCCCCATGTTACAATGCCCCGGTTGCGACAAAGCAACGCCTTGATAAACCTTGGACATACCTTCGGGTCATCAGGCAGGTAAAATTCATGGAAAGGGTTTTCAAGAGCGCCATCTCCTTGCCTGCTACAAGGTTAGGACAGGAAGTGATAGGCGCAATGCCAATTCGATATCAAGGGACTTCAAGTGCCTAGGCGCCCCTTGTTTAGCCTCCAGGGTAAATCTGCTTTGGTGACTGGAGGAAGTACGGGCATAGGCGCAGCGATAACCCGGAAATTCCTGGAAATGGGCGCACAGGTGACTGTTTGTGGGCGTCGTAAAGGGAAATTGGACGCTCTTGTCAAGTCAGTCCCTCGCCAAGGACGCCTCTATCCTGTAGTGGGGGACATTGTTACCCAAGCCGATTATATCGTCAAAACGGCCCTGAAACATATGGAATCGTTGGATATCCTGGTCAACAATGCTTCCATTTCTGCGGGTAAGTCCTTTCAGGATCTTGAAGCGGAGGATTGGCAGGATGTCATGGGGACCAATCTGGACGCGGCATTCCATCTGTGTCGTCTGTGTTTGCCTGAGCTTATCCAATCCATGGGCTGTATCCTGCACATTAGTAGCGTCAGTGCCGTGGCCGGAGAATACGATGACGCGGCCTATACGGCCAGTAAGGCCGGTTTGGAAGGTCTCAGTCGACATTTGGCTATAGAACTGGCCACCGAGGGTGTCAGGTCCAATGTGATTCGCCCAGGACTGGTACTGACAGAAGCATTTGACGAACAGCCACCGGAATTTTTCGAATCCCAGTTGCCACTGATTCCTCTGGGCCGTATGGGACAACCTGTGGACATTGCCCATGCAGCCCTATACTTGTGCTCAAATGAAGCCTCATGGGTAACTGGAGCAGTACTGGACGTCGATGGGGGTGAATCCCGAATCTGAACGGTGCCAAAACCATTGCAGCCGATGAATGTCACAAGAAAAGAGAGTAAACCATGGCCGTGACAGTAGTTGTGGGTACCCAATACGGGGATGAAGGTAAGGGACGTATCATTGATTATCTGGCGCAAAATGCCGATCTGGTAATTCGTTTCCAGGGCGGAGATAATGCTGGACACACGGTAATAAATGAGTATGGCAAATTTGCCTTGCACCTTGTGCCCAGTGGCATCTTCAATCCGGACACCGCGAACATTATCGGAACCGGTTGTGTCGTCAATCCACTGGCTTTGTTGGAAGAGATTGCCACGCTGGAACAGGCGGGTGTGAGCACCCAGAACCTCTGGATCAGCAGTCGTGCCCAGATGTTGCTCCCCTATCACCGGGAGCAGGATGAACTGGAAGAGAAGGCGCGTGAGGCCGGTCAGGAGATCGGTACCACCAAGCGCGGTATTGGCCCCGCCTATGTTGATAAGATGGCCCGGTCCGGATTGCGTCTGGGTGATCTGTTGGACAATGTTTGGCTAGAAGAACGTCTGGAAAACGCTGCGTCCCGTACCAATCGTTACATGTCCACCCTAGGCGCGTCTCCCGTAGATACCGGCGAGATTTTTGCGGTCTGCCAACAGGCCCGAGAGGCTCTGGCCCATCGGATTGTGGATACGGTTCCCATCGTCAGGCGTGCTTTGGAGCAGGATGACCATGTGTTGCTGGAAGGACAGTTGGGGATCATGCGGGATCTCGATTGGGGAATCTATCCCTTTGTGACCAGCAGTAATCCTTCGGCTGCTTACGCAGCAGTAGGCGCAGGACTCCCCCTGCAAGCGATCCAACGCGTCATTGGCATTTCCAAAGCCTATTGCACCGCTGTGGGTACGGGGCCTTTTCCCACAGAATTGGAAAATGAATCAGGGCAGAGACTACGGGACATTGGCGGAGAGTATGGGGCTACCACAGGCCGGCCGCGCCGCTGTGGCTGGCTTGATCTGGTGCCATTGCGTTTCGGGTCTTGGCTCAACGGACTGACTGATCTGGCAATAACCAAGTTAGATGTTCTGGATGAATTCGAGTGCATTAGGGTCTGTACTCATTATGAAATGCCTGATGGCAGCCAGGAAACAGACTATATTCCCGATACGGCAACCCTGTCTCTCGTCAAGCCCTTTTACAGGGAATTCGATGGCTGGCAGGAATCGACAAAGGATTGTAGAAGTACCGCTGAGCTGCCTCTGCAAGCCAGGGAGTTTTTGTCCTTTATCCAGGAAAGTGTGAATCTGCCCATGCCCTTTATCGGCATAGGTCCGGAACGCGATCAGATTATCACCAACTAAACCTGACTGTTGGCCCAAGTGGCAGTGTCACCGTATTCTTTCGCCGGGTAAGGGGGGAGACAGCCATCCATGAAATTCACCCATGAAACCTTCATTTCCCCCTTGACTTGGCGTTACGGTAGCACTGCCATGCGCCAACTGTGGTGCGAAAAACACAGACGACGGTTGATCCGGCGTTTCTGGGTAGCCTTGGCTGAGGGACAGGCAGAATGCGGAATCGTTTCCTCCGAACAGGTAGCTGACCTCCGTGCACACAAGGATGACATCGATCTGGTACGGTCTGCTGAAATCGAGAAGGATGTAAGACACGATCTCGTGGCAGAAATCATGACCTATGCCGAGCAATGTCCCATTGGAGGTGGCATCATTCATTTGGGAGCCACGTCCAATGACGCTCTGGACAACATGGATGCGTTGCGGATGCAAGCTGGTTTGCAGCTCCTGATTGGCAAATTGCAGGAGCTTCTGGAATGCACCAGGGCTCGTATTGAGCAATGGGCTGATATACCTGCCATGGCCTTTACTCACATTCAGCCAGCCGAACCTACAACCGTAGGCTACCGCATGGCGGTGTATGGTCAGGACTGGCTGATGGACCTCAACGCCCTACAGCTGCTATTCAGTGAATTGAAGGGAAAAGGGATTAAGGGGGCGGTGGGGACGGCAGCCAGTTACCAGGACCTGTTGCAAGGCACCCCATACACGGCAGCTGACCTGGAAGAAAGAGTCATGGCCAAATTGGGCATCGCGGCCTTTCCCATTGCCACTCAAACCATGTCACGCAAGCAGGAACTGGATGTCCTGCAGGCATTGGGAGGACTGGCATCCAGTTTGCATAAATTCGCACTTGATTGCCGTTTGTTACAAGGGGAAATGATGGGAGAATGGCGAGAACCTTTTGGCTCACACCAAGTCGGTTCCAGTGCCATGCCTTTCAAGCGCAATCCTATTACTGCAGAAAATATTTGCAGTCTGGCCCGACAAATTACTGCCCAGGTTATGGTAGCTTGGCAAAACCATGCCAATTCCATGCTGGAACGCACTTTGGATGATAGCGGTAACCGGCGCCTGTACTTGCCTGAGGTTTTCTTGTTGGCAGATGAAGTCCTGGACAAGGCGATCCGATTGTTGCAGACCCTGGAACTGGATACGGGACGTATAGCCACTACCTTTGAGACTTATGGCAAATTTGCTGCCAGCGAACGCATCTTGTTGGCGGCGACCAAGGCAGGAGGTGATCGTCAGCAATTACACGAAATCATTCGACTTCATTCCCTGGAAGTTTGGCGTGAGGTGCAGCAGGGCAGACCCAACAATCTGGACGAGCGGCTTATGGCTGATGCGGATATCCGAAGCTGGCTTGCTCCAGATCAAATCCGCAGTCTCCTGGACGTTGACGGCTATGTAGGTGATGCTCCGGCTAGGGCCAAAGCGTTGGCCAAGGCCATCGCTGCAAGATTGTCTAAGTTAACCATCTGAATACAACCTGATTCCATGAGACTGGCAGTCATCGCAGATATTCACGGGAACATGCCTGCCTTGGAAGCAGTCATGGCAGACTTTAGTTCCCTGACTCCTGACTATGTGATCCTCGCGGGGGATCTGATTAATCCGCTGCCTTTTAGTGTTGAGGTGGTGGAGTATGTTATGAGGCAGGAATGGTTGGTTATCCGCGGCAATCATGAATATTACTACCTGGATTTCAACTCCAATCGTATTCATCCCGATGTCAACAATGAGCAGCGCTGGGGGGCATTGCATTCCCTCCAGCGCACCATTCCTCCGCCCGTAGGGAATTACCTGGCAACTTTGCCGGATGACTTGGCCCTGATGTGGCCGGGAACGGAACCTCTCCGGGTTGTACATGGAATGCCCGGGGACCCCCGTGCAGGCCTTTTTGTCGAGTATTCCGACATAGAGGCAGCCCACCTGCTGGCCAAGGTACCCCAGCATACGGTGATCACAGCCCATACACACGTGCCCGGCGAACGCCGGATCGCACGTTCGCCGGGATTTCCGTCCCCAAAGTCTCCCAATCCTCCGTTCAGGCCGGACGAGTTACGGGCCCAGGAGTGGCATATTATCAATCCCGGTAGCATTGGATTACCTTTGAATGGATCACCAATGGCAGACTATGTCATATTGGATAGTGTGGCTGACGCACCCGAAAGCCAAGGATGGAAAGCTGAGTTTCGGCAGGTTTCCTATGATCGAAGAAAAACCTTGCATGCCTTTCATGAATCGGAGTCTTTGGCGACAGGAGGCCCCATTGCAGAGCTATTCTATTGGGAATTGGTAACGGCGGAAAAAGAGATATCTGTCTTCTTCCGGTGGTCACAACAGCACGGTTTCGATGTGCATCAGGAGGAATTTGAATACGCATTTAACCAGTACAAGCTTGCCACCGACCGGGATCGTATCATTGAGCAGAGGGATCCTACAGGTCGCTACCATGCTAACTGGAGGCGGGACAGAAGTTAGCATGAACCCTTGGCAATACGGAAGTTGGTACCAGGGGTTATGCTGTTTGCCACAGGGTTCCTCTGATACTTGGGAAAAGGCAGCTAATTCCTCACAGGCGATCTCGTGTGAGCAACAGAGTCACGACCATTGCGTGTTAAATATGGTTATGAGACCATCTGCAGGAGTTTCACCGTAATGCCTGATCGGATCTACACCAACCGTGAAGTATCAGAGGCCTTGCAGGGCATGGCAGACCTGATGAAGCTGAAGGACGAGAACAGGTTTCGTATAGCCGCAATTGAAAAAGCAGCAAATCAGATTGTAGCTTTGGAGTCCGGGATTGCCGATGCCGTCGCGCAGAATCGGCTTGAGGATATTGAAGGTGTTGGCAAGGGCATTGCACGGGAAATCCAAACCCTTTTTGCGCAAGGTCAGATGGAGACTTATGCCACGCTTAGACGAGAGTTTCCTGAAGGATTGGTTGAGGTGATGCGGCTGCCGGGGGTTGGTCCCCGGAAGGCTATCACTTTGTGGAAAGATATTGGTATTACCACTGTTGACGAACTTTTTTCTGTTATACAGCAGAAGAAACTGCGCACCCTCAAAGGATTCACTGCGAGATCAGAAGCAATATTGTTGGCGGCCATCGAGACAATGCGTAGCGACGAAAGGTCTGCTGATCCAATTGGTTTTGTGTTGCCCCATACTGAGAGGTTCTTGGCCCATCTGCGAGCTGCTACAGATGAGAAAAATGTACCTCGCTTGGCCTTAACGGGGGAGCTACGGCAGTGGAAGGAAACTATTACAATAGCCCAGATTCTGGTCCAGACCAATGCCCCAGATACAGTTGTTGACATCGCCCGGGAATTGCCTGAAGTGGCACGAATATCCGCCCGATCTGAATCTTCGTGCAAAGTGACATTGCATGCTGGAATCGATGTAGACATGCTGTTTACCACTTCAACTGGCTGGTGGTTTGATCTTGTACACACCACGGGAGATGAATTCTTCTGGGCTTCACTTCTTGAGCACGGTAGGACATTAGGTTTGAGAGCAGTATCCGGCGGCTGGACCAAGCCAGGAACAGTTGAGGACGCCAGCACTAGCGAACCAGCCGAGATAGATGTATCAGATGAAATCGGATTCCTGGCCCAACTCGGTATTCCCTATCTGGCGCCTGAACAAAGAACCAAGCTGGGAACTCCTACCTTGCTTGCACCACGACAAGCCAAAGACTTGCTTGACTCCTGTGATTTACGGGGGGAGCTTCACGCTCATACCAACTACAGTGATGGCAGGAATTCGCTGGAAGAAATGGCCCAGGCTGCCAAGCACCGTGGGTATTCGTACTGGGGAGTCACTGATCATGGGCTTGGTCACGGTTTCGGGGACAGTCTTGATGGTAAGCTCCTAGCCCAGCAGGCTGTCGAAATTGAAGCCTTGAACCATGAGTTTGCCGAGGAAGGGCTGGATTTCCGGCTCTTGAAGGGAATAGAAGCCGAGATTCTTGCAGATGGATCGCTGGGACTGGAAGATGATGTACTGTCCCGACTGGATGTGGTAGTAGCCAGCATACACAGTTCCTTGCGTCAGGATGCCGACACTATCACAGCCCGTTGTTTACGGGCCATCCACAATCCCTATGTCAATATTCTGGGACATCCTACCAGCCGATTGCTTGGGAGTCGTCCCCCAACTGCGCTTGATGTGCCCCGCATACTACGGGCCTGCCAACAGACAGGAACGGCCGTAGAGATTAACTGTAATCCAGCACGTCTTGATCTGAATGACCAATACACCCGAATGGCAGCAGATGCCGGATGTCTGTTGGTACTGAATTGTGATGCCCATTCCATTGATGATCTGGACGTCATGCGTTATGGCATGGGTGTAGCCCGCCGAGCTGGGCTTGAACCGACTAATGTACTCAACACTCGTCCGTTAGATGAAGTGCTGGAGTTTTGTCGTGCAAAATCTGCAGTCAGCCCTGTCTGAAATGGATATGGTATGAACTTGCGTTCATTCTTCCGACGTAAAGCCCCGCCGATCCCCGCTCCTCCTCCCGTCCAATCGGTCAAGAATCCCAGGAGGCGTCGTGTCCGGCGTTGGATTCTTGTATTGAGTACTGTCACCTTACTGGGCTTGACCCGCAATCAGTGGCCGTTACTGATGGAGAGAATTGATCTCTCCGAGTGGGTTGGGGCAAATGCACAGGCTCGAATGGCCGGCATACTGGATTCCTTTCGCCCAGAGCTTGGCACGTTGGGGAATGTTATAAGGGAGCCTGCGAATACCGAAGTCACACCTCAGGGAGTGGAGAACGGCGAAACGGTAGGGTTAGCCGCAAGTACGCCGACAGCAGAACCTACGCCGACAATGACACCCACGCCGGTACCAGAAGTAACACCCACGCCGGTACCTTGGGGCCAGGGAACAACAGTCTACGCTGTGTCAACTACAGAATTCACTTACCTCTGGATGGAACCTGGTACTTCGGACACCAACCTAATTGCCGAACGATACGAATCAGGCACCGCGTTTCAAATCATTGAGCCGGGACGGGGGTACAGCGATTACCCTGTCCAAATAGATGGTACAGAATGGTGGCGCCTGCAAGCCGAAGATGGGTTGGTTGGCTGGGTCGAAGGGTCCCAATTGACAACCGAGCAATTAATGAGAGGATAATGGCTTTCCCAAGGCAGGCGGCTGCTCGTGTTGAAACCCTGAGAAACGCCATTCTGGAGCACCAGTACCGATACTATGTACTGGATACTCCAATCGTCAGTGATCAGGAGTTTGATGCACTGTTGCGGGAGCTCCAACGCCTGGAAACAGCCTATCCGGACCTTGTGACCACCGAAAGTCCGACCCAGCGGGTAGGTGGGGAACCCCACGATCAGTTTGACAAGGTCTTCCACCCGGTTCCGTTGCTGAGCCTAGGCAATTCCTTCAGTCTGGACGAACTGCAGAATTGGCGGGCACGTCTGCATCGGCAACTGGCCGGTGAGGCATTGAGTCGGTTAACTTATGTGGTGGAACCGAAGATTGATGGCTTGTCCATAATACTGCATTACGAGGACGGCATCTTTCACTTGGGAGCAACAAGGGGTAACGGAGAGGTGGGCGAAAACGTAACGGCCAATCTCCGCACCATTCCCCAGATTCCCCTCCGTTTGCCCGCCAATCCGCAATGCGCTCTGCCCGTAGCATCCCGTCTCCAGGTCCGGGGTGAAATATACGTAACACGGCAGGATTTTGAGGAATTCAATCAGTCACAGGAAACTCAGGGCAGGCAAATATATGCGAATCCCCGCAACTTCGCGGCGGGAAGTCTTCGTCAACTGAATCCCAAGATAAGTGCTGATCGTCCCTTGCAGTTATGGGTATTCCAACTGATCGGTGCCAGCTCCGATGCAGGGATTGAGCCCAGCCAACAGGCTCATTTGGCTTATCTCAGGGAACTAGGATTTCCGGTCTCTGACCATATACAGAGATTTGCGGATGAACGGTTTGAGGATCTTCTGGCCCATGTAGAAAATATGGATCAGGTACGGCAAACCTTGCCCTATGAGATGGACGGATTGGTCATCAAGATCGACTCGTCAGAACTCCAGGAACGATTGGGTTACACAGGCAAGGAGCCCCGTTGGGCTACCGCCTTCAAATATGAAGGGGCTAAATCCATCACACGTCTGAAAAACATTGAAGTATTCGTCGGACGGTCAGGCACGGTAACACCCAGGGCCACGCTTGAGCCTGTCAATATAGGTGGCGTGATGGTTGAACATGCCACGCTACACAATTTCGACTATATTCAAACCCTGGACCTGCGGATTGGCGATGCGGTATTGGTTACTCGAGCGGGTGATGTAATTCCACGGGTGTTGAAGGCCCTGCCAGAACTGCGTACAGGCCAGGAACAGGTCTGGTCCAGACCTGAGGTGTGTCCCCGATGCAACACGCCGCTGGTACAAAGTGAAGGTGAAGTCGCCTTCAAATGCACCAATCGATCATGCCCCGGACAACTGATACGCGCCGTGGAGCATTTCGTCTCGAGGGCAGCACTTGACATTCGGTCATTTGGTTCTAGGCAAGCCGAACTGTTTGTGGAATTGAAGATGATCCAGCGGCTGTCGGATGTGTATGCCTTGCCATGGAACGAGATTGAGCAGGTCAAGAGTTATGGGGAAAAGCGCATTCGCCAACTGCAGGATGGTCTAGGGGCCGCCAAGGAACGTCCACCTGCCCGTCTGCTCACGGCTTTGGGAATTCCATTCGTAGGTGCACAGGTCGCAGAATTGATCGTAGCGCAATTTCCCAATCTTTTGACCCTCGCCCATGCTACGGCCGACCAGTTGGAAAGCGTTGATGGCGTAGGCCAGGAGATTGCGGAAGCGGTTGTTGGCCATTTCGCCGCCCCGTCGAATCGCCATGAGTTGTACCGGTTGCACCTGGCCGGACTGGATGTAGGGGACTCTCAAGCGTCCCCGGCACCATATGTGGAAGATTCAGGCCTGCAGGGACAGGTTTTTGTGATTACGGGCAGATTGGCGAACCATACCCGTGATCAGGTGACTGAAATGATCAAGATGCGAGGTGGTAAGGTAACTGGGTCAGTCAGTAGCAAGACGGATTTTCTTCTGGCCGGAGAGGCAGCAGGGAGCAAACTGCAGAAAGCCCGCGATCTGGGTATCGAAGTGCTCAGTGAAGATGGATTCATCCAGATGCTTTCGTAACAGGGGATTTGTTGCCGGGCTGTGGTACAGGTGAATTCCTGTCTGGAACATTGACGCATGTTGATCGGCTCATGGTTGCAGCTGTAGCCATAGTCCCGTGGGGGGCAAAAAGACCCAGTGCCATTCCGATGCCGTTGCCTGTCCGGGAAGTCTCCCGTATCCTGGCAGGGATCATTCATCATCGTGAATATCATGTCTCTCTTGGTCCTGGCAATCTGGACAAGGGCTATGGCTATCCACTTTTACCGCAAGAGCTTAATGACAAGAATAAACATCTTGTGAGTTATCCCTGGATACATCTGCACAACTCGCATTGGTAAACTGCATACACAGGAAGTGAAATCTGATGAGCCGGCTGCCTGTCAATATCAGGCGATTCAGAGACTTCAGGCCTTCAACCCATGCGCCGGAAGGCTATGCCTATATCGACAAGACACCCCTGATTGCTACCATGGCGCGGGAACCAGCCCATCTCTTTCTGGCCCGTCCACGACGTTTTGGCAAGTCTCTATTAGTGTCCACACTGGCCGAATTGTTTCAGGGTAATCGGGAGATGTTTCGCGGTACCTGGATCTATGATGATGCTCATTGGGACTGGAAACACAATACTCTTCCTGTTCTGCAGCTGACCATGGGGTTGCGCAACATTCATGATCCAGTAGAGCTGGAACAAGCCCTCTGTCGTTACATGTGGCGGCTGGCCGGCGACTCAGCCTTTTCCATCTTTCAGGTGTCCCCACCTTTGGATCCAGAGAGACACATATTCCGGCAGACACCTGCGGAAATGTTGGAACAGTACTTGAATCATCTGGCCCAGACCCGCCCTGCTGAAAGATCTGGAGGCAGTGGTGTAGTGGTGTTGGTGGATGAATATGACATTCCGATCAACGAAAACCTGCAACAGGATCGGGACAAGGTAACAGCAATCGTTGATGTCATGCGCGCCTTCTATGGCGTGCTCAAGGATTATCCGGGAAACCTGCGCTTTACATTGGTCACCGGTATTGCCCGTTTTGCCCGCACCGGATTGTTTTCGGGAGCCAACCACCTCGTTGACATTACTGCATCTCCCCGTTTCAGTACATTGTTGGGCATTACCCAGGAAGACCTGAACCACGGTTTCTGGCAGCCATTCCTGGAAACGGCGGCACTCAATATGCAGACCCAGCCCGAAGGACTGTATCAGGCCTTGGCCCGACACTACAACGGATATCGTTTTGCCCCTGACAGCGAACCTGTGTATAACCCCTGGTCTCTTCTGCAATGTTTGGATGCCATGCAGTATCCAGAAGAAGCCCGGAACATGAATATGGACAATCTTCCCAACTACTGGGCGGAAAGTGGTAACACTGGTATGTTGCAACGGGTCTTGCAGGTTTCAGCCAAAATACATGAACTGCCTCCGTTGCTAGACCCTGCCATAGAGCATTTACGCCAGCGAAGGTTGCCTGTGGCCCCCCAGCCCACTGCTGTGGTACAAACCATCGTTCGCACTGCCTACGATGTACAAAATCCCGATTTTACGGCCTTGCTGTACCAAACCGGTTATCTCACCCATGCCAGAAGGCAGAAAGAATCCGGAACAACAGAATTGTGTCTGGACTTTCCCAACCGTGAAATCATTGAGACTTTCCGTGGGCCTTTAATGGAATGGTTGCGCCAGCATTTACCTTCTGCCGCCAATGCCAAGGACTGGCCGCTGGTATCTCCCCTGGCTATGGCTTGGCGCCAAGCCTGGTTGCAGAACAATGCGCAGGCTTTTTACCAGGCCTGCAATCAGTACCTTGCCCGCATCCCCTATCCCCTCCATCCCCACCGGGATCGGGTCACTGTTCTAGATCGTGAATATTTCTACCAGGCTTTGCTATATAGCTGGACTGATGTATTAGGTTTTCATCCGCTGGTAGAGATCCCCAGTCGTCATGGTCGCGCTGACTTGATTGCGGACACCTTGGAACGTATCTGGATCGTAGAGATCAGGACTGACAGCAATGCTGTGGAAGCTGTTCGCCAAGCCTTGTTGCGTGGTTATGATGATGCTTACACGAATACCCCTCATCCAGTAACTCTCGTAGGACTGCAGATTGATACCTATCACCGCCAGGCTGTAACCTGTGTTCAGTGGGACCTGGGTATCTTTGATCCTGAACGAAACCGCTGGCAGAACGAACCATTTGCCATCCCGTTGGCAGAAGTAAACCTTGCTGCGGATGAGAAACTACCAACCTGGCCCTTTCAGCAGGAACTGGACATAGCTCCTGAAGCTGAGTCAAGCGAAGATAATTCCACCTGGGCCAATGGCGGTTAGCATCACGTTTGCCGTCCTGGAGAAAAGGTTGGATTACTTCGTCTCTAAAGTGTTCAATCAGAAATTTTCTTTCCCCACTCAGACGCCCCGGCATTTTTATTGACATAAAGACCGTGGCTTAACACCATACGTCAATTACAGGGCGTGATAGGATGACGTCAGGTGGTTGTGCCACCATGCAAACTGCCGCCTTGGGCTGACGAAGGAGGAAACCCCATGCTCTGGGACTTGATCCAGTCTTTTCAACACCACGAACAGCAAAGGGCCATCAGCCGCTTAAATGAGGAGATAGGAAGCCAAGACCGGCGGGACAATGACCAGGATGCCCGGATTCGGTTTTTGGAACATGAGAACCGCCAACTGGAATTGGCGGTAGCCCAACTACTGGAAATCCTACGTAAGAAGGAAATCCTGGACCGCAACGACCTCGGCCAGATCGAAGAATTGCTGAATCAGGTTCTGACACCAGACGCAGCATCTGTATCGAACTCCCAGACAGACAGGTAATCATTGTTTAGTAGATGCGTCCTTGCAAATCGCCGGTTTCAGGAATACACAGCAGGACAAGAGTTCCACAACTTGGTGTAGCAGGCTTCTCGTATGCTTATCCTACTCTTTCTATGGCAATCTTTTTGACTGCCTGTTTATGCATCCATCGGGCGTCTTACCGAAATGCAATCTCTGTTGCAGCCAGATTGGCGATGGAGCCAATGTAATTCATTCAGGTTGAGGATCATTCTGGCGGGGTGTGCCGTTAGGGTGTAAATACTTATAGAGCGTGGATTTGCTCACCCCGAGCAGGGAAGTGATTTCGCCTATACTAAGTTGACGGTTCCTCATTAATTCACTAGCCCGCACAATCTGGTCAGGGGTCAGGGCTCTGGGTCGACCTCCCTTGCGTCCTCGTGCCCTAGCAGCCTGTAACCCCGCCCGTACCCGCTCCCGCGTCAGGTCGCGCTCGAATTCAGCCAGCACACCGAACAGATGAAACAGCAAGCGTCCGGTGGCCGTACCCGTGTCCAACTGTTCCTGGAGGGAATGCAGATCAATGTGCCTCTCCTGCAGCTGCTGGGCAATCGATAGCAATTCACGCAAGGAACGGGCCAGACGGTCAAGTCGCCACACAACCAGAGTATCGCCTGCGCGTAGGTAGTCGAGAGTTTCATTGAGACCAGGGCGTTCTGACCGCGTCTTGGCCCCGGACAGCCGATCCTCAAAGATCCGGACACAACCGGCCTGAAGGAGTGCGTCCCGTTGCAGGGACAGATTCTGGTCAATTGTGCTGACGCGGGCGTATCCGATGCGCTGTGTCATGGCAAAGTGATTTTCAGGCTTGATCCGATAACCTATTGTACATAAAACCCTAACTATGGATAAAATACGGACGTAGATTTACGGACGGTTTTACGGACACCACATCCTTCACATGAGGTTCAAAGTTTACTTACCCACGCCCCTGTCCGTAAAACAGGTGTTTTGCGGACACCGGCTTTTGTTTCGTTCTTGAACTTACTCAACCGATATGTGCAGGATGTCTGGTTTCTATAGAGGTAAGCAACTTTGCAGTTCGGATCGATTCTCAGATTGTCTATTTGGTAACATCACGATTTTCCCATAGCCTTCTTTCAGATTCACAGAGGTATTCCGATCTCTGCCATCACTGACAAGATGATCTGCTAAGACAGGACTGTTGCATATCGTGTGAGTAGTTTCATGCAGGAGTAAAGAGAGCTGCAACGATTGGATAAGGTGAATGATCTTCGAGGGGCTCTAAGTCGGGATATTCCTCATAGGTGCCAAGCGTCTAAGCTCTCGACCTACGACAATTTTGGACGCTTGTGCCTGAAGCACACATAATCCCGGTGCGGGGACGCAGGTTCAAGAGGCATGGCCAGCGCGCAAGAACTTTGTGAGTGTGCCCTGAATCTTTTCTACCTAGATGCAGCCGAGTTCGCCCCGACTTGGTAGGTCTGGCTTAATGCCACCCCATCCCACTGAGTCTGATATGCTCCTTCTATATGACACAGCAGTGTTGGCGAGTTCTGAACAAGCGAATGCTCTCATTCCAAATGGGAATGAGAGTTGCTCTTCCTTACATCGTCCTGTCACTGGAATTGAGCTTCCATTCCACATTGAACCGCTTCATGAAGGGTTAACAATTGATGTCCCAAGAAGATTCATCCTCTCTCCCCAGTGAAGTCAAACTGCGGGTTTTCATTAGCAGCGTAATTGAAAACCTGGAAGAGGAACGTCAGATAGCCAAAGAAGCGGTTAGCAACTTTCCGGTTACCCAGCCTTGGCTATTTGAGGATACTCCTGCCAGCACTGTTTCTCCTCGGGAACTATACCTAAAGAAAGTACGGGAGGCCGATTTGGTGATATGGCTGGTTGGCTGTAAGACAACCCAACCAGTTATTGATGAAATCCATACATGTATGAATGAAGGTATCGGACTTCTGGCCTTTCTCCTGCCATCAGGTTCCAGAGATGTACAGACAACAGACTTGATAGAGGAGGTTCAAGACCGTGCCAAGTGGAAAGAGGTTGCCACCAGCCAGAATCTGGAATGCCACATTCGTAGCGCACTGCATGATGAGGTTATTCTGCATTATCGTAGTCCGGAATTACTACCTGCCCGCATCAGCAAGTTGCAGCAAGAACACAAGCAGTCCTTAGCCGGGATTACGGAGACGTGGATCTCGCTGGGGGTACCTGAGACAATGGCAACCGCTTTGGCAGAAGACCCCTGTGTAGGCAATGTTCTGACGACTTTCAGCCCTGGTGCATACCTGGTTATTGGCGATCAGGGATCAGGCAAGTCCCTTGCTGTGGCACGGCAGTACCAGCAAGCTGTCAATCGGTCCATGGATGATTTTTCTCATCCATACCCACTGTTCGCGGAAGCTCGGAACCTGAGTGGACCCTTGGCAGATTACATTGATCAGATGAGCCAGGTCTATTCCTTTGACCCAGCCCTGGGGATATTCATCGTTATCGATGGAATAGATGAAAGAGGGGTATCTGAAGCGAATGAGGTGATTAGGCAAGCCAAAACCTATACGCGTTCCAACAGCAAGGCAACTGTGATTCTTACAAGCAGGCTGTTGCCCCAATTGGACATAGACAAGATTAAAGGGGAAGAAATACCCATCCTAGATACCCGACAGGCTATCGAATTGACAAGCAAATTTGCACAACAAGACGTGCAACGGTTTCATTCCGATTGGCCGCCATCTATGCGGGAAGCCATATGTACTCCGTTGTTTGCGGTTATGGTCGGGACCGAATTACGACAGAGGCCGGAGTTTACTATGTCAAACCGTAGCCAGTTGATTAACCAGTTGGCTCGACGTGAATGCTTTGAGGCTGGAGAGCTGTCGGAGAGAGCTTATGAGTTGCTGAAAACCTTGGCCCTGAAGGCAGTCAGTTGTGGTTCTCGGGTCAACACGGATGAAGTCTGTGCCAATCGCTACGATCAAAAATTTCTGGCAGATTCACGCTTGGTCCGTGAATACCAAGGCAAGGTAGATTTTACGCTGGCGGTATTCAGAGAGTGGTTTGCGGCACAAACATTGATAGAGAATACAGTCCAGATTGAGGAAGTCCTGCCAGCATTGGATAGGTGGCTGATTCCTTTGCGATTTGTGATGGAGTGCACGGACAGTAACCTCATTTGCTCCCTGATATCCCGGGTAGTTATCCACGATCCAGGTTTGGCGGGGCTCTTGTTGCAGGAATATGACAATAGACAATTGGAAAGTGGTACCGATTTCTTAGCTCAGGAAACACCATCCACAGCGGGTCACAAGATTCGGCAGGCCATAGAGGACTGGAAGAAGGGACTGGGAAGGCTATTCTCTGCTATTGGTCCCGTCAGTCCTGATGGAGAGATAGCCCCACTGGGTATTGATATCAGTGATTCCGGATTTTTCACGCGCTGGTATATCGGAACAGAACAACGTTCTCCAGTTGGAGAACCGCCTGCCTATTTGATAGAGCCAGGTTGGTCTGAGTTCATTCAGGACCCGTGCCGCCATCCATTTGTGTGGCCATGGATGATTGCACGAAGATGGTTGGTAAGGTCTCTCAGAGACCGTCTTGAACCCCCGAGTCAATTGCAACAACGCTTTTTGGACTTCTTGTTGGGCTCAGAAGCGGCATTTGGGGAATTTGCCTGGGAACTTTGGTGCCTCTTTCAACCGGAAAGCCTGCAACAGATGACGAGCCAGATTGGCAACCTTGCCTCAAGCAACAGTCATAAGTTATTTCAGTTTAGCTCTCCTGAAAATCCGGCAGGAATAATATTGGCCCAAAAGGATTGGCAAGTGATTGAGAAATGTCTGGATGAATTGATGGCATCTGGCCAAGAATCCCTCTCCGAACCTTGGCCATCGGCAGACATGGCTCCTTCCTCGGAATGGGTATGGACATCATACAGTGACCAACGCCTACTGGAGCGCACAAATGCCATCTTTACAGCAGCTCTGCAAGTTTACCGGGAAATGATTGAACAATGGTTTCAAGCTTTCCGCCATAGACTCAGACTGTATCAAATGCTTCCGGTCAGACTGGAGGGCTTCTTGTCAGTGCCTTGCAGACAGAATGTCAAAAGCGTGGCGCAATGTCCTATGCTTTCCTGGCGCCTCCATGTACTTCCCGCTGAGGCAGAAACTACCACAGAGATAGTTTTGGCGAGACCCAACTGGACGCTTGAAGATGTCCAATCCTACTGGATTGAAGTAGAGCAAGGGTTCAGCGAGTTACGTCCTGAATCCCGGACATCACCGTGGTTACGATTCGGTAAGGAGCATCTTGATGTATTTGATGCTCAACCAGCAACACGCTTGGCCAATAAATGGTTGTCCGAAGACTTGCGTGACTTGGGCTGGTATGACAGTTTGTGATGAAAAAACATGTATTCATTTCCTAATACTACAGTGGTAATTCGCAGGGCAGTCACCTGCTGCCACCGGTAGTGACAGTTCATTGGCTACCCACAGGGGGTGCCACCGCTGAGAGCAACTTGTATGTTGTATTAGGCCTGCAGATGAGGGAATCTGTAGGGTTAGGTGAGAGGGGCGCGTCGTGAGCAACTGGGTGAGTCAGAGACCATCGTTCTGCCCGGCACCGTAACACTGTAGGGCACCCCTCTAGTATATTTGGAGGTGGCGGTAGCCACCAGCCGGAGCGGCGTCAGCCGCGATCGGCCGCAGACTACCACCCTCGGGTGTGACAGACCGGCATCCCTCCTGGTCCACCGGTGTGAGACCGTCCGTGAGCGCGGTCGTCACACCCTCTCTCTTCCCGGAACCCGCACAGTATCTGTGTTAAATGTCAAGGTATTTGAAAGTTTAGGCAGAAGATGACCACTCGGACTGTGGTAACCAGGGCGTTCCGCGGCGGGCTACCGCATTCCGGTGCAGCAGCAGCTTGCGCATGACCGCGATGAGGGCGACTTTACCCGCTTTGCCTCGCGTCCGCAGGCCCTGATAGAAACGTCGGTAGAGGCCCTTGATCCGAATCACAGACATCGCCGCCCTAGACAGCGCCTGGCGCACGGCGGTCCGACCGCCCCGGATCGAGCGCTTACCGCGCTTGTGGCCACTGTCTCGCGACCACGGGGCCAGCCCCACCAGCGAGGTTAACGCCTTGCTGTCCCATTGACCCGCCCCAGGGTGCGGGTAGAAAGGCCACCCGCATGGCCGCGGTCAGGGAGCCTACCCCCGGTACACTGCGGTACAGCGTAGCCTGTCGGCACAGGGCCACACTGCGCTGTAACAAGGCCTGGTACTCCTCCTCCAGCCGGTCTGTCTTCGCCTCGTAGCCACAGGCGCGTGCGAAGGCGCGCACCCGCAGCGGATGGGCTACCGGCACCTGGATCGCCGTGGTCCGGAGGCGGCTCACCAGGAGCCGCTCATAGCCGCCGGTGGACTCGCACACCGCCTGTGTGACCCCCGCGCGCTCCATATGCTGCAGCAAGCGGCGGATGCCCGGGCCGCTGTGGGCGAAGCGGCACACGGGCCCTTCCGCCATCGATACCTCCAAGGTGGCCTTGGACACGTCTATCCCTGCTATCACTACCCTGTTCTCCCCTCCGCCTGTACCATGCTTGTGTCCTTGTCCTCCGTACTTGTAGTTGCGGGCCTGCTGCCCTTGTATCTGTTCGGAGCCACCAAAGACGGGAGCAACTGTCTTGCAAGTCAAGCTTCCGACACGGTATGAAGGTGCTCCTGCCAGCAGGTCTGGTCGCGCATCAGGGCGTTGAGGAGGGTGAGCCGCCTGCGCATGGCGGCCGTGAGAGCGACCTTGGGGGGTTTGCCCCGGTCCCGCAGCCGGCCGTAGAAGGCCCGGATCACGGGATTCCCTTGGGTGGCGACCAGGGTGGCCATATAGAGGTCCTGGCGGACAGAGGCCCGTCCGCCCCACACTCTGCGAGGTCCCCGGCACTGCCCACTATCGTAGTTAAGGGGCGCCACCCCCACCAGGGCGGCGATCGGGCGGCGGTTAAGTTGGCCCCGTGCCGGCAATTCCGCCCACAGCACGGTGGTCAATACCGGACCCACCCCGGGCACACTCTGCCGCCGGGCGGCCCGGCGTGGCCCGTCGGGATGGGCCTGGATCAGGACTTGCAGTTGCGGGTCCACCTGCCTCAGGTCGGCCTGCCAGCGGTCCCGGTGGGCCTGAATCAGTGTCTGGATGTCCGGCGAGGCCTGGTGGTGACGGGCTTTTTCTTGACCGATGTCGGCCACGATTTGGCGCCGCCGTACACGCCACGCCTGCCATTCGCGCGTCTGAGCGTCTGGGACGGGCCGCACGGGAGGGCAGAGCGCTTCCGCCATCCGCGCTAGCGTACCGGCATCCAGGGCATCCGTCTGGGCCAGCTGGCCGAGGGCACGGGCAAACTCCCGCGCGTGGCGGGGGTTGACGATGGCCACCGGGAGGCCAGCCGCCGGCAAGGCCGCCGCCACGGTGATCGGCCAACCGCCCGTGGCTTCGATCACGATCCGCGCCGGGGCCACGGGGGGCAGCCGTTCACACAGGGCCGCCATCCCGGCCTCCTCATGGGGCACTGACCACGAGGTGGCTTCCCCCGACACCTGCACCGCCAACTGCGCTTGCGCGACATCAATGCCCACATAGGTCTGGGTCATGGTTCCTGGCTCCGGGTAAAATGGCTACGATTTCTTCTCTGACCCAGTCTAGCCGGGTACCCTATGGGTGCGGACTCGCAGTCCTGGCAACTGTTCGGGTTCCGGGAAGAGAGAGGGTGTAACGACCGCGCTCACGTACGGTCTCACACCGGTGGACCAGGAGGGGTGCCGGTCTGTCACACCCGATGGTGGTAGTCGGCGGCCGATCGCGGCTGACGCCGCTCCGGCCAGTGGCTACCGCCACCTCTAAATATACTAGAGGGGTGCCCTGCGGTACGACGGTGCCGTGCAGGACCGTTGTCCCTGACTCACCCAGTTGCCTGCGACGCGTCCCTCTCACCGATACCCATAGATTTCACAATCTATGGGTTATATACACCATACAAGTTGCCAGGACTGTGAGTCCGTATCCGCTAGACTGGGTCAGAGAGAAATCGTAGCCATTTCACCCGGAGCAAGGAACCATGACCAAGATCTATGTGGGCATTGATGTCGCGCAAGCGCAGTTGGCGGTGCAGGTGTCGGGGGAAGCCACCTCGTGGTCGGTGTCCCATGATGAGGCCGGGATCGCGGCCCTGCGTGAATGTCTGGGCCATCACCTTCTCCGCAAAGTGCTCAGCCACACCATGGCTTTCAGGCTGAACCAAGGTCGGGATCATCCTCCATTGCAAATCTCGAAGCTGGTCCCCTGAACTGAATCTTGTACACCGGGTTAACTATATCCGAGACAGTGCACTAAGCATCTGGCATAGACAAATCTGGAGAAAAAGGGTAGGCTATCAAATCGTGATGAAACCCTGTCCCCGGAGGCCAGTACCGATGCCTGCGACCCTGTACGTTCAGCTCTCTTCCACGCAACGCACCCAGCTCCAGGCCTTGCGCCAAGACCCCACCCTGAAACCCCGCGAACGGGACCGGGTGGAGATGTTTCTGCTCTCGGCGACGGGGATGAAGGTCCCCCAGTTGGCGCAGCACCTGGGCCGTTGCGAAGCCACGTTGCGGTGTGGGATCCGGCAATTTGAAACGGAAGGGGTCCAGGCGGTGCGCCACAAACCGCGGGGCACAGGCCCCCACCAGGTACGGCGTACCCAGATCATCCAGGCGCTGGACCGCCTGCTGGCCGCGGACCAGGTGTGGTCTTCGACCACCTTGGCCGTGGCCCTGGCGGAAGAAGGTCTGTCTCTGCGGCCCCGCACGGTACGCAAGTACCTGCACCTGATGGGGGCGCGGTACCGCCGCACGAAGGCCTGTCTACGCCACCAGCAGGATCCGGTGCAGGTGGCCCAAGCTCGGGAGGAGCTGGCGGCGCTCAAAAAAAGTCCCGGGCCGGCGAACTGGCCCTCTTTTACCTGGACGAGTGCGGCTTCGCCCTGACCCTGCCCCCGACCTACACCTGGTGCCGCCGTGGGCAGCGCGGCCACATTCCCTACGCGCATCCCCGGGGCCGCCGCGCCCGGCACCACGCCCGCCACCCCGTTGCCGGGCCAGCTCACCGCCCGGTCCTGGCAAAGCGCTGACCTGCTGACCTTTCTGCGCGAGGAACTCCCCGCTGCGGCCGACCTCCCGCGCGTGGTGGTGCTGGACAACGCTTCGATGCATCACAGCCACGTGATCCAGGAGGCCCAGTCCGAACTGGAGGACCGGGGTATTCAGCTCTGGTACCTGCCGCCCTATGCCCCCGAGCTGAATGACATCGAACGCATCTTCCGCACCGTCAAGCATGAAGCCATGCCGGTCCGCTCCTTTACGGATGTCCCCGCCCTGATAGCGGCGGTCCAAGCGGGTTTTACCCTCATCCGGGACCGTCTTTTATCTCAAGATTTGTCTATGCCAGATGCTTAGATGCAATCGCCCTGGCCCCAACAGCAGAAGGAAAGAGTAGTGTATCATTTTGAATGATTTGGACCTGACGATAAAGTTACTCCCTGGATGAAGAATACAAAAGCTTTTCGTATCAGATAGAATATAGGAGGATTTCATGCCCAGGCTGGCGGCGGCGTTTCATAAGAAGACCGATACGTCGTTTCGTAAGAAGACCGATGTTGTCCAAGCTTGCTATGAACAGGGGATGCATAAGTTGGAACAGAAGCAGTACACGGAAGCGATCACAGACTTTGATCGGGGGTTGATGACTATTGAGAGACTGAGACCGACGCGTACTTTTTCCAGGCTTTCTAAGATCTGGGATATGTACGGAGGACGTGGCTGGTCCAAAATAGCTTTGGGTCTGTACCGTGAAGGCGTTGAGGATTTCAATCGGTACTATGAAGCGACGTATCCCGACGGTTTCAGTCAACTGTGGTTGATTGCGTTACATGGAGACTGCCTTTCCCATCGGATCTCCATGGGCAGAATCGAATCTCTTGCGCAACCCGGTGTAAAGCTGGCATGGTGTATCAATTCCAACAGTTATGATTTTCGGTATTCCGACCGTTGGGTTTCCATGGAAGCGGGGTGCCAGGACTTGCAATACTTCATGATGGTAACTTGGACCGAACACTCAAGAGACGTTACGGCCGACAGGATTTATCACTATACAGATCATTATCCATATGCGGTGGCTGCCATGACGGGCGTAAACTTGATCTGGTTTCCCTTTGTAGGACCGAATATTTTTCAAGACGGTTCATCAATCATTTCCAATGCTCTAGAAAAAGAATGCGGGCTCTCATTTGAAAAGATGGAGAGACTACAAGGGGAGCTTTCTTCGTTCTCGGAACCCTCCTATACTTTGGCCAAACGATTGTGAAATGTCTGTTTTCAGGGCCAAGGCTTCTTGTTCAGCCTGCCGGATCGCCTGATCACTGTACAGTCTAGTGGGTGCGGGGACCGTGGCGTCGAGGTGATCGTGGACGAGTCCCGCATCACGGGATGCCAACACCAGGCTACGATGGCGTGCCACAGGGTTTGGATTCACAGCCCCAGATCCTGAAAGCCTATCAGGAACGTATTAGTCTCTGAGTTTGGGTTGGGTGTTTGCATCCTTTAGCATGCGTCGTTCGTCAATGGGTCAAGAAGCGTTGGCTGCAAATGGTCATGTGTCGCCGTACCCGACAGATCGTAGCCTTTGTAATCAGGGACTTCAACACATAGAACTGTCGTCTGGCCAAGGTACCTCCCATAATAACTTCCTGTGTATGCAGTTTACCAATGCGAGCATACCGTTGCTGTCACACCTACAGCTATTTAGGAAAGGTATATCCAGAGGTACTGCTTTCCGATACCCACAGTGCGGTCAACCAAGTGAACTCGCACATAGGTACAGGGGTAATGAACCTTGCAGTAGAAACAAGCTCGCTACATCCGCTAGTCTGCTTCCTTTCCCCCAGCATGATTCTCTTTCCGTCATATAGTTATCAAGTGGTCAAATATTGACCATGAATTGGCGATGAAGTCTCCTTGCACATATCACTTACTTTGTGTCCACTACTTGATTCTCTATTTTATTCGGTATAAGAAACATTATACCGAATGATATTGATTTGGCGATCAGAAGACTGCGTCTTGTTTTCCATGCTGACCATAAACGGTCCCAGGCGTGGTTCTCGCCCACACGGTTTGTCCACAGTGCAGGTTGGTGACAGTGGTTGCTGCGTGAAACAGCACGGAATCAGGAACCTTGCCTCCTGATGTGTCAACCGTCTTACCCCGATGCCGCGCCGTAATCCCCCCGTACACTTCTGCGATCAAGAGTGCCCACGTTGCAGTATCAGCCTTCATTCGTATCCATCACGTGCGGGGGAAAGGGCTGACGCCAGATTGCGATACCCGCTGCGGTGGCCCGTACCACTTCCCTATCGATGCCAATACCCCCGAGTCTTGCGTCTGGGCATGGAAACAGTCAGGAGGTATGCTGCGCACCTGGTCTCATCCTGGCTATTTTGGGCGAAGACCTACAATCGTGTGACAGACATCGCCGTAGTCACGCGATCCCCAAGACATGGTTTTCCTATGGCCAGTCCGTGCGGGAAAAGAGCCACACAGCTTTCACCATCTGCTTAAACTGGGCATTATGTAAAGTTTAGAAAGTGGATTCACGGCAGTAGGTTGGGCCCGTCTTGCTACCTGCTGCAGCGCTTCACGGCCGCCGCAGGAAAAGACCGGCTGTCAGCAGGGACAGTTCGCGCAATACGGCTCACGATCCATCTCCGCATCTGTAGGCCCCAAGCACACGGATGAGAGTCGCGGGACTGGTCTGTGTACGGTTAGATTGGCATCGCCCAACAGCACAGCAAAGACAGTTGGGGGACGCCATGGTGACAAATCCGGAGGACAGCGCAGGAGAGTACCCAGATACTGTCGATCTCTTGCCCCTCTATGACCAGTCTGGTAGTCTATAGGAAGACTTGGCCGCAGAGTGAAATTTTCCTGCCTGGGGGTTTTGTGGCCCTCCAGATACAGCCAATGGTTCTAGGAATATCGTGGGTCAGTGCAGATTTCCAGATATGCTACGCGGTCATCCTCACTCTTTTGCCCATTGTGCAGGAATTCGGGCCGACAATGCCCTGCACAGCCGTATGGCATGCGGTTGCCCTCGGATACGTGAACGGGGACTGACCGAAACTCCAGCTGTCAGGAGGCCAAGACGATGACCCCTTTTGTTGTTTCCAATGACATTCGGGACGACAGAACTGCACTGCGTCACCGCGCCGGTCGCGCCGGTTATCTGTTCTTGCAGGATGTCGTGGACAAGGAAGCCATCCTCGCAACGCGGTGGGATATCGTCTCGATACTGAGCGACGTGGGCTGGATCGACGAGGGCACGGATCCCTTTGAAGCCATTACATCTCATCCCGCGTTGTTGTCGGGCATGCCCGACTTCATCCCTGTGTACGACACGATCCAGTGTCTAGAATCATTCCACACGTTAGCTCATGATCCTGCCCTCCAGGACCTCCTGACACAGCTCCTGGGACAGGAACTTCTGCTGCAGCCCAGCAACATTGCGCGCGTGATCTTTCCCAGCGCCGTCGAGCACACCACCCCCGCCCACCAGGATTTCGTCCACATCCAGGGCACACCGGACGTCTGGACCGCATGGCTGCCGTTGGGCGACTGTCCCCATGAGCTGGGGGGACTGAGCGTGCTGACGGGATCGCACAAGGTCGGTGTGCTCCCGGTCTCACGCTCCCTCGGTGCGGGCGGACTGCGCTCTCATGTCGATGGCATTGAGGGCGAGTGGGTATCGAGCCCTTTCCAGCTAGGAGACGTGCTCTTCTTCCACAGCCAGACCGTACATCAGGGACTGCCCAACCGTTCTGGAAACCGCCTCCGGCTTTCCGTAGACTATCGTTACCAGAGAGCTTCGGACCCCGTCATGGACAAGGTGCTGGCTCCCCATCAAGGCCGCCTTTCCTGGGACGAAGTTTACAAGGGGTGGAAATCCAATCAATACCAGTATTACTGGAAGCAGTTTACGCTCACACCGGTACCCAAGCAAGCGGTAACGGTTGTGGACGAAGCCGATCAGGGAAGTTGAGAGCAGCTACAGTCCTGGGGTGAAGTGGCGTAGACGCCGAGCCACTCGGACAGGGTGGCGATCTTAGACAGCAGCGTCTTCTTCAGCCAGGGTTCGCGAGTCGGTGGGAGTAGCGCAGCCGAACGGCGACCATACGTTGCTTGGGGGATCCGGACGACACGGCGACACTGGCGGCCAGCCTCCTGCAATGGGACATCCCATCGTTCGTGTCCGGCCCGGTGGTCGCCGTGTCAAAGCCATACCAGATCGGGGCGCCGACGGTCTGGCTCCCACTGGTACCAGTGGGCTACGGCATGGCGGTTACACTGCCGGAGTGGACGGCGAGCGTGATGGCGTGGGCCCTTGTCATTGTCTTGGACATCGCGCACACCATGAGTGCACATCACCCGGGTGATGTGCACGGCCCATACGGCTGGGACTCAGCCCTGTACGTCTGGCATGAGAGAGCAACCGCTAGCCCACGTAACCCAGTTCCTAGTTGACAGGGAAACTGAGTCCGTCATACGGCCCTGTTTTTATCCGAGCATCAACCGTTACTCTTGAATTGCGGTTTGTACTGTTCGCGGCCACAGATCATTTCACCCCCGTCCGCAAAACACCTGTTTGCGGCACTCAGGAGTAGCCGGGCCAAGGGTGCAACACGACCGAATTCCACCTGTACCTTCCGTCACAGTAGCGTGAGATTCGGCGACTGGGTACTAGCGGCGCGTTTCTTGTTCGTTTTGTACGGTCTCGGCGTACAATAAGGTATATGGAATCCAATCTGTTCGCCACCGCGGCTTGCGTCAATTACTCTATGAAGACAGCCCACGTGGTCTGCAACCCGATTTGGTTGACCGTGTGCTCAATGTCTTGGCAACCTTACTCGTAGTTCCCGACATGGATACCTTCCGCCAGCATGCTCCGCCCGGTTGGCGTATCCACCAACTCACAGGGGATCGAAAAGGACAGTGGAGTGTATCTGTCACCCGCCAGTGGCGGATTACGTTCACCGAGGAAAACAACGTCATTCAGCATTTGCATTTGGAGAATTACCACTGATGACCACCAACCGTCACCAGATCAAAATGACTCCTCCGCACCCAGGCGTCTTCATCCGCCAAGAGATCGTCGAAGAGCTAGATCTCACCATAACCCGGACGGCCGAGATTCTAGGGGTACGGCGCGCCACGCTCTCCGACCTGCTGCAGGGCCGGTCGGCTCTCTCACCCGAAATGGCTCTGCGTCTGGAACAGGCTTTTGGCGTGGGGATGGAGACGTTACTCCGCATGCAGGCTTGGTACGATGCGTCCCAGATGCGCGCTCGCGCCCACGAAATCAATATCGAGCGTTATGAGCCTGTCTAACCGTTGACCATCACCCGGACCCGCGCCCGGCCGACGACGGATAATGTGTCCCTCTGCTGCACCTGGTTCCGCACCACATAGTCAAGGCCAGGGCCGCTACGCAGGTTCACGACGTCGGCCACCCGCACGGTCAGCGGAGACATTTGTGTCTCCATAGGTACCGTCATCTCTGTGAGGACCGGCGTTTCGGCAGACACCGATCTCCCTATAGAGGCTAGATCTCGGTCGCTCACGGCGTTGACGCAAACTGTGAGAGCAAGGACCAGAAGAGTTAACAAACTTATCGACCGAACCCAATCCTGTATTTTCCTCTTTCCGCTTACCTTGGAGCTTATTACCCCCTGTCCTCTTCATCGTCCTCTTGTTCGATGGGTCTGTAGGGATGGACCCAATTCGCTAGCGCCTGTGGATTACGGGACTGGACCCACAGTCGGCCGCGACCTCTGAATCTCAGCAGTAGCTGGTCCGAAAACAGAAACGAACGGATGGAGCGACCGCGTGTGATGTCATACCTCAGAGTTGGCTCCCAGGCCACCGCGTGACCGTTGTCCACGATGTACGAACCGTTCACCTCGATCTCCTCGATATCCCCATATCCACTGAAGAACAGCTGACCGCTCCCGGACGCCCTTAGAATGAACAACCCCTCGTTGAACAGTCCTCGAAACCCCTGGTAGTCAGAATCGATACTGACCCCCTGCTCCGACGCTAGGAAAGCGCCATCCTCGATCAGTATGTCGCTGTGACTGAGATCGACTGCCACAATGTCGCCCGGCTGACCAGGAGAAAATCCGACGACTCCAGAAGTGTCTCGCGCCTCAAACACGTTTTGAAAGAAGCTCTCGCCGCCAAGCGCGGACCTGCGCAAGCTCTTGAACAGTCCGCCGCGCGCCGCGGTGGAGAGCTGAATTGAGTCGCTCATCCACACCATAGCCCCCGCCTCTGCCACGATAGACTCGCTCGGGTTGAGTGTCACCTCCAGAACGCTGTAGGTTGGTCGACTCTCAATCTCATATTCCACGTCATTCTCTCCTCGGCGGCAGCAATCCACCCAGACTGCGCCCCCATTCATCGGCATTGTGACTCTGAACGTACAGTTTTCCGGCTCCAGTGAAATTCAGTGTTATGCCCTCACTCGCGAGGAACGACTGGAGCCAGCTTCCACCCGCCTTGCCCAGTGAGTATCCGAGCGAGTCCTCGAACGCTACTACATGCCCCGTGTCAACGGTGAACGCACCCTCAACGTTGATTTCCCGAATGGCCCCGAAAGCACCTACGATCAGATCTCCCTCCCCCTCAACCTCGAGGAACGAAAGTGACTCCCCTGAAAACATCCCGCCGATACCTTGGAACTGTGTGTCCAGATTTAGGTTGTCGGACGAGCCGATGTAGCTGCCGCCGGTACATACCCAGCGGCTGTACCCCGTACAGTGGATGACCTCCACGTCGCCGGGCAACTTGGGCGCAAGTCCGACTTCTCCCCTTTGTCCGTCCGTCGTGCAATACTTTGACAGAAAGAAACTCTCACCCGCGAACATCCGCCTGATCCCACTGAACAGTCCACCCGATGACTTCGTTCGGACGGTTACTTCGATATCGACGTTGTCAGAGGCGCGAAACATTGCGCCCGCCTCGGACATGAAGCTCTCTCCGGGTTCGATCTCCACAAGTGCGGCCTTGAACCCCCCGCCTCCGGTTATTCTGCATCTCGCCATGGCAATGCCACCTCCTCTTACTCTTGTAGGAACGGTATAAGCCAGCTGGCGACCGAATCCAACGTCCTCGTCTGAAGAAACACTTTGCCCTGGCCTGAGAATTGCATTGCCAGACCCTCGCCCGACAACAGCGTACTCTTCAGGCTGCCCATACCGCGTATGGAGTAATCGACCGTAGGTTCCCACGCGACTACGTGACCGGTATCGACCAGGAATCCATCTTCGACCTCCTTCTCTATAAGCGCGCCATAGGTGTTGAAGAAGAGATCTCCCTGGCCGCTGCACTCTATGAGAAACAACCCTTCACCGGAGAACATCGCCTTGAAGCCGCCAAACCTCGTTTTGAGCTGGACTCCAAGAGTGGACGCCATGAATGCACCACCTGTCAGGATTAATGAATCACCAATTAGCGCGCGGTGACCGACATTGCCTGGAGTCGCGGGTGAAAATGCGACCTCTCCACCTGTCGGGTGGCTGTACTCGCCAACGAAAAGTGACTCGCCTCCGACCAGCTTCCTGGCGAACGCTCGTAGGAAACCCCCGAGCAGTCGTGCTTTCATCTGAACGCCGTCCGACATCCACGCCATGGAGCCACCTTCGGCGACAACTCGCTCACCGGGACCCAACCCGACGATCAGATGACCATAGTCGGGATTGCCTTCAATCTGGAATTCCATGTTATCTCCTTATGCGTGTTTGTATGGACTGGCTGCCTCCACCAAAGCCTAGCGGTCAATCGTAACCAAGAGGGAGAAAGCAGTAACAGACCAACTCCCTCTCCACGTCGAATTCGGCAGCAGGAAATGTGTAGGCGATGAAGACGGCTGTGCCGGTGAGCAATGAGGCGGTCCCTGTCAATTGTACACGCAAATAGGATCACTGGAAGGCCCTGCGCCGCCTGCACCCAGGACAGTCGCAGGATTGTGGGGAAGATCGATGGGCGTTAGAGTAGGGCAGGGGGCAAATCACCCAAGGAAGTCCCTATGGAAGCCCAATCGTGGTCCCGTTAGTGAATCGTTTGGATGAGCGCATAGACCCACGTAGTTGCCACGCGCCGTGCCACAGTTGAACTGACATCCTGCGAATCCGCCCGCGCGGCTCTCCATATGGTCCGCACCGGGTCCACACAATCACGACCTTCCCAGCACGGCTGCCCATACGGCATTGGCTAGGATGTATCATCATGATAAACCAGAGACCCGCGAGATGAAGGGGACCGAACCCCCTCGCCCAAGCCTTATACCAACTGGGTATGATTATGCCATTGTCTCCCGGGCCGGCAAGGTGGCCAGCGCCTCCTGGACCCAGACCCAGCCACACAATGGGCGCACGCGGGACGGATCGTCTCGCCACTGCCGCAGCACCCCGGTGACCGCCTGCTGTTTCTCCCGCAGGGAGCGGTAGGGCCGACCCTCGATCGCGCGGCGTAATTCGGCGAAGAAGCGCTCCACCGGATTCAACGCGGGCGCATAAGGCGGTTGCACCACCTGGGGCAGGTCCACTTCCTGCCTGGCGTGGCCTTTGTGTCCTGCGGCCCCATCCCAGACCCGCCCGTCCACCATCGGGTCCTGGGCCCAGCGCCGCCAGACATAGGCCAGCACCTTCCCCTTCAGAGAAGTATGCCACGGCCACTTCAGCTGGCCGGTGCGGGGGGTAAGGGCGACCGTGAGCCACAGATAAGACCCGCCGATCGTCACCGTCTGGCACACGCGAGTGCCCCGGGACGCCCCGACGGACCGCACTTGGCGGCGCATCCCCACGCGCATCTCATCCGCCCACAGGACTTGGTCCTCGGCGGTCAAACCGGCCGTGTCCAGCGCCTCTGCGAGCCCCCTTTTTCCAAGCCTGTTGGGCTTGGGGATCTGCCTTCTCGTGGACTGGCCGGGGCCGCTTCAGCCGCAACCCCAAGCGGTGCAATAACGTGTAGATACTGGTCTCCGTATAGGTCACCCGGAACTCAGTTTCAATCCAGTCCCGCGCCTCCTGGGCCGTGAAGAAGCCGCCCTCATGCGCCCGGGCCACTACTTGGGCCTCCTGCGCGGGGGTCAGGAAGGAGGGCTTGCCGTAGCCTCCTTTCAGACGATCACGGACCGCAGACAAACCGCCCGACCGATACCAGCTCATCCACCGATGCACCGAGCGCAGATGTACCCCGACGGCATCCGCCGTATCCCGCGGACTCCAGTCCCGCCGCAACAGCCACAGAGCGTGTAAACGGGTACGTTTCACGGGATGGTCTTCCTGTAGGTACGCCTGCTTCAGGGCGCTGACAGTGTCTTGTGGCTCCCAGGTGAGGGCGGGGATATCGGGCATTTCAGGGCACACCATAGGGCTGTCACTGATTCGTAGACCAAGACCCTATTATACCTAAATGGTATTACGCATCCAGGTAGCGGAATCTGTCCTGGCGGTCAAGAAGAATCTGCCGACCGACTGGACACTTTGGAATTGGAGCGCACGGAGGCAAATTTCCCCGGTATCGCCACCCGGCACCAGACCAGGAACGCGGGGTTTGGCTACATCGAAACTCGCATCGGTCTGTCGCGGCTAGCGCCGCTCTGGCCGGTGGCTACCGCCACCTCCTATCATTCCAGGTCATCCGTCACCGGAACCCCTCTCCCGGCAAATCTGGGACTGGGTACCCATAATCCCAGTCCCCACGGCCCCAAAGGGTTATTGGGACTCAAGGGCCTCCAGTGTTCCTGTTCTGTGTCCATTGAGGGCTTCCCTGAAAACTGTCCAAACTATTGAATCTGGAGAACGTTCCTGCTACATAGGTAGGAGTCACCGGAAACACACCGACTCATATTCAGGTAGTGCGTGTTCCAAGACCTGTCTTTGCCAAAGCAGTACCTGGCGGAGAGAAAGAGTGGGAGTCAGGTATTGCAGAAGCTACAATGCCCTTTGAAGAGAGCCCATGCCTGGTCGACGATATGCTTTTAACTGAATCCCTGGCTGATCCCAATATCCATTCTATCGCCATGCCAGATATCGACCTTGCAACCGTATTTCTGCAGCAAGGTGACGCCGAAGGACTTCCAGTCCTTTGCCTGCACGGCAACCTTGGGTCCAAATGGTGGTGGTGGCCCATGTTTGAGATTATGCCTCATGAATTCAACCTGATTGCACCGGATCTGCGTGGTGGCGGAGATTCACAGTTCAGCCAGGGAACTTTCAACATACCTTCTCAGTTACGGGACCTGCACCAAATGGTCGAAGAGCTGGATTTGCACCAGTTGTCTCTGATTGCACATTCCACCAGTTGTGCTGTGGCCCTGGAGTATGCTCTGCGCTACTCTTATAAACTTTCTTCCCTGATACTGGTGTCCAACCCTCCGTTGGATGGCATTGCAACACCTCCAGAGGTTTACCGCTACATCCAGACCGTCATGCGTGACCAAGGGCAAGCAGAAGCCCTCCTTTATTCCCTTATGCCCGAATTGAACCTTGACATGCCAGTGAACCAGGAATGCTTCTCCCGCCTGGTTGAAGATGCAATGAATTACTCACCCCGTGCTGTTGATGGAATTACCCGAAGTCTGGAATCCTGGCATTGTCGCGATCGGGTAGGTCAATTGGGAGTACCCGTCTTGCTGGTGAGAGGGAAAGATGATCAGATTACACCTCATGCAGTTGCTATTGATACCCTTCTGTCCATGCCGAGTGCCAACAACCTGGAGGTCATCCAAAAGGCAGGGCATTCTCCCTTCATAGAAAATCCTCTGGCGTTTGCGGTGCGGCTAATTGAATTCATTGTGCAAGACCCCGAAGAACACCAACCCAGCTGACCGGAAATATGCTATTGAAGTCTTTATGTCTAGTACTTCTGTATTGACAGAGATTCAAGCCTCCAAGTCGCATCCAGCTATGTGGTTCTCGCGTCCAAATGGGGTGAAGCTGGCTTCCTGTGTTAGATCTTGTCGAGCTGGGAGTTCACATTTCTGGCGGCCCGACTCCGATGCGTGTCGAGGTGTAAATCATGGTGCCCCTTACAATTCGACCCGCCTGAACAGCCCCGATGCTCATTTCCCCTGTGGCATCAATACCTGCCTTGTATAAATGGCTGGTATCAGAGCATGCAGGTCCTGCTTGGTTTCATGGGCTCCCCTCACAACCCCGCGGAGTGCCCGGCGGGCGTGTACCTTTGTGGCCCATACGTTCGTCCAGTCCCGGGCAATACCTAACAGACTGCCTCTAATAACTGACTGGGGATCGGTCTTCCGTTCCCAGATCGCATGGGTAGCACCCCGTGCCGCATGATAGGCAATTCCCTCAGCCCAATTGGCCCCACCCGGGCGAAAAGACGAGAAGCTACCTGGCAACGACTATACGCCACCAGCTCCAAAATCTCGAGGACGGTTTGCCAACAGCGGAAAAAAGGAGGACCTACCGGAAATCAGTGGTCAACTCGGATATGCCTTCCCACTCGTGCCAGATGTCGGTGTAGGCCCCTTTATCAAAGGCTGCCACATTCCTATGTCTGATCCGGCTGATCAAGGCATGGCGTACATGGGGGGAGATGTTGTGTCCGGCTGTATGTTGCAACTGGTGGTGCGCCAGGATTACGTCGCCTGCCCTGCCAGTTACCATTATCCTGTCATGGGAGAAGGGGATTTGTGGTACACCCTGACTCAAGACTTCGTGACCTACCTGGCGAAACCAGTCCTGGAATTCAATGTGGGAGTGGGGCCACACTGTGAAGTTTCCGCTCTCTGGCGCCGACACATCCACAAGATATACGACAGCAAAGACGGTGAAGTTACGCACATAGACTCCCTTCGCCATACTATTGTTGCCACCCCCGATCCCGTCCAGATGCCCCGTGTAGGGTTCAGGTTCTTGGTCAACAGGCAAAGGAAATCGGGGTGCGATCTGAACATGCTCCACCGGCAGCATGTTGCCCTGTCCCAACAGATCTTCTACGGCTGTCTTGATGGCCGTCAGGTTAAAGACATCAGTCATGATCGAAGTGCGCGTCAGTTCGTGACAAAACGCATCCAGCCGGTATTGCTGCGGATCGCCCCCGGTCTTGCCGACTTCCCCTATGGAATGATTGATTGCACGCAGCGCTGTCCCCACCATGGCATCCGGTACGAGAGACGGCAGTTGAAGGTAACCCTCTTTAATGAACCTGCATTTCTGTTCACGAGTCAACATGGTCTTTATTCCTTGTATGGGGGATGTTGTCCGACGGGAAAAGAATGGGTTTCGTCAAGTAGTCAAGTATTCAGGAAAACAGTGCCTGATGGCTTCAGGAAGAGAAAAAATCCCTCCCCATCGGGAACGGAGAACCGCACGTAAATTTTGAGAAGGGAGGAATCCCTGTGTTCCAGATGGTCTTCTGTACAGGCCCTGCCATTGCTGACACTCTCGTGAATACTGGGTCTCGCAACATACATCCCAGGCAAAGTAGGGATCCAGATCTTGTGAGATCTCCAGGTTGTGTGCCAGTCACGCCCGTATCCCGGATCGTGCTCCTGAGGCAGAAACCACACCAGAAGAACTGGACCAAGTACAGACCGATGGCCCCGAACTGCAGCAACGATGGGGAAAATCCCAGAAGTGCCGTGGCAATGGCCAGACGCTTCCAGATTACCCACAACATCCTTATACCTGAATAATCTCCAAAACTGCCTGGCAACTAAATCCAGGCTGCCCTGGAAAGGGACGGGATCTCCCTGACAGACCTGAAGGGGAAGTCAGATGCGGCTTCCCCTTCAGGTCTTACGGATATTATCTATACACTTTCCTTTAGGCAGCGCGTGACACCGCAGATGAAAGAGCTCTCTGGACAAACACCGGCAGAACGGCCTTGCGGTACTCCGCATTTGCGTGGATGTCACCCAGAATGTCCTCCCCAATGTCGGCAAGGATCGCTTTGGCTGCATCACTTATAGCGTCTGCCGTCCGTCCCTGCAAAGCACTGGCTACCGAGGGGCCACTGGTGGCGGTCGGTGTCAAGCCACCAACCGCCACACTGGCACTGGATATGGTATTTCCAGACAGGGTTACCGAAGCTGCAGCACCTACCATGGCATAGCGCGAGGCCGGATTGAACAGTTTGGCGTACGCCGTGCCTGTCCCTGGGCTACGTGCGGGGACGGAAATAACGGTGATCAGTTCGTCATCGGCCAAACTGGTTTCAAATAAGTCCACGAAAAAATCGGCAGCAGGTATTGACCGGGATCCGTTGGGACCCTGCACCCCAATTACAGCCCCTAGGGCGGTCAGAACCGTAGGCAGGTCCGAGGCAGGATCCGCATGGGCAATATTGCCTCCGATCGTACCTCGATTTCGCACTTGGGGATCCCCTACTCCACCAGCAGCCTCCACCAAGGCCTCCGCCAGATTGGAACTGGCAATCGTGGCATGGGTAGTCAACGGACCGATACAGTCCATTTCATCCCCTGAACCATAGGAAATGCCCCTCAAGTCATCAATACGGCCAATGTCGACCAGGGTTGACGGTTCTGCGAGGCGTAATTTCATGGCCGGCAGGAGCGAGTGTCCGCCGGCCAGAAGCTTGGCATCCTCATTCCCCTGGATCTGCGCAATGGCATCACCGACCGAACTGGCACGAACGTAACTGAATTTGGCTGGATACATGTCTAAACTCCTTTGTCGTCGTGACTTATCGGCCGTTGGCAGAGTGAATCACCTGCCAGATCTTCTCAGCCGTGTAGGGCATTTCCAGATGTTCGATCCCCAGGGCATCTATGACGGCATTGGCCACAGTTACCGTAGCGGCGATGGTACCCATTTCCCCGGCTCCTTTCACCCCCAAGGGATTGTGGGGTGACGGAGTTTCGATGCGATCGGTTTCAATCGCCGGAAAACCGTCGGCGCGTGGCAGGGTATAGTCCATCATGGAACCCGTAACAAGCTGTCCCTCGTCATCGAAAATACCGTGCTCCCAAAGGGCTTGACCCACTCCCTGAGCGACACCGCCGACTAGCTGGCCGTCCACAATCATGGGATTGATCACGCTGCCCACGTCATCTACCGCGACATATTTCTCCAGGGTGACTTCGCCCGTATCACGATCAATTGAAACTACTGCGAGATGTGCACTGTTGGGGAAAGTAAAATTGGCGGGATCGTAGAAAGCGGTTTCTTCCAAACCGGGTTCAATGTCTTCTGGAATGTTATGGGCGGTATAGGCCGCGAAAGCCACCTCCCCGAAGGCCATGCCTGAATCCGGAGAACCCTTTACCTGAATCTGGCCTGAATCCGGATTGAATTCCACGTCGTCCGGATTAGCCTCCATTTGATGGGCGGCAATCTTGATCATCTTCTCGCGGATCTTGGCGGCACTGTTGACCAAGGCACTGCCTCCTACCGCGGCACTACGGCTGCCGTACGTACCCATACCGAAGGGCACCCGTCCCGTATCGCCGTGAATGACCTCAACGTCACCGATATCGATATTCAGTTCTTCGGCCACAACTTGGGCAAAAGTGGTTTCGTGTCCCTGGCCGTGGGCATGGGAACCCGTAAACACTGTCACCTTGCCGGAGGGATGTACGCGCACGGAACCGCTCTCCCAGAAACCGACGGCACTACCCAGACTTCCAGCCACGGCCGAAGGTGCGGGGCCGCTGGCTTCGATACAGCCTGAGACCCCTATGCCCCACAGTTTGCCTTGGGCAACCTTCTCTTTTTGTTGGGCACGCAGGTCACTGTACCCTGACAATTCCTCCAGCTTGTCGAACAGGGCAACATAATCTCCGCTGTCGTACATGAAGGCGACAGGAGTCTGATAGGGGAAATCTTCCTTTTGGATCAGGTTCTTGCGGCGAAATGCAATGGGATCCATGCCGACGGCTTTGGCACCCAACTCTATGATGCGCTCCAGGAGATAGGAGGCTTCCGGCCGACCTGCTCCCCGGTAGGCATCAACCGGTACCGTATTGGTCAGGGTACCCCACATTTCCCCCCAAATGCCGGGGATCTTGTACAAACCGGAAAATAATGTTATGTAAAGTGCTGTGGGAATCAGGGGAGCGAAAGTCGAAAGGTAGGCTCCCTGGTCGGCCCAAGTCTGGACGTGTAGGCCGGTAATCGTACCATCCGCCTCGATGGCCAACTTGACGTTGGTGACGTGATCGCGACCTTGCGAATCTGTCATGAAGGATTCGGAACGAGTCGCTACCCACTTGCAGGGCCGGTTTACAGCCCGGGCCACCCAAGGCACAATGACCTCTTCGGGGTAATGAAATATCTTGCTGCCAAAGCCTCCACCCACATCCGGGGAAATCACCCGCAGCTTGTTCTCGGGAATGCCCAATGTGAACGCCGCCAGCAGGAGGCGAATCGGATGAGGATTCTGACTGGTAGTCCACACCGTCATCTCTTCCATGGAGGCATCCCATTCAGCTGCACAGGCGCGGGGTTCCATAGCGTTGGGAATGAGGCGCTGGTTAACCAAATCCAGTTCCACCACATGGGCCGGTGAAGCAAAGGCCGCATTCATGGCCTCTTCGTCACCCAGGGCCCACACATAACTGATATTGTTCTCAATTTCATCGTGTAGCTGAACGGCACCGTCTTCCGTGGTGGCTTTGGCACCCACCGAAACCGGCAACACTTCGTAGTCCACATCGATCAGGGCCAGCGCATCTTCTGCGATGTAAGGCGAATCCGCTACCACAACGGCGACACTATCACCGACATGGCGCACACGATCCGGCACCACGGGCCAACGCACAGGCACCTTGCAATCGGGCACTACCCAACCACAGGGCATCTGGCCCACGCCACCATCAATAAAGTCCTGCCCCTTGTACACGGCGATGACGCCGTCCAGGGCCTCGGCCGCTGATGTGTCGATGCCGGTGATATCGGCATGAGCATGGGGGCTTCGCAAGACCGCTACATAGGCCATGTTGGGGCGTTGCAGGTTGGCTACATAAGAACCCTTGCCCTGTATAAAGCGCGGGTCCTCCACTCGTTTTACGCTTTCTCCCACATATTTTGCCATTTCAAACCTCCCTATCCCGCTTGCGCAGCCTGCTGCACGGCGTTAACTATATTTTGGTACCCAGTGCATCGACAGATATTGCCTTCCAGGCCGTGGCGAATTTCCGCCTCACTGATCGCAGGATTGCCTTCCACCAGCTTGGAGGCCGCCATGATCATGCCCGGCGTGCAGAAGCCGCACTGCAACCCATGCTGATCCCAAAATGCCTGCTGCATGGGATGCAACTGGCCATCGCTGGCCAAACCTTCGATCGTGGTTACTTCTGATCCCTCTGCCTGGACGGCCAGGACTGTGCATGACTTGACGGCCGTGCCGTCCAAATGGACCGTACAGGATCCACACTGGGATGTGTCACAACCTACATTGGTTCCGGTCAGGCCCAAAACGTCACGCAAATAATCGACCAGCAACAGACGCGGTTCAATCTCCGCGCTCTGCTCCTTGCCGTTTACGATCAGGGTTACATTCATTTCCATCGCTCCTTTGCAAGTGGCTTATCCTACCTAATCAGAGAACATCCAATTCACGAAACCAATTGACACGACCAGCATTGCTACTACCAGACAGAAAATGGCCATTACCTGGTACCTTGCCGGTACGAAACGTGTGAACGGCTGCATGGTGCCAATGGTCTCCAACGGGTATCTGCCGGTGAGGCCTAAGTCTCGTCCCGCTCCCGCAATACTTCCTCCATGCGGGCCGTGAAACTGCCGATGCCCTTGTTGATCATGGACTTGGTAGTTGATTCAATTAACCTCTGCCCGACACTGGCAATGCGACCACCGACGTGAACTTCTCCCGAGTAGTGCATGGAGGTGTCTTGACCAACAGCTTCCAGTTCCACTGAACCGTTCCCGGTAATAAATCCCACGGGGCTCCTGGCTTTGATCATCATGCGGAAACTTTCCATCGGCACCTTGTCGCACTGTTCCAATTCTGCCTTGAACTTGCCGGAAATAGGGCCGATTCTGATTTTCAGATTGGCCGTGTAGGCGTCTTCCCTCTCGCTTGGGACTAGACTGTCACATCCAGGAATGACCTGGGCCACGAAATCAGGATCCATAAAGGCTTGCCAGACTTCATTTTGAGGAAATGACAACTGGACCGTACCGTCAATTTTCACTTCGTATACTCTTCAGTTCTTGCAAGGCAATTCAGCATCCTTTTCCGCACAAACGCTACGCGGGGCCACTACATGAAGAGACTAATCTTTGGAACCCTGCCAAGCTCCAGGAAGGTACCAAGAGAATTAGATCAGAACTCGTCTGGTGGCAATTTTTATTATATCGTCAGAGCCGGAAAACCCAAATTCGCCAAAATCGCGCCCGTAATTTTGTCCAGTTTTCCCTGATGGCAAAATCGCGCCTGGAACCGGGGGTGGGAATTGCATATTTTTCGACTACGATGTCTTCCGTTAGGCGATTCAGATATCCTGCCAGCACCCTCTGTTCCTCGGCCGCCAGGCGTGGTCTGGTCTGAAGCGTCGCTTCCAATTCACCGGCGTATTCCCGTTCCGTTTGCCATACCCGCTTGGGCTTTCCCAGGCGGTGACCCCAACGCAGGAGAGCCTCCCAGGGATCGGGATCGTGGTAGGTCTGCAGGCGCCAGAACAAGGCAGTACCTCCGCCGGCTAAGACCAACAATACCCAGAACCACATTTGGGGATTGAGTGGGAGGGTTGTAGTTCTGCCAGGGTCCTGTGATGCATTGCCTGCGGCATCGACTGCGGAGGGCAAGTCAAATTCCACTGGCTCGTAGCCCCGCTCCATTTCGCGTCGTCCTGCCGTGGGCTCAAACGGGATCCAGCCCAAGGTCGGCATCCAGACCTCTGGCCAGGAATGAGCCTGTGCATCGGTTATGATCCATTGTTCCACATAAGGTTCAAAATAGCCTGGAGCGTAACCAACCACGAAACGGGTGGGTAAGCCAATGAGGCGCATGAGGACGACAAACGCGGTAGCGTAATAGTCACAATAGCCCCGCTGCAATTCAAAGAGAAAATGATCCGCCAGATCTGTGACGTGAGGTCCCGGGAGGGATACCTCCAGATCGTAGGGTAGGGTTCGGAGGTATTGCTCTACGGCCATAGCCTTGGCATAGGGGGTGCCATGATCCTGCGTGAGTTCCAAAGCCAACTGTCGTGTTCTTTCGGTGACGGTAGCAGGCACCTGCAAAAAGGGCGCAAGGAGATCGGTTTCATTCAGCGTTCCGTACGCCTCCAAAGGAACTGCTGCCAGAATCGAATCGCTCAGCAAGGGCATAGAGGAAAGAACGCTGTACGTGTTGCGCTCTGCATTGCGATACATGATCACTTGACCGTGTTCATGATCCTGAATTTGACGTACTTTGACAGAAAACTGAACAGGTTCGGGAATGGCGTAAATCACCGAAGAAGCATTTCGGACCTCAACGAATTGCCATACTTCCCTGGTATGGGGATATAGCGGGGCGTTAACCATTTCGTTGGCTGACACGACAAGGGGAGCAACGGCCGGATCATTGAACCACCCTTTCCCATCATAGTGCTGAAAAATCATTCCCCGCAGGTAAAAACCCTGTTCTTCAGCTAGCGGGAAGTTGGTATCTACCACCAAGGCCACTTGGGTAGACAATTCAGGGGCATTGCCCAGCAGGAAACTATTGGGCAAACCGCCATCGGCGGACTGCCGTCGGCCATGGAATTTCGACTGTAGCTCGGGAAACATGCGCTGACCTAGATCAACGGTAGCTTGATCAACCGGATTCAAAAGATCATTGGCCCAATCCCACAAAGCATTGACCCGTATGCTGGGCAATGTGAGGGCAAATACGGCCATGGTGACCAAGGCAACCAGGACGGACATGGCCCGGTCCAGCCCAAGGCTTTCCGGAAAATCTACGCTTCGGGTATTCCATTCATCTGCCAGTTTCTGGTGATGGCTCCAAGCCCACAGTGCGAACAGCAAGGCAAGGTAGAGAACAAGCTCCAGCCGCGGCCCCCGGCTGTAAAACAGCATGAGGGCATAAAGCCAGAGGGAGGGTACCATGGTCACCAGGATGGAGTACCCGGCCAGGAACATCCAGCAGGCCTGACTGGTGAGGATAAAGATCACCAGACTAATCAGGCCTATGAAAATCAGATCGTCCTGTTGGGCTCCACTTCCCCGTACCCCCTGTAGCCAGAATTCAAATCGGGTAGCCAGATTCAAGACGGAATCCTGACTGACGTGGGCCAAAAAGATGGCCACGTCTCTGAACCACTGGTTCAGACCGATCCCCCTTTCTGGGCTCCACTGAAGCCACCGTCCCAAGAGATTGGTCATTTGCTGCAACCACAGCAGTAGACCCACAGCAGTTAGGGCCAGCCCCCAGCCAAACCGCGCCTGGACAGATTTGGCCGGAGCTGGCCTTGGATTAGGCCGGGCTATGAACCAAATAAACAGCAGGCTTGCCAAGGGCAGGACTTCAGGGGGAAGGTGAGCTGTAGCAAAATCCGCCCAATTCGTATTCCGCAGGGACAGGATGAAAAGCAATTGCAGCCAAAGCATCAGGAAAAAGGCAATCCAACCCTTGCGGGGACGCCAGCGCTGAATAAGCGTCTGCGGAATGCGCCAGAGCCAATGTTGCTCTTCCCCGTCGGCCACGAAATCGGAGGACAAGGTGTCGGTGCTATCGGTCATCCTACGATTTCTTCCACTTCAATCCTGGTGGTGCCCCCAAAGGGGGTGGCTATGTATTCGGTACGCCGTCTACTGTAAGTGATCAGCGGCACGTAGTGGGCATCCGTTTCCAATACCGTCACCGGAAATGAGTCAACCAGAGGCCCAAGAGCTCCATGCAATTGCTGGCCCCGTTGGGAATGATGGCGAATGAAGGTTATGCCACAGGCTCTGCCACCGGACTGCAGGGCTTCAAGTTCAGCCAGCCACATGAGACAGGCTTCAATTTCGCTATCTGCCCGTGGATAGGGGGTAACTACCATCAGGGAATCTTCCTGCTGCATTTCGAGCAGGGCTCGGCACTTCGCTAACAGGAGATGTAGCGGGACCTGCCCTGCTTCCACTGCCGCCAATGCATGTAACACATCCCACATGTGTCCGGGTCCCTGGCCAGGGGCAACGGTTACGGCCTGGTCAACTTGCTCGGCAAACAACACTCCGCATTGCCGATGATCGCTGGTGTTGACCGTTTGGGCCACCATACTGCCTGTCACCATGATAGCGGTTTCCAAAGTACCCTGTTGGCCGCTGCCAACATGATGTAGGGCAAAGAGATCCAGGATGATGGACAGCCTCGAACCAGGTTCGCTTTCGACTTCCGTGACCGTCAGTTCCCCCCGGCGGGCGGTAGAAGGCCAATGCACAAATCGGAGACTGTCGGATGGTGTATATTCGCGGACTATGGGTGCGCGGGTAGTAGCCTGAAGTCTCCGTCTATGCTGCCAACTCCCGGTACGGCTTTGCTGGAGCAATATCATCTCAGGCAACTGTACTACGCGCGGGTAGATTACCGCGTAAGCTTCAGCAGGAAATTCCCGCCGGCCCATAAACAGGCCCAGGGGCTCGCCGAACGTTATGGTGGTGGGACCATACTGGTATCGTCCTCGGCGGTGGCAAGCATACTTTTCTGACCACTGGCTTGCACTGGCACTGGAAATGGAAATGACACGGTCCCTGATCACGCCATAACGGGAGGGAGCCCTATCGCTGACCAGTCCCCAGAGTACTGGAACCATACTGGCATTTATCGCCTGGGAATTAATTTCTAGCTCGTCACCTACCACCAATATTTGGCTTTCGTGCGAACGCTGGAAAGAGAGCTGGCCAATCTGAATCCGAATCCATAAATACGAAAACAGATAAAGACAGATCAGGGCCACCAGCAGTCCCATCCAAATCGGACTGGGGGAGATCAGCTGGGAAATGGCAAGAACGGGTACAAACAGCAAGGGCCAGGACACAACTGGCACAATCAAGCTGTCAGCAGCCAAACCCTGATTCCAGCCGCGCTGGATGATTCTCCTTAAGACATGACCAGACAAACGGAAGGAACCGCTGTCGGTGATGTCTCCGCGAGAAGGGGCAAACTTACCGTAGATGACAGTCTGCTTATAGAAACTTAATGACGGATTCGCAGAAAGGTAGCAGGGCCTCAAGATGAAGCTTGCTGATTCAAATCCCTGACCAGAGCCTGCAGCTTGTCCTGGCTCAGGTTGGCTTCCGGGTACGTGGAGATTTCCTGTAAGGACATGTGCAGGGCCATATGCAGCATGGGATGCGTGGTTGAGCCCGGTATGTGCTTTTCCAAGATCTGTTTGTTGCGATCTTCTTTCAGGACCTCGCTCAAGGTCGTGTTAACCGAATATGTCATTGCTGCTCCGCTTCCAATGCCAGGGTAAATGGTTGTCTGTGGCCTTATAGTGCAAGCAATTGGTGAGCGTTGGGCTTTTGCCACTGCAATTGCAAGGGCGTGGATTCATGGGGCTTGAATCGGGTGCTTACGGCTTCAACGCTGGTCCCTACTACATTGATACGATCCAGAGATGCGCAGCCCAGATCATAGGTACGGGCATAGTGCAGTGTGCCTATCAGGTCGGGATCAAATCCCATGACCTTGGTCATGACGGTATCTACGGCAAACACATCCGCGCCGGCGGCAACCACATCCAAGTCAATATGATCCGTTCCCCCTGGTCCATTGCCCTGTAACCCGGAAATTGCGTCTACTAGGGCAACATCAGGTGCCAGGAACCGCGCCAAACGAATCAGATTGAGGTTAAGGAACTTCGCTTCGATGGGTTGTCGTCGTTCTGGATGAGACCCAAATCCATGCATCAAGACACGATCCGGTTGACAGATGGTGCCCATGATCATGTTCTTGAGCGCCAGGGTAACGACACATACGTCGTGAGTCTTGGCCCGGGCCAGACTGAAAGTACAGGGAGCATCCAGTAGCGTACGCGGCATTCTCACCGTCTGCTCCACATCGCCGGCCGTCAAGATGGTGGTTTCCTGCCACTGGGTTTCTGCGTGCAAGTCCACCAGCTCGATATCGATTTCATATTCGTCGAGTATGTCTTGGTAGCCAAACAGGGTATATGCCTGCCAGGTTGAGCCGGCGCTACCCTCTGCAATAATGATGTGACGAGGAGGTGTATCGGAGGAAAGCAGGAAATCAATCACGCCGCGAACGGTATCTGCATGCGAAGAGGCCAGTTGTATCTCATCAGAGAGAAAATTAGGTTTCAACAATATCTCTTCATGCAGTTTGGGTTCTATGTCTTGACGTACAGCATCCAGGGCCTGATAGGTGCCGATGCGTCGGTTATGTCCGCGAATGAGAGCCACATTGGTGGTAGCTGCCATGAATTTCCTCGGTCAATGACGGGATACAAAGCCAGATGATTGCGAAACGTTGTTCGCATCGGCAGAATCATGTCACTCTGCCACAATTTATAGGTGGATTCTATCGGAATTGGCCATTCTTGCCAATATGCAGAGACCTTCCACTCTCCACCAGAAGCACAGCGACAGCCTGTCTTCAGGCCACATCCGAATCCCGGCCGTGGCGTGAGCGACCAGACGGCCAGTTTGGGCAGAAGCGGCCCGATGACGCAAAATGCAGGCTGTCTGATTTCACCATGCAACCCCTGTTGCCAGCACAAGGACTCTCTCATGCCTGACACCCATGTACTGCAGAAACTGGCCACTTTCGATACTCCGACCATATGCAATATCATCGAACTGTTTGATGTGAGACCCCGTAATGTCGGGTTTATGAATGACCGCATCAAGGCGGCATTTCCGGAAATGGGTCCGATCGTTGGTTTTGCTGCCACCGTCACTTTCCGAGCCGATGCGGCACCCGCCGCCAACGACGGTTATAGCAGCATTGAAGACCAGGTAAGACTTTTCGCAGAATTGTCCGGGCCCCCCATTATGGTATTCCAGGATCTGGATGATCCTCCTGTCGCCGCTACTTTCGGGGAAGTCATGTGTACAACCTACCAGACGTTCGGCGCAGTCGGCCTCATCACCAGTGGGGCGGGGCGGGATTTGGATCAGGTCCGTGCGATTGGTTTTCCGGTCTTCACCAGCGGCACCATCTGCGCCCACGGTTACTGTCATTTTCCGCACACCAATGTACCTGTACGGGTGGGTGGCATTTCCATCCATCCCAACGATCTCCTGCATTGTGATGTCAATGGCGTATCTACCATCCCTGTAGACATTGCCTCCGAAGTGGCAGCAGTCGGGGATGAATTCGTGGCGGCGGAACACATTGTGCTTGAGGCACTGCGGGACACATCACCTTCCTTGAACAAATACAGCGAAGCCCGCAAGGAAATGGGTGCAGTGGTAGAAAGATTGCGCCAACAGATTTCCCGCGGTCCGCGGTAAGAAAACCCGAAACCACCGGGTGTCATCGCTGCGCCATGCAGCCAGGCACTCCCATGTCGCCCGATTAGATGCGCTTACCGCTGCTGCCTCTCGACCCTGACGGGGTTCACGCGAAATCGCCGCACGGGACCCAGCGACGACGCAGCGATGGCATCCGGTGGTTCCACCTTAGCGAGGCGGAGAGGGAGGGATTTGAACCCTCGAGGGTCTCCCCTACGAGCTTTCCAGGCCCGCGCACTCGGCCAGACTATGCGACCTCTCCCCAATTAACAGACCCATTCTACTGATTCAGGACTAACATCCCAAAAGGATCGCCGGCCAGTGCCTGGTGTATGCCAGTAACATCCTTGTTTTCAGAACTTGGGTTGGGCAGTGGTCTCCACCGGCGTGCGGCCGTGCAGAAAATCAAAGTCGCATCCCAGATGGGCCTGTGTAACGGTATCAAGAAACAGTTTGCCGTAGCCCCGGTTGTAAGCTGGTTCGGGGGGCAGCCAGGTGGCTCGCCGCCTGGTCAGATCCGGCGCCGAAACATGCAAGGCCAAGGTCCGCTCCGGCACATTCAATTCAATTTCATCTCCGTTCTGCACCAGGGCAAGGGGACCACCAGTGGCACTCTCTGGTGAAATGTGTAACACAATGGTACCAAATGCTGTGCCGCTCATACGTCCATCTGAAATCCGTACCATATCCCTGACGCCTTGTTGGAGCAATTGAGGAGGAATGGGTATATTACCAACCTCAGGCATACCGGGTCCTCCCAGCGGACCCACATTCTTGAGTACAAGGATATCGTCGGGCTTGACGTCCAGGTCGGGGGCGTTAATACGGGATTGCAAATCGTCGAAGTCCTCAAACACACAGGCCCGGCCCCGGTGCTGCAGTAAGTTGGGTGAGGCGGCGGCATGCTTGATAACAGCACCGTCCGGTGCCAGATTGCCATATAGGATGGAAAGACCTCCTTCAGCGGCAAAGGGATGTGCCAGACTGGAGATCACGTCGTTGGCATGACGGTCAGCGTCGTTCACATTTTCGGCCAGCGTCTTGCCGGTCACCGTCATTTCGTTGCCGTGCAACAGTGGCAGCAGTTCCTTCAGGACCGCGGGAATGCCCCCTGCAGCAAACAGTTCCTCCATCTGATAGGACCCTGATGGCCTGAGATTAGTGATCATGGGGGTAGTTCGGCTGATACGGTCAAAAAGGCTCAGGGGCAATTCCATGCCCATTCGTTGCGCCATGGCACAGAGATGCACAATCGCATTCGTGCTCCCACCCAATGAACAAAGCAGGGTAATGGCATTTTCAAAAGACCGATGTGTAACAATCTTAGAAGGTCGTATTCCCGCTTTTACATTATGCACAATCTGCCGTCCTGCGGACAGTCCCAGGCGCAGACGGCGACTGTCCACAGCCGGTATGGCACCATTGCCGGGCAATGAGACACCCAGGGCTTCGCATAAACTGTTCATCGTGGACGCCGTTCCCATGACCATGCAATGGCCTTGGCTGCGCACTATGCCATTTTCGATAGCCTGATAGTCTTCCAGGCTAAGCGTTCCTGCCTGGTATTCCATGGTCAAACGGCGACAGTCCGAACAGGCACCTAGTGTCTGGCCCTCGAAATGGCCATTCAACATAGGACCACCAGACAGAACAATCATGGGGAGATCGGCGCTCAAAGCACCCATAAGGGCTGCCGGAATCGTCTTGTCGCAGTTTACTAGCAATACGACCCCATCCAGCGGTTGCGCTCGGATCATCTCTTCCGTGTCCATAGCCGCCAGATTCCGCAACAGCATGGATGTGGGATTTAGGAACATTTCCCCCAGGGAAATTGTAGGGAATTCGAGGGGCAGTCCCCCTTCCTGCAAGACACCACGTTGTACGGCCTCTGACAGGGCGTCAAAATTGCCGTGACAGTTATTGAGATCGCTGCGGGTATTGCAGATTCCAATCACCGGCCTCTCAATATCCCGCTCATCAAACCCCATGGATTTGGCGAAGGCCCGATGCATGAATCCAGCTACACCGCTTTCTGCAAAAAAATACTCGCTTCGGCGCATAGAGCAAATCCTGTCTTGGTCCGGCTGGAGAGGGTACCGTTATGATACATCCAGGTCTTATACAACGCCGAGATAACTACGCTAGTTGGTCGGCCTCCTTCATACATGGAAAACCGCCAGAAGATCCAGGTCATTCATGCCCACAATTGGAAAATTCCAACGTTTCCCCACCAATCCCTTGCTGACAGTGGCACAATACCCGCAGCTAAATGGCAACGTAAACGGTCCTTCCGTGATCCGGACCCCTGAATGGCTGCCTAACCGCTTAGGCCAATATTACATGTATTTCGCCCATCACCAGGGCCGTAATATCCGGCTGGCCTATGCAGATGACTTGACAGGACCTTGGCACCTGTATGGTCCCGGCACTTTGCAATTGGACCAGACGCCGTGTACGGGACATATAGCCTCACCTGATGTTCACGTCAATGAGACTATGCAATCCATTGAGATGTATTATCACGGGCCCGTTCTGAGCCAGGAGGAGTGGCAGCAAGACGAACTCACGTGCCGGTTTCCCAATCTCTATGGGCAACGCACGTTGCTTGCCCGATCCACGGACGGACTACGTTTTGAATCCGGGAACAGAATTCTGGGGCCCAGTTACTGGCGCTATTTCCGCTTTCTTCAAGAGGGATATGCATTGGCTATGCCGGGCATTTTGTACAAGCAGACAGGTCAGTCTTCCGATAAATTCAGCGAGGGGCCTCTGCTTTATGGAACCGAGTACCGGCATTTCGCCATAGATTCCGGTCCAGACGGCATCACCGTCTATTTCAGTCGCGCTGGCGATGTACCCGAAAGGATTCTGTGTACCAGGATTGATACCCGCGGACATTGGACTAGCTGGAACAAGGGAACGCTGGCGGAAGTCTTGCGCCCCTCTCTGGGCTACGAGGGCGTCAATGAACCTATGGTGGCTTCCCAACGCGGTGCGATTCATGAACCTGCTCACCAGTTGCGAGATCCTTGCATTTTTCGCGAGGGAGATCGTGTCTACCTGTTTTATGCCATTGCCGGCGAACAGGGCATTGCCGGGGCCGAACTTGCCTGAAGCAAGTTCTGGCCGTAGGGGATGGAGTGATTCTTGTCTATTCTAAAGAGAATTGTGTCAACATGATTGAAGGTTTCGAAGCATCATTCTGGACGCAGCTCTGGTGCCTTCTATCTAAAATGAGTCTGCGTTCTACCCACGTCTTGGGAATCAGTTATGCGGGTAATTCAGCATTTCTACGCCTGAGCTTAACTCTGACCCATATCAGGTCGTGACTTCCGGGCCTTGTATTTGGAAGAACGAATGATAGGCGGTTTCATTTCGCCCTCTGCCTGTGTGCCTACGGGCAGAAACAGCCATAACAGTAAATATAGCGGTATGCCGATGCCTCCGGATGGTACCAGGAACAAGATAAGGGCTGCAATATAGATTTTCTTTCTGGCCGTACCTGTGAAATCCGCGATACCACCGCAGACTCCCGCTAGGATCCTGTCTGAGGGATGACGCATCAGCTTTCTTCGATCTGAATCGGGGCGTGTGCCCTGGTCCATAATACTTTCTTTTCTCCGCTTCAAGTGGTTAGAATAGCAATCCGCATATCCAGTCTAACCTATCCTGTTTCACGGTATTTGGGAGAACAGACCCAGCGCTGGAATCGGTGAGTAAATGCAAGGTTGCAACCTCGTGTTCTTACCGGTTCAGGGCCAGACTAGGCCCGAGCGCCGACGCACACCTCCCAGCTCTGGCTACATGAGAGGGGATTGGGCCTCATGGCAGGTCAGGGCTTCCGTCTGCTGTGGATGATAACGGTGCCGGACCCACGTTATAGGCTGGGAGGAGACTGGGCCTGCCCAGTGCCAGATCAGCACCCTTAACAGATGATGCAGGATGGCCGTCCACACTTCGCCTCATACGCCATCAGAGCTTCCAGCTGGGCAACTTCTGGCTTCTGGAGTGACGTGGGGTGTCAAGTGACAGGAAAGACAAGAAGGGGGGCTCAAGTCCAAGGGAAGTATACGGGAATCGGGTACCTTACACGGCCCTGCAGGGAGTACCGGATGGGCGAAATGGGCGTGCAACTATCCGGGCGTAGCAGAAAGTCATTCGTGTCCTTCCCCGCCCCGCGCTGAGTTGCAGATTTACTGAAGGTTTACATTACTATGAAGTGGCCATCTGAACATGGGTGGATATATGATTCTCCTGTGCCTCCTTTGCCCATTCCCTGAAGCGCTATGACCTACCTGAAGTCGATTGCCGTTGCCCTGATTGGTCTTTCACTGTTAGCTGGAGGATTCCTGGCCTACGTTTATCGGTGGCTGATGACCCGTCCCGTTCCTGATCTCGATGGCCGGATGCAGCTTGCTGGTTTGGATTTCCCCGTAACAGTTAGACGGGACGGGCACGGTATCCCCCATATTGAAGCTGCTACCAAGGCTGATCTCTTTCGGGCGCAGGGCTTTGTACATGCACAGGATCGTATGTGGCAGATGGAGCAAATGCGCCGCATTGCAGATGGTACTCTTGCTGAACTCTTTGGCGAAGCTGCCTTTGACGCCGACTACTACGCCCGGACCATCGGTATCCGCAGATGCGCTGAAAAGGAACTGTCCGAAATCTGGCCCCACGAACAGGAAATCCTGGAATGGTACTGTGAAGGGGTAAACGAGTACATGATGCAAAGGGAAGGCAATCTGGCCGCAGAATTCCGGTTACTCCGCTACTCTCCTGCTCCTTGGCGACCCATTGACTGCCTGGCCCTGGCGAAGTTGATAGGATGGACTATGAGCATCAATTGGGACGGGGAGGTTCTCCGTCTCTTGGTCAGGGAGCAATTCGGTACCGAGGCGGCCGCCGACTTGGAAACAGAACAACAACCCGAAACACCTTCCATACTGGACGAACTTGAGGAGGAAGATACCCAGCGGTTGATTCTGACGGCTCAGGCCCTAATGCAAGAGTACGACAAAGTGAATTCCTTTCTACCCCTGATGAATGCCTCGGGGCAAGGAAGTAACAGCGTGGTGGTGTCAGAGGCCCGCAGCAGTTCAGGTTACCCTTTGCTTTGTAATGATCCTCACTTGCAGGTGAGCATGCCAGGGCCTCTCTATGAACAGCACCTTACAGCGCCTGGCATTAATGCCATTGGGGCTATGTTTCCCGGCGCACCGGGATTGGTTTTTGGCCACAACCAGCACGTGGCATGGGGTATCACGGCAGCCGTAACTGATGTCCAGGATCTGTTTGTGGAGCGCGTAAATCCGGAGAATCCGGAACTGTATGAATATGACGGTGAATGGATGCCACTGGAGACCGTAGCAGAAGCATTCCACATCAAAGGTCATCCGGAACCGCTGGTAAAGAAAGTCCGGATTACGCAGCACGGACCTATCATTACCGACCTGGTTTCAGAAATCGACGTATTGCCCCTCTCCTTGCAATGGACCGGAACACAGCCGGGTCACACCTTTCACTGTCTCCTGGAAGTTCTGGCAGCTAGTTCATGCACGGATGTAATGAAGGCATTTGCCCAATGGAATTGCCCTTCCCTCAATGTTAGTGTGGCGGACGTCCAGGGCAACATCGGGTATGGCCTGATCGGACGGCATCCTGTACGCGGCCAGGGTCTGGGGTTATTGCCCTCTGCGGGGTGGCATTCGGCGAACGACTGGCAAGGGTACGTGCCATACGAAAACCACCCAGGGCTACATAATCCTGACTCCGGCGTTATTGTAACCGCCAACAACCGCATAGCTGACTCGGATTCGACACCCTGGCTAGGATGTGATTTCGATCCGGGCTATCGAGCCCAACGGATCGTGCAGCAACTGGAAGACTTGCCTGTCATCACGCCGGCGGATCTTCGACGGGTACAACTGGACTCATTCAGTTCGTTTGCCGAGGAGCTGACTTCGATTCTAATTCGTCTGGAACCCAATGATAGCTGGGGGAAATATGCCGTCAGGGTATTGGCAGAGTGGAATTACCGCTTGGAGACAACGAGCGAGGGCGCACTCATCTTTCACTATGTGCTGAATACCCTGTTGGATGAAGCCTTTGGCACGAAACTAAAGTCTCTCTATCCCCGGTATCTGGGGAAGGTTTCCAATCCCGTATTTACCACCTCAAGTTTCAAGATCAGGGCATTACCCCAGCTTCTTGCCCTATTGAAACACCAGCCTCATTCCAGGTGGTACGAAGATACCGCCAACAACCGGGATCGTACACGGGACGAATACTTGCAGGATTCCTTGCACATCGCGGTGCGTACTATGCGCAGCGAAATGGGGGAAGCCACCCGTAAATGGGCTTGGGGCCGGATCCATCAGATCCGGTTCAGCCATCTGATGGGCAGTGTGGCTATTTTAAGACCGCTGTTGAACCGCGGTCCTTTTCCTATCGAAGGGGATGCGACAACTCCCATGCAAACAGCCAGCGAACTAGGCAATACCGACAGCCTGGTGCAAGTGGCTCCTGCCTATCGCAGTATTATGGAAATCGGCAACTGGGATGCCATGCAAGCCGTTCTGAACACGGGGCAATCCGGACATCCTATGAGCCGCCACTATTACGATCAGATGGGGATGTGGCGGGAGGGAGAATACCATCCTATGCCGTTCAGTTCCCAAGCGATAGAAGAAAGTACCGTCTATACCCTATACCTTGACCCCTGATTATTTGGAACGGGGGAAGAATCGACGGAGACAGGCATGATTAAGCATGGTTTTGAACTGGTTCATGAACAATGGATACCCGAACTGAGATGTAATGCTCGCTACTTCACCCACTGCAATACAGGTGCACGCCTTCTTTCCATTGAAACGGATGACATCAACAAGGTATTTGGCATTTGCTTCCGCACACCCGTAACCAATTCCACGGGTGCTCCCCATATCCTGGAACATTCCGTCCTGTGCGGCTCGGCGAAGTACCCTGTCAAGAAGCCCTTTCTTGAATTGCTACGTGGATCGCTGTACACCTTTCTCAATGCCTTTACAGGACAGGATAGGACTATTTATCCGGTAGCAAGTCTCAATTTGAAGAGCTTTTACAACCTTGTGGATGTCTACCTGGATGCGGTATTTCATCCGCTGTTAAGCCGCGAGACTTTCGAACAGGAAGGCTGGCGTTTCGACTTGGACAGTGAAGATGCCATTTTGCAGTTCAAAGGGGTGGTTTATAACGAAATGAAGGGGGCGCAATCCTCTCCCCATTCTGCACTGATGCGAGCTTCTCTCAATTCTCTTTTCAAGGATCATCCCTACGCCTATGACTCAGGAGGCCTTCCCAGTGAAATTCCTGATCTGACTTGGAACGATTTAAAGACCTTCCATGCCCGGCACTATCATCCCTCGAACGCCTATGTCTTTTTTTATGGCGACGATGATCCCACCCAGCGACTAGCACTCTTGGATGCGGCATTCCAGCCATATTCTTACCGTCATTGTCAGACCCGTATCCCGCTATTTGCGCTGGACGAATCACATAGACGCCAAGAAATCCTCTTTCCTCCTACGGAGTCCAGTAGTGACAAAGGTTTCATAACGTGCAATTGGCTACTGCCGGACATACAGGACCGCTCCGAACGCATCCTGTTGAGTATCGCTTCCAATTGTCTTCTGGGCAGTCCTTCCGCTCCGCTTTACAAGGCTTTGATCGATTCAGGTCTTGGGGAAGATGTCATTGCCGGTGGTATTTCGTTCAACCAGCGACAGCCGATTTTCACCGTTGGTATGAATGGGGTATTAACTGGTAATTTGGGTGAGGTAGAAACCCTTGTCTACCACACTATTGCCGATCTGGTAGATAAGGGATTTGATGATGACTTGATTCAGGCTGTCTTGAATTCTACGGAGTTTGCCCTCCGGGAATTCAGTAATTCGTCGTTTCCTAAGGGCTTGGCTCTTATGATGAACGTCATGCCAGATTTTCTGTATGACAGCCGTATCGGGACCAATGGTCCAGGATTCCGTGAATTGCTGGCACAGGCCAGGAAAGGAATTCAGAGCGACAAGACTGTGCTGCAGACCTCTGTAGAAACTTACCTTTTGAAGAACAAGCATCGGTCCACTGTGACCCTTATGCCAGACACGGATGCCGAGAAGACTGATCGGGAATTGGAGAGATCACGTTTATCTTCCTTTGAACAAGCCCTGCACCCAGGAGAACGCGGCGAACTCGTGAAACGAAGTAGCTGGTTGCAGGAATATCAGTCCCGGCCCGACTCCCCCGAAGCGCTTGCTACGCTTCCAGTTTTGGCCCTGTCAGAAATTGAGCGGGAGACGCAGGAATATCCCTGTGTGGAAGGAGAATTGGAGGGTTCCCGCTATCTCTCTCACGACTTATTTACCAATGAAATTATTTATGTCAATTTGCTGTTCAACTTGCACGTGTTGCCTCAGCGCTATCTGCCCTATCTGGATCTTTTCCAATCAGCTCTTCGCCAAAACGGTACAGAAAACGAGGATTATGTGACATTCAGTCGCCGCATCGCTGGCACAACAGGGGGTATTGGCGTAGGTGAAATGGTCATGGATCGATTTGACTCCGCTGAGTCTGCCGCCTTTCTGGTCACGAGTGCCAAATGTTTGATGCATCAGTGTGCTGACATGGCTTCTTTGTTGGAGGACATGCTGTTGCGTGCCCAACTGGATAACAAGACTCGAGTTCAGCAATTGCTGGCCCAGTCTCGCACGCAGCTTGAATCGGCTCTGATTCCTGCCGGACATTCCTTCGTGGGTACTCGTTTGGCCGCTAATTCCACGGAGGTCGAGTGGCTGGACGAAGTGACCGACGGGATTACTGCACTACTATGGTTGCGGCGTCTCATGGAGGATTTTGACCAAAAGTGGCCAGATATCCTGGCCACGCTGGAAGAGATGCGGACACTGTTGCTACATTCTGGCAATCTCCTGATTAGTGTCATTGCACCGGAAAAAGATCAGCTTACAGTCAGAGAGGAACTGAAACGGATTTTGGCCCGGCTTCCCCACAGACCTGCCTGCCTGCAACGTTGGACACCAGAGCAAATCCCAGAACAGGAAGCCCTCATAGTACCAGTTCCAGTAAACTATGTAGGACGCAGTTACAATCTGATGGACGCTGGTTATGAATACCATGGGGCTGCAAACGTCGTGACGAGACTGGTCAATACATCATGGCTATGGCCTATGGTTAGGGAGCAGGGAGGAGCCTACGGCTGTTCTTCCAGTTATAACCGTTTCAGTGGCAATTTGTCATTCGTGTCCTACCGCGACCCCAATATAGGTGCAACCCTGAAAACCTATGATGAGACGACTACATTCCTGTCCCAATTTAAACTGGACCCGGAAGAATTAAAGAAACTGATCATTGGTACTTTCGGTTCCATCACTCAAGATCTGCAGCCCAGGGCGCAAGGAGAAACTGCCCTGGGCCGCTATCTCACCGGAAGCACTCAGGCAATTCGCCAGCGTCGTCGAGACGAAATTCTGGCTACAGAAACAAGACATATGCACAGCTTCGCTGAATTCCTGGAAGCATCTACTAATGATTCCAACAGTGTGGTGATGGGATCGGAACATGCCATACAGGCATCTGTTGACCAATTCGGTCTTGACTTTCGTTCCCACCTCATTCTTTAGTTTACAGGTTGATGTCATGCTGGAATTTCCCGGCAGATTCTCTCCTCTGCTACACAAATCGCGCCCTTCACCAGGCCAGACCTGGTCAGATGCAAGTACCTGCGACACCTGGCATGAAGCCATGGCAGAATACCTGGAAGAAAGGGAAGCTGTCGTCAGAGCAATGGTACAAGCCTTGGATACCCGTTGTTGGCCCCGACTGTTCCACCAGGATACCGAACTGCCACCACAGCTAGCAGGAATTACCGTAGGTGTAAAAGATATCTTTCACGCCTGTGGATTCGCCACCCAGGCGGGAACAGCCCTTCCTTCCAGCCTTTTGCAGGGTTCGGAGGCCTCAATTGTCTCTCGCTTACGCATGGCAGGAGCCAATATCATTGGCAAAACAGTTACGACCGAGTTTGCCTATTTTGAGCCAGGTCCTACCACCAATCCTTGGCATCAGGCGTATACCCCCGGAGGATCCAGCAGCGGCTCAGCCGCGGGGGTGGCCGCCGGTTTTTTTGATGTGGGACTGGGCACGCAGACAGTGGGTTCTGTGATTCGGCCTGCTTCCTATTGCGGTATCCAAGGTTACAAGCCAACATTGGGACGGATTGCCAGGGACGGTCTTCTCCTGTTTTCAGATACTGTGGATCATGTAGGTCTAATGTCCAGAGACTGGACTGCCATGCAGTCAGTGGCTACCGAGGTAGTAGATGGCTGGAACCCGGCAGCAGCAGCTTTTCAGGAACCAGTATTCGGGTTGATCCATGATGAGTATCTGGAACAGGCAGAGCCTTCCACGATTAGGTATGTTCAAGAGTGGAGCCTAAGACTGAGAGATGTCGGCTTTGAGGTCAAACCTCTAGAGATTTTTGATCATTTTCCGGATCTAGTGGCCCGTCACAGGGATCTTATTGCCTATGAATTCAGTTTTCGCCATCAACCATGGTTGGGAAAATTTGAGCATCTATACCGACCGCGCACAATAGACCTGATTCGTCATGGCCGGGAAGTTCCGCAGATTCGTTGGCAGGAATGCAGGAGGAGTTGCCGGGAGTTGCGCGAACACATCCAGGACCGAATGAAGGAAGAAAAGGTAGATGTTCTCTTGAGTCCGGCTACTGTTGGGACTGCACCTTACGGTTTGGATTTTACGGGAGATCCAGTTATGAATCTTCCTTGGACCCATGCTGGAGTACCCGTAACAACCATGCCAATGGGGCTGGCTGAAGATAGCCGTGGCGTGCGGTTGCCTTTAGGGATCCAGTTGATTGCTGCCATGGGCAAGGATGAGTTTCTGCTTGGACTCTCCCGTGAGGTCTACGAAAGAGTGCCGCCATTGGACAGGATCTGAAGAAGCAGTATTTATCGGGGAGAAGATAGCTTGTCAAAGGCTGCTTTGAAAGTAGATCTTCATATGCATACGCACTTTAGCGTTGATTGCTTGACTCAAATCCCTGTTCTGTTAGGGAAAGCCCACGCGATAGGGCTCGATCGTATAGCCATAACAGACCACAACTGCATCCTTGGCGCGCAACTTGCTCACGAGCTGGAGCCTGAGTTTGTCATTGTCGGAGAAGAAATTAGAACTGAAGCTGGCGAGGTAATTGCGTATTTTGTTCAGGAAGAGATTCCCCGGGGCCTGTCTCTGGAAGAAACCCTCTGCCGGCTAGAGAGCCAAGGCGCAGTCATCAGCATTCCTCATCCGCTGGACCGGGTGCGGAGTTCTGCCTTGGGTATGATGCATACACTGGAGATCATCGAAAGGGTTGACGCATTAGAGACATTGAATTCGCGTTGTCTCTGGGCGGTAGACAATCAACGGGCTACCGAACTTGCAAAAGAGTACAGGAAATTGATAACCGCCGGTAGCGACGCGCATATTCCCCAGGAAGTCGGACTGTGTGGGATGTATATGCCCCCCTTCACGAACACGCCGGAAAGCTTTAGATTGGCGTTAGCTCAGGCCCAACCGTACGGCCGGGTTGGACCATATTGGACTCACCTCGCCTCAAAATGGGCGAAATACCGAAAACAATGGCTACCCTACGACGCGAGTGCGAGTTGAGGAAACGACGGGGAGATTCCGAACCGTCTCTCTGGTTATACTTGTAAGTACCCGAACGTCAATGGCTTCAAAAACCAGAGAGGAGATTCAGGAAGTACGACTCGCCACGCCCGGAGATTGAAGATTCAAGCGATTCAGAAGGTACAGTCCTAGTACGCCCAGCGTGAAGCTAGTTATGAGGTAACCCACCAGCACCGACTGCAAAGCCGGTATATGTGTCAATGTATCGAGGTGAACTTGCAGTTGGACCTGCAACGTTCTAATTGCAAGAGCCCATTCAGAAACAATCTCTGAATTTGTAATTCGGTACAGATATGCCACGAATCGAGGCAAATGTACAATAAAAACGCGACCCAAAAGCATTGGATGCTGCCATAGGGTATTAATAGTCATAAATAAGCCGGCACATAGAATAAGGAACGGTGCCGCCAACGAACCATACCATTTGTCCTGCAACGATAGACGCCGTGTTCGCCTTGGACGAAGAGACGCAATGCTAGTCTCGAGTCGCCGCGCAAAGTCAGGAGACGGTGGTACCCGTATCCCCGCTCTTACTTGAGCGTCAACTCTTTGAATGTCTTCCCAGATGATGGAACAGTGAGCGCAATCATCAAGATGGTGCTGGAGACGCCTGCGGTCTTCTGAAGAGATGGTCCCATCTGATAGCAGGGAAGCCATGAGTTTGGCAAAATGGGGATGTTTCAAGGCACGGCCACCTGAAGTTCAACTGTAGGAGAGACCTTGACAGACATATACAGACATATGTTATCCCGCAATCGGCTGTAAACCCAGAAACTGTTCCAACTCAGAGGGAAGATTGTTCTCGAGACTTGGCAATCGAGCCTGACGTTGCATGTAGAGTTCGGCCATCTGCAACCTACCTCGATAAAGTCGGGATTTTACATTCGATTCCGACGTCCGAGTGATTTCTGCGATCTCGCTGATACTCAATTCATTCCAATAATGCAAAACGACAGTTTCCCGATAGGTCGCCGAAAGGGAAGATACCAATTCAAGGACCTCCACCTGTCGGTCTCGGTTTAATGAAGAAACTTCCGGATCAAGTGTTGGGTCAGAGACAGGAATGAATTCATACATTGCAATGTCCATTTGCAACGTAGGGTTTCGTTTCCGCTGCCTCAACTTGTCCATACAGCAATTGCGAGTTATCGCAAAGATCCAAGTGCTGTACTTTCCCTTGGTGCAGTCAAGACGATCTAGCCGAGTCCAGGATTTCAGGAAGGCGTCATGTACTGCGTCTTCGGCATCCTCCTGCACCCGTAACATGGGCCACGCGTATCTTATGAGCGCCAAATAGTATTCCATGAAGAGCGTGCCGTAGGCCTCGTGATCTCCCATGCAGGCCCGACGAAGAAGCTCATCTTGGCTCTCGTGCAAACTTTCTGTTGTGGTCATGACCAGAAATTGATATGCAAGACAATCAACCTATTTACGCTGGGAAGATGCTACTGGTTGCAACAGACTAGGATTTCCCTAGGATTTTAAACCGGTTCTTGCTGATTATATACGAACGAAGACTATACTGTTGCATAGCAAAAAGCCTATGGCCAGCATGTTGAAGTATCAGCAAGAGTCATTAATAGGGAAGAAAAGCCAATGCATACCACGTATCCCCTGACGGCTATTGTGGGCCAGGATCGCATGAAGAGGGCCCTGATTCTCAATGCCGTCAATCCACAAATTGGTGGTGTACTGATCCGCGGGGAACGGGGAACCGCAAAGTCCACGGCTGCTCGTGCTTTGGCTGCACTCCTGCCCCCAATTCAGGTCGTGTCAGATTGCCCCTTTAACTGTGAGCCAACACAACCTGCCCAGTCGTGCGAACAGTGTCAAGGCCAACCCAATACGAAGGAATTGACCATCCTCCAGAAACCGACTGCTTTTGTGGATCTTCCGGTCAGTGCAACGGAAGATAGGGTAGTCGGAACTCTGGACATCGAACAGGCGATCCAGAAGGGACAGAAGCATTTCGAACCCGGCGTCTTGGCTGCGGCCAACAGAGGCGTCTTATATGTGGACGAAGTCAACCTTTTGGATGACCACGTAGTGGATTTGCTTCTCGATGCGGCAGCCATGGGCATAAACACTGTGGAGCGTGAAGGGATCAGCGTTCAACATCCCTCTCGATTCGTTTTGATTGGTTCCATGAATCCAGAAGAGGGTGATCTCCGCCCACAGTTGCTAGATCGATTTGCTCACGCTGTTGACGTTACAGGAATCCATGATCCGACAGCTCGGGTCCAAATTCTGCAGCGACGGCTTGAATATGACGCCCATCCAGAACGATTCGCGGAAGATTGGATTCGCGAAGAAAAATCGTTGGGAGAGCGAGTCATGGTGGCTCGCGATTTGTACGAAACAGTTGAATACACGCAGCAGGACCTATTTACCATCGCAGCCTTGACAACCAATTTCGGCGTGGATGGCCACCGGGCTGACATTGTGATTCTAAAGACAGCTCGAGCACAGGCTGCTTTAGAGGGACGTACCCAAATTACGTCCCATGATATTTTGAGTGCTGCAGAACTTGCTTTACCCCATCGAATGAAGAAACAGCCCTTCCAGGACGCATTTCTCAATCCTGACCATCTGCAGAAAAATATGGAACAGGCCGAGGCGGCGGCTCAGCAGTTGATAGACGATGATGAGGCGGCAACCGAGGAAGTGGAAGGCACTTCATCATCTGATGAAAAAAAAGTGACACGGACGATGACTCGACTGTAACGGACCAACAGGAAGAGGGTGAGGGAGACTTCATCCAACCTGATGGCAATCAGCCCCAGAGCTCATCGTCCGCAGATCGCAAAGGAACACAGAAGCAAGTAGACGTAGGGGAACAGTTCGAAATTCAGCGAGTTGCCTCTCCACTGGACAAGATGACGAGGGAAAGAGCCGGCAAGAGATCCTACTCAAGAACCAACCGCAAACGTGGCCGCTACATAAAGGCTGTGCCGGCTGGTCCTAAGCCAGAGGATGTTGCATTTGATGCCACCCTGAGGGCAGCCGCACCATTTCAAAAACAGCGGAAGGAAACGCGGGACGACAGTGAACTTGCGTTGCAACTGAAGATGGACGATCTTCAGAAAAAAATTCGGGTGCGACGAACTGGAAATCTGATTCTCTTTGTTGTTGACGCTAGCTGGTCCATGGCTGCTAGCGAGCGTATGGAAGCAACCAAAGGAGCTATTTTCAGTTTGCTGATAGACGCATATCAGCGTCGCGATCAGGTAGGCCTAGTGGTTTTCCAGCGCGATAAAGCCCGTCTGGTGTTACCCCCTACCAATAGTGTTGAATTAGCCCAGAAAGCCCTGGTCGATCTTCCTGTTGGCGGGAAAACCCCCCTAAGCAGTGGTCTGTATGTAGCATGGCAAGTCTTTGAGAATTTACAGCGCAGAGAACCGGAAATTCAGCCCATGATGGTCTTGCTGACAGATGGTGCAGGCAATGTAAGCATGACGGGACAACCGGCACAGGAAGAAGCGATGCGAATAGCTGAGCTATATGTCCATTCGGAAGTGCGGTCTGTTGTCATTAACATGGAACACTCGGCTTTCGATCGAGGCTTGGCCAATAAACTGGCGACTGCTTTACAAGCTCAATGCTTCAACTTACCTGAACTGAAGGCCGAAACACTGGTACAGACAGTCCAGGGCATTATTGACTAGAAATCTGAGGTATATCGGGCACGGCCGATACTACACAGGATTTACCTGAGCCCGTTTGCCTGGTTGCGCCAAGGGTTCTTGGTACCAGAAAAAACATGGCAGTTCCAGATTTTCAATCTCTTATGCTGCCGATACTTCTCTTTCAGAAAGAGGAAGAGACCCTCATCAAGGTAATTGAGGACCATCTTATTTAGACATTGCAACTTACTGAAGAAGATTTGGCGAAAGCATTGCCAAGTGGTCAGAACCGTATGTATAACAGGTTCGGGTGGGCTCTCACGGAAATGTTTCATGCTGGCCTGATTGACCGCCCTCGCCGAGGCTTATTATGTTCTGACGAAACTAGGACAGAATATCCACACCAAACCTCCCTCTCATATCAACAGAAAGTACCTTGCCAAGTTCGACAAGTACCAAGTTTAGAAAGGGTCTCAGATTAACGTAAGTATCGGTGAGGTTTGCAAATTACGAGATTCCGAGTTGACGCCTCAGGAACGTATAGAAACTGCCATTAAGGAGCTCAATCATTCGTTGAAAGAGGAATTGTTGGAGCATATCCTGCAATTGGATCCTGCCTCTTTCGCAAAGCTGATCCTGCTACTCATGCGGGGAGTGAGATATGGTGGTCAGGGATCAGGAGAGCATCTAGGCCGGACAGGTAACGGAGGGGTCGATGAGGTTGTAAACGAAGATGCTCTCGGGCTTGAATTCATTTACCCGCAAGCCAAGCGATACCGCCCCGACAACAATGTTGGAGTTCAAGACATTCGAGGATTTGGTGGTGCGTTAGATGAAGTACATGCCAGTAAAGGTGTATTCGTTACTACAAGCAAATTCTCCCCTTCTGCCTGAGATTATGCCAAGAACTCGCCCAAGCGCCTTATGCTAATAGATGGACAGGAACTTACCCAGCTATTGGTGGAACATAGTGTAGCGGTGCGGGTTGTTCAGACCTTTGAATTGAAGAAGGTAGATGCAGATTTTTTCGGTGAACTCTAGTCGAATTCAAGGTAGATACTCAGGTGTGGCTGGAAGTAGCCTGGAGACAAACGTAATCGGAAGAATTTCTTTAGTTCAGAATGCCTGCAGCCTGAAGGTATTACGGATGACATCAAATTCCTTTGTTCCTGGAAATGCCTATCTCTTGGTTACCCGGTACTAAGTTGATGGAGGGTCAATACATAAGGGGCCACTTCGTATGTCAGAAGCGTCTAAAATGTCGAAAGAGTAGCGAGAACCCAAGACAGCCTTCAGAATCATTCATTGCCCGAAGGGAGAGAGGTTCTAGATAACTAGCAGTAACACCAATCTGGAAGACAGTCTATTCCCTCCGGCGACACTCAGCTTTCAACATCAGGGGAAGAAACCGAAATGAACGACAGCAGGGATAGACCAAAAACTGGAATAGCCTCCTCCCGCCTCTTACCATTTTCCAGCAGATTAGAATTACTCCCGTGGTGGCTGCTGGTGATAGTGGGTGCAGGCCTGCTATTCCTGTATCTAGTGCTTGTTGACACTCAGATAAGCCAGACTTTCTGGTTCATTTCGGGTCAGAAGCCCGAATTACTGTCAGCGGGAAAGATTCTATTCAAAGGGATTGTGATCACTATCACCGTAACCATTTTCGCCTACTCGCTAGCAGTCAGCATCGGTGTCACCTTCGGACTTATGCGTTCATCCCGAAATCCCGTCTTGTTCAATGTGGCTTCTTTGTATGTTGAAGTTACGCGGGGTATCCCCATGCTGGTGCTCCTGCTATATGTGGCCTTTGCCCTTACACCGCTGTTAGTAAGTGGCCTAAGTATGTTAGGGCTACCGATTTCAATTCGCAACATACCAAACGAAGCTCGAGCCATATTGGCTCTTGGCATAGGATACGGGGCATTCTCCGCCGAAATATTCCGATCGGGGATCCAGTCGGTAGGGGCTGGACAGAAAGAAGCAGCTCAGTCCCTGGGACTATCATATGGTCAGACTACGCGCTTTGTGATCCTGCCCCAAGCAATCCGAAACGTCTTGCCAGCTCTGGGAAATGATTTTATTGCCATGATCAAGGATTCATCCCTGGTCGCGGTGCTGGGAGTACAAGACATGACACAGCTTACCCGGCTCTATTTCAGCGGCAATTTTCTTTATATGCAGTCACTTACAGTTCTGGCCGCCATGTACCTTATTCTGGTGCTCTTGCTTACGAGAGGAGTTCGTCATATGGAACGGCGACTGAGGCTGGGGAAAACATAGTCAATTAGCTTGAAGTTCGTCCCGGTAGGAAGGAACGGAGCCTTCATGAATAACGTTTATAATTTCAGCTACAATCGAAACAGCAATTTCGGCCGGAGTTTGAGCCCCTAAATTCAGTCCGATGGGGGCATATACATTGGCGAAACGGGATTTTTCTATTCCCTTCTCAGCCCGTAGCAAATCAAATACCGCGCGGATGCGGCGTTTGCTGCCGATCATGCCAATATAAGCAAGGTCGTCATCTATGAGTTCTGCTAGGCATTCTACATCATATTGATGTCCCCGTGTCACCAAAGTGACGAATGTCTGTTGGTCTAGTTGATTCTCATCCCGCAGAGTGCGTAGTGCTGGCAGAAATTCGGCTGCCAGCACCTGATCGGCATGGGGAAAGCGTCGTTGGTTTGCATATTGGGGCCGGTCATCCAAGACGGTTACCGAAAACCCGCACAGCGTTCCTATCTCTGCTAAGGGAACGGCTATATGTCCCGCCCCTACGATGATCAGATGAGGGGGCTTCCGGTGTACTTCAACAAACAGTTCCAGTGCAGTCCCATTAGCCTCAATCTTAAGTGATTGGTGGCGACGCGCCCCTATTGCAGAGCGAACTAACCCTGTGGCTGTCTCGTTCAACACCAAATTGCCACAGTTTTCGCGACTAGGTTCAAGCCATACAAGGCACTGCTGGCCTTGGGTAAAGAGAGCTGATTCATTGCTGTCTACTTTGGTCACCGTCACCAAAGCCACAGATTCGAAGCTTTGCACGGCTTGAATGAGTTGTGAGAGTAGGCCGGAATCCATAAATAAAACCAAGGCAATAAAAAGAAGGACCACTTTGAGTCCCATGACAGCAAGCCGATGCGATTGAGATAGGGTAAGGCCTGTTCCCGGCTAGTTCCAACTATCCGATGGCAAACCCTACTGGCATGAGGGTCTCAACGGAGAGAGGACTTCGTTCCTTTAAATTGCCAGTTTATTTTTCTGGACGTGAACAGCGCTCGACGAAAACGTTCATGATGCCGCCACAAACGCCCAGACTTTCCATAGAGATGTCCTCTGTCAAGTCGATGCGCACATTGCGCGGAATCCCGTCCTGGATAACATCCAGGCCAGTCCGAATCACTTCTGCTTCCCCACATCCACCACCTATAGTCCCTGAATGCAACCCAAGGGGATGAATGATCATCTTGGCCCCGACCTCTCGAGGCACAGATCCCTTAACCATGGTAATAGTTGCCACGGCGACTTGGACTCTGTCGTCAATCAGTTCTTGTAGCTTTTCATAGATATGCAATGACATGATCCTATCCCTGTCGCCGTTCGAATTCCATCCGGATTTTACGATATTGTTCTGGAGTATCCACATCACGCATGAAATCAGGAGAACATACCTCGACATATCGAACCAACAGACTCGGCTGACGCATAACATGGCGCAACGAGGCCGTACGAGGCAAAGAGAGGATGTGGGACCAGAGGCAGCAGGGAATGACAATCGGGTGCCCGCGGCGATGGTTAAAACTAGGATAGATGACCGAATCGGGGTGGTCGTCGGCAGCCCTCATCAGTTCCTTCACTAGTTGGGGAGAAATGAATGGTTGGTCTCCCAATGCCAAGAGGCAACCCTTGAATGATGTATGGGCTGTGCCTTGTGTTTGAAGCCAAAGCAGGGCGCACTGTACGGAACTGAGCATGTCACCCTCTTGATAATCTGAGTTATATAGCAGTTGAACAGGTTGGGTACCAAGCGATGCTGCAATGCGGGTGGCCTCGTGTCCTAGCACACAGACCAAAGGATGACAGTGAGCTAACAGCAATGTATCCAATACTTGTGACAGAAGGGTGCCCCTGCCAATTCTGAGTAACTGTTTTGGTGAACCCATTCGACGGGACTGGCCAGCAGCGGGAACAATGGCAGGTAACATAGGCCGGTTTGAAAAGCACGAACTTAAGTGATCAGCTGTTATCTAAATCTGCCTCTAATTTGAACCCAAATCCTCTTACGGTTGAAATGTATTGCTTTCTGTTTCCGGCGGCAGCCAATCTCTGCCTGACCCGACTTACCAGCCTATCAATGTTGCTGTCAGGAATTGGATCGATTTCATCAGGCCAAACTGCCAATGCGATTTCGTCCTTGCTAACGGCCTGTCCCCTGCGCACGTACAAACATTCCAGTAGCTCAAATTGCTTTAGGCTTAGGGGAGGAGAAAGTGGAATTCCATTGACTAGCACTTGGCGAGTTGCCGGGTGCAAATGAAGCGACTCCAGAGATGCCGAATGGTCTAGCTCTAGATTCGTCATCGTGGCAGACGGATCGACAAACCGAAATCTGGTCTGGGCGAAGGTCACGATATCCCCGTCCGAAAGTACAGCCCGGACGCTCGGTTCAACTTGCCTATGGTTGATGGTCATGCCATTCTTGCTCCCTCTATCTACTACATAGAAAAAGTTTCCTTCGCGCATGATAGTGGCATGATGGCGAGAAGCGAACTTGTCGTCCAAAACGATATCACAATGTGGAGAGCGACCTACAACCAAGGTGTCCCGATTCAGAATTACCTCACTGCCTTTGTTGGGGCCATCAAGACAAATGAGGGTACCGTTGTAGGGCATCACACCCCCTACCTTTCTTATTGGGAGAGAAATTCCGTGCAAACCCTCGAATTTTGCCATATGCTACAATGGCGCGGGTCAGCGTACATTGAGTAATTTCTTGCCTCTCTCCCTACCTATTGTGTACTGATTTGGCTTCGCGGTCAACTGATGAATGACTGGCCATTCCCGGACGAAGACAACGAATCCTTGCGATCAAAGCAGGTGCAACCATTTGATGCTGGCGGGAGCACAATAGGATTTCCCTCATTAGTTGGGCATCGCATCGGCCGCTTCCACATATCGCGAAAAATCGGAAGCGGCGGCGCCTCTACTGTTTATCAAGCCTATGACGCTGTGGATGCCCACAGTGTGGCACTTAAGGTGATGCTTCCAGGTTCCGACGAAATTGCGCGACGGCGATTTCAGCACGAAACCGTAATCGCCAGTCGCCTTACTCATCCCAACATTGTTAAGACTTTCCAGGTAGGAAACTTCGCGGAATTCAATGTTGGTTATATTGCTATGGAGCTTGTCTATGGCGATACTCTCGAAGGTTTGCTCAAGAAAGTCCCACAATTAAACTTTGCAGAGGCTTGTTGTCTCTTGGGTCCTGTGGCTAGGGCATTGGCTTATGCCCACAGGGAGAATTTGGTCCATCGGGATGTAAAACCCAGCAACGTTCTGATCCGGCCTTCCAGTCTGCATGATGAACACCACATTCAGATTGCATCATTGGACTACCCCTTTGTTCCCCTGCTCTCAGATTTTGGTATTGCTTGGGCTATTGATATGCCCGAGCTCACAGCTACAGGCCGCACAGTGGGTTCACCATCCTATATGTCTCCAGAACAATGTTCCGGTAGTGGGCCAGCGGATGCTCGCACTGACATTTATGCCTTAGGCGCTGTTTTGTACAGATGCATTGTAGGAAAAAATCTATTCTTAGGCTCAACATCAGAGATTCTATACAAGCAGGTCCACGTTGACTTTGAGGCTGACAATCCTGCCTTGGAGCAAGTTTCACTTCCTGGGGAACTGCGTCTGCTTCTCAGACGCTGTTTGGCCAAGGATCCCGACGGCAGAATTCAATCGGCGACAGAATTGGCGCAGGAATTGGAAGCAATCGGAGCCAGCACTGAGGTAGGGCCCAGAGGTTTTTCACCACAGTTTCGGGACATTGACACTCAGACCATGCCGTATCTGGATACGTCCCCTAAATTGGAGGAGCAGGACGCTGACCGGTTACCGAATCCCGATATCTCCAAGCCTCAGTCCTTGGGCAAATTGCAAATTTTGACAGTCTCCACGGGGGCTTTGGTACTGTTGGCTACAGTAGTGTTCCTGATATTAAGCCAGGTCAACAATGCGACCCGCCCGAACTGGAACTTTCTAAACAGCAATCAAAGTCGGGAATCAATCCAGATTGCGAACTCTACGCCGACAGCCGGACTGCAAAACCCGGAAAACGAACTAAGTTTCGTTGCAACTCCACCCCTGCCGCAAATCGCAGCTGTACCGATGCTCCCCTCGGGAACACCCACAGAGGTTCCCTTTGCTATAGTAATACCGCCTGAAGGCATCAACGTTCGTGCGGGACCTGGTATTGAATACCCTGTTCTGCTCATGCGGGTCCAGGAAGACCGACTGGAAATTACTGGCGTTGACCAGTCAGGTAACTGGTGGGAAGTCGACCTCAGTCAGTCCTTACATGCCGTAGGGGCCCGAGGCTGGGTCTCTGGTACTGTGGTTTCGGCTCATAACGTGCAACAGGTTCTGCCGGTTAGCCTTGTTTCGCCAACTCCAAACCCAACGGCAACTTCTACTCCAATACCTACGGCGACACCCACTTTGACCGCAACACCCACAGCTAGTCCAACGTTCACACCAACTCCCTTGGCATTTTATGATGTGTGTCGAGACTTCGGATTGTATCGGCCCTTTCGAGATTTATTTGAGAATTTCGGAGCCTACGAACATTTCGGTTGTCAATCCTCAGCAGTCCTGACGGACGATATGTTTCTTCAGGAGTATCGGTGGGGCACCCTCATTTACATGCGAAATTCAAATCGAGTATATGCTGGCCAAGTCAAGGATGACCGAACTAATCGAAGAAAAACACAAGAAGGGGCGTTGATTTCCTTCTTTCGCTATCCTGCTTGGGATTTCTTCTTTGCTACCCCGGATAACATGAAACCTGTCTTGGAAGATGATACTTATGGGGATGTCGACCCTACTGATTTCTTTGAACCATTCTTGCTTCTACTAGACCATCGGACAGCCAGCGATCAATTAAGCCTGCGAAGCCGGCTTGGACCACCTCTCGCGACAACACAAAGGGTACAAGGAAGTATTCAGCAGTTTGAGAAGGGTATTATGATCCTTGTTGAAGAGGAGGAACAGAAACCTTTCATTTTGCAGTTTGGCAAGCTGGAACGCTCGGATTTTCAATAGATGGTTTCCGTAGTGTATCTATCCCCTTAGGTGAAGTACCCAGTAAGAGCAACATCAGGAACCCCATGAGAGCTGTCATTCAAAGAGTCTCTTCCGCTCAGGTTCGTGTTGAAGAAGGTGTTGTAGGTGAGATCGGCAAGGGCCTCGTCGTCTTGCTAGGAATTGCAAAAGGAGATTCGTTGTCACAGGCGAGATACATTTCCCATAAGATTCTCCATCTTCGAATTTTTGCCGACTGCGAAAATAAAATGAACCGCAGCATAAGAGATATCGAGGGCGAGATACTCTTGGTCAGCCAATTCACTGTGCTTGCAAACACCCGGAAAGGTCAGAGGCCGAATTTCTCTTCCGCAGCCCCAAGGGAACGGGCATTGGAGCTGTTCCTCAGGGTGAAAGAGATCATGGAGAATCAAGTACCGGTTAAGACCGGGGCATTTGGTGCCATGATGGCAGTAGAATTGACCAACGATGGACCGGTAACCATAATTGTCGATTCAGCTTGATATGCATTCTCCCACATCCAATCCGCTTTCCGTCTGGAACAGAAAACTTGACTATCAGCCTTCAGTCTTCAAAGTATATTTGTTGTTGGTTACCGCCGTAATCGTAGGCGGATTCGCTTGTTATATAGTGGGACTCTTCTTACTGTCAGAGGGCAGCCAACTGGTTGCAGCTTATGCCAGCGGCGTAGCTCTCATGCTGATCGGATTTCTGGGCACCCTGTTGCATGGGGCAAGACGAAGCATACCGGCTCGGATCTTGACCATTTTTTTCCTTGTGTTGTTCCAGGCCTCTTTTGCGTTGCTTTTGATGTTTGCTGCGCAACTTAAAGGGGAAAATGCCGATTCACTTCAGACTGAGCAATTTATCTTGGCTGGCGGGATCACAGTTGCTTTGCTCAGCGCTGCATGCTTTATGCCAATGGTGCGGCATTGGAGCTCCCGGGTATTACCCATCAATCCGAATGATTTCACTCATGCATACGTCTTGGCGATAGGTGTTACCACGATAGGGTGGGCAATGCTGAGTTTATTGCCTTTTCAACAACCGTTACTTTATGGGCTGATGGCAGATGGAATAAATTCCTCCGACGTTCTCAATTCCCCATTGATGACCAATACGTCGCTTGTATCCATGACAATCTGGAGTCTTCCAGCCGCGGTCTTGGCAGCCGGATTTGGAGTTACCAGGAATCTGCGACAAGCATTAACGCGACTGGGTTTCAGACATACACCCATTCCCATTGTTGGCGTTGGGATTGCCTCAGCAGTGCTCTTGGTCATAGCTGGGCTCATCCTGAACCCCTTGATCCAATGGATCTGGACTCATTTAGGTTGGCCGGTAACGGACTTGCAGCAATTTGCCGAACTGTCCAATCTGCCTGTAGATCCCCTGGGCATACTGATTGTTGGAGTCAGCGCAGGAGTCAGTGAAGAGATACTGGTCAGAGGGCTTCTCCAACCTCGTCTGGGTATAGTAGCGGCTAATGCACTGTTTGCGATTGGTCATTCATTCCAGTATGAAGCGGACGGTCTCTTGGTAGTCATGGGACTTGGCTTGGTCTTTGGGTACATGCGGCAACGTTGGGGCCTGGTTCCTGCTATCATCAGCCACGCTTTATATGACATCCTATTGTTGGGGTTAGCTGTTCTAATTCCTGACCTTATCTATTGACTTGACTTGACAAGCCCAATGCGTATCACTCAATTGGAAGTCCAAGCGATCCTTTGCACAGAAACCAAACTTCTAGAAGACTTCCTACTTCAAAATGAAGTTTATCGGCAGGTGCAAATTGAGGAACTGGGAAACAGAATTCATCTCATGTCGTTAGGGGATTTTCTGGAATACAGGAACTTAGGTGACATTATTGAAGACAGTATCAGCCTCACAGTCAGTGATGCGAATGTAGCGGATTGGCGGAAAGTGCTGCGAATTCATCAGCAGCAGGCAAAAAACCTGGGTGAGCGAGAGATCAAGTCTCGTTTGGGAAGTCTTCAGTGGAACATGGAAGATTGGGGAAAGGAAAAGGTCCTCAGCTTACACCTCTTTGCAGCCACCATGTCCCAAAGGGTTCGCATTCAACGCATTGGGGACATGTGGGGATGGTTTGGCCTTAAAAACGAACTGGGGGAAACTGACGGTCGAATCAGGACCTTAACAACCGCAGGCCCTTTCTTGTGGCCCGAATTTCTTAAGGCAGCCTATCCCGAAGCCCAATACTGGTTCCTATACCGGGCAATTGGGTGAGAGCCTAACCCTTTTCTCTTGGTGCTAGCAAAATCCCCATGGTGGGTCAGCCTAACCAGGCCACAGGTAGTTGGGATCTGACCTGAATGAAGAAATCCAGGCTTTCGGTCTCCAAGTTCTCCTTTTACTCCTTCCGAAAGTTCGCAATTGAAGAAACCGATAAGTATCGTATGTGGAGTTATACCGCTACACTTCGGTAACTGCTACAACATGCTGTACGGAATATCAACTCTATGGCATGTACTCGCCTAGTCCACTTGATTTTTGAGTTTCCAGAACGCATTGCCAGAGTTGACTGAGCGTACGCTGTCTAGGTGACGGCAATGATACTGATCAACATTTCGTCTTTGTAGTTATTCGAACCATCGCTTAATTAGCTCGTCCAAAACTCCGTCTTCCTGCATCGAGACCAGTGCGGCATTAATACTGGACGTTAGATGACTTCCTTTAGCCAGTATGAATCCCAGTTTCTCGTCTTGGACCGCCACGCCCGCAATTTTCAACTTATCGGCATTAGTCCCAACGTATCCCTGACCTGCTACATTGTCAATCATGACGGCATCAACGTCACCATTGATCAGAGCCTGCACCGCTGTACCGAACTGATCGTAAGCGACAATGCGATCCTCTCCTACGAGCTCGAGCGAAGCGTAATAATTGGTGGTGCCTAATTGGGTGCCAATGATCAGGTCCTCCATTGCGGCAAACTCAGAGGGCTGGCTGAACCGTTCTTCTTCAGCCACAACCAGTAACACCTGCTCTGACACAATATATGGTACGGAAAAATCTACATGCTCAGCCCGTTCTGGTGTGATGGTTATGCCATCTGCTCCGATATCGAAAGTCGAGAACGTCCCTTCACCAGCCATTAGCGCTACCATTGCATCCCAGCTGGTTTCTATGTATGACGTTACACAATTTATCCTGTCGCAAATTTCTGCGAAGACATCGTAATCAAATCCAATCGCCTCACCTGTTTCGGTATCGATGTAGTTAAAAGGTTGATAAGCATTTTCGACGGCAATCCGCAATTGACATCCACCTAGATCGGGCAAATCATCTGCCATGTTGGGTTCTGTTTCGCTACAGGGCTCGGGAGCGTCTAATTCTGTTGGAACCTCCATAATGCATCCGGTTAGAAACATAGTTGCCAACAAGAGAATGGGAATTGTGAGAATGGCTTTCATAATGGATCTCCTAAGATGGGCTGGTTGTCTGGGAAAGTTAGCCTGCGCGACAATTCGAGAAAGCAGAAGTTCAGTAATCATATACGCTTCTTCGTCTCCGCATCAATAGCTAAATCGATATTCCCTACTGCTTAATTCGCTGAGAAGGTCGGCGGCGTAATCTCTTTCCTCGTTCATCTAGTTCAGGATTAGTCTTCCAACGTGCTGGTGTCACCTAGCGGCTCCCCCAATGCTTGAGCCCTGAGGAGACGGCGCATGATCTTGCCGCTCCGGGTCTTAGGCAAAGTTGGCGTGAATGTAATGTCTTGAGGAACTGCAATAGGCCCAACTTCCGTACGTACATGCAACTTCAATTCCTTATTCAACGCATCAGTACCTTCCACGTTCTCATTGAGAATACAATGGGCACTGATACGATTTCCCCGCAGTTCATCAGGCAGCCCTACTACTGCTGCTTCGGCTACCTTGGGATGACTAACCAATGCACTCTCTATTTCAGCAGTACCAAGCCGATAACCACTTACTTTGATCACATCATCCATGCGCCCAATAATCCAGATGTAACCATCTTTATCCCGCCTTGCGCTGTCACCGGGGAAATACCATCCTTGTTCCCTAAATTCTGACCAGTACTGCTCTACATACCGGTCGGGATCGCCCCAAACTGTCCGCAACATCCCGGGCCACGGATGTTTAATCACAAGGGATCCCTCTTCATTGCTATCGCATGGGTTTCCCTCTTCATTCACTACGTCGGCGACAATTCCGGCAAAGGGTAATGTTGCACTTCCAGGCTTCAACGGGACTGCTACTGTGGGGGTAATCATAAAGCCGCCCGTTTCCGTTTGCCACCAAGTATCAATTATTGGACATTGTTCCTTGCCAATTACTCTGTAATACCAACGCCATGCCTCCGGATTTATGGGTTCTCCCACGGTTCCCAGCAACCTTAAGGAAGCAAGGTTGTGACGGGAAGGCCATTCGTCCCCAAATCTCATCAGTCCTCGTATGGCTGTGGGTGCTGTATACAGTATGGAAATACCATAGTCATCCACAATCTTCCACCAGCGATCAGGCTCTGGGTACCCAGGAGCGCCTTCATACATCACACTGGTGGCTCCTAGGATCAGAGGACCGTAAACTATATAGCTGTGGCCCGTTATCCAACCAGGATCAGCGGCGCACCACCAGACATCTTCGTCTTTTAGGTCAAAGGCGTATTTTAAGGTGGTGGCAATCTGTACCTGGTAGCCACCATGAGTGTGTAAGACCCCTTTGGGCCTACCAGTTGTACCGGATGTATAAAGTATGAACAAGGGATCTTCCGCCCCCATTATCTCCGTTTCGCAGTGTGGTGTGACCTCCGGATGGGCCATCAATTCATGCCACCAAAAATCCCGGTCGGGCACCATGTTGACAGATTGTCCTGTTCGTCTAAATACAACCACCTTGTCGACAAGAGCACATCGTTGCAGCGCCGCATCCACGATGTCTTTCAGATCCACAGTCTTGCCCCGTAGCCAAGCTCCATCACACGTAACTAGAACTTTGCTACGACAATCCTCAATACGGCTGGCGAGAGCTTGTTCGCTGAAGCCCCCATAAACAACACTATGTACGGCCCCGATCTTGGTGGTCGCCAACATAGCGATGACTAGCTCCATTACCCGCCCCATATAGATCGTTACCGTATCCCCTTTTCCAATCCCAAGATGCTTTAAGACATTAGCAAATCGATTGACTTCCTGCCAGAGGCGAAAGAAACTGTATGTCTGGGAGTCTCCCTGTTCAGACTCCCAGATGAATGCCACCTTATTCTTGCGCCAAGTCTTAATATGCCTATCCAGCGAATTTAGGACTATATTGGTGGTTCCATCCGTAAACCATCGGAAGAAGGGAGCTTCACTGTCATCAAGTACTGTAGAGAAGGGCTTGTACCAATCCAGAAGCTCTCGGGCTCGGTCAGCCCAGAAAGCCTCTGGATTGGACGATGCCTGTTCCCGAACAGAGAGATATTCAGATACATTGGATTGGGCCACAACCGAGGGCTGAGGAGGGTAAATCTCACTTTGACTCACCACGACATCCTGACCGGCATTCATAAGATGAACTCCCTTGGCACAAATGGTTTATTGCAGAATCTAGGCATTGCACAAGAAAGTAAGACCCGCAAATAGGACAGATTTAGACAATGCCTACATGTTTCAAAAGGTGGCAGGAAATCCCGCCTGAATTACATCCCGCAAAATCAGGTATACGGCATAATTCTAGTGACTTAGACTGGCATTTTCAAGCCTGCGACTTCCCATCGGTTCCCTTCGCTTGGAAGTTGGCCCGTAGAAATCACTATGGAATTACCCTTTACCAGACTCGGCTCAGGTTGGATTAAAGTTGCAGGGAGGAAGGGCTTCCAATAGCTCTCATGGGGTGTCCGGATTTAAGCGCCGCATCCCTCGTGTAAGAGAGCAATTGAGGAACAATTGAGCAACAGTAGTAAACCAATAACAAAAATTCCCAAAAGCTCGAATAACTGCGAAACTTAGAAAACATTTTGAACCAGATCTGCAAGCTGTTCAGGATGATTCGCCACCTGAATACCGGAATCCTGAAACATTGCGATCTTGTCTGCTGCTGAGGTGCCTGAACCCCCTGTTACTATTGCTCCTGCATGCCCCATACGTTTCCCTTCAGGCGCAGCCAGACCCGCTATGAAGCCGTAAGCAGGGATGTCCATGTGATCTTGAATGTAAGATGCAGCTTCCTGTTCGGCTGTGCCACCGATTTCACCGATTACAATAACGCTTTTCGTTCCAGGATCTTCCTGAAACATGTGCAAGATTTCTGTGAAACTTGTGCCGTTAATTGGATCACCGCCAATGCCCACAACGGTGCTTTGTCCAATTCCTCTGGCAGTAAGCGCATAGGCTACTTCGTAGGTCAAAGTACCGGAACGGCTGACAATTCCTGTTGCGCCCGGCTGAAACAAATGATTGGGCATAATGCCCATCTTGGACTTGCCGGGCGAAATGACACCTGGACAATTGGGTCCCAAGAGCCTACACCCCCTCTGACGTATATATTCACGGACCCTAATCATGTCATGTACCGGAATATGCTCAGAAATACAGCAGATCAGGGGTACATTGGCGTCTGCGGCTTCCATGATGGATTCCGCAGCAAAACGGGCGGGCACAAAAATGATAGTGGCATCGACTCTATGGCTGCTGGTTGCTTCAGCAACAGTATCGTATACAGGAACATCAAGGGCGAATGTTCCTCCTTTGCCTGGTGTTACCCCCCCTACGATTCTTGTGCCATACTCAATCATGCGGGCGGTGTGAAAGTGGCCTTGCCGCCCCGTAATGGCCTGTACAATAATCTGAGTTTTTTCGTCGATAAGGATACTCATTCGCTAACTCTCCTCAGCCATCCGCACGGCCCGCTGGGCGACTTCCGTGAAAGAATGAGCGAATTCCACTTCGTAAGGCTCGAGGATCTCCCGAGCTTCATTCTCATTTGTTCCAACCAAACGAACTATGAAAGGAATTTGGGTCCGGGTCTTTTCGATTGCAGCGGCTAAGCCTGTAGCGACTTCATCACACCTGGTTATACCCCCAGAGATATTCACTAGAACGGCTCTCACGGCGGAATCACTAAGCATGATTTCCAATGCCTCTGTTACCTGCTCAATCGAAGCACCTCCACCAATGTCAAGAAAGTTGGCCGGTCTACCTCCGAAGTATCTGACCGCATCCATTGTTGCCATCGCCAGACCTGCTCCATTTCCCAGACAGGCTACATTGCCGCCCAGATATACGAAATTCAAACCCGCTTCCCGGGCCTTTTCCTCCAAAGGATTACTGTCTTCGGACGAATCGGCGAAGTGCCATTCAGGGTGCCGCACCAAGGCATTATCATCAATGACCATTTTGCCATCCAAAGCAATAAGCTTGCCAGTATTGTCCAATATTAGCGGATTGATTTCTGCCAGTTCCGCATCATGGACGGTGAGCGTACGGAATAGCTTGCTGGTTAGCAAACTGAAGGATCTCCAAAGGGTACGATTCATTCCTATAGCTTTTGCCAACTGTAATCCTTGGTATTGATGCAACCCTATCAGAGGATCGGCATACACTCCCTTGACCTTGTCTGGATTGGTAGCAGCGATTTTCTCTACGTCCATCCCTCCTTCTGCGCTAGCGATCAGCATGATGCGTTGCGTATTGCGATCAATGAGTGCAGCCAGGTAGATTTCCTGTTCAATCTGTGACGCTACCTCTACCAGGATCTGCTTGACTATGTGGCCCTTGATTTTCATTCCCAAAATCCTGGCCGCAATCGCTTCTGCTTTTTCCGGTGAGTTCGCTAAGGCAATACCTCCTGCTTTCCCACGCCCCCCTGTCAGAACCTGGGCCTTGACAGCTACTGTCCCTCCCAGGTCCGTTGCAATTGCATTGGCCTCGTCAGGAGAAATGGCCACTCTGCCCTTAGGTACTCTAATTCCTTGGTCGGCAAACAACCGCTTGGTTTCAAATTCATGCAAATTCATGCAGTAGTTTCCTTCCTGCTCTCAGAAGTTGCACCGGTAACTGGGTCCTGTGGAAGCAGTCCCAGAATCGCGCGAGCTTCGGACACAGTAGCAGGTCTGAAATTCGTCAACTTGAGAATGTTGGCAGCGCGGTCTACGAGCTGGGCATTGCTCTTGGCCAGCTCGCCCCGAGACATGTACAGATTATCTTCAAGTCCAACTCTGATGTGGCCTCCCCAAAAGGGAGCTATAGTGGTAACTTCCAATTGATGGCGACCAACTCCCAAGACTGACCATTCGACCTGTGGAGGCAACATTTCGTACATGAACAGAAGATTTCGGAAAGAGGCGGGCATACCCCATCTGATGCCAAGACAGATCTGAAACCAAGGCGGCACCTCTACTAAACCCCTACGGATCAAGTCTGCCGCCTGGTCAATGTGGCCCGCGTCGAAAACCTCCAGTTCCGGCTTGATACCGAGAGCCTTGGTTCGTCGAGCGGCTATATCACACCAATGCGGAGAGTTTACGAATGGACGAGTATCGAAATTTACCGAGCCGATGTCCAAGGAACAAAGTTCAGGGTTAAGTCTAAGAGGTTCTAAACGTACAGCTGGATCCTGATTCTCCAGATTAAACCCGCTCGTAGTGAGATTAATGAGAACTGGACAACGAGTCCGAATCCGTTCAACTACCTCGGCAAAGAGGTGTAATTCCGAAGAAGGTGCCCCAGTGGCCGGGTCCCTCACATGAATGTGTACTATGGCTGCACCTGCCCTGTAAGCATCGACCGCACTGTCAGCAATCTCTGCAGGGGAATAAGGTACAGCAGGGCTCATGTCTCTGGTGGGGCGGGAACCCACCAGTGCGGCAGAGATAATTACAGGACGCATTTTGCAGAAATTCAAACTTTCCCGGCAAAGAAGAATAAGAGATGTCTGATTGGTCGGTTCTAATTCCGGTCTGTTTTCAGTACAGGGAATAACACACGAATCCCACTTACCTTTTGGCCAATCCTGTATTTATGTAAACCATTTTCTAAAGTTGGCCTCTTCACATTTAAAGGCCGCAGATTTTCTTCAGGTCTGACTCATTGCCTTCTCTCGATTTTCTTCCAAGAATCACGCAGAGAGACTGTCCGAATGAAGGAAAGGCTGTCGTTGACTTTCCGGGGATCCCGATGGAAGTATCCTTGACGTTCCAGCTGAATTGTAGTTCCCGGTAGATCCTGAACTGCAGCAGGTTCTATCTTGGCATTGATCAACACTTTCCGGGAATCCGGATTGAAATACTGGATTGCCGTCTCGGCGTCCATGTGTCCTATGAGTGGCTCCGTAAACAGGTGGTCCAAGAGTTGCACTTCTGCATTTAGGGCTGTTCCGCAATCCACCCAATGGATGGTACCCCTAACTCTGCGTCCATCCGGAGCGTTGCCTCCCCGTGAAGCTGGATCGTGGGTGCAATGAATTTCAACTATGTCTCCTTGATTGTTCCGAATTACCTCTGTGCAAGTTACGAGATAAGCATAGCGCAGACGAACTTCCTGTCCCTTGGTCAGTCGATAGAACTTGCGATGAGGCTTTTCTCGGTAATCTTCCCGTTCAACATAGAGTTCACGACTGAATGTCACTTTGCGCGTACCCATTTGGGCATCTTCCGGATTGTTTACCGCACCGAATTCCTCTGTCTTGCCCTCGGGATAATCGACTAAGACCAGTTTGACAGGATCAAGAACTCCCATGCGGCGGGGACTGGTGCGGTTCAATACCTGGCGAATGAAATGTTCAAAGAGTTCGATCTCCACAGTGCTATTGGTCTTGGCCACTCCAACATGGCGACACAAATTCTGTATGGCTTCTGGTGGAACCCCCCGCCGGCGCAAACCGGACAATGTTGCCACGCGGGGATCGTCCCATCCGTCCAGATAACCTTCTTCGATTATCTTGTTTATCACCCGCTTGTGAAGAACTGTATGAGTCAATTGCAGACGGGCAAACTCGATTTGTACCGGTTCGTATATTTCAAGGTTTTCCAGAAACCACCGATACAAAGGATTGTGATCTTCGAATTCCAGTGTACAGATCGAATGAGTAATTCCTTCAATAGAATCGCTTTGGCCATGTGCCCAGTCATACATCGGGTAGATACACCATACGTCTCCTGTCTGGTGATGTGTCGCATGGGCAATACGATAAAGTACTGGGTCCCGCAGATTAAGATTCGGCGAAGCCATATCAATCTTGGCACGAAGAACCTTGGCGCCATTGGCAAAATGGCCTTCACGCATTCGATGAAAAAGCCTAAGATTTTCGGTGACTGTTCGGTTCCGAAAGGGGCTGTCTTGGCCGGGCTGGGTCAAAGTGCCCCGGTACTGTCGGATTTCCTCTGGGGAAAGGTCGTCTACATAGGCTAATCCTTTACGAATAAGAACCAAAGCCCATTCAAAAAGCTGGTCAAAGTAACCAGAAGCAAATTTAACGTTCCCGTCCCATTGAATCCCTAGCCATTGGATGTCACTCTTCGCGGCGTCGACGTATTCTGGAGTTTCCTTGAGTGGATTCGTGTCATCGAACCTGAGATTGAACGTACCACCGAATTCTCTAGCTAAATCGCAGTTCAGAAGTACGGATTTAGCGTGGCCTATGTGCAGGAACCCGTTTGGTTCTGGTGGGAAACGGGTTACGACTTGGCCACCGTACCGGTTTTGCCTGACATCGTCCCGAATGATTTTACGGATGAAGTCTACAGAATTGCTGTTCTGTTCCATTTTGGCGGACATGAAACACAGGCCGATTTTAGGGACAATGAAAAAAAGTTGCAGGTGTCAGACTGCCAGGACCCTAACGAGCAAGAGGGGAGAAATCGGGTTGGATAAGGGCTGGCAATTTAATGAGCTCAGTGATGACGGGCATAGTGGCGCCTAAGGACATCGGCTCCGAAATCGTTGGTAGGATCACGCCAAACGGAATGTATATGATTGGCATCATTTTGATAGTTGTCATATTCGATCAACACGTTGGGGGATTGAATACGATAGTAGTGAGCGGCACCCCGGTCACGGCTTCCTGCCCAGGCAAAATGCAATCCCTGTCCCTCTAAATCACCCAGTCTTGCCTCTTCCGCTGATGCCAGTTCGTCGGGAAGTCTCATTAAGTATTGGCGCACCAAGGCAAAAAGCATATTGCGTTGCGTCCACGATAGCTTCCGTGAGTCTATGCCAGACGGCCGAGACCGGATGATAAGCCTATCAACGTCAGTCACATTGGCACCAGTTTCCTGTATCCACGGTTCCACCGGGAACGAAGGTGAGCGGTCATATCCGACACCGGCTTGACTTCCCAGCAGGATATCCCTTGGTGCGTGAGGCGTTAGAAGGGCCAAGTGCATTTGGCTTTCATCCAATGCATGCAGAAGGTCACGTGCGGGGTCTTCAAGATCCTGAAGGGGTCGCAAGGGAAGTGATCCTGCAAGCTCGCTCTCAGCGGGGTTGGTTCCGAAGAAAAGTGGAAATGGCGAAATAACCAAGCCCTGGGAAATCGTGAAATGCAATGAAATGTGGTGACCTTCAAAACGCCAGCTCCAAGGCTCTTGGGGATGAGGTTCCCCAAAGAGGCTCAAGTAATAGTCCATAGGATCGCGTCCTGGCAGTGGGCGTGCAAAGCCTTCTTTAGCGTCCAATATCGTCTCCAAAGCCATGATGAGGGCCACTGTATTGTAACCAGATGTACTAAGGGCGATTCTCAGTAACTTAGTTACCTGCTGCTGCTGTGGCCGATTCATCTGACGCAAGGAAAGGCCGCGCCTGGCAATGGGGGTGTAATTCCAGTAGGTTCTCTCAGCCTGATCAGAAAAGTCCAGTTGCAGCAGTTCAATTTGATCCTGGTCAAGGATATGTTGCAGTTGGACGACACACTCTCCCATTTGCTCCGCCAATGTTTGGGCGCCTTCTATTGATGCCTGCTCATCCATAAGTTTATGTCCCACGCAACCGCTGATACCTTAGGGCCGAGGCAGCACTTGCCCAACCAATATATTGAGTATATTTAGACTGGGGGACAGGGACTTGAACCCCGACTACATGATCCAGAGTCATGTGTTCTGCCGATTAAACTATCCCCCAAAGAAATACGGGTCACCTATGGGTTTCTGCAAGACCTTATCTCCGTCTGACCTGCCTAATTTTGTATTACTAATAATACACGGAGGTAGTGATTCGGGCCGAATAATAAAGGATGTCTGACGCTCTGGTTTACGGAAACATTTTTCTCGGCATTAGCTGCGCCGTTCACATGAGGCTGGGCTAGTTCAGCCGACAACATACTTTGCCCAAGGGGCCAGATCTGAATCGGCCAAAGAATCGTCACCTCTACAATAGACTGATCGAGAGGCTCTTGTCTCAACAAATAAGGTTATTAAGAAATTTGCATAGCCGAATCAAGAATCCGCAGGCAAAGCAACCTTTGGTTTCGCTGAATAGATGCTGCTGAGGACCAAATAGAGCCATAGGGATTACTACACCGTAGGGCTAACTCCAGGTTCTTCCACTGTCTAGACCGATCCCAGTCTCGTTTGCTTCAAGTTAAACTACCCTTGCCGTGTTGCTCTTTCAACCTGTTCCTTGCCCTTATTATCCTTGCCAGCGATTCTTCTCGCCCTAATGCTGCCATCATGGAAAACAGGGGAGGAGAAACCCTCGAACCTGATAATGCTCCCCGCACAGGACCGAAAAAGCTCCCTGCCTTGATTTCCAATTCGCTGGCAGCGTTCCGAAAGGCCTCATGCAACCTTTCAGGCAGAAAGGGTTCGGTAACCTGAAGCAGTTGAGTACACTTTTGCAGGACGAATGCGCTCTGCGCTGCATCCAGTCCACGTCCCATCAACAGAGCAAGGTCCGTATATTCCATTTCTTCAGTTCGGCGAAACAACCAGTCCAGCCAGCTGGGGCATTCCTCAAGAGTCTTTATCCGAGACTGAACATCGGGCAAAACATAACGTAGACCTGTCATTGATTCGATTTCTTCCTGGCGGCGGCTAAAGGCTCGGACAAGAATAGGAATAACCATCTCTTGGAAGGAATCATGGCTGAGTGAACGGAGATACTCTCCGTTCATCCAGTTGAGTTTGTCGTAAGGCATTGCCGCTGCAGACGGCGCGATCCTGGCGATATCGAAACGCTCGATCAGTTCATGGCGATGAAATATCTCCTGTTCGGCTTCGGGTGTCCAGCCAAGAAGGGCGAGGAAGTTGAACATGGCATCCGGCAGATATCCGGCTTGGGCAAATTCATGAACGTGAACGGGAAAGAATTGACCATTGGAACGTAGGTGCCGTTTGCTCATCTTGCCCTTGCCATTGGGATTTAAAATGACGGGCAAATGCACCATGACAGGTGGGTCCCACCCCAAGGCTCGATATAGCATGAAATGATAGGGTGCAGTTGCCAGCCACTCCTGTCCCCTAAGGACATGGGTTATTTGCATAAAATGGTCATCTACGACTACCGCAAGATGATACAGGGCCATTCCATCACTTTTTAGCACGATAGGGTCCTGAAGCGAAGATGCATCTACTTCTATTTCGCCACGAATTAGATCTGGAAAGGTGATTTTGCCGTCCGTAGGCATAGCCAGACGGACGGCAAAAGAGACCCCCGCCTTGAGTTTTGCCTCTACTTGCTCCTGTCCCAACTGCCTACAGGCACGATCATATTTTCTTGGAAGGTTAGAGGCCTCCTGCATTTCTCTGAGTTGCTGGAGACGAGCAGGAGTGCAAAAACATCGATAAGCCTTTCCTGAATCTATCAGCTCTCCCGCAACGCGCCGGTAAATAGCTCCACGTTTACTTTGGGTGTAGGGTCCGTAGTTTCCTCCCTTGCCAGGTCCTTCATCCCAATCAAGACCCAGCCATTCCAATCCTTTGGTAATGCTGGAAATACTGGCGGGATCGAAACGTTTGCTGTCTGTATCTTCGATCCGCAGAACGAAGTCACCGTCATTATGACGGGCCCAAAGCCAGGTAAAGAGAGCCGTTCGTAACGAACCCAGATGCATACTACCCGTGGGGCTAGGTGCGAAGCGCGTTCTAACACGCGCAGATAGACTACTCTTAGTCATGAACGCAAGTACCTTCACTCATTTTAATGAGGGCTCGCCTGTATGTTGGACGCCAATTTCATTGATAATTTCTGCAAATTTGGCAGCCGTAAAGTCAATGTAACTGGAACCGTCCGGCATACGGCTGTTACGATCAAGATATCCTCCTCGACCAGTATGCCGCATGGCTCCCATTTCCACTCTAGTCATTTTGCCTTCTCGCACAAATCGGGACCAGGGAGTGGGCAAGCCTTGCCATCTACTAGGTGTGAAAGTAAAGCAGATGCGATAGGCTACATCGGCAGAACCTATGAATTCCCAAAGATGCTTCGCCTTGACGACCCCAGGGCCTTCGGTGAAAAAACAAGCCAGCATCAGGGCATAAACTGGTAGTCCGTATTGTTCAAGATACTTTACTGCACCTGCAGCAATCTGGCCGGCTCCGCTGTAAGAAACTATAAAGACGGGCTTAGGATTCTCGAGTTCATACCCGTATTGCTCAAGATGCCGTACAAGCACCCGTGCAAAACCCTCGTTGTAAATCTGTGAATATCTTGTGTCCGCAGACATAGTAATCTGCACTATATTGCGAAAATTGATGAGGTAACCAACCAAAGCGTGAAGCAGATTCTTCTTGAGTTTCTGCTTAAACACCCACCGCCAATATCCGCTAAGTCGCCGATTTTCAGTCAGAGGCAGATTGTTTATTGAATAGGCAAAAACATCATCTAGAACTACTGTGGAAGGACAGAGCCGAGCTAGGCGTTGAAGTATACCTCGTTCCCTCATACTCATAGTCTGTGATGACACCCGACCCACTCCTGACAGAAACAGGACATAGGCTTCATTCCTCTTCCGTAAAGTACGTACATCACCCTCTGGAGGACACAACTGTGAATGGATTTCAACCTTTCTGCCATTGCGAATGAAAGCCCGCAAGGACAAATAGGGAAAGACTGCAAGCCAGAGAAAAAGAAGATGAAGTGTCCCCCATCCCCAAAAGGCCGTATCAAAATAGATGAAAGAGTCCATATCAAGTTTCGCAAGATAAAACGATTCACATACCAGTTAAGAGACCCTTAAGTTTCAACTATCTCAACTGTTCTTGAGGGGACCTGGGGCAAGAGACTAAAGGCGACATATATGGCTCCATAGGCTAATACAGATACACAAAGGCATGTCAGAATCTGTCCAACACCCATGCCGACTTCTCGCCTAAGCAAGACAGCCAACAAAAACAGGGTCCAGGCGTTCAGGATCCTGAACAAGCTTTTCCCTATGTAGGGTATAAGGCCGTATACAGCATAAACCCTGGGCAGGACGGCTAGACCAAGTAGACTGAGCAATTCTGCAGGATCAGTTTCTACCTGAAACAAGAAAGTTAGTACACCGAAAATCACCAAAGTGCAAAGAAGGTACGATGTGAAAATTCGTATTGTTGTCTGGCATTGTGTCCACAGCAAGGCCAAACCAGTATGTCGGGAAAAGAACCTTATGCTACTTTGTGCTAATGCTTCAAGCAAAGACGAAATCAGAATGAACCACATTGAATGCTGAGCATAGATTCCAAGTTGGGAAGTCTCGAAGGGGTGGTTACGTAAGACAAATAGTGGACTAAACAGTTCAAGCATAAAGATTGAACCCCCTGTCTTTGGTTCTGAGCACGTACTGTCCAGCCAATGTCGTCGTTAATTTTCCTCAGGTGCCTTATCAATTGAAATCCCGCAAGGCATCATCGTAGAATGAAAAATACTGTCTTGCATCTTTTCTCGCATTATACTTCCTTCGTGGACAATCAGGATGGCATCTACCTTCTTCTCTGATTCCAGCAACCTCTGCTTGTATCTGTAGGGACTTGCAGGTTTTGGCTTTCCGATTCATGAAACTGTAGTGGCACTGCGGAGTTCATACCTCTTAGCCCTCGTCGGTCAAAGCATTTGGAAGTGGTGTTAATGTTTTTCTTGTGCCTTGAAGCTGGCCATGTCCGCGATGACGTGGAACGAAAGAAAAACTCGTATGACTCCCACAGAAAGTCTGAGATATCTGGCTGCCCCGCAATCTCAGGGTTACCTCGATATCGGTAAATATGGAAAAAATACATAGTTTCTTGGTATTGGTCCCATGCATTTCAAGATACAAATTTGAGGCTCCTTGGCACCTTTTTTTCACTTATGCAAGTGGACAGTCTCTGAAGTGTGAACTGCTGTTCATGAGACATTCCGCCTTAGTTTCTCACGGCTCAACAGGCAGCGGGAAAAGATATGCCTTGAGGCCGTATTGGTGTACATAGGGTCTGAATCCAAACACTTGTGTGCCGTCCTTTTGTTACATTTAAGAAAACGATGCCATCAGGTTTCCTGCTACTGAGAATTTAGAGACTTTGGCAGTATTGTTTGAGTTTGGAAGTTTGTGGCCCACCAGCTGAAAGGAATTGCGATGTGAGATAGCTTCTCTATTGGACTAACCCCAACATGGGCCAGCCCTAAATTGACCTCTTTAGGGAGGGCGGGCCGAGAACCAATCAGCCGGCGCTTAGGAAAAAGTGTTGGTTGCTTAAACCACAGCGAACTTAGTTGCCTTCATGAAACTCCACTCTCTTCGTCTTATAGGTTTCAAGACCTTCGGCCAAGAAACAAAGATTGCCTTCAATCCTGGCGTTTCCGCTATCGTTGGTCCAAATGGAAGCGGCAAAAGCAATGTCGTGGACGCGATAGCGTGGGTCTTAGGGGAACAGACTCCTTCAATCCTGCGAATTAAACGGGCAAGCGAGTTAGTCTACCAGCCAGCCGATGGTAGCACAGCGCAGAATATGGCATCAGTGGAGCTAGCAATTACGGAAGCCCATAATTCGCTTCCAACTTCAGGCTCTGAACTGACAATCGCAAGGACTGGATACAGAGACGGTGAAAGTGATTTTTATCTGAATGGAGGCCGTACTCTTCGGAAACACATACGAGCACTGTTTGCTCCTTATGGAATGGCACAAAGGACCTTTAGCGTTATCCGACAGGGCCACACCGACCTGCTTCTCGACGTTAACCCTCTGAACCGATTACGGGTTATCCAGGAAGCAGCCGGGGTCTTGGGGCTGATTCAACAGAAGGAAGAAACCATCCGGCGGCTGGCACGCACTGAGGAACAGCTATTACCAGTGCGCCAGGAATTACGAGAACTCCAGTTGAGCATGTCACATCTGGAACGGCAGGCACGTCAGTTTGAGCAGCGGCAGGCCTTGCTTTCAGAACTCAAGGCAGAATTTGCCCCTTATTTTCTCCATCACCTCAGCAAGCTGGAAGAAGGTATAGCTTCCAATTTCGCGAAGACGGAAAAGGCCAGCAGTCTTGTCGAGTTTCTGGATTCAGCTTGTCAAGACAACAGGGACCTACGTTCTGCCTTGAGAGATCAGTATAGCAGGGCCGCAGAACAGTTAGAGGAACTTCAGAAGGAACTTCAGCAGACTGAACACCAGCTCCAGCTGGATCTTCGCCAACGGGATGTGCTAGAGGAGCGAAGAAAGCAATTTAGCGCCCGACGTGAGGCAATTCTGCAACATCAAATGAAGGTGAATCTGCAGATAGATCAGTGTATTGCCGACCTAGAACAAATCCAGGCTGAACGGCGTTTGCTGGATGCTAGATTGAAGAAAGTGAGACAGGATGTGCAAGCTAAACGCTCAAAACATGAGTCCTTGAGGTCGCAACGGAATGCGGACGTTGAACAGCTTTGGTCAACTCGCAAACGACTAACCAAGCTGGATGAAGAAATCGCTGTAGTTGCTGGGGAATTAACACAATGGAACTTGGATTCTCGGTTGCTAGCTCAGACGGCTGAGGTGCATGTAGAGACTGAAGAAAGTTTGCTCTTACAGTGTGAGCAGATCAAAGGGAATCTGCTGGCCCTGGAACAAAGAAAAGCCGAAATAGAACAGCAAGTTACCAGTGCCAGCTTAGCTGTCAGGGATAAGCAAACGCATACACGGGAACAGGAAGAGCAGGTTACCAAACTTCACCAGCAATGTAACGGACTGGATCGACAACTAGCTGAACTTTCGACGCGTAAGTCTTCCTGGGAAGAGTATCTTTCGGTGCAGATAAGGCGGTTTTCTCCTTTATCCCTAGAGAGTCTAGGGGAGGGAAGGCTGATGGGAATTCTGGGATCCCTTCTGGAAGTGCCACCCACTTATAAGAGACCTCTGGCAGCCTGTCTAGGGGATTGGATTAACGGAATGGTGTTTCGTGGCTGGGATGACGCCTGTACTGTCTTGAAACTACGTAAAGAAACACAAATTGCCAACGTTACATACATTGCAGCTCTCGATCGTATTGCAGGTAGGACCCAAAAGCTTTGTCCACTACGCGGTTTTGAACCTTTGCTGTCCTCTATCGAATACCCTGAAGAATTGCAATCGCTGATTGAGGTCTTACTGGCTGATTGTTATGTGGCACCGGACATCCAAGCTGCCATGTATGCAATTGACAGATGTGACCGTCCCGAGCCAATACGGATAGTCTCCATGTCTGGGGATCTCTTCACAAACTCAGGGCTAATCAGGGTTAATGGAACAAGCGGTATCGATACCCAACTGCTGGGAATGCAACATGAAGTCAGGAAGCTGGCAGCAGACATTGATCAAGTGAAGGGAGAGATTCGTGAGGTCTCACAGGATCTGGTACTCGCCTCAGATTCGTTGAAAGCATCCCGGCGAGACGAGTTTGAGTGCCAAGAGCGCTTGGTTATGGCTGAATTAGCTTTAAGCCAGACTGAACTGGAATGGGCTGAACTGGACCGATCAAGAGAGCAATTGTTGGCACAGTTAGAGAAAGTAAAAGAAGACCTTGCCCTCAATCGTTCAAGTGCATTGGAGCTTCATGCAACAACAACCTCTAGCCAGAAGGTAATGGCAAAGCTAATTGAAGAAAGGGATGCAGAACTTGAGATTTCCTCTCGGCTTGAAGAGACGTTAGCTTCGCCAGAATATGAATCCTGGTCTATTGAATTGGAAGAAGCCAGCCTGTGTCTGCAAAAGGTAGAAAAGGAAATAGGGCAACTCCAGGAGAGAAAAAAACAGTTGGCTCTCGCCAAACGGAAGCTTGAGGAAGAATTCAAGGCAGCTCAAAGCCAAGAGAACCTCCTGATGTCTGAAACGGAATCAGTTGACGAAGAATTCTGCTGCCTGGAAGAAAAACTGGACATTTCGCGCAAGTCCTTGAGTGAAAAAAACAGGACTCTGATGCCGCTTCTTCATACAACGCGGAGGTATGTAGTTAAACAGAGAGAACTAGACAACTCGTACGAAGAACAGATGATGCAATTGAGATCAGCAGAAGCACAGTTACATCAGCTTGAATTCGAACAAGAGCAGTTGCAGGAGCGTGAGATAAGACTAAGAGAGCAGATGCTTTCAGATTTGGAGATGTTAGGTGTGGATTTCAGGAATGTTCCAGAGCTAAAGCCATTAATGTCCCAGGTCCGTGACATGATGCCTCCATTGAAGGATCAGATTAAGGAGGAAATTGCTTCAGATGCCTACATGAACAGACTGCGACGAAAGATAGCGCGTTGCGGTTCAGTTCATGAGGAACTCTATTTCGACTTTCAAAACGCTGAAAGTCGTTCCAGAATGTTAGACGCACAGTTGGCCGACCTAGTCGAATCTAACGTGCAATTGAGGGAGATCATTCAGCGATTAGACGAGCAACTGTCGCGGAAGACAAACAGGGCCTTCCTCGAAATCAACCGCAATTTCAGCGAATACTTTGCGCGATTCTTTCCAGGTGGTCAGGGGTGGCTGGAAATGTCGAAAGATCCGGAGGAAGAGACTCCGGGTATAGAACTCTACCTGCAGTTACCAGGAAAGCATGTCCAACATGTAGCCGCGTTATCGGGTGGCGAAAGAGCAATGGCAGCACTTGCTTTTATCTGTAGCATGCTGAAATTCAATAGTCCCCCGTTTTGCGTCTTGGACGAAATAGATGCCCCCCTTGATGAAACCAATGTTGATCTGATAGGACAGACACTGCGGGAGTTGGCCCAACGCACTCAACTGATACTCATTACACATAATCACCGTATGCTCGAATATACCGACGCTATATGGGGAGTTACTTTAAACGGTGCGGGCTGTAGCCAGGTCTTAAGCATGCAAATGGAACATTCCTTAGACCGGATAGAATCATATGCTTAGACAACATTCCACTTAAGTGCATGGACTTGGAGACTGAAATAATAAAGTCTCTACACCAGTGCATTTTAGAAGGCGTCCGCCAAAGTGATAGCCATTACATAAGACTTTCTCTCATGAACAAAGAATGCATGCTTTGTTGAAGGCCGGACAGTTTGCCGGAGTTTGCAGGCTCAACCCTTCTTATATGATTCTTGATAAGTTCCGTTTCTAGAGGTCGCTAGGCGGATTTTTGAGACCGCTTCCGCTCAGAATGCCTACTACCACATCGTCAGCTTGGAACAGGTCGCCATGTTGGGTAATAGCGGCGCTTGTTGCAGCACTTGTGGGTTCAACGAAAATGCCACTTAATGCCATATCTCGTTGGGCCTGCAGGATCTGTTCATTGGTTACAACAGTAGCCATACCACCCGACTGATAGACTGCGGCTAATACGCTATCTCCCCGGGCCGGATTGATTATGGAGATCCCGTCGGCGATCGCGGTTTCAGGCGCACTTTGTATTGGCGCCACCAACAAATTGTCTTCAATGAAAGATCTGTAAACCGGATCAAAGCCCGACACTTGGACCACGAGAAGCCTTGGTAATTGACTGATGAGTCCCGACTGGGCCAACAGCTGAAACCCTCGCCAAGCCCCAAGCACCAGGCCACCATTCCCAACTGGCGCAACCAACCAGTTCGGTGGCTTGCCATCTAGCTGCTCCCAGATTTCCCATGCGACAGTCATCTGGCCGAATAAGAAAGCTGGGTGAAGGGCATGGGAAGCGTATCCGACTTCCCGGCTCTGGGCAGCCTCGGCTGCTGCGCCTGCCTGATGACGTGGACCTTCTACTTCCACCAGTTCCGCCCCGTAAGTGGCAATTTGGCTTTTCTTGGGGCCAGGAGCATCTACAGGCACGAAAATCCGTGAATGGATGTCTGCACGTGCGGCATAACAAGCCAGACTGGCCCCCGCGTTACCGCTTGAATCATCCATGACAGTATGAAATCCGTGCTGGACAAACCAATTGATCATGATGCTTACACCACGATCCTTATAACTGCCTGTTGGCATGTGCGAATCCATTTTCCAATAAATGGTTCGACCTTGCCAGTGATTTGTAAGAAGGGGAGTCCAACCCTCGCCTAGCGTAATGACTTCATCCCTAGGAAGCAAGTCCTGAAGCCACCGCCAATACCTCCAATGACTGGCAACCGAATGCTCAATGTGGCTTCTTTCAAAAGGCTTAAATTCCGTGAATTCCAGCGGATCGCTAGTATAGGGACAAATGAGCGGAAATGAGGAAGTCGAGGTTTGAAATGAGCTTGTAGGGCAGTGGACAATCACTTCAAGGCCTTTTTGATGTCAAAACAATAGAGTTGAATTGGATGCCAGATAGACGCCCAAGAAGCAATTGGCAGTATCTTAGTTATCAGTATTTGGGTAATTTCAAGTTGGCACATGACCCAAATTATACGCCAATCCTGTTTTAGAGTACCTGCTGCTGGTAATGAGCCTGGCGCTTCCTTTCTGCTCCATCCATCAATCTCACCCCGCAAGTACGCATTGTACTCTCATAGAAGAAGAATGAGTTCTGTTAATAGCCATAGCCAATTGCTTCCATTTCAGATCAGACTCTAAGACACCGCGGTGTGCATTGTTTGCCAGGAATTGTGGGACTGTCACCTCTCAGACACCAGTTCGTGAGAGCCCTGTGCTAGAATGCGCCCGGTTTTCAGATCCTCAACTTACCTGAATAATGTCTAATGCTTCGCCTATGAAAAAATCTGGAATGAGAACTGGGCTTGCCAAGTCCCGCCTGAGCTGGTTTAGTCACATCCAGCAAGTCTTTAATTCGGACCGCATTACCGATGATACTTGGGAAGAGCTTGAAGAATATTTGATCATGGCCGATGTGGGTGCCTCTACCACTGAGGAACTCATTGCCTGTACTAGACGCGAAATCCTGAACAACAGTCAGTCTGCACCCGAAGCTGTGTATGAGGAATTGAAGACCCAGATTCGGATTCGTTTGGAAGCAAAACAGGCCTTTGGCCTAGAAAAGCCCCGCCTCCTCACCGTAGCCCTGGTGATAGGAGTCAATGGTGCCGGAAAGACTACCAGCATTGGGAAATTAGCTTATATGTACAGGAAACGCGGGCAAAAGGTGCTATTGGCAGCAGCTGATACCTTTCGCGCTGCTGCTGTGGAACAGTTGGGGATTTGGGGAGATAGGGCAGGAGTAGAGGTAATTGCCCACGGCCAGGGGGCTGACCCAGGGGCTGTGGTTTACGACGCCATTCGTGCCAGCCAGCAGAGCCGCCAAGCCGATCTGCTGCTGATAGACACAGCAGGCCGTCTGCATACCAAATTCAACTTAATGCAAGAGCTACAGAAGATTCGGACGGTATCGGGCAAGTTGGTGCACGGCGCACCTCATGAAGTCTTGCTAACATTGGATGCGTCTACTGGACAGAATGCGATTTTGCAGGCACAGCACTTCACCGAGTCAGCAGGTGTAACCGGCATAATAGTGACCAAGCTGGATGGGACCAGTAAAGGGGGGGCAATCATTGGTATCAAGGATTCATTAGGTATTCCCGTAAGATTTGTTGGGATTGGCGAAAATATTGGGGATTTATTGCAATTTGATTCCTACGAATTCGTTGAAGGACTATTGGATTAGGCAGTTTCAAGGGAGAATTTGAAATGTCCCGTCTTGAAGACAGACTGACGGACTTGCAGCAGCGCATCGACGTAACCAGGGGGCGTCTTTGACCTTGCGGGAAAGCTAGAACGCATTGAGGAATTAGAGGAAATCACCGCCGGTCCAAGATTCTGGGACGAACCTGCCAAAGCTCGCGTGCTTTCACAGGAATTAAGCGGGTTACAGAAAACAGTGCAGGATTGGGATGCTATGCAGTCCCGCTTGTCTGATTTACACGAGTTCTGTTCGTTGACCGAAGAGGACCCAAGTCTCGAGGCAGAATTGAACGATGAACTTGAGGATTTGGAAAGCATCTTCGAACAAAAGGAATTTCTGTTGGCACTCGGAGGTAAGTACGATACAGGGGATGCCATAATTGCCATTCATGCAGGCGCAGGTGGAACAGAAGCCCAAGATTGGGCTGAAATGATGTTGCGCATGTATCTGCGTTGGTGTGATCGACGCGGCTTTCAAAGTGAGATTGTTGATAGGACGGAGGGCGATACAGCTGGCCTGAAAAGCGTTGCTTTTGAAGTGCGAGGGGAATATGCCTATGGCTATTTGCGTTCGGAGGCAGGTACTCATCGATTGGTGCGAATTAGCCCTTTCGATGCAGGCAATCGCAGACATACCAGCTTTGCCAAGGTGGAGGTAATACCCTCGCTTGATTTTGACATTGACTTTGAAATCAAACGGGCTGATTTGCAGGTCGACACCTTCCGTAGCAGCGGGGCCGGAGGTCAACACATGCAAAAAAACGATACCGCATGTCGCATAACCCACAAGCCAACTGGAATTGTTGTTTCATGCCAAAATGAACGTAGTCTTACGCAAAACAAAGAACAGGCAATGAAGGTCTTGCGGGGGAGACTATATGCAATTGAGCAGGAAAAACTGGAGGCTGAAAGGGCCCGATTGAAAGGAGAAAATATCGAAGCTGACTTTGGAACCCAGATACGAAATTACGTGTTACATCCATACAACCTTGTAAAGGACCTGCGAACTCAGATCGAAACAGGTAAGACTGCTGCGGTGCTTGACGGAGAAATCGACATCTTCATGGAAGAATGGCTGAAACACCAAATTGGAGTACAATGATAGATAAGGATTGGGGCAAGAAAATTCACGGAGAGGTCGCATAGTCTGGCCGAGTGCGCACGTCTCGAAAACGTGTAGGGTTTCCGCCCTCGAGGGTTCGAATCCCTCCCTCTCCGCCTTACCGTTTTCGGCTCAGAATTGGCAGTTCATTTCCATCGCCGTTCCCATTGGTGGGACTCTTTTCCCAATTGCCCGAAGTCCCTTGGTCTGATTAGGTTAAGGGATTGACGGGCAGCTGGGCCTAAGGCTAATAACTTTATGCGCCATATGTTGACGCCCCCAGCCTTTCGGCAAGAGTTTGTCCTTTTCCTGAAATTTGCCATAGTGGGCGGTCTGGGGACTGTCACGGACATATGTGTCTTGAATTTGCTTCATCAGTTTGCCGGTTTCTCACTGTTTTGGGCCAACACCGTGAGTTTTTCGACCGCTCTGATGCAGAACTTCCTCTTGCACCGGCACTGGACTTTCCCATCCAGGGCCAATGATGTCTTCAGAGTGCAACTCGCCAAGTTTGCGCTGATATGTGTAATCGGACTTGGCTTAAGTCAGTTGGTATTCCTTGGGTTGCATACCTTTCTCTTGCCCTATTGGACAGTCTGGATCAATCGCCCTGACCTGGCAGATACTGTAAGTTACAATGCGGCCAAGATGGTAAGTATCTGCGTAATTCTTACTTGGAATTTCGGCGCCAATCGCTTGTGGACTTTCCGAACGTGAGGAAATGCTGGCGACGTGAAAATACTTGTTGATTACACACCAGCCATTCGACAGTCAGCAGGCATCGGGCGAACTACGTATGAGTTGGTTTCCCGTTTGCCACAGCAAGAAGTGGATGTTGAAATTGCACTGTTTGTAAATGGACAGCGGGGCCAGGGTCCAAAGAATGTACACGGCTTGCCCCTTCACTATTCCGTTTTGCGCGAGAAGGACATGATTCGGCTTTGGTATCGAGCCAACTTGCCGGTACCCCGGGTAGAATGGTTCGTACCCTTTAGGCCGCATCTGTTTCATGCCACGGACTTCGTCCTTCCGCCATCCGACGCACCTTGCCAGATCCTGACTGTACATGACCTGGCCTGGTGCAAGTTTCCAGCGGCCGCCCCACGTTCACTGGTCGGGTTTCTTGAGCGCGTAGTTCCCCGGAGTGTACGAAGGGCCGATTTCATAATCGCGGATAGCCATAGTACGGCTTCTGATCTCTTTGACCTGTGGAAGATTCCACCAGATCGTATTGCGGTCGTACAGTGTGGGGTGGATAAGAATAGATTCTCCAGAGTGACTGAATCTGGACTTATCAAGGGCGTAAGGGAACGCTACGGTCTGGATGACAGACCATATATATTTAGCGTCTCCACTTTGCAGCCTCGCAAGAATTTCGTCAATCTGATAGAGGCATTCCATCAGATTGCTGAAAGCCTGCCAGACCACATGTTGGTGTTGGCAGGAAAACGCGGATGGCTAGACCGGGAAATCTACCTTAGAGTCATGGAATTAGGCTTGGAAGAAAGAATCCTGTTCCCCGGGTTCGTGTCCGAAAGCGACGTACCTGTCCTATACAGTGAAGCCGACCTTCTGGCATATCCTTCCCTCTACGAAGGCTTCGGGATGCCGGTATTGGAAGCGCAAGCATGTAATACCCCAGTCCTAACAGCTCGCAATTCCAGTCTCGTGGAAGCAGGAGGGGCTGGGGCTTTGTATGTAGATGCATTTGACGTCAAGGACATCGCCGCCGGCATGCTCCGTATCGTGGAAGATACTGACTTGCGCAGACAACTGATTGCAGCAGGCAAGAAGCATGTTGAATATTTTAGCTGGACGCGAAGTGCTTCCCTCCTCTGGCAGGCTTACCAGCAGGCTTGGAATAGCCTTCATTAAAGAGCGGCAGTGAATTGGGATGCCTAGGTCTGAAACTGTCCATGTCCCCCTGCATACCTACTTGGGAATTACAATAGGAGCCTTTTGTTTGAGTTGGGGTTACTTAACAGTTTGGATCCCTCATGATGTGGCCGGACTAGCCGTCTTGGGTGTAGATTTTCTAACTTTTATTAAGCTCTTGCCCCCAGAATCCTTACCGCAAATCGTTCGGCTGTCTTGGTGGTGGTGTTTGCCATTGTTAACGACCATCGTTACGTTGAACCAAACTATTTGGTGTCTGCCCCAAATGCCAGAGAGCCTCCGGCATTTGAAATGGCCTTGTCAGTTCATCATGACTATTTTCTGCTTTTTTCTTTGTCTTCATGCTTTGCCGTTGGACTGGAAACCAGAAAACCTTCTTTGGCCTTCCAACCTTGTCCAAACTGCAGTCTTTACTGTAGGGGTAGGTCTGACTGGAGTGAGCCCCTTGACTAGCAAGACTCTAATAAAGAGACTGCATTGGTGGTTGCCTGTGCTCTCCTTGGCGAGTTTGGTTACAATCCCGTTTGCCTTCTTCTATTTTGTTCCATTCTTCAGTAGTCTCTATGGACAAACTCTAATGCCAGGACCTGGCTTCTATCTTACCCTCGTTGGGGGCCTTGCCCTCGTCGGCCTGAGCATCCGATTTGGCCTAATCGTACCAAGGTAGCTTGCGGAGAAAATATGCAATTCGGCGCTATGAATGACCCACGCGAATCTGTTGTGGAACAGGCCACTGCTTTCGCGGAAATGGGGTTCGATTATCTAGATCTGACGGTGGAGGAACCCTGTACGGGACCACACAATACCAACTGGTCGCATGTAAAGAGGCATCTGGATTCCCTCGGACTGGGGATTGTCTTACACACAGGTCCTTATCTTCCCATTGAAAATCCATCAAGTAGGGTTAGAGATGCTGCCTACGCTGAGCTCAGGGCATGTATTGATGTAGCTGCCTTCATGGGTTCCAAGCTATGCACTATGCACTTCCGAGCTTGGCCGGCACATCAGTCTTTTGCATCAGGAGTTGGCATGTACCAGCAGGAACTGGGAGAACTGGTTGCCTATGGATTGACCAAAAAGGTTCAAGTGGCCATGGAAAACAGTCCTCACAACCTGCACCAGCTAAAACCGATGAGAGAGATTCTGCACCGACTCCCTGACTTGAAACTACTCTACGACATTGGACATGGCAACATTGATACTGCCAGGTCACTGACCAGAGACTACCTGTTTGATCTCCGTGACCGGCTGGCTCATGTGCACTTAAGCGATAATGACGGGACTGATGACGATCACTTGCCTCCGGGTGCTCCGAAGACAGGTGGTCTTAACATAAGACAAGAGATTCAGACGTTACGTGACTTCAATTACAACCGGACTATCACGTTGGAAATATTCGGACAACGCATGTGGCTGAAGGCTTCATTGGACTTTATGCGAAAGTTGCTGACTGAGTCTTAGACCTAGTCGTGTGCCACATGAGAATAAAGGATAGTTGGTCGGCAACCCAATGCTTTAGTTTCTATTGTTCTATTGAGAGGAAAGTCTCAAATATCGGTCGCTGACCCAACCGCGGATTTGATCTGGGGTTTCTACATAGTACCAACGGTGGTCTGTGGCAGGCACTGGATGGTCTAGGTACGCAGAATGTTGGACAACTGTCAGCTGCGTACCAGTTTCGTACCTGCCGATAACTTTGCCGTTAAGACCAGGCTCATTGTAGAGTGCGATTGGAAGGTTTGACATTGAGATTAGGGAAACATGTGTTCCAGGAAGGAGAAGTGAAGGAACTAGGTTGTTCAACTGAGAAATACGTTGAAATGCGTTATCAGACATTCGAGGCAAGCGGCAGGTCTGAGTACCAATTCTCCCAAGTGGCTGTGAGAATTCCTCCTTCCTCTCAATTACATCGTACAGGAATTCCTCACTCCGCAATCGTTGCACCGAAGCTCCGCCGGGCGTAAGTTCATCTACGACAAAACGCCGGTCCACGGATAGCCCTTTGATTTTATGGGGCTCAATTGACAAAGCCATCTGCGCCCAATGGAGCAGTTCCTGCAGGCTCATATCAGTCTCGAAATTTTGGTCCAAGACTTTCATCATTACCGGAAATAGATCGGGAAACGATTGTCTGTTGATTTGGTTTCTCACGGCCCACAACAGATTTCTCTGTCTGGCCAAACGACCAAAATCTGAACTGAAGCCCCTAAGCCGGACATAGAGAAAGGCAGTATGGGCGTCCATCTGCACTTCGCCAGCTGGAATGTGATACCACTCCGTTGCCCCGGTACGTGCATCCCAAATGGTTTCATAAAAGGGGCAAGAAAGGACCACCTCAATGGGCTCAAGTTTACGGAAGACCTCATGGAAACCATTCATGTGAAAACGAACCCAATGATCCACTTCAAGCCCCATATATCGTTCGAAAACGGAATTGAGCAATTGAGGACCCAGGCCCTCCTCTTGTCGTTCACCGATGAAGTCCACCTGATTAATGCGCATGTTGCCGTAACCAGCTACCTGGACGTACCAGTCCCTGGGCAAAGAGATAAGAGTGATCTCTGTCTTATCTGAACTGAACATTGTCAATATCAGGGAATCTGTGCGCCAACTCCCGTATTCTGTTGTTCTATCTGTTCCCATCAATAAAATGTAGGTGGGTTTGCTCAAGGAATCATTGGCCTCTTGTGGCGGGTCTGTGGGAAAGATGGATAGTTCTCTGTTATCCGGGACTTGTAAGGGAATGACAGGCAAGTCGGGAAAGGACGGAATCGAAGGAGAGGCCCGACATGATGTCAGGATCAAAACCAAGAGAGTCAATGCGAGACGTTGAGGCAGGTTCATCCTTACCAGTCTTGATGACGGAGACGGATTGCTGGCTCCTTGTGTCCTGGGTCTTGACAAGAAACACCTATTGGCAGCTAGTCCAACTCAGGTTGCTAGATTGAACAGAAACCTCTGAAACGCCAACATCCTCTGTTCGGTTACTAACCGGATTGTCAATCATGAACTGTACATCTTGCCGAATCTGCGACCAGTTTGGCAACCAGACCTGCATGCCGTAAGCCCAACCTGTCTCCATATGCGCAGGAGGCCTAAGAGTTAACATGTCAATGTCTTCAAATTTCAAGTAATATCCGAATCTGGCCAAATTGACAGCATCAATGAACCCAATGTTGGTTTCTACGGCATGCTTGAGAGTGTTATAGAGACCTGGGATCTGCGGAGCCAAGTTCCTCACCTTAAATTTATTCCTTAGGGCCAACAGGACGTGTTGCTGTCGCTGAACTCGCGCCAAGTCCCCGCCCTGCTCTCGAGTGCGGACGTAAGCCAAAGCTGTAGCGCCGTCCATTTTATGATCGCCTGGCTGCAAATTGAGGTAAATATTCTCCTGTGGCTTAATGTCATATACGGAGCACGGAACGTGAACCTCAATCCCACCCAACGCGTCCACAATATTGACAAAACCTGAGAATTGAAGACGGGCATAAAGTTCAATCGGTATTCCCAGGTTGTCATTTATGATTTTGCTCAGCAAGGCAGGTCCGCCACCAGGTCTAATTTGTTCACCCCAATAATCAAAAGTATTGATTTTGTTGGGTTCGGCTTCCGGCGGGCTTTCAATAAATAAATCCCGCGGAATGGAGATGATTTTTGCCGACTTTCCGGGATAGTCAATGACAACCACCATTATGACATCGGTGCGCCAGGTACTGTTCCCGGCCCGTTTGTCGCTTCCGAGCAACAACAAAGTCTGTACTCCCTTTCCCGGCTGCACAATCAATTCCTCTGCCAAAGGTGGTGAGTCAATGGGAGCCGGAACTCTGGGGAGTGGCGTTGGGACTAAAGTAGGCTTAGGGTGTTCCGGAATAGGAATCCGGGGAACCTGAACGTCAAGGTCAGGTATGGATAGATCGGAACCCCCAGTCTGTTCGGGATTGGCAAGCGGGGCCGGCGAAGATGAGGGCGTCCGGTTTCTTTCAAAGTAAGGAATACTGACCGAAACCTCGACATCGGCAACGGTAATTCGGGCTCCGGGCAGATCTTGAGCAACGGGTTCTGGAGGTGAATCCCCAGGAAGCTGTTCCTGTAGAGTTTCTTCGGTGGCAAGAGTACCTGACAGATCTGAAAGGGCCAACGTCTCCGTTAGCCAAGTGCCAATGGTCTGAAAACTATTGGTATTGAACGCAAAGGACGGGCCATGATGTACAACCCAGATAGATGCGGACAGAGTACAGAGGATAGTCAGAATTCGAACCAACAGTACCCTCTCAGCAACGCCTTGATTTCATGTTCAATGTAGCCTGTATTGATCATCGGTTGTCGCGTGAAGGGATTCTCCAACTTCCTACAATGTCCGAGAAACCATCGGGATTTCGCTACGGTTACCGAAATCTGAGGACATTGGTAACCAATAATAAACGTCTCTCTCTTGACTTCTCCTTCATCAAGGAAAGACGATTCTTCCACCAACGTACGTATCTTTCATGGCATTTCTAGTATGGTCCGGCGGATAAGATCGAAACACCTGTTGCCAATCCAAACACCTGTAAGGGCGTCACTTCCCCCAAAACTGATTCTGATCAGCTTATCCTGTTTGGAAGATCGAAACAACACATGGGAAAATCCACGTCTTTTCTGGTAGACCCCCTGATCCTCACCACTTGTACCCAAAACGACTAAAATGCAGGAAGCATTACTGTTATCAGCCAATAAATTTGCGATATCTGACAGGGCTTGCCTTGTGGCATCTTCGTCCTCTTCATTTCCAGGTAGGCAAGACTCAATCTTGGATGCCAATTCGGGATTGCGGGAAAAGGGCAGATCCAGAATTTCCAAGCCACGGACCTTCTGCAGCCTATCGGTAATCATACCTTGAGTATGAAATTCGTAAATCACGAGACTCTCTCTCTTCAACTTTAGCAGGTCTACAATGTGTTCCGCAATGTCCTTGTCTTTTTCATTGCTGTAAATATAAGGACCAATCCGTGAGCGTACAGCGGCTTCCAAGTCGTTAAGCATGGCGTCTGCTTCGTGTTCGGTCAGACCACGGGCTGTCAGTCTAACGTCCGCCTGTCCAGTATGTGCGGCCAATCCAACGGTGGGGTTTTCAGAAGACATGAGGTCTTGGATTTCATGGTCAATTGAACTTTCTCCAATTCCGATTGTCCTCAAGGTACGGGTTTTTATCACCCCTTGTCCTTTTGTTTCTTTTCGCAGGTAAGGCAGAACGTGATCTTCCATCATCTGTTTCATTTCTCTAGGTACTCCCGGCAGGGCAAAGAGCGTGCAACCCATGTACTCAACTCTAAAGCCGGGAGCCGTACCAACGGGGTTAGGTACAATCGTCGCATGTTGTGGTATTAGAGCCTGTTTCTGGTTATTGACTGTCATGCGGGTGCCCCAATTGGAGAAACGCTTCTTAAGTTCTGCGATCGTTACCTGGTCCAATACGAGCGGCTTACCTATGGCATTGGCGATAGCGTCACGGGTAATGTCATCTGCTGTTGGACCAAGACCACCAGTGACAATTACCAAGTCACTCCGGGCCATTGACATTTCGAGCAGACGGCGCAGTCTCTCTTCATTGTCGCCAACAGTGCTTTTGTAATAGAGGCTTACTCCTACTGCATTCAGTTGCTGTGCTATCCAGGCGGCGTTGGTATCTACAATCTGACCCAACAAAATCTCCGTTCCTGTGGTAACGATCTCCCCCTTTAACCAAACCTTGTCGGACATTCACCCTCCTTGCTTTGACTGCCCCACCGATTGACTCTACTGTTTGTCTTAGCTGGCCGGCCCTTTCCCACCATGGACTTCCCTGTTCTGTCTCCGTAAGCAGATGTGGCGTTCTGAAAGCAAGGCGTCTGGAATCAGCCAAACCAGAATTTGCCCAAGATTCTCCGCATTGAATCAGAGGCCAATTGGTTCCCAATTACCGTATAAGGGCCATCTGTCCCCTCAAGGACTTTATCTTTTGGGCCTGACCTTCCATGCCATTTTCTCTCAGTCCTTGCTCCATTTCGTTCATTTTTTCCAGTAAGGATTTTGAAATCTGTTTCTTCTTTTCCTCCATGATGCTGCGTGCTTCGCCAACGGTCTTGGAAGTAATCAATTGAAAAAGAAGACGATCTTCTTCACCCATGGTTTCTTCCTGTACCTGCAAGGCCACGTCACGCAACTGCATAAGGCGTGCCACAACATCATAGGCTTTATTCTTCTCTGCTTGTGCAACCATGTTCATTAATACCGGTAGAAAAGGGCCCCGTAGCAAACGCATCTGTTTTCGAAGCAGGGTGGCCGGTTCCTCGGATTCCAACGCCCCCGAAATAAGGGAAACGCTTGCCTGGTAGATATTCTGTTGAACTTGGGCTTGCTGCTGGGCCATAGCCTTCATTAAGGCATCAATTTGACCGCGCATATCCTCCATTGAAGACCGGGTATCTGCGTCCGTTTCCAACTCTATGAGTGTGGATAATTCAAGCAAAAATTCATACCCAAAGCGTTGTGGGACCGTCCTGACAAGGGCAAAAACCAAGTCCGGGCCCCCTGGAAGCACCCAGTGTTCAGCCAATGCTTGAGCCTGTTGCTCCATGTCCATGCCAGCTTGCATGCGGCGCAGCAAGGCTACCAGAACCTCCTGTTGATTCTTGACCTGTTGTCCGGCCTCAGTATTGTCTAGAAGGTAGGCAAGCAGAGAATGTAAAATCGCAGCTTCCTCACTATCCTGAGAGAGGCCCTGTACCGATTGCATAAGTCGAAGTATGAATGCTCGGTCAATCAGATGACCAGATGCTGTCACAATCGAATCCAAGACAACGGAATCCGAATGGGCTCCCAACAAACGTTGGAGCAAAATCATCTGGTCCTGCTGACGTTTGCGCATCTCACGGGTTACGCCTTGGAATTCCCACAAGGTATCGCGCAACCTATCAACATTCATGAATTGCTTGGGGGCTAGCATGTAACCTTTTCGTTCTTTCAAGGGAACTTTCCCCATAAACGAAGCCGACAGATTTCCGATAACGTCCTGGGAGGTAACATCTGAACTCGTTGTTTCTGGTATGACAACGGCCAAGAACTCCCTTTGAGGCCAATGGACCAAGACTGGTAACTGCAACATCACTGTGTTCTGGCATTCGGAACAGATATGACGATCCAGCTGGCCGGACAAGAACATCGAAAGCAATTCCGGATTAGCCCCGTAGTCCTGAATTGGGAATATGAGGCCAGGTTGGCTGGAAGCGCAATTGGGGCAACTGATGTTTATTGTGGCAGGCGGATAGCGTAGGCTCTGAAGGAATTCCTGTACCTGCTCGGCCTGGGCTTCTGGATTTGCATGATCGGAAGGCTTGGCGTCATCAGGCAACATTGCCGATACCGTCGGTTCCGTGTGTAAAGCTTCAGTTCCAGAAGGCAGGACCAGCTCTTCTGATTCGATAGGCTTCTCTGACTGGCCTGGAATCCAGATCTTGTCACTCATTGGTCAGACCCTGCTCTTTGATTGAATTCTTCTACTATTTCCGGAATGTAACGAATGTGATCTGTGCAAGCAGCGGCGCCGGAATCCAGGTAAAAGGCAAAGTCGGCTTCCTCCACCACTGATACAGCACCCACCCATAGGTCAGTCGCCGGCTCTCGGTTTTCCCATTTGAGATAATTGAGGACCAACTGGAGATCATCGCGGGTATCTCCACAATACAGGAGGGAGGCAACTGCTGTATCCCCATTGGATCCTTGCCTTTTCATTCGTTGCAGGCACCATTCTAGAACCTCTGGATTAGGTTTAGACAGGATGTCTCTGGTGCACATGGAGTCCAGAGGAATATAACTGGCTAGCCTGCTGCTGTTCAACACCGTCTGTAATTCCAATAGAGACCGGCCAGTGGCAATACCGAGAGCTTCAACTCCATTTGCCAAGAGCTTGTCCAAGTCACTTGTGGATACGAATGGCTTTTCCAGCCTCCAATTCCCTGGTTGAAAAGGCAGGGAAGGCAGTTGGCCGCCCAATAGCGCATCAAAATCCTCCGTGCCCCAGTAAACGAGATCGAACCAAAGACGAATTATGTCGAATTCCAGATGGGAAGCATGCCCACGCCGGTTGTGGGCCCAAGCAACTCCTTTTCCTTGGGTGTCCTCTGCTGCCTCCGACATGTCTTTATACCCACACAAAAGTGCAGTCATCAAGACATAAGTCAAGTCGAAATCGCTGTTAAGATTTCCAGCACGGCGAAATGCTTTCAGGTCCTCCCTGGTAACCCGGCTCTCACTTCTTTCATGGTTTAATGCACCCAACAGAAACCCAAGTGTTTCAATGATCGTACGATCATAACTCTCGCGAGTATCCCAAAGCACACCATCCACATCAAAGAGAACGGCATTGATAGGTTTGGAAGGCCGTATAGTTGGAGAAAAGACAATCGCCATATGAGACAAAACAGAACTAATGATTAGGCTAGCAAGAAAAGTAAGGCTCTTGAAAAGATCAGTTTTATTCTGGAATGAACTGAACCTCTGATTCTCCCATCAATAACTACAATTCTGCCAATTGTATGTCGCAGCACATGGGTCCGACCTGACGCTGGGCAGGGGTAAGGTTATGCGTAAGATAGATAATATAGGCTGTGTATTGAAGTATATCTACAGAGCTATATCTCTTCCCGGCCTTGATCTCCCATATTGTCAGAAGTAAATTCCAATCTGAAGTAGAACCATATGCACTTTTACATCAACGTCAGTCTCATTGGGAACGCCCAAGGCTACAAGCTGGTGCTGGTTACTTGGATTGAGTTCAGGCGTATTGCCAGCCTCTGTTATCTCAAGGGAGCCGTCTCCAGATCGCAAAAGGCAACCTGTATAATACTGCCTGGACAGGAACTGGCTCGTCTTCCTAGTGGGATTTACCGACGCCTCCGTTGCTTTAATTTGCTTGAGACAATAGATCGCCCATGATAGATTTGACCGACCGCATAGTGCTTGTTACCGGGGCGAGCAGTGGATTTGGGCGAAGTGCTGCGAGCAAGTTTGCCCACCAGGGTGCTAAAGTTGCTGTCCTTGCACGCTCCTCGAATGCGCTTGAGGAACTCTGTCGGGAAATCCAGGCAGCAGGCCATCGTTGCCTGCCTGTTCCGGTTGATATCGGGGATTCGAAGGCACTGGTGAAGGCTCATGGTACAGTAGTCAGTCAGTTGGGGCCTGTGGAAGTGTTGGTCAATAACGCTGGTATGAATGTCTTGGCACGCAGTATTCAGGATACGACCCTTGAGGAGTGGGAACGAATCCATGCGGTTAATTCAACCAGTGCATTTCACCTTACACGGCTTGTATTGCCTGCCATGAAAGCTGCGGGTAGAGGCACAATCATTAACGTAGCTTCCAGGGCAGGCAATTGCCCTAGCCTGTTGTCAGGTGTTGCCTACAGCAGTAGCAAGATCAGTATGCGTGCTTTAACACAGGTAACGAATGAAGAAGGTAACCCCAGAAACGTTCGGGCAATTTTGATTAACCCTGGAGTAGGAGCGACTCCTCTGCTGGACCGCCGACCTGCCCCTCCTCCTCTGGAGGTCCGCAAGCAAATGCTGCAGGCAGAAGATATCGCTGACACTATTTTATTTGCTGCCATGATGCCCTATCGTGTGTGTATTGAATACATGAATGTATACCCCACCAGTCCAAACGTGGGATAATGCAGTGTAAGCACCGTGGTGTAGTATCCTCAGCTTATACGGGCTGAAGAAAGATTTTTGAGTAACAAGGCGATACTGTTCTTTCCAATTCCTAGCTTCCCTGATGTCGAATTCCTCTCATCAGTTTCATATTTGGACAATCGGCTGCCAAATGAATTCAGCCGACAGCCAACATGTAGCCGACTCATTGAAGCGGATCGGATACTCCTCTACTCCAAGATTGCATGATGCTGATGTGGTGGTAGTGAACACCTGTGTCGTTCGACAGAGCGCAGAAGACAAGGCAGTCGGGAAGTTGGGGGCCCTCAAGCAGTGGAAAAGAGAGAAGCCTGGTCGCACCATTGCTCTCATGGGATGTATGGTTGGCGTGAATCCGAGCCCTACCCTCACCGGCCGCTTTCCTTATGTAGATGTATTCATGCCACCAAGTGAGTCGGTTCCTCTGATCAATTATCTGCAGAGGGACCACATTAATCCTGCGTCTCAAGAGTTGGAAGCAAGTTTAACCCTCCGTCGTTTTGGAGTCCAAGACAACGTAACAGAAGCAAAACCCGTTGAAACATCAGAGGGCAGAAGTGTAACTGCCTTTGTGCCAGTGGTCTATGGGTGTAGCCATGCTTGCAGCTTTTGTATCATTCCGTACCGTCGCGGCATAGAACGCAGCCGTTCTTTAGAGGTGATCCGTGACGAAGTGGCGAACCGAGTAGCCCTTGGGTGTCGGGAGGTTACCTTGCTGGGTCAGATTGTGGATCGCTACGGGTATGACTGGCTCGGACCTCTGGGTCACAGTGAAAGAGTTCCGGTGCATATGGGACAGGCCATGGCAGGTGTGCCGGACCTGGCAGATCTCTTATACGCTATCCACGACATACCCGATTTGTGGCGAATTCGTTTTCTGACCAGCCATCCCCTTTATATGTCCGACCGCATATTGTATGCAGTTCGTGATTTACCGAAAGTTTGCGAACACATTGAGATTCCGGTCCAAGCCGGCAACAATGAAGTCTTAGGCCGAATGCGTCGAGGCTATACAAATGAGGAATATAGATCACTAGTTGACCACATCCGCACGGTGATACCTGCATGCAGTATTAATACTGACATCATTGTTGGGTTCTGCGGGGAGACAGATGATCAGTTCGAGGATACTTTCGAACTTCTGAGGGATCTGAGGCTGGACAAAGCCCATATTGCCCGGTACAGTCCCCGGCCTGGGACCTTCAGTGATCGACGCATGGAAGATGATGTTACCGACTTCCAAAAAAGAGAGCGACATCAACGCCTGGAAGCCCTCATGCACGACGTATGCCTCGAACATAATCAGAGCCTATTGGGCGAATCCCAGGAAATCCTGATCGAAAAAAGACACAAAGGGAAATGGATGGGCCGAAACCGGCAGAATAAGCTTGTATTCGTCGAAGCGGAACAGAATCTGGCCGGTAGAATGGTTATGGCTCAAATCAGTTGGGCCGGTCCTTGGAGCATGCAAGGCCGATTAATCGGTGTACTGGATGGTCCCAGCCAGTAACCGTAACTGACCCTTTTCTTTATAAACCCCATATCCATGTTTCCAGATTTGGCCGATACTGTGCTGTTCCTTGGTGGACAGTTCCTGCTCGGCCTAGTGGTCTTGGTTTACTCGGGGCATTGGTTGGTTAGGAGTGCAAGCCGCCTAGCCCGCATATGGGGAATGTCCCCAACGGTCATTGGATTGACTATCGTGGCTTTCGGCACGAGCCTGCCTGAGCTTCTCGTAAGTCTGATTGCTAACCTGACACCGGGTCACGAAGGAACCATTGCCATTGGTAATGTTGTGGGAAGTAATATTACCAACATAAGCCTAGTCTTGGGCCTTGGAGCCGTAGTAGCAACTTTGCCCATAGAGAGGTTGATGTTGCAGAGGGAATATCCCTTCATGCTTTTGATGTCACTTCTCCTTATCGGTTTCTCGATTAATGGTCGGATTTCCCGCATCGAGGGTTCCATATTCGTCTTGGGTCTCACTTTCTTCATGACCTATAACTACATCACCGGCAGGAATGCCGGCCAGGAAGACATCGACCAGCATGAAACACAGAAGGAGGCTGCGGAAGGCAGGAAGTCCATTTTTCGCAACCTGGTCGTTCTGGCTTTATCGATTGTCGGCCTTGCTCTGGGCGCACAGTGGCTGGTGGATGGAGCCAGTGGTCTCGCAGCCAAGGCTGGAGTTAGTGAGCTTTTTATCGGCCTTTCAGTCGTGGCGCTGGGAACTAGCTTGCCCGAACTGGTGACAACCCTGATCGCAATTCGACATGGCGAACGGGATCTTGCTGTGGGCAACCTGGTAGGCAGCAATGTATTCAACATTTTGGCCATAGTAGGCATAACTGCCGTGGTCAAGCCACTGGCTGCGCCAACTACAATGTTGTCTTTTGACTATCCCATTATGTTCCTGACAAGCTTCCTGCCGTTTGGCATCGCCTGGTTTACCCAGTATCGGGCGGGAAAACTCATTGGGATTCCCCTCTTGGCACTATATATGGGTTATTACACCGTACTTTATCTAAATGCGACGGGAGTATTGACTGGACTTTCAATGAATAGTCCGACGAGCTGAAGCCCCAAGCAGGACGGGTATCTTCATAACTGTCCCCTGTCCATACTCTTGAGAGAGGAATATACATTGTTCGGGTTTATGTCCCGAGCATTGATCCGGCTTTCACCGTGTCTTCAAATGAGCTTCCCCACAGGTACGTCAGATGCAACCTGGTCCGTCCTAAATCCCCCGAATCTGTCGTGTTTTTAACTCAGTGTTAGACCTGCACTGTTGGGTTGGACACAGGCTTGTTTTCAACCTCACCCGGGGTCAGATCCCTGCGATTGTTGTGGTACTATACACCGTGGCTCAAGATGCTGCGGCCAGTTGTAAAACAGAGGCAAATTATGGTTCGGATCTCGCGTCAGGAAGCACTTGACTATCATGAAGGCAAACGACCTGGCAAACTAAAGATTGTTCCAACCAAACCTATGTCAACCCAGCGAGATCTGGCCTTGGCTTATTCTCCAGGAGTAGGAGATCCGGTGGAGGAAATCGCGAAGGACCCTGAAGTGGTCTATCGCTATACAGCCAAGGGTAACTTGGTTGGGGTCATAAGTAATGGGTCAGCGATTCTTGGCCTTGGGAATCGGGGCGCTATGGCCTCCAAACCTGTCATGGAAGGCAAGGCCGTACTCTTCAAACGTTTTGCCGATATAGATGTGTTTGATTTGGAACTCGACACTCAGGATGCAGACGAAATGATTAATGTTTGCATCACAGTAGCTCCTACCTTCGGCGGACTCAATCTGGAGGATATCAAGGCTCCAGAGTGTTTCTATATCGAAGAAATCCTGCGCAACGAACTTGATATTCCGGTTTTCCATGATGACCAGCATGGCACTGCCATCATTTCCGGGGCTGCCTTGATCAACGCGTTGCGGGTCGCAGGCAAAGCCCTGGCGGAAGCCCGGATAGTAATCAACGGTGCAGGAGCTTCAGGTTTGGCCTGTGCCGAGTTTTATATTGCTTTAGGGGCTAGACAGGCAAACATCATAATGTGCGATAGCCGTGGTGTGATTTACGAAGGCCGTACCGAAGGAATGAATATCTACAAGCGCCGATATGCGGCTGACACGGAATATCGCACCCTACAGGAAGCAGTCAGAGATGCCGACGTATTCATTGGTCTATCGGCCAAAGATACGATGGACCAGGACATGGTACGAAGCATGGCCGAGATGCCTATTATCTTTGCCATGGCCAATCCTGATCCGGAAATTGCCTACGATGCCGCCAAGGCAGCCCGCCCAGATACCGTTATCATGGGAACTGGACGCAGCGACTACCCCAACCAGGTCAATAACGTGTTGGGATTTCCTTTCATCTTCAGGGGAGCACTGGATGTACATGCCAGGGCAATCAATATGGAAATGAAGGTCGCTGCTGCACAGGCGTTAGCCGCCTTGACCCAAGAGGATGTTCCCGATTCGGTCTTGGCTGCTTATGGTCTTTCGCACCTCTCCATGGGACCTGAATATGTTCTGCCCAAACCACTAGATCCCCGCGTATTAATGTGGGTTGCTCCTGCTGTAGCCAAGGCTGCGATGGATTCGGGGGTAGCCCGAAAGTCTATTGACCTTGAAGCATATCTGGATGAATTGGCGGAACGACTCGGCAAGACTGAGCAAGTGATGCGATTCATGCAAATCAAGGCAACGCAGAATCCTAAACGCATTGTGTTCGCTGAAGGTACTCATTCTTCCATTGTGCGTGCCGCCCATGCGATCCAGCAGGAAGGCATTGCCGAGGTGGTCTTGCTGGGCAATCGATTGCAGGTGCATGCTCAATGTGAGAGATTGAATCTGGATTTCGCTCCCGACGTTATCAATCCCGCATCTAGTCGAATGTTGGATGAATTCATTCAGCAGTTCTATGAAAGCCGGCAACGCAAGGGAGTAACTTTGACGATGGCCCGGGAAATGATGATGCAAGAAAACTATTTCGGCAGCATGATGGTTCAGTCAGGTGCTGCCGATGCCTTCATTTCTGGACAAACCTATAATTATCCTGATGTAGTGCGACCAGCGTTGCACGTAGTAGGCGTGATGGAAAACCGTTCGGTCGTTAGTGGTGTTTACGTAATGATCGTAAATGATCAGTTGTATTTCTTTTCTGACGCAACGGTAAATATCAATCCGACTGCGGAGCAACTTGCCTCCATCGCAATAAATGCGGCAGACGTTGCTGTCCGCTTTGATGTTACGCCGCGTATCGCTATGCTCAGTTATTCCAATTTTGGCAGTACTCGGGGCCCGGAACCGGACAAAATGCGGCAGGCAACCGAACTGGTCAAGGAACTTCGTCCAGACCTGACCATTGATGGAGAGATGCAGGCCGATGTGGCCGTCGAGCCTGGTTTGATGGAAGAAGTCTATCCATTTAGCCAAGTGACCGACGCCAATGTCCTGATTTTCCCGAATCTGAGCGCGGCCAATGCATCCTACAAGCTGGTGAATCGCCTCGGAGGAGCCGACAAAATCGGTCCGATTCTCGTTGGTCTGGGTAAGCCGGTGCATGCATTGGAGACAGGAGCAGAGGTACGAGACATTGTCAACGTGGCGATCATGGCAGTTGTGGAAGCCCAGACCCGGGATACAGTGTCTGAGGATTCCAGGACCGCCAATCTGTTCAACCTGTGGTCAGTGTTCTAATATATCGTGCATTGCAGTGAGAAATCGAAGGTTGTCCTCTGGGCTACCAACTGAAACCCGCACCCAGCCTGGCATAGTGAAACCTGACAATTCTCGGACTAGAATATTGCTGGCTGCGAGCTGAGCCACTAGCCATGCACTAGGGAGTCGGGGCTTGAACGCTACAAAACTAGCCTCGCTGGGGATGACCTCTTCAATACTGGAGAGCTGCAGTAGACCTTCATATAGTACCGTGCGCTGTTCCTGGATCAGTGATACCGAACGGGCAACAAAGGCTTGATCCTTCAGGGCCTCCTCTCCCGCCGCCAAAGTCAGACGGTTCAGACTGAAAGGGTAACTAAGTGCCTTGAGACGGGCAATTACCTTAGATTGGGCAATGCCGTAGCCCAATCGTAATCCGGCCAAACCAAAGGCTTTGGAGAAACTGTGCAATACAAGCAGATTGGGATACTTCCTGAGGTGACGCCAAGGTCTGGCTCGATCCGGATGAGAACCAAAGTGCCAATAGACCTCGTCAAACAATAACATCACAGAGGGAGGCAGTTTAGCTATCAACTGGTCAAGTTGGCTCTGCGAACAGAAAGTACCCGTAGGGTTGTGTGGGCTGCAAACGTAGACAATTCGGGTCCGGGCATTGACATGGGCCAGTATTTCGTCTATGTCCACTTGATAATTGTCTTGATGTTCAATCAGAATCGGCGTGCCACCGCTTAGTTCAATGCTGCTTTGGTACACCGGAAATGCTGGAATCGGTATAATCGCCTCATCTCCAGAAGCCACCAGAGTTGCGGCGACCCTGTGCAGGATTTCACTCCCTCCTGCTCCCACGATGATGTTGGCTGGACCCAATCCATGGCCCAGATAGTGCGCAATCTTGGTTTCCAAATTGCTCGTGCCACCGGGATAGCGATTTAACTTGGTGGCTGCCTGGCGTATAGCTTTTTGAACGGTTGAGGACACCGTCTGCGGATTCTCATTGAGATCCAGTTGGGCAGCCTCCTTTGGCAAGGGTAGAGCCATTCTGCTACATGTACCTTTCCGTGATTGGGGTATCGGTAAACCAATTTTCCATGAGCTATTACTCTATTTCCACAATGAAAAACCTTGCATCAGCAGATCCAATTACAGCTACCTTCCCGTCGGGCGATATGGCTCCACTGGGCAATATGTAGGGATCCACGGCCAGTTCATCAATGCACGTCAAGGTTGAAAGTTCAATAAGACGCACCAAACCCCTACTCAGGATCAGAGCCCTCTCTCGAGTCAAATCGAAAAAGAATCCAGTTATTCGTTCTTCGTGCATTAGACCAGAACTGATCAGGGACCAATTCGTGGAATCCCAAATCTTGATAAAGCCATCATAGCCCAGAGTCATGGCTCGGCCTCTATCGGGAAAGTAGCCGCAGTAACTAATTGCAATGGCATGGGCCTGGATTTCGCCCAACTGCTGTCCTTCAGGCCAGGACCGGACAATAAGCTGACCTCCCAAACCGCCGGCGATCATGACATCATCGTCAGGGCTGAGATCTACAGCCGAGAGATTCTTGGAACTAGCGCGAAATCCTGCCTGAGATCTTCCCTGGAAATCCCAGACTGCAATCCTTCCTCCGTAGGAACAGATGGCGAAGACTTCCTGCCGGGAAGAGGCTGTCATGCCAGATACTACCCTCTTGCGGTCCTGTAGTTCATGAAGCAGTTCGAACTCAGGAAAAGACCAAATGCGGACCATGCAATCGCTGCTGCCGGACGCAATCCGGGTTCCTGCTATATTGAAGGCTAAGGCATTAACACTCTTGTCATGTCCAGTAATCTGCTTGTCGTGGGACCAGTCCTGGGTCGACCAAAGGTGCAGATGGCTGTTCATGCCAGCAGAAACCAAGTATTGGCTGTCCTGGGAAAATTTCAGGATCAGCGCATAATTGCCATCTCCACTCATCGTATGTGCTAGCTTCATCATCTTTCCGCTGGCTATTGTCTGCCGCTACAACAATAAGACGGATAATTTATAGCACGGCCTCCGCTAACTCAAGCCAATGTCTGATTGAAATAGGACGAATAGATGGAATTATTGTATGTTGTATGGCCATAACCTAGAACTCAGAGTTCCTGTTCATTACTCACTGACATCTGCCCGGATCAAGCCATTTCATGTTACTAGCCAGCTTGGCTTTCCTCTTTGGCACAGGCCTCATCTATTGGCAAATCCGACCTGAACGTAAGGCCCTCTACGGCTGGATTTCGGCAGTTCCCATTCTCTTGATCCTGGGATGGCTTATTTGGCAATTTGATCAGACGTCCGCCCAGCCTATCAGGGAGTCGTGGCCTTGGCTGAGGGCTTTGCAGGTCGACATATCATTTGCAATAGATGGCCTGGGGTATCTGTTTTCCTTCATTATCCTGCTGATCGGAGCAGTCATAGCCCAATACACGCACTACTACCTCAACGGGGACCATAGACAGGGAACGTTTTACGCGTTTCTGTTCTTCTTTATGGCCAGCATGTTGGGTATTGTTTGGGCCAACAATGCGATCCTGCTATTTGTCTTTTGGGAAGGAACCACCATTACGAGCTATTTGCTGATTGGGTACCGCTTCGCCAAGAGCGAAAGTCAGAGGGGTGCGCGAATAGCCCTGATAGTAACCGGTAGCGGTGGATTGGCTATGCTTGCTGGTTTTCTTATTTTGGCTAACGCTACTGGAAGCTACATTCTTTCTGACTGGTTGAACGAGTACACGGATGTTTCTCATCCTTCCTTAACCACTGCAATGCTTCTGATTCTTGTCGGGGCCTTTACCAAGTCCGGACAGTTTCCCTTTCATTTTTGGCTGCCAGCAGCCATGGCAGCGCCGACGCCAGCCAGCGCCTACTTGCATTCTGCCACCATGGTTAAGGCTGGCGTATTCCTCGTAGCGAGACTGCACCCCCTCTTTGTTGAGCACCCTCTGTGGCTCCCTTTACTTCTCCTGTTTGGGTTAACGACCGTACTAGTCTGCTCAGGCATTGCCCTAACCAAGACGGATCTTAAGGGGATTCTCGCGTACGCTACTTTAACCCAACTAGGCCTCCTGTTCTTGGCGCTGAGCATGAATTCGGTCTTGGCGGTCAGTGCAGCGATTCTCGGAATCCTGGCCCATGCACTTTACAAAGCGCCTCTCTTCCTGATCTCCGGGATAGTGGAACATGCCACAGAGTCAAGAGACATTCGTCATCTGGCAGGTTTGGCTCGCTCAATGAAGCTAACATTCGCTGCGACTCTCCTCTCCAGTGTTTCACTTTTGGGTTTGCCATCTTGGCCAGGGTTCATCGCCAAAGAATATCTCTTGGATGCTCTCTTGCACTTGGAACCAGGACCGTGGTCTTGGATGGGCAAGTTGGCCCTGGCCGGTGTATTGTTGGCGGGCAGCGTATTTGGTGTGATCGCCCTTATTTTTGTTGTCAGGCTCTTCCTACGCCGCCCCATTGATGATGTCCAAGTAACGAATCGCATTCATAACCCTCCTTTGGCCATGGCATTGGGGCCTCTGCTTCTTGCGCTGGCAGGGACAGCTGCGCCGTTCCTGTACAATGGCTGGTTACTTTCTATGCTCGGAGGTGCTGTCCAGAGTGTGTGGAAGCAGGCAGACCACGTCCAGTTCCATGTATGGAGTGGATTTGGCCTTCCTCTCGGACTTTCCTTTCTGGCAATCGTGACAGGAGCAGTCATGTACATCTGGCTGCCTGCAGTGACGCGTACATTGACGGTAGCGGGACGCCCCTTTCCGTCGGGAGAACAGAGCTTCGAACGCCTCATGGAGTTCCTGCACAAGGGTTCGGTGTTATTCACCAAGTTGCTACAGGGACGTTCGCTGACAGCCCACATTACAGTTGTGCTCTCATCCGCAATCCTGTTCGTGCTCTTGTCATGGCAACGACTAGATTTCCTGAATCTCGCTCTTCACCAGATTGTTTCGGCCAGTAGAGTTTCGCCCATCCTCGAAGCATTGATTGTGCTTGTTGCTATCGCAGCAGCCTTGACCACAGTCCTATCCAGGGACAGATTGGTGCCCGTTATTGCGCTAAGTGTGGTCGGGTTGGTGGTGTCCCTGTGGTTCGTTCTGTTTGCAGCCCCCGATCTGGCCCTCACGCAATTGCTAGTCGAGGTCTTGTTGTTTGTCCTCATTATCCTGATCCTATACAAGCTGCCGGTTTCTCCCCAACCTCATCTCTCCCATTGGTCTCGCCTTCGCAATATCCTGTTAGCCGCAGGAATGGGAGTTTTCGGCTTTGTATTGGTAATCTTGACGGCGGGTCAACCATACCACTCTCCGATCAGCGAGGAAATCCTGCGGGTTGCTGCGCGTGGGCCTCACGGAGGGGCCAATGTAGTCAATGTCATACTGGTGGACTTCCGAGGTTTCGACACATTTGGGGAGATGACCGTAATTGCGATAGCGGGGCTGGGGGTGTATAGCTTGGTGCGTGCGTACCGGTTCCGTATACGTCAAGTCCGCAAGGAGGAACAGGTGCGATCCCCAAAACTCACTTTTCACTCCACGGGAATTATTGACAATGACTGAACTGTATCTCCGCTATGTTTTGGCCTCGCTAACGGCGGCCCTTGTCTTGTTGGCCGTTTTCTTTTTGCTTCGTGGTCATGATCTGCCAGGGGGCGGCTTTGTCGGCGGACTCATGGCGGCGGCGGCCATCGAATTGACCATCCTGAGTCAAGGGGCTGAAGAAGTCCAAAACAGATTGGGACCATTGATGGTTCCGGTAGCTGGTCTCGGCCTGATCGTGGCGGTCGCTTCTATCTTGATCGGGTTCTTCAGAGAAGGGACCGCCTTTGCCGGGACTTGGTTTCACATTCCTTTCCTGGATATCGACATCGGTACCCCCGTCACGTTTGACCTGGGCGTCTTTCTGGTGGTGATGTCTGTGACTTCCCTGTTCCTCCTGGACCTAACCCTCACCCGCACTACTGAAACAGAACAGCTGCTGGAAATGGACGAAACCTTGCCCGCGGAGACAGAATCAGTTCTTGACAGGGAACAGACATGAGCGTCTTTTTTCTGGCTGTACTCGTGATGTTGCTACTAGGGTCAGGGACCTACCTGATCCTGCGGCAACATGCAGTCAAGCTGATACTGGGACTGGGGCTGATCAGCCATGCTTTCAACCTCATCATTTTTGGGACGACCCGTCTGACCAAAGGCCAGGAACCCATACTGGACAAGCGACTACTGGAACAGGCAGGATATCCCAATCCTCAGGAGTTTGCCGATCCATTGCCCCACGCGCTGATACTTACAGCTATCGTGATTGGCTTTGGCGTTACTGCTTACTTGATTGCTCTTGTCCAGCGTCTTCATGAAGCAGGTTCACAGACTACTGCCAGCACATTGACCGCACCGCGGATTGCCTACCTTGAGGTAGAGCACTATACCCCGGGTCACAACGGCGCAGAGGATGACCATATCTGGCTGGAATATGTTCAGCCTTCCCAGCCTGTCAGAGACAGTGAAGAGCGATCAGAGTAAATGTCTTCAGCAGTGAATCCTCTGTTGCCCAATCTCTTGATTGCCTTTACGGTCCTTCCGTTGGCGGGTGCTGGCATCGCCCTGGTTACGGGTCGAGTGTCTTGGTTCCCGCGATTTCATTCACAAAGCCTCATTTCCCTGTTGGTGGGTATAGTCAACCTCTTCTTGGCGGTATATCTGCTAATTCATTGTGCCTTGGAAGGTGCATTGGTGTTGCATGTAGGGGGCCGGACAGGCCCCTTTGGTGTCATGCTGATGGCAGATGTGTTCTCCGGCCTTATGCTTTCCCTGACGGCTCTCCTTCACCTGGCTCTGGTTCCCTACGCCATCGATATTTTAGATGATCGGGATCGGATGGGATTCTACCCTCTCTCTCTATTCCTGCTGATGGGTATCAATGGCACATTCCTCGCCGGGGACCTCTTCAACCTTTACGTATTTTTTGAAATTCTTGTCATTACCAGTTTCGTGCTGGTAACTCTGGGGGGACAAGGAGATCAGATCAAGGGAGGCATGCGCTTTGTTGTTCTCAATCTCTTGGCCAGTATGGTGTTCCTGGGTAGCATTGCCATTTCATACGGTGTCTTGGGTACTCTAAACCTCGCCCACATGGCAATGCTTTTGGCCGAGTCAACAATGGCAGCCTGGGTGCCAACCATCCTGGCCGGACTGTTGTTTGTGGCCTTTGGCAGTAAGGCGGCCCTTTTTCCCTTCCATTTCTGGCTGCCTGTCAGTTACCACGCAACCCAGCCAGTAATCAACGCCCTCTTTGGGGGCCTCCTTACCAAGGTGGGCATTTATGCCCTGTTTCGTATTTATCCTCTGCTTTTTCCTGAGTTGTTGGACCAGTGGCATATTCTGTTTGTGTGTTTGGCGGCGGCCTCAATGGTCGTGGGCGCCTTGGGTGCCCTGGCCGGAAAGACCATTCGTCGAGCCATGAGCTTCAAAATCATCAACCATATTGGTTTTATCTTCGTGGGACTGGCAGTGGTGGGTTCGCCCTCGGTGACGATGGCTTGGGCCTTGGCGGCAGCGATCGTCTATTTGGTCCATCATATGATTGTCAAAACGGCAATTCTTATGGCGGGTGGTGCAGTAGAGCATGTGTTGCAGACCGGCCGTATTCCTCTGGAGTCTCCCGGAAATCCCGGTCTCTTGGCTCACCAGACCTGGTTAGGAATTTGGTTTTTCCTGGCAGGCGCCTCGTTGGTCGGCTTTCCCCCTCTTAGCGGTTTTGTGGGCAAACTGGGCATTCTGCAGATCATGGTAGCTTCAGAACAGTGGGCGCTACTAGCCGTAGCGATTGTGACTAGCCTGGTTTCCATGATTGTAGTCTTTCGCATTTGGCAGGGGTTCTTTTGGGGCAAATCCTATTCTGCAGAACGGGCATCGGATCCTCCACTCCAAGGAGCGCGCATCGGTCTGCTATCCTTATCTCCCATTGCCTGCCTGGTGGTCTGCAGCCTCTTGGTCGGAATTTTCGGTCAGCAGGTCTGGGATGTATCTGCCCAGATTGCGGTCCAACTGGCGGATCGTGGAGCGTATATCACAAACGCTGGCCTGGCGTCACATCTGGAAGTTGAAGCACATTGACACCGATTCTGGCCCATGGCGAAGAACATCAGTCTCGATCCGCAGATTCCTCCTCCAGGTTCTCCCTATGTCATATGGAACCGACTTTCGCTGCTTTTGGGAAACATCCTCTTGGCCTTGCTTTGGCCTGCCTTTAACGGTACTTTCACCATCCGCTCGGGTCTTGGGGGATTCATTTTTGCGGCGATCATTTTGACGGCCTATGACCGCAGGTACAGTCTGTGGCTCTTACGTATTTGTCTGTTTCTCATAAGCCTGTTGTGGACCATTCTGAAATCATGTCTACAGGTGGCAGCGCTTATATTGACGGCACAACGTTACCCGCAGGCTATTATTGCCTTTGAACTTGAGGCTGATTCAGACTTTGAATCGCTGGTTCTGGCGACGGCCATTACTTTGACGCCTGGAACCATTTCCGTAGATATTGGTCACAATGCCAAAGGACGCCGCCTTCTGTATGTCCACTTGCTTGACGGACGCAGAACGGAGCAGTTCCGTCTTGACTTGAAAGAAGGTTTCGAGAGACGCATCTATCAGATTGTCCGGGAATAGCCATGTCTGTCTTAAATGAGCCATTTCAAATTGGCTTGACCGTGTGTATTTTTGTCCTTGCCGTGGCCATGTGTCTAACGGCTCTGCGGCTCATTCTCGGCCCAACCATCCCGGATCGGACCGTTTCCTTCGACCAGCTTTCAGTTCAGGTAGTTGGCATTGTTCTGTTGGTATCCATCCTGCTGGACAACTCTGATATTGTGGACATTGCGATTGTTACCGCAGTTCTTGGTTTCCTGGGTACCTTTCTGCTGGCTCGTTTCCTGGAGAGAGATGTTACTTAGCCACTTTCTATCATGGCCAAGGTAATGGAAGGCTGGCCTCTCTGGTTGCTCCTAGGCCTGACAGGTATCGGTACATTCTTTATGTTACTGGCTGCCTGGGGAAACCTTACATTACCCAATGCCATCGCCCGTATGCAGGCGGGTGGCCTGGGTTCTACTTTGGGCGTTTTCCTCCTGTTGCTGGCCACCGGATTCTACTTCCTCCGCTGGGGTAACGAACGGGACACATTACTGCTTATGGGAGTCCTGGGCTTCTTCCTGTTCCTGACCTCTCCCATGGCCACTACTGCCATGACGAGAGCCGCTTTGAAGCAGCCCAATTCAAGGGAGAAGAGATTCTTGGGTCAAGATGAATTGACAGATAGTTATGCCAATTTCTTTCGTACCCCTTTGGAGGCAAATTTGATGCAATACGTAGAGCGTCTGGATTCTGATTCTTCCAAGTGGAGAATGTATGCGCCGGATGTGATCCCTTTGTGGGTGGCTGACATGGATTTCAAGACGCCACCGCCGATCCTAGATGCTCTTCATGAGCGCGTTGACCATGGTGTCTTTGGTTACGGCGGCTTGTCTTCACGCTTGGCGGAAGTGTTCTGTGAGCATTTGGATCAGACCTATGCCTGGCCGGTTTCTCCTGCCGATATCGTATTTCTTCCTGGGCTGGTAAGCGGCCTGAATGTGGTCACTCGGGCAGTCGGAAAGCCGGGTTCCTCGGTCATGTCATTTGAACCTGTCTATCCTCCCTTCCTTAGCGCACCAGGGAATCAGGACCGTAGGCTGCAGTCCGTAAAACTGCACTACCATGAAAAAAATGGCATCTTGAAATACTTCTTTGACCTTGATGACTGCCGCCGACAGGCTGACGACAGTTCAGTGCTCTTCCTCTTATGTAATCCCCACAATCCGGTGGGACACAGTTTCACCCAGGACGAATTGCTGGCCCTGGCTGAATTCTGCCAGGACCGCAATATGGTTCTCTGTTCGGATGAAATCCATTGCGACCTGCTCCTAGGCGGCACCCGACATATTCCTGTAGCGTCTCTATCACCCGAGGTTGCCCAAAACACCATAACCCTGATGGCCCCCAGCAAGACATTCAACATACCTGGCTTGGGGTGCAGTATGGCCATCGTCCAGAATCCTCAATTGCGACTGGCTTTAGTGCAAGCTATGGAAGGGATCGTTCCACATGTCAATGTCTTGGGTTTTGCTGCGGCCGTCACCGCCTATGGAGATCCCCAGTGCCGTATTTGGGCCCATGATCTATGTAGCACACTTACGACCAATAGGGATTACGTGGTGTCACAAATCCTTGAACTGTTTCCTGCGGCCAGGCTCACAAGTCCTGCTGCTACTTATCTTGGGTGGATTGACTTCAGTGCCTATGTGGACAATCCCTACAGGTTTTTCCTGACGCATGCCAGAGTGGCTCTTAGCCCGGGAGATCGCTATTTCACACAAGGAGGACATGGATTTGCCCGCCTCAACATGGGTACAAGCCATAAGATCCTTGAGCAAGCATTGGACCGAATGGAGAAGGCGATGGCTCTGCGGACATAAGGAGCGCCTCAGATTACTTATAACACATGGATTCTTCTCAAACCTTAAGTGAGAGAGGGGATTGGCCGCGGTGACATAGAGCTGAAACTCCAGGCACTTCCTTCAGGTAGCCTGCAAAGAATCACATTGGTTTCGGGGAATGTTTTCACCCGCATCCCTACCAAGTTTCCACAAGGACAGGGCTAGTCACTACCGTGGAGTTGCTGACGGGTACATGGGATGCTTCTGACTATTGAAACCAAGCTTCTTGCCCTCAACTTCGTATCCTGTTGTAATCTGCGGAACGCAGTGTGCCAGGAAGAATCGTGCTCGGCCCCTTGGACTTTAGTCTTTCAGGCCACTCAAGGAAACATCTTGAATTATGTACCTCTGTCCCAGCAAGAATACGATGAATGTTGGTAGGAACCCCAACACGGCTCCCACCATATCCAACCCCGCATTACCCCCTGACCGGGCCACTGTACCCAGGCCTACGGGCAGAGTTCTCATTGCAGCTTTGGTAGTCACTATCAGTGGATACACGAAAGAGTTCCAATTGCTCATAAAACGTAGGATTGCCAGGGTAACTATGGCTGGAACCAGTTGAGGCAACAAAACGCGCCAGAAAGCCTGGAAGATGTTGGCGCCATCAATTTTCGCCGTATCGGCGTAGTCCCGTGGAATACCGAGAAACCGTTGTCGCAAAAAAGTGCCGAAGATTGACCCAAACCACGGTCCTATTAAGGCAGTATAGGTATTTACAAGCTTTAGGTCGGCTAACAAAATATACCAGGGAGTGATGGGGGCCGTGTCCAACATCATCAGGATCCCTGCGAACATAAAGAAGATCACGTTGCGTCCAGTGAAATTCCTCCGTGCAAATGCGTATCCCGCCCAGGTAGGTGTGAATACATCTCTCAACGTAGAAATCAGGGCAACATAGAAGCTGTTGTAGAGCCATCGTTCGGGCGAAAAGCAACTGGAAATTTCCCAGAGTCACCCGTTGGGGAATCAGTTGGATTGGGTGTAGTTCCTGAGGACTCAAGCCGTGCAACTGGTCATTTGCCATCGGTATGCAGCACCCAAGTAGAGTATCTGGACGTTCCGCTCTAGCAGTTTGACAATGAAGTCTGAATTTGGCGGCCTCAAATCCGTTACATTCATTGGTAACCACTGTCTTAAAGGTCAAGCTTGGGAACCGGTGGGAGAGGACTCCCGCCAACCAGTCTTCTCGCGCATCATGGTGTTGAGGATGGTCAGTACCTTGTGCATGGTCGCCGTGAGGGCAATTTTCTGCGGTCTTTTCCGCATTCCCTCTCCAGGAAAGGCTATCCATCCAGACGGAAAGTTTAGACAATACACTAAATGGGAAGCTGCAGGCATCATCCTCTTTCCGTTTCCAAGAGGGCCCATCGTTCAGACTTCCAGGCTAGGCTTTTCGCATTCGGGGCAAAGCAACGACTTTAGATGTCTACTCATATAAGGTCAAAAGCGGTTCTGAGGTTTTTGACTGACCGCGATTTCACATAGACCTGACCCACGCCTATAATTCCAAGCAAATAGTGGAGCGCTTCGGGGTCGCAAGTTCAATAGAGAACAGTGGACAAGGTTTCACAAACCTAAGACCTCTTGCTTCACTGTTTACGCTTACTGAATTCTCGCAGTTTTTTGGCTCCGCGTTGCCCAAGAGAGCTTTTTGGCTAGACGTTAATGTGTTCCTGATGGTTGGTGTATGAATACCCCAACACTAGTAGCCCTCGATCTTGAAGGTGTTCTTCTCAATGAAGTCTGGATATCCGTTGCTGATAACACCGGAATAGAAGATCTGCGTCTGACCACACGGGAAATCGCGGATTATGACCAATTGATGCAGATGCGCCTTGAAATTTTGCATGAGAACTGCCTTACTCTTTCGGACTTGCAATCCATCATAAAGTCTTCGGTAACCCCTATTGAAGGCGCCACTTCCTTTTTGGGATGGGTCCGTCAACGTACCCCCGTAGTGATTCTGTCAGACATTTTTGTAGAATTCGTAACCCCTGTCATGGACTTGCTTCATTACCCCACAATATTCGGCAATACCTTGTCTGTCGACAGAGAAACAAATATGATTACCGACTATCACATTCGTCAAGAAGATGGCAAACGTAAGGCGATAGAAGCTATGCATAGTCTGGGTTTTCGGACATTCGCCGCCGGTGATTCCTACAATGATCTTTCCATGATCCAGGCTGCCCATGCAGGGGTACTCTTCCGGGCACCAAGCCATATTGTCGACGAGTACCCGGAGATACGAACCTGCAACGAATACGAGGAATTGAAAACCTTTATTAGTCAGGATCTGTTCCCTCTGGTTGAAAACCTCTAGACAACCAGGATCAACTCGACATCATCCGGCTGAGCACCAAAACATAAAGGAACTATATGAAGTCCATTCCCCTGACAGACGATCTGTATGACTACCTGCTTAGAGTATCTCTTGTTGACAATCCAACACTTCAGGAGCTTCGGAACGTTACAAGGGAAATGCCGGCTGGGGGGATGCAAATTGCTCCAGAACAAGGTCAATTCATGCAGTTTCTAGCTCGTCTGGTCCATGCGGAACAGTACTTGGAGGTCGGTTGCTTTACCGGCTACAGTTCTCTTGCCATGGCCTTGGTCCTGCCCGACTGGGGTAAGGTAGTTACCTGTGACGTCAGCCAGGAATGGACCGACATAGCCCGTCGGCATTGGCAGCAAGCAGGGGTAGCCCATAAGATCGATCTGAGATTGGGGCCAGCCGCTGAAACACTGCAGGCAATGCTTGCAGATGGACATGGCGGTACCTTCGATATTGCCTTCATTGATGCCGATAAAGACAATTATGTCAAATACTATGAGCTCTGTTTAGATTTAGTGCGGACTGATGGCTTGTTACTGATCGACAATAGCCTTTGGGCCGGAAAGGTTGCCGATCCATCGGTTATGGACATGGATACCCAAGGCATCCGGGCGGTCAATCAACGGGCCTATGAGGACCTACGGGTGAATTCCTGCCTTCTCCCTATATCTGACGGACTGCATCTCTGCCATAAATTGTAAAGTTAAGAGAAAAGCTTCATGAGGGTTCTAAGGTTGTCGCCAACACAATGGCGGACCTTGGTGAATGTTTTTGGCTACATTCTTGCAATTTCTTATCCATTGCTGGCGTTTTCAGCAGCTGGCCGCTCTATCTACCAACTTTTCTTCAAGGGTAGCCCTGAATTTGACATTGGGCCATGGACTTCAGCCTTCGCTGCTTGCTGTTACTTGATCGCGGCCTTTGGCTTGGGATATCGTCGCCGTTGGACCTGGTTTCTGTCTATTTCCGTCTTGGCACTTGAAACTACCGGCACCCTGATTGTAGGTACAATCAGTGTGATTGATCCCCAATTCATAGGCAGTTCCGTCTGGCGCGCTTTTGGACTTGATTTTGCCTTTTTTCCCCTGCTACAACCGTTCTTGGGAATGCTATGGTTGATGTGGCCCACTACCCGAACATTGTACGGATTTGGCCCGTAACCTTGATCCCCAGGCCTGGGGCTTGTTCTGTGACTAATCAGTTTGAGTTTGGGCAGCCATCTGGAAGGCAAAGAAATGGACCCCAGTAGTACATCTATGGTACTGGTGCTGTTTGGTGCTTCCGGTGACCTAACCCGGAGAAAACTGATCCCTGCTCTATTTCAGATTTTCCGGCAAGGGCTATTACCCCCAAATTTCCTGATTATAGGGTTTGCTCGCACTCATGCAGGCGAAGGCAATTATAGAGAAAGACTAGCCCAAGATGTCTCGGCTGATCGCGCTGACTCCCGCTGGGAGGCTTTTGCCCAGCGGATTACCTATATACAGGGCGACTACAGAGACATGGATGCCTTTTACAAAATTCGTCGAGCAATCGACGAATTTGAAACTTCCATCGGACAGCCTTGCCTGCGACTCTATTACCTGGCCACTCCCCCCTCAGTCTTCGCCGATATTGGTCAAGCCTTGGCTCGCTCCCGCCTGGCCACCCGAGAGGGCTGCACCCGGATGCGAATTGCTATAGAAAAGCCCTTCGGTCACGATCTCCCAAGTGCCAAAGCCCTGAATCAGCACTTTCTATCTTCTTTTACCGAAGATCAGATTTACCGAATCGATCATTATTTGGGAAAGGAAACTGTCCAGAACATCCTGTTTCTTCGTTTTGCCAACGGCATATTTGAACCAATTTGGAATCGTAATTTCATAGATCATCTTCAGTTCACAGTGGCTGAGGAGCTTGTTCTGGAAGGTAGGGTGGGCTATTACGATGCCGCAGGTGCCCTGCGTGACATCATGCAGAATCACGCGCTCCAGTTGATATGCCTGGCTACGATGGAACCTCCTACATCTCTCAGTGCCGAGGCCATCCGGGATCAGAAAGTAAACGTTTTGAAATCGCTGCGCCCCCTGGAGACTTGCGAGGTGCGTACCCATACTGCTCGAGGCCAATATAAATCTGGTACCCACCGGGGACGCAATATCGTTGGATATCTGGACGAAGAGGATATTCCCTCGTCCTCCAAAACGGAAACCTATGCGGCCTGGAAGCTTGAAATTGACAATTGGCGTTGGCAAGGTGTGCCATGTTATGTGCGATCTGGAAAAGGCTTAAATCGCAAGGTCACAGAGATAGTTATTCAGTTCCACCGTCCACCTCATCTGCTGTTTGACCAACCGCGTGTCGACAGTTATGAGCAAAAGCTGTTCCGCAACTCTCTTCGCCTTCGCCTGCAACCCGAAGAGGGTATTGAACTGGACATCGGGGTCAAGAGCCCCGGTCCGGCATTCCAGATGTCCCCTGTGCAGCTGGATTTCAGCTATAACAGCGCCTTTGGTCCCGATCTCCTGGATGCATACGAGCGACTGCTCTTGGATCTCATCGCGGGTGACCGTACCTTGTTTACACGCAGGGACGAGGTGGAAATCGCATGGGAACACGTTACGCGGATTCTCGATGTCTGGGCCGAAGAGAACGATCAAAGCGGCTTTGTCTTGCCTCAGTACGCGCCCGGTTCATGGGGACCTTCCACGGGCGATGATCTTATAAGACAGGACCAACGTCGCTGGCTAACACGTTAGTACCATCAGTCATCCTCGCGATATCTTTAGCAAGTCAAACAGGGCAAGACTAATGCATATTATTCAGAGCATTTCTGTCAGACCTTCGTTGCCTGAATCGATCAGTGGTCTGGCTGAACTCGCATTCAATCTTTGTTGGAGTTGGCTTCCTGGTACACCAGAGCTGTTTGCCAGCATTGATGCCGAACTTTGGGACAAGACGAACCACAATCCGATCCTTCTGCTGTCAGAAGTCAATCAGGGCACTCTTGATCGACTAGCCTGTAATTCAGGTTTTCTTAGCAGATATGGGAAAGTGATGAAGTTCTTCAACGCTTACCTTTCCCCAAAGACCAGCACTTGGATAAATCAGAATCATCCTGACAAACTGTCCCAAGTGGTAGCTTACTTTAGCGCAGAATATGGCATACATGAATCGCTCCCCATTTATAGCGGCGGCTTGGGCATATTGTCGGGTGATCACTGCAAGGAGGCAAGTGACCTGGGGCTTCCCTTGGTCGGTGTCGGTTTTCTGTATCCGCAGGGGTATTTCCATCAACAGTTGGATGCAACAGGTTGGCAAGAGGCATACTACAAGCATCTGTCATTTGACGCTTTGCCGGTCCGTCCCGTCCTGGATCAGGAAGGTAAGGCTCTGACAATCCACGTCGAATTGCCTGGCCGGTCCATACAGATTCGTGCTTGGCAGATCCAGGCGGGACGCTGCACAGTCTTGCTAATGGATACAGACGTTGAAGGCAATACACCGCAGGACCGTCAACTAAGTCAACGTCTGTATGGAGGGGATGAAGAAATGCGGGTCGCTTGGGAGACTGTCTTTGGCCTAGGTGGCGTCAGGCTGTTGCGCAAGCTAGGTATCAGACCCGCAGTCTGGCATATGAACGAAGGCCACAGTGCTTTCATGGGTTTAGAGCGAGTGCGCGAGTTAGTCCGTAGCCACGGATTAACCTTTTCCGAAGCAGTAGAGGTTGTTCGGGCCAGTACTGTGTTTACCACCCATACCCCTGTACCAGCAGGTAACGATACCTTCGACTTTGGATTGATCGAGCGTTACTTCACACATTTCTGGACACAGTTGGGCATTGACCGCGAAGAATTCTTGCAGTTTGCCCAGCAGCAGCTCGGATGGGAAAACAGGTATAGCATGACCGTCTTGGCCCTGAAGCTAAGTGGATATTCGAATGGAGTTAGCCAGTTGCATGGAGAAGTTAGCCGGTCCATGTGGGCGTTCATTTGGCCTGACACACCTATTGACGAGATTCCCATCAAGGGAATTACTAATGGAGTGCATGCACCATCATGGATTGCCCCCCAATGGCAGGAGGTCTTTCGTGAGAGTTTGGGAACAGATTATCTGGAATGGGCGGACTCGCCACCAACCTGGGATTCAGTCATAGACATCCCGCCTGAGGCTATATGGAAGGCGCATCAATCCTGCAAGAAAGGCTTGATCCAGTACGCAGGCCGAAATTTGGCCCAACAGTATTTCAAGCGGGGCGAAGGACCTGACATGGTTGAACAGGCCTACTCTACCCTGGACCCAGATGCCTTGATCATAGGGTTTGCTCGACGTTTCGCAACTTACAAACGCGCAACTTTAATCCTGAGAGACGAAGAGAGACTTCGCAAGCTAGTCAATATGCCTGACCGCCCCGTGCAATTCGTCTTCGCCGGCAAAGCTCACCCGGCCGACGACATGGGCAAACATCTTATACAGCATCTGTTTCGCCTGGCCCAAGACCCTCACTCCGGTTTTTACCACAAATTTGTTGTTCTGGAAGACTACGATATACAGATGGCTCGCCACCTTGTATCGGGAGTGGATGTCTGGCTCAATACGCCACGTCGCCCACACGAAGCAAGCGGCACCAGTGGACAGAAAGCTGCCATGTGCGGGGTACCCAACTTCAGTGTCTTGGATGGTTGGTGGGCAGAAGGTTTTAACGGTTGCAATGGTTGGCCAATTGGTACAGAACAGCAATACAAGGACGATGAGACACAGGACTTAGCTGACGCAACTTCCTTTTACAATACGTTGGAAAAAGACATTTTACCCCTTTTCTTCGAACGACAGGCAGATGGACTGCCCCATGGATGGATTCAAGTAATGAAGGAATCCATCCGTTCCTGTGCTTCCACCTTCAGTTTTCGGCGTATGCTGAAGGAATATTGTAAAGATCTTTACTTTCCTGCCATGTTGTCCGGTGCGAGAATGTCAGAAAAAGGATTTCAACGTGCGTTGGATCTGGCTTCGTGGAAACATTTCATGCGTTTGGAATGGGAGAATCTCCGCATCGAATCATGTGACATCTCGCCAACCGAAGTTACGGTAGGCGATGCAGTAAGTGTTGAAGTCTTGGTGCGAATGGGTTCCATCCTGCCAACAGACACAAGCGTAGAAGCTGTAGTTTATAGGGAAGGAGTAGATAGGACTACCCATCTCCTGTTCACCCATCCCTTGAGTCATAAGAATACGGTGGGCGGACTAGAGGTGTTTGCAGGCACTATCCGACCGGAACAGAATGGTCAATTGGGACTTGGAGTACGAGTCCGTCCAGCGCACTCTGACCTTCTCTCTCTCTGTCACGCTGGTCTAGTAACGTGGTCAGGTGTTTCCTGAAGGAGGTAAACCTTTATGCATGTGCTCATTCCGGGCGGTACAGGTCTCATTGGTACAGCCTTAACCGAATGGTTGGTCCGCAATGACCATTCCGTAACCATCTTGTCCCGAAGTCCGAACCGCTCTTCCTACCCTGGTGTTGACTTTCTTGAATGGAGTGGGGAATCCACAGATCGCATAGTGGATTGCATGAGTCGGGTAGATGCCGTTGTAAACCTAGCTGGTGCCAACCTTGCTGCCCGACGGTGGACGGAGCCCTACAAGCGAATTATTCGTGAGAGCCGTTTGGTTTCAGTCCAGGCTTTGGTGAAGGCCATTGAAGCTGCCAACAGGAAGCCAGAAACGTTTGTTCAGGCGTCGGCTGTAGGCTATTACGGCTCAAATTATAGCAACGAAATCCTTACTGAGCGATTGCCTGCAGGCACCGACTTTCTCGCTACCGTTTGCAAGGATTGGGAATTTGCTACCAGTCCTTTGAGGAATCTGGACCTTCGTCTGACTTTCGCCCGAATTGGAATTGTCTTGTCGAAGGAAGGGGGGGCCTTGCCCCGTATGCTACCTCCTTTTCGCCTAGGGATTGGCGGCGCCATGGGTGACGGCAAACAACCATTTCCCTGGATACACCTGCAAGACACTGCCAGGGCATTGGCCTTTCTCACAACCAATGAGAACGCTCTGGGGCCGTACAACCTGACGGGACCTCAAATAGTTTCCAATCGGGAATTCAGTCACATTCTGGCCCGAACTTTGAAGAGGCCGACATGTCTCGATGTTCCAGCACTTGCAGTCCGCATGTTGTTTGGGGATATGTCGGTACTTCTCTTAAGCGGCCAAAGAGCAGTGTCGTGCCGATTGCAGGATGCAGGATTTTCCTTTCAATTCCAGGAAGTACAAGCAGCATTGGAAGATATATTAAGCTAGGTGGGGATTGTTTGTTGGATAATACGTCCCTCCCTCCCTCATTTGATTCCATCAAAGGTTTGCCGTTTGGGTATTCCAGATTGTTGAGTGCTGAAGACTGGGTAAAGGCCAGCTAGTAGACTTTCGAGGCAAACAGAATGGAGTCCCAATGAGCGGCGAACTGGTTGTTGTATTCGGGAGTGGGTGGCCTCGTCAGCCATAGATTTTTCTTTTACTTGCATTTAAATACCAGACCTCCCTGCATCCAAGAGTCTCTTGTCAGTTGCCGCGTTCGTGAAAACGCCTAGGGATTTACCTGCCAATAATGGCACTGGCCATCTCTGAACCTTGGTAAAGGAATAACCTTCGCTCTCACGCTGATGTTTCCCAGAATTACCGTTCAATGTCGGTGGAGAGAAGAAACATGGCTCTAAACATGCGTGAAACGGCATCGGCAGTCGGTTGCTTTTTAGACGTCAACGCACCAGGTTTGATATCATTTGCCCATGAACCTGGCTCTTGGGCATTCGCCATTTTTGCATAAGGGAGTAAAGCCCTTCCGATAACCGGCATAGGGTCACATTTCGTCTGTCCATGTTCAAGTGAATTCAGGCCGGCTGACCCTATTCTCGGGCAGTCGGCTTTCTTGATCCAGACGTTTCTCCGATTCACCAGAGACATAGCTTGTGAGTATTGAACAATTCGCAATCATCGAATCGACCTTGCGCGAAGGGGAGCAGTTCGCCAATACTTTCTTCACACAGGAACAAAAGGGGATCATCGCAGAGCACCTGGATGCTTTTGGTGTCGAATACCTGGAACTCACTTCGCCAGCAGCCAGTCAACAGAGCCGAGAAGACATTGAATATATTTGTGGGCTGGGCCTCAATGCGAAGATCCTTACCCATACCCGATGTACTATTGCTGACGCACGTCTGGCAATTGACACAGGAGTCGATGGAATCGACATTCTGTTCGGTACCAGCAGTATTCTCCGGGAGTTTTCCCACGGCAAGGATATTCCTACGATCGTTGAGAAGGCCCGTGAAGTAATCACCTTTATCCAAGCTTACGGGTTAGAAGTACGTTTCAGTAGCGAAGACAGCTTTCGTAGCGATATTGATGACCTGTTAACCGTGTACGAGGCTGTGGATGACCTCGGAGTAGATCGGGTGGGCATTGCTGATACTGTGGGAGTTGCAGAACCACGTCAAGTACATGAGCTTGTAAGTACTCTCCGCAAGGTTGTTTCCTGCGACATAGAATTTCATGGCCACAATGACACAGGTTGCGCCATTGCTAACTCCTACTGTGCTTTGGAAGCAGGGGCTACACACGTAGATACGTCGGTTCTGGGCATCGGTGAACGCAACGGCATCACATCTTTAGGCGGTCTCATAGCCCGCATGTATTCCAAGGTACCGGATATTGTGAAAGCAAAATACGATTTATCGATGTTGCGGGACATTGACAACCTGATTGCCGATCTTGTGGAGGTCAATGTTCCCTTCAACAATTACATTACGGGATATGCAGCTTTCATGCACAAAGCAGGCATTCATTCCAAGGCAATGCTAAACAGTCCTACTACCTATGAAATCCTAGATCCTCACGATTTCGGTCTTGAACGTTACATTTTGGTCGCACATCGACTGGTTGGGTGGAACGCCGTCAAATCTCGGGCGGGGCAATTAAACCTGGACCTGAGTGATGACGAAATCAAGACAATTACTTCCCAGATCAAGGCTCTTGCTGATCAGAGGAAAATCAGCCTTGATGAGGTAGACGCACTGCTCCGCGATGTGGGAGACAAAAAAACCGTCGCCCACCGACCTCATGCAAGCGGTGAATCGATACCTACTCCTTCCTGAACGGACCGGCATCATGTCAATACAAGATAGTCTTGGCCAAACATTCGCCCAGAAGGTGCTGGCAAAGGCCGCGGGTAGAACCAGGGCTACGGTCGGAGAAATCTTGGACGTTGAACCCCACATTATCCTCAGCCATGACAATACTGCGGCTATTCGCCGAATTTGGAGCCAGTTCGGACAACCAAGAATTCAGAAACCGGATCGCTTAGCCATCACTCTGGATCACGCTGTGCCAGCTCCCACGCCAGTTCACGCCCAAAATCATTACGAAATTCGAGAATTCGTTAGGGAACAGGGGATTCGTCACTTTTTTGAAACCGGGCGTGGAATCTGCCACCAAGTCTTGTCAGAGGAAGTGATTGTTCGACCAGGTCAGGTCATTTTGGGAGCTGATTCCCATACACCTCATTTTGGTTGGATGGGCGCCTTTGGTGCAGGTATTGGTCGAAGCGAGGTGGCAGCTCTTTGGGCCACTGGCAAACTTTGGCTGAAAGTGCCTGCGACCCTGCGCATCAATTTGGTGGGCATAATGCCGGAAGGGGTCACTGCCAAGGACTTCGCCCTCAGAATCATTGGTGATCTCGGCAGTGATGGCGGGCTTTACAGATCTATTGAATTTGCGGGAGAAGGGATTCACGCTCTTTCCATTGATTCTCGCATGGTACTCCCCAATATGATGGCAGAATTCGGCGCCAAGAATGCTTACATTCGCCCTGACGACCAGACACTGACTTTTTGTGCCATTGGCCTTGCTAAACGCTTGTTTCAGGAAGACTATGTTAAGCATGTCGTGTCTATCAGAAACGAGCTAGAAGCAGATCTTATCTTCCCCGATGATAACTGTAATCTTGAGAATGAAATCTCTTATGAAGCATCCAAGTTGGAACCATATGTGGCTTGTCCCCACAATGTAGACAATGTTGTACCTGTCTCAGATCTAGCTGATATCCGTGTTGACCAGGCCTTCATTGGAACGTGTACTAACGGCCGGTTGGAAGATATAGCGGCGGCCGCCGCTATCCTGCAGTCCCGGAAACTTGCTTCCCATACTCGCATGGTGGTGATTCCTGCCTCTAGCAACGTATTGAAGGAAAGTATTGACCTTGGATACGCCAAAACCTTGATGGAAGCTGGTGCAATGATAGGCGTTCCCGGGTGTGGTCCGTGTATGGGCAACCATTTTGGAATTCCTGCACCTGGAGAAGTGATAATTTCCAGCGCCAACCGGAATTTCCGTGGTCGAATGGGGACCCCTGATGCTGAAATTTATCTTAGCAACCCGGCAGTTGTTGCAGCCAGTGCAGTTACCGGGTTCATAACCGATCCGCGTTCACTTTGAATCCGGGCCTTTTGTCAGTGGGAAAGTATGATGCAACCAGATCGTATTACTGGCCGCCTGTGGAAGTTTGAAGACAATGTCAATACAGATGTAATCTTTCCCGGCAAATACACCTATACATTGCAGGACCCAGAGGAAATTGCATCACATGCTCTGGAGGATCTGAATCCACGCTTCGCTAAGGAAGTAAAGCAGGATGACATTTTGGTCGCCGGTTCCAATTGGGGTTGTGGTTCCAGCCGTGAACAGGCCGTGTCCTGTTTGGTTTTCTCTGGGGTAAGTGCGATTATTGCCAAGAGTTTCAGCCGCATCTATTTTCGCAACGCCTTGAACAACGGATTGCCTGTCATTGAATGCCCAGAATTTGTTGACCAGGCAACCGAAGGCGAAATCGCAACCATCTCATTCTCCCATTCGATGATTTATTATCCATCCCTTAACGCTGAGTTCAGATTTAGTCCGTTCAGCCCTGATGTCATGCGTATATTGGACGCAGGGGGCCTGATTCCCTTTGTTCGACAATCCTTGTCTAAGGCGGATTACCCATCTTGCAAATAGTGAATTGAGGTAGAAATGAATGTTCAGACCGCAAACGTCAGCGGCGAAGTCGAATGCCCCATGTGCGCGCACGCCATTGAATTGGAAAATGTCATACTCAACGAAATTGTTGAGTGTGACGGGTGTGCATCCGAGTTTGAAGTGATTGGCTTTGATCCCTTTGTCTTGGAGGAGCTGGAAGAAGATGCCGAAGACTATGGACAATAGGAAACATCCTGTAGTGGTCTCTGGGGAAACTGGTCATGAGGATTGGCATTCTTTATAGCCGAATCCGCATCGAGGAAAAGATGCTGATTGCCGCATTCGAGAAACGTAATGTGGCTTTTGATCTGTTGGATGACCGCCAGCTTGTCTTCAGAATCGCCTCAGACCCCCATGAGACTATACGAACCTGGGATCAACATGATGTCGTATTGGAACGCTGTATTTCGCATAGCCGAGCGTTAACCAGTCTGCGAATCCTGAATAGTTGGAACATAACAACGGTCAATTCCGCCCCTGTGGTGGATACATGCGGTGACAAGATTCTGACCACAGCAGCCTTAGAACTCGCCCGCGTACCCTCACCTAGAACGGCCGTCGCTTTTTCCTCCTCAAGTGCATTGAAGGCAATTGAAGAAATCGGTTATCCCGTGGTGCTCAAACCGACAGTAGGTTCGTGGGGGCGGCTGTTGAGCAAAATTAATGATCGCGAGGCGGCAGAAGCCGTAATTGAACACAAGGAAGTGTTGGGTAATTACCAGCACCAGATATTCTATATACAGGAGTACATTGACAAACCGTCGCGGGATATCAGGGCCTTTGTGATAGGCAATGAAACGATATGTGCCATTTACCGCGACTCGTCTCACTGGATCACAAATACAGCCCGTGGTGGGCAGTCCTCCAACTGTCCTGTCACTCCTGATTTAAACGACCTCTGTGTCCGGGCTGCCGCAGCCGTGGGAGGCGGCATCCTAGCCGTGGATGTATTGGAGGACCCGACACAGGGTTTTCTAGTCAACGAAGTAAATCACACCATGGAATTCCGAAATAGCGTAGCTCCAACAGGGGTCGATATTCCGGGCCAAATTGTGGACTACGTAATAAGGAAAGCTACGGAAAAAAGCTGACCACTCGCCATTGCCTTGCCAAAGGCGAATTACATCTAGATAATTCTAGCCGTTGAGGTGCCATGACGAAACAGATCGCTGCCTCCATCGTAGGAGGTTCGGGTTACGTTGGAGGTGAATTGCTGCGCTTGATGCTGGAACATCCCTATATTGAGGTAAAGCAAGCAACCAGTGAACGCCAGCGAGGTTCGTATGTACATTTCACCCATCCCAATCTGAGAGGACGAACCAAGCTTAAGTTTAGCAGTATAGAGGATTTGGAACCCACAGATCTGCTGGTTCTCTGTTTGCCGCACGGTCAAGCGATGGCCAAGATAAGTCCGTTGGCACAATTGGCAGAATATCTGGTGGATTGCAGTGCGGATTTTCGTCTGTCCGATCCTGAATCTTATGCCATGTGGTATGGGCGAGAACACGCAGCCCCCTCATGGTTGAGCCGTTTCGTCTATGGGCTTCCCGAGGTCAACCGTTACCTCATTCGCCAATCCCGTTTTGTGACTGGGGTGGGTTGCAATGCTACTGCCATTAATCTGGCCATTTGGCCCCTTGTACAGGAAGGATTGCTGCAGTCTGGTGACACCATAATCTGCGAAGTCAAGGTAGGAAGCAGCGAAGGAGGCAACAAGAGCAACGAGGGATCACATCACCCAATCCGCGCGGGAGCTATGCGAAGCTTTGCTCCTGTGGGGCACCGTCATACTGCAGAAGTATTGCAAGTGATGGGATGGATGGGCAGCGAAACGAACGTACACATGAGTGCCACTGCAATTGACAACGTGCGGGGTGCCTTGGCAACAGTTCACGTGTTTGTCCCGTCAGGGTGTACCGAAAGGGATATTTGGAAGGCTTTTCGTCAAGCTTATGGCCGAGAACCTTTTGTACGTCTGGTAAAGGACAGCAGGGGAGTGTTTCGTATGCCGGAACCTAAGATCCTGTCGGGCAGCAACTATGCTGACGTTGGGTTTGCTCTTGACGAGAGGGTTGGACGGTTGGTCTGTCTATGTGCTCTGGACAATCTAATGAAGGGCGCGGCGGGAACGGCTCTGCAGTCTATCAATCTGATGTTAGGTTGGGATGAAACCTTGGGATTGGACTTTCCAGGTCTCCATCCCATCTAATTGAAAGCAGGGGGACTGTCGGCTTTCAGTAAGTTAAGTATTTTAGCTACATCATCAGCTAGGATGGCATCTACGCCTATCCGCTGGTAGTACCCAATTCGTCTCGCGGGATCAGGATCCAAGGGGGCAACAAGCGAGCGAAATCGACGGGCCATAGGCATAAAAAGTGGATTAGCCATCAGAGTCGGAAACGGTGGGCCCACTAGGTCCCACTGGGAATTCGGCCAAAAGATCCTGAATCCTACTTGCCCCACAGGCAGATCTGGGCTGAGACGCCGAATAGAGTGCAGGCAAGGTTTAGAGAAAGAAATGATGAGAGTAGCGTTAAACATCTCGTACTCTCTCAATAGGTCTACCAGGAGTTGGCCATACTCTGGAAGGGCAAAGCGAGGATCTTTGAGTTCTAACAAGAGGCCAACATCCTTCTTGTTGGCCCATTCCAGCAATTCGGTCAGGGCAGGAATCATGTGAGAAGTCACTAAACGACTTCCAGGAGCCAAGGTTGGAATGTCTTGCAATGCCTTCATTTCCACTTCCATGACAGTTCCTTGCTTGCCGGTGGTACGGGACAAAGTTCGATCATGAAACAAGGCAATATGCCTATCCCGGGTAATCCACAAATCGGTTTCAATAAGGTGGGCGCCATAATCATAAGCGAGCTCAAAGGCGTGCATCGTGTTTTCAGGAGCCTCAGCGGAGGCACCCCGATGGGCAATGACGAATGGTTTACCACGGGCTCTGCGCAAGTGGCGTAACTGTGTGTAATTCCTGAAATCAATTGAACACATGGAATTCCTGCGATTCAATCTGGCAAGACTGTACAAAGGGCTTCCAGCACTTTGTCTACATGGGATTCTTCAACGACAAGAGGTGGCAGCAGTCTAAGGATTCGTGAACCGGCGTTAAGCACCAGGATTTGGTGATCTTGTAACAACCTTCTTATGAAAGGATTGGCATGAGTTCGCAACTCTACACCCAATATCAGACCTCTTCCTCTGATAGCCCGGACGATGCGTCGACCTTGTAATCTGCGCGAAATCTCTTCCATAAGGTAATCACCCATCCGGGCTGCATGTTGAATGATCCCCTCTTCTTGGTAAGCGGTCAACGCAGCGAGTCCGGCAGCGCACGCAAGAGGATTACCTCCGAACGTACTGCCGTGCACCCCCATATACATGTGGCTACTGATTTCCTGCGTAAAGGCAACTGCACCGATCGGAAAACCAGCCGCCAAGCCCTTGGCCATACAAATCAGATCCGGTTCCAGCCCAGCAAACTGGTGAGCGAACCAGTATCCTGTGCGTCCAAAACCTGTCTGTATTTCATCAATAACTAACAACGCTCCATGCTTCTTGCAGACCTCCTGGGCGGTCTGCAAATATTCACAAGTTGCTACATTCACTCCGCCTTCGCCCTGTATTACTTCCAGAAACAAGGCGGCAGTATCCTGTGTAATATCTGTAGCCAGGGCCTCAGGTCTGTTGAACTGGGTGGTCGCAACATCAGGCAGCAGAGGTTCGAAGGGTTCTTTGGATTTGGGATTCCAAGTTAAGGCCAGAGAACCGGTTGTTCTGCCATGAAAGGAACGTGTAGCAGATACCAGTTGGCGGCGCCCAGTAACCAGCCGAGCGAATTTCAAACTGGCTTCAACGGCTTCTGTCCCACTGTTGCAAAGAAAGACGTGGGGGAGGTGGGGTGGTAGCACATCTCTGAGCTTGCCCATGAATTGGGAACGGGTGGCACCATAAAGAAAGGAAGGGAGTGAAATGATTCTGCTTGCCTGTTCGGCTATAGCAGTAGCCACGCTGGAATGGGCATGTCCCAGCATGGCAACACCTTGTGCTGAAGTAAAATCTAGATAACGTTTGCCATCGGTGTCAAAGAGATATACTCCTTCGCCATGGCTAAACACCATGTCCCCTCTCTTGACAAACAAGCCGCCTGTGACTTGCTGTTCGATAGAAGCTAATTCAGTCTTGCCAAGATCCACGACATTCTGCCTTCTTTCCAATCTGGGTTCCACCACGGGATTCCAATACATTTCGAATAGGTTTGGCAATTCTGCCGTCAGCGAACACAACTCGGCGAACTCCATGATCCAAGGCTTCCTTGGCCCCCATAACCTTTCTTTTCATGCGACCTTGGGCTACATCTACAAATTCCTGTATGGAGTCTCCAGAAATATATGGAATTAGTGAATCTTCTTCCGGGTAATGCAACAGTAGTCCCGGAACATCGCTTAGGAATATGAGTGAATCGGCTTGGTAATGGACAGCCAACGAAGCAGCAATGCGATCACCATCAACATTAATTGATTCATCTGCAAATGACAGGGCGGGTGGTGAGATAACGGGCAGGAAGCCATTGTCAAGCAGAAGATCAAGCAACTGTGAATTGACCTTTTCCACGGTACCAGTCCAGTCATCACGGATGACCATTCGGCGTCCATGCTGACGGATTCGGATCTTGGCCTTCCGGCGTCCCTGAATTATTCGCCCGTCAAGTCCACTGAGCCCAACAGCATTCACACCCCGGGCTTGAAGTTTTTCAACCCACATCTTGTTGACTTTCCCACAATATACCATGTGGAAAATCTCCAAGGTCTGCCGGTCAGTGCGACGGCTAATTATGCCACTCTCGCTGGTTACGAATACCGGTGGATGTCCAAGCGCAGAAGCTATCTTGTTGGTGTGCTCTGCTGCACCATGAACAAAGACAACCTGTTTGCCTAACTGGACCTGATATCTTAGATCGTCGGCAATGGCGTCCGTATCCAGTTCCAGCCCACCACCTGCTTTGATAACCAACATATAGGGAAACCTTGGGAGCTCGAGACCTTAGCCACTTTCTATATACAGGCGGCAAGCGATTGCTATACTGAGTCTGCGAAAAGGTCTTAGGAAAATATCTGCCGACAGGGGGAAATTATAACTCTTCCATGGAAACATTGTTCAAAGTTTTCGTAACTGATATTGTCTGGCCGTCATTGGAAGAAGAGCTCAAGACTTTGGAACCCATAGGGGCCATTCTCGAATACATACCATCTTATTCCCCGCAGATGCTCTTGGATAGTGTTGCGGACGCAGATGCCATTCTGACGTGCTGGAATCAAATACCAGAGGCGGCGTTGCAGGTTGCCAGCAAATGCAAGGTGATTGGCCGATATGGGATTGGGGTCGACAACATTCCGGTAAAATTGGCGACAAAGCTAGGAATGTTTGTAACCAATGTGCCAGATTTCTGCCTGGACGAGTTGTCAGACCAAGTCATGGCCTATGTCCTTGCATTTGCTCGGCAACTCCTGGAGCTAGACGGACGCGTCAAGTCAGGCGTTTGGGATCGAGAAACTGAGTTTCCCATCCGTCGGCTACGAGGTCAGGTCTTGGGCCTTGTAGGTTTTGGCCACACTGCCAGAGCCGTCGTACCAAAAGCAAAAGCCTTTGGTCTGAAATTATTGGTGCATACCCCTCGCTTACATTCCTCTCAGCTTCCCGAAGGGGTAACTTTGGCTTCATCGCTTGATGAGTTGCTTGCCTGTTCAGACTATGTGTCAATTCATGCTCCTCTAACGGAAGAAACTGAAGGACTCATGGGAGCCAAGTCGTTCAGGACGATGAAAAAAAGCGCAATCCTCATAAATACATCCAGAGGCCCGATCATAGACGAAAAAGCATTAAACGCTGCACTGGAAAACCAGGAAATTGCAGGTGCGGCAATTGACGTACTATCTGTCGAACCACCAGTCCAGCCCATTCCGTGGCGAAACCAGCCCAATGTTTTGTTGACACCGCATTCCGCCTTCTATTCCCGGGAATCGCTCAAGGAACTAGCCCGAAAGGGGGCAGAAAACGTGTCCCTTGTTCTACAAGGAAAGCGTCCCACCCATTTGGTCAACCCGGAGGTAATTGCCACTCCCCAATGTCGCGTTTCTTTCACCTAAGACTTCCGGAGGGCAATACATTTACATATATTTGATACCCCATTCCACAAGGTCTGTTCTGGCCATTTTGCAGATCATCGTATACGCAGGATCATACATATTGCCCAAATCGTATTTGACACATTGCCCCAACATTATATGGGCCGTCTTGAGGTTGACACCCATATCCTGTGTCAACCAGCGAGACATCTCAGTGGTGGCATGTTGTGTAGCCTGATCTAGCGGCCTGGCGTTTCCTGCCGTAAACAGGAACTTATCATCCATACCGCGTGGCCAATGAATGTTAAGGCCCCTTTCCAAATCCAGAGTAAATTCCACCTCTCCAGAGATTTCAATACCCGTACCGACAATTTCCCCATCCCCCTGTAGTGCATGCAAGTCACCCAGGAAAAAGAGCCCGCCTTCAACGGCCACAGGAAACCAAACCGTGACCCCTTCCCGAAACCCCACATAGTCCATATTTCCACCGTGCTGTCCAGAGGTAGCTGTACTGATGGCTTCGCCAATGGCAGGGGCCACCCCAAAGCAACCTACCATTGGGTCTAAGGCCAGCTTAGGATAATGATAGGCAGGTGCATTGCTGGCAACTTGTGCGGTCCCTTTCGCCAAATCGACATGCCAGATGGTGATTTCCTCTTTCTCATCTTCTTCTGGCAGCACTCGCAAGTATTCAGGGTCCAAAACGTTGCTGGCAATGAGATTTCGCGACCAGCCGTTATTTCTGTTGGGTTTAATGGCATTTACCTGTACCCTCAAGGCATCGCCAGGAGCCGCGCCTTCCAGGAAGAACGGACCCGTCATGGGATTCGGACCCGAGGCAAGCGTCTGATTTCTCTCATCAACCCCACGGGCGTCAACCGTTACTGTGGAGATTGTGTCTCCGGGTTGGACCCTCAAGACCTCTGCATGTGTACCGAGAGTGTTATGGAATATTTTCGGTTCAAAACGGTGAAAAGCCATTTGCGCCCTCACTAAGCCTTAAGATGAATCAATTCGTGAATTGTTGACCTGAAAGCTGCACAGATTCAGCTAGGTTTCGCTCCCAATCATGCCACGCGGGTTTAGGAACAAAACCCAGAGTCATGTTTATCCCATACATGGGATTTCTTTCCTCATTCCCAGTTTCAAAACACTTGGCCTTGCATTCTTGAGCCAAGGCAATGGAGGTCAACTTTATGGCTGTGGCTATACCACGTCTGCGGTAAGCCCTTCTTACCCCTGTCATCCAGACATACCAGTGATCTGGTTGAGTTGTAGCCGGTCCGACAGCTGTTAAACCCACATATGTTCCGACAGGAATGTCGTCGGCTATCCTCTTTATGTCCACTGCTACTACCCATAGCTCTGGGCTGTGAGAGGGATGAAGGAAAATCTTCTCGAACTCATCCTTAGGCATGACCCGCGGCGGATCGGGAGAAGGTACATCATGTTCGATCTCAGTCCACACCTCATACAATCTGGCTTTCCAACCGGGATCGAATTGCTGCAAATAAGCAAGGGAATGGAACGCGATACCCTCTCTCTTCACCCTGTCCACATGTCCGGCAAAGAGCGAAGGATCAAAACCCTCCACATTGAGCACCGCAGAAGGGTAACGCATAGTGGAATAGTATTGGTGTTCTTGAAGCCATGCCACACGGATTTCTCTGTCCTCCCGCATTGAGGTCAGCAAATGCGAGACTTCAAATTTATTGAGTTGTCTAAGGACGTACCCCTCAATAAGGGAATGTACAGGACAGCCCCGAATTTCCAGTGTGTCATGTGCAGGAATCAGGTCGTAATTGAACTGATATTTTCTTGTAACGTCAAGCCAATAGGGCTCAAGAACAATCCCAGAACCAATAATTTGGCTGTCCAAAGTCACTACAAAGCGATGTCGAAACTTGCCCGAACGCCACTCCCAATCCTGAAACCGCCAATTTTCAACAGTGGTAGGAGGCTGATCAGGCCAACTTTGTTGACTAACGTCAATACAAAGCCTAATTTCCTCATCAGAAGGAATTAGAGGCCGTACTTCCAGCATCAATATCCTCAGGGCAACGGCAAAAACCTAGTCTATAACAAATGGATGGCAGTCTCTCGGGTAGGGTTATCCCGCAACACGGTCTTTCGGAACATTACTCCCGCCCTGACCGCTAGGGATTCATGACCTCAACGCCATGGCCCTAACAACACGAACAAGCTCTCTGCCGTATCTTTGGAGCTTCCAATCACCCAAGAGATTGCGTCTTGCCAAAGCTTCAAAAGTCAGGGGAGGGTCCTCGGAAATCACTTCCAAGGCATATTTGCTCAAGATAATGTCGGGATCAAGTCCCCTTGCTCTAGATGTCGCAAACCGCCAACGGCGAAGTTCCTCAAATAGATTGGCTTGCTGTTGCACTTCTTGGGTGCTGGTGTTCAGATTGCTGACGGGAGGTTGCAGGGGAATTCGTTCTTTCTGCCCCCTTGCAATGGCACCAAGCAACTCAGGGCCGTAACGACGGAATTCTGCAGGGGTTAAGCATTGGGTCTGTTTGAGAGCTTCCTGATCAGCGGGTTGTTCCCGGGTAAGGATAAGTAATGCCTTGTCTCCCAAAATCTTGAAGCGAGGGTAATCTGCTGTTCTAGCCGCCTCCTCACGCCAATTCCATAGGCTGCGATACACATTCATAAGGCTGAGAGGCACCCTCTTGGTTGCCTTGTGTTCCCAAAAGGCCTTGACCGGAGAACCAAAACGGGAATAATCCCGTCGGACAACCTCCTGCATGATGTCCATGGCTTCCGGAATCTGATTACGAACTCTTAGGGCATGCAAGAGGCGACGGTATAAGAGTCCCAGGAAAGCGACATCCTGACATGCATATTTCAACTGAGACTGAGACAGAGGGCGATGTCCCCAGTCTGAATTCTGTGGTTTCTTGCTCTGCTTTATCTCGAATTGGTTCTCGAGGATGTAAGACAAAGATGTCCTGTCCATTCCAATCAACCGTGCAGCTATCTGTGTATCAAAGACAGATGCGATAGTAATACCAAACTGCTGCCACAACTGACCTAAGTCATTGGCCGCGGAATGAACAATGAAGGTCTTGCGAGGATTCGCAAATATGGGTTTCAGACGGCGTAAATCTGTCCGGTACGGGTCTAGGAGAAAAATCAGCGGAAAGCTCTGTGTTCCCGAGGCAGCCTGTCTGTGAACTGCAAACTGTACAAGGCAGATTCGGGGAGTATAGCTATGAAAATTATTGCTTTCAGTGTCAAAGGAAATGAGAGTGTGAACTTCCAACACTCTCAACAACTGCTGAAAAGACTCTTCCGAATCCACCAGTGTACAGCGAGGATTGGAAGCGTTTCTGTTGCGTGTAGCAAATGGTACTCTGATAACTGCCATGAAGGGCGCCAATGCAAGGCCTGAAATTGCATCATTTGCACTTTCCGATATTATATTGCACTACAATCGAATCGTCAACGCAGCAAGCACATAGTTATCCGAAAAATCTATCCAATTGGAAAGAATAATGTGGACGCTGAACCTGGCTTTGTCTCGGAAGAACAGTATTGAAGTCATTTCCTTTTCCGGATAGATTGGTAGCACCTTCCATCGAGTTGCATTTGGCTGTCAAGAGAGAAACTGATCGTGCTTGATATTGTCCTTCGCGGTCCAGATGCCCAAGTGCAGAAGAATCCACCCCATCAGAGGCTAAGCTCTTGCCTTCTCGAAAACAAGAGCTTGGTTTGGATTGACTTGATTGCTCCTTCCAAGAAGGAGCTTTCTTTTGTCCTTAAGGATCTTTTCCCCATCCACGACTTGGCCTATGAAGATGCATGGTTACAGGAAGGAACACCGAAAATTGACAACTATGGAGACTATGTGGTGGTGGTCTTTCATTCCATTCAGACACAGGAAAGTCCCTTACAACTGGAGGTCATTGAACACACCGCAGTTATCGGCCATAGGATCCTGGTAACTGTCACCTTCGAGAGTGACGGGTTATTTGGATTTGCCAAGGATACGAAGTGGCACCGCAACGATGGTATTGCTCACGGTCCTGCCAGACTCTTTTATCAGCTAATTGACCGCCAAATAGACAAGAGTCGAGAACATATGGAAGACTTCGAAGGAGCTCTGGAATCATTAGGCGACGTCATATTTACCCGGAATCTTTCCACAGCCAGTGAACACCAGATAATGGAAGATCTCTTGAATGCCAAAGGAACGGCTCTGCGGCTTCTTCGAATTGCTGAACCTCAAGCAAAGGTGCTGTTCCAACTTGGCCACGAACATTTCGGTTGCATACCACCGGAGGCTCGCATTTTCTTTCAGGATACCCATGACCAGACCTTGCATCTGATCGCCTTGACTTCCTCTTTGCGGGATTTGGCTACCAGTACCATGACCACTCACCTTACCTTGGCCAATCACCGACTGAATGAGGTAATGAAAGTGTTGACTATGATTGCAACCGTCTTCATTCCCCTCACTTTTCTCACAGGCGTCTACGGTATGAATTTCCGGTACATGCCCGAATTAAGCAGGTATTGGGCCTACCCGACGATGTTGGGGATCTGTGGTGTGGTAGTAGCTGGTATGCTGATATTCTTCAAACGCAAACGTTGGCTTTGAACCCCTGACCAAAGGTATATAAGGCATGAAAACTGAATATAGGTGTCGTCCCGCTTCTGCCGCTGACTACTCCCATGTCATTGACATGTGGATTGCTGGTATCTCCAGTGATCGCGTAGCCATTGAGCAAGTGGCCGATACTTGGTGGAAGAGGCTCTTATTCCGCTATGTAGCAGGACGCAAGATCTTCATCCAGGATCTTGAAACCCATGTACTTGAAGGACCAGAAGGAGTCTGTGGATATGTAGGTCTGCAATATGCCGAAGACACTGTCAGCGTGTTTGACTGGGGGATCAACCTGGAATGGGAGCTACTGGGCAAGAAGGTATTTTCCTTAATGCTCGATTCAATCCTTGAAGAAATCTACGAAAAGGATGATATCGAGTCCTTTGTCCTTGGGCTTGAGAGACAATCTCAGGATGTAAGAGAAATATTGGCTGAGGAAGATTTCCACCTACTTGACTACCAGACTTCACAGCTAGTTTCGAAACTCCCGCTTGACCATCCACAGGAAAGAGAAAACATTGAATTGACACTGTCATTTCAGCTGTCACATTCTTACGGCGAACAGATAGATGAATGGATTGCAGTTGACTTCAACGGAGATCAGGAAATTGCCGAGGAAGTGATTCCCATTCATCGCTCCCTCCCTACCAAATCGAGGATTTATGAAATCAGACTTCAACAGACTCCTATTGGATTTGTTCTTTATTCATCCCATCGGGGAGAAGGGCGATTCTTGTATGCACTGGAACCCAAGGTTTGGGGGCATGTTGCAGAAAAACTGTTGGTAACAGCCTTTTGTACCCAGTTGGCGGCAAGAGATGAACGAGTGCGAATCCGCACCTTCAGTCACAGTCATATGGAAGCCAGCCGTCTTGCTCTGGAGGAACTGGGTCTTGAATGGGAACCGGCACCATGGGAACGGTGGGTACACCTTCTATATGAGGCTGATGAAGATGGAGAATCTGAAGAGGAGGTGGCAGAAAACGAGTAAGAAAAGAGAATAGATACAGGCCCTTGAAGGCAGGACAGGCTAAATTGGCAGTTTGCCCGCAAAAGACAATGGCTTTTTGCGGCTACTATTGTGTCCACCTTACCTTTGCGCAAAGTCCACAAGGTTGACTTTAAGAGGAGATTTTCCTTCAGATCACTCTTGTATGAGGTCCGGACCAGACCACATTTAGGTGGCAGTGGCAGATATTCCTACGTCGAATAGAAGGAGACCTGCAGCGGGTCTCGTAAACTGCTACCCCCTGATCAATGGGTAGAGGTGGTGCGAAAACCTGTTAGGTGCAGACAAGACGCCATGGCCAGACTTGGCAGCAAGTGAAGAGATGTTCTTGCTTATTGATTTACCCTCATTGCTACAGGTTACTCAAGAGAGATAAAAGCATTGTGACAGTGTTGAAGATCTAGCTATAGCCAGTAAGTTCGACATACCCGCGGCCCTGTTTGCTCTCTCCGTCGAAGTCACATCGGGTCCCGACGAGACCTTCCCAATAGATGCCGACGCCGATGAACTCCTGTCCCTGCATGAGAGGTAATATTTCACATTCAATGTTGAGTTCAGGTAGGTTCAGGTACCAGCCACTGGGATATTGGACTCCTGTATTGTCACTGGTCCAGTAATCCGTCACGGAAATACTGTAGGCATCTTCTTCCAGGCGTATAACTTCCCCCTGTGGAGCAACGAAGATCGGGGACACGTAGGAATAGGTGTGAGACTGATCGGAATCAAATTCAGCTATACTATTCGAACTGCCCGACCTTATGCCACCGAGCACGAGTGCTGCGGCACTGTCCCATTGCAGGCTGAACCAGTCCCATCCAATCGCATCGGATGCAAGTGAACCTGTACTCCATTCGTGATCAAACCAACTGGTTCCGTGCACTTCGAAACTGTGTTCGCCGACATGTAGGCTTCCGGTTGTTTCCAAATTGTACAAACTATAATACATGCTAGCTTGACCCGGCAGCGGGCCCTTCTGACTAAATCCTTCGGTTCCGTGAAGGAGGACAGGATCAAAGGACTTGAGGGATAGATCAGCGGCAAAGAAAACCTCAGCACTGTGATCAGCAACTCGAAGTACCAAGGAGTTATCGTCCCGAATTGTCATGTGCCAATCGTCCAGATGCAGATTCATGGTTCCACCTGCGCCAGCAACTGTTGCCATTAGGGGAGAACGTGCGAAACGCTCCCCTGACAAGAAGAGCTGATTGCTAACATCAGTTACTGCAAAATGGCCCATGTAAATGGTGGAACGGTCAAATAGGCTATGGTGGGAGCGTTCGTTTCTCTGCAAACCGTATCGGAAAAGGGTAAATTGGTACCCGTATTCATGACCACCTTCATTTTGAAGAAAACCTGACAGGTACCACCACTCAACCTGAAAGTCTTTATGTGACCCATGGTCCTCAGGAAAGGAAAGTCCTACAGGCTCCAATACTTGCTCAAAGCGACCATCAGTTTCTCCTTTCAAGATTTCGGTATAGGCTGGAGGTGGTTGATGAATCTGCCGATTGACACAACCCATCAAGAAGGTGGTGGCGAAACCAGCTAAAATCAGACTTTTAGCTGCTAGTAGCCTTTGATGTCCGCAATTTGGCACTCTTACGGTGAATGAGTACATTTTGATTTGCCTTTTTCTTGAATTCACCCAAATACCCAAGGGCCGACAGCCATATGACCAAACCAAACGCCAAATTCAGTCTACGACACATTGGTCCGAATCACTCGGAGATCCAGACCATGTTAAGGCAGCTGGAAATTGATTCCTTGGATGGCTTAATACGTAAGACATTTCCCGAATCCATCCGCTGCGACCGATTCCTGGAACTGCCTTCATCCTTAAGTGAAGAGGAAGCTCTTGCTCAATTGCAGGCTCTAGCCAAAGCCAATCGGAGGGTTAAGACATATATTGGCCAAGGTTTTCATGAATGTAGTACTCCTCCGGTAATCCGAAGAAACATTCTGGAAAACCCCGCGTGGTATACCCAATACACGCCTTACCAGGCAGAAATCGCTCAGGGCCGTTTGGAAGCTCTGTTGAACTTTCAGACTGTGGTTTCAGATTTGACTGGCCTACCCATTGCCAACGCCTCACTTCTTGACGAGAGTTCCGCCGCCGCCGAGGCAATGTCTTTGTGTTTCCGTGCCCGTCCCCGCAAGTCTCAAGCGGACACATTCCTGGTTTCTGAACGGTGCCACCCCCAGACCATCAAAGTGGTTTGTTCACGAGCCAAACCGCTGCGACTGAAAATTAAGATAGTTGATGAAGACCGCCTGGAGTTCGATGACCAGGTGTTTGGTCTGCTTATCCAATATCCCAACACAGACGGAATACTCTGTGATTTCAGAGAACTATGCGAAAGGGCCGCTCGTACCAATATCTTGGTAGCTGTGGCAACGGATATATTGGCTCTTACACTCTTCCTGCCGCCCGGTGATTTTGGTGCAGACATAGCTATTGGTACGACCCAGAGGCTGGGAATGGGTATGGGGCTAGGAGGCCCTCACGCTGCTTTCATGGCAACACGAGAGAGTCTCAAACGGCTGATGCCAGGTCGCATGGTAGGAGTATCTCGGGACGTACGGAACAGACTCGCCTTGCGCCTGTCATTACAAACACGAGAACAGCACATTCGGCGCGAAAAGGCCACCAGCAACATTTGTACCGCCCAATCCCTGCCTGCGATTGTTGCGTCAATGTATGCCGTTTATCATGGCCCCGAAGGCCTGAAAGAAATCGCGCAAAGGATAGAGTCGCTAACAGCTGGATTGCATTCCTCTCTTATTTCGGCGGGATGCCGGCTGGAAGAAGGAAAACATTTTGACACGCTGAAAGTGTTGTCCGTGCCTGGCTGGGAGAATAAGGATCTTTGGCAGCAAGCTCAGAAACAGGGGATTTCCCTTCGGCTCTATTCTGATGGCGCACTTGGCATCAGCCTAAGTGAAGTCACTACCAAGGAGGACTTGGACCAATTGTGTAGCCTCTTTGGAACCACACTCAAGACTGCTTCAAATGGGACTGGCACTAAAGACAATAACCTGGCGCGAACTTCACCGTTCCTCCAACACCCTGTATTTCATAAACATCGTTCTGAAACCAACCTATTGCGTTACATGGCTAGGCTGCAGAAGAGAGACTTGTCCCTAACCGAGGGCATGATTCCACTAGGTTCCTGTACCATGAAACTCAATCCAACAGCTGCTTTGGAGCCAATTACTTGGTCTGGTTTTGCGGATGTCCATCCCTATGAGCCAGAAGAGAATATTGAAGGTTATCGGCAACTTACTTCGGAACTAGCTCAGTGGCTGGCCACAATTACGGGTTTTGCCGCTGTATCGCTCCAGCCCAATGCTGGTTCCCAGGGCGAATACGCCGGGCTTCTAGCAATTAGGAATTTCCATGAATCTCGCGGCGAATCCTACCGAACAACCTGCCTGATACCTAGCTCTGCTCATGGCACTAACCCTGCCAGCGCCCAGATGGCCGGCTTTGAGGTCGTCGTCGTCGAATGCGATCAACAGGGAAATGTGAACCTGGAAGATCTCAAAGTCAAGGTGTCAGAACACGCAGCCAAATTGGCAGCCTTCATGATTACCTACCCTTCTACACACGGCGTATTTGAAGAAGAAATATGTGAAATGACTGCCTTGATTCATGAAAGTGGAGGGCAAGTCTATGTGGATGGAGCTAACATGAACGCTATGGTTGGATTGTCCAGTCCGGCCGCTATCGGAGGGGATGTATGCCATCTAAACCTGCATAAGACTTTCTGCATACCGCACGGTGGTGGAGGTCCTGGCATGGGTCCCATCTGTGTAGCAAAGCACCTGCAACCTTTTCTGCCTGTTGATCCCGTGCAGAATTCTTCAATGGGCTACTCCGTTGCATCAACGTTCTACGGTAGTGGATCCATTCTCCCTATTTCGTATAGTTATATTGCCATGATGGGGACTGATGGCCTAGAAATGGCTACTAAAGTCGCTATTCTCAACGCGAATTACATCGCATCAAGATTGGAGAGCCACTACCCTGTACTTTATCGCGGGGCTAACGGTTTTGTAGCCCATGAGTGTATTGTCGACTTGAGTTGGCTTAAACCTTTAGGTTTGACCGTAGATGACGTAGCCAAACGTCTGATTGATTATGGGTTTCACGCTCCGACCGTTTCTTGGCCCGTACCGTTTTCCATGATGATTGAACCCACAGAGAGTGAGAGCCTACAGGAACTAGACAGATTCTGTGACGCCATGATCAACATCGCCCGGGAAATCAGGGATGTTCAAGAGGGCTGCGTAACGGCCGAAGACTGTATCTTGAGGCACGCTCCCTACACTGCGGCCGACATTGCTGAGGAATCTTGGCAACATTGCTTTACGCGTGCCAAGGCAGCATTGCCTACCGCGTGGCAATATGACAGCAAGTTCTGGCCAGCCGTGAGTCGAATTGACAATGTCTGGGGAGACCGGAATTTTGTTTGTACCTGCCCACCAATTGAGGATTATCGATAGAAGATAACGTTAGATGGAATTGGTTTTGTCGTCAAAGGTCTGCCAGGCGTGGAATTGAAGGCGACGCACCCGGCTGCGTAACGCAGAATGCTGCCGCCCGGTTGGCTGTGGCCAGGGCCTCTTCGGGTGAATGGCCTTGATCTAGCCAAGCAAGGAAATACCCCACAAATGTATCACCTGCCGCGGTAGTGTCTACCACTTCAACGGTATTCCCAGGTAACTTAAGGCGCATCCGGTCTCTTGCGAATATAGCGCCTTGTGAACCTAATGTCAGGACAAGCCCAAGCCTCGGAAAACGCCCCAGAATGCTTTCCACAATCTCATCTGGCTGTTCCTCATCCGCGAGAAGTGCACCTTCTATCTCATTGACAAACAGCAGGCTCACGTCCTGCAAGGGATATTCCTTTATGACCCTGGCATCCATCGGGACGGGATTGAAGGCAACGGGAATATCATGGCTTACGGCGAGTTCGATGGCGTTGGGTACCAAGTTGGTTTCATTTTGCAGTAACAAGAAACTGGGGCGTGTTTTAGAGGCAAAGCCCTGTTCCAATTTCTCAGTCTCCAAAGCCCGATTGGCCCCGCCAAAAATGATGATGGAGTTTTCGCCAGTTTCACTAACCTGAATTATGGCGTGGCCGGTGGCGATATCCTTGACCTCCAGCAGTGAGACTTCAATCATCTCGTCAGCCATCAAGTCCTTGAGCCATTGACCCTCAGGTCCTATACAGCCAATATGCCGGACTTTCGCACCAGCTCTAGCAGCGGCAAGGGCCTGATTTAGGCCCTTGCCCCCACTGAAGACCCGATAGTCGATCGCAGCAATCGTTTCCCCTGGAAGTGAAATATCCTTTACTCTGTAAACATGGTCAATATTCAACGAACCAAGACTGAGAATCATTGTGCAGGGCTCCTATAACTCCCTATTCAGACCATGCCGAAACATGTGTATGCAAGATTGGATCGTTATAGCGTTCCTGTAGCCATTTCATTACAGACCGCAATTGTTTGATATTTGCCATCTGACGTGGATCATAAGCGAGATTCCTTATTTCAAAGGGATCAGCGTGGAGGTCGAACAATTGTGCAAAGGCCAGTTTCCACTTCCCTTCCTTTTCAACATAGTGATGAATAAGCTTAAATTCAGAACTCGTTACGCATCTCTGAAAGAGCTTGTAGGCAGACAATATACATTGTTCAGGTTCTGCGATTGATCCAGAACGGCCATCCAGCATGGAAACTCCCTCTAATCCTGTAGGTGGACACAGGCCGGCCGCGGCGCAAAGAGTAGGAAACACATCAATGTGTTGCAACAAACTGTCGGACCTCTGTCCCTTGGGGAAACCGGGACCACGAATTATGCAGGGAATGTGCAGACTATGATCATACATATTCTGTTTTCCCATCAATCCGTGTTGGCCAACCGCGAGACCGTGGTCCGATAGATAAAGCACAATTGTCTGAGATGCCAGAGCAGAAGACTGCAACTCATTTAAAATGTCCCCTATACGCTGGTCCATGTGAGAAATCATGCCGTAATAGTCAGCTAGATGCTTCCTTGTCACACTTTTAGTTCGGGGGAAGGGAGCCAACAATTCATCGCGAATGTCCAAGTCTCCCGCTGCGAATGGATGCTCGGGAAAGGCATTGGGCGGCAGATCCAAATCATCGCTGTATGGATCATGGAGCGATGCAAACTCCTGGGGCGGGGTCCTAGGATCATGGGGAGCTGTAAACGCCACATACAGGAAAAAAGGCTCTGCTTTCTCATATGTGCGCAGGAATTGGATAGCGGTATCAGCAAAGATGTCTGTTGAATGCCTGGATATGATTTCGGTCGCTGAATCTGGATAGATTCCCGTTGGATCATAAGAACGAATGGGTGTCGCGAAGTGATCGTCCATTCCCCCTAGGAAAATACTGGCTCCATCGGCAAAACACCGGTTAAGACTCACCCTGTCGTTGTGCCATTTTCCTGTGACAAAAGTATGGTATCCAGCTTCGCGAAACACCTGGGGTAGCAACGGCAACTGAGGTCGGATGGTCTGCAATCCTGGGTTATCATTTACATTCTGGCTAACAACGGAGTCGAAAGTATTGACCCCGGTCAACAGGCAGGCCCTGCTGGGTATACAGACTGCGCCTGTCAATCCTCCCATAGTGTAGACACGATCAAAGCAGATCCCTTCCCGTATAAGACCATCCAGATTAGGCGTATGAACCGCCTCTTCCTTTATCTCTGCAATGGCACTATACCGATGATCGTCAGCTATCATCACCAGGACATTCGGTCTCGTCATTGAAGACTATCCTTGGAATGCGTGTTTGCTCGTAGCTTGGCAAGATGATTAACACACAGGCGCAAGTGTTCGACTGAAATATTCCCCCCCGAAATTACGATGGCGCACTTTGCACCGCGCAATTCCTGGCCCATTTTCAACACACCGGCCAAGGCAGTGGCCCCCGCAGGTTCCACCAAGTTCTTGGTCCGTAGGTAACAGTGTGCCATAGCGTCAAGAATGTCACTATCGTCCACCAACCTGAAATCATGAAGGTGCTGCCAAATCACTTTCTGGGGCAACATAAACGGTTCTGCTGTGGCCAAACCTTCAGCGAAAGTGTCGTTCGAAGCCATAGTCCATTTCTTGGATCTCCAAGTCAAGAAGGCAGAAGGGGACTTTCGGCTCTGTACAGCAACTACCTTCACGTTTGGGTTTAATGCCTGAGCAACAATACAGGCTCCAGCGGCACCGCTCCCTCCTCCCAGGGGAACAAAAAGATAGTCAAGGTCCGGCTGTTGTTCCATCAACTCCAACGTGTACGTTGCAACGCCGGCAATCAGTTCCGGTTCATCACCAGAAGAAACGAAACGAAATCCCTGACTCTCTGCCCATTCCATTCCAAAAACCTTGGCCTCATCGAATGACTGACCACGAAAAAGCACCTGGGCACCAAGTTGCCGCATAGCTTCAACCTTTACTGCATTCGCGCCTTCAGGCACTATGATCGTGGATCTGACCCCAAAGACTCGAGCCGCATAGGCAATTGATTGTCCATGGTTCCCGGTAGAAGCGGTAACCACAGTTCCCAGTTTCCCGCTCTGGATCAGCTGATTCATAAGAAAGAGACCTCCTCGTAACTTGAAGGCGCCGATTGGAGTGTGGTTCTCATGCTTGATCCAGGTTCTGGTGCCTGTCAGATCGTCAACCGCAGGATAGTGATACAAGGGGGTTGCTGGCATAAAGCCCTGGATAATAGCCTTTGCGTCAAACACATCCTGTATCGTTGGCAGTGCTGGCAAGTCTGCGTCAGTTCTTGAATCCATTTCCCTGCTCTCATAGATTGAATTTGTACCGCACGATGTCTCCGTCCTGGATTTGGTAGTTCCGTCCCTCTGAACGCATAAGTCCCTGACTGCGTATTTGCCGTTCCGACCCGACTTCGGCGAATACCTTAAAGGGCACCACGTCTGCGGCTATGAATCCTCTTGCGAAATCCGTATGGATTTTAGCTGCCCCCTCGAGGGCAGAACTGCCGCATCGAAGTTCCCATGCCCTCACTTCATGGTCTCCTATGGTATAGAAGCGGATCAGAGACAACAGCGAGAAACAACCTTCGACAACGCTGTTGAGAACTGAAACACCCAATCCATATGCACGACGGAATTGTTCTCTCTCCACAGCAGGCATCTCAAGCAACTCCTCTTCCACCCTCGCGCACATGAATATTGACTTTCTGTTATTCCCAGACAGAATAGGTGCTTCATCCTCGTGACTACTGAATTCCTGAATACAATCCTCACTCAAGTTGGCCAAGACTAGCTCAGGTCTTGCGGTAATGAAGCCATAATCAGAATTGAGAGCTGAAAAATCTGGATGGGAACATACGGTGCTATCCCTCAACAATATTCCTCGTTCCAAGTCTTCCAAGGCCTGAGTCATCAGGTGCAACTTGCCAATCAGGCTTTTGTCGCCTTTGGCCTCTCGACTTGCTTGTTCAATTCTCTTTTCCAGACGTTCCGCGTCGGACAACATCAATTCCTGATGAACGACATTCAACTTTGAATCCACGAGTGAAATGAAGCTTTCGTCCAGACGAAATCGGTCAGTAAAGCAGTCTACGACATGGAGCAAGGCATCGCATTGGCGGATTTGGTGCAGGAACTGATTTCCTAGTCCCTCACCCCGAGAGGCACCCTCGACCAGCCCTGCGATGTCGATGAATTCTACTCGGGCCCGCACCAACTGATCTTGGCCTACCAGTTCTCCCAAGACGGTCAGTCGCTGGTCCGGTACTTCGATCAGGGCTCGATTGGGATGCACGGTGCTGAAAGGGTAACTAGCTGTCTCGGCCAGGTTTTTCTGGACAAGAACATTGAACACTGTGCTCTTGCCAGCATTGGGCATACCAACCAAACCAATACTAAGTGGCATAAGCGATCATGGAGTCCAGTTTGCAGTCAGGAACAGAACTGATAGTAGAGTCAAGGTAATTAAAGTGCAAATGAAGGCACAGTCAGGTTTGAGGAGTCACCATCTAGATCCGGTAACAAGGGGTGAATGCAATGAATTTTATCGTTTTCATGCCTGATGAACTAAGAGCCCAGAGTCTTGGGTGTTATGGTCATCCGTTGGACGTCTCTCCTAACATTGACGCCTTTGCCCAGGAAGGCACACGGTTCGATCAATGTCACGTCCAACACAGTGTCTGTTCGCCCTCACGATGCAGTATGTTGACCGGCTGGTACCCACACACCCGTGGTCATAGAACTCTTTGGCATCTGTTGCGTCCGGATGAACCCAATATGTTCAGGTATCTGAAAGAGGCTGGATATGAAGTCCACTGGTTTGGCAAGAATGATGCCCTGAGTCCTGCTAGCTTTGAAAGTAGTGTAACGGAAGCGAGATCTTTAGGACAGGGCTATCCATTTGGTTTGTCCAGTTGGTCGGAAGATGATCCTGAATACTACAGTTTCCTGCATGAACCCTATGAGTACAGTCTCGAACAACATTCGGATTACGCGAATGTCATGGAAGCGATAAAGGTCTTGCGTTCGGAGCCTGCAAAGCCCTTCATACTGTATCTGCCTCTGATCTATCCCCACTGTCCGTATTCTGCCCCTGAACCTTGGCATTCCCGTTTCCACCCTGAACAGGTGGCTGAGAGCCTACTACCGGCTGGCCTTCCTGACAAACCTTCCTTTCATGAAGGCATGAGACACCTGCGTCGTCTGGACCAGTGCGATGAAATCAGATTTGCAGAAGTCAACGCGATTTATCTAGGCATGACATCCTTTATCGATCACATCTTTGGCATTTTGATGCAGGAACTGGCAGAGTCACCCTATCATGAAAACACCACGGTCCTCTTTCTTTCAGATCATGGCGACTATGCAGGGGATTACGGGTTAGTAGAAAAATGGCCCAATGCCTGTGAGGACGTGATTACCCGCGTACCCTTGATCGTACGAACGCCGGGTGGCCTCCCCAACCATGTTGTCCAAGAGCAAGTGGAGCTGTTCGACATGATGGCCACTATCCTCAGTTTGGCAGGGGTTGAGATGAGGCATTCACATTTTGCCCAAGATTTATCCTGCAATCTGTTGGGGGCTTCAGGAGACCCTCTTCGGGCAGTATATTGCGAAGGGGGTTACGATCTTCATGAGCCGCATTGTTTTGAAGGTAGGAATGAAGGCTGGGGTACGGCTCATCCCTATTGGCCCAAACTGGAACTACAGCAGCGAAGGCCAGAAACCGTGTCCCGGTCCATAGCCATTCGAACGTCCCGATATAAGCTGGTTTATCGGCCAGGTGACTGCTCTGAACTCTACGACTTGACAAGGGATCCAGGAGAAACCTTTAATCTGATAAATGACAGTAAGTGCGCGGCCGTCAAGAACGAATTGCAACAAAGCATTTTGAACTGGCTTTTGGCCACCAGTGATGTCACACCTTGGGAAGAAGATCCACGAGGACATACTTGGCAGGCTCCAGCGTGACGGGTAACTCAACTAGGAATCGTTGCTTCCTCCTTCTCTGGTGAGCAGCAATGCCCCCCATTCTTTTACCTGAGTCCTTCAACGAAGATTGGAGCCAGCGACTTCGAAATCTTGAAGTCGCTGCTTTGGACATAGATGACACTTTACTCACTTCAGACAAGAACCTTGCCCCGGAAACAGTATCAGCCCTAGATGAGTGGCTCCAGTCCGGCAAGCAGGTGGTTTTGGCGACGGGCCGTCCACCCCGCATGGTCCAAGAAATCCCTGGTCTCGACTACACTTTTCCCGCCGTCTGTTATAACGGTTGCTGGGTCGAATATGAAGGCGAAGTCCTTTACAAGAATCACATCCCTGCTGAAATAACTCAGGATTTTGTTAACCTGGTCTTGGATTGTGCCCCTAGCCTCTGGATCGGAATTGAATCCGAAGATACACTCTTTGAACCTTTCAAACTTCGTTCTTGGAGAGATTCTGTAGTTTGTGATGTGCGGGAAATCCGCCAGCCAGCCATGAAGATTATTTTCCGTAAGAGCCTGTTGGAATCCAGACAGCTGGAATACATTCTGGAACACTTGCCCCGCAGTTGCGACGTATTGATCTCAGATCTCTATGACCTGATCCAAATCATGAATGCTGGTGCAGACAAGGTGCAAGGAGTTTCGTGGTGGCTCAAATCGCAGGGATTGGAACTCAGACAGACACTAGCCATTGGCGACGACACCAACGACACTCAATTGGTGTCACAGGCTCAATTGGGAGTGGCAATGGAAAACGCTGTCCAGGAAGTTCAGACGGTGGCAGATTTCGTTACAGCATCCAACGATGAAGGTGGAGTTGCCCGTGTACTCAGGACAGTTTTGGATGTGGTGCGGACAGTCCGCCAAGGTACCTAGACTGCTGCATTGGTTTTCCAGGAAGACGGTCAGCTTTTTTTAGCCCTTGGTTCGACTGAAATTGGAAGAGTGTACTAGGCCACAGCCCGTCAATGGAGGAATGTGCATAATGGATAGAACTGGCCGAGAGTATGTCGCAGGGTGTCCGGTTAATTTGGATTAAGTCTTGTGCTGCCACAGGAATTTCGGTTCATGAATCTGGATCCTTTGCAATCGCGCAATCCAGCGGAAATCGGGCAGATGTTCTCCAGTATTGCCCACCGATACGATCTGATGAATACCTTGATGACAGCGGGAGCGGACCGTGGGTGGCGCAAGGAGGTAGTTAGGAAGTGCACGACTCCACGGGAAGGGAATGTGCTGGATTTAGGTACAGGTACAGGAGAACTCGCACTAAATCTGGCACGTAATGCTGAACACTCGCGCGTCTGGGCCTCAGACATTTCATTTGAGATGATTGCCGCCGGGAAGAGGAAACCTGGAACCCAAGCCATCCGGTTTTCGCAGGCTGATGCTCTGAGGTTACCGTTTCCTGACGGCGCATTTGACACGGTAGTCAGCGCCTTTCTGATGCGCAACCTCCCAGACCAACGTTTGGCCATAGAGGAACAAATACGAGTATTGAAACCAGGCGGAAGGCTGGTTTTCTTGGATATCTTGTCTCCGCACATGACTCCTTTGGGCATGATATACCGTCTATATTTCTTCCGGTTTGTTCCATGGTTGGGTCGCTTAGTAACAGGTTCCAGGACTGCCTACCGCTATCTGCCGTCAAGTACAGTTACCTATCCTTCTCCTTTTGCCATGCTGCAAATAATGAAGGACTTAGGATTGGTTTCTAATTCATTTGCCACTTACATGGGAAATACGATTTCCATTCATATAGGCAACAGGCCTTCATGAGAAGCGTAGAGAGAAACCTGGCTTCGCTCAGAGGAATTCCCAGCCTGGTCTGGGGTCCAGGACAGCAACGAAGGCTGGAGATGATATTGCGCCATACAAAATTGAGTTACAAGACGAAACTATCTCGCGCCTTGGTTAACGGCTGCGGAGTAGGACAGTATGCGTTTAGGATTGTGCCCTACTTTCACCAAGTTGTCGGGATTGATATTGAGCCAGCCTATCTGGATAAAGCAAACTCAGAGAATCAGAGTCTTGCTCTTAGCTGCGCACCCTGTGAGCAATTACCCTTGGGGGATGAAACATTCGACTTAATACTCTCTCACGAAGTCCTCGAACATGTACAAGACGATAGAGCAGCGATGGAAGAAATGGTTCGAGTAATCAGACCTGGTGGTTATATTGTCCTTTTTGTACCAAACCGATGGTTTCCTTTCGAAACACACGGATTTTATTGGGACCGTCAATACTATTGGGGCAACATTCCTCTAATCAACTACCTTCCTTCCGCATGGCGAAATCGGCTGGTTCCGCATGTGCGAATTTATGATAAACAGTCGTTGTGCCTTCTAATACATGATCTACCTGTACAGATCGTCTCTTGGACCCATATCTGGCCTGGCTTTGATACCTTGGGAACCATCTGGCCGGCAGGTAAGCAGCTATTTTCCCGATTGCGTTCAAGATGTGAAGCTTCCCCCTTGGCCTTCTTAGGTATTTCTCACTTCCTTGTCATGCGTTGTATCAAATGACCTCCAAACCTTAGTTTCCTTACTTACGTAGACCTGTTCGTTTTAATTACACATATGGGCTTTATCCGATCCTCTTCTCTGGTTATTGTGAGACGGCGCCAACGTCAGCGCCAAGCACTTCACCGACCGAGATTTCATCATATAGGCCTGCAGGTATTACTGTCCTTGGTGGTTATACTGGGCGCAGTCTTCTTGGCTGGGACTGGCTTGGCCGTCGCTGCTGGTCTACGAATGTATTCTTTTTACGCTGATGAATTGCCTGACATTACCTCGCTTACCGTCTGGGAGGAGGAATTCCAGACGGTAAGAATCTATGATCGTACCGGCAAGCATCTTCTCCTGAGTAGCCTTGATCCTCGCCCCTTCAGCGGCGACCGAACCTACGTGCCACTTGAAGAGATGTCTCCCTGGATCTGGAAGTCAGCCTTGGCCCTGGAAGACCGGAGCTACTGGACCAATCCTGGTATCAGCCTGCGAGGCATCAGCAGAGCATTCATTTCAAATTTAGCGGGTGGTGAGGTACAAGGAGGCTCCTCAATCACACAGCAATTGATTAAGAACGTGGCCATACCCCATGAACTTAGGGCACAACGTAGCTACGCCCGGAAAATCAGAGAATTGATCCTAGCCCTAGAACTCACCCGCAGGTACGACAAACAGCAAATCCTTGAGTGGTACCTTAACTTTAACTTCTATGGGAATTTGGCCTACGGAATCGAAGCAGCGAGTCGGGTCTATTTTGGCAAGAGCAGCTCTGAGCTCAATCTGGCAGAGGCCGCCATGTTAGCGCCAATACCCCAATATCAGGCCATGAATCCCTTTTTCCTGCCTGAAAGGGCCAAGTCGCGTCAACGGATCGCCTTGGACGCAATGGTAGAAGCGGGATATATTGATCAGCCCCAGGCGGACGCAGCCTTCGAAGAAGAACTGATTTATTCCAGTGGCGTTTCCGAACACTTTGATATTCGACTGGCACCTCACTTCGGGTTGTACGTACTGGACCAACTAAAGAGAGAATTCAATACGGTGGAGGATCCCTTCTTTATCTGGAGGCGCGGCCTGTCAGTACGTACAACCTTGGACTTGGATCTCCACCAATATGCAACTGAAACTGCTAATCGTTATGTTCGTTTGCTGGCCAAGGCCGACAAAAATGTGTCCAATGCCTCTGTTGTAGCAATAGAACCCGCCACTGGGGAAGTCAAAGTGATGGTAGGTTCTATCGATTATGAAGACAGGACCATAGATGGGCAGGTCAACGTAGCACTATCAGACCGACAACCTGGATCCAGTTTTAAACCTTATGTCTATATTGCTGCTTTAGAAAAAGGCATGACAGCAGCCGACATGTTATTGGATGTACGAACTCCCTTCACCCTGGATGACGGTAGCATTTATGTTCCAGAAAACTTCGATCGTTCCTACCATGGTCCAGTGTCACTTCGAACTGCATTAGCTCGTTCCTATAATATTCCCAGCATCAAAATCATGGACATCGTGGGGGTCGGTGATGCAATCCGTACTTCCCAGAGATTAGGCATAACCGGTTTGGATCGTGGAACCCAGTATTATGGCTTGAGTTTGGTATTGGGGGGTGGTGAGGTCTCATTGCTGGATCACACATATGCTTACAGTGTTCTCGGAAATGGCGGCAAAATGGCCGGCAAACCAGTCCCTGTACAGGAGCAGAAAACTGGATTCCGGACTCTGGATCCAGTCGTAATATTGGAAGTAAAGGATGCAAGTGGCAATCTAATTCAGCAACAGGAGGCACCACAACAAAAGGAAGTGGTGGCACCAGAAATACATCACATCATTTCCGATATTCTATCTGATGACCGGGCTCGAGCAGCTGCTTTTGGATTCAATTCTGTATTGACCCTCCCTGACCGACCTGTGGCAGCCAAGACGGGAACTACAGACAATATTCGGGACACTTGGACTCTGGGTTATACGCCGCAGTTGGCCGTTGGAGTTTGGGTAGGGAATACCGACAATTCTCCGATGGAGGATTTGTCAGGACTGAGCGGCGCGGCTCCAATTTGGAATGCTGTCATGCTGAAATACCACGAGGGAAAACCTGTAGAGTGGTATCAGGAACCCGCAGGCGTAGTTGCAGAAACGGTGTGTTCACCCAGTGGACTGCAAGTAACACCACATTGCCAGCGAACTAAGGAGGAGTGGTTCGTTAACGGAACCCAGCCAGACATTCCTGACAATGTGTGGCAAGCCTTTGAGATTGACAAGGCAACAGGACAACTGGTGACAGCGGCGACGCCGTCAGAAAATAGAGAAATCCGGTACTATCAGATCCTTCCTATCGAGGCTCAGGATTGGATTATCGAGACTGATCTGCCTCAACCACCTTCCCTTCCTAAGGGATTCTCTTCGGCTGTAGATAACCAGGCTTTCGCCATTTTACAGCCGGAATCCAATCAATACGTCAGCTCAGTACTTGAAGTAACGGGTTTTGTCAGGGACTCTGGCATTCGCTCTTGGAGGCTAGATCTAGGCCCACAGGATCTTCACACTGAACCGATTGAATTGGCCAAAGGCACTGGCCGCACAAGATCAGATCAATTAGCCCAATTGCTCACCTTAGACTTTGCAGATGGCGCCTACTTTCTACGTCTTACCGTTACCCATCACAATGGCCAGATTCAACATGCAAGCGTCCCTATCTTCATCGATAACTCTTTCCCAGAGGTGCAACTCCTAGCCCCACAACCCAATCAGATTTTTGTGCATGGTCAGGACGAACAGGTGAATATGCACGTTGAGGCATCGGATTCAGGATCCATAGACCGGGTAGAATTCTGGGTAAATGGTGAACTATTGAAGACTCGTACGGTTCCTCCTTACAATGAGCGATGGCGCATTGTCTTTCAAGACCTGCCGTCAGCTCGATTTGATCAGCCGTTACGCATGGGTACCAAGACGATTACAGACGCAGCAACAGGTCAGCATTTAGGGCAAATCTCGGTCATAGCAGAAGAAACTCGCGATTGGTTTCCAGATTTCGAATCGGAACTGATTCCACTGACCAGAGGACAGACAAGAGTCTTTGAAAACGGTTTTGCCGCGATCCGGACCACAAGTGGACTATATCTGGAACGCAATTCCATTCAGATTCGGGTAATCGATCGGGCTGGAAACGTTACGGAGTCCCCCGAACACCTCGTATATGTAATCAGTGAAGATTGACTTCCCTAGCGGATCTTCCAAGGACCTGACCCAGAATCAGTTTTGTTGCGACCTGGCATCTGGAGTAACTTGAAGAATCGGTAGTTGATCTATACGATCGTCTACGTTTAGAGTCCAAGCTGCAGACCATCCCAATTTCTCACCGCGCCGTACCCTTACCCAGCTTTTGTCCGGTGTACGCCCTAAGACTGTGAAACTATCTCCTGCTTCCAGATAGCCCAGAGAGACGGATTCCACATCAGGTAGACTACGTAAATGCACCCGGGGATACCTAGTTGAAGTGATAAAGGAGAAAGGCGTTGGGGTCATGGTAGGTGTGTGAGTTGGAGTCACGATGGGAAGACGGGTGGCCCGGGGAGTTGGCACGGCACCAGCCGTATCTAACTCTTGGTTCGTACCCGCAACGATCAGATTCCAGGCAATCAATAGCACTAGAACTGCAATGATTGTCCCCTGAATTGGAAACTGTGATGCCGTATACACCCCACCAGAAGTTGGTTTCTGACCTCGGAAAGTCTCGTTTTCCGGTGCCACAGCTTTATCGGCCGCTGTGCTGAAGTGAGGAAGTGTCAGCTTCCTGAGAGGTTCCTGGCTGCGCAATAGGACCGAACTGAAATTAAGAAACAGTGTTTCCAGTTCTGCGACATATTCCAGAGGCACTAGCCAGACTTGACGAACAGCATCAAATTTCAATTCCTCTTCTGGAATTCTTTCCTTCAATGCTAATACCACACCCGATGTGGTGGGGCCTGACCCCTTCAATGATATTTCATACCCCTCTGGAGTCTGTCTGGCTCGTGACAGCATAAAGGTCTGCGATGTTGTCTTACGTAGTCCGCGAAAATCTGGATCCCGGGCAGGCAAGTTTGAACTGGAATTTCTTGATTCCTGGTCGGGACCGACATCGGTTTCCGAATCGGGCAGAGCTTTGCCAAGAGCTCTCTGGTCATACCTTTCCCGTCGCTCCGATGAGCCAAGAACCTGAAAGGCTTCAATGACCTCATCGTAACGAATACGCCATTCATGAGTTTGTTGAGGCAAGCTGTTTAGCTTTTGCAGCTGCCGTTCATAGGCAATACAGATCTCTTCGGATGTTGAATCCGAGTGGACTTCCAACACATCATAATAGCTACTATCTGTCATGGCCAGTAGCCGGCCCGCTGGCAATTAAGGTGAGTACAGAATGCCCACCGATTGAACCATAACAGTCTTTTCAACTTTCTTCTATCCAGAGATCAGATCTTCATATTCCCCTGCACTGAGAAAGTCCGAAGCAGCATTTTCAGAATCTACCTTCAGCTTAACAAACCAGCTACTATAAGGATCCTGGTTAATGGCTTCAGGAGAATCGACCAGATCTTCGTTGATGGCAACTATTACACCCGTAAACGGAGCATAAATATCTGCAGCAGCCTTGACTGATTCGACAGTTGCCAGGGCCGTGCCTGCATCGAAATTCTCACCTATCGTAGGAAGTTCCACCCATACCACATCGCTGAGCTGATCCTGGGCGAAGTCGCTGATTCCAATCGTTGCAAAATCATCTGCCAAGTGGATCCATTCATGTGTTGAGGTGTAGAGCAAATGATCTGGAGTCGAAAAAGATGACATAGTACTTAACTAGGGTCTTGCGGACTGATAAAATGGGAGGTTCACGATGCGGGCACCCTTGCGCTGGCCCCGAATTTCAATCTCAATGTCTTCCGTATGAACTGCTCCTGAAACGAGCGCAAGGCCAATGAATTCATTGAGCGAGGGGCTTCTGTTGCCGGAAGTGACGTATCCGATTCGCTCTTCCCCGACAAGAACCAGATAGCCAGAACGTGGAACACCTTTGTCAACCATCATGAAACCAATTTGCTTACGATGTGCAGCCTCCAATATCTGCTTTAACAGAGCACTGCGACCAATGAAATCTCCCTTTTGCATGGAGATTGCCCAAGCTAAATTAGCTTCCAACGGGCTTATGGAACTGCTGATTTCCTGGCCGTACAAGGGATATGCTGCTTCCAAACGTAAACTGTCCCGGGCAGCCAAACCGCAGACTTGCATACCCTCTGGTTCACCATATTCAACAAGAATCTGAAAGAATTCCGGTGCCAAGTGCGCAGGCAACATGACTTCGTAGCCTTTTTCGCCTGTGTATCCGGTGCGTGATACCTGGATTGGAATTCCTCGAAATTCGTCTTGGATTACCCGAAAGCGCCTTAACTTATCCAGATCTACAGCCAGCATCTTGGAGAGAATCCTATTGGAAGCAGGCCCCTGGCAGGCTAACATGGCAGATTGCTCAGTTTCGTCCTCAACGAATACCTCAAGTCCGTAAGAATGAGCGGCAAACCAATCTAAATCCTTGGTACGGTTTGCTGCGTTGGCGACTACCATCCACTGATCCTCCAGCCGAATGACTATCACATCATCCACAGTCGTACCATCTTCATAAGCCAATAAGCTGTAGATACAGGTCCCCAATTTAGCCCGGGCAACATCACGAGTCAGAATACGTTGCAGGAAGAGTGTGGCATCGCGCCCCGTTACCCGAATGCGGGCCATATGTGAAACATCAAAGAGGCCTCCTGCACTGCGGACGGCCAAATGCTCTTGAATCGGACCTGCACGGTATTGAACTGGCAATTCCCAACCAGCGTAAGGAATCATGCGTCCACCGAGTTCTAAATGCAGGTTGTGACACGGAGTTTGGTACAACTTGGACCCCTTGCTCTAAGATTTGTCACTGCGGTTTTACTGATCTGAGGCGAATGTGGACTACATCGTGCGCCGGAAATTAATGCTTTCCTCTCCCGCCTAAGGCATCGCCTCAGGAAGCTGGTTCTGGATTCAGTTCTCCTCCATTAAACACAATTTCGAATTGCTCTTGGTTAAGAGTTTCGTGCTGCAGTAGAGCTGCCGCCAGAGCGTCTAGCTTTTCTTTGTTTGCAGTCAGTATATTAGTGACCCTTTCATGGGATTCTCTGACCAAATTTCGGATCTGCTTATCAATATTTTCTCCAGTTGCCGCGCTGTAATTGCGTTGCTCCGCCATATCACGACCCAGAAAGACCAATTCCTGTTGCTGGCCAAATTGCATCTGCCCCATGTCCTCCATCATGGCATACTTCGTTACCATGGACCGAACAATCTGTGTCAATCCTTGGATATCGCCGGAAGCACCATTGGTCATACTTCCAAACTCTATTTGCTCGGCCACGCGTCCCCCAAGGAAAATGTCCAGTCGTTCCATAAACCAGGTACGGGGTATTAAGAAGCGATCATGTTCGGGAACGGTCATGGTGTATCCCCCTGCCATTCCCCTTGCCATAATTGTTATGAGATGTACGGGATCTGAATGCTCACTGAGGCGAGCGACCAACGCGTGGCCCGCCTCATGATAAGCGATGATTCGCTTTTCCTCTTCCGTAATTACTCGGCTGCGACGCTGTGGGCCGCCCAAGGCAACCCGTTCCATAGCTTCTTGTAAATCAGCCATGGAAATAGCATTACGATCAGCACGAGCAGCCAAAATAGCGGCTTCATTTACCAGGTTTTCAAGATCGGCCCCTACGAGACCTGGCGTTTGCCGTGCAATATTAGCCAGATCGACATCAGGGCTAATAGGTTTACCTCTAATATGGACATCAAGAATGGCCTTGCGGCCTTTAATATCAGGCCGGTCCATCACGATCCGTCGGTCAAAGCGTCCAGGTCTCAGGAGCGCAGGATCTAGAATGTCGGGACGATTGGTGGCGGCAATAATTATGACATTGGTATCGGTATCAAAACCGTCCATCTCCACCAAGATTTGGTTCAACGTCTGTTCTCGTTCATCATGGGAACCGCCCAGACCCGTCCCTCTATAACGACCCACAGCGTCAATTTCGTCTACGAAGACAATACAGGGACTCTGCTTCTTGGCCTGTTCAAAGAGATCCCTTACGCGACTGGCACCCACGCCAACAAACATCTCTACAAATTCAGAACCCGAAATGGTAAAAAACGGTACATTGGCCTCCCCGGCCGCCGCTTTTGCCATCAAGGTTTTGCCTGTTCCTGGTGGTCCCACCAACAATACCCCTTTGGGAATCCGAGCACCCAGCTCCAGAAATTTCTGAGGTTCCTTCAGAAACTCTACCACCTCCATCAATTCCTCTTTAGCCTCATCATTACCGGCCACCGCCGAGAAATTGATATTGATGTTTTCTCCTACTGCCATCCGCGCTTTGCTCTTGCCAAACATTAGAGCTTGATTGTTGGCCCCTTGGCTTTGACGCATGATAAGAATAAACAGTCCGCCAATAAATATCACAGGCAAGAGATTGAAGAGAACTCCCAGCCAGCGACCAGCCGAACTCGGCATATCGGAAATGAACTCAACCCGTTGTAAATCGGCAGGTGACACACCCAGCAAGTGCAAGGATTCTGAAAGGGAGATCCCTGGCTCTTTGCGCGTGGTCAACATGGCTCGCTGTAGTTGGCTGATGATTCGAATCTGATCGCCCCGGATTACTACGCGTTCGACTGTGCCTTGACTAATCTGACGCGCCAGTGCACTCAGGGATAATTCCTCTTGGGCTTCACGGAATCGGATAGAGAAATTGAAAATCAGCGCCACCGCTGCCAAGAGAATTAGTCCATAGACCAATATTTTGCTTCGTTGGTTAAGCACGTTTCTCTTGAAGTTTCCTAATCGTGATGAAATGCAGGCACATGGATTATAGTATCCATACTAATGTAAAGGGAAGAAGAATCACCGCGTCCTTTCATTGGCTTTGGGATAGAATCCAGCAGTTTCTGGCTAAAAGCAGTCTTTTTCGCTGACTTGGATAGTCCGCCTACGGCAAGCAGGAAGGCAACATGCCTAGACTCACATCCATTTACACCCGGAAGGGAGATCAGGGATATACCCAGTTAGGGGGAGGGCAAGTTGTTTCAAAGGATGAAATTAGAATCTCTGTCTTAGGTGATCTCGATGAACTTAACGCCCTACTTGGTGTCTTACGTACGATGTCTTTGCCTTGTACGATCTCCAGCCATCTAGTACGTATTCAGAATGAGCTATTCGATTTAGGCGCCGAGGTCTGCTTCACCCCTGCTGACCTGGATTCAACCCGTATTCCTCAACTAGACCAGAGAAATGTTCAATGGCTGGAAGAGACTATCAACGACATGACTCCTAATTTGGGAGCGTTGGACAATTTCATTCTGCCGGGCGGAAACGCAGGTGCGGCTTTCTTGCATCTTGCCCGAACTGTCTGTCGGCGTGCCGAGAGGAATCTGGTTCGTCTGTATCACATAGAGGGTGGTAGAGACTTGCCTCTCCGGTACGTTAACCGACTATCAGATGCGCTGTTCATGTGGGCCCGCCTTGCAAATCATTCCAGCAAAACTCCCGAGGAGATTTGGAAGCCTGGTAGATTTCCCCCTCAATCAACAACAAAATGACATTAGCAAGAGACGTTCTTGCCTTCCGAACCAAACACTGCCATTCGCTGATCTTGGGTTACCCTTCGCGCCTGTCTTGGCCGATAATGGAATTGAAGCGCCCGTCTTCGTTGGCGAGAATTGTTGGTTGGGGTGCCATGGTGTAGCAGGCTGGCAAAAAAGAGGACGCCGCCTGGCTGAAGTGGAACCGCAACAGAAGGGTCCAGGTTGGCGTCTCTATCACATATCTGCCAATCCCGGCGGCGGAAATGTATAACCGGGCCCTTTTGGTGAGATCCCGGCACAATAACCATACACCCGTTGTCCACGGTGGCTTCATCAAGAGCGATCCAAACGCCTACAATCGGCGTATCCAATTCATAATTGAAGTAAGCATGATCCTGATGCCAAGGTTTCTCGCGACCAATGAGTGGTGGCTTGAGCAGGGCCATGTCCTGCATCAGTTCCGGCTGAGAACCTAGCAAACGGGTTAAGATTTCCTCCATCAGGGGAAATTCTGACATTTCCTTCAACTTGGGATGATAATCCACGAATCCCATGAACTTTCGAACGTAGTCCTGTTTCTGTACTGCACTAAAATTTCTAGTCTCCAATTTGCGAAATGCCTTTTCATACATAACTCCCTTGAATTCGGGATTGTCTCCGGCAAGCAAAGAGAGTAGGCCACTCTTGGCATCAGCAATGGCTTTTGCCGAAAAGACTTTCTCTATAGCCAGATAGCCCTGCTCCTTGAAGAACTGGCATTCCGTCTCCCCAACATCACTTAATGATGGAATCATCGCAGCCAGTCCCGAATACTCATACAATTCTTCAGGGTAACTTTCTGCCAGCCCGTCGTCGAAATATCTCTCTTCTGTTTCAGTCATAACTGCCATCCAGAATTTATTGATTAAGGAATCCCATGGCATCTGGCAGTATAACAAAAAAGCCAAGTCGTTCAGGCACCCCTATCCAACATATTCTGAATGAAACAGACTGGGACGGGTAGATCCTTGAAGGGATCCAGCAGTCAGTTGGGAAAACAGGCCTTTGGCCAAATGTAGGCCCTTCTTCATGGATGTCAGGAATACACATCAGTCGATATCAAGCTTGCAGGGATGAGGATTCTTGTTCCCTCAGGATTAGTTGAGGGAATTTTTATAACTTGATGTCGTGGCCTTGAGACGTTGTCTCTGGCTTCGGCCTCAATGTGAAATCAGAAATAGCGATCCGTTAAGATACACTGATAGCAGGTATCTTGAGGACCTTGCTTGCTCAACAGTTTGAACAGACCAGACAGAAACCAACCAATGCAATGAAAAACGACCAAGGCCCAAGTACCCTCAGCGTTCATGCTGGAGAACCACGGCTCCGTCCCTCCTTGAGCGTCACAGAACCCATCGTAACCGGAATGGTCTATCCCTTCGCCAATACGAAGGATATGATTGAATTCCTGGATGAACGCAAGTATAAAGGGACTGCGGGAAGAGACGAATACGCCCGCAATGGTAATCCAACACGCAGAGCAGCCGAAGTAAAACTGGCAGCCATGGAATTGCAGGGCGACGCCGGCGAGGAGGAATTGGATGCAGTCTTGACTTCAAGTGGAATGGCTGCGCTGGCGGGCCTTCTCCTCCTGTCACTGACTACGGGTGACCACGTAATCCTTGGCGACAGTATTTACCGGGTAACGAAACTGTTTGTTGCCGACATACTACCGAAATTGGGGATTGAAGTTACGGCAGTTTACCCTTGCGACATCAATACCATAAGGAAGGCCTTGCAGCCCAATACGCGCCTCATCCTGGTTGAATCACCTTCCAACCCATTTAATTACTGTGTAGACCTGCATTCTCTGGCCGCATTGGGACGGGAAAAAAACATCACTACGGTGGTTGATAATACGTTGGCTACCCCCTTCAATTCCAAACCTCTTGCTCTGGGCATCGACTTTGTAGTGCATAGCGTCACTAAATATCTGGCAGGGCATAACGATGTCTTGGCTGGCGTAGTCATTGGCGACGCGTGGAACGTAAGCAATTTGCGTCCTATCCAGACCCACCTGGGAGCCGTGCTCGATCCCTTCAGTTCCGCCGCCATCCTTCGAGGACTGAAGACTTTCGGCTTGCGCATGGCACAGCACAATGCGAACGCTATGGCGTTGGCCACCATGTTACGCGATCATCCCAAAGTGCAGGAGGTCTGGTATGCCGGACTGGAAGATCATCCGAGCCATGCTGTCGCCATCCAGCACATGACAGGTTACGGAGGAGTTGTGAGTCTAGAGATGGAGGATCATGAACAGGCAGCCCGGTTAGTTGACAATTTACAGATGGCCCTTATTAGCGGCAGCCTAGGAGCCACGGAGACCATGGTGCACCAACCATGGCTTCTTAGTCACTACGATCAAACTCCAGACCAAAGAGAAGCCGAGAGGATTTCAGAGGGGTTAATTCGTGTCGCCTGTGGCATAGAAGATACTTATGATTTGCTTCACGATTTCAGGCAAGCTCTTAACAAGCTTTAGACTAAGCCAAAGACTTTAACTTGCCGCGTAACTCCATCACCCCGGGTTCGGTCAAGACCGATCCATCAGGAAAAACAATGGTCGGAACAGATCGATTACCGTTGTTCAAGGCTAATACCTTGGAAACAGCCTCAGGGTGTTCTTCAATGTTAATCTCTTCAAATTCGACGTCCATGGCTTTCAGGACGGTCTTGGCTGTGACGCAGTCCGGGCACCAAGTGGTACTGTAGACAACAACCGAATGTGACATACCTCTGCTGACTCCCTTGCCGTGAACACGTTTACGGAATTCCTCTTATCCGTAAAGGGTAAACCAGATGAACCAAGATATTCAAGATACAAGATCAACACCCGTTGCGGATGAGATCGAATCAGCCAAACTTGCAGAAGTGTCGGCATCACTCCGTTCTCAACTCGACGGGGATGTGCGCTTCGATTCCTATTCGAAAATGTTATACAGCACTGACGCCAGTGTTTATCAGATCATGCCTTTGGGGGTGGTCCTGCCCAAAACTGAAGAAGACGTCCACTGTGTTCTAGAACATGCCAATAAGTACCAGTTACCGATACTGCCTCGCGGCGGCGGCAGTTCGTTAGCTGGCCAGGCTGTAGGGTCCGCTATTGTCTTAGATTTCAGCCGTTTTATGAATAAGGCAATTGATGTAAATGTAGAAGAGCGTACCCTATGGGTGCAACCTGGCATGAATCTGCATTCCATGAATCAGAAACTTAAGAAACATGGCTTGATGATCGGTCCAGACCCGGCCAGTGCCAACCGGGCGACCATCGGTGGTTGTGTCGGCAACAACTCGGCCGGTAGCCACAGCATTCTTTATGGAATGATGATTGACAATGTGTTGGAGACAGAAGTATGGCTTTCGGACGCCACAAAGGCCTACTTTGGGGATATGCAACTGTCTGCCGTGCGTTCCCGAAGTGTCTCTGAATCTTTAGAAGGCAGGATCATTCAGGGTCTAGTGACTCTAGTACAGACCCATCTTGAGGAGATTCTTGAGTTCTGGCCCCGGCATTGGCGGCGGACAAGCGGCTACTCTCTGGATCGCATGGTTTCTCCTTTAAGTCCGACTATAAAACCTGAGCAACTGTATCTGGATTCACCGCTTGTTCCAGAGGTTGTACGGAGTCAGCAGGAGAAAGCCCTGAATCTGAGTCATTTGATGGTTGGAAGTGAGGGCACCCTTGGAGTGGTCACAGCAGTAAAGATGGGTCTGGTACCCACTCCGAAGTGGACAGGACTGGTAATCCTGCACTTTGATACCGTTATAGATGCCTGTGCCGCAGTCGTTGATGTTCTGGAAATGGAACCTAGCGCCTCAGAACTATTGGACAAGCAGTTGATGGACTTGGCTCGCGCTCAACCGGGATGGGACCAGAAACTGTTTTTTGTGGAAGGCGATCCTGCGGCGGTGTTGCTTACGGAGTTTTATGGCGCGAATGAACGTGAAGTAAAGCTGAAGATAGACAGATTGATTGCCCATATGCGCCAGCGGAAGTGGCGTGGTCCGGTCGTTACAATATTCGACATTGCGAAGCAGGCGGAAGTCTGGGAGTTGCGTAAATCAAGCCTAAATTTGCTCATGGGTCAGCGTGGCCAACACAAACCCTTCCCAGGAATAGAAGATGTAAGTGTGCCAACAGAGCACTTGGCTTCATATATGGACGAAATCCTCTCGTATTGCAACTCGCTGCCCGACGTACCAGCTACAGCTGTATATGCCCACGCTTCGGCTGGTTGTTTGCACGTCAGACCCCTCATAAACTTGCACTCAGAGCAGGGGGTAGAAAACCTCCGACTCGCCGGCACTCACAGCTTGGAACTTACCCGGAAATACCAAGGAGTAATGAGCGGCGAGCATGGAGATGGTCTGGCACGAAGCTATTACAACCAGTCTCTCTTTACACCAGTACTCTACAAGGCCCTACAGGAAATCAAGGCGCTATTCGATCCAGCATGTTTGCTCAATCCGGGCAAGATTGTGGACGCTCAAACACCAACGGAGAATTTGAGATTCGGAACTGACTATAGTGCCCGAAGTTGGAATACTGCATTTGATTGGACTTCTGATTACGGCCTCATCGGGGCTGTTGAGATGTGTAACGGTGCGGGTGTCTGCCGGAAACTTGAAACGGGCACCATGTGCCCAAGCTACATGGCGACCAGAGAAGAAAAAGATTCAACGCGTGGCCGCGCCAATGCCTTGCGTAATGCAATGTCTGGAAGAATCCCTTACTCTGAGTTGTGGACCCGGGAAATGTATGAGGTGTTGGACCTGTGTCTCGGTTGCAAGGCATGCAAAAGCGAATGTCCTTCCTCCGTCGATATGGCTCGCATAAAGGCGGAATATCTTCAGGGTTACATTGACCACAATGGTCTTCCCATTTTCAATCGTATGATGGGAGCTATGCCACAGCTACTTCGCTCTGGGATAGGATCCAGGGCCCTGCTTTCCTACTTAGCCAACACTATAATGAGGTCTAGGTTGGGTCGCAGGTTATTCACTATCTTGGGTATGCATCCCCTCCGGAAATTACCCAAGATCCGTCCTGTCACTCCTTCTCAGTTACATAGAGCAAAATCGACTTCAGAACTATCGTCGAAAGGCAAGATCTGTCTCATATTGGACACTTGGAGCCGCTTTTTTGATTCCTCGGTCGCACTTGCCTCTGTGCAATTGCTCACGAAGCTTGGATTTCAAGTTGAAATCCGCGATCAACTTCCTTGCTGCGGTCGACCTCTCATTTCGGGTGGCCAAGTCAGAAAGGCTAAGAAGCAGGCGGACCGCTTATGCCGCGCTTTGAAGGAGGTCGTAACAGAGGAAATTCCAATCATAGGTCTCGAACCAAGTTGCCTATTAACCCTTCGAGATGAATTCCTGGACCTGGCTACTGACGTAGACCTCTCACAGGCCATAGCCGCCAATTCCTTCACTTTGGAAGAATTCCTGGACCAATTTGATTGGGAGGAGGTGGAACGTAGCACCGACGACAGAGATTCAGTTTGGCTTCATGGTCATTGCCACCAAAAGGCCTTGGTAGGCAACGGTCCCACCGAATCAGTGCTAGGTAAATTTGGGTTTAAGGTGAATGTCATACCAAGCGGCTGCTGCGGAATGGCCGGAGAATTTGGTTATGTCAACTCACATTATCAAGTCAGCCACGACATAGGTGAAGAGAGATTGTTTCCAGCAGTGCGGGAAGTCCCCGCCGGATGTGTTGTAGTGGCCAGCGGCTTCAGCTGTCGGGAGCAGATCGTTCACTTTACGAACCAGACTCCAGTCCATCTAGCAGAATTGCTGAACCGTGTCGTTTGAAGTTGCCCCCTGCAGTCGGGGGTAATGGTTCCTTTGCGAATCTGATGTCCTTATCAATCAAGGTAATCTCTAGCCTTCCAGGAAACGCCAAGCCAAGACGATTTCTGGAATCTGGACCTTCGAATCCTGGAGGCAAAACGGAATCGCGCTATACCATGTCGAATTCCACGTTTTGCAAACAACTATTGTTGACACAATAGCTACCGACTCCTGTCCATTTCTGGCCTCCCTGAAGACATCGAGAGTCGCCTTCCATGACGAAGTCTGATGGGTTTGCAATTACAGTGAGAATGGATCTTGAGGCTTGTAGAAGAAACATGAAACAACCAGGAACTAAACCTGATTGTCTATAACCAAGACCTCAACCATCCGTTGAGACACTCAACTCGCTAGCGACGCCTGAGGCTGGCCCCAACTTTCGTTTGGGGCCAGTCAGTTACTAGTCTCCCATCGAAACCGCATCAAAAAAGGAATTGGGCTACAAATAAACCACCAATTCCAGCCCACGTCTTTCCACTTGGAAGGTACGAACCCGCATTCCCGGACTATGCAAGGCCAGTCCAGTCTTGATGTCGAATTCCCACTCATGCCAAGGGCATTTCAAGACTTCCCCCTCCCGCTGGAAAACGAAATCTCCTCCTAGAGACCCTTCGACGTGCGGACGAAGACGTCCCAAACATACTGGAGCACCTCGGTGGGGACAAATGTTCCGTAAGGCAAAAAATTCGCCATTTACGTTAAATATTCCTATTTCGCGGCCGGCTACAGATACAATTTTGCGTCCACCTGAGGGGATTTCATCAATTCGAGCCACAACGTGGCCCTTGGCGGCCTTACGTTTCATTTGCATCCAGGCCGTACATGGCGGCTGCATTTCGGAACATAATGCGATCCCGGCGATCAGCCGATTCGCCTAGCAAAAATGTGGAAGGTTCATCCCAGTCCCAATGAGGATAATCACTGGCAAAAACAAGAATCTCGTCAGCCTTGAGCCAGTGTAGGAATGTATCCAGGTCGGAGGGACTCGGCAAAGTAGGCATAGGCTGTGAACCGTATCTTATATGGGTTCTCAAGTATTCGCTGGGCAGCTTTCTAACCCAAGGCGTATAGTCACGCAAGCTCTTCCAGTCACTATCCATATGCCACATTAATCCAGGAATCCAGAAGACATCATGTTCAATAAAGAGAAACTGGAATGCCGGAAACTTCTCAAAGACTCCTTCGCAGATCAGACTCACTGTATGGGCCATAGCAATCTGAGGACGCGCCATACGCATTTCCAGATAGTAGGTAGGATAGCCTGCGGCAGTTGGCGCCGACGTAGTCCCTGCACCTTCACCTCCAAAGTGCACACACATTGGCAAACCAAACTCAGTACATGCTTCATAAATAGGGTGATACATCCGATGGCCAAAGGGGAAGTAGGCTCCTGCAGGCATCATGGCCTGTACAAATCCGGGATGCGGACCTAAACGCCGAATCTCCTCTGCCGCTTGTACTGGATCGTTGGGAGCGATGTGAATGGAGGCTCGCAACCGTGCGTCTACTGTCAACCAGTGTTCTGCGGTCCAGTCGTTAAAGGCTCGACACACAGCAGCGGCGAAATCCAACGACGGATGTGTAGCGTAAGCATAAGGTCCTCCGGTCAAAATGGCGTAGTCGATCCCATACTCATCCAGATGATGATCAACAGCCATTTCGGGAAGTGTATTGGGGTTATCACCCTTTTCTCCCTTGCTCCAGAGATCTTGGCGTGAACCTTGGCCTGGCATATTGGTATACCCCAATGTAGGGGCCATTGATCCAAAATCCTCCATTTGCTCCCGAAATTGCCGCGGCAAGTAAGGGAACAAGGCTTTGTAATCAGGAGTATTGTGATGAACATCGCAATCAATAATCCTGGTATCCAATCTTGTATTGGGATGGGTATTGGGCGCGGCCTGGTCAATTACAGCCATGTTATTTCCTCCCTGTCTGAGCAGTACAACAGGTAGTCAAGAGGTATCCTTGACTGGTTCGTAAAAGGCAATACAGGCGTTGTCAGGATCCAAAACAGTAAACTCTCTGTAACCCCAAGGCTTATTTTCTAATGGTGCTTCAGGATGAATAATCCCCAGGTCAAGGCAATGGTCGTAGAAACTATCTACATGCCTAATGTGGATCCTGATCTGAGTGTTATTGGTTGCGGGATCAACGTACCAGCCTTCGTGCCATGAAAGATGAATCTGTACCTGATCCCGGGCGCAAATAACATAGTTAGCTTCTTCATGTAAGACTTCAAAGCCTAAGCGGGAGTAGAAGTCCCGGGACCGGACCCGGTCATTGCAAGGTACGATGGAAATGGAAGTCAGCATGAAAGGGAAGTCAGCCATTAAAAACGCAGCTCCAATACATTAATCGAGGAATTGTCCGTTATAGTACGGGATTGGTGGTCTGCCAACACAAGTCAGCCCGTCTCTGTTTTCCGCTGGTTGTCGTCTGTCTTGGGCTGGCCTGGGATACGAGAAACAGCCTTCCCCTGCCAGATACTATCGAGGAACGCCTTCGCCTCTTCATTTCCAGGTACCGAATTGGTCTCCTCCCCTTTGGCAGCCAATTCCTCGATTAGCTGATGTGCCCTTCTCAGCGATGGAGGTAATTCCCTTCTGTTGTCGTCTTGAGAGCTGTCCGACACTACATACTCCCCATTGGTTATCAAAGGTCCGTCAAAAGAACTGAGAATTTCTTAGTAGTGTACATTAGTCTGGTTCGACAGGTAAAGGGGTAAGAAACTTCCTGTCAACGGATTCAGATGAGCAAAAGATCCTGCGGGTCGAATTAACGTGCTGTTAGATACGTTTTTCTTTGGGTCTGATGGTCCACCATGAGGACCCTAGTAAATTCCACTGTGCTAAACTGCACACAGCCCAAAGAGTCCAAGGAGTCTTGCCATGCCTGATCTTATGATTTCGGCAATAAAACTTTACCAATATGGATATGAAACGGTCGGTTTAGGTACCGACTACAACGGATTCAATCTGGTTTATGAACCCGGCAATCGTCTAGCTGGAACTGGATATGTCTTGGTTATCGAAACCAAGGAAGGAATCTGCGGCGAATATGTCGGTGGCAACAGCACCGAATATTCCCAATTGGCACGGCTCTCGCAGTATTTATTGGGACGTCATGCCTTGGAAAGAGAACTTTTCTTTACAGATATCACCAGGGCTCTCCGGCAAGTGGCCCGTATCGGAATAGCGCCACTCGATTGCGCTCTTTGGGATCTTGCCGGCAAGTTTCACGAAGTTCCATTGTACCGGTTGTTGGGAGGTTACAAGAGCCGCGTTCCTTGTTATGCCAGCACCTATCATGGTGATGGCCAACCCGATGGACTGAATTCCCCAGAAGCCTATGCAGATTTTGCGGAACAGTGCCTTGAAATGGGTTATCCAGCCTTCAAGATCCACGGTTGGGGTAACGCACCCATTGCTCAGGAAGTAGCGAACGTACAGGCAGTCGGAAACCGTGTGGGCGGTAAAATGGATTTGATGTTGGATCCGGCCTGCGAATTCCATACGTTTGCTGAAGTTCTGAAAGTCGGGCGGGCGTGTGACGAATTTGATTTTTTCTGGTATGAAGATCCAGGGCGCGACGGCGGTATTTCACAATTCATGCATCGCAAACTTCGTCAATTGATTCAGACGCCTTTGCTCATGACAGAACATGTGCGTTCATTGCAACCCCACATGGATTTCGTCCTAGCCGATGCTACTGATTTTGTTAGAGGTGACATCGGTTATGATGGAATAACCGGGGTCATGAAACTCGCCCATGCCTGCGAAGCTCTAGGTTTAGACATCGAATTCCATGGTCCAGGGCCGGCTGCCCGTCATTGCATGGCCGCAATTCGCAATACGAATTACTATGAGATGGGCCTAGTACATCCAAAAGCCCCAAGTTCCTCCAACGTTCCTATCTACTTGGGAAATTATTCGGACACCCTAACTTCAATAGATGCAGATGGGTATGTACCTGTTCCACAGGGACATGGAATGGGTGTGGAGATTAACTGGGATTGGGTTCACGCAAACCTTCTGGACAAGGTGGAATACACGCTTTAGGTACCCCTCATGCCCTCTTAGGTCTTAAAGAGCTTCAGTGGTCGCCTTCCCATCATCAGTCTGACCGAATGACCCATGATTTAGGGTTACTTAACGCAGCCCGTTAAATGACTTGCCGGGCAGTGGAAAGTACAGCAGCCAGATTGCGATCTGGGGAGGAATTCTTCACCACACAATCAGGCGCCAGAATCAGGCCAGGACTGATACCAGCTTCCAAGACAGACTTGACCATATTCTCGTTATCTTGGACGGTACCCCTTGCAAGGGTATCCAAGCCCAATCCTCCCGCCAGAGCTTTGTCCGTGAAAGCTCGAGCCTCGCTAAGTGTAGGATTTTCACCACCAACGGCCCAACTGATGCAGTTAACCTCTAAATTTGAAGCCTTTTCCAACATTATGTTGGTTCCGCAGACATGGAGCATACGAATAGGTGCCTCCAGAATGACTTCCACTACATCCTCGTCGTATCTGTAACCAAAGTCCATATATTCTTCCTGCGAAAGGACCCCGTGTTGGGCTTGCTGGGTAGCAAGAAAGAAACCGGGCACATCTATTTCGAGACAGGCCTGGGCAAACGCTACAACTGTATCTCGGATGATCTGCAACCCGTGGTGCAGTTTCCCGGGTTCTTCGCGCATATGTATATAGACATCGTCGCCAGCCAGTTTTTGGGCCAGAGTTAGTGGACTAAAGAGGGTCATCATGAATGGAACTTGACCTTCAGTCAAATCCCTTACGCGTTGGCACATCTCCAATTCTCTCTGAAGGGCACCAGCGAAAGGATTCAGGATCGGCAACGATAGCCAGTTATCGGGCGAATGAATAGGACTACTGATTACAGTAGGCGCCGTGTCATCATCCCGACCGAACTGTAAACCTACCCCCCAATCTTGGACACCATAGAGTCCGCTGGGCGTTAATTTGATGAGATCGAACTGCAACTGGTGATACATTTCCATGGTAGTCTGGGCTAACAGATAAGGTGCCCGATCTCTCAGATGGAAATGTTTCCACAGACTTACCGGTATACTTTTCTGCTGGACACCGGCCAACGATTCCAGGACTCGCGTCCAGTGCAAAGAATTCTTGATGTTCATCTGAATGGCTCGCGCGAAACTGAGGCAATTGTCAAAGGACAAAAATGCGTGAAAAAGATAACTTCCTAGCAAAATACTTGACGGAAGTCAGAAAGTCTGTTAGTCTTGTAACAACTGAGTGCTCGTCGTACTCTAACATCGTACTCAATGCACGCAGTTAAACACGAAAGCCGCCTAGGCGGCTTTCGTGTTTAATTCAGGAGAATACTGTTCCCAACTTAACGAAATTCGCCAGATCAGAAGGTATCTGTCCGTAAGCCTCCGGTAGCTCTTCGAAAGGGACTACCGGATGAACGATTTTTTCAGCGTCGATTTTCCCCTCCTCAAGAAGTCGCCAAGCGACATCGAAGATACGAGTCTCATCCCAATTGGGATAGTCTGGATTGGGTTCACTGCAGGCCCGACTAAATACTAGGTTAGGGCGATTCATATGGGCCTCTGCCCCCAAATCCAGGCCGGCAGGATAGCTGCCCGGAAAGGCCCCCGCTACCACGGTGCCCCCGTAAGCAACCGCCCGTAAAGCTTGCTGCAAGGCCAGGTGATGCCCACTGTACTCTATGCAGACATCTGCACCCCTTTTGTCCGTTAGGTCTTTGATGGCGACTCCTGCATCAACCTGGGAAGGATCAAAGACCGCATCAGCCCCAAGTTGTCGAGCGATTTCCCGGCGACTGTCAATGGGTTCCACCGCAATGACTGGATGGGCACCAGCTGCTTGTGCTGCTTGTAAGACGCATAGCCCTATTGCCCCCATACCAAAGACAGCAACTGCATCACCTAAACGCACGTGGCCATCACGTATTGCTCCTACAGCAAAGTCAGCTGGATCGAGGCATCCGGCTGCTTGCCACGGTACACCTTCCGGCAGAGACCGTACTGTAGCTTCTGACCAGACATGCTCCTCTTTGAAGGGACTATACGCGAAAACCGTGTCACCCAGGGCAAAACGTCTTACTTCAGGGCCAACCTCAATTACAGTTCCGATTGTTGTATTCCCTACGGGAACAGGAAAGTGGTCTTCCTCCCTGTGAGGTCGAAACAACCTATATTCGGGATCATAGAAACCTCGTGACAATCCATAACCTTTGAAAAAGGACATCTCAGTTCCGTGCTTGGCTACGGCGAATCTTGAAGCCACCCGCACGTCATGTTGACCTAATTCGATTTGGCTATACTCACGCATTTCTACAACACCTATAGCTGTTGCAACCAATTCTCTAGGCATTATTGAATCTCCTGTTCTGCTGTATCTGGGTTCAACACATGGCCGAGGTAAGATATTTTATACATTAGCATGCGGTCCAGTTGTATAGGCCCAGACGGTCTTCGTCAATGGTTACCCCCAAGCCAGGCTCGTTGGGCAACTCAAACACCCCATTCTTTGGCTCTGGGTAACTAGAAGCAATCAGTCCTTTGGCCTGAAAGCCTGAATGGGAATGCTCCATCATGGTAAAACGAGGAAGAGTGGCAGAGAAATGAATTGACGCGGCCGTTGCCAATATACCTCCTCCCCCAACATGGGGAGAGACCTCCAAGTTCTCCGCATCACATAAGGTGGCGATCCGCCGCCCCTCTACAAAACCAGTCCTGGCAATATCCGGCATTGCGACGTCGCAACCTCTCTGATCCAGTAGAGGCTTCCATGTCCAAACGGTACGCAGCCACTCCCCTGTCGCCAGACGGGTCGGTATTTGCTCTCTTATTTCTGCGTGTCCAAGCGAATCTTCGGCAGAACACGGTGCCTCGAGCCAATAAAGATTCACATCCCGCAATTTCTCTCCCAAGTCAATTGCCCCCTGGACATCACGGGTGCCGTGCAGATCCAGCATAATCCTGGCACTGGTACCTGCTTCCTCCCGGGCAGCGATCATAACGGAGACAATGTCATCATCAGTTTGGGTCGCATGAATCTTGAAAGCCGCATAACCCTCTTCGTGCCTCAAGAATCGGATCTGCTCTTGGACGGTGGTGACGTTTTGACCGCTTATTCCGACATAGAGGGGAATAGGGCATGTGAAGCCTCCCTGCAGCAGTTTCCATACAGGTAGCTGCGTGGCCTTGCCTAACAGATCGAAGACTGCGATATCTATGCCTGCCAAGGCATCGGGATAAAATCCTGCCTCATGTCCCCGTTCGCGCATGGCATTGTAAAGGCGATAACGAACCGCCTCCCAGGAAAAAGGTGAGGTGCCCTTCAGCAAAGGACCGCAGATATCCTGGATAATCGCCTGTATTGCCCGGGCACCCACGGGTGACTGTCCTTCGCCCCATCCGACCAGACCTTCATCAGATTCAATGCGGATAACGCAAGTCTCGTGAAACCGGGAATAGACTGAGTGCCGTGCATCTTCTGGAATACTAAGATCAGGATCGTCAACGCCGGCCTGAACAGAAGGATCATTCGAACTGGGAATTCGAATTGGAAAAGCTTGAATATCCTGGATCAACATAAGGTGAGGAAAACTCCGGGAAAATTATTGCCACACTATAGCCGGTTGTTTTCCCTTGATTCCTGGCTATCTACCTCAGGACCGAGCCGCTTGGGTCTTGTCCGTTTGACAGTTCTTGCGACCGCGGGAAGGCAGAAATCGGTACTCAGCGGCTTTTATTGGGGTTCAACCCCTACCCATTGGATGTGATGCCATTGATTGCGCTTAATGAAATAAACTCGAGTTTCTCCTGTGTACAGGTTCTGGGCCTGTTGCCCAACGAATCGGGCCTGGTTGAATTCCATTTCGAATTCACCGCTATTGGGAACAAATCCGTCATCGATAATCCGGCGCTGAATTGTGGCATCAGGATTGAAGTAAATCAATTGATTAATGCGCGCCAAGTCAATTAGCCGATTCTGGAATTCGTGGCTGACTTGGGATAGATGAGGCTGAGAATTCATTTGCATGGGAACTACGCTGTTGTACTCTTCGATTGGCAATTCTACCCATACGATGAAGGAAGAAATTCCCAGCATGCGGGGTAGTCCCAAGCCTTCAACGCTTTCGGCAAAGCCCATGGGTTTGATACACCAGGGACCTTGTTCAAGCCCAGGGTCATACATTGCGTCACTGGTCAGTTCAAGGCGTCCCCAGCCGGTAGTTGGCTCGACCTCAATATCCAGAAACATGTCAAAATTGTTGTCGAAGATTCGCTCAAAGTGATCGTCCCACGCCATTATCGTCTTGTTGCGAATGGGCAATCCCTGGGGAGTTTCAACACGGGTAAAAATATGAGGATAATCGCCGATATCCTCGTAGGCGAAAGCAGCTTCCCAATCCTGCAAGTATTGTTCTCTGGCCCATTGTTCAACACTGCCTATGACCTTGTCAGAGTCGTCCCATGAACCATCTCGGACGGTGAAAATGTCCTTAATCAGATAGAACCGCTGTACTTCCTCTCCTGCTGGACTGTGCCTCAAACGTTCATCGAGAGGTTTGACTTCATACTTCAATTCATGGATCCATTGGCCAAAACGGCGGGCAATCATGGTACAGCTCCATGGCAACAATGTAGGTGAAGAATGAATGCCTTTGCTTTGAGAATGGTAATCCCAACAGCGACATATGTCTCTATTCTACTCTGTTGGTCGCCACCCCGGGAATCCATGATCACTGGTGACTTCCAAACTGTCTTTCTTGTGGAGGGAAATGTAAGGGAATTACATAGCAATTCTTAGCCACCCATGGGTAAGGGGGCACTTTTTTAAATTTTGTGGAATCGAGAGGCGGCAGGAAAAGGCTCCATAAGTCTTCGGGTTTTGGGTCCGGTCCCTCAAGCCAGGGACGCTGTGGACAGCGCCAAGAAATGCAAGGTACCCATGAGGGTTTTCAGACCACACGTCAGACGCACCCGCGGTCTGGAACGGCCAACCCAGCCCTCCAGACAGTTGGTGGTCGCAGGCAACCCCGGCTGGATACGAAGTTCAAGTGCAAGCAACGGGAGAAAGCCCAGAAGCAACAGGATTCCAACCGCGGACGCCGGGTATCGGGACAACTGCGCAAACTGCAACGCAGGCGCAAGCGGATACGGGATAACGACACCCATCATATCAGCTGGGAACTGGCGGACAAGACCCATACGGTAGTGTTGAAAGACCTACCACCCATGCCGTTGCGTGGACAAGCGCAACTGTGTGTCACAGGCGATCTTCCACTGCATAGATTGTGGCCTGCGCATGCACGCCGATCACAATGCGGCGATCAGCATCAAGAGTCAGAGGTACTCCGCTATATGTCTGGCATGATAAGTGACGATCTGGTCCGCACCAGCCCTCTTTATACCTATTAGAATTTCCAATACAACGTCGACTTCGCATAGCCACCCTCTCTCTATCGCCGCTGTAATCATGGCATACTCCCCGCTCACGTTATAGGCAGCCAAGGGGATTTCTGGAAAGGAGCTTCGCGCCTCCCGTAATACGTCAAGGTAAGCTAAAGCGGGCTTTATCATGATCATATCGGCCCCTTGCTCTAGGTCTAAATCAATTTCCCGGAAAGCCTCCCGGCGGTTGGCAGGATCCATCTGGTATGAACGGCGGTCCCCGAATTGGGGTGCGCCTTCTGCCGCTTGCCGAAAGGGTCCATAGAACGCAGAGGCGTATTTGACTGCGTAAGAAAGAATCGCGACTTCCTTGAAATTATTGCTGTCAAGTACAGTACGGATCGCGCCAACCATGTTATCCATCATTCCACTGGGCGCAACCACGTCTGCTCCAGCATCTGCATGGCTCAAGGCGATTAGCTGCAACACCTCCAGAGTTTCATCGTTGAGTATTTGCCCCTGAGAATTGACTAATCCACAGTGGCCAGAGTCCGTATACTGACAGAGACAAACATCTGTAATCACCAACATCTCAGGTACAGCATTTTTGATGGCCTTAATTCCTTGCTGAACAATGCCGTTCGTAGCATAGCTTTCGCTACCCATGGCATCTTTGGCTGCAGGCAGACCAAATAATAGAACGCTGTTGATTCCTCTTGAACACAGGTCCCGAACTAACCCGGGCAGCAGGTCCACAGAATAACGATACTGATTTGGCATTGAGGCAATTGCCAATCGGGAATCCGTTCCATGGTGAAGAAAAAGTGGATAGGTAAGATCGGCAGGTGTGAGACGGGTCTCACGGACCATAGTCCGGATAGCCTCTGTTCGGCGCAATCGACGCGGGCGTAGGAGAGGTGTAGTTCGGCGTTTCATGGATCTTCAGGTTGGCTTGGGTTCTCTCGAAAACCAGCGGAACAATTCCCAAATCAGATTCTCAAGTGAAGGTTGATCGCAGATTACATGGGCGTAAAGTCCAAATTGGCAAATGGCATTGGCCGTAGCCGGACCAATACAGGCTATGCAGGCCTCAGCCAGCCATTCCTGCAAATGGGGTACCTGCTTGGACGCACCCAAGAAACATTCTACTGTTGACGGACTGGAAAAGGCCACGGCATCAAAAGGAACTTCCAGTTCTTCCAGGATTTGAACAAGCTTTTCATTGCAATATACATCATAAATCTCATGGGTTTCTGCCTGGAGATGACTGTTTACCAGTTGAGCTACTCTTGGACCTGAACCTCGGCTAGAGCAAAGAACGACCACTCGTTCGTGACTCTTAAGACCCATCTGTTTAGCCAAGCCTCCGTTCTCTACAAAGTCATAGACTGTGGCAGGTTGGATGCTGTATCTGTTCTGGAGCAAAGACCTGGATGTTTCTCCCATTACCACAGTCTTTGGCCAGTGAGAGACAGGAAGAAATCGCATTGCAAAGCTGCAGAATATCTTAATGGCCAGAGGACTGGGCAGTAACAGCCAGTCACAAGTTTCCACTGATTTCAATGCCCTTGCAAGCTGTTGAGGACTGCTCGGTTTCCCGCATATTGCCGGAATCCAGTGAGGAATAGCATTCCAGTCTTGGAAAAGTTTCGAAATCGCTGTACTCCTATCAAGGGAACGTGTGATGAGGATTCGTTTTCCCCTCATCACTGAATGCCCTCCTACAACCATTTCTCGCACCCTTTTTCAATCATCGTTTCTGCGAGCTGCCGACTCACATCCTCAGGTTCACTTCCTCGGGCATTGCCGAAGATTGATTCTTGGCCGTCCGGCGACCAAATTCCGCCGGCAAGATTGATGAATTCCCCCTCAATGCACGCGTATGCCGCCGCAGGCAAGGCACAGCCTCCGCCCAAGTGCCGCAGTAAACCCCGCTCAGCCTCGGTAGCTAGGTGCGTAGGTTGATGGTGTAGTACACGAAGTAACTTGAACACATCTCTTTCTGCAGCTAGACATTGCAAAGCAATAGCCCCCTGTGCAGGGGCGGTAAGGAATTCATATACGTCGAACCTGTGAACTATGCGGTGCTCCAATCCTAAGCGATATAGTCCGCATGTAGCCACGATTATTCCGTCAAGAGGGGATTCCAACTGCCTGTCTAACTTCGCAATTCGAGAATCAACATTACCCCGGAGGGGCACGGCCTGCCAACCTTTCTCTAGGGCACGAACCATGCGTGTACGGCGCGGACTTGAAGTCCCAATTCTGGCTCCAGGAGGAAGATCGGAAAAATTCACTTGATTGTACGTGACCAGAGAATCACTAGGATCATCCCGTGGCAGAATGGCACCCAAGGCCAACTCAGGTGGCATTTGGATAGGCAGATCCTTGAGAGAATGAACAGCTATCTGGATCTGGCCTTCGTTCAAGGCATCTTCAAGGGAGGAAGTAAAGATGCCAGGTCGGCGGAAATCTCTCAATGGTCGATGTGGTTGGGAGTCACCCCTAGTTGCAATCCCAATAATCTCAAAGCACCGTTCAGGATACTGCACCTCAAGAAGCGCTTTCACACGGGTGGCCTGGCTCATTGCCATGCGGGAATTGCGAGTTCCAATACGGTATTTTCCTGACATTGGTACCATAACTTACTACCCTGGCATGCCTTGCCAAAGTGCCACAGGAATTTTTCTTATGCGTCCTTCGCCATCTGCACCATGACTTGCCCTTGCATGGCCTCCAACTTGCCATCCGTTCAAAGCCTGGATCCATTCTCTCGGGGCTAATACAGGCATGTCATATCCTTGCAAGCCTCGGACAAGATTCGTACAATAAGACAGGAACATAGATAATCAAGTAACCCATTCCAAGAATATGAAAGTACACAATAAAGCATGAGGGTGCCGAAACCTCCAAAGGAGTATTGTTTGTGTCCAGTGTAGCTACTCCTACCCAGACCAAAGTCCGCAAGAGTGTCAAACAGGTAGCTGACGACCTGAATTGTAGTCCAGATACCATTCGGCGCTATGCCAATGAATTCTCCTTGTATCTTTCAGCTGAAGCTAGTCCAGAAAGAGGTGTAACACGTTCATTCGATGAACGGGACATTGAATTGTTGACCACAGCACGGAAACAGATGAGTTCGGGCAAGAATTTCAATCAGGTTCGGGCGGACCTTTCCATGATGGAATTCGAAAACAAGGACACCACCCCTTCAGATACTATAACGGAACCTGAAGTTCATACTGCTCCGGAAATCCAAGGGGTCACCACTGCGATGTTGACATTGGTGGATACGGTGGCTGCTACACAGGCGCAATTGGCTACGATCCCAGAAATCAACAGTCGTTTGGGCCAGATCACGGAAGCCTTGCAAACACAAACGGTATTGCAACAACAGGTAGAAACGATGTCGCAGGACTTGAATGAACTGACTCTCAAGAATGTTCAATTATCGGCCGACCTTGACTCAATGCGTGCCCAGGGACGTATGTATTTTATCTGGTTTCTAGCTGGAAGTATCCTTGCCACAGGAGTTTTGCTTGTCGTCCTATTCCTCTTGCAACAAGGTATACTCTAAACATAATCCAATAGAGAACTTAACCGGAATTGTTTAAGATGGGAATTCCCTTCAGCCAGTCCCCAGTTTTCGGCAATGTGTTGCGCTGAAGCATTTGGAGGGTGTCTAAAAAAGAGGTGATATTGAGCTAAGGCGGTGCAACTTACGGTTATACAGTCAGTCATGGCTATCCAGATCCACGTTTCGGAGGTAGCTGGGAGTCCCTCATAACTCTTTGCTCAAACGTCAGTAGCGCCCTAGCCAGGCAGAGGTGCGTAACACCTAGAGAATAGCGTTCACAATCTCCCGGCGGGAAACGGCAATCGGTCAACCCCGCCGGTGGGGTCCTGGCAACAAAGAGACGAGCATCGCCCATTGGCATTCGGTCAAATCGCTGGGATAAAGTTTGCGTTTCATGGGACGACCGGGTTAGATATGACGGGGGAAGCATCAGGCTAGGTGTGTTTCGATGTAAGTCGCATCTTACCCTGACCCCATTCCTAGGCTTTTGGGGACGCCCTCTGAGCGCATCGTCAATCAGAAGACTTAACCGCGTCCGACTTGTCGGTCGTCAAAGGATACTTCTCAATGTCAGCATCCCAACTTAATCCCTGTACTCAGTTGAAAGGCTGGCTGACCGCGCTATCGCGCTATGAGCGGCAGTCATTAATTGGGCAAGTAACTGAGTAAGTGGGCATTTCGGTGTCAGTAGCCTGGGAGGAGCTACTACCATAAAGTATAGCCGCCATCTATAACCAGATCATGTCCCGTTACGTAGGACGATGCAGAAGACGCAAGGAAAATCAACCCGCCCTGCAGATCCTGCGGAAGTCCAATCCTGTTCATGGGAGTATTTGAGCGCCAGAACTCACCATCCTGCTCATCCAGCCGTCTGGCAGTCATTGGACTCAGAGTATGTCCAGGGCTAAGGCAATTGACTCTTACTCCTCGTGCCGCCCACTCGGCCGCGCATGTTCGAGTCAATTGGACTACCCCTGCCTTGGCAGCGTTGTACGCAACATGCAGCTGAGGTCGATTGGCTATCTGGGCGGACATGGAAGCCGTATTCACGATACTTCCTCTGCCCAAAGGAAGCATAGCCAAGGCCTCTATCTGGCAACATAGAAAGACTCCCTTCAGATCTACATTGAGGGTGGCATCCCACCCATCTTCAGTCATTTCTTCGGCAGGAGCCCGGATGGCTATTCCTGCATTATTGACCCCAATGTCAAGTCGACCCCACTTAGCCAAGACCGAGTCCACCGTCGCACATACTTGATCTCTCTTAGTTACATCTACTTGCAGAGCTATTGACTGGATTCCCATTTGACCGACCTGCCTGCATACATGGCTCGCCCGAGCAAAATTCACATCTGCTACAGCCACATTCGCACCTGCCTCTGCCAGGGCAAATACAAAGCTCTCTCCAATACCACTAGCACCCCCTGTAACCAGGGCCACTTTATTCTCCACTGAGAAGCGGCGTAGAATTCCCATGTCTAACTCCTTGACTGCGCCAGGCAGAAAGCCTGTTAAATACCTGTTTCTTGTTCTTGAATGCTCAACTGTTTGTCTTCCATTACAAGCTCTTTGCAGAATCTGCTTCTCAATCGGAATTCTCCATCGTCGGGTCCACATCCCAAAACAAACCCTTGGCGCATAGCCTGCAACAAGAAGAAGTGAATGTCCTGTTTCTTCTTAATTGCTGGTCAGATTATGTGGAAAGTAACCAAAGATTATCTCAGCTGATTCGACTTCTGATTGGTGAAGAATGGAACCCTCACCTAACTTCCCCAGTACCTCAGAATGGCAAAGAGTCCTAGCCTGAAACAAGCAGAAATCGTATTCAACAGCGATTCTGAGTTTCCTTTAGGCCAGTGGACAGTCATGGTCCAGCTATCAATTGGCAAGACGTTTTGCTGCAACTGCCGGAATGAACGGTTGTACAGTTCCTCAATTAGCTCTTGATTGCTATACATATTCGGCACACTACATAAGAGTCATACTTTCAGTTGCATTGTTGCGCTGGTGATACCGCAGAACTGTCTCCACGAGGCAGATCAGCAGGACTGTACCGATTATCAAGCTTGCAATCATACAGACGGTCCCAAAGCTTGCAGTCTGAGCCAATGCCTCGGAAGTTAGCCCTGCCGTATTGGAAGCCCGGTGCAGCCATGTCTTTGACAAATAGACCCATACACCGCCCAACACTGCAATGCCCAAACTACGCGAATGTATTCGGACTACCGCCGACAAGCTAGATACCATGCCCAGATTACGACGGTTGGCGCTGCCAAATATGATACTGTTGGCTGGTGGCTGTAACATTCCCGAACCTAGTCCAATCATGATTAGCTGTAAGATGAAAGTTGGCAGATGGATGCTGCTGGCCGCAGAACTCATCCAGGCGTAAGCAATGGTCAGTAGAATCAGACCTGACAGAAGGAGCGGACGCCGTCCTATATGGTTGGTAAGATGTCCTGAAATCCAGGAACCTGCGCCAAAGACTGCCGAATGAACGGCCAATAACAGACCCACTGTGGCTGGCTCAAGACGCACCAGCGTCTCCAGAAAAAATGGAAGGAGCAACCACGTTCCGCCATATACAAAAAAGACAATATATCGAGTGCCAAGATAGATGGAGAATTCCACTGAACGAAATAAATTGAGGTCTAGGAGAGGACTGGACGCCCTCAATTCCCGTATTATGAAGAGAAGAAAGGATATTCCAGCTAAAGTATAAAGTAGCAACCCATCAGGGAATTCTGTTGTCTGTTGGCCTAGAGTACCAGCTAGCAGAAAGGCAAAGAGGCTACAAGAGAATGCCAGTGCTCCAGCCACATCAAATTTTTGCCATCCTATCCCAGCGGTGTCTCCGATGTAGCCTTTAGCAAGGGGAATGGCTAGCACAACAAAGAAAAGGTCGAATACAAAGACGAACCTCCAGTTAAGCAACTTCAGAATCACGCCCCCAGCCAATGGTCCTAAGACGATACCCGTCGAAACCATTAAGCCGATAAACCCAAATGCTTTGGCGCGCTGAGATTCGGGGAAATTCTCCGTTACTATTCCCAGAATGAGGGCCCCCGCCATTGTCAGTCCAATTCCCTGTACCACGCGAAAAACAATCAGCCATTGGAGCGTTGGTGCAACGGCACACAAGATGTTGCCAATGCCTGTCAATATTAGTCCACTAATCAGAATGGGTTTCTTCCCCAGGAAATCACCAATGGACCCAATTATCAGGCTCAAGGATGCTTGGGTTAGAACCGATGCGAGTACTACCCATTGAATGCCTGTAAAATCCGTATCGAAGTAACTAGCCATTGCCGGCAACGCCAGAGGCACAATGCTTGTATCTATGGTTTCTATGAAAATGGCAAAGGCGACGGCGGATAGAGCGAGCCGGTGCGGTGTGAGATGCCTTGAACTGAACCTGAGACGGGCCATCAGTTTAAGATTAGACATTAAATGCCCTGTATTAGTCGTGTCTGGTAATCAGTTGATAGCCCCGGTTGCCCGACTACAAGAGAGACGATGTCCTGCAAAACCACATAGTGTTTAGAAATGCTCCACTTATCCTATCTATACAGAAAACAACGCTTTCGCATTCAGCAGACTTGGTCCGTTCTTCTCCGGCAAACGGCCGGAGGTCAAATTGCGGTAACACCAATACTAGCTATTAAGGGGTGAGATAAGGCTTATTCTTTATTACCAAGGTTTTGGAGCAACCAAAGGTTCCTATATGTCAACTATTGCGTCAACTATTGCTGTCATCGGGTCCTATTGTCTGATCAGTATGGACTAAATTGGCTTAGGTTGCTCAATTCGCGGGGCACACTGACCATGAGAGTGGCTTGTTTGGTGTCAGGAGTGAGGTGGCTAGGAGTATAAAAATCAAACACACCAGTCTTGCTTCGCAAGTAAATGAGCCTCAATTGCTTTTTTGCAATCGAGGAATGGCTGGAAATATATCCTCTCTAAACGTAGCAGTGCTTACCAGCCACTGCATCAGATCGATGCTTACATTATTGGGTCTCTAACATCCTTGTCTTGGATACTGGTATAGGCTCTTGACGAAAATCTGTTGCTACAGAAGGGGTTTTCGTTGCCTTGTGTATCGAATTCTTCGATGGGAAGCAACCTGTGAGAGTTTTCCATTCTTTTATTGCGTTCTCGACACGGGTACTCTACTTCATAGGGAACCGTGGGGTCTGCTATACTGCCTGAAATTACTTGATGAAGTAGCAACACAGTCTCTGTTTTTTATGCGAACAGTCTCCGATAGAGAGCGAATTCTGGACGCTGCTCTGACTGAATTTTCCTCCGCCGGATACTTAAGTACTGATGTCGGATCAATAGCAAGAGAAGCTGGATTATCAGTTGGCTCGCTTTTCCGGCACTTTCCAAGCAAAGAGCATGTTCTACTTACCTTGATGGATCGATTCGCCGAGTCTGTGGAGCGAAAGATAATCAGGGTTATCGCCGAACAGGACAATGGTATGTACCGTGTCGAGGCGGCACTTGACGTTTGTCTTGAAATGTTTAGTCGATATCGGCGTCAGACCAAGATTCTCTTTTCCCAGGCTGTGGGCTTAGGAATACCCTTTGAAGTCAAGCGACGGGAAATCCAGACCCGTTTTGTACGGTATGTTCAGCAGTTTCTTGACGAAGCCATCGAACAGAAGCAGATACTCCCTGTCGATACCGAAGTAATTGCAGAAGCTTGGATGGGAGCGATTTATCACTTGGTAATAACATGGGTGAATACAGGAGAACCTGAAAGGGAACGCATAAAGGCTAGCTTAGTGCCCATGCTACTCAACAGCGTAGAATTCAAACCTATCAACTGAACGGTTTGAAATAGACCAAGTGTCGTTGTAGCGTCGGCATTCCTGTGAATGATTTTCTTCAACCTCCTGTTTTACGACTTGTCTCAGCGTGCCAGGAGATAACGTCTCGGCGCCTAGATCGGCTGGAGTTCCCTGACCAGTCCAGCCAAATGTATTGGCATGATCCAGGAACGAACTACGAATTCATAGGACTGGGTGCCACAGCAGTCTTGCACGGCACTACCGAAAGACGTTTTGTTCAGATTGAAGATCAGATCCGTCACTTGTTAGCAGAGGCCTACTTACCGGAACCGCCGCTGGGTCCTAGACTGATCGGAGGTTTTGCCTTTACCCCCCAATATCTCTCCGACCGTGTTTGGCAAGCCTTTGATCCAGCGTGCTTCATACTGCCACATTTTCAGTTGGAACGTTTTGATAACAGGCATTTTGCCACCATCAATATATTGACAGATCGCCAAGACAGTCCTCACACAGTGAAACGGTATAGCGAGGAGGCACTGTTGAGCTTCTTAGAAGAAGCGTCGGCACTTGAGGCCAAGGGAGAAAACTGCAAGGAAGTTGAGGCACGTGGTGAACGGATTGCAGTCAATGAACCCGTCCCTAGGGACTTATGGACCCATTCGGTAGAAGAGATCCTGTCCTTAATCGAGGATGGAACTGTTCGCAAAGTGGTATTAGCCCAGATTCGGGAACTTCGTAGCACCAATGGCTTCAATCACTCCAAGGCCCTGCGCCTTCTAAGAAAAGGCTACCCGGAATGCTATGTGTTTCTATTTCGGAATGGAAAAGACTCAGCTTTCTTGGGAGCTTCCCCAGAATTGCTTTGTGCCGTAAATGGCCGGTCCCTAACTTCCATGGCTCTCGCTGGTACGTTCCCCAGGCACCCTGATCCCGACGTAGACCAGCTAAACAAGAACGCGTTGTATGAGTCTCCCAAGAACCGCCTCGAACATCGCATTGTTACAGAAGACATCGTATCCACATTGGAGCAGAATGGGGCCAAAGTAATCTGTAGTGAGGAAACTGAGATCCGTTCCCTCAGCAATGTGCATCATCTCTGCACCATGCTGAAAGCTGAGTGTAACGACAAACAAAGCGTATTGAATTGGGCGTCACTACTCCATCCCACTGCAGCTCTGGGTGGTGAACCTCGGGAGGTTGCCCTGGCGCTCATCGAAAAACTGGAATCCGCACCCCGCGGCTGGTATGGTGCTCCCTTTGGCATTGTGGATAGCAAGCTGAATGGTACCTTCATAACGGCGATCCGCTCAGGGGTCATTCATGGAGCGAGAGCATGGATATTTGCAGGAGCAGGCATTGTCGAAGGTAGTGACCCCTCCTTGGAATGGCTTGAAACAAGCTGGAAGTTCCAACCTTTACAAGAGGCACTGATGGCCTGAACTTCTGGAACAGCCATGGCGCAAAATCCCCCCAGTTTCGTCGTCTCACGAATTATAGTTACGGAGCTGATTCGATGCGGTGTTGAACACTTTTGTATCTGTCCTGGTTCCCGTTCAACCTCACTATCACTGAATGTCTGGCTGGAGTCAACTTGCCAGTTGTCTGTCCATCACGATGAAAGGTGCGCTGGATTCTTTGCTTTAGGAAAAGCCATGTCTACAGGGCGCCCAGTGGCTCTGATTACTACCTCGGGAACAGCCGTAGCAGAATTACTGCCAGCAGTCGTTGAAGCCTATCAGAGTCAGCTCCCACTCATCTTGCTCACAGCTGATCGACCAGCCAGCTTGCGGGATACAGGCGCCAATCAGACTATTTTCCAGGCAGGGCTATTCGGAATTTATGCAAAGTCTGTGCTGGATTTGCCTGTTTTGACATCGGACGAACTAACGGTTTCCACTGAGTTGCTCAAAAAGGATGTCGCCGCCCTCTTCGCGTTATGCACCAATTCCCGCCCGGGCCCGGTCCATCTCAACATCCAGTTGGAAAAACCATTCGAACCAAACGATCTGGCACCATACAAAGTCAGGTCCCCTATGTTATTGAACCCGCCTGGAGATGTTAGCGACTGTCTACAGGAAGACTTGGGAGTGGTATCAGAAACCTTAGTCAAGGCGGAGAGAGGACTAATCATTGTAGGACCCAACAGATATCCTGCTACATTTGCCACGGCTATTATAAGAATCGCTCAAGCAACGGGGATGCCAGTGTTGGCTGATCCATTGTCCGGCTTGCGTCACATTGATATAAAGGGTCAATCTGTGGTCGTAGGTTATGACGCTATGTTGCAAGGGAACATGCTGGACGACTTGCGCTGTGACCTGATACTCCGCTTCGGGACTTTGCCGGTATCCCTGCCATTGTTAAGGTTCATGGAGGCCAGTCTGGAGGCCGATTGTCCCCACCTTTATGTCAATGACTCCAAACAGATTCATGATGAGTCGCAGGCAGTAACCCACTATCTATCTTCCCCGCCTACATTGTTTTGCGAACAGTTACTAACCCGCATTTCGGCCTGCCGCAGGTCCGCGGATTGGCTTAGGACTTGGCAAAGGTTAAGTAGCCACGTTGCTGCTGTATTAGAGGATGTGAAATTCACACTGCAAGATTGGGATGGGGCATATGTCCTGCAGTTGCTAGCTTCCTTGTCCAGCCAATGCATTCTCTTTGTTGGTAACAGTTTGCCCGTCAGGCTTGTTGATTTGGTTGGCTATAGTCCTAACCTTAAGTGTCGCGTACATGGTAATCGGGGCGCAAGTGGAATTGACGGCCTGGTTTCCACAGCATTGGGGATTGCTCACAGCACCAATGTCCCTGTCTGTCTTCTGATCGGTGATCTCTCACTCCTGCATGATATAGGTGGATTGGCCGCAGTTCGGCATTTGGCCGTCGAGAACCTGACCGTTGTCCTTCTCAACAATCATGGTGGAGGCATTTTTGAGCGTTTACCGATTTCGCGATTGGGGCCAGCTTTTGAGGAACTCTTTATCGCTCACCATGAGACATCCTTTGCCAAACTTGCTGAGGCATTTGGGCTTCAATACTATTTCGCCAACAGTCCTTCCCATCTAGCCAGCCTTGTCTCGCGAGCGGTTGCTAGTTCAAAGACTCATGTGATTGAGGTCGTTACCGACCGAAGGCAAGACCTTGCACAGGCAGAACAATTCATACAATTGGTAGCTGAGAGGTGTATTCGTGGAAACTCTTGACCCTACGCAGTGCGATTGGACTGAAGTGGCTTCGTTTTCTGACATTACTTACCATAAGGCAGAAGGAATTGCTCGGATTGCTTTCAACCGTCCAGAGGTCCGTAACGCTTTCCGACCCGAAACTATAGATCAGATGATCCAGGCCTTTCGCGATGTCTGGGCTGACAGTTCCATCGGTGTGATCCTTCTTGCCGGCAATGGGCCTTCACCCAAAGATGGTGTATATGCCTTTTGTGCGGGCGGTGACCAAAAGGTACGGGGCTATGCAGGATACCAGGATGAGCAAGGAACAGCCCGGTTGAATGTCCTGGAATTGCAACGCATCATTCGAACCATGCCCAAACCAGTGATTGCCTTGGTAGCCGGATTTGCCATTGGCGGAGGGCATGTCTTGCACGTTATATGCGACCTGACGATCTCAGCGGACAATGCAGTTTATGGCCAGACCGGTCCCATTGTAGGTAGTTTTGACGGAGGATTTGGAGCCAATTACCTGGCCCGTATCGTAGGCCAAAAGAAGGCTCGAGAGATCTGGTACCTTTGTCGTCAGTATTCGGCCGAAGAAGCTGCTGCCATGGGTCTAGTGAATGCGATTGTACCTGTTGATCAACTGGAAACAGAAGGCATTCGTTGGGCCCGAGAGATTCTGGCCAAGAGTCCTATTGCCATCAGGTTTCTCAAAGCAGGTTTCAATGCAGATTGCGATGGTCAGACTGGTCTGCAAGTATTGGCAGGCGATGCCACCATGCTTTATTACATGACGGAGGAGGGAAGTGAGGGCAAGAACGCATTCCTAGAAAAACGTCAACCGGATTTCAGGCAATTCCCATGGCGCCCCTGAATCCCTTGGCTGTTCAGGGGGACTGGCTTGGAATACAGGCTAACCGTCGCCCCAATGCACCGTTCATCCGTTGGGGAGAGCATACATATTCTTTTGCTACGGTGAGTTACCTAGTCTCCCTTCTTTGTGTTGAACTTGCTCATGGGGAAACTGAAAACAGCCAGACTCAGGCAGGAATCGTCATTCATGATCCTTTTCTGATCTCCTTGCTTATCTTAGTCTGCGCCAGAATGGGATGGCCCGTCACGGTAATCAATCCGAGCCTGCCTGCAATAACTATCGCTGAGCAGGTTGAGAAGGTTGGTATTACTCTTCTGCTGTCAACCACTGAATGTAAGAGGGTCCTGGGATGGACTGGCCATCACGGACCAGTTGTTCGCCTGATCACACTACCGGAACAGGATAGAAATTCCTCGACGAAGAACTTGCCCAATTTGCCAACCATACCTCAGTTGGATATGTCTCGGCTTCAAGGATATGTATTTACTTCTGGGTCCTTCGGACCGGCCAAAGCAATCCCTATTACTTTCGGGCAGTTTTACTGGAGCACAGTCACGTCAGCATATCGCCTTGGCTACTCTCATGCAGACTGTTGGCTACATTGTCTTCCGCTTTATCACATTGGAGGTTTGACATTGCTTTTCAGGGCGGTCCTCATGGGCTTCAGCCTAGTCTTGCAGCCAGGATTCCACTCTGAGGAGGTACTGCGGGAACTTCAGTTCAATCGGCTAACCCTTGCTTCGTTCGTACCCACCATGTTGGTCCGACTGCTTGATGCCGAATTACATTTTCAAGATTCTCCTACTACCTTCCGATTTGCCCTCTTGGGTGGGGCGAAAGTTTCCAATGAGTTGCGTGAAGAGTGTTACCGAAGGCTGATCAGACTGGTATGCAGTTATGGTCAAACTGAGTCCTGTTCCCACATCACTACTACACGACCAGGAGAGCCTATTCCCTTGGGTGAGGGTCAACCCCTCTTGCATGCCAAGATTGCCATCAAAGACGAAGCAGGTTCCCCCATACCCGCCAATGACGCAGGCCGCATCTGGGTAAAGGGCCCCCAAGTCTGTTCCAATATAGCGAGTCCTTCAAGTTGGCATGAAACCGGGGACATTGGCTATCTGGATGACAAGGGCTCACTCCATGTACTTGCTCGGCAGGATGAGGTATATGTTAGTGGAGGTGAGAACGTTTATGCACCGGAAGTGACGGCAGTCATAGAAAGTCATCCGGCAATTCGCGGCGCTTGGGTCACTGGGATTGAAAATCGGGAATGGGGCCACATTATTGTGGCCCTAGCTGAACCTAGACCTCAGTTCCAAGTAACAGCATCTCAGGTGCGTGAATATTGCCGCCGTTTCTTGCCGTCTTACAAAGTACCCAAAGAGATTCTGCTCGTTGCATCCCTTCCGCTGACTGGTTCCGGGAAAGTCCAACAGTCATTAGCCCAAGAAATGATCAAGTCAAGATGGCATTGACATGGCAAGACCCTGTAGTTTTCGAGGGTCCCAGCGGATTGACTTATCATGCCGCTTGGCAAGGTGAAGGGCCCACTTTAATGCTCTTGCACGGTTTTACGGGGCATAAGAATTCGTTTGGCGACCTGACGTGTCAATTGGCCGGTTACTTCAGACTCCTGGGAGTTGACCTTCCAGGGCATGGTAAGGCGATTCCAGTGCCAGCAAAGAAGCTCACATTCTTGCACGTAATAGAGGACTTAGAAGCCTTATTGGACCAGCTTAATCAGACCAGCGTTCATTGCACTGGATATTCGATGGGTGGACGAATTGGTCTGGCTCTGGCTTGTCGCGCTCCCACTCTTATTAGTTCATTGAGTGTGATCAGTGGCTCCCCTGGCCTCTCAGACGCTAGTGAACGCGAAACCCGAAGCCGCTCGGACAGGGATCTGATGTCCTTCATGCAACACACGCCATCTGAAGTCTTTCACGATTATTGGGAACATCTGCCGCTATTTGAGACTTCCTCAAGTACTGCAACCAAGTCCAGCCAGCAACAACGACTTGCTTGGAGCCGCTCTTTATCCTTCCTTGGAACGGGATTTCAACCTTCTCTATGGTCGAAACTAAGCCAAGTAACTATTCCGGTGCTGTTCATTGTCGGCCAGCGGGATCGGAGATACGTTGACATAGCCATGCAGATGAGAGAAAGGGTACCTGACAGTTCATTGGTTGTAATTGCAAATGCAGGGCATAGAGTACATCTAGACAACCCCGATAACGTGGCTCGCCACATTACTCGATATGTGGCAGCGTCTGTAAAAGGTAAGAAAATGGCATGAATATATGGTTTAAAACGCCCGACAAACGAGAATTGGACTCTGAACGACGTCCCACTATGGTAGAGCACCTTGGTATTACCATAGACAACATCGGAGATGATTACCTTCAGGGCAGTATGCCGGTTGATCACCGCACAATTCAGGTAATGGGCTTACTGCATGGAGGGGCATCAGTGGTCTTGGCCGAGACTTTGGGCAGTCTAGCTTCTAATCTGTGTATCGATCCAGAAAAACAGGCAGCTGTTGGAATTCAAATTAATGCCAATCACATACGTGCTGTCCGTACCGGGCGCGTTTACGGCAAGGCCTGTCCAATCCACTTAGGCAAGAGTACGCACGTCTGGCAAATTACTCTAACGGACGAAAACAGCAGAACCGTTTGTATTTCCACTCTTACCACTGCAGTAATAGACCGTCATAGAATGGGGGTTTAGGCAATCATTGCGGATCTAGCTCGCCTGAACGCAAGTTCATTCTCAACATGAAACTGTGGTTTGGCTTATTGGTGGCCTTGGTCTTGACTTCCTGTGAAGGCAGCACTATATGGGTGAAAACCGCGGAAGAATCTGCCCTTTCGTTTAAGGAGCAGCAAATTGATCCCTGGGTTGAGCGCTTGCAAGAGAGAGCGCATCATTCAGATGCATCTATCTTATCCACCGCAATAAACAGTTCTGGAGAACCCAACCAGAGTCAAAATTACTTACTGACTGGCCCAACGTGGAAGGGCATAACTCTGGCCCAGGGAGCCCATCTTGTCTACAGAGACAGAACTGCCACAGGGGAATCTGCACTTTATTATGTCTCCAATGAAGGCAAGTCTATAACCACAGATCTGCTTAGGGAATTGGGCAAGGATAATTGGTTTCTGCTTGAACACATGTCCAACAGGAACAGCCGTGGGGACTCCTGGGAATATCTATCTTTCTGGCGAGACCAACTTTCTTTTTTGCCCCAGCAATATTTTGTTACAGCGTGTGCACTAGTGCAGGAGGAGAAAGCTACGGGTTTAACCACCCTGGAAATAGGTACCCGATGTGCCCAAATGCGCCAAACGGCTGTGGACCAGGGCTTTGATGTGTCACTAGTTCCATTTCCTGATGGTTGGCAGTTCCCAGAAACAGGATCTCCCTTGACTCAAGTACCCTTTGACCAGAACAGTTTGAAACCGTTCTCCAGTAACGGAAAGTGTAAGGCGCCAAGTAACTTTCTTTGCGTGGACCAACACAGTCTAGAAAGAAACGATAGCACGCTTACCCTCCGCCTCCTTGTCGGCCAAGGAGACGTCTTCCCTGTCGTTTTACACCCAGAGCGAGTGCTAGAGGTTTCGCAGTCGATTGTCCAGGGTTCATTGCCTTTGCTCATGCAACCCGTAGTCATCCAAGGGAGTATTGAAGGAATCCAGCTTTACTCACTTTCATCAAGCAGTGAGCCATTCTCGGTGCGATCCGAACTGCACTTCTTGCAGGGCAAGCAATATGTCATTTTCGAAGGATCTTTGACTGGCGGGGACTCCCGCATCTTTCACCAAGTTCCCATTCTGTCGCAGATGATCCAACGCATTGAGACTAAAATCGTGGAGTAACAGGCTCTAGATTTAAACGCAAGCTACACGGTGGTCTCTTGGTCCTTGCCTATTTTAGCCCCCTTCAGAACCCGAGATGATAGGCGTGCGGCCTAGCGTACCGCCCGTTTAAAAGATTGATTTGCGGATGTAAACAAGTGGTTAACGCTTTCCAAATTGGCTATAGTCTAGGAAAAATGCGATTGGGTAACCAGAAGTAAAGGGGACCAGCATGGTCATAGATTCACATCAGCATTTTTGGCGCTATGAAAGGGGTCAATATCCATGGATTACAGAGGATATTTCTGTCCTACGGCGTGACTACCTCCCAGAAGACTTAGCCATGATCATGGACCGCAATAACATTGACGGTACGGTGGTAGTACAGGCCCGCCAAAATATACTGGAAAATGAATTCCTGACGCAACTGGCCTCGGAGCAACCATGGATTCTAGGGGTTGTTGGCTGGATTAACCTGACCGATCCCAACGCAGAGGAACTAATCCAGCATTGGGCCAACTATACGTTCTTCAAGGGCATTAGGTACACCTTTAGTCCAGATCTCTGGGAATTGAATCACAAAGTGTTCGTACGCAGTCTGCGTACTCTTGCGTCCAAAGAACTCACTTTTGACTTGCTGGTTCATGAGACTACCATCAAAGCCGCCGTTCAATTAACCAGGCAATTCCCCGACAATAAGTTTGTCTTGAATCATATTGGCAAACCTGACATCCGGGCTGGCTTAACTTCCCCTTGGGCTTCTCACATCAAGGATTTGGGAGAAAGAGAAAATGTCTCTTGCAAAGTATCAGGCCTGGTATCCCGTCCCCGCGATGCAAGCATAACGCAGGCTGGTTTTACCCGTTTCCTAGATGTCGTATTGGAACATTTCGGGTCCAGTCGCTTGATGTTCGGTTCTGATTGGCCTGTTTGCACATTGTGTAAGACCTATGCAGAGGTTCTCGACGTTATAAAGACATATATTGCCAAACTCCCGGATTCTGAGAAGGCCGCCATTATGGGCCAGAATACCCTCCGAATTTATGAGCTCACCCCTTCGATTCCCAAATAGACGGCTCCTTGGCTCCAATTGGGGGTCATATGAGTAAATCCTTTGTGGGGTTAGCCCATGAGTATTCTTCGCATCTGGTTCACATAGTAAGCGATAGTAGCAACGTATTTGAATCTGGTATGCCTTCTGAACTGGACCATGAAGAGCGGTAGGGGTCGGCTGGCTTTACTGGCTGTTTCTCTAGCCTTATTGCTGGTCTTGATGCCGTCTGCAGGAAGCGACCAGGTAGCCCCTGAACCTAAAATTGCCATTCTCCGTCAGAACGATACCAACGGAGACGATTTGGAATATCAACCTGAAATCATCGGTGGCGAAACCGTTCAGTCAGACGCTTTTCCGTGGATAGCGGCTATTGTTTCTGCCCGATACCACAACGCATATCATGGGTTGCTGTGTGCAGGAACCTTGATCTATCCAGATTGGATTATGACGGCGGCTCACTGCGTATGGGACGCTGGAAAAACCTTACGTCCGGAAGAGGTGAAAATCGTTTTGAATCAAACGGATCTCCTTTCGGACTCAGGGCAACGCATTGCCGCCCGTGACATCACGGTCCACCCCGATTTCAATCCCATTATTGGCGATCACGACATAGCACTTATACAACTGGCAAGGGCAGTTGATATTCAGCCAGTGACCCTTTTGGGGGACAACCCGCAGGCAATTGCCCTTGAAGGAGCTGAAAGCTTGCTGATAGGTTGGGGAACAACGACCTGGACTATAGGACAGATAGGGACCTATCCCACAAAGCTCCAACAGGTAGAGATACCCCTCGTAGATCGGCAGAAATGCCAACATTCCTATCGTCAGCATTCTGGCAGAGAGGTATTCATTACAGAAAACATGCTTTGTGCGGGGACAACTGACAATAAACGCGATGCTTGCATTGGAGACAGTGGAGGGCCTTTGCTCTTCTGGAATGAGGAGACGAGAGACTGGAAACAGCTTGGCATTGTTAGCTGGGGTTTCGGTTGCGCAGTTCCTGGTTTCTACGGTGTTTATACCAATATCATTCGCTTCCACCCTTGGATTCAGGAGGTTACAGAGGATAGTGACAACCTAGTGGGTGTTCCCCTAACCCCAGTTTCGTCGGAGCCAACACCCGTACCCTCAGCAACACCAGCACCTGACAGCAAGATTCGTTTGCCATACGTTCCACTGACTCGACATCAATAATCTGTCACCTCTCAATGTTGGTCTCTTGGCAGCCGAAGAGAGTGGATGCGCAATCCTTAGCGTGGCGTAACTGCAGCGTCCCGTTGGACTAGCCTTGTCCTCATCACTCGGCCACAGCCAAATTCCTGGCACTACAAGCTCTCTTTTGATCGAAAGAGTCAGCGATTTCGGACTGCGGGCAAGCTGCTAGCCCTAAGCAAGAAACGGCACCCAATAAAGGGTGCCGTTTCTTTCCAAAGCCACTTTCAGCGTTCAGGGGCGACCAATGGGACTTGAACCCACAACCACCTGAACCACAATCAGGCGCTCTGCCAATTGAGCTATGATCGCCATACTTGGTTGCAATACAGCTTGCACAAGGCACAGGGGGACAGGGATTCGAACCCCGATTGGCGGTTCCAAAGACCGCTGTCCTGCCCTTAGACGATCCCCCTTCAGGATGCCGAAGCCCAGACTTGAACTGGGAACCCTAGCATTTTCAGTGCTATGCTCTACCGCTTGAGCTACCTCGGCATGTGGAACAAATACAGAGCGGGTGATGAGATTCGAACTCACGACCTTCTCCTTGGCAAGGAGACGTTCTACCACTGAACTACACCCGCATTATACTTACGAGGTGGACCCGGTCGGATTCGAACCGACGATCTTCTCCGTGCAAAGGAGACGCCTTCCCACTAGGCCACGGGCCCTGGAACCGGTTACACAACCACAAGCGAAAATGCCGACGAGAGGACTCGAACCTCCACACCCTGTCAGGGCAATAGATCCTAAGTCTACCGCGTCTGCCAATTCCGCCACGTCGGCCCAATTTCCTGTTGGTTCCCCGCAATGTCCGTACCATTATGCCAAGAAAAAGCCGACATACCCCCGATTCTGTAGTGCACAATTGTGACTGACTGTCATCTATCTCAGATTCTTCCAGGAAGAATCTGGTCAGCATTTGCTTCAAAACCGTACGGGTCTTGAAGTGCCAACTGCGGTGAGATTTCGCGACGGTACACGAAACCCACTCACCTTGCTCTCAGTTGCACGCTCGCCCAGCCGTGGCCATTGCTGAACACGCTGGTGGGCTCTTACCCCACCCTTTCACCCCTTACATCAAGTTTCCACCTGATGCGGGACTGCTCTCTGTTGCGGTTGTAGTCATGACAGGTTACCCAGCCATGCCCCCACTTACCGTTTCGTGAGGCAACCTTCCAGGAATTTTTCTCCCGGTGAGAGTCGGGAAGTTCCTCTGCTAGCTATCGCCAACAGCGACAGTCTGTCGCCGATTCCTTGACATATTTCATTGTTAACCTGCCTGCCGCGGACGTCATTGAGACATCCGTGACCCAGACAATTGATTGTAGCGCTCCGCTGGGGCATTGTCAATTTGACGGCATCAACTACCTTAAAGTCGCCTAGCGAATCCTACCGCTCTCGCCCTTAATCGCTACTGGACCCTTCACGCTAATCTGAATCCAGCCGAGCAAAACAATCTATCTCTTCCGCGAATACAGAGAATTCTCTCAAACCTCAGAGCAACGCATGGCGTTTCGCCCCATCCACTCCCAACAGCCTACCAATAACTGACTGCCGACAGACTGAAATAGATACCAATGGATTCCAGCTTCTTTCTCTCTTTCGCAAACTGAGCTATGAAGATAGATCCCTTAGGTATTGCAAGAGGGCTGATCCTGTCTTATTTCACGATTTGCCTATTTATGTCAAGTTCTGTATGCGGCTTGCCCTCAAGCCACTCTTGCCGATTCTCGTGATTTTCCTGTTTCCAAATTGGTACTATAGCTTTTAGTCGGTCAACAGCGAATTTGCATGCCTCGAAACAGCCGTCGGTCCGATGTGGTGTGGATACAGCCACCATCACGGTTGGCTCACCTAAGTTACAGCGCCCAATTCGATGTTCCATAGCAATAGCACGGACCTTTGGCCACTTCTCGAAGATTTCTTTAGCAACTTTCAAACTTTCCGAACGGGCCATCTTTTCGTATGCTTCGTAAACTAGGAAGTCCGTTTCGGATAATCGGTCTTCGATTTCGGTTATACCCCTCACTATTCCCGCAAAGGAAGCAACTGCACCGCAGTCAGAACGTGAAACCTGTGCAATGAGGGCATCTTGGGAAAGGTTATCGCTTGTCAACCGAAATGCGAATTGCGAGCTATCGAGACTACTGTCTTCCATGTAAGTTCCCTCCGGAAACTGGCGGGAAAAGTGCCACTTCGTCCCCTGACTGTAATTCCTTTTGGGCATCGGCATATTCTTCATTGACAGCTACATATACCGGAACTTGCAAGATTCTCATCTGCGGATATTCGCTGTTCAGAAACTGCAATAAGTCTTCCACCTTCGTGGCAGCACCGACGACCATTTCCTTCCTGTTCCATCCGGCTTTCTGTCTAAGGGTAGCAAACAACAGGACTGTAATTCTCATGCTCTCATGCTCAATCGGAATGCTCGCCGGATTTCCAGGAACCTGACTTGCCTCCAGTCTTGGATTCCAAATGCATATCTGTGACAATAATGCCCTTGTCTAGCCCCTTAAGCATGTCATAAATGGTTAATGCCGCTACACTGACTCCAACCATTGCTTCCATTTCAACACCAGTTCGTTCTATACAGTTGACCGTGCAGGAAACTCCGATATGGCGACGAACTGTGTCTATGTCAAAGTCTAGTCTGATGCTGGAAAAAGCAATCGGATGGCACAGAGGTATCAGATCTGCAGTCTTCTTGGCAGCTTGAATTCCTGCAATTCGGGCTGTGGCCAAAACATCCCCTTTGGGCACATCCCCAGCGAGAAGCACCGACATCACACGATCAGACATGGCAACCGTGGCACGAGCTCTCGCTTCCCGGGCAGTTGGGTGCTTGTGACCCACATCCACCATGAAAGCTTGGCCCTTATTGTCCAAATGGGTCAAACTGTTCATTTGTTGACAGTATTCTCCCTTGTTAAAGTCGGCGAAGATCTACAGCTTGTAAGACTGAACCCTTAGACACGGCCCCGTTCCCGGGTGGTATTTCAACCAAGGCGTCGGCATCCAACATGCTCATAAGGCGACTACTCTTCTGTAATCCCGTCGACTTGGCACAGTACCCCCCTGCACCATCATGTAATCCCTGATCCCAAGTCAATGCGACTCGGTGAAATTCAGGCCTTAAAGGGTCACGCCGGAGATCTTCGATAATCGTGACACCGATTCGCGGCAACCTAACAGGTTTTCTTCCTTGCATCTTGCGTAGTGCAGGTACCACAAACAACAGGAAAGTAACCAAGGCACTTGCAGGATTACCGGGAAGGGAAAAAATCAGTGTGACTCTGGAATTGTCCTGCCGATCTACAGTGGCAAAGGTGAATGGTTTTCCAGGTTTCATCAATACCCTTTCAGTGTGTAGTTCAGCTCCTAGCTCTTGGAGCAGGCTCGGTAGCAAGTCATGCTCGCCCATTGAAACTCCTCCAGAAGTAATGAGCATATCCCGATCCGTCAAACTTGAGAGTAATTCATTCTGGAGTTCAACGGTATTGTCAGGAGCTATCTTGGTACCGCCAATGGAATCGGCTCCCATGGCCATGGCCATGCGCGAAAGGGTGATGTGATTGGAATCTCGGATCTGTCCGTACTTAGGCACATCCCAAGGCGCACACAATTCATCTCCCGTTGACAGCACAGTAATCTTGGGTTTGCGGTAGACTTCCACTTGACTGACGCCAGCGGTCGCCAACATACCCAGCTCTACGGCATCCAGCCTTCGGCCTCTTTCAAGAATCAGTGCCCCCGCTTCCAAATCAGAACCAATTGGTCTGACATCAGTTCCTGGCGAGACAGTGGTATTAATCTTTACTTTGTCGCCCTCTGGAATGGTGTCCTCAACCATTACTACGGCATCAGCACCGTCGGGCAAGGGGGCACCAGTAGTAATGTAGGTTGCTTGACCGGAAGTCTGTACATAATCGGCCGGGTGTCCAGCAGGCACATGACCCACTACGGGATAGGTACCCGGTCCATCGGCCGCCACTACTGCGTAACCATCTTTGGTAGAAGCTCGAAAGGGAGGGAAGGGCGCTTCCGCAAAGACATCACTGCTAATGATACGTCCCAGGGATTCCTGTAGTGATACAAACTCTGAACCAACTGCTTCCACTTGGTTCAATACCCTACATAACGCAGTAGAAACGGACACCATCGGTCCAGGTTCTCGGGGTTGAACAGCTCCTGAAGAAGGCATTTCAGAATTCCCTTGTAGGAATCATCAGACCTTCAAGTGTAACAGATCGCCATTGGCCGTCGGGACATTCGAGAGGCAGTTATGGTCCGTGAACTGGGCCACGGGGCCACCCTCTTCTTCCCCTGTTGGCGCTAACTTAGGTCTCCAACTAAAAAAACCAATACGTCATCTTCCGCAACGGTCGTGATTTTGAAATGGAGGAAACCCATAGCTAATCTCAAGGCGAATGTATCTCTTCCCCCCAAATGGCTGAACTTGATTGCTTACAGGTGATTTCCCAAGCAATTCGGTGGATTGCCATAAGTCCAAATGCTTTTGCCACAGGACATGCATGCTGCGGCTTTCAGAAGCCACAGCAATCACTCACTCAATAGCGAACAGAAGGCAAGCCCTTCTCCTCACACCAAGCCATAATCGGATTCTCCCCACCTGAGAAATCGAAAGTCTCTTTCTTGACAAACGGTTCCCCACACATATATCGCTGCATTGGATTCAACTGACTTAAGAGCTCATCAGATTGCACACGATAATCCATAGGTTTGATCCAGCGGTATCCGTACCCTATCATGCAGGCCTTGCGCGTACGGCCTGCAAGATTGACGGCCCCTGCGTGATAAGTCCGATTTTCGAATATCAGACAATCGCCTGGGTTCAAAAGCGGCTGTATTGCGCCTTCCGGATCAGTTTCTCCCTCCGGTATATCAATGGGCTCCCGCAACTGATTGCTTCCAGGTACAACCATGGTTACACCTGAATTGGCCTCGCTCAAATCAGTAAAATAGTAAGCGCACTTGACAAGCAATCTCTGAATCCGGTGGTGCCCCATATCCATCATGGCCTGGAAGTAGTCACGATGCCAACCGGGTTCTCGAAAGGTGACTGGCGTACCGACGGGATCCGGCTCTTTGTAGATTAGATGTGAAGTAACCATATGAAGATCAGCCCCGAGCAATTGCACAACTGTAGGCAAAATCACTGGATGATCAATCAGTTTCTGGAATACAGGGTGTTTGGACACACAATTGCGGAAACTATCATAACGACCACTCTTCATCGTCTGGCGGAATAACTGGTCGTCTGAACCTAACAATCGATCCGAGACTTCCATTATTTCAGCAGTGGTGTCCTCGTCGAGGGCGTTTCGGACGATGAGATATCCATTTCGATCAAAGAATTCAATATCCGATGGGTTGACAATCACATCACCAAGCATATTTACTCCAGGCATCTGCCTTGAATCATTCACTGATTCGGTTTACCCCTTCATTCCTGAAAACGTCACGCCTTCTATCATATATTTTTGTCCGGCAGCAAAAACGAGCAGCATAGGAACTATCATATAGACTGAAATGACCATCATTTTATGCAAGGATGTGATTTCCCCTTCAAATCCCTTCTGCGCATTAAGACCCAACGCAAGAGTCCAGAGTTCCTTTTTCGGACCTAAGTAAATCAAAGGAGACAGAAAATCGTTCCAGGCAAATTGAATGGAGAAAATACCTACAGCTGCCAGCACAGGTTTCGAATTGGGCATGACAATGCGGGCCCAGATGCCCAGCTCGGTACAGCCGTCCATGCGGGCGGCGTCACTGAGCTCCAATGGGATTCCTCGGAAGAATTGGCGCATCAGAAAAATATAGAAGGCATTGTGCCCCAACAGTCTCGGAATTATCAGAGGCCAGAAAGTTCCTACTAGGCCCAGACGATCAAAGATCACAAACAGCGGTATAATCTGCACCACATGGGGCAACATCATGGTGCTTAACAGGACGTAAAAGAGGACCTCCCGAGCCGGAAACTGGATGCGGGAAAAGGCATAACCGGCCAGTGAGCAGATTACTATTCCTCCTGCCACGGATGCCACGACCATGTACATGGTGTTCAGGGTATATAGAGCCAGTGGAGCTTCCCGAAAGATATCCACGTAATTGGACCATTGAATCGGGTCCGGAATTAATTGGATTTCACGCAACGTTACGGTTTGGGCAGTTTTAAGTGACGTTGAAAACGTCCAAGCCAAAGGGAACAGCATTACCACTGAGGAAACCAACAGTACAGGGTAAACAAAGACCCATTTCGCAATGCGGGTAGTCAGTCCTTCAACCATGAGTACTGTCCTGTTTGCAGTAACGTTCAGGCATCCCCATAGTAAACCCAGCGATCGGATGTGCGTACCATAATCACAGTAAAGAAAAGGATGATCAGGAACAGGATGACGGATAAGGCCGCCGCGTAACCAAGCCTGAAATAACTGAAGGCGTTGTTATAGATGTGCAGGACATAGAATAGACCGGAGTTCAGAGCTCCCCCACTAGGCCCCAGGAGAACATAGGCAGATGCAAATACCTGAAATCCCCCGATTATGCCAATGATCAGGTTGAAAAAGATCACTGGTGTCATCATGGGCACGGTGATACGGAACAGTTTGCTCCAGTAATTGCCCCCGTCGATTTCAGTCGCCTCATAGAGTTCGCTGGGAATTCCCTGCAGTCCCGCCAGAAAAATAACCATCTGAGCACCGAATCCCCACATGCTCATGATTACCATGGCAGGCTTAACCCATTCCGGTCGGGTCAGCCAACGTACGGGGGGCAGATCCACCAGAATCAACAACTGATTGAAAATCCCGTATCGGGCGTTGAACATGCCAAAGAATATGATGGAAACCGCCACCAAAGGTACCACGGAAGGAACATAGAAGATGGTACGGAAAGTACCCAGTGCGGTTATACGCATGTTGAGAAGCAGGGCAATGGCAAAAGCTACCACCAGGCGTGCCGGGACACTCATAGCGAGATAATAGACTGTATTGCCCAAACTCTTGAGGAACAGATCGTCCAGGCGGAAAATTTCGCTAAAGTTCTGGCTTCCTAGCCAATCCGGGGTACTGGTAGATACTGAATAGTCAGTCAGGCTCAAATACAGGTTCGTGACGAAAGGAATCAGGTCGAACCAGAGCGCTGACACGATCCAGGGCAAGATGAAGGCATATCCTACCCACAACCCGCGATGTCTGTGAAGCACTAACTGAATACGGGCAAGCATGATACTGTTTCAGATCTTGTCTCTTGCAAGAAACACGCTGCCTGCCGTAGGACCGGGGTCAATGCTACGTTGTACATGAATTCACCCATCCCTGCGCAATCCCAATGTGCCTGGTCAAGTGCTTACAACGCCGAATCCCCAGGCCCATCCGGATTGACTATCGGGCCGGTCATTCACCGATTGCAGTTTCCCTGCTCCAGGACCTGCAAGGAGAGCCGACGCCCTGGTCAACGATAAGAAATTTCAGCCGTGTCCAATACTTAGCTGCAGGTGTTTGTTATCACCTGCAGCTAAGTGGATGTTATCGACATTCCTGTCAGTCAGCATGACCGCCTGGAGTCGCGGCTCGGTTCAGTGTCCTAACTAACCTGCCCAGAATTCATCCAAGATACGCTGAGCCTCTTCAGCCCCTTTAGCCAAAGCGTCAGCTGGTGAAGCGGCTCCGAAATACGCTTCTTCCACGGCAGTGCCTAAAACATCATTGATGCGGGCCTGTACTGGTGTAACGGGAATACTGACATCAGTGGCAAGAGACGCCAGAACCACTTCCCAGTATGGGTTGCTGTCGTAGTAGGCTGAATTCTGATTGCACTGTTGTACGGGGGATGGCCTTCCCTGGTTGAAAAGGAAAAGACATCCGCCCTGTTCATGGGTGCCGAAGAATTCAAGATATTGGTAAGCCGCATCCTGCTTTTCCTGGGCTGTGGACGTGGGAATTACATATCCCCAGGAGCCGGCAAGACCGGCAATACCCGCATGGGAGGCCCCTTCTGTTTCGGCGTTGTAAGGCATCTGGGCACATCCCCAGGTGCTGGTATCAGCCCACATGTCCGGATCGGTGGCTTGCAGATGGCCAAACTGCCATACTCCTGTGAACAGCATGCCGAGTTTCTCATTGTAGAAAGGGTGATCCGCCGACGTATCGCTAGTACCCGCAAGGAATTCGTTCGTATTGTCGACGCCCCCATTGATCTCATTGGTGGCGTTGACCATCCATTCCAATGTCTGCACTCCTTGAGAGTCGGAAAACTGAATGGTACGGGCATCATCAGACACAAAAGAACCTGCGTTGGTATAGAGCCAGCGGCCGAACCCGACTGCTCCCCCACCATAGGCTGCACCTAGCTTGGTCAAGCCCAAGTCATCCTTCTCGGTGATTGCCCGATTGGCATTGTCCATTTCCTGCCAGGTCGCTGGAGGGCTTTCCGGGTCCAATCCTGCCTCAGCAAAAACGGTCTTGTTGTAGAAATACTGTCCTGTATTGCCACCACCTGTCGGAAGCGGGAAGGAATAAAGTTGGCCTTGCCACCGTTGATTGTTGATTTCGCCTGAATAGAAGATAGCGTCGGGATCAATGCCGGAAGCCTGAACATAGTCGTCAATGGGAATGATCAAGTTTTCGTGGGCAAATTGATAGGTTTCCACCCGCTGTGTCATGATGAGGGCAGGCGGATTACTGCTCGCGACAGCTGTCGCAGCCCTTTCCGCACGCCCATCCCAAGGCTGGACCGAATTGTTGACCTGGACCTTATCATTCATATCATGGAAATTGGCGATAACTTCATCCATGAGAGCTTCGCGGTGGGACCCCCACCAGTTCATGAATTCAATTTCTACCCTTTCCATGGACGGAGTTGTCCCTTCGGCAGGTATTTCGGCCCCGGTATCCTGAGCACCCGGTGCGGCACAGGCGGCTAGCATTCCCGCTACAGTCACCCCGGAAATCTGCAAAAATCTGCGTCTCGAAAGTTTATGCGACATAGACTGTTCTTCTCCTCCTATTTCCCATCCACGTTACAGTACCTTCATCCTTACAGATGTCACTCCAACAACAGAAACACTCCCATTGTGGCTTTTCCTATGGACACCCACAATGGGTTGCCCTAAGTGGCTAGTATTACATTATCTTTGTGGCGAAGGTACGTGACATTCTACCACAGACAGGAGATTCTCTGTTTAGGTGGAATGCAATGTAATGTTGTACCGGGTTCCTGCCAAAGTGAAGACTAAAATTGGATTTTGGGCAAGCTTTCAATTTGTTGACTCGTCATCGGCTCCAATCTATAATTAAAGTCGGATTCATGCTAATGATCCGATTATTTGCAGTAGGTCTAGGGGACTCTTGATAGACTCTGAATTCATTACATATCTAATAGCCCACGCCAGCAACGGCTCTGAACGACTTCCGCCACTGGCTCAAATCAGTGAAGAAACGCACTTGGGTGTCGGGAAACTAAGAGAGCAGATGGCAGTAGCCCGGGCGCTGGGACTCATAGAGGCCTCTCCCAAGAGAGGCATTGTACGTTTGACCTACGATTTCCTCCCCGCAGTCCGCATGAGCCTGGAGGCAGGCATTGCCCTGAATGAAGACTGCTTCCAGGACTTCGCCGATCTTCGATCGCGGTTGGAAGTTACGTTTTGGGCTGATGCGGTTTCCTCCCTGGATGCTCAGGCTTTGGATCGACTTTCTGCACTTTGCCAGATTGCCTCCAAGAAGCTGGATGCTGAATTTGTGGAGATCCCTCATGCGGAACATCGAGAATTTCACCTCCTTATTTTCGCCAAATTAGGCAACCCCTTTGTCTTGGCCTTGCTGACCGCTTATTGGGATGCGTACCAGATCGTAGCCCCCAAATACTACGAGGAACTGAATCATTTGCGGAGAATATGGCGTTTTCATCAAGCCATAACAGAGTCGCTGTTAGCCGGTGATGTGGAAAAAAGTCGAGCCCTGCACCTTGAACACATGAGACTGTTGGAACTCCGACAAGGACAGACCAGGCCTCACGTCGATCATGTTTCTGTCCATAGCGTCCCTGTTATGGCGGAACCTGCAGGCAGATGAATTCTTCGCCCATTGCTTTTGCCAGGAGAGCTATTGCCTATGGTACAGGTGCAAAGTTCAGCCCCAAACACAATTGACACAGCCGAGCAAATAGTCAACGACTTCTCGTTCACGGTTGCCACCCCCAACGGCACGGGAAGTCAGACCAGTAACTTGGTCTTGTTGCGTACCCTGTTCAATATGGGCATTCCTGTAACCGGGAAGAACATCTTTCCAAGCAACATTCAGGGGCTCCCAACTTGGTATTCGATCCGCCTCTCAAGAGACGGGTATTTGGCCCGCAGGGAAGGAACAGAGATTCTCGTCTGCATGAACCCGGCAACGGCTGTTGAGGACATGGCCCAGATGGAAAGTGGCGGTGTCGTAATTCACGATGATGCCATCCCAATAGCTGTCCATCGAGAGGATCTTCATTACTACGCGATGCCAATAAAGGAATTAATGAAACCCTTTGAGATACCTTCGGCACTCCGTTCTTATGTTGGCAACATGGTTTATGTTGGAACGCTGGCTTGGCTGTTGGAAATCCCTCTGGCGGAAATTCGGAAAGCGGTAGAAAACCAATTGCGGGGAAAGGCCAAGGCAGTCAAATTAAACATGGATGTCATTGAAGTGGCCCATGACCGATGCCGTAGAGAATATGTTAACCACGCTCCTTATCGAGTGTCCTACATGTCAGGATACAATGAAGGACGCATCCTGGTGGAAGGTAACACCGCGGCCGCTTTAGGTAGTGTCTTTGGCGGAGTCAATTTGGTTTCCTGGTATCCCATTACCCCTTCGTCCAGCCTGGCCGATGCTTTAAATACAGTCTTACCTCGCTATCGCCTGGATCCAGAAACAGACAAACCAACTTTCGCAGTAATCCAGGCTGAAGATGAACTGGCCGCCATCGGGATGGCTATCGGGGCAAGCTGGACAGGAGCCCGAGGTATGACAGCTACCAGTGGACCTGGAATAAGCCTTATGTCCGAATTTATCGGGCTGGCCTATTTTGCCGAAATACCGGTCGTCGTATGGGACATTCAGCGTATGGGTCCAAGTACTGGTTTGCCTACCCGTACCAGTCAAGGCGACATACTGAGTGCCTATACCTTAAGTCATGGCGATTCCAAGCATGTGCTTCTGTTTCCTTCCAGTCCTAAGGAATGCTTTGAATTCGGGCATCTGGCTCTTGACTTGGCTGATGATTTACAGACCCCAGTCTTGGTATTGAGTGATTTGGACCTGGGCATGAATCTTTGGGTAAGCGATCCATTCGAATACCCTCCTGAACCAATCAACAGAGGAAAACGATTGAACGCTCAGGAACTCGATGAATTAGCGGCTGATTGGGGGCGATACAAGGACTTGGATGGTGATGGAATTGGATATCGCAGTGTTCCTGGTACACCCTCAAAGTGGGCAGGTTATTTTACTCGCGGTACAGGGCACGATGAATACTCACGCTATACAGAAGACCCAGACAAGTGGGAGGAAAATCTAGCCCGTATCCAGCGCAAGTTTGAGACTGCGCGCGATAGAGTACCTGGCCCCGTCGTTGAGCAGAATGACGGTATGCGGCTTGGTCTAGTCTCCATCGGCAGCAATCATCCTGCGGTGATGGAGGCCAGGGATCGCCTCCAAGAGACTGGCATAGATACCGATTACATGCGGTTACGAGCCCTGCCTATCAATCAAGAGGTTCGGGACTTCATTCATAGTCATGAATGTTGCCTGGTTATTGAGAACAACGCTGACGGTCAGTTGTATGACATTCTGCGTCTGGAAGTCGATGTACCTGGCACTCAGTTATTGTCTGTGTGCCGATGCAACGGCCTAGCACTTACTGCCCGTTGGATCGCGAGTCAAATAGAGCAAGTTTCCCGCCAGTAAGACAGGAGTTCAAATGACTTTAAAGCGAAGTGGTTCTGATCGCCAAAGACGGGTGACAAGCAAACGTTCAGGGCCTGCTGTGAACGGACTGGGATTACCCAAGACTGACTACCGGGGACGTCCATCTACCCTGTGCAAAGGCTGTGGGCATGACAGTATTAGCCAGCGAATCATCAATGTTGCCTGGGAACATGACTTGGCTCAAGACAAGGTAGTTAAGCTCAGTGGCATTGGATGTAGCAGCAAGACCCCAGCCTACTTCCTTGCAGGCAGCCATGGTTTTAACAGTGTACATGGACGCATGCCATCGATCGGTACGGGCGTTGCGATTGGTAACCGAGAATTGGAAATCATTGGCATTAGCGGTGATGGTGATACCGCTTCCATTGGTATTGGTCAGTTCAAACACGCAGTGCGGCGGAATGTACCTATGACCTACATAGTGGAAAACAATGGTGTGTATGGCTTGACCAAGGGTCAGTTCAGCGCAACAGCTGATGCGGGGCAACAGATGAAATATCATGGAGTAAATGACCTTCCACCTCTCGACATTTGTATTGAGGCCTTGGCCGCCAACGCAACGCTGGTGGCACGCAGTTTCGCAGGGGACCCGAAACAGGTGGAATCATTATTGTCCGTCGCCTTCAGGCACCGGGGACTTGCGGTGCTGGACATTATCAGTCCCTGTGTCACATTCAACAATCATGCAGAGTCAACCAAGAGTTATCCCTGGGGCAAGGCCAATGAAATTGTAATCAACGCAGTGGACTGGGTACCTGAGGCTGAAGCCATTGAAATTGCTGACTACGACGACGAAACCCATGTACAGTTACATGACGGCAGCTGGATCATGCTTAAACAAGTATCTGAGAACCATGATCCAACTGACAGAATTGCCGCTCAAGACCTGCTGGAATCAGCCCGTTCGGAACGCAAATTCATTACAGGCCTCATTTTCGTTAATGAAGACCAAGAGGATCTGTTGGAAATGCTGGACTTGACAGACACTCCTCTGGCCAATCTTCCCGATTACAAGATGAGGCCAGGGCCAGACATTCTGGATTCAATCAATCAGTCATTCATGTTTGACAACTGATTGTACCGCCGTGACATCAATAAGATGCACAATGGGGTAGCAAGCTGGCTTCACCTTGATTTACTGAGCGGATCTTCCCAAGCTTATACCCCTTATTCAGGCTGTGGAACAAATCGAATTCCATACCCTCTTCTTGGTTCTGCATCGCAGCGGGAATCGGTCCAGTCTATACCTGAATCCTTTGAGCTAGCTGATTTGGAACGTGTTTGACGCATTGGCTAAGCATCAGAGTAGGCCCCCTGCATTTCGACCGGAAGCATGCTGGCAATGGCTTGCATTAACTGGTCTGTCAATCGTTCGGCTATCTCATAACTGTCCGTTGCTTCCATAGAGTCGCTTTCCGTCTGGACAATGTGCAGAGCCTCTCCATAGTGAATAATCACTTGATCGCGGTGCCAACGCAATAGTCTCTTCCTGAGGCAGATTTTTCGGGCACCGACAATTGCCACTGGAACTATAGGTGAGTTGACCTTCATTGCCAATCGTACAGCTCCAGTCTTGCCGCGAGACAATGCAGCGTAACGTTTGCCTTCGGGAAACATTCCCAGGACCCGTCCCTGCCGCAGATGTGAAAGGGCCGTCGCGATTGCTTGTCGGTCATTCTCTCCGCGACGCACAGGAAAGACACCGGCCCTACGAAAATACGCAGCCACAATTGGATATCTGAACAGTTCCTGCTTGGCCATGAAAAAAATCTGACGAGTGCTGGTGCAACCTAAAATGATTATGTCATGACCAGATGTGTGATTGCTGGCCAGAACCACGGGACCCCTTTCGGGAATATTGTGAAGTCCTACAACCTTTATGCGATAGAAGAAACGCTGGTATACAAAAAGAACGACGTAGGACAGTATCCAGAAAAAAGAGGCTCCCCGGGGCAGGAAGCGTTTACGCATTGAAGGCGAGTGGGGAAACGGCTCAAGTTTCATGTAAGCGATGGTGTCACACTGCTACAGTGCTAACACGGGAAACAAAAACTGCCTGGAGATACGGAACCGAGTTTTCTCCATCCTGCTTCGGACCTAGGTTTATTGACGAGATTATAGCACGCTCACCTGCCTGGACTCAGCCCTTCTGCGCAGGAATCTGAGTGTAAGGAAACCGAATCATGCACCTTCAACTGCTACCATTGGCGCCGATCGTTCACTTTACAGAGATCCGCTCATGTCGTAGCAAGCTGGGAGTAACTTGAACCAGTCAGGGTCTGGAACTGTCGGAATCTGTTCTCGCCTCTCTGTCGGAGCGGTGACTTTCCCTGGAGCTTTTTTCAGGTTCAAGCGGACTATCCTTTGATCTGGCCACAAGGCCAGTAGCTAATTTCAAATCAAGTGCAGGCCAGAAATTGGCCATGCACGGAATTAATTACCTCAGAAATCTACCAAGAATCAAGCAAGGCATACAAGAGAAGTCATCATAATGCACAATTAATACCCCTGTCAGAGATGGTTCAACTCCAAATTGCTGACTTTTCTGTCATTTATGACTAGAGATCTCCACTTGTTTTGTGCACATTGACGAAGACAAGGGAGTGGTCACACTCTAGAATAACTGCCATGGTCAATTAACTAGAGTGCTGGGAGGCTCCAGAGAAATGAATGCAAGATTGCGCAAACGCATTCTTTTGATTTTTTTGACTTCAGTAATATTGACGGCGCTGGCCACAGGTTCCGTCTGGGCAGGGGATCCAACTGGAGAGGAATTGATGGGTGCCGCTGCCGATCCGGCAGGTGAGGCCCTGACCTTCGTTTGGATGGCCATAGCTGCCGTTCTCGTATTCTTTATGCAGGCAGGCTTTGGCCTGGTTGAATCTGGCTTTGCCAAAGCCAAGAACACAGTCAATATCTGGTCAAAGAACTATATGGACTTCTGCATCGGCGGACTGGCCTATTTCTTCTTTGGCTACGGCATCATGTACGGGACGGACATTGCCGGATTTATTGGCAGTGACGGTTTCTTGTTACTGGGCGATTACTATGATGTCAGTCATGCCAGGGATTGGTTCTTCCAGATGGTCTTCGCTGCCACGGCCGCTACAATCGTGTCGGGGGCCATGTCGGAGCGAACCCGGATAACCGCCTACATGGCCTACAGTTTCCTGCTGAGCGGAATTGTTTACCCTCTTAGTGGTCACTGGGTCTGGGGTGGAGGCTGGCTAGCCAGTATGGGCTTCCATGATTTTGCAGGATCTGGTGTCGTGCATATGGTTGGCGGTTTTGTCGGCCTGGTTGGAGCCAAAATGGTAGGTCCTCGCAACGGCAAATTCAATGCGGACGGCACTGTCAATGAAATGCCTCCACATAACGCCACCTACATCGTACTGGGCGGCTTGATACTGTTTGTGGGTTGGTTCGGCTTCAATGCCGGTAGTACCCTGAGTGGTACCGATTTACGCCTTAGTGTTATCGCAACCAATACCATGTTGGCCGCCATAGCCGGTTCAACCGTGATGGTCTATACCAGTCTGGCGCGAACTGGCAAGGTCAGCCTGACAGGAGCTGTGAATGGCTCTCTGGCAGGTCTAGTTGCTATCACCGCTCCCTGCGCAGTAGTTGCGCCGTGGGCGGCAGTTGTAATTGGTGGACTGGCAGCTTTCGTCTTGAAGTGGAGTGAAGCTTTTATTGAAAAGACTCTCAAGATTGACGATCCGGTTGGTGCTATCTCAGTCCACGGAACTGTAGGCTTGTTTGGCGTTCTGATGGTTGGTGTCTTTGCCGATGGTACGTACGGGGGAGTCTCGGGTTTGATCGCCGGTAATGTTGCTCAGATTGGGCTCCAGGCTATCGGTGGAATCGTTATACTCCTTTGGTCGTTGATAGGCGGTGCTGTCATGTTCGGTCTCATCAAAATCGGGATTGGACTTCGTGCTACTGATGAAGAACAGGAATCAGGCTTGGACATTCCCGAACATGGAATGGAAGCCTACCAGCTACCTTAGACCTGCTGAATCCAGACCTCAGGGCAGTTCAGGGCAGTTTGCTCTCCAGTAACGTATTGAACTTGGCTGGACATAGGCGGTATCGAGCATGTCTCGTACCGCCTATTTTCTTAACCTGACTGGATTGTCCGATCGGATCACTATGAATTGACGGAGCCAGCGCAGGGCAATTCTTGAATTCCAAAATCAGCCATCTAAAATAGCAGATCAGTCCCACACCTCAATGGCGGAGTTCAAGCACCATGGATATGTCAGAGCAATTCCGGGCCAATCTCGATTCCTTGCAGGAGAATGGCTACCTGCATATCAAGAATGCCTTGGAGGCAGACACTATACAACAGTGGAAAGACATTCTTTATGGCATGTTTCATCGGGAGGAATACTGTGGAAGCAACTCTGTCGGAAACGTATATTTCAACCGGCTGTTAGAGCAATATCCGGAAATGGTAAAGCCCCTGTTCACCCTGGAATCAACTACCAACTACCTGCGGGCCATTCTGGGCAAGCAATGTCAATTACGCAGTGTTCGGGCCCACGTCAATCCTGCCGCTTATCGTCAGGAGTGGCACATGGATTTCTATGACTACTATTATCAAACTGAGAAATCCGAAGCCATGGAACCCGTTCAGGGTCTGTGCATGAACCAGACGTTTTACTTCACTGACAATGCACCAGGTGTGGCGCGGTTGACTTTTCTCAAGGAATACCTCAAGAAACCTATTCCGGAAGAGTTGGTTCCTCATATGGGTTACACAAATGATCGGGAAAACAAATTTCAGGCCTGGTGTGACAACCAGGAACATGCCAACCTCTATCCCAAAGCAGGGGATGCGGTCGTTTTCTACAGCCATATTCCACATCAGGGAGCGAAGGAAGGTGAGGATCCCAACGGGGATATCCGGGCCAATCTGGTATTCCATTTCCAGCAGAATCCCATGTGGCCGGGAATAACCTTCGTAAGCGATCCCCAGCATACCCTTGACACCATCAGCTATCGGGAAACTTTCCCGTTTGCCTAACACGGTTCCGGGATCAATCGTTGGTAGCATTCTTCCAAATTCACCTGGGGCATAACGGCGTTGAGGAAACACCATTGATTGTTTGCAACCTTGAAGCTTGTTGGTCTCCTGGTAACAAGAATTCTCTTCCTAGATATCTTGGCGATTCGACTTCGGTTGAAGGCACTTCGACCGGTTGGTGCTAGGCTATTCCAGTCAGCCGTTCAATTACGGGTGTCAGTTCGGCAAATCTGGCCTCAACCGCCCCTAAGCGCAGAAGAGTTGATAACCGACTGGTCTTTTGATGGGGTACTTTCTGGTTAAGTACTTCGGTAGACAGTAAGTAGAACAACCACTGGGCGGCATTCAGTGGGTCTATGGTATTCAAGTCACAATGATTGTGAAGGCAAAAGACCTACAGATCTGACCAACGCTGTCTATTGTCCGAATATGCTCCGGAATCGCTGTTCCATCCGTATGAAGGAGCAATGTCCCAAGTAGGTACGGAAATGGGGTCAGACTCACAGTGCCAACTTTGGCGCAAACCTACTGTTTTTACTTCAATCCTGATTCCCTGCTTTGTCTCAAGATCCCAGGAAGCCCATTCTTCCCGGGGTTCTTGAACAATATTGAGGGCACAGGCTATCCAGAATTCGCCCAAGGTGCCTCGCCAGGTGTTGTTCAACAGATCAGAACCAGACCAGGACCAGAAATCCTTCACTGTGGCCTTAACACTCCCAGGCAATGGCCCGTGGTTGTAATGTAACGGCTCATTTCCTGAAAGAAGGTTGGAGGACATTATGTATCCTCTAACTGGTTCAATAAATCAGCAACCCTTGTCAGCGGCTAGTGCAACGAAATCTGGCGTGTAACAGCTTTTCGGTAGTCCCTATTCATGGCAGTGATGAAATCCTGACTAATCTCCTTCGGGCAGACCGCGGTACAGGCGCCGACATTGGTACATCCACCAAACCCTTCATCGTCCATCTTGGACACCATACTGACTACCCGTTGGTATCGTTCGGGTTGACCTTGCGGTAAGTAGCCAAGATGACCAATCTTGGCCGCTGTGAAGAGCATGGCCGAACCGTTAGGACAAGCGGCTACACAGGCACCACAGCCAATACATGCAGCTGCATCCATGGCAGTGTCAGCGTCATCCTTGGGAACGGGAATCGAATTGGCTTCAGGGGCCGTTCCAGTAGAAAAGGAGATGTAGCCACCGGCTTCGATAATGCGATCAAAAGCACTCCGGTCCACCACAAGGTCCTGCAAGACAGGGAAGGCCCCAGACCTCCATGGCTCTATGATAATCGTGTCCCCGTCCTGGAAATGACGCATATGAAGCTGGCAAACTGTATGGCCAGGTACGGGACCATGTGCAACACCGTTGATCAGCATACCGCACATGCCACAGATCCCTTCTCGGCAGTCATGATCGAAAGCAACCGGTATTTCCTTCTTGGTCAGGAGGTGTTCGTTCAGCAGATCTAGCATCTCCAGAAAAGAGGAGTCGGGACTGATTTCGTCCAGCTCGTACCGTTCGAAAGCACCGGAACTGGAAGCGGACCTCTGCCGCCAAATCTGAAGAAATAGTTTCATGACATTACCAGTTGGTCTTGCTAAGCGTAACTTCTCTGGGTCAAGGGAACCTCTTTGAATTCCAAGAATTCCTTGTGAAGACGGGGGGCTAGCCCGTCCCTCATGTATTCCCAGCCTGCGACATAGCAGAAGGTGTCATCCTGTCGCAGGGCTTCTCCGTCAGGGGTCTGGCTCTCTTCTCGGAAATGCCCACCACAGGATTCCTCCCGATGCAAGGCATCCAGGACGACAAGCTCTCCCAGTTCTATCAGGTCCGCAACCCGACCTGCCAATTCCAAATTCTGGTTCAGTTCGGTCAGCTCACCCGGAACGTAGAGATCTTCCCAAAACGTCTTGCGCAATTGCCTAACTTCCTGCAGTGTTGCTGTCAGGGATGCTTGAGAACGTGTCATACCACAACCTTCCCACATTACATGGCCCAATTCGCGGTGCAGGTTTGAGGCTGTTTGATTGCCCCCTATTGCCATCAAGGAATCCAGCCGTTGTCGAACGTCAGAAATAGTTTCCAGAACTGGGTCTATATTCTCATCCACTTTATCAAGCTCTGTAGACGCTAGATAGTTGCCGATTGTATAGGGAGCTATGAAATATCCATCCGCCAAGCCCTGCATCAAAGCACTGGCTCCCAGTCGATTCGCACCGTGATCGGAAAAATTGGCCTCTCCCAGTACAAACAGGCCCTGCAGGTTGCTCTGCAAGTGGTAATCGACCCAGAGGCCGCCCATGGTGTAATGCAGCGCTGGATATATGCGCATTGGTGTCGTATAGGGATCCTCTCCGGTTATGCTGTGATACATATCGAAGAGATTTCCATAACGGGCCCGTATGACTTCAGCCCCCAGTCGCGCCATGGCTTCCTGGAAATCCAGATACACACCATTCTTGAGTTCGCCGACGCCATAGCCTTCATCCACTACAGACTTGGCGTTGCGGGAAGCTACATCCCGGGGCACCAAATTGCCGAAACTTGGATACTTCTCCTCAAGAAAATAGTAACGATCAGACTCGGGGACTTGGCTGGGCGGACGTTTCTCCTCCTTGTCGCGAGGTACCCAAATCCGTCCATCGTTCCGCAGAGACTCGCTCATTAAGGTCAACTTCGACTGATGGCTTCCCGCCGGTGGAATACAGGTGGGATGAATTTGGGTAAAACAAGGATTGGCGAGATAAGCCCCTCTCTTGTAAGCACGCCAGATAGCAGTGGCGTTGCATCCCTTGGCATTGGTGGACAGGTAATACACATTACTGTAGCCCCCCGTAGCCAACACCACGGCGTCTCCCAGGACAGGGCGAATCACCCCAGTCAGTAGATCACGAACTACTATTCCTCGGGCCACGCCATCGACCATAATCAGGTCCAGCATTTCGTTGCGGACAAACATCTGTACTTGTCCGCTGGCGATCTGTCGGGCCAAAGATTGGTAGGCCCCAAGCAGGAGTTGCTGTCCTGTCTGTCCCCGCGCATAGAATGTCCTTGACACCTGAACACCTCCAAAAGAGCGGTTGTCCAGATAGCCTCCGTATTCTCGGGCGAAAGGTACCCCCTGCGCAACACATTGATCAATTATTGCCGTACTAACTTGGGCCAATCGATAGACATTGGCCTCGCGGGAACGATAATCACCGCCTTTCACAGTATCATAAAAGAGACGTCTTATGCTGTCTCCGTCGTTGCGGTAATTCTTGGCGGCGTTGATGCCGCCCTGAGCCGCCACGCTATGCGCTCTGCGAGGACTGTCCTGGTAACAGTAGCATGAAACGTTATATCCCTGCTCTGCTAAGGCTGTGGCGACTGATGCTCCTGCCAATCCCGAGCCCACAACGATAATATGGTAATGTCGCCGGTTGGCCGGTGCCACCAGTTCCATGTCAAATCGAAGATCGTCCCACTTTGACTCCATGGGTCCGGAAGGTACTCGGCCTTGCAAAGCAAAGCCAGACTGCCAGAGGGTGGTGGATTCCTTGCTCATGTGACCAATTGCCATACAGCAGGCGAAATCATAGAGGTATCCGTGGCTACTGGATAAAACCAACCAGCACCGACAATGGCACCGTGGCATAACCGAGAGGGACCAGCACTGCCAGCAAAGCAGTGCCAGTTCTTATCAATCTGTCGTACCTGGTGGTCCGCCATCCCATCGTCTGAAAAAAACTCCAGGAACCGTGGTACAGGTGGAAACCAACAACCAGCAACGCAAGCAAGTACAGGATGAGATGCACTGGATTCCGGAAACCCATAACCAGATTATGATAGGGATCACCACGTACAAACTGAATGTTCAGGAACGGCGTTCCCCAAGTGAAATGAGCTAAATGATAGACCAAAAACAGGGCAATGACTGCCCCTCCCCAACGCATAGTAACCGCTGCGTAGTTGGCTTCCACCGCCTTAAAAGTCTGGTAGGTTTGGGGCCGTGCCCGCATCGCCATTCGCTTCAATGTCAATGCCGCCCAAATATGCAAACTGATGGAAACCAGGAAGATTATCCGAGCGGCTGTTAAGGCATGGCCGTGTCCCAGCAACGGAGCCCCCAATTCCCGCAACGCCTCAGCATAGTGATTGAAGGCGTCAGCTCCGCCAAATGCCTTGAGATTTCCATACATATGCAAGACTAGGTACCCAATCCAGATCAGGCCCGTGACGGACATTATGATTTTCTTGCCTATCGAAGAACGGAAAAGCATAGGGCTTACTTCGACACAAGGAATCAGCCGGGACCGGCAGAATGTCACATGTTTTCAACTATGGCCGTGGCAAATTCGCTACACTTTACTTTGGTGGCACCGTCCATCAAGCGGTGAAGATCGTAAGTGACCGTCTTTTGGGCAAATGTGCGGCCCATAGCGGCAATCAAGGAATCTGCCGCTTCGTTCCAACCCAAGTGGCGTAGCATCATTTCTCCACTCAAAATCATGGAGGAGGGATTCACCTGATCCAGGCCCGCATATTTGGGCGCAGTGCCGTGAGTGGCTTCAAATATTGCACATCCCGCTTCATAATTGATATTAGCGCCAGGGGCGATGCCGATGCCCCCGATTTGGGCCGCCAAGGCATCGCTGATGTAATCACCATTCAGGTTCAAGGTGGCAATCACATCAAATTCATCGGGACGCGTCAGAATCTGTTGCAAGAAGGCATCGGCGATTGCATCCTTGATAACTAATCTGCCGTTAATATGGTGCCAGGGCCCACCATTCAGTGCCCGTGCCCCAAATTCGGATTGAGCAGTCTCATAGCCCCAGTTACGGAAACCTCCTTCCGTAAACTTCATAATGTTGCCCTTGTGTACCAGAGTCACATTACGCCTTTTATTATCAAGGGCATAGTTGATGGCAGCTTTTACCAGACGGTGCGTACCCTCCTGGCTAACCGGCTTTATCCCAATACTGGAGGAATGGGGAAATCGGATCTTGTCCGAGCCCATAGCTCCCTGAAGAAAATCTACTACCTGACGGGCTTCACTTGTTCCCGCCATCCACTCAATCCCGGCGTAGATGTCTTCCGTGTTTTCACGAAATACCACCATGTCTACCAGTTCAGGCCGACGCACGGGACTGGGTACACCGTCAAAATAACGAACAGGACGGACACAGGCATACAAATCCAAGCGCTGTCTCAAAGCCACGTTAATGCTGCGGATTCCGCCACCTACGGGAGTTGACAGAGGACCTTTGATGGCAACCCGAAAACGTTTAATTGCTTCCAGGGTTTCCTCCGGTAGCCAAATCGACTTGCCCCATATATCGTTAGCACGTTCTCCGGCGTACACTTCCATCCAAGCGATCGCACGATCGCCTTCATAGGCCCTTTTCACAGCAGCATCCAGGGCTCGCCGACAGGCATTCCAAATGTCAGGTCCTGTACCATCCCCTTCGATGAAACAGACAATCGGGTGATCAGGCACATGTAATTGCCCGTTGTCGTGCGTAACCTGCTCCCCTTCTTTGGGCACAACCATCTTATTTTCAGCCATCCGAATTCTCTTTCCCTGCAAGGGTTCCAGTCACACGTGCGCAAGGGGTGGCACCGAGTAAGCATCGGCATGCAAACGGTGAGGCACGCTTTGCCATGCGGTTGTCATTGTATGAGACAATCTGGGAATTGCCTAAAATCGGAGGGATCTGTCAGCTTCCGTGCGGGGAAGTCCCGGTTAGCTGTCAGCGAAGCCGGAAGTTAAGTACCAGACAGGCAGGAAAGCGTCATGACCGATCGAACTACCAAGCTTCTCCATCAGCTTTCCCTTGATGAGAAAGCATCCCTCACGTCAGGCGAGAATTTGTGGCAAATTACGGGGGTCCCCAGGGTGGGACTAGCCCCCATGAAAGTCACGGATGGGCCCAATGGTGCCAGAGGCAATATGGAAGCGGCAATGACTTCCGCCTGCTTTCCCTGCGGGTCCGCCCTGGGAGCCACCTGGGATGAGGAACTCCTGCGGCAAGTGGGATTAGAACTGGCCAAGGAAACGCAAGCCAAAGGTGCATCAGTCCTGTTGGCTCCTACCATAAACATGCAACGGGCTACGCTGAACGGACGTGTATTCGAATGTTATTCCGAAGATCCCTTTCTTACGGGTAAGCTCGCGTCGGCCTATGTCCAAGGCTTGCAGTCCCAGAAAGTGGCAGCCTGTCTGAAACACTACGTAGGCTATGAGTCGGAATACCAGCGCATGACCCTGGAGGTGCTCATTGACGAACGGGCCCTGCGGGAAATCTATCTGTTACCTTTTGAAATGGCTATAACGGAAGGTGGCGCCTGGGCCATCATGGCCTCCTACAACATAGTCAACGGTAAATATGCCGCCTCCAATTCCTTTCTCTTGCTGGACATTCTCAAGGGGGAATGGAATTTCGATGGCTTGGTCATGTCTGACTGGTTTGGTACCCGGAGTACGGTGGGCAGCTTTGAGGGAGGTTTGGACCTGGAAATGCCTGGTCCCGGCCTTATGTTTGGTCCGGGACTGACAGACCGTGTGCGGGCTGGCCAACTGGATGAAACCCAACTGGATGACAAAGTCTTGCGGTATCTGCGCCTGGCGGAACGCACAGGGGTCCTGGATAGTGAGGGGATCCAGCCTGAAACTTCGCGCCACGATCCAGACACGCACCAGCTTGCCTATCGGGCCGCGGCAGCTTCTCTTGTGTTGCTAAAGAATGAACACGATGTCCTGCCATTGTCTGCGCAGCAACTGGACTCCGTGGCAGTCATAGGACCGAACGCCCGGATCGGAAGCATCATGGGCGGAGGCAGTTGCATGGTCAATGCCCCTTACCAGCGCCATCCCCTGGAAAGCATCCAGGCACTGGTGGGAGATACAACCGAAATCCGCTATGCGATGGGATGTACCAACCACAAATACAGTCCTCTCTTGGCACCGGCCATGTTAGGCTGCCAAGGCACCGAAAGAGGCGTCCGGATAGAGTACTTCAACAATCCTGCCCTGGAAGGAGAACCGGTAGCGGAAGAAGTACGGCACACCACCCAGCTCTTCTGGTTGGGCGGCCTGCCGGACCAGGTTCAGCCGGGTTTTGCTGCCCGTGTGACCCTGGAATTCCTTCCGGCCGAAGACGGAGTCCATGAGTTTGGCCTGGTTGTAGCCGGTTTTGCCCGCATGAAAATCGGGTACGAAACGGTGATCAACAACTGGGAAGAATTTGAGCCCGGTGAAGCCTTCATGGGCATGGGTTCTGCGGAGAAGACCTTCCGCCAGCGATTTGTCACCGGCACCTCAACTACCATCACACTGGAATTCGCCTGTCGGCCCGGTTTGCCGATTGGCCTTCTTCGCCTTGGCGTGGTACCCCCTTTGCCCGACAATGCCATAGAACTCGCAGCACAGACGGCAGCCCAGGCAGATGCCGCTATCGTGGTTGTTGGCCTGGACCTGGATTGGGAAGGGGAGGGACAAGACCGCCTTGATATGGGGCTTAGCGGTCGGCAGGACGAACTGGTTTCAACCGTGGCGGCGCGGAATCCCAACACCGTGGTGGTAGTAAATGCGGGTAGTCCAGTAACTATGCCATGGCTGGATGAGGTTGCCGCTGTGATCTACGCCTGGTATCCGGGCCAGGAATTCGGTCGCGCCTTAGCGGATGTCCTGTTTGGCGAAGTTAACCCTGCAGGGCGTCTGCCCATGACCTTGCCCCGTCGCCTGGAGGATACGCCGGCCTATGTCCATTTTCCGGGCGACAAAGGCCAGGTCCGATTCGGTGAAGGCATTTTCATTGGGTACCGCCACTATGATATCCGGGATGTGGATCCCTTATTCCCCTTTGGTCATGGATTGTCTTATGCCACTTTTGCCTACGCGAATCTCTCGGTTGAGGGCAACTTGCACTCGGGTGAAGGTCTGCTCCGCATTGGCGCAGACATCCTGAATACGGGGGACAGGCCCGGTGAGGAAGTCGTGCAGCTTTATGTGGGACAGGCCAATCCCTCACTTTCACGTCCAGTTCGGGAATTGAAGGGATTCCAGCGCATCAGTCTGGCTCCAGGAGAAAACAAGCATGTAGAGTTCTGCTTGTCCGGCAGAGACCTGAGCTATTTTGATGTCCGTACCAAGGAATGGAAAGCCGACCAGGATACATATTACATGGAAGTGGGCGCCTCATCCCGCGATATTCGACTGACGTGCGAGCATGCATTGGCATCCGCCTGGCAAGAAAACCCTTTCGTCCCGGAGCAGGCTCTTACCCTGGATACTCCGCTACCGATCGTAATGGCGCGCTGTGGGGAACAGCTTCTGGATACGCTGGGGCCGCTGGCACAAACTCCCCAGTTCATGATGGTTTGGGGCTATGCCTTGGCGGAAAGCCTCCCCCTCAGGAACCTGAACCAATACCTTCCTGATATCTTTACGAGTGCCAAGCTTGAGGAACTGGAAATCCTCTTGAGTAACGCCTGATTCCTATCCCGCCTCCCCGCGCAGGAGGCGGGACAAAGACTGGTACTACCCAATCAACCTTGATTGTCCAGCCATTTCTTCATGTACTGAGCACAGGCTAGGACAGCCTCATCTTCAGCTTCCGGGCCGCCGGTATCCATATCCATTTCCATGGCCATGACAAAGCGGTCCCGCCGATCAGCCACATCTTTCAGTTCAGTGAGGACCGCCGGGAAATTCACATCTCCCATACCAATGGGAACGGAACTGCAGACCCCGTCCACAATACGGTAGTCCCTTACGTGTGCATGGTAGGTGTACTCCTTGAGTTTCCGAGTGGCGGTTAATGGGTCCTCATCCAGAATGAACCAATTTCCTGTATCATTATGTAAACCCACGTTGTCAGCACCTACCTGCTGAAAAATCTGGAGAAAGTCATCACTGGTAAAGAAGTCATAGTTCTCGGTCGTGACAGTCATACCATAGTCCCGGGCTGCCTCGGCCAATTGACCAATTTGATCTATGGCGATGCGGATGCGTCCCTCACGTTTAACGCGGCCACCGTAGCTAAAATAAAAGAGGCCCAGTGGAGAATCCAGGTAATGAGCCACCTCCAGATTGCGGATACTGTTGGCTAAGGGGGGACCGGCGAATTCCTCATCGGCGTGCAAACCCAGAGTTCCAATGATCACCGTAGGTATCATGTTAAGATCCTCCAGCCGGTTCTTCAGATCCTTCAGGTAACTGATCTCCGTACTGGCCAGCGCGCCGACGCTGAAATCAACCCCAATGGGATCAATACCGATTTCCCGGGCGACGTCTGCCACCTTATCCAGCACAATATCAATTGCTGGCCGGTCCTTGATGCGGCGTAACTGACGGCGATAAGAGTCTGACAAGACTCCCAAGGTTAAGCTCATTGTATTCTCCCAGACATGCATGGATGTTGAAATGGTCAGGTAACTGGAACCTGTAGTAGGCCTCAGTCTAAAGTCCTAAGTGATGACGGAGGTAGGGTACTTCGATATCGAAGTATGTCATGAGTGCCTCCGAAGGTACATGTGGTTCCAGTGTGACATAGCCGTCGTACTTGTCATCTTGGAGACGTTGCAAAATACGCTCGACATTAAAAGCAGCATCGGGCAGCGGTACATAACCGATCCAGGCACCACGACGACCGCGCATCAGACCACCACGATAGCAGTCCCAGCGTTCATCATAGCGAATGCCGCCCTTCAGATGCACGTATCCGATATAGTCCTTGACAATCTCATAAACATACGGATACGGTTCTTCGTAGGCATGGTAGTAATTGCAGGGATCGTATTGAGTCTTGAAGTGCGGTGAGTTCACGGCTTCCAGGATATCTTTGACATCCAGCGCCAATCCAGATCCGTCATGGGCTTCGTTTTCCAGGACAATCACCACATCTCTGGTCGCGGCATATTGGGCCGCCGGTTTCATGGCATCAACAAACAGATTGGCCGGCATATGGGCCAAATAGCAATTCACAACCGGAGCTCCCAGAACTGCTGCCGTATCCACTGCGCCGACCAGGGCTGCTGTCGCATTGGCCACGCCGCCTGATGTAGTGCAAGTTCGGATCGCATTAAAGCCCAGTGTAACGCAGGCACAGTCCATACCTGCTTCCCTATAGGCGCGCTTGGCGGCATCGATGTCCTTCGTCTCATACCGTTCTTGTTCTTCCGGGGTTTCTCCGCCTACCAAGTTCTGGGGCCAAATTTCCATATCGTTCAAGCCATAGGACTTGACGATTCGCAACGCTTCGGGCAGTGCATGCTCACGGGCCAACATCTGACCGTTGATCGCCAGTTTCATCAGTAATGCTCCTCTTGCAAGATAGGGGGTCAATAGGACAATTCAACAATGGTGCCCGTATCCGCCGATTCTGCGATAGCATCCAGGAACATCATGTCTTCAAGTGCTTCCTGGGCCGAAGGACGGTGCTCGTCATTTGTGAGAATGGCGTGGGAGTAATGCTCGATTTCCTTCCAGTAATTATTGAAATGATCCAGTTGGTTCAGGTTGGATTGGAATTCCAGTTCGTAGCCAGTTGCCTTGCCGATCAGGTGGCCTCCCGGATTCTGGGCAAAGCAGTCATACACCACGGCTTTACCCTCCGTACCCAATATGGCAAAGGTGCTATCGTTATGCGAGTAGCAAGTGCTGAGGATCCCGGGAATGCCATTTTCCAACTGAAACCAGGCCATGGCTGTATCAGGAGCCGGGAAATCGTGAGCGACTACGGTCGAGAACTGGGCCGATACCCGGGCCACCCGTGAACCCAGAAGCTCCCGGATGGCGAAAGCCAGGTAGATGCCGGCATCCAGCAAGGGCCCTCCCCGTTTTCCGGTCCAACGCCAAGAGCCTATCTTGTCCAGTGTATATCCCCTGTAAGCCGAGAAGGAGAAACTGGCGTTGACCATTGCAATCTGGCCCAGTGTGCCGCTTTGTACGAGCCTCTTGGTTTCCCGGAACGAATCACCGAATCGAGACATGTAGGCACACATCAGGCGCACGCCGTTTTTCTCACAGGCGGCAATCATTTCCCGGGCTTCGACCGCATCAATACACAGGGGTTTTTCACTCAAGATATGTTTCTTCTGGGCGGCTGCAGCCAACGCAACAGGGTGATGGACAGCGTTGGGCAGACCAAGATACACTACATCCACTTGGTCATTCTGCAGCAAATCGTTGTAGTCCCTGCAGGTGGCAACCTGTGGGCCCCACGTCTCCTGGACCAACTTCAGACGTTCCTCCCTGACATCAGAGACAGCTACCAATTCGGCGTTGTGGGCCTTGTTGATTCCCGGCATTGCTTTGTCACAGGCAATCTGTCCGCAGCCAATTACACCCCATCGCAACATAGAATGCTCCTTGCCTGAATCTGGAAGTCCTCAGTTTAATTCAATTGGGAAATGTACACATAATATGCACCCAGATCCCGGCCGGATCGCGTGCGGAACAAGGTGTGCAGGTGGGTTGGACCCGCATCCAATTCAAACTGAAAGACCAGACCCTTGGCTTGCGAATCAACGTGCGCCCGGTCACGACAGCCGCCCACCTGAATCTCTGCTGCCACGATGTCCAGAGCATGGCCACCCCCGTAGCCTGAATCATGGGTCATCTCATGAAGGGCAATCACGCGCCCTGGAATACCTTCGGCCACAGGCCGGTCTTCCGCACGGGGCCAGCGACGCAGTTCAAATTGGTAGGTCCCGGAACGGGCAACATCCAGTTCCCAATGACCGTTGTAACAGAGCCCCTCACGGACCTGATTCTGGTTCCATACGCATTCGCAATCAAGATTACGCCAGTCATGGCTATTGACCACCAGATCCTCTGATTCTGAATCTCCGATGCGAATGGGAACGTCGGCGGCGAATTGCCTTGATACCCCTTCCCACCAGCTGTCATAGGCCTTCCGTAACTCGGCAACCTTCTCTGGATACTGCCAGGCCACGTCCTGGCGCTGGCCCGGGTCAATGGTCACGTGGTACAGCTCACTGCCGTTGATGAGTCGCCAATCCTGAGTCATGACCGCACTCTTGCGCCATTTCACAGGATAAACCAATCGTTGGGAATCGGTTACCAGCGTCCGTTCAGGCCAGTTTCCGGTATGGGAATCCAGCAACGGCCTCAGACTGGTTCCATCCCAATGCGGATCCCGTACGTCAAGACCACAAAGATCGACGAGAGTGGGCATGAAATCAACATTGGCCGCAAGTGTCAGAATGTCACGGCCCTCGTCCAAGTTAGCTGCCGGCCAATGCAGGAAAAACGGTACCCGATGCCCCCCTTCGTAGGGGGAACCCTTTTGACCTCGCATGCCCGCATTGAAACCACTGACTACGAACTGATCTTCATCCGTTCGCACACCCCCAGCTGAGCCATTGTCCGTCATGAAAATCAGCATGGTGTTATGGGCCAACCCCAGCTTGTGCAAAAGGGCGCGCAAGCGGCCAAAATTTTCGTCTATGTTTGCGATCATGCCGAAAAACCGGGCACGCTCTGAATCCGGTGTCAATGCCAGGTACGGGTCGCTGTAGCGGGGTTCCACCAGATGGGGTGAATGAGGCGCATTGGTGGGAATGTAACAGAAGAACGGTTCGTTCCGGTGGCGCTCGATGAAGTTCATGCCTTCCTGAAACCAGATGTCGGTGCAATACCCTTCAAACCGGGTGTAATCCTGCCCAGTCCAGTAGGAATCGTTGAAATAGCAATTGCCCCAATAATCGGGCGTGTTGCCTACGCCTCCGCCTCCATGGACCACGACTTCAGTGAATCCCCGATCCTGGGGGCGATACGGATAATTGTCCCCCAAATGCCACTTGCCGAAGATGCCAGTGGCATAGCCATTGGCGTGGAAGGCATCCGCCAAAGACACCTCGTTCTCACGCAAGAGGGAACGTCCCCCAATGGTATGCCAGACGCCCGTGCTGTTAGCAAAGTGTCCGGTCAGGAGTCCTGCCCGGGTAGGAGCGCACGTCGGTCCCACATGATAGTTGGTGAAGCGAATGCTTTCGGCATGAAATTGATCCAGGTTGGGTGTCTTGAGAACAGGATGCCCGTGGCACCCCAAGTCTCCATAACCCTGATCATCCGTAAGGATCAGGACAACATTGGGTCTGGATGGCATAGGACCTCCTGTTACTTGCCATAGGTTACGATGCAACATGACGAAAACGGCGACCTATTCCTGCCTACAGGCCAGCACGACTGTTGATCCTGCCTCGTTGCCAGGAACATACCTCCAGTTGCCCTCAACTGCACCGATTTGGATTTGGGAACGCCTTTCGCCGTCCAGTTTGGCTATCTGTTAATGCTGTGGTGTGTCTCCTAGGGTCTCTTGCAGGCGATCAAGCTCGGCGTGCAATTCCTGTTGTGTATCAGCATATGCTGGTAGGTTATATCGATTGTGAAGCTCATAGAGGTCCTGATCCAAATCGAACAGTTCCCACGCAGGGGATGTGTCTCCCACTATGGCCCCGGCAGAACCCAGATCTTTTCCGTAGTAGTAAATCAGCTTGTGCCGTTCCGTTCTCACTCCGTAATGGGCTGGGATACCAAAGTGGGCCAAATGCATCCAATACCGATAATACATCGAAGTGCGCCACGAGGTTTGTGCTTCTCCCCTGCTCATAGGGACGAAGGAAGAACCTTCAAGTCCAACGGGCAAAGGAATACCAGCCATCTCCAGCAAAGTAGGGGCAAAATCTACATTCAATACCATGCTTGGGCTGGTTGTTCCTGGCTTGATTCCACGGGGGTAGCGCATGAGAAAGGGAATTCTGATGGATTCCTCATACATGAAACGTTTGTCGTACCAGCCATGATCCCCAAGAAAGAAACCATGGTCCGAGGTGTAAATCACAATCGTGTCATCGCGCAAACCTGACCGATCCAGATATGCCAAAAGGCGACCGACATTCTCATCCACGGCATCTATACACCGATAGTAATTCCGTATGAAGGTTTGGTAGTTCCAGGCTAATCTTTCCTTCTCATGTAGGTTCTCCGATGCTGTTTTCGGCAGATGATGGCGCTCATGCATGGAGCCAACACGAGCTTGGGACATGGCAGCGGCCTGTGTTCGTTCAGAATAGTCGTCCCGCAAGGTCAAGGGCTCAGGAATTGGCTCGGTATATCGGTCCAGATGACGCGGATGGGGCTGGAAATTATCATGCGGGGCTTTATGGCCCAAGTAGAGAAAGAAGGGCCGGCTACCCTCACGTTGTCCGAGCCATGAGAGAGAGAAATCCGTTAGGAGATCAGTAACATACCCCTGATATTGTTGGCGCTGACCCATCTCGTAAGTCTCGGGATTGAAATAGGAACCCTGGACTGGCAAGACATTCCAGTAATCAAAGCCTTCGGGATCGGATCTGCCACCATGTCCCAAGTGCCATTTTCCGATCATGGCTGTTTGGTATCCGGCCTGCTGGAACCACATACCCAAAGTCGATTCCCGATCATGATCGATAACATCAGACAGTGTCCTGATTCCTGTAGTGTGGCTGTACTTCCCCGTCAAAATGGAAGCCCGGGCTGGAGTACAAATGGCATTGGTACAGAAACAATTGTCCAGACGCAGCCCTTGGGCAGCCATTGAATCCAAGTGGGGCGTGCGGTTGTTTCGCGCGCCATAGGCTCCTATCGCTGCTGGGGCATGATCGTCGGCAACAATCAATATGACGTTGGGCTGATCCACGAATAGCTCCTCCTTTCAACATGTTCCATAACGGAAGTTCAGGTCAATTTACAGATTTGCAATTTTTCGGTAACGACAGAAACTATCCTGCCAACGGTGCACTGCGTGCGATACTAGGGGCTTGGACACTGAATTTCTATTCCATTCTACGTTCCCTTCGAAGGTTATGTACTTACTGTTCCGACTTCTCGACTGTGCGAATCCGCCTTGCCGTACAGTGCTGGATGACAGTTTGAGTTTGCTTCGCACACTGCATACTGTCTATATCTGGCCTCTACTGACGGTAGTGGCCAGCCTGTTTCTTCTATGGATGCTCTCTTGTCTCTGGCGCCAGGCCAAATGGGATTCAATCCACAAAATCATGAGCCTGGCATATCTGGTTGTCTTGGATTTACAGTTGCTCCTGGGAATTGTACTGTGGATTGCACAGCAGCGATGGACAGGATTGGATGCCCTTCGCAGCTTTGAACATCCTCTCAACATGATAATCGCCATGGTGATATATCATGTGGGATACGCTAGGCTCAAACGGGATATCCCTGATCGGTCCCGCTTTGTTTCTGCCGTCATCTGGGGAGCCGCCTGCCTGGTTGTCTTTGGACTGGGAATTGTCAGGATCAAATACCTGTGAACACAATCTGGGCTGACAGCCTTCTGCTGGCCCACCGCTGGTGGGTAATCCCTTTCGGATTGTTACTCCTTGTTACATGGGGCATCCTTGCAACTTCCGTGATACGGAAATGCCCTCTGGCCAGCGGGTTTCCATTGCTGAACCGAGTGTTTCTGATTTCGGCTGACATGCAGTGGCTGTTAGGCGTCCTCTACTGGGTAACTACACAGCAATGGCAATCATCGATCGCCCTGATCGCCTTTCGTCACCCCTTGCTCATGACTGCTGTCTGGTTCATGTTTCGTTACGGAAACTACAAGATGAAATCAAGAGAAAGCGAAGAAGACCGGATTCGTGACGGCTTTGCCTATTACTTGCTTGGTGGCATCTTCACGACGATAGGTTTGGTGCAAATTCTGTAAGAGCGACCTGTCAAAAGAGGCAAACCTGCCAAGAGTTTGCACTAAAGGCAAAGAAGGCGATTCTTCGGTTAGCGATCGTCCGGCCAATCAAGAGGACGACCTTGCCTGATGCTTCTCATGCAAGTATGGGCTATTGATAGCCGGCTTTCTAAGGATAGCCTTGTATGTGTTGAGCCTTTTATTCGACGGCCTGTCAACATTCAAAGACTAGCAAGGCGAAGGTGACTAGCATACTGACTGCTAAAGAGATCACTTGGGGAGACTCTCTGGCAGGCTAACTTAACATGCGTCAACCTACCAGGAATCTGGACGACGGAATGCTAACACAGCATTCTGGCCACCGAATCCGAAGGCATTCACCAAGGCGACCTTAAGATCCGCCCTTCGACGTACGTTGCCTACCACATTCAGGTCGATCTCGGGGTCTGGACAATAGCTGATAGTAGGTGGAATTTCACCAGTGGTAAGTGACTTTATGGCTGCTACTGCACTGTGAGCTCCGGCAGCACCCAGTGAATGACCAATCATGCTTTTCACACTGGTCACAGGTATCTGATTGGCCAAGTTCCCAAAAACCTGATGAATGGCAAGACACTCGGTCTTGTCATTGAGCACTGTACCAGTGCCGTGGGCAAAGATTACATCCACGTCGGAGGGAGCGAGTCCGGTGGTTCGCAAAGTTTCCTGCATGGCTCGAGCAGCTCCTCTACCAACTGCGTCCGGTGCTGTAATATGATAGGCATCTCCTGTCAGATACCCGCCCAAAACCTCCGCGTATACTTGTGCGCCCCTGGCCTTGGCGCCTTCTTCGGTTTCCATCACAAGCGCGGCACTGCCTTCGCTTGGAGCAAATCCATCTCTATCAAATGAAAATGGCTTGCTGGCCTGTTTTGGCTCTGTATCGTGGGACAACGTACCCATACGACCAAAAGAAGAAATAATGGAGAGCTCCAATGCCGACTCGCATCCACCCGCAATGAGGGCATCAGCTTCCCCTCGCTGCAAGATGTGAAATGCTTCCAGAATTGCATAACTACCCGATGCGCATGCAGCAGTTCCTGTGATCACGGGTCCTTGAGCTCCGGTTGCAATAGAAACCAGGCAACTGACTGCATTACTCATACTGGTAGGCACCAGCATGGGGGTAACCTTTTTCCAGCCTTTAGTCTTGAGTTGGGTGCCTGCACGGATGACCTCGACAATGCCTCCTGCCCCCGTATTCATGACGACCCCAACTCTTTCTCTGTTTTCGTCCGTGATCTCCAGTCGACTGTCGGCAAGGGCCTCCCTGGCCACTGCCACCGCCATATGGGTAGGTCGCGCCGTGCGGCGGACGGTCTTACGGTCCAGGAATTCCTCAGGATTAAACCCTTTTACTTCGCACGCAATCTGAAACGGCATATCCTCCGGATCGAAACTTTCGGCTCGACGAGCACCATTTACACCAGCCAACAGATTGGTCCAGTATTCAGATACGCTGTTGCCAATAGGTGTCAAGGCACCTAATCCAGTTACCACGATCTTGGTCATAACCCGTTCCATTCTTGTTCCATAGAGTTAAGTCCTTACTCCAGTGGTGTCAAGGCTCGTTGTTCAGCCCGGACGTGAGAAACTGACCAGCCGTTGAGTTCGCCATTCATGAGGCGGACCCGGTACCAGGTGTAGTTGTCCCGCTCTAGGGGGCCCTCCAAGACAATAAATTCACTCCCTTCGGTAATCACCTCTACTACGGCGGCGTTCAGACTGGGAGATTCCCGTAGATTGAGACGAGCAATAGAAACAAGCACTCGGTCCCCCACCACGGGGTCACGATTCACGGGAGCGATGGCGCCAAGAGCTGGTTCTAACCAGGGTTCTTCAGGCAATCCCTCTGCGACCATTCCTGCCAGTTGCTTGTTCACGGTTTCCACTTGCCACCAATACAAGCCATCGTTTTGAAACGGTCCATCCAACACCAGGACCAGAACCCCGTTGGCCAAGCGGCTCACCACTGGACTGTGGGTGGAGGCTTCCTCTCGCAAGTTAATCCCTTCCGATGCCACAATACGGGCTCGTTCCCCGACAGTCAAATCTATGTTGGAGAAGGGAATCCTGCGGGCCAAGACGGTGCCAAGGGCACCTCCCGCTTCCTGACTACCATCTTCTGATGCCTGCAAGTTTGGTGTGGGTATGACTATCGGGGTACTGGTGGGCATTGCTACAGTAGGCGTTTCGATCACCGGAGGCATTGCCGAATCAATAGGAAACTGAGTGGAAAAGGTACCACACGCAAGAGCAGGAACCGTCATACCAGCCAACAGAAGCGTCGCCAGGCGTTTGGCTTGAACCAGTTGAGCAGAGGAGTTGGGGGAGGAAGACATAGACCTGGAGACAAACTTCAGGAACTTACTTTATTTCTTGGCGACAGCTCTCTGGTTTTCAGAGAGCTATTGATTTTACCCAATTAAATTCTTCCAGTTCCCTGATGGCATTACATACTTGGTCTGGCGGTGATTCATCCGTTCCAATCACCATAATGGCCTGTTGCCGGGGTGCTCGTCGGCCCACGTGCATGAAGCTGATGTTGACATCTGCGTCTCCGAGGATAGTCCCCACGCGTCCGATCATGCCGGGCCGGTCCATATGGGCTGTTAGCAACATATGTCCATCCGCAACGAATTCCACCCATAGATCGTTGATCGACACAATATTGGGAACTCCATGCAAGACTGCCCCACGAACAGTCCAACGCTGTTCTCCGTGCGTCAGACGCATGGTCAGCATATTGTCATATCGATGTGTATGCTGAATCTGTTTGCGTTCCATCAGATGCATACCTCGTTGCCTGGCCAACCTATCCGCATTAACAACATTTACCCGTTCTTCCAAGATACCGGCCAATAGACCTTGGAGAGCCCCTGCACGAATGTAGGTCAGATCGATCTCTGCGATGGGGCCATGCACGGTCAATTCCACTTGGGTCGCGCCGCTGGATTCGACTTCCATGAGGAATCTTCCCATACGAGTTGCCAGATCGATATAGGGTACCAAATACTCCAGGTCTCGGGGCGGTACAATCGGTGCATTCACGGCATAACGTGCTTGCCGTCCCTGTAGCACATCCCGGATCTGGATTGCCACGTCGTGCGAAACCCGATCCTGAGCCTCAACGGTGCTGGCACCAAGGTGCGGGGTCATGATGATTGAGGGATGCTGAAAAAGTGTGCTATCTGGTTCTGGCGGCTCATTTTCAAAGACATCCAGGGCTGCCCCTGCCAACTGCCCAGACGAAATGGCCTCGATCAGAGCGTTTTCATCTACAAGCCCGCCTCTAGCCACATTGAGAATCCGGGCGGTAGGTTTGACTAAAGCAAACTGCTCCTGCCCCAACAGGTGATGATTCGCCTCCGTAAGCGGCACGTGTATAGAAATGAAATCCGCCTCTCGCAAAAGTGTCTCGAGATCCACCAATTCAACACTGCGCTGGGCGGCTATCTCTGGAGTAATGAAGGGGTCGCATGCCAGAATCTGCATCCCCAGTTCTCGCAGGACATTTACTACTTCTGTGGCGACCCTGCCCAATCCAATAGTGCCAAATACCTTGTCTCTGACCTCATTGCCAATCCAACGGGGTCGATTCCATTGCCCGTTACGCATTTCTGCGTCCGCCTGAGGGATGTTTCGGGTCAAGGCCATGAGCATAGCAATTGTGTGTTCTGCCGCTGCAACCGAATTCCCTGTAGGGGCGTTGACCACCAACACACCATGCTCCGTGGCTGCCTCCAAGTCCACGTTGTCAACCCCCGTTCCAGCTCGGCCAATGACCTGAAGGCGTTTGCCCGTCTCAATAACTGAGCGAGATACTCGGGTACGACTACGTACAATCAGGGCATCATAACCCGCAATACATCTCTGCAATTCTTCGGCACTTATCTCGGGTTTGTCATACACCTGAATATCGGCATCGTCCCGCAGAATCGCCAGGCCTGTGGCAGATACTTTATCCGCGACCAATACGTGAAACATGAACGTAGAAAGGCCTCCCCAGTTACATGGTTTCAGGTGCGTGCACACCCATCAGTTCCAGCACCCGGGCCAGAACAATCCGCGCCGCTTCGCAAAGCAACAGACGTGCCTGGGAAAGCAAAAGCTGATCAGGATCTACTACCCGACAGTCACGGTAGAAAGCGTTTATGCTGGAGGCGATGCGCATGGCGTAATAGGTCAAGTTATGGGGAGAATACCGCATCAGTGCAATTTCAATTTCGCTGTCCAAGGCCAAGAGCGTTTTCATCAGAGCCAGTTCCGTGTTGTGGACAAGCTGCTGCATCAACCCATGGATTTCCGCTCTATCTACAGGGACTGGAATACCTGCTTCCCGGGCCCGCAGGCGGATCGAACACAGTCGGGCGTGACTGTATTGAACGAAGTAAACGGGATTATCCTGGTTTTGCGTTATCACCTTATGCAAGTCAAATTCGATCACGCTTTCCGGTGCCCGGGTCAGCAACATAAATCGTACGGCATCCTTGCCGACCTCGGCCACGACTTCCCGCAAGGTAAGGAATTGGCCGGCCCTCTTACTCATCGCTATCTCCTTGCCGGCGCGCACTAGCTTGACCAGGTCGTAAACTACAATCTTTAGTCGATCCGGATCAAGGCCCAAAGCTGACAACAAGGCTTCCATTCGAGGAATGTGGCCCTGGTGATCTACTGACCATACATTGATAGCTTTCCGAAATCCCCTAGTTTCCAGTTTATTCCAGTGGTAGGCAACATCTGCGGCAAAATAGGTTGGTTCTCTGGAACTTCGTATCAGGACAACATCCTGGTCATTGCCTGGAAAGCGGCTGGCCGCAAACCATAGAGCACCCTCCTTTTCATAGGTAAAACCCAGCTGGGAAAGGCGCTCAATTCCAGCCCGTACTGAACCGTCGTCGTGAAGCGTCTGCTCCCGAAACCATTCATCAAAGCGGATATCCAACAGAGCGATTTCAGTCTGCACATCTTCCAGCACGATTTTAAGGGCGAGTGGCCTTATGGCCGCCAATGCTTCCCGCCTTTCCATTGTCTTCAAATCCACGGCCAACAGTTCGCCCAGTTGCCGAGCATAATCCTGCATATATGCGCCCGCGTATCCACCTTCCGGGTAAGGCATCTGGTGCCCCCAACTTTGAAGCAAGGCAGCCCACAGACTTTCGACGAATAAGTCGAATTGTCCTCCGGCGTCGTTAACATAGAATTCCCGTTGTACGCGAAAGCCGGCAGCTTCATGGATTCGAGCGATGGCATCACCCAGCACAGCATTGCGCGCCCCGCCAAAGTGCAGGGGACCCGTAGGATTGGCACTGACAAATTCCACCTGGAATAGCCGCTTCTGTCCTAAATCCAATTGACCTGTGGCTTCGGGACAGCAGACAATGTTGGCGCACTGTTCTCGATACCAAGCAGGATCAATGCGTAGATTTATGAAGCCAGGTCCAGCCCCTTCAATGGAAGCTATAGGGCCTTCTCTCGGCACAGTGCGCATTATGGTAGCCGCGACTTCGCGCGGATTGCACTTTATCTCCAGGTTTCTCAGCTGGGCGGCCAGTACCATTGCCACATTGGTGCTGAAATCTCCATGTTCCGGTTTCTTGGGTTGGGTCACCTCAAACTCGACGGGCTCTGCAAGTTTCCACCCTTGGGTTAGCTGGGCTGCCTCCAGTCCAATCTGGATCTGTTGCTTGACGATATCTCTAAGAGTCGGCACTGGACTTTCTTCCTCATACTATGGTGATGGGCTGCAGATCCCGCCAATTGCTTCCAGCTTCGACATCTACCTTAAGCGGTACTTTGAGCTTGAAGGCCCCTTCCATGGTTTGCTGCGTCAGCCCTGCTACGATCTGCTGCTCCGCGTAGGGCACTTCCAGCACCAATTCATCATGTACCTGTAGAATCATTGAACTCTGCAACGATCGTGTAGTGAGTTCCCGGTCCAGTTCAATCATGGCCACCTTGATGATGTCAGCCGCACCACCTTGAATGGGGGCATTGATGGCGGCTCTTTCAATCGCCTGTCGCCTGTGGGGCGGCAATTTTCCGCTCTGTAATTCAGGAAACTGCCGTTTGCGCCCGGTCAGAGTTTCCACGAAGCCCTGCCTGGATACCTGGGCCAACGTCTCCTGAATGTACTGTTCCACCTTGGGGTAGGTCATGAAGTAGCGATCCAGGAATTCCTCTGCCTCCGTCCTGGACATTTCCGTGCGACTGCTGAGACCAAAGGCGCTGACACCGTAAATGGTGGCAAAATTGATGGTCTTGGCAAGACCCCGTTGTTCCCGACTCACCTCCCTTAATGGCACTTCAAAGAGCTCTGCCGCCGTGATGGCGTGAATATCCTGGTCCTCTTCAAAAGCCCAGATGAGATTGGGTTCATCCGCCGCGTGGGCCAGAACCCGCAGTTCAATCTGGTTGTAATCGGCCGCAAGCAGACAACAGCCTTCGGGAGCCACAAAGGCGCGCCGCAATCGACGCCCTTCTTCTGTCCGGATGGGAATATTCTGCAAATTGGGATTATTGCTGCTCATGCGACCAGTAGCAGCACCAGCCTGATTGAAACTGGTATGGACCCGTTGACTATCGGTGCGCATCAGAACCAGCAGGTTATCAACATAGGTGCTCTGCAGTTTGTGCAGTTGCCGGTATTGCAGTATCGTCTGCAAGGCGTTATTTTGCCGTTCATCAAGCCCCGTGGCACGCATGGCCAAATCCTCCAGCACGCCTGCCGCCGTGCTATAGCCTCCGGACTTGGTCCGCTTGAGGCCTTTCGTAGGAAGATTGAGGCCTTCAGGATCAAACAAGGCCTGTCCCAATTGCTGCGAACTGCGCAGGTTGAATTCCCGACCGACCAGCTCATACATCTGCCTTGTCAAGACCTTCAGCCGACCGGCAAATTCCGCCTGCAAGGCAAGAAGGTAGCTTCGGTCCAGCCTAACGCCCTGAGTCTCGATATCAGCCAGTAACCGAATCAGGGGCTGTTCAATATCCAAATACAGAGACCACAAGTCCTGATGCTCCAAGATGGCACGGAAATGCCTAAAGAGGTCCCAGGTCTGGGCGGCATCATCTCCGGCATAGGGAGCCACAGCCTGAATGGCCACCTGGTCCATCGTGACCTGGTGGCGTCCCGTACCTATCAGATCCTTGAGTGGTTGCATGGAACACCCCAGTTCCTCCTGCGCCAGATCCTTGAGGCCAAGGCGACGTCGTCCCGGATCAGTCACCCAAGCCATTATCATGGTATCGTGCAAGGGCCCGGTAGGTTCCAGGCCAAGGCGACGGGCAATCAACAAATCGAACTTGGCGTTGTGGGCTACTTTGATACGGGTTTCGTCCGTGAAGAAAGGCTGGAGAGCCAGGCATATGTCCTCCCAGGGCAATTGCTCCCCCTGGCGATGGGCCACCGGCAGGTACGCCGCCTGGCCCTCCGCACAACTCACTGCCAGTCCAACTGCCTGCGTGGTAAGTGGATCCGTGGAATCTGATTCGAAATCGAAGGCCAGTACCTCGGCTTCGGCCATCTGATCGACCAGGGCCTGCAGGTCTGTCGAGGTCTGGATACACTGATAGCCAGCGGTGCGTTGCTCGTGTTCCGCTTCAAGGGTTCCCGCCCCATCTAACAACGGGGTTGCAAACAGGTCGGGTGGCCTGAACTGCTCCTCGAACAGTGCACGGGCGGAATTCAGGTCCAACTCCGTCAGGAGCTGGGTAACGGCGGACCGATCCGGACGATTGGGTCTGGTGGTTTCCCAATCGAGGGCAATCTCCATGTCCTGGACAATCCGCACCAGTTGCAGATTGACTTCCACCTGCGACTGATGCGCCAACAGATTCTGGCGCAATTTGGGCCCACGAACCTCTTCAATATGGTCAAAAATCTGCTGAATAGAGCCAAATTGCTGAAGTAGCTTGACTGCACTCTTTTCCCCTACCCCGGGAACCCCGGGAATATTGTCCGAGGTGTCTCCTTGCAAGGCTTTCATCTGAATGAATTGCTCAGCTTCTACGCCAAATCGCTCTTTCACGGCCAGCGCATCATACTCCCTGTCCCCGCCTCGCGACGTATACAGGACTCTTGTCTTGCGGGTGGCCAACTGAAACAGATCCCGGTCTCCCGTCTTGATCAGGACCTCCATACCTTCCGCTTCCGCTCTGGCCGCCAGTGTGCCAATCACATCATCTGCCTCATAGCCGTCGACGGTCCGGTAACAGACATTCATCGCATCCAGGATCTGCTGAATCCTCTTGATCTGCCGGTAGAGTTCCTCTGGCATTTTGGCCCGGGTAGCCTTGTAGGGTCCGAACAGCTCCTCGCGAAACGTGCGGCTCGGATCAAAGGCTACAATCAGGAAATCGGGTTGCCGCTGGCGCAAAACCAAAAGGAGTTGGCGCAAGAATCCGAAAATCGCACCAGTCGGTTCACCCGTGGTTCGGACCGAGAGCCCCGAGTCACCCATGGCATAGAAGGCCCGATAGGCCTCTGAATGCCCGTCAATCAGGACGCAGGTTGGCATTTCAATGGATTTCTTTTAGGGGGACTAAGTCTTGACGACCAGATCCCCCTTGTCAACGAGCGCCTTGATAGGGGGAAATTCCAATACACTACCCAAGGTTTGCAAGGTTCTTCCCGCGTCCAGTCGGCAACGCCCCGTGGGTAGCTCAAGGATGAAATTCTGTTTCGACACATTGGCAAGGACGATGACTCTTTCCTTGTTCTGCATCCAGGTCAGTTGGTCACGTCTCTTTGGCATGGGTCCTTCCCACATCTCGGATATCAGGCCCGTCCTGGATCAGGTTGCGACGCCCCGCCTGGACCCGGACCTAGTCGCAATTCTGCCCTGTACCGCTCCCGCCGAGCCCAGATCGTTAGGAAACTTACCCCACAAACTCCCAGCGCCGATACAGGCCATACGCCACTGTTACCAGTATATACCCCCCACGAAAAGGCAACCAAACAGTACACAATCAAGAGTATCTCCCAGGGAAACAGGCGATTCTCCAGAGGCCAGGGGTCCTGCAGGTAAGCGGATACCCCCTGATCTCTCAGATCGCCTTTTGGTGTGCGTGCGAAGGAACTGGACTTTCCCTGTATTGCCTCAAGTACGGCCCAGGAATTGGTCAGACACAATCCGACCCCCATGGCCAGCAGGGCTCCCAAGGCTGGCCAGCACAGTCGCGGTCTCTTCTCGGAATTTGCCCAAGAACCACAAACTGCCATCAGGATGGGCCCCAACGCTGCCGGGGCCAGCCCCCAGAGCCAATCTGGCGGCACCGCTTGCATGAGGGACATAGGCAAGGCCAGAAGAAAGAGGCCCAGGAGACAAACATGAAAAAAGTAAGCACTCAAGTGACAAAGACCTTGCAAACGGATTCCCCATCCAACCTGATGCGCTCGAAGTATCGCAGGGAAAAGCTTGAACAGCACTTGGACACTGCCTTTGGCCCAACGGAACTGCTGGGTACGAAACGCCGCTACCTGGACCGGCAAATCGGCCGGCACCGTTACGTGATCCAGGTAACAGCCCTGCCAACCTGCCAGTTGGGCCCGGTAGCTTAGATCCAAGTCCTCACACAAGGAATCGCCGATCCACCCTCCTACACGGGGATCATCCAGGCAAGAACGTCGCCAGATGCCAGCGGAGCCATTAAATCCAAACCATAAGTTGGCCCGGCTGCGCGCCAGGGATTCAACAGCAAAATGGCCATTTACGGCCATGCCTAAGGCGCGGGTAAACCAAGAATGGTTTATATTTCGATTGCCCCAACGAGCCTGGACAAAGCCAATGTCTTCCTGGCCTGGCACCAGAAAGATTGGCAGGAGGCGCAACAGAAAATCCCGTTTCGGCTGGAAGTCAGCGTCAAAGAGGACCAGGAATTCCCCTGTGGCCTTGGACAGTCCCTGCTGCAGGGCACCAGCTTTGTAGCCAACCCGGGAGCGACGCGGACAATATCGGATATTGCGCCCCCTGTGTTGCCAGTAAGCCACACGGAGCCTAGCCAGAAGACCTGTTCGGTCCACGGAATCATCGAGTACTTGAATTTCTAGTTTCTCAACCGGATATTCCAGTTGGGCACAGGCATCAATCACCCGATTCACAACGTGAACTTCATTGTACAGCGGCAGCTGGACCGTGACTCTGGGCCATGACTTGGTTAACTCTGTCAATTCCTTTGGTAATTCCCTGTGCCATTTTCGTGACCACCAAGCACGGAAGACCATCCAAAGGGCATTGAATCCGTAGACCGCAAGGCCCAAGCAAAAGAGAGACCAGAGTACGATGCAGAGTCTGGTTGCCGCCTCCAGTAAGAAAGCGAAGTGCATTACACCTGGAACTTTAATGAACGGGACAAGATTCCGCTCTCCCTTGCACCCAAACCGATATCAGGGGCCAGGTATCTAGTTTCCCGGCACAGGGTCTATCATTCCTCACCTTCTTCGTCCTTGTTGGCTGCGATGACTCTCTCAATCAGGTGCTTCGGCACCGGTTCATAATGAAGGAATTCAATCTCATAAGTACCGCGACCCTGTGTCATGGAACGCAAGTCTGTCCCATAACGCATGATTTCGGCATAGGGTACCTCTGCATTGACGATCGAACGGTTGGCCATCTGATCCATACCAAGTACCCTACCCCTTCGGTTTGTCAGATCGCCCATTATGTCGCCCATGTTGTCCTCAGGCACAGAAATGGCTACTCTGTAAATTGGTTCCAATAGCGTTGCACCAGCCTCGGAAGCAGCCATCTTGAAGACTTCACGACCAGCAATTTGAAAGGCAATGTCCTTGGAATCAACCGGATGTTCCTTACCATCGAAGACCACCACCCTCAGATCAACCGCGGGGAATCCTGCCACAACTCCCTGCTCCATCACCTGTTTGACCCCCTTCTCAATGGAAGGAAGGTACACGCTGCTAATGGCACCACCGTAGACTTCGCTTTCGTACTCAAATCCCTGGCCTCGTTCCAACGGTTCTACTCGCATATGAACTTCGGCAAATTGACCAGCACCGCCTGTCTGTTTCTTGTGACGATACTGAGCCGAACCAGTCCGAGTAACCGTCTCCATGTAAGGAACCTTCGGAACAGTGGTTTCAACCTGGACGCCATAACGCGTCTCTAATCTCTTTACAGCTACGTCTACCTGAATATCTCCCACTCCCTGTAGCAAGGTTTGCCTAGTCTCTCTCACGTTCACCACGGAGAGAGTGGGATCTTCTTCTGCCACCTGGCTGAGTGACTGTCCCAACTTGGCGCTGTCTGCCTTAGTAGCTGGCGCTACCGCCAGGCTGTAAAGAGGCATGGGATAATCAGGTGGGGCCAATACGATTTCGCCTTCCGGATCTGAAACCGTGTCCCCTGTGGTCAAATCTGCCATTTTGGAAAGAGCGCCGATATCGCCAACCGCAATCTTATGGGCCGGCTCCAGTTCCTTGCCGAGAATCGTATGCACATTGACCAGGTCCTCAACCGTATTGTTCCGGGAAACCCTGGCCTTTTCACCCTTGATCAGATCGCCATGAAATACTCGTACATAATTGATTCGTCCCATATAACGGTCGATTATAGTTTTGCAACTCAGGGCAAATACCCCTTGGTCTTCCTGGGCATTCGCCTCTGATGAATCCACCTGACTTACCAGCTTTGGACGAGCCTTATCTGAGGTAGGCATCAGCCAAGCCAAAATATCCATCAAGGATCTAATTCCAATATTCGCCGCCGCCGCCGCAAAGAATACCGGGATCACAGTCCCTGCTGCCGTGCCTTGGATCAAACCTTGTTGCACCTCAGCAGAGGTCAAATCCTCCTCCTCCAGATATTTCTCGGTCAGTTCATCATCCGACTCGGCTGCGGCCTCGACGAGAATCATGCGGTGCTCCTCGACCAGATCTGAAAGTTCGCTGGGGATTTCAGTACCGGATTCTCCAACCCCTAACCAAGCTTGCAGTTGAATCAGATCTACGATTCCCTGGAAATCCAGAGCTTGCCCTATTGGCAATTGAATAGGTATTAGATTAGCCCCGGGACAGGCCCCAGAAAGACTTTCCAGAGTTCTTTCCCAGTCGGCATTTTCCCTGTCCATTTTGTTGATTACGATGGCACAGGGCCGTTCCTGATTCTGAATTCGCAACCAGGCCAATTCGGTACCTACTTCAGCACCTGCTACGGCATCAACAAGAATCAGAGAAGATTCGGTGACACTCAACCCGCTCAGAACCTCCCCAATAAAGCTCGGGTCACCTGGCGTATCCACCAAGTTGCATTTCAAATCCCGATGAACGTAGGGGGCAACAGCAAGACCCAAAGAGATCCCACGAGCATGTTCTTCTTCATCCCAGTCGCAAACGGCGGAACCTTCCTCTGTGTCACCCATGCGACTGATGGCACCGCTGTTGTACAGACAGGCTTCCGCCAAGGTGGTCTTGCCAGACCTACTATGCCCAAGCAACGAAATATTGCGAATTTTGGAAGCGTTGTATTCAGCCATTTATCCTCCCGAAATCAATCATGGGAAACGGTGCCCAAGCCACCTTGGCCTAGTCAGGTGGCAGACAGGCGATACCTTGCTTTGATTCGGCAATTGTAGAATCTTATCTGGACGGGAGCAATATTTGCCGTCGTGTTGCCTAGAGCTGCAGCTCTACTTTTCCCGGTTCTTTCCGCAGGGAATCAGGAGTGTTTCGGCTTTTTTCAGGACTGATAAAGATCACGCAGAATTATAAGCTTCTGAATTTGCGTGGTACCTTCATAAATCTGGAAAATCTTGGCATCCCGCATCAGCTTTTCCACAGGAAAGTCTTCACTATACCCGTTGCCGCCAAATACTTGAACAGCCTCCGTAGCGTTAGACATTGCGGCATCACCTGAATAGGCTTTGCAGATGGCTGCTTCGCGGGTGTTGGAATTGCCTTTATCCTTTTGCCAAGCCGCGCAACGAGTCAGCCATCGGGCTGCCTCCACTTTGATAGTCATGTCAGATAGAAGAAAACCGACTCCTTGGAAACGGCTAACTGACTGACCAAAGGCTTGCCGTTCTCCAGCATATTTGACAGCTTCCTCCAATGCTCTCCGGGCCAACCCAACGGCTTGGGCGGATAGCGAAGGACGACTGAAATCAAAGCTCTTCATGATGATTTGGAACCCATCACCAGGCTGTCCCAGCATGTGGGTTACAGGTACAGCAACGTCATCAAATTGCACAAGACATGCCGGAGCGGCCTTTTGTCCCATCTTGGCCAATGGCTCTCCCCGGGTGATATTAGGATGGTCGCCAGGCACCAAAAAGCAGGAAAGACCTCTGTGGCCTTGTTCGTGATCGCTTACGGCAAACACAACGAAGAAGTGGGCAAAGGGACCAACTGTAATCCACTTCTTCGTTCCGTTTATAACCCAATGATCTCCATGTAAAGTGGCTGTGGTCTTCATGCTTGCAACATCTGAACCTGCCTCCGGCTCCGTTACACAGAACGAAACCAGCAGTCTTTCTCCCGTTATCATGGATAAATAATGTTTTTTCTGTTCTTCATTGCCTGCGATCAGCAGCGGCAAGAGCCCCAAATCGTTGATTGTAATGGCAGTTGAAATGCCCGTACAGCCAAAGCCCAACTCCTCGTTTGCAATACATCCATCCAGGAGAGAACTCCCCTGCCCACCATATGCTGACGGCACATATTTGTTTATCAGGCCAGCATCATGAGCCGCGTCATAGATGTCCCAGGGAAACGAAGCTTGCTTGTCCCAATAACGGGCCTTGGTCATTACTGTCGTCTCCACGAATTCCCTGCACCAGGACTGTAGCTGCAGCTGCTTAGGGGTTAAGTCCAGATTCATATAAGGGATTGCCTAAAGGAAGGACTCAGTAAGAATGGCGCAATCTCGCGACAGTGCTAGACTCTGCCTATACCCGAATGATAGCCCATTGGGGTCACATCCTTACAGAGTAATCTAAACCACAGATGAATACCCTTTATCAGGAAATTCGCGAGCAACCCGTTGCCGTCGAACGCTGTCTTTCAGCCAATGCCTCGTCCGTAGCGCAGATTGCGGCCCAAATGCATAACAGGAAGGTACGGAACCTGGTTCTACTGGCGCGGGGTACTAGCCGTAATGCTGGCTTGTATGCCACCTATTTGTTTGGCTGGCAAAACCAGACACCGGTCCTGTTGATTCAGCCAAGCCTAGCAACTTTCCTGGACTCCATGCCAATGCCATCTGATGCTTCTTTGGTTGTCGTGAGTCAGTCAGGATCGAGTCCGGATTTGGGTTACATAATGCGGACTGCACGCGCAATGGGAGTCTATTGCCTGGCGATTACCAATACGCCTCATTCACCTTTGGCCAAGGGTGCCGACCACATTCTGGATATTGCCGCTGGACCGGAAAGGGCCGTTGCTGCTACCAAGACTTATGTCAATCAGTTGGTGACTCTGGCAATGCTAAGCCAAGCTTGGAACTCCGAAAGATCCGTTGACAAGCCTCTCGCCTCTCTGCCCGAGGCGATAAAGGGCATATTTGAATTGGAAGAGTTGATCAAGGAAGTGGCCCAAGAACTGCATCAGTACCCTACGTTGCTGGTTATTGGACGCGGCTTTCATCATGCAACCGCTTGTGAAACGGCACTAAAACTACAGGAGCTTACCTACATTCACGCTATGCCCTTTACCAGTGCTGACCTGATTCACGGCCCAATCGCTTTGCTGGATGAACAAGCCGTGGTGATATGCCTGGACTCCGGGTGCCAGCCTAATCCGCATTACACAGAAATCACATCCCGTGCAATTCAGGCGGGTTCCAAGTTGGTTGTGTTAACCCATCATCCTCAACGCTGGAACGATGCAACTCATCTGATTCCCTTACCGTCCGCGTCCCAGGTGGAAGACTGCTACAGCCCCATACCTACTATAGTCGCAGTACAGTTGTTGGCCATGTACATGGGACAGGCCAAAGGACTTGATGTTGTTAATCCTCGCTTTCTGTCCAAGGAAACTCTTACTTCCTGACATGCCTCCAACCGTAAGCTTTCAGTTTTCAGGAAGCTTCCTGGACAAACGCTGCCAAGTCAGCTTTGAGCTGCACCAGGGAAGGTCGGTGCACATACATCATGTGTCCCGCCTGGTAACGGGTAATACGTATATTGTCCTGCAATTCAGGCGGCAAACCCATGTGATTGAAAGTATATTCGGTCGCAAAGTAGGGGGTTGCCATGTCGTAGAGTCCGCAGGCAGCCAACACCTTGAGATGGGGGTTCTGCCCCATGGCGGAACGTAACGTCTCGGCCACATTTAAGTAACGATTAGCGTGCTGAGAGTAATCCCAGCTTTGGTACAGTTCAGCGATTATGTGGTAAGGCCGGTCCGTACTGAAGAGGAGTTCACTGCGTACATATTCATTGAATACTCCGGTAAAGGTCCCGTGCACAACCGCATGGCTTGGATCATTTTCAAAATGTTCCCCTACTGCATCCCGATCTCTGCCTGTAATGCGACTGTCGAAGCGCCCCACAACTTTCCTTTCCGATCTGAGCAGTTCCTTGGCGAATCGCATAATCTCAATCCGCATGTTGCTGAGTCGCACGTATTCTTCCCCCAGTCCCGTCAAGTCAGCCAGTCGGCTGACTATTGAGTGCTCTTGCTCTTCCGAAAGCGATGTACCTTTCAGGAGTGCACTTGCATAATCCCCCAGAGCGAAGTCTTCGGCATTCTTCAGCAAGTCTGAAAGGTTTGCGGCCGTAAGGCCATGATAATGAGCTGTGGCCGCATAGGTGGGTATATACAGCAAGTACGGCAGGTCATTGCCGAGATTGAAGCGAATGGTACTGAAGTCCAGCACAACCGATATAAGAGCGATTCCATTGAGATACATACCCAGTTTCTGTTGCAGATGCCCACCCAATAGGGCAGCCCGGGTCGTACCATAGCTTTCACCGATCAGGAATTTGGGGGATGCCCAACGCTTTTCGCGGGACGTCCAGAGACGTATGAAGTCCCCCACGGACTCCACATCGGGTTCCACACCATGAAATGCCTGGGCCTCCTCTTCAGGCGCAGGTCGGCTGTAACCTGTGGATACAGGATCGATGAAGACGAGGTCAGCTACATCCAGCAAACTCCATGCGTTGTCAACAAGACGAAATGGTGGTTTGGGTGGTTCCAATCCATCTTCCATATCAACTTTGCGGGGTCCAAGACACCCCATATGCAACCAGACCGAAGAGGAACCAGGACCGCCATTGAAACAGAACGCCACTGGTCTGGAATCTGTAGACTCAACATCCAGGCTGGTATAGGCGACATAAAAAATCTGGGCCCGGGGCTGTCCATTGTCCTCGGTCAACAGATATAGGCCCGCCGAAGCCCGATACCTAACTATCTCATCCCCAACTTGAATTTTGGCAAAGGTATGGGACACCGATTCTTCCGGATCAGGTGCTTGCCAGCGGCCTTCATTTTTGGGTTCAAGGCTTGCCATGGGCGCGAACGATGACTACAGAAAACAGGGTGGCTGTGTGAAAATAAGAAAGTTAGGGACCCCGTCCGGGTCCTCCCGGGATCAGGATAGTGGAATCAGCAGAGGTTTCATCAGTCTAATCAGTGCCTCTACCTTGATTTGCAATTGAAATCCCCGCTCACCGGCGCTGAGGACAATTTCATCCCAGCAAATTGCATCCTCATCCAGCAAGCAAGAGCATCCATGCACGGACATAGCCAAGGGACTAATTCCTCCTGTCTTCATCCCTGTCCAAGTTTCAGCCTGTTGGTGTGTTGCCATCACGACCTTCTTGAGGTTCAGGTACCTTGAAACAATCTTCAAATCCAGCCGTTTCGGTCCCGGAAGCATACAGAGTGAATACGACCTGGGGACAATCGCATCCCGTACCACCAAGGTCTTGTACACCTGTTCACGCGGCAAGTTCAAGGTGTCGGCAACTGAAACGGCAGAATGCTGATTCCCATCATAGTCGTAAGTAAAACAGGTATAGGCAATGTTCAAGCGGTCAAGTCGCCTAGTTACATTGTTGGCAAATTCAATCATGGCGAGAAAACATGGAGGCCTGACCGAAAAGCAGAATTGACCTTGACGCCGCGCAGCAACCCGTATCTACTTCAGCCAAGGCCTGGATAAGACCGCCCAACTGGAATCAAGCGTCAAGTAATGAAGGCTACCTATCAACCTGCGGCTGCCGCATTCATATCAGGGAATTGCAAAGTTATGTCAAGGTCAGTTACCTGCAGTAGGGGCAGAATGACCTCAACCAGCCCCAGAAGACCTGACAATTCCTCCATGTCGGCCTTTGAGACCAAAGATAGCAAGGTCTGAAATTCCCCCTGATTCCAAGTTAGGAGCGGTAAGGCATAACCATTAACAGCAAGTGACAGACCCTCCGCCATCGTGCGGATTTCCACGGTAGCAATTCCAGATGATGCCAACATAGCCACAGTATCAGCAGGGAGGCTAAGATCGGAATTACCCCCCATCATCGCCAGTAAGGCGGCTGGCTCAAGCTCGTTAGTACCCCAAGTACCATCGGGTTCAATGACTATGGGCAAGCTAATGCGAGGCTGCTGTTGCACGTTCGCAAGAAAGTCGGTTACCACACCCATTGGGGCTGGACTGTCCATGGCTGTTTCCAGGGGTACCTCATCCATACCCTCTGGAACAGGGAAGCGGGCGATAACTCCTACACCCAAGTTATCTAGCAGCGGCACCAATGATGAAAGTACGGGAATCAGATCGTCCAGCATGGCCAACATAGGACTGCCAGACAACTCATTCAACATGGTCATGGTACTTTCCAGTCGTTCGGGGTCATAAGCGATTGAACCGAGCATGGGCAAACCATTCACACGCAGGGTCATGCCAGCAGGATGAGCGTCCAATTGAATATGCTGCACGTTAGCATCCGCCAAGCCATCCAAGGCATTTGGTGGCAGGCTCACTCCATCGCCCCCCATCAGTTCACCAAGGTCGATGCCACCAATACTCCCTGAACCGTCTCTATCAAAATCAAGTACCAGTGCAGGCAGGTCCACCACAATCTCGCCGGGGGAAGCTTGTGCAGCCGTTTGACCACCAGTGGGGCGGGGGGCGCATCCGGCCAAGAGCAGGGACAAGATCAACAATGCAAACAGTCCCAATGCCAACTTTCTCATAACCATTCTCCTGAGAGCCTATAACGCAATTGATTTAGTCTAGGTGCCTGTACTTTCCCACGATAATTCAGTCTTGCATGGTGCCAGACAGCATAATTTTATCTGCCAGATCCCTTTACCGCAATTCGCCATCCTATATCAGAACAATGAGAGGGATTATAGGTGGCTACCAAACTGCTGAAATATTTTATGGGCAAGCCGGTATATGATACTTGGAACGAAGGTGTAACCGGGATGAACAACAGATACAATCAAGTGACGGAAGGCTCCCTAGTTCTGGTAATTACGCAAAATGAAAAGAAATTCTTGCTGAAATTGCAAGCAGGACGACGATTTCACAGTCACATTGGGACTATCGAACATGATGCCCTCATTGGTCAACCTTTTGGGACTACCTTCCTCACTGCGAGTCGCCAACCCATTCTATTGCTGAAACCTACTTTAAGCGACTTGATGCTGAGGCTCAGGAGAGCCACGCAGATCATCTACCCCAAGGATGCAGCCCTGATTATCCAGAGGCTAGCCCTGCGGTCCGGGAGTGTAGTACTGGAATCTGGAACAGGCAGTGGTTCTCTGACCACCGCCTTGGCATGGTCCGTGGCCCCAGAAGGCAAGGTCATCTCCGTGGAGAGCAATTCCGAAATGTATGAGATTGCACGTCAGAACTTGATTCGCTATGGACTGCATACACTGGTTGAGATGCATCTGGGTTACCTGGAAAATTGGGACTGTACATACCAGGTTGATGCAGTGGTGCTGGACATGCGGGAGCCCTGGCGGGCCATGAACAAGGTTAGGTCCGTACTTAAGCGAGGTGGGAATTTCGTCAGTTTCTTGCCTACTACCAACCAAGTCAGTACCCAGATGGAGGCTCTTGAACAGTCTGGGTTTGCGGAGATTCAGATTGAAGAAATCTGGGTGCGCAGGTACAAACCCATCCCTGACCGTTTACGTCCTGAGGATCAAATGATTGCCCATACTGGATACATTGTCTCAGCCCGGTTGATCCATGATCCGGATGACCCGAGACGCTGGTTATCACGGGACCGCCTACGATACCTGGCCCGACAAGAGGCAACCAGACGTTACGAGGCAAGGCAGGCTTCCAGGCAAGAGGGGTCTCCTGCGAGTAACCGACCGTCCTTACCACCATAAGTACGTCCCTTGAATCTCCTTGATTCCAGGGCCTGCTAACGAAGTGTCCGATAAAAATTTTCCAGATGCAGCGCCAGTTCGGTCCACGTAGGGACAGATTTGCCTCCTTCTTTTTGAGGGATGAGAGTTACTGGATTCCCCAACCTGTTAGCAACCGCTGAAACAAATTCTCCGCTGGTGGCCTTCGCGTCCAGCATTGTTACCTGTGGAAGCGGTGCGAATCGGGCCTGCTCTCCCACCTGACTGGCGACACAAGGCACACCATTCGCCACAATGTCGATCAATTTAACACTACACTTTGCCAGGTTAGCAGCACTCTCCCGAACGGGGAAAACGGCACAATGGGAACGGGCATAGAGTTCAGGCAATCCTCTTGGATCAATGTATCCCAGCCAGTCAATTCTGGAATTGCCTGAGGGATTAGCGGATAGCGCTTCTTGAAACGGTCGTTCCAAACCAGGTTCCACAGGAGAACCCGCTACAATCAGACGGCAGTTGGGTATCTGGACTTGCAGTACGGACCAGAAGTCAGCGATCCAGCTTGGTTCGATCTCAACAAATCGGGTAAACCAGAGAACCGTTGGGGGTCCTTGCTTTCTTGAGCCTGCTAACTCGTACTTCTGCGGTATGCCATTAGGCAAGTAGAGTTTAGATAGCGACGGTACATAAGCATCCACTCTGCGCCACAACCACTGGCTAGCTACGGTTACGCCATGGGAATGCCTAAGTCCCCATTCTTCTTGCCAGGCCAGGAAGAATTCAACCCATGGCCACGTTTTCAACTGTGGATTCCACGCTTGTTCCCAATCATCTGCATCCAAAAGGATTAGAGCTGGCTTTGCTATGGAAAAATGCCTTCCCTGATAGGCAAGCCACTGACAGATGCCGCTGTAGGCTCTGGGCTTTGCGAAGTGCAAGATGTCTGGACCAAACTTCTGTATCTCCCACATCATTCTGGAGACGATCGGAACCAGGCCGCCTCTTATGTCAACCCTATGGATTCCCACCCGTTGATACTGCAGAACCGTGTCCGACTCTTGTGGGGAATCCCACGGAGGAACCAGAATGCTGACCACATGCTTCATAGCGGCCAGTTCTGCCGCCAGGGGTAGAATTCGGGCCCAAACCGTAGTCTTCTGACTCATACCAAATGGGGCCACAAACATTATGCGCAATTCAGGAACCTCCCCAATGCCCAAGTCTCACGAGAATCCCCAACATCTTCTCTGCGTTTGCTGTGTATGGTCATCCTGTACACGGCAAACCGCAAACAGAATTTCCAACTCGTTATAAAATGGACTCTGATACACGCCTTACCAGGAATTAAAAGAAATGTCGAATTCGCGCAATGGCAAGGATCCTTTCAGCGATCTATTGGAGCAATTACAAAATGAGCGAGGGGATTTACCTGCTGCCACCACCTCCGATGACGGCAATGGAACCAATACTGTATTGGAGGAGGAAATCCCTCGGGGGAGCCGGAGGGGAATGTTTTGGTTCTTGCTCGGCCTATTGGCCCTATTTCTCAGTTCACGGGTCCTGGGATACATAACGGATTGGCTCTGGTTTGAGAGTATTGACTTTACCTCAGTCTATATCACCCGCATTGTAGCTTCCAGTTCAACGTTCTTGGTGAGCACAGCCATTTTTTGGCTATTGTTGGCCGGAAATATCGCCCTTGCGGCCCGTCTTAACTCCAGTGATGGGGCTTCTCCTCTGGATTCCATGTCCCAATCCATGCTAGGCCTCAGGGTAACGCCACTCCTGTATGTCGGCGCTACAGTGTTAGCCATCATGTCTGGCCTGGCCATGATGTCGCAATGGGAAGAAATCCTGCTCTTTTTGAATCAGACAGATTTCAGTCTCCAGGATCCGATTTTCCAGCTTGACATCAGTTTCTTTGTATTTTCTCTTCCCATCTGGCAGGCCTTGCGGAGTTTTTTGCTGACAGCACTGGTATTTTCCTTAATCGGTGCCATGCTGATCAGCGGCTTCGACTGGCGCAAGTGGTTCGAAATCCGGAAAGTCAAGGTTCATCTGAGCCTCTTGGTAATTGGCATTCTGGTTCTCATTTCCTGGCAGTATCGATTACAGAGCTTCGATCTTGTCTACAGTCCCCGAGGTTCTGTGTTTGGAGCCGGATTCACTGATGTAAACGCGCAGTTGCCTATATTCACTGTATTGTCTATTGTCACCTTGATCATTGCCGCTTTAGTCTTCGTAAACGTTTTTGTCCGCTTGGCTTGGCAGGTGATCGTGTATGCACTGGGAATCTGGATTGCGGTGGCGATTGTAGCTGGCAACTTTCTCCCAACGATGTTCCAGCGATTTGTTGTCGCTCCCAACGAGTACTCGCGGGAAGCCCTCTACATTGAACACAACATTGAATTTACCCGCAAGGCATATGACCTGGATGATCTTGATTCCGTTGCTTACAATGCTCGTGAAAACCTGAGCACCGATGTACTCACATCCCAGTCGGATACGATCACCAATATCCGCCTTTGGGATTACCGTCCCATGCGAACAACCTACAATCAGATCCAAGCCTTAAGACAATACTATGAGTTTCGTGACATCGATATAGATCGTTATGTAGTAGACGGCAACCTGAAGCAGGTAATGCTTTCCGCACGGGAATTAGTGCCGGAACAATTGAGTGAAGCGGCAAAAACCTGGGTAAACCAGCGTTTGGTTTATACCCATGGTTATGGAGTGGCCGTATCTCCTGTATCCGAAATCACTTTTGACGGGCTCCCCACGTTCATCTTGCAAGACCTTCCTCCCAAGGGTTCGATTGCCATTGAGCAGCCACAACTATATTTCAGCGAGGCCAGTTACGGTTACGTTGTCGGCAATACCAGGACGGCGGAATTCGACTACGGTACGGATGACGGCAACGTTTTTACCCAATTTCAGGGTGACAGTGGAATTCGGATTGGTAATCTGTTGACACGTCTGGCTTTCACTGTTCGCTTTGCCGATATCAATTTGCTCCTTACTGGCGACATCACTCCCCACAGTCAACTTCTGTGGCGTCGTAACATTTATGAACGACTGAATGAGGTCGCGCCCTTCCTTACCTATGACAAAGATCCCTATATCGTGATCGGAGACGATGGGCGATTGTATTGGTTTGTGGATGCCTATACGACAAGCCGCCGATTTCCGTATAGCGAACCAATAATTCTTGATCAGTCCCTGAACTACATTCGGAACTCAGTAAAAGTCATTATTAACGCCTATGATGGTTCCGCTGTTTTCTATCTCGTGGATACAGAAGATCCAATTGCCCATGCCTACAGCCGTATCTTTCCGAAACTCTTCTCAGACTTCGAAGATATGCCGGCCGACTTGCGGGAACACATCCGTTATCCGCAGGATCTCTTTACGGCCCAGGCGCGCATCTTGACTGTATATCACATGACGGATACCAACGAGTTCTATAATCGCGAGGATGTTTGGCAATGGCCAGAGGAATTCTTTGATGACCAGGCCCGGGAAATGGAACCCTACTATGTGCTCATGCAATTGCCAGGTAGCGACAAGCTGGATTTCGTCCAGATATTGCCTTTTACCCCTGCTACGCGGGAAAACATGATTGCCTGGCTGGCTGCCAAGAGTGATCCTGCCGCCTACGGAGAAAAGTTGCTCTTCACCTTTGGCAAGGATTCCCTGATTTACGGCCCCAAACAGATCGAGGCGCGCATCGACCAGGATCCTGTCATCAGTTCCCAACTTAGTCTGTGGAATCAACAAGGCAGCCAGGTGATCAGGGGCAATCTGCTGGTCATTCCCTTGGGCAACAGTCTTCTTTATGTAGAACCTCTCTACCTCCAGGCAGCCACAGGCCGCATCCCGGAATTGAAGCGAGTTATCATCGCCGTCAATGACCGTGTAGTCATGGCCCCCAATCTAGGCCTTGCCTTGGTGGAGGTTTTCGGAGAGGTCTTGCTGGAGGACGAAGCCATCGCTTCTCTGATGGGGGATCCACGTACTGTGGCAGGAAGTATCAGTTCGGTAGCCCCGGATGTGTCTGCTCCTGCATCCCCTTCTTCTTCACAGCAAGCCCCGCAGGTCTTGGGGACAGATGTGAACCAATTGGTCTTGGATGCCAACACAACCTATCAACTGGCCATCGAAGCACAGAAGGCCGGCAACTGGGCGGCCTATGGCCAACATGTCGCTCATCTGGAAGCAATCCTTGCAGAGCTGATGCGTTTAATCGAAGAATCACCGGGCTAATCCGGCGGGACATTTTCCGCTATGTCAAGAAATGGGACAGGCGAATAGCCTGTCCCATTGGCTTTCTAGCGACCCCGAAAGGATTCGAACCTTTGACCTTCTAGACCGCAACCAGATGCTCTAATCCGCTGAGCTACGGGGCCACATCATTGGGAGCAAATTATCCCTTCTATATATCTGGCGGGGAGGGAGGGATTTGAACCCTCGAGGGACTTGAAAATCCCTACCCACTTAGCAGGCGGGCGCACTAAACCAGGCTATGCGACCTCCCCAAAAAGCTTACATGGCAGTGGCGGGAGGAGAGGGATTCGAACCCCCGGTGGGTATTTCACCACAGTTGTTTTCAAGACAACCGCCTTAGTCCACTCGGCCATCCTCCCCAGGCCGTGGAGATCCGATCCGTCAACGGCATCACCCATGCCATGGCTAATCAAGTATATCGATTGCGAGCCCTCGATACAAGAATTGGAGCGGAACCCTTGACACCCATTACTGTGATCCGCGGTTTGAAATCACCTCGCTGCCCCCGATGAAGGGCCGAATTATCTCCGGTACGATTACCGACCCGTCAGCCTGTTGGAAGTTTTCCAGGATGCCTATGATGACACGGGGCAATGCCAGACCTGAACCATTCAAAGTATGGACGAAGTGGGGTCGCGAGTTCAGACTAGGCCGATAGCGAATATTGGCCCTACGGGCCTGAAAATCCCGGAACCAGGAACAGGAACTAACTTCCAACCACTCCTGGCAACCTGGGGCCCAAACTTCCAGATCGAATTTCTTGGCCGCTACAAAAGAAAGATCCCCGGTGGGAATTAGAATCCGGCGGTACGGCAAACCCAAACGCTCCAGCATAATTTCGGCCGTGCGCGTTAGCATCTCCAACGCCTGTGGTCCCTGATCCGGCTCAACAAACTTGACCATTTCCACTTTCTGGAATTGATGTACGCGTTGTATGCCTCTGGCATGCTTACCCGCATGAACTTTCTCGCGTCGAAAACAGGGAGTGTGGGCCACATGAGAAATCGGAAGGGAATCAGGAGGCAGGATTTCGTTTCGATACATATTGGTAACGGGTACTTCGGCCGTGGGGATAAACCAGTAATCCTCTTCGCGATCCTGGTAAAGGTCTTCACCGAATTTAGGCAGATTTCCCGTTCCTATCATGCAGTCCTCCCGCACCATGAAAGGTGGGTAAACCTCCTCGAAACCGAATTCTTCTACGAGAGCATCCAGACACCAGGTACTTAGTGCTCGTTGTAATCGAGCCCCATCCTTCCTCAGAATATACTGGCGGCTTCCCGCCACCTTAACTCCCCGGTCGAAGTCCATGATGCCCAGTTCGGTCCCCAATTCCCAATGGGGTCTGGGCTCAAAAGGCAGTGGCGGCAATTCCCCATGAACTTTGATGACTTCGTAGCCCTCTTCATCTTCCGAAACTGGCACATCAGGTTCAGGAATATTGGGTATTTGTAGCATGGCCGCGTAAAGTTCAGTTTCGACGTCGTGCAACTCACTCTCCAGCCCAGCGATTTGCCTGTTTACTTCGCCCATACGCTCCCGCTTGGCGTCCCCTTCAGCTCTCTTCCCTTGACGGAACAGGTCCCCTATTTCCTTTGAGCTGGTGTTGCGTTCGCGGCGCAGGTCCTCCACCTGGGTCAAGACCTCCCGTCTTTTCTCATCCAGGTCAAGGGCTTCCTGCCAAGGCACATCTTCAGCCCCGAGCAGAGCCAGGCCATGTGCCAAGGCATCCCGGTTTTCACGCATCCAAACAATATCCAACACGACGCCTCTCCCGCTTTGTATCTTGGGAACTACAGATCAAGCCAGGATTATAGCCTTTAGGTCCCGGATACGCCCTGGATCGCTCTGCCCCTTCAACGACAATCCTTTACTCGGTCTTGTCAGGGCTTTGGGAAACTCCTCTTTCTGGGAGAATACGGGAAAGCCAGTACTGGAACCAGGTCCTACCAGTAAGACGCTGACCGATCACCGCTAGCATAAGACACCAGGCCCGGTAAGCGAGTCGAATTTCGCTATGTGTGTGAATTCTGAGTAGACCTGCCCTCATGAAAAGGATACTCAGATCAGTCTAGAGGTTATTGGGGCTACTGCCAAAGCAGATGCAGCCAACTTACTATTCCTTTCAGGCTAGCTGACTCTCTAAATTGTCAAGTCCTGAAGGTAAGGAATTCCACCCAATTAACAGGCGTGTGTACTCAAGTCATCCCGAGAACCCCATCCAGTGGTTGCCTTCGTACAAGGCAATCCAGACTGAATAAACACTCTTGGGATTCAGGCCTCGTTATCTTGAACGAGAACGGCCAGAAATTGCAATTGCGTGCGGACACCGTCCCTCTTGGAAAGGACCCACAGATGTCGTCGGATAATCCATAGGTCCTATCCAAGGCAAGATTGTGCAACAGTTCCTTGGTTACAATGCTTAGACAGCTTCCTCTTGTAGGGCCTCGCGCAATTCCTCGTCCCGGGCCGCAGTGATCACGGGCAGACGTTGCCAGTAATATTGAAGATCGGGATTGCTCCAGCCTTCATAGATTTCATCCCAAGTCAATCTTCCAAAATGTGGCTCCAGGCCATCTTCGACTATGGGCTGTGACAAGGCAGAATAGCGAAAATCAGCCGAGATACGAATCTGGCCTTCAGTCACGTTGGGTAACGCTTTGTGCACCGTGTGGGAGTGAAAAAACAGCAGATCTCCCACCTGATAATCAATAGTGACCCATTCATGATCCAGATGGTCCGTACTGATCCCCATACCCCCTGCTCCCTGTGCGTCATGGACGCGGTATAGGCCTACCTTGTGGGAACCTCTGAGAACAGTGAGGCCCCCAAGTGCCCGCGGGCAGTTCATAAAGGGAAACCAACCGGTGTACGTATCCGCCACTCCCTGGATCAGAGGGAAATCCTGATGGGGAGGTGTTGCAAAGTATTCCGCCTTGGGAAAACTGATACGGCCAATATTGCGCGGATGGACGAGAACGGGCTCTCCCATGAATTGCGCCAAGGGTTCAAGAATAGAGGTGTGATGAGCAAGGGTGTGAAATGCTTCCAGCTTTTGCAGGGGATCGTAGACATCCCAGAAGCGATCTTCCCCTTCTACCACAGGAGGATCGATCAGTATCTTTCCTTCAGAATTCACCCACGCTTTTTCCTGGCAGAGCCCCCAGATCTGATCGTAGACCTCCGTGATTGCCTCAACCGGAATGCGATTCCGAAAGAACAAATAGCCATCCTCTGCCATGCGGGACCGCAAAACCCCTGCATTACCCACATCAGGTTCTGAATCCCTAAACTCCCCATAACTTTCCATACATTTTTCTCCCTCTTCAGGTCACCCCTTCAGGTTCACCCATGACTGACTGTTTCGACCAACAAGGAATTCCCGTGTAACACGGAAATCCGGAAAATCCGGAAAAGGAAGTCCCAAGAAAATTATATATTTTTCATTGGATTGATGCTACTCGCGTGGTAAGGCTGCAGCTAAGAAGGGCCATCTGTCGTTGGAGATTCGGCCATATTGAAACGCACCCGTTTTCTGGGAAGCACTACTGTTGTGAGGAATTCAAGCCAGGACACGAAATTGAGCCTTAGGCGATCCACATGAAGTCATAAGGGAATAGCGATATAATTGTCCGTGTCCAAGGACCTGAATTGATCAGACAACCACATTCAGGATACGGGTCGGCAAAGAATCTTCGCAAGTAGCCTCCACCCGTGCAAGGTTTATTAGTCTTTTGCCTTAGCTTCTGGTTGGGTTGTGGTATATGGCCTGTTCAGTGTATTGCCAGGCAAAGCGTTCAGAACCATTGACCATAGTCTAGAGTTGCCTTCCAAGCACAGTTGGTCACTGCCCACCGCGATAAATGAATTCCTTTATTGGCGTTTGGGAAAACACTCCTGCAGATACATTTAAAAGGAAGACGGCGGAATTCGAGGTTGGGTCAAGGCAGTCACTGATTGACCTCTGAAGGAGGATCCATGGTTGAAGTGTTGGGTGGCATTCTCGGCGGGGTAGGATTGCTTTTTGTGGGTATGTGGCTGCTATCCGAGAATCTGAAGACCTTGGTTGGGCCACGTCTCCGGATACTGGCTGGACGTCTGGCGAACAACCGTTTCGCCGGTTTCGGCTGGGGGACCTTGGCGGGTGCTATCACCCAGAGTTCGCCTGCCGTAACTTTCATTACAATCAGCATGCTGAGGGCGGGTTTGATTTCCCCCAGGCAAGGCTATCCAATTGCCTTGGGCGCCCAGTTAGGTGTTGGTCTGATTCTTTTTATCGTGACCGTTGATATCAAGACTGTAGCACTTTTGGGCTTAGGCTTGGGAGGCATCGTTATCACACGCCTCAATAAGGCTAATTTCAGGGAGATAGGAGCGATGCTGTTTGGCGTCGCCGCTCTACTCTTCGGATTAGTCTTGATCAAGGAATCGGCAGCACCCTTAGCAGAGCAGCCGTGGTTCCAGATGGGTTTGGACATTTCCACCCGGTCTCTCTTGCTGTCTCTGATTCTTGGTGCCCTGCTCACTTTCATTGTGCAAGCTCTGGTTCCCGTGGTAGCTTTTGGCATTGGCTTGGCTGCCGCCCAGCTAGTGGGCATAGAGCAAGTGCTGATGTATATCTATGGTTCCTATGTCGGGCTGGCCATCGGCGTTCTGGCACTCTCATCCAACATGAGAGGAACGGCTCGCCAGTTAGGCGTGTTTTGGTCGTGCCAATGCTTTTTTTCGGCGGTGATTTTGGTCGCCCTGCTTTATGTCGAAGTCTACTTGGGTGTTCCTCTGGTTGTGGCCGTAGTAACGGCTCTGGATATTGGTCTGGGACCTCAGATGGCAGTAGCAGTTATCCTTTTTGGTATGCCCTCTCGTATGGTAGTACTCGCGGCTCCCGGCTGGACCATGAAGCTGTTCTCCCGTTTCTGGCCAGCTAGTACCGAAGAAGAGATTTCTAAGCCTCAATACATCCACGACCAAGCTATGGACGACCCAGAGACGGCCCTCGAACTGGCACACCTCGAGCAGAAACGAGTATTAGCTATGTTCTCTGAATATCTGGACATGGCGCGAACGGGGCAGTCTGCGGGTAATCTGAGTACATCCACCAGAGAACTCAACAGCCGAATCGATGAATATCTCGGTGAATTGGGAAGAAGAAACCCTGGCCAAGTTAGCGAACGACGTAACGAGGTCTTGAGCCGGCAGAAATTGATCACTTGGCTGGAAGAGCAGTTTGCCTTCGTGCCAAATCTGTTGCGTGAGTTGCCAGAAGAAATGGAACTTGATTCATTTCGGATGAGTGTAGTTGAAGGCACGGATGCCGCATTTCTCATATTTCTGGATGCTTTAGAAGACGACGAACCCGACTCATGGGAATTCGCTGAGCAGCTAATGGGAGACCGGCGAGAACTTATGCAGAAATTGCGTGCGAGGTATTTAGATTTAATCCCTAAGGAAGAGGGTAGTCAGCAAAGAATCATTGTTGAGACCACCAATGCGGTAGAGAATATTTTCTTTCTGCTAGCCCAGCTGACCCGAGACTTCCACGGCAAAGAAAAATAGGGCTTGCGTGCCACCCTGTGAAGGCCAGTTTGATCGAGGTGGCTACTGGCACCGCAAGAGGTTACAACCGCCAGAATCCGAAAAACCCGACAAGAGACTGTCTGGCCTCTTCAACGGAAAACTGAAAGTCTCTGGGCCAATGCCGAACAACCAAAGTGCTTTAGGAAGTTCAGTGACTCACCCTTCGTCTGACTAAACCAGCACAAGCTCAATCCCCAGCAGACGGGCCAATTTTCGCAGACTGGATGCCTGATGACCCATTCCCAGGGCCACGTGATGTGTTGGCCCCTCGGCAATCCAGTCGTTCATGAAGTCCGTAATGGACTTGCTCCAACGGATCCGTGAGTTAGTGTTACCTATCTGGAGAGTAGGTCCTGCCACTGATTCCCCTTCGGCCACCAGCATTTTGAACTGGCCCTCAGCGGTCTGGGTCAAACAGAAAATCGTGACTGGACCTAATTTAACGTTGAACTCCACCGACAGCCCATATCCCCTTTTTCCGTGGAACAGTCCCAACCCGCGCAACATAGGCTTTTCGGCACTGATGGCGATGTGTCCTGGACCGTCGTGCCCCATCAGCAGGATATCTTCCTCGAAGTCCATGGCATAGAATTCCGTATAGGATCCCCCTGCCCCCAACCGATCCATGATGAACATGGCTACACAGGTCTTCAGATCTCCTTCCCCCGAGGCTGGGATCCCGCGAGCCGTAAGCAGAGAGTTACCAACAATAAGACTGGCCCCTAACTCCTCATTGGCGTTTCCGGACAGCCCCCTATAGTAGTAAGTCAAACCGTCCAACGCGAAGTCTTCCACAAGAGCGTCCAACCCACAGGCAACCTGTGCAGACCAAGCTAACGCCTCATCTGTAATTGCCATTGAAATATCGTCCTGTCCGGGTTGCATAAACTGGAAAGAGTCTCGGATTTCGACAAGCTTTGCATCCAACCGTGAAGGCGACACGGCATCTACACGTTCGTGAAGATCCTCCATTTCCAATATCTCAATATGCAAACCCAATTTTCCATGGTGCATGGCAAAATCCGAATACATGTCGATCATGCCCGGATAGGTGTGACCCAGAAAACCAATGCGGCCATAAGAAAGGCTACGCATCACCGCGGCTGCCTGTATCCACTCTCGAATTTGGGCAAAGGCTGCTTCGTGATGGAAATCCATGGCAGTGCCATTGGGTTTGAGCAAACCTGTCACCAAATTAAACTGAATTCCGCAGCGTACAAAAGCATTGGCAATCTCTGGTGCGCTGCAGGCACTGCAGTGCGCTAACCACTCTCCTGTGTCTGTTCGCGGATAGTCCAGAGCGGGGGAAGGCTGAAGGTTCAGCACAAGGACTGGCACCCGGCGGCGTTGGACAGCCGGCAATACCTGCGATGAGGTGGCATAAGTACCCACGTAACATATGATCAGGTCAACGTTATTGATGGCAAACAGATCCCCTGCTGCTTGGGCACGGGGGGCTGTGTCTACAAGTCCTGCCGATATGACTTGCGTTCCCATTTCCCTGATTTTCTGTTCAACGTAGGCTTGATAGCCCTCCAGGCGCTGCTTAAGACCTTCGAATTGGGGCCAGTATGCAGCTAGGCCAATGCCGAAAAAGCCAACCTTTACGTGTTGGGTTTCCAAGTCATTCATGCTTAATCCTTTGCCCAAATATTGATACCTGTTTCACTTTAACTTGAGCCTGCTGAGGTATGGTCTTACCCCAAAACTATTCAATACCTATTCCCCTCAACCATGATCTCATCTCGGGCAGGGGAGCCGCTTTGATTGCCACCGGACTTTCCTCTACTAAACCTAACGGAGCCGGCCGATTCATGCGGAGCGGTAAGGCTATCCAGCTCTTTCCAATATCGAGTTGTAGTCCTTCAGAATCTTGAAACCCTAGCCTTGATTTCGCTGTCTGCAGCAATCTCTTCCCAGAATTTGTGAGTTGCCTTTTCAAAACTGGAGCATTCTCCCTGCGGGATGGATGTTAGCTATAACTTCCTTCCCTGAGTACAGAGTTGTGCTTCACCGCCCCAGGATCACCACGGGCGGTATTAATGGGAACTGTCCATCGCCCGCCAACTTGAGTAACTCTTGCAAGTATGCTGGCAACGCATTCCAGCGCTCCAGGTTCGCAAGAAAGGATCCTGACCACGCCCCCGATATGTTTATTGGTAGAGAAGAAATCAGTTACATCCGCCCAGCCAACGGTGTATGCTTCGGTAATTCCGCGGACCATGCCATTCCATCCAGCTCTCCTCGCTCAACGGCTAGACCTGCATCGTCCCCAGATAGGGAGACCGGTATTACCCCAAATTGCTATAGGAATTGACCTGCTGTCGGGAACGTGAAGGCTTGTCGTGACACTCCTGTGCGGCAAATTTTCGTCAGTTCAGATGAAAGACTTCCTCCAGTTCCACCATCATTTTGTCTGCATGGTCGCCTGTCCCCTCAAAAAAGGGAGCCATCAAGTCCTGCCACTTTGCATTGATTGCCTCTTGGTCCATTCCGGCCAATGCTTCTTCAAAGCTACCGGGTGTCTCGAAATATCCGAACAACAGGCCATCATCTCTCATGAACAAAGAGTAATTGTGCCAACCCGTTCGAGCCAGCGCTTCCTGCATCTCTGGCCAGACATTTACATGGTGCGCCTTGTATTCTTCGATTCGGTCTTCCTTGACCTTCAGCAGAAACCCAACCCGTTTCATGAATGTTTCTCCTCTACGCCCCTTCTTTCTTTTTCTTCGAGAATGTCACGGGACAGCTTCATCAGCGAACGAAAGCAGCCGCAACACCACCGTCTACCGTCAAGGCGCCGCCTGTAGTTCGGGAAGCCCGCGGTCCTGCCAGGAAAGAGATTGCCTCGGCTATGTGATCCGGCGTAACATTCACTTGCAGCGTGGTACGTTGGCGGTAGAAGTCCTCAAGTTCCTCGGGAGCAATTCCGTACCCTGCGGCACGGGCATCCCGCCATCCCGCGTCCCATATGCCACTGCCCTGCATCACGGCATCAGGAAGTACGGAATTCACCCGAATCCCGTGGGCACCGCCTTCTTCCGCCAGACATCTGGCCATATGTAATTCCGCGGCCTTAGCCGCACTGTAAACTGAGGCATTCTTTCCGGCATACACGGCGTTTTTACTCACCACGTAAATTAGGCTGCCTCCCATCGCCTGACGCTTCCAGATGGAAAAAGCGGCCCGGCTGACATGGAAGTAGCCCTTGGTCAGGAGGTCCATAGAACGATCCCAATCCCTATCCGTCGTTTCCTCAATGGGTGCCGAAATGGCAATCCCGGCATTACTTACAACGACATCGACACCCCCAAAGGCCTTGACAATTTCGTCAAATGCTGCCGTAACAGCATTGGGGTCGGTAACATCGCAACACAAAGCGAGGGCTCGTCCCGGACCGTGATGCTGGCAGATCTCTTCCGCTACAGTTTGCGCTCCTTCCAGATTGATGTCTAATATGGCCAAATGAGCATCATCGGCCGCCAAGCGAAGTGAGGTCGCTCGACCAATTCCTGATGCCCCTCCGGTGACACATACAATTCGACCTGCCATCTCTCTGGGTGGGGGCTTCAGGGAAAGCTTATAGAGTTCCAAGGGCCAGTATTCAATGCCATAGGCCTCGGAGGGTGTCAGACTGATGAACCGATCTACAGCTTCGGAACCGCTGATAACGGGTATGGCACGGTGATACAACTGGTTGCTGATGTCAGCTGCATTGGCATCGGCCCCCGCCGTGATCATGCCTAAACCCGGAATGAGAATAACCCGCGGATAGGGGTCCGTCATGGTGTCGCCAGCGCCTTTGTTTTCGTTGAAATAGGCTTCGTAATCAGCTGCGAATGCCTTCATGCCCTGGCGAATTCGGGTTAGCAGCGTCTCAACGTCTTCCCCTGCACCTGCATTCCAGGGAACAAAGAGGGGGAGGCGCTTTGTGTGCACCAGATGGTCGGGACAGGCAGCCCCAATCTGTGTTACTTCCGCACAATCCTCAGTGGCAAGGAAAGCCATTACTGCCTCACTGTCATCAACCTTCAATACAGCGGGTCTATTTTGGCTGACCAGACCTCTTACCACGGGTAAGACCTGTGTCCAGACATTGTCGGGAAGGGCAGGACGACTCGAAGTGGGAGCCGGCTTGCTACAGGCCTTCAACGCGGTAGTAATGTAGTCTTCTGCCTCCTGGATAATTCGCATGGTGCTTTCGTAGCAGTCCTGGGAAGTTTCCCCCCAAGTAACCAGACCATGTTTGCCCATAACCACACATTCTGCTTCCGGATGAGCCCTAATGCCTTCGCCAATCCATTTACTCAGAGTGAATCCAGGACGTATGTAATCTACCCAGATCATGCGGTTACCCCAGACTTCCCTGCATACAGCCTCTCCTTCCGGCAAGCAAGCCAGGCTAATTACGGCATCTGGATGGGTATGATCCACATGCTTGGCAGGGGTGAATCCATGCAACAAAGTCTCGATTGACTGGCGCGGCCGATTCAGGGCATGGGTCGTATGTGAGAGGTATTCCACCATCTCTTCATCGCTCATCTCGTCGCGTTCCATTAGTGGTTGTATTTCGGCCAGACGCAAGCCGGCAAAACCACTCTCAGTGATGGTGGCGACATCGCTGCCGGATCCCTTGACCCAGAGCACTGAAGTCTCTTTGCCTAGATGATCTTTCTCTTGCAGCTTGACGCTGGTATTCCCTCCAAAGATGTTGCATACACTGCGATCCTGGCCCAATATCTGACTACGGTAGACCAGACCGTCTAGTGCAGGGAGAGTCGCCGCTATATTGTCGTTCCAAAGATTTGTGGGCATTTCTTCTCCGCTCTGATGATTGCCATTCAATTTTCGGCAGACGCCTGATTCTGATCAGGTTTCCGCATCATGGCCACACGCAGGCCTGCCAACGCCGGAAACATCTGACTCGGGTATAAAGTTACCTTGCCCAGTAGCTGGGCCAATACTTGCACCTCTGCCGCATGTTCCAGCCGTTCCAGATGTATCAGGGCTTCATCCAGGTTCCGACCTACTGTCAAGCTTCCGTGGTTACGCAAAATCAGCGCATCGTGATCCACAATAAGCTCCCGGATAATCCTGGCATCATCCGGTGAGGAAGGCAGTCCGAAGTCGCTGGTGGGAACATCTCCCAGAGCCACAGCAACTTCTGGCACCATGAGAGGCTGCAATGGTTTCTCAGCCACGCTGAGGGCGATGGCGAAAGTTGGGTGGGCATGTACAACAGCCCGCATGTCTTGTCGCACCCTTAGGGCTTCTACATGCATTGGGGTTTCAGAAGAAATGCGCAGGGAGGGATCCGAAGCTGATGCCAATACTTCCCCTTCTACATTTACGATGAACAGATCATCCACCGACATGCGTCCCTTACACAGGCCCGAGGGAGTGATTAGAATACGGTCATCATCGAGCCTAACTGAAATGTTGCCGTTGTTGGCCGACAGAAATCCCTTGGCATAGCCAATTCGCCCTGCTTCGACGATGGCCTCGCGCAACTGAACTTCGGTTGCATTTTCGTTAAATCGAAGTGGGTTCATATTGCCAGAATGCTTTCGACAGGCAGTATCCATCCCGAGTGCGCTAACTTCACTGGTATCCTCCACTGATAGTGGACAGACCTCTTTCTTCCCGAATTTTGTCCTCGTATCCACTGGCCATATAAGCGGAAATGGGATCTTCGGGAACATCCATTTCCCGGCGAACCTGTTCCAGCAATGGTCTCACATCCGTCCGGCTTGCGTCGGTCAAGAGACGATGGGCTAAGAGTACTTCACCGTTTATCTGCAGTTCCCTAAGTTTGTCCCGGGGCACTAACAGCGACTTGGCAAAGGCCTCCTGGCAGTTGAGCACCGAAAGGATCATGGGGGCCAACTTGCCCTCGACATTGTGTGCTTGATCAATCATGTACGCAACGTTGGCGGCTCCCTCCTGCATATGAGGTTCAGGACTTTGGGCTGCCGCATTCAATTCGTTGTATATCAGGAACAATTCATAAGGATTGACGGAACCTACTATTAGATCGTCGTCGGCATACTTGCGATTATTGAAGTGAAAACCTCCAAGCTTGCCTTCGTCGAGCAGAAAGGTCACGATCTGTTCGATATTCACACCTTGGGCGTGATGTCCCAGATCTACGAGTACTTGAGCTTGGTCTCCCAATTTACAACTCCAAGCGTATGCCGTGCCCCAATCCGGTACATCTGTACTGTAAAAAGCAGGTTCAAAGAACTTGTACTCTATCAGCATGCGGCTGTTGTCAGGAAGTTGCTCGTACACTGTCCGCAAATGGTTTTCGAAGCGACGTTTGCGATCCAAGAGCGAATCTTGTCCCGCATAGTTGGTACCGTCGGCAAACCAGAGGCTCAGGATATCACTGCCTGTCCGCCGCATGATGTCACAACATTCCAGTATGTGATCCAGCCCCTGTTCCTGGATGCCAGGATCAGGATTGCCCAAAGATCCCAAACGGTATTCGTCATCCTGAAATACGTTAGGATTGATCGCACCTATGCCAATGCCCCGTTCCCGCGCATATTCCTTAACGGCATCATAGTCGCCGTCCTCTGGTTTGTCCCATGGGATGTGCAAGGCCACGGTAGAGGCTATGCCGGTCATCTTATGTACCATGGCGGCATCGTCCAGCTTTTGGGGGGTAGTTGAGGCCGCCCCGGGCCAAGGGAACGCCTTGAAACGACTTCCACTGTTGGCATATCCCCAACTGGGTGTTTCGATATGATGTTTCTTTATTGCCTGTTTCAAGGCTTCTACCTCAAAACCGCGGGTTGTCAGGTCTTCGGCCAACAGATCATACGTGGCTGTTGTCGCGGGCATGGGAAATTCCTGTAACTGTTAGAAATACGACCAAGAATCAGGTCTCACTCCAGGGACAACGCAGGGGGTTGCGCCACCAAAGACTGCAGGACGGCGTAACGTTCATCCCAATAGGTACCTTGAAGGCTTTGCGGAGAAGGTTCAAAGGACTTGAGGTCAGAAGACTGGCGCACAACCGCACCAATCTCCTGGAATGAACCAATTTCACCGCTCGCTACAGCCTGGACCATGATATTGCCTGTGGCTGTGGCTTCAGCAGGTCCCGCTATCACCAGTTTCCCCGTGGCATCGGCCGTGGCCTGATTGAGCACCTCGTTCTGTGAGCCACCCCCTACCACATGTATGGGAGCCAATTCCTTGGCGAGCGTTGCTTCCATACGGTCCAACACCCATCGGTATTTCAAAGCCAGGCTGTCAGTAATACAACGAAGAATCTCCGGTACCGTATCGGGAACGCTCTGATTGGTTTGAGTACAAAACGACCGGATCCGGGAAGGCATATCTCCTGGTGCAAGGAATAGCTCGTGATCCGGGTCAATGACGGCATCGGTCTGTGTAACTTGCAGGCTAAGGGTGCTCAGCTCGGGATAGGAATATGTGGTGCCCTGGCGTTCCCAGGTGCGGCGACATTCCTGCAACAACCACAGGCCCATAATATTCTTGCAGAAGCGAAAGGTAAATCCTACACCTCCTTCGTTGGTGAAATTGTGGTGTAGCGCTTCCGGGCCCAGAATTGCTTCCGGAACAACCACCCCCATAATGGACCAGGTTCCAGAACTGATCCAGATGCAGTCCTGGGCATTGGACGGGATGGCCGCAACAGCTGAACCGGTATCATGGCACGCGGGAGCAATTACGGGGCAGGGCCACAGATCCAGTTCGTTAACGACTGAACTATCCAACTCCCCAAGGAGAGTACCGGGATGGACAACCTCCTGGAATATCCTTGTCGGTATCTCAAAAGCTTCTAGCAAAGGCGTAGCCCAATCCATAGTCTGGGGATTTAAGCATTGGGTGGTCGTGGCATTGGAAAATTCGTTGACTTTCCGCCCGGTCAGCCAGAAATTGAAGAGATCCGGGATAGTAAGGAATGTCGCCGCCCGTTCGAAGTCCTCCGGATGCATTTGTCTCAGCGCCCACAGCTGAATCAAGGAATTCAGGGGCAGGAATTGGATTCCTGTCTGGGCAAAAATATCATCCGCCGTCATTATGCCCAGGGCCCTATCCAACATTCCCGTAGTGCGGCCATCCCGGTAATGGACTGGATTGCCCAGAAGGCGGTCTGAGGCATCAAGCAAGGCAAAGTCACACCCCCAGGTATCCAGACCCATGCTAGCCAGTTCAGGGACACTGGCCTGCGCAACCCGCAAACCGGTCTTGATCTCGTGCCATAGCCGGAGGACATCCCAATGCAGTGTATCCCGTGCCCTGACTGGAATATTAGAGAAGCGATGGACTTCCTTCAGTTCCAGTCCACGATCCGTAAGGGAACCCGTTATGGCACGACCACTGTCCGCGCCAAGATCAAATGCCAAATAATCCATCTTTAAGCAACAATGGCGGAGTTAGCCTGCGGCAAAACCTGGGCAGAGATACGGTTCCAACCCGTCAGGTCCGTTCACCTGCTCAATCCGTATCCTGTCTGAACCGTCTCATTGTACTTGCTCTACCTGTCTCACCCTGAATCCATAGTACAAAAAGATTGCTCATGAAGATTCTGGGTGATATTTATTAAGAGCCTATCCGAAAACCTCTGAAAGGGTGTATTCTAGAGGCAGAAGGCCACCACCCACCCACAGAGAGACCGCGAGGACCCCATGGACACCCCGCCGACCGACATCCTCAGCCGCGCCCTAGCGGACATTGACCCGGAAGCCCTGGCCGCCCTCCTGGACCAAGCCCCGGCCGCTATTGATCCGGACTGGCGCATCCCCGATGCCATGTGGGCGTGCATCGCCCCCCTGTTGCCCGTCCCGCCCCCACGGCCCAAAGGGGGACGGCCCCGCAAACCGGACCGCCCCCTCATGGACGCCATTTTCTATCTGTTGCGCACGGGGGGTCAATGGCACGCCTTGCCCCCCACCTTTGATCCGCCCAGTACCGTGCACGACCGCTATCAGGCGTGGGTGGAGGCCGGGGTGTTCGCCCGGATGTGGGAGGTGGGGCTGCTCACCTACGAGGCCTTGCGGGGCCTGGAGTGGGAATGGCAGGCCATGGATGGGGCTATGACGAAGGCCCCGTTAGGGGGGTCAGGCCACGGGCCCCAACCCCACGGACCGGGCCAAACAGGGCGTGAAACGCTCCCTGCTGACCGACGGGCAGGGGATGCCCTTGGGGGTCGCCGTGGACGGGGCCAATCGCCATGACATGAAGCTGGTGGCGGCCACCCTGGCCTCGATCCCCATCCCGCGGCCCACGCCCCGCGACGCGGAGCGCCAGCATCTCTGCCTGGACAAGGGGTATGATTACCCGACGGTCCGGGAGCTGGTGGATGACTGGGGCTATACGGCCCACATCCGGAGCCGGGGGGAAGAAAAGGAGGCGAAAACACATGTGCCGGGCTATCGGGCCCGCCGTTGGGTGGTGGAGCGCACCCACTCGTGGCTCAACCGCTTCCGGCGTCTGCTCATCCGCTGGGAGAAGAAGAAGGCCAACTATCTAGCGCTGTTACATCTGGCGTTCGCCTGGATTACCTTCCGGGCCGCCGGCGTTTTCGGATAGGCTCTAAATACCCCAAGAAACAGGAGGACCCATGTGGCAGGTACTCATATTGTGAGCCTGAGACAGCGCTGAATTACAATTTTTGTCCAGAGACGGATCTTGTCGGCCGTCATTGGGACACCATATTCCATAGGTTATTTTCATGGGCACATCATTGAAGGTAGGCATTGTTGGTGTTGGAGGTATTGCCCGGACACACATGCCCGGATGGCATGCGTCCGAACATGCTGAGGTCATTGCTGGATCTGACATTATTGAACCAGCTCTGAAAGATTGGGGTGCGTTACACGGAATCGAACGGCTGTATTCCGACGTCAAGGACCTCTTCGCCGACCCAGACATTGACATTATCGATGTGTGTACCCCCAATATGTACCACCGACCTCTTGCGATAGGGGCCCTGGAAGCGGGCAAGCACGTCCTTTGTGAAAAACCGCTGGCCCCCACGCCTGCGGATATACGGGCCATGATGGCGGCAAGGGACAAAGCGGGCAAGTTGCTCATGACGGCTCAACACTTTCGTTTCGCCGGAATCTCCAAAGCGATGAAGCGGGAGATCCAGACAGGAGCCTTGGGTAATATATATCACGGCCGAAGTTGGATGCTACGTCGGAATGGTTTTGTGCCCTCGCCTACTTTCGTGGAAAGGCGACATAGTGGCGGAGGGCCGTGCATTGACATTGGTGTTCATGTCCTTGATCTCACGCTTTGGCTCATGGGCAATCCGGAACCGATTGCCGTGTCGGGGATGGCGGGCGCTCCCCTGGCCCATCTTGACGGACAGTTCTCGGCGTGGCGACCAGAAGCCCCCCTACCTGAAATCTGGGACGTGGAAGATTATGCCGTGGCTATGGTGCGCTTTGAAACAGGGGCCACACTGGTTTTGGAAACCAGTTGGCTCCTGCACCACGATATTGACGGTGAAGACATGCAGATTTGGCTGTATGGTGACCGAGGCGGATGCCACTACCCATCCGCCAAGTTCCTGTCCACCAATTACGAAACCAAGCAACTGTACAACCGCTTTCTGAAAATCACCAGGGACCAGCTGGAACCACATGCCCAGGAGTGTGTGGAATTCGCCCAGGCTATAGCGGATGATGCCCCTTCTCCCGTACCTTCGGAACATTCCTTACAGGTACTGTCCATTCTTGACGGGATTTATCGTAGCCAGAAGGCGGGCAAGGAAATTTCCTTGCTGGAGTGAGATTCGATTTCCGGGAATACAACGGAACTTCCCCTGCGTAATACAGTCGGGATTGGCTCTATCACCAATAGGCAGAAAAAGGCCGTGTCCCTGCAACCTTCAGTACGAGAACCGAACCTGGAACTGATCGCCGACTACCCGTGCGCAACGGGGGAGGGACCTCTTTGGCACTCTGACCACGAATGCCTTTACTGGTTAGACATTCCTCCAGGCCGTCTCTACCAATACTCACCTGCCACGTCCACCCACCGGCTGGTCTACCAGGCAGATCGACCGATTGGGGGCTTCACTATCCAGGCCAATGGCGATCTGCTGCTCTTTATGGGAGCCGGCAAGATCATGAAGTGGAACGAGGGTGCCACGGAGACGGTAATCGAGGAAATCGCAGAAGTGAGGGCCAGTCGTTTCAATGATGTCATGGCTGGACCCCAGGGACAGGTATTCTGTGGGACCATGTCTACTTCCCGGGAATTGCCGTACGAAGGTAGGCTGTATCGCCTTGATCGGGATGGTACCCTTGAGGAGAAGCTGGGTGGTATTGGCACTTCCAATGGTATGGGGTTGTCCCCCGATCTCCGTTTCTTTTATCACACAGATACCCGTCCCGGAGTGATACGCCGATATCTCTGGGATGATTTGCAGGGAGATTTCGTTGCTGAGAGTGCGGCAGAACTATACGTAGCCCGGAAAGAAGAGGATTATGGCAGGCCTGATGGTATGACCGTTGATGCGGCTGGGCATTTGTGGATTGCCCACTGGGATGGATTTTCTTTGGTACATACAGACGAAAGCGGCCAAGTGCTGGAACTCCTGGCCTTCCCGGTGCGCAAGGTATCCTCCGTCACGTTTGGGGGATCGGATCTCACGGACATGTACGTCACCACGGCGGGAGGAGACGATCGTTCCTTTAACGGCCCTCAAGCAGGAGCCCTCTACAGGATTCGAGGCGAAAGCCAGGGAATGCCTGAGTATCGATCCCGTATTCTGGTGCCGTGAATCAGATTCGAGCGGCTCTCAGAAATGCAGTGCTCGCTGGTCGGTGGGAAGCTGAGTACAAACGGTATTCGGCGGCAGGATTAGCCCAATTGCGGAGATTGACTGAGGAGGGAGCGATACGGGCAGCATCAAGTCTCTGTGCAGCTGCTTTCCTTCAGGCGGCCAGTGCCTGCCGTCTCCAGGCAACTTTCTTCCCATCTGTCCCAGAGGTCAGAGAAGCGCTGACCGCATGCCTGGTTGTCGTCCGAAAGAAAGTGGACATGAGGAAGTTGCCCTGTAAAAGGCACCATTTCTTCCTCCCGTAGAATTGCGCGTCGCCGAGCAAGCCCAAAGCGAACCAGCGGTTACGATATGATGATTTCATCCTGTCGATAAGATAAGGACCAGCAAGCTATCCCCTTACACACCTGAAGCACCATGTCAGAATATACAGCGACCACTCATATGCTGGCCATCGTATGTCATGCACCCTTGGACTACCGTCTGGAGGAATGTGTTGTTCCCCAGCCCCAGGAGGGTGAAGTCATCCTTGAAGTGGGTTCAGTCGGGATCTGCGCAAGTGACTTGAAATGTTACCTGGGCGCTCCTATGTTCTGGGGCACGGAGTCGCAGGACGGGTATTGCCAGGCACCTATCATACCGGGACATGAATTTGCCGGGACTGTGGTGGCTGCAGGCGAAGGTGCTCTGGCCAGAAATCACCTGCGGATTGGTGACAGCGTGGTTTCGGAGCAAATCGTTCCGTGCCAGCACTGTCGCTATTGTCGCCGAGGCCAATATTGGATGTGCATGAAACATGACATTTATGGCTTTCGGCAAGCCACTCCCGGCGCCATGGCTCAATACGTGCGCCTGCCGGCCAATGCCTTGAATTACAGGGTTCCTGATTCATTGCCTCTGCCTTGGGCCGCCTATATTGAACCCCTGGCATGTGGAATTCACGCCGTACAAAGGGCCAACATCGAATTGCAACATGCCGTGGTTATCGCAGGAGCCGGTCCTCTGGGACTGGGAATGGTCGCTGCGGCCCGTCTGAAGAACCCAGACCTTCTCATTGCGCTGGACCTGAACGATGATCGATTGGCAGTCGCTCAGGCTTGTGGAGCAGATGTGACTCTGAATCCCACACAGTTGGATGTGGTTGACGAGGTATTGGCACTTACCGAAGGTTATGGCTGCGATGTCTACATTGAAGCCACAGGCCATCCCAGTGCTGTACAGCAGGGGCTCGACATGATCTGCAAACTGGGTACCTTTGTGGAATTCAGCGTGATGCGAGAACCGGTGACAGTGGACTGGACAATCATTGGGGACACCAAGGAACTGACCATCCATGGGGCCCATCTCAGTCCTCATGCCTATCCAGTCGCCATTCGTATGCTGGAACAGGGCTTGCTGCCGATGGAACGCATCATTACCCATGAGATGCCTCTGGCCGATTTCCAGCAGGGCATTGATTTGGTAGCCAGCGGGGATAAGTCCATTAAGGTAACGCTCCAGCCTTAATGAAGATTGTTTTCCCCGCCGATCTCTTGCCTCACGACATAGGTCCTGAACAGGGATTCTTTTGCTACTGATTCATTGCCCAAAGGAGGGGGAAGCATGCGCGTTCTCGTAACAGGAGCCAGTTCACCATTGGCCCAATCTCTTGTCAACAGACTGGCCAGCCAGTCTGCCTATTCCCTACGGATTCTTGCTACCTCAGGGGAATCGCTTCCAGCGTACCCTGAGAGACTGGTAGGCGATGTTCGCGATCCGGATGTAGCAGAAGAAGCGGTAGATCAAGTCGAAGTCATTGTTCATCTCCAACCCTTAAGTCTGAGCTGGTTGCCTGAAGATGATCACGTGGAAAGGCTGGATACCGTCATGCGAGGCACCCGTTCCCTCATGCTGGCGGCCGCCAAGGCCGGAGTGCGGCGGGTTGTGTTGGGAAGTACCCTGGCTTTCTTCGATCGTCATCCTGCCCATTGGCATGTGGACGAATCATGGCGTCCCCGTCCTCTGCCCACTCTGGCTCACCTACTGCCATGGCTAGGGGAACTGTCGGTACGGGAGTTGGTCCGCCGTAGCCAAATGGAAGCGATCTGTTTGCGCTTTGGTGAGGTAGTCGATGATATAGCAGCCGCAGATCAGCCCTTTGATCCCCGGTGGGTGCATCTGCAGGATGCCCTCCATGGGCTGGATCGTGCCCTGTCATTTGATCACAGAAGTATGCTTAACGCCGGACAACCCGACTGGTCCGTTTTTCACATAATGGCCCAAGGTCCACACAGCAAGATACAACACGGGGACGAGACGGGTGTAGAAGAACGCTCAACCAGTGCGTCCTCTCCCTTCCTGTATGAACCTCAAGTGGATTTGGCCCGGGGACGCTCTGACATTCCCATTAAGTCTCTTGACGGCAGACCATGGAATGAAATTCTGTCCCCTCCAGAACCCATAGACTCCCGCCCCATTCGTAAAGTCGTTCTGTTTGGAGCTGGTGGTCCCATGGGTGCTTCAACCATACGGGACCTTCACGAAAGCTATACCCTTAGGCTTGCTGACATCCGAGCTTTGCCCGATGTAGTGGCAGACTTGAGAACAACGGAAGCGTATGAACACATAATCCCGCCTCTGTTGGACACTCCGCACGAAAACCGAATTGTGGATGTCAGAGATCCAGACCAGGTCATGGCGGCGTGCCATGGCATGGATGCCATAATCAACTGCTCGGTGTTGCGTATGGATCCCGTTGATGCCTTCCGTGTCAGTGCAGTAGGTGCCTACAACATGGCCCGGGCTGCCATTCACCATGGGATTCGCCGCTTTATACAGACAGGACCTCTGCTCCACCTAGTCCATGGTCATGGAAGCCACTTGTGGGATTACCAGGTGTCGGTGGATGCCCCAAGTCGGCCGTACGAGTCGCTGTACTTCCTATCCAAATACCTGGGACAGGAAATTCTACAGGTCTTCGCCGAATACCACGACCTGGAAGTCGCTGTTATGCTCTTCTGTGAACTCGTTAATCCTGAAGAACCTGCTCACCAACCGCCGTACTTTATCTCATGGCCCGATGCGGGTCGCGCGTTGCGTCGGGCCCTGGAGGTACCTGAATTGCCCAGCCCCTATGAGGAGTTCAACGTGAGCGTGGATCTGCCGCATGAGAAATACGATCACACCAAAATCCGCAGAATCCTGGGCTGGCAGCCGCTGGACAATCTGGATCACTTCTGGCAGGACCCGCGCTAAAAGGCCGTGGTCCTGAAATGCACCTGGTTCAGGACCAGTCCCGGGCGGAGCTGCGGCCCAGGATACAGAACTGTTCCAATTCATAGACACAGCCGTTGGCGGGTTTGGAGGCCGGCGAAACCCAGAAAACGATGTGCGAAGCCACCTCTTGGGGGGTAAGTAGCTTCCCGGTGGGTGCAAATGCGGGGGGAACTTTCTGGTACCAGTCCTGGGGCAAGCCTTCGGCTATCTTCAAGGCAATTTCGTTGGGTGATGTGCACCAGCCGACATTCAGTTGATTGATCCGTATCTTTTCTTCCGCCAAGGCGTTGGCCATGTTGCGGGTCATCGTCTGGAGACCGCCCTTGGTGCACGAATAGGGTAGCAAGTCGCCCTGGCCCGACCAGGCGTTCACGGAACCGATATTGACTACCGCACCCTCGCCCTGCTTTCTGAAATACTTGATAGCTTCCCGAATCACAAGCAGAGGCGCCCGTAAATTGACATGGTAATGCCGATCAAAGGTGGCGGCATCCGTTTCCTCGAGGGTGGCCCTTGAAGTATCTGCCCCGTTGTTCACTACGCCATCGATGCGTCCAAAGGCTTCGACCGTAGCCTTGACGGTCCGGGCACAGAGGTCAGGATCAGCCAAGTCGCCAATAACGTATTGCGCCTTGTCGCCCAAGTCTGCGCATAGAGCTTTGGCCGCACCTTCCCTGCGGCCGTGAATCATTACGGAGGCGCCTTGGGCAACACAGGCCCGGGCTGCAGCCTCTCCTATTCCCGTTGTTGATCCGGTAATGAGTACTACCTGATTGTCAAGCAACATGGCCAACTTCCTCTTTCTGCAAAACCTGTGCAATACAAAGCTCCAAGGCCCGAGTAAGGGAACCCGGATTCGCGACCCCTTCCCCGATTATGTCAAATGCAGTGCCATGGGCCGTGGTAGTTACGGGTACAGGCAGCCCTGCCGCCAGGGTTACGCCGCGTTCGAACCCCAGTAATTTCATGGCAATCTGGCCTTGGTCATGGTACATGGTCACTACGCCGCCAAACTCCCCTCGGCAGGCCCTTACAAACACGGTGTCCGGGGAGAGAGGCCCTACTACCGGAATGCCTTGGGCCTGAGCCTGGGTTATGGCCGGTTCCAGCACTTCCACCTCCTCGTCACCAAAGAGGCCGTTATCACCGGCATGCGGGTTCAGTCCCGCCACAGCTAATTGCCGGCACTCCATTTCCATAGCCCTCACCGCAAAGTCCAGGCGTTGAATAGCCTCCAGGACGCCCAGTGCAGTGATGTGGCGGGATACGTCCGCCAGAGGAATATGTGAGGTAACCCGGGCCGTACAGATGTCATCCAGAACATTGATCTCACTGGCGCCTGACTCCACTCCCAACAGGGAACTTAGCAGACCCATGTCATCGGTATGGGATGAGCCACCTAGCTGTAGCGATGCCTTGTTCATTGGAGCGTACGTAAAACCTTGAAGATGCCCCCTGCGCACCAACGCTACTGCCTCCTTCAGGCTATGGAGGCAATACCGACCTGCCGCCGTGGAAGTTTGACCCGCTTTCGGTAATGGTTCATTCCACCCCGCAAGCGGCCACAGTACAGGCCCATGGGAATCCTGGGGAGTATCCTCCCCACTCCCCTGAAGGGGCAGGTCAAGTCCAGAGAGTCCAGCCTGCTCCCGCCCACGGGCCCAGACTGTCGGGTCTCCCAGTACCACCAGTTGTACACGGTCCTCCGTGTACTTGTCTATCAGCTTGGCGCCTACCTCAGGACCAATACCGCTTGGATCACCCAGCAGCAGACCGACAGTGGGAATTCCTGGCTTCAATTGAGGACCCAAGGGCTGGTCATGGTCCCCCGATCAGCGAAGGTGAGGGGCAGTTCATCCATGATCTTGAGGCGTGGATGATCCTCAATTTCAGACTGCAGGCTGGGGCTGGCAAAGAATTCATCCAGTACCAGCGTGTTGCTAATGAAAACGATGCGGGCTTCTGCTGGCGGTTTGGCGCAACCCCGCAAGGAAACATGCAGGGACTTTTCATCGGAAGGCATGGTAATCGGCAGGCTGACGCGGTACATGCCGAAAATGCCAGACGTAATGGCATTGGTATAGGTGGCCACCCAATCAATCTTCTGGGCAACGCGTGCTGTAGTGACATTGGCTAAACCCAAACCCGCCACATTGCCATGAGTCTGTTCCGTGAGATCCAATACGGTTATGACCGCCACATCTACATTGCCGAAGGCTTCCGGTTGCCGGGGAATCATCAGCCGACTCACAATATTGGTATCCATGCCTGTGCCGCTAATGTTCTTGCCCATTTCTTTCACAACCAGGACATCTATGGCAGGGAAGGGGAGACTGGCCATCAAGTCCTTGGCCTCCTGCAGGAGTGATGCCTCTCCGTCCAAGCCTACTTCCTGACTGGATAGAAACTCTATGCGGGCGGTTTCATCGTAGGCATTCTCGACAGCACACAAAGCACCAATGAAGTTGGTATCCGTTTCGTATATACGCGCCGCCGGGGCCAGAAACTGTTGAAAGAACTCTCCGCCACCGGCATGCATAATGGAAGCTCCGTGCTGCTTCCCCAAACCAATGACACACATTTTCGAAGGGCCGCTTTCCAGATGTCCTCTGAAATCCGTATGAGGCTTGATCCGACTCACCAAGACGCAATGGTCCGCCGCCTGGGAATCCTGCCCCTGATAAAGCACCGGGCCGTCTGGAATCTGACCCACGGGAACCACTTCCATAGTAGCCCGAATTTCACAGCCAATGCTGGCTTCTGTCACTCCCAACTGAGCCAACATCTCTTTCTGACCATCAGCCGTGGCGCCACCATGACTGCCCATGGCTGGAAAAACAAAAGGGGCAAACCCGTTGGCTTTCAGCCATTGGACACTGGCACGAACCAGTTCCGGCAAGTTGGCAATGCCCCGACTGCCGGCACCTACACCCACTACAGCTCCCGGCTTCATGGCATTCCGAATACTACTTTCAGTCCAGGCTTCGTGCACCCGGGCTTCCACATCCGGAACCCTGAACGTCTCGAAGGTCTGGTGCACCTGCAATACGCGCGCAGGTAAAGGCGACGGAAAATCAAGTCCCTGAATCTGTTCAATCAATTTCATGTTTCTTTCCTCCCGGTTCCAAAAGTGGCGTTCCTTATAGACTGCACAATTTCCTTCATTAGTCCGGCGAAATCATCCGAAGCCGCCGCAAAGGCATCACTGGCAATGACCAGCGGTGCGCCAAATACAACAATATCAGCTCCCAAGTGCAGAGTGTCAATGGCCTGTTCTACGCTGAGGCCCCCCACCGCCTGGACAGGAATGGCAACTGCCTGCAACACGGATTCTAGATCTTCCAAGGGGGTTCGCTCCGGTTCCAGATTGCGTTCGTCAAAACCGGTATGCACAATAATGTAGTCCACCCCCAGTTCTTCGGCACGACGGGCCCGTCCAGGTTTGTCAGGACAAAGCATTACGTCGCACATCACCTGTTTGTCGTAGTGACGCGCCATCTCGACCTGTGCCATTATGCTGGCATCGTGGGCCTGGCCCATAACGACCACCATATCCGCTCCTGCCTGGAACATCATTTCCCCTTCCAGGCCTGCGCCATCCATGGTCTTGAGGTCCGCCACGATAGGCACATCAGGAAAGTCCCGGCGCAAAGCCCTGATACCATGGAGGCCCTCGGCCAGGATCAGAGGGGTTCCCGCTTCCAACCAATCCACACCAGCTTCATGGGCCGCATGGGCCATTTCCAGCGCTTCCGGAATCGATGTAACGTCCAGAGAAATCTGGATGAGGGGAGTTCGCGATTCGTCACTCATGGCCATACCTGACTCCCTATGCATTCAAATCAGTTCCATGACAGGACTGACTTCACACTGTGCCCAGATTCCATACGTTCAAAAGCCACCTCCCATTCCACCAGGGGATACATTCCACCAATCACAGGGACCAGATTGATCTGCCCACCATCCATCAAGGTCAGGACTCTTTCCCAAGTCGAAAATGTATGGCTGAAGGTCCCTTGCAAGGTTACGGCCTTCGCCACCAGAGGATCGAGGTTGAAGTCTAGAGGTTGGGGCCCCCAGCCAATCTTGGTAATCCGTCCATTGGGGCGCACCAGTTCCATACTCTGCTGCAAAGCCTTGCTTACACCTGTGCAATCCACTACCAGGTCGGCACCGGCTCCGTCCCCCAGCGATTTCACCAGTTCGGTGGGATCGGCGTCTTCGATATTGAGTACATAATCCGCCCCCAATTCCTCGGCCACCGCCATGCGGTGGGCATCGGCGCTCGTGCCCAGCACTATGAGTTTGCCCGCTCCCTGAATGCGTGCTATCTGCAGCGCCATGATGCCGATTGGGCCAGGACCCTGAATTACCACCAGATCCCCCGGCCGCATACTGGTCTTCTCCACCAGGGCGTTATAGGCCACGCACACGGGTTCGGTTAGCGCAGCCTGCGCGAAACTCACGCCCGCAGGCACCCTATGCAGAATTTCCGGTCTGGCCACAACGAAATCCGTAAACGCTCCATCTGCCAAGGCTCCATAGCCCAGCCGATTAGGACACAGGTTATAGGCACCGCCCAGACAATAGGTACAGAGCCCACAGATCTCGGCCGCTGTTTCGACCGCGACCCTGTCACCTACTTCAAAGCCTGTGACCTGGCTACCAGTTTCCACGATTTCGCCGCTGAATTCGTGACCGAGAACCAGGGGCAGTACGATTTCCCAGCTCTGATGATTGCGCCACATATGGACATCGCTGCCACACACGCCGGCCGCCTTCACCGCGACTACAACTCGGTCATCCGGACACTGGGGTTCCTCATAGGATCGAATCTCGACTTCCTTATCCTCTAACCCGAACTTGACCAGCGCATCCATCTGTTCCTCCTTCCCGGGTTAGACAGCGAAATACTTCGCCCGCATCTGCTTCAGGAAATCAACACTTCGCTTCATTTCATCCATGCCGTTCATACCATCTTCGATGCTGACCCAACCAGCAAAACCTGCCCCAGCCAACCGTGAAAAAATGGCATCGTAATCATTGAGGCCTTCCCCCGTAACTCCGTGACGAAGATCGTCCAGATACCCAATGGAGCCGTCCGCACGGCGGAGGTCCTCAAGGGTGGTCCCCTCCACCAGGTATCTGTCACTGGCGTGCATCGTGACCACCCGGTCCAGCACAGCTTCCAGCAATGCGACGGGATCATCCCCTGCCACCAAGGCGTTGGAAGGATCGTACTGGACTCCAAACCACTCTGAATCCGGCACCATATTCAGGACCTGCAGGAAAACATCCATTTTCTGGGCAAATTCCGGGTAATGCCAGTACCCGTCCTTGTAATGATTTTCGATTACAAGGACAATCTCCAGTTCTTCCGCCCGGGGCAAGACGGCACTGTAACATTCGGCCACCCGTTCCAGACCTTCCTCCAGCGATAGATCAGGATAGCGTTGGCCTGTCAATATCCGACAGGTGCTGCCCTGTCCCCCCAGATGTCGGGTCACTTCCATCATCCGGACTTGATGAGCCACGGCCTTCTGGCGCATTTCCGGGCTGGGATGGGTGAAGTCCGCGGAAACACAGAGCATTGGCATCTCATGGTTTCCCGCCTCCAGGGCTTCCCCGATGGAGTCGAGATACGTTGGGTCGAGACTCTCAAAAAAGCCTTCATACAGTTCCAAACCCTCAACCTGAAGCACCTGCGCCCTGGCGATCCAGTCGAATACGCTCATGGTGCGATGCACACAAATATCGTCCAAGTAGCACTTGGGAAAGGCCGCTATCTTCATGTTCAGGTTGCCGTCACAGTTCCCGCGTTAAGGTTCCAGGATTACCTTTATCAGATCCAGTTCACCCTTGGCCAAGCCGTCTATGATCTCCGGGCCTTCGGTTAAAGGAGCCACTCGTTCAATCAGAGAATTGACTTGGATCAGACCCGAGGCGATGGACTGAATGACCCGATCGAATTCGTCCTTGAACCCATAGGTACCGGCGATGGTCAATTCCCGGGTCACCACTTCCTGCATATTCAGGTCAATCATAAGATCGCTGTTGCCAATCCAGGTAATGTGGCCGCCAACGCGCACCATGGCATGGGCCTGTTGCACGGACTTGGCCAAACCAACGGCTTCAATCGCCACGTCCGCCCCAACATTGCCTGTCATCGCCATTACCTGAGCAATCGGGTCCTGCTCCCGAATATTGATAACCTCATCCGCACCAGCCGTCTTGGCCATGGTGAGTCTGTGCTCGCTCATGTCTGTTACCACTACGGTGCCGGCACCAGCGAGTCGGGCGCAAAGCAGGGACAGCAAGCCAATGGTGCCAGCACCCACAATGACTACCGTGTCCATCAGTTGCACGGGGGTTCGCGACAATGCATGCATGGCAATGGACAGGGGTTCGCACATGGCTGCCTGATGCCAGCTCATGTGCGAGGGTTTTGGATAAAGCATAGACTTGTGAACAACCGCCACATCGGCATAAGCCCCCTGGGTATTGACGCCCACAACCTTCCGGTTGCCAATGCCATCGTAGGGGAACATGGGAGAAACGATTACCTCATCTTCTTCTTCCACTCCTGCCACGTTGGCCCCGAAGGCAGACACCGTACCACTAAATTCATGGCCCATGATCATGGGAGGTGTCCGCCGCCCTGTACTACCGGTGTAGCCATGGACATCAGAACCACAGATTCCCACAGACCTGACGTCCACGAGAACCTCATCCGGGCCAGGTACCGGGATGGACGTCTCATGCACTTCCATGTGCCAAGGTGCCGTGTACAGTAGAGATTTCATTGCGTTACCGTACTTCTGAATTGCCATTTAGGGCAGATTGTCGGCACTATTCAGCCATCGCCCTGCTTCCTGCAAGAATTATGCCTTCTCCGCTTCCCATTTGGAAGATAGCTGACTGGGCCTTTGCCAAATTCAACTCGCCACATGAAGGGGCAGATACCAGAATGGCCGTGCGAACCATGCCAGATGACAGATAGCCGGAGAAGACCAGGCACGTGCCTTGAAGGCCATCCATGGATGCCCTTCAGCTCGGTAGGGTCCCTTTTTATCCTAATGTCGAAGTACGTACGGAAAGTTCGCTCCGCTACAACACATGGAACCATCCTTGGATCTAGCCGACCTTTCCGTTCCTTGGCATTGGTCTCCTTGGACTTGACAGCCATCTGCAAGCAGCACTCCCTGCAAAACCAGTTGGCTCAAATACCACCGATTTTCCAGAAGCGGGGAAAACTGGCACAATCCATGCTGAGGGAAAGGCAACCAGTCAGTTCAACCGTAAGGGAGCGCTGTATAACAGCCCTTGACACTGGCTTGCACTATTTAGGCAGTTCGTTCACCAACACCACAGACACGGTATTGACTATGCAAGGTCTCATGATGTCCATGCCCATGACTATCAGCGAAATCCTGGAACATGCCTGCCACATATTCGGCACCAAGCAGATTGTGTCGAGGCTTCCTGACCGATCACTTCACACCATGACCTACCGAGAGCTGTACGCGCGTGTCCAGAAGCTGGCCAATGCCCTGGAAGCGTTGGGAGTCCAGACGGGAGACCGTGTGGCGACTCTGGGCTGGAATCACCATCAGCATGTGGAAGCCTATTTTGGTATACCTGAGACAGGCGCGATCATTCACACTCTCAACCTCCGACTGTCCCGGGCCCAACTGTCCTACATCATCAACCATGCGCAAGACAAGGTGGTCTTGCTGGACGAATCCCAAGTACCACTACTGGAGAGTATCAGCCATCAGATTCCCTGTGTGAAGCATGTAGTCGTCTGGTCGGGCCAGCAGGAACTGTCCCGCCAGCTACCCGGCGAAGTGCACCACTACGAGGATCTCCTGGCCGCCGTCGATGCAGACCATGAATGCCCTGTCCAGGACGAACAGACGGCCATGGGGCTCTGCTACACCAGCGGCACCACCGGACATCCCAAGGGGGTCCTGTATTCCCACCGTTCGATGTTTTTGCATACGCTGGGCATGAATCAGGCCAACGCCTTCGGACTGACAGAAATCGACAATGTCCTGGCCGTTGTCCCCCAGTTTCATGCCATGTGTTGGGGCTTGCCGTATGGCGCGGCCCTGGCTGGTGCCAATCTTGTGATGCCAGGTCCATTCCTGGACGCACCGTCTCTGGTTCAACTCCTCAAGCAATGGAAGATCACAGTAGCCGCCGGTGTACCCACGATCTGGAATTCCCTTTACCAGGAACTGCAACACAATCCCGTGGATATTTCCACCATCCGGTCCCTGATCGTGGGAGGGGCCGCCATGCCACTCAGCCTCATCCAGAAGTATCAGCAGGAACTGGGAGTCAACGTGATGCCGGTCTGGGGCATGACCGAGACTTCCCCTATCGGATCCGTTTGCCATCCCTTGTCCAAACACCAGACGCTGACAGACGAGGAGCTCCTGGCAGTGAAATCAAGCCCTGGCCCGCCCGTAGCGGGAGTGGCTCTGCGCATTGCCCGCGATCACCAGGAATTGCCTTGGGACGACCAATCCGAGGGAGAACTGCAGGCGAAGGGCCATTGGATTGCCTCCGGATATTACCGGACCGAAGTCACAGAAGAGCATTTCACTTCTGATGGTTGGTTCAGGACCGGGGATATTGCCCGGATCAATGCCGACGGTTTCATCCGCATTACGGATCGCACCAAGGACCTCATCAAGAGTGGTGGTGAATGGATATCATCGGTGGCGCTGGAAAACGCCCTCCTATCGCATGAGGGCATTCGCGAATCTGCAGTAGTGGCCTTGCCTCACGACAAGTGGGATGAACGTCCACTCGCCGTCATCGTGCTCCAACCCCAAACCGAAGGGATCGACCTAGCCGATATCCGGAATCATCTGGCGCAGGACTTTCCCCGTTTCTGGTTACCTGATGCCTTTGCCGTCATACCCGAGATTCCCAAGACAAGTGTAGGCAAATTCGACAAGAAGGTGATTCGTCAACAGATTGCAGAAGGGATTCTGGAGATTCGAACAGAATAGGTTCAGCGTGGATGTCACCCGGTTTGCTCCCACCTTCCACCAGGGAAACTTTGCGATGGCCAAGGGACAAAGAATGGGTTAGGCTGACGGATAGAGATGGCGATGCGCACATCCGCCGCGGTGAAGTGCCAGCGGATGGGGGTCGGGTCCTGGTTGCGGAGCCGGCACTAAGCCGCCGTCTACGCGACGACCGTCTGAGGTTCCGCGAAACGGCGATATGAGTAACTGGCGTGTCGGTGCGTTCACCCCTGTACTGAACCCGACCCAGATCGGAATCTTAGGTAATGGCCGTATTCAGGTGAAACCCATGGTTGTGGGTGAGACCCGGCAGGAGATTGCAGTGCAGTAATCGCTCACCTTGAATTTGACATTCGATCACCGAGCCGTGGACAGCACACCTGCTACCGATTTCCTGAAGGGAATCAGACTGTTTGCCTGTTGACCTGCCCTGTTGACCAAAGCCCTTCCCCAAGCACGGGACTCTGTCCCATGGTGGCATGGAGTCCTGAAGAAGGTCAGAAAACGTTGTATAGTAAAGCGCTGCTTGTCCACAATACGGGCTTACCGTGATTTTCTGGTCGATCAAGTTTTTTCGAGACTGTCTCTTGGTGAATGACCTACTGTCAAGCTTGCTGTCATGACTTCACCCTCAATCCCCCTGGATAATTTGCGCCAACGCACAATGTACCGACGTCTGGTTATTGCGGCCATCGTCTTGATACCCGCGTTAATTGTTGGTATATTCTTCAGCTTCAATCTGTATCTCAAACCCCTGGTCCAGAAATGCCCCCGGGATTGCCAAGGCCTGGATTTGCAGGGCGAAATTCTGCTGGACCGCACATTTGAGGACTTTGATCTATCGCACGCCAATCTCTCCCACACCATTGCGAAGGGCGTGAATTTCACTCGCGCGCGACTGTTCTTTACGAATTTCACGAATTCCGACCTGGAAGCCGCACGGTTTGCGGATGCCGATTTGCGGGCCGCCTTGATGGCTCATGCCAACCTGAGAAATGCCCAGTTACAAAACAGCAATTTAGAGGGGGCCCGCCTGTATGGTGCTGACTTGCGCTACGCCGATTTGCGTGGGGCTCTCATGTCTTCCACAGACCTGAACAGGGCTTGGTTACACAATACGGTAGTCGACGAAACCACAGAACTGAGCGGCCACTGGTCTCGCATATGGCAAGTCGTCAATGAGCCGACCCGGAACGGAAATTACCGGGGTATGAGTTTCGCGGGTGCCAATTTGCAGGACGTTGACTTCGGCCAGGCAGATTTGCGGGAAGCTACTTTCAGGAACGCGGATCTAAGCGGTGCCAATTTGGAATACGCCAATTTGACGAAAGCGGATCTCCGCGCCTTGACCATTGATGACAGTACGCTACTGCCCGACAAGGCCATGCGCGTCTGGCAGATTCACAACGAAATCCAGGCTGCCTGGGACCTTACGGGTCAGGATCTAAGTGATTGCTTTCTCACCGAAGCTGCCTTACAGGGGGCCAAACTGGCAGGGGCTAATCTTTCCCGGAGTGAACTGGAATTTGCCAATTTGCGTGATTCGGACCTGCAGGGAGCCCTGTTCATTGATGCCTCGTTGATAGAGGCCGACTTGGATCGAGCGAATTTAGCTGGGGCCAATCTGAGTGGTGCTAACTTGCATGGAGCTGAAATGAGCTTGGCTAACTTGCGGGGAACTGTGATTTCTGAATCTACGGTGCTCCCTGACCAGTGGAAAACTGTTTGGTCTATCGTGAATGAAGCTACTACAAGCCGGGACTTCAGTGGCGTATTCCTTGGTTGGTCGAATCTGTCTGACAGCAACTTGCAGGAATTCGATTTTACCGGGGCGGATCTAAGACATGCCGACTTGCGCCGTGCCGACCTGCGCCAGGCTACTTTCGCTGGGGCCAACTTGAGTCATGCGCGATTTCAGCATGCCCAGTTGGACGGTGCCGACTTTACGGATGCCAATACCCATGGCACCCAATGGGAGTAAAAATCCCCTCACTAACCTATTGCCACCGTGGAACTGACTTGGGATGTTTCAGGCCTTCAGCAGCTTGGAAATGAGACTGCCTTAAATCATCCGCCACAGCCAATTTTTTCTGCAATCGCCCAAAAAGTGCTACGATAGCTTGTTCCCAATAACATTGACGCACATGGGCGACCAGCATGGTAATGTGGTTGTTCTTGGATGTCTTCAGGCTGTCTCCCTAAGCGCAATGATTATCCACATATTCGTAAAGTGAGGAGAAAAATATGAAATTGCGATTGTTGTCGTTCGTTGGAGTTCTGCTGCTATTGGCCCTCACCGCCGCAGCCTGTGGTACACCGGCCATTCCTACGGAATCCGAAATGGAAGCCGCTCCCGCAGAAGGGGAAGGCGATGCCATGATGGCGGATTACTCCGATGCGTCTCGTGAAGAGACGGTGATATTCGAGGTAGACGCCCGGGGCGGACAGTTTGCCGATCCTGAGTTGATGAATCCCTATGTTCCAGGTGGATTACGGAATCAGGGTATGCACCAGGCTGTGCAGGAACCCCTGTTCATTCTGAACTACCAGACTGGTGAGATTGAACCCTGGCTGGGCGAATCGATGGATCCCAACGAGACTTTCGACGTCTGGACTCTGAATATCCGCAAGGGCGTGGAATGGAGTGACGGCGAGGCGTTCAATGCCGACGACGTGGTGTTTACCCTGAATCTCTTGCTGGAAAACACCGAAATGAACTACGCGGCAGGTCTGCAGGCCTTCCTGGATAGCGTGGAGAAAGTTGATGACTTCACCGTCCAGTTCAATCTTTCCAAGCCGAATCCCCGCTTCCAGCTGGACAATTTTTCCGTCCGCATCTGGGGTGGTCCCATTATTCTGCCGGAACACATTTGGAGTGGTCAGGATCCCTTGACTTTCAAAAACTACGATCCGGACAAGGGTTGGCCCGTCTTTACAGGTCCCTACCTTCTGGATACCGTCAGTCCCACCGAATTCAGCTATGTGCGCAATGACAACTGGTGGGGGGCTAAAGCGGGTTGGAAGGAACTGCCCGAACCCAAGAAGCTTATTTGGATCCGCAGTGCTTCCGATGAAACAGCTGTGAACAACATGGCGGCAGGCGGCATTGACAGCCTGATGGACATTACTTTGGGTCAGCTGCAAGCCCTGCAGGCCCAGAATCCCGATGTCATCACCTGGTTTGATGAAATGCCATTGGCCTGGGTGCCGGATCCCTGTTCCCGGACCTTCGAATTCAATACGGCTGTGGCTCCCTTTGATGATCCGGAAATCCGCTGGGCCATCAACTACGCCATTGACCGCGATGAAATCGTGGAAATCGCCTACGAGGGTACAACTCTCAAGAACCGGCACTACTTCCCCGCCTATCCGCCCCTGGATGCGCTGGTTGACAAGGCTATCGAAGCCGGTGCCTGGGATATTGAACGGCTCTTCACCTATGATCCTTCCCTGACAGCCGAAATACTGGAATCCAAAGGTTACACCCGCGAAGGGGACGGCTACTGGATGAAGGATGGCGAAGAACTCTCCTTGGACATTACTACCCATGAAGGCTTCATTGAGAAGAAGCGGATTGCCCAAGTTTTGGTTGAACAGTTCCAGCGCGTGGGCATTAACGCCGTGCATCGTAACGAAGCTGGTCAGACCTGGGGTGACAACTTCCGCAACGGCAATTTCGAAACCCGGATGGGTTGGCAGACTTGCGGCTCAGTCAATGAGCCCTGGGCCACCATGGATAACTTCAATACCAGTTGGCTTGTACCTATTGGTGAACGTGCCAATGACAACGCCTGGCGCTGGAGCGGAGACAATGCCGAACAGTACAGCGCCTTGGTGGATCAGATTGGAGGACTTCCCTTGTTTGATCCGGCTATTGAGCCCCTATTCATTGAAGCCACAGCCTTGATTTTCGAGGAACTTCCCGTAATTCCGATTACGGAAGCCAAGAAGATTATTCCGTTCCTGGACACCTATTGGACCAATTGGCCCACTTTCGAAAACGATTATGTGCATCCACCCACTTGGTGGCAACATACGCACTACATCATTCACGAAATCGAGCCTACGAGCAACTAGAACTCTAAACTCGTTAGGTTTCGTTTGAATCTTGCCGGCCGGCAGCGTGCTGCCGGCCGGCAAGATGGCTGTTGAAATATTTTTAAGTCATAAGCTAATTGCACCATGGGCGAACTGACCCTTTCCTACGTTCTGCGCAGACTGGGAATGTGGTTTCTGACCATATGGATTGGCTCGTCCCTTATTTTCATCATTCCCCGTCTGGCCCCTGGGGATCCTGTCACCGCCATGGTTGAACGGCTGGTCCAGCAGGCGGGTTTCGTCGAGAACTCTGCCGATTTGATCGAGGCTTGGCGAGTTCGCTTCGGTCTGGATGGCCCTCTATACCAGCAGTACTTCCGTTATTTGCTCAACATGTCGAAGCTGGATCTTGGCTATTCCCTGGCCAATTTCCCAGCCCGGGTGACGGACATCATCGGTCGCTCCCTGCCGTGGACCGTTAGTATGGTAACGGTGTCCCTGTTACTGTCCTTTGCAATCGGTAACATGGTCGGTGCACTCATGGCCTGGCGACGGGTACCCGGTACCATCCGTAACGTACTGCCGGCTACATTGACCTTCACCGCCATTCCATTCTTTATGTTTGGTATCCTGCTCATATCGCTACTGGCCTTCAAATGGAAGATCTTTCCCGCCTATGGCAACTACGGACGCGGTGTTGACCCTGGATTCAACTGGGAATTCATTGTCAGCGTCATTTGGCACGGCACCCTCCCAGTTTTCTCCATTGTCGTGACTTCCATGGGCTTCTGGGCGCTGGGGATGCGGGGAATGCTGGTTACCACTGACGGGGAAGATTACATGATTCTGGCCGACGCCAAGGGACTGCGTTCACGACGCATATTCTGGTTCTACGGAATACGTAATTCCTTGTTACCCCAAGTCACCGCGCTGGCACTCAACCTGGGGGCAGTAGCAGGTGGTGCTCTCCTAGTGGAGTTTATATTCGGTTATCCCGGCTTGGGCTACTTCCTGTACCAAGCAATTATTACCGCCGACTACACGGTCATTCAGGGTATCGTTTTCATGCTGATTGTAGGTGTGGCCACGGCAGTCTTCATCCTGGATCTCCTGTATCCCATGATCGATCCTCGCATTACCTATCAAAAGGGCACAGAATGAGTGCGAATACGGCGGAAGCAGCCCCTGTGTCACGATTCAGGCTGAATACTTGGGATTCTCCCTGGCTGAACCCAAAGTTTCTCATTGGTCTTCTCATGATCGGGCTGATCCTGCTTATGGGACTAGCAGGACCACTAGGGCTGTGGGATACAACACTGGCCCGGGTCGCTTCTTCACCCCTCAATGTTCCGCCCGTCTGGACCAATAATGAAAGCCCGTTCTTCGGCGAAACCACACCAGAGCATCCCTTGGGCACCGACAGTGATGGCCGGGACATGCTGGCCGTTCTGCTGGTGGGGGCTCCTCGTTCTCTTTACATTGGACTGGTAGCCGCAGGAGCCGGTATGTTGCTTGGGGTGATCCTTGGTTTCACCGCAGGCTTTGCCGGTGGTTGGGCTGATGCGGTAATCCGGACTCTGGCTGATTCCGTGATTACGATTCCGGCCCTGGCTATTCTCATTGTGATCTCGGCCTTTGTAACCCGTATGAGCGTAACCGTCTTGGCTTTGCTCCTGGCCGCCTTCGCCTGGCCTGGCCCAACTCGACTGCTACGGGCTCAGGTGCTGTCGATGCGGGAACGAGGGTACGTGCAGATGGCCCGTCTTTCGGGTGCCAACACTTTTTCTGTCCTCTTCCAGGAAATGCTGCCCAACATGTTGCCTTATCTGGCCGCAAGCCTAACGGGCAATGTATCCGGCGCCATTCTGGCGGCCACGGGCCTAGAAGCTTTGGGACTGGGGGACACCCGGATCCCAACCATGGGTATGACTATTTACCATGCCATGGCAGTATCTGCCCTGTTTCGAGGCATGTGGTGGTGGTGGGGAACCCCCATTGTGGCCCTGATCGTGGTTTTTACGGGTCTATTCCTGATGACCGTGGGCCTGGATGAAATTGCCAATCCCCGCCTGCGAGGAATTCAGTCACAATGACAGCTACGGTGGTGCAAGAAAACGGCCACGGCATGCCTTTAGCCGATTTGGATGCGGAGCACATCCTCGCCGTTGACAATCTGCAGGTGTATTACGCTACCCCCACCGGTAACGTGCGGGCGGTCGACAACGTATCGTTTGCCATCAGGAAGGGCGAAATAGTTGGACTTGTCGGGGAGTCGGGTTGTGGCAAGACCACAACGGCCATGGCCATTCTCCGGCTGGTGCAGCCGCCTGGCCGCATAGTTGGCGGTTCCATCAATTTGGACGGAATTGACCTTGTACAACTGGAAGGCACTGAACTTCGGGATGTGCGTTGGACCAAGCTTTCCCTGATTCCTCAGGGAGCTATGAATTCGCTCAATCCGGTCATGCGGATCAGTTCCCAAATCAAAGATGCCATCCAGACGCATGAAGGACGTGTGGCAGGCAAGGAATTGAAGGAACGAATTCTGAATCTGCTTTCCTTGGTTGGCCTACCAAGCCGGGTCTACGATATGTATCCCCATGAACTCAGCGGCGGCATGAAACAACGGGCTTGCATTGCTATGGCCATCGCGCTGAATCCGGTGCTGGTCATCGCCGATGAACCTACCAGTGCACTGGACGTGATCGTGCAGCGGGTCGTGGGGGAGACGCTCCTGACCGTCAAGGAGCAACTGGGTGTTTCCATGATTGTCATAGGCCACGACATGGGCCTGATGGCCCAGCTGGTGGATCGTTTGGCCGTCATGTATGCCGGCAAGATGGTGGAAATCGCCCCCGTTGCATCGATCTTCCAGGAACAGCTTCACCCTTATACTCAACTCCTGATTGAATCCATTCCTTCGATCAGGGAACGCAAACCCCTTAAGCTCACTGAGGGTTTAACTCACGATTTGCGCACAGACATCACGGGCTGCATTTTCCAGTTCCGTTGTCCCTTTGTCATGGATGTATGCCGGGAGGTAGAACCCCCGCAGCGAGAATTGCGTCCTCAGCACCAGACTGCCTGTCATCTTTATGAAGATGACGGTACCCGGATGATGTAAGAAGGGCTTCTTCCCGTTAAGGAGACCGCCTAACCGACCCGTAAGCGAGTTCATGCTATGCCTCCCTTGTTGGAAATAAAGGATGCGACCAAAATCTACGGTGGCGGACTCCTCAGTACGGGTCCGGTCACGGTAGCATTGCAGGACTATAATCTCACCCTGGAAGAAACGCCAGCCACCATTACTACGATTGCCGGTGAGTCCGGGAGTGGGAAATCTACCTTGGCTAATCTGGTCCTGGGCTTTGTGAAACTGACCTCGGGCCAAATCATTTATCGAGGCAAAGACCTAGCCTCCATGACTTCCCAGGATCGCCTGAATTACCGGCGAGAGGTTCAGGCTGTCTTTCAGGATCCCTACGCGGTTTATAACCCTTTTTACCGGGTCAAGCATGTCTTCGACCTCATCATCCGCAACTTCAAGTTGGCTAACGGTGCAGCCGAAGGGCGCGAAATGATTGAAGGCGCCCTCAATGTGGTTGGCATGCGGGGTGAGGAAGTACTGGAAAAATACCCTCATCAGTTGAGTGGAGGGCAGCGTCAACGCATGATGATGGCTCGCGCCTACATGCTGCGACCTCGCCTCATAGTGGCCGATGAACCCGTCTCCATGGTGGATGCCTCACTACGGGCCATGATCCTTGACATCATGATGAGGCTCAAGGAAGAGGAAGGTATTTCTTTTCTTTACATTACCCATGATCTGAGCACGGCCTACCAGATTGGCGACAACATTTACTTGCTGTATCAGGGCACGATCGCAGAGCGGGGGGAGACGACTCGGGTCATTGAGAATCCCAAGCATCCTTATGTACAGTTGTTGTTGGATTCCATCCCTGTACCGGATCCGTCTGTGAAGTGGGGAGGCGATGAAGCCACTACCATTGATGATGAGGAAATGCGCATCAGTGTGGACAGTGGCTGCCGGTTTTATCCGCGTTGTGCCCACCGCATGGATCGATGCCTAGAACTGACTCCACCGCCCTTCTCGGTGGGGGAACAGAATCATCAGGCGGCATGTTTTCTGTACGAAGAATAATCGTACCCAACGGAATACAATAGCAGAGGCTTCTTGATGAAGTCGTGGGAATGGTGCTGCTCGTGTCTTGCTTGTATGCAGATTCCTTTGCTCCTATCTGGAATTAAGCAGACACTGCTTCCCGTGACAGCTCCGATCTAAAGTCCCAACGATCATTCGAGTTCCCTTCATTTGCTGCCAGGTCTGATTTGTGCCATCGCCTCGTATTCTCGCCATTGGATATGCTTGCTACGACCTGACCTTCTCTGTTGAAAGTCATTTGGGTCCTGATGAGAAAGGCACTGCTCTGGACTTCACCAGTTGTGGAGGAGGGCTGGCCGCCAATGCGGCGGCAGCGGCAGGACGACTGGGGTATGATGTAGTGTTGGCCACCTTTCTGGGGCGTGATGCTTTTGGGGAAGCCCACATAGCAGAATTACGAGACCATGGTGTGAATACCGATTACCTGCTGCGGGCCGATGATGCACCTACCGGCGTGTCCACCATTGTGGTTAAACCTGACGGACAGCGAACTTTGGTGGCCTACAGGGGGCAGCAACCCCAATATCCGGAAAACGGACTGGATTGGGCTGCCATCAAGCCTCAGGTGATTCTGGTAGATGGTCACCAGTCAGCTTTGGCCCACGCCATGCTGGCCAAGGCCAGACAAGCGGGGATCCCCACCGTCATGGATGCCGATGGCACTTCGGATCGAACCAATAGGATGGCCTCCTGCGTTGATCACCTGGTTGCTTCCGAGAGATTTGCCTTAGGTTTTACTGGTTACCAGACGATCCCGGAGGCCTTAGAGGCTTTGGCGGAGCTGGTCCCGAATGTCGTAGTGACCCGGGGGAACAAGGGACTCGTCTGGATGCGTGAGGGCATGAAGGGAGATTTGCCAGCTTATCAGGTTCCGGCGCGGGATACCAATGGGGCAGGGGATGCTTTTCACGGAGCTTACGCGGGAGGTCTTGCCGAGGGGATGGACTGGGATCATTTGCTGCGTTTCGCCAGTGCCACCGCTGCCCTTTGTTGTTGCACCGTAGGATCCCGGAACGGCTTGCCTCTTCGTCATGAAGTCGAAGAATTGATGTATAACCAAAGTCTGTAATCCAGAGCAAAAGGAGATTTGAAAATGCCGGCACGAACTTCCGTTTCTTCCTGGAGTCTGCACAGAGCCTTGGGGTCTGTTTGGTTGGATGCGTTTGACCCTGCCCAGAGAACTGGACCCAATCCCGCCGCTGAAATGGCGCTTCTTGAGTTGCCTGCCAAGGCCGCCAGTCACGGCATTCATACCCTGGAGATTTGCCACTTTCATTTCCCCACCAGGGATAAGGCCTACCTGGCGGATCTGGCGGCAGAGGCGCACCAAGCCAATGTTGAACTGTACTCCATATTGATCGACGACGGTGACATTACCGCCGAAGACCCCGCAATTCGCCAGCGGGATGAACAGTGGATTCGTGGTTGGATTGATACGGCCAGCGAATTGGGCGCCAAGGCGGCCAGGGTCATTGCGGGAGACAGAACCATTCACGTCAATAGCGGGGACTTGCAATCACACGAGGCTATCCAACTCAGTGCCAGAAAGCTGAAAGAATTGCATGCCTACGGACGGGACCGGGGCGTTAAGGTGTTCACGGAAAACTTCAGGGCATTATCCTTGAAGGCCGATCATCTGATCGCTATCCTGGAATTGTGTGATGGGGAGATTTCCATCTGTGCGGATTTCGGGAACTTCAAGGGCCCAGATCGGTACGAGGAGTTTGGCAAGATTGCGCCATTTGCCACGTCGGCCCATGCCAAGGCTCAATATCACGATGACGGCGGCATTATTCCAGATGATCTGGAAGGTGGTATCAAAGTCCTGCTGGATGTAGGTTTTGCTGGACCGCTGTCGCTGATATTCGACCAGACCATTGCCACGGGCCGCACGGAATGGGATTACCTGGATTCCATGAAATCGGTCGCTGACGGACTGATCTGACCAGGGTTTAAGCGACACGACATGGCCTGTGTGCTTCAGGACCGGGCAGGCCAGAAGTCCATGTCCTTTGGTTTAACGCGCTGCTTTTTCCTCACCGGCCTGCGTGGAATACCAAATGGGGTAATGCCTTTCTTGAGGATTGTCTGGACGTTCTGGGGCAACTTCCAAGAGGCTTCTTAAATGGCCTGACTTTCTCTTCCGTTCCTGCCGTCGTTCTTTCGGCCACGCTTCGGTTTACCGAGGTTCTCCGTCCGTGACCGCCATTTCAGGTTGAATTGCCTATGATCCATTCGTCTCCCCAGTTTCATATCGATGACGTTGAGCCAGACATCTACCAGATTGAAACTGCCAGCCCTGGTCCTGAAGGTACATTGCCGCTGGATGATGACATGCTGCGTCATGCTCCCAGTGGCAATCTTTTTGGTCTGACCCAAAATGCAGGGATGGGCTGGCAACCAGGCCGCCTTCGTCAACCAGAATTTCTGATCCTGTCAACGCAGGGCGGAATTCGCGCTGAGGACGGAACTCCCATTGCGCTGGGCTACCATACGGGGCACTGGGAAGTAGGTTTGCTGATGGAGGAGGCTGCCAGGACTTTTACGGATTCGAGTTGTACACCCTTTGCCGGATATGTGAGTGACCCATGTGATGGCCGAACGCAGGGCACGGTAGGGATGTTTGACAGCCTTGCTTACAGGAACGATGCCGCTATGGTCATGCGTAGACTTATCCGTTCGCTGCCGACAAGGAAGGGAGTATTGGGGGTAGCCACCTGCGACAAGGGACTACCCGCCATGATGATAGCGCTGGCATCTCAAGCTACTTTGCCGGTAGTAGCCATTCCCGGTGGGGTAACACTGCCCCCAACGGAGGGTGAAGATGCTGGCAAGGTGCAAACGATTGGTGTCCGCTATGCCCAGAATCAGATTACCCTGGAGGAAGCCGCGGCACTGGGCTGCAAGGCTTGTGCCTCACCTGGAGGTGGTTGCCAGTTCCTGGGCACTGCGGGAACCAGCCAGGTCGTAGCGGAGGCCCTGGGCTTGGCCATTACCCATTCTGCCCTGGCACCCTCCGGTCAGCGTATCTGGCTGGACATGGCCCGTCAGTCTGCCAAGGCCCTGATTTCGCTACACCAACAGGAGCTCACTGCCGCCGACATCCTGACGGATGCCTCCCTGGAAAACGCTATGGTTGTACATGCTGCCTTCGGAGGTAGCACCAATCTACTCTTGCACATTCCTGCTATCGCCCATGCCGCCGGCTTGGAGAGACCTACGGTGGCAGACTGGCAACGAGTGAATCATAGGGTGCCCCGCTTGGTTGACGTTCTTCCCAATGGTCCCCAGGGATACGTGACGGTACAGGCATTCCTGGCTGGAGGGGTTCCGGAAGCTATGTTGCACCTGAGGGATCATGGCCTATTGAATCTGGATGTGCTGACCGCAACCGGGCTGGTTCTGGGTGATAACCTGGACCAGTGGGAACGCAGTGAACGGCGTCGGCAGGTTAAGGAGATTCTCAAGGAACAGGACGGGGTAGAGGCTTCCGAAGTCATCATGTCTCCCAGCCGAGCCACCGCCAAAGGTATGACAAGCACCGTTACCTTTCCCACCGGGAATCTGGCTCCCCAGGGATCTGTGATCAAGAGCACGGCCATTGACCCTTCGGTCGTTGACGAGCAAGGGGTCTTCCACATGACTGGGCCCGCCCGTGTCTTTACGCGAGAGAAAGACGCTATCAATGCCATAAAGGGCTTTACGGACAATCCTGTGCAACCGGGGGATGTCATTATCCTGATGGGACGAGGCCCGGTCGGCAGTGGCATGGAAGAAACCTATCAACTGACCTCCGCCTTACGCTACCTGGAGTGGGGTAAGCATGTCGCCCTGATCACGGATGCCCGATTCAGCGGAGTCAGTACAGGTGCGTGCATTGGCCATGTTGGTCCAGAAGCCTTGGCCAATGGGCCTTTGGGTCGACTCAGAGACGGGGATCGGATCAGGATTGAAATTGACTCGGTGCGACTCACCGGCTCAATTGACTTCGTGGGGGATGCCACAGGAAATTCTTTTGCCCCCAGTGTCGGAAGTTCCATTCTGGATACCCGCCTGCCACATCCAGACTTACACCCCGATGAACTACTACCAGATGACACTCGCTTGTGGGCTGCATTACAAAATGCGAGTGGCGGAACCTGGGGCGGATGCGTTTACGATGTAGAAGCGATTACAGAGGCGTTACAGTCGAATTTGTCCCCTACCTCCAGGATCTCTTGAAGAACAGGATGAAGCACAGCCTTGTTCGCTCTCTCAGTATTGGTATTCCCAGTCCAGTTCGCCAGCATAGCCAGATCCCACCAGTAGCCGGACCACTTTTGAGAACTGGCTCTCAAGAAAAGAGAAAGACGGCTTGATTCCCCCTCTTCAGGGTTCTGTAGCCGCTGATTGGGACACCTTTCAGCAGGCAGCACTACTAGAAGCAAATTCAATCTGGGTAGGTATATTGCCCTCCCGCCTAATACGATTTCTCGGTCTGTGTCGGGTTGTGTAACCTCTTTCCTGTATATATAGGGCGGACTGGAAGCCAGGACCCCTAAACGGTAATCAAGGATGCATCCCGGTGGTACACCACCGGGTTCTGGGTATCGTCATTCAATTCGTCCCCGATCGCATACGAGGCGAACTGCTCGTCACTCAGAATATTCTGAATCCCGTTGAAGGTACTGCCATAGGGCATGAACGCACAGGTCATGGCCCGACGCCAGCCGGATGTCATGTTGGCGCTGGCCCATGGGGCCGGCGCGGTGGCCATCTGCCCAATGCGGGGATCCAGGATGAGCGCCTTCACCGCCGGATTGTCCTGCCATAAATTGAGGCGCTGCACAAAGACATAGTCGTAGAAGGCACCCCGGTCTTTCCAGCGCTCATCCTCCGCTGCCCCTGCGACCACCAGCTTCCGGTCTTTGCGGGCGCGTACCGCCTGGTCCACGGCGTCGCGCCAGGCCGCCAGTTCCTCGGGAGTGAGGAATTCATCCATCACCACAAACCCTTGGGTTTGATAGGTGTCAATCTGCGCCTGCGTAATCGCCGTATGCATGGCCTCTCCTTGTCCCCCCGGGGCGTCCGGCACCTTCAATCACGGCCCAACGTCGAAGGGAGCGGATCCGTGACAGGATCCGCTCCCTGCTTATCATTACCTTCTTCTACGCCCGTTTACTCGCTGGCGTAGAACATTTGCTCGCCACTGTTGTTGCCGGCAATGGCTTGGCCGGCGATCGGCACATTGCGCATCGCCGCATCCGCCACCAGCGCGAAAGTAATTTCCCCAAGAATACAAGGACATTGGCCGACAGCCTCAGCTGCCGGGGTTATTCGGGATTGCTTCGTTGTCCGCCCGAATCCCGTAGGAACTGCAAAGAGTTGTAGGCTAGAGCAATAGCCGAATCTATTGTCATGTCATAGGCCATCAGGCGGCTTGTTTCCTGGGTGACGCGATCAACCAGATTCAATGTAGCTCTCACCAGTCCCATGGGGTCTTCCAAGGGCATTATGGCATCACCGGAACCGTACGCCACCGCATAGTCGGTGAGCCAAGCTAGAGCTTCCGCAGCGGAAGTCTGCAACTCTGTCTCATCACTGGCTGCCTGTAGCGTTCCAATGAGAGAATCCAGATTGTGATCTTTCGCATAGAGTAGTCCCAAAGCGGACACCCAGCTCTTCAGGCTATTCTCGATCGCCTGTTCGGCATGGAAACCAATGGTCTCGTCATCGGGCAGGGGGGGCAACTACAGCGCCGTAGAGAGCACGCACATTGCGATATGCTACGCGGCACCGTTGTTGTACATCCGGCCACTGGTCATGGTCAGGCATTGAGGAGGATAAGGGTGAGGACTTCCTCCGTCGTTGTTGTTGCCAACGTGCTTTGTTCACAGGCACTCCTTCCCGAAGGGCATTCCCTGCCACATGGTTTTGCGAGGTCTGAAAGAAGTGGAATTTTTCCAAAGACATAAATATCAAATCCAGACCTGGCATCTGTGGATAGAACTCCATACGAGGGGCCCGACTTGCTTCCCTGGCCCGTATCCAGTTCACCCTCGGGGCAGATGATTGTTCCTCTGCCTGGGAAGCAATAAGCACCAGGAGATCAATATCAGAATCGGGGGAGTAATCACCACGTGCCCGTGAGCCAAACAACACAACATTCTCCGGCCGTATCGCCTGGTAAATGGCCCGGGCCACAGCCAGAGCATGGGAATCCGCGTTCATGCTATTGTCCTGGCAGTAAGGAAAACAAGGCTACCTCAAGTCAAGCTTGTGGCCAGTTTATCCGTATCCCGGTGTGGTAAGACCAACCTCTTCCCCTTCGATGTACCACCTACTGACCCTGAACAGTAACCTCCTTTCTCAAACGTCATGCACTCATCGCCAAAGCGGGAGACAGCCGCAAGTAATGGTAGCACAGTGTTGTTGACCTTAAGTTCCAATGAGTGATTTACTCCTTGGGGTTAAATGAACCTTCGTAAACGTTCTGCCCCAAACCCACAGGTAGCCTGGTTTTCGCTTCCTTCGCCACGCTGCAGGCAACATGGGTCTGGACACCCCTCAACAGTCCAGCAGAGCCTTGCATAGCAGGGAAGTATCCTTGTACAAGCCATAGATAGAGAGCACGTTCTACCCCTATTCATATTCAGAGGCCTAGGAGCCATGGCAAAAATTCAGTCGCTTTGGACCCTGGAGATAAACCAGAACTGACTCTCCTCCTTGATGCGATCCCGAACCTTCTGGGCGGTCCGGGGTTTCCCGGCGAAAGAGGTGACAGCTACAATACTGTCTCCAACCTGAACCAAGGCAGGAACCGTAAAATCTCCGCCGTCAGAGGAAGTTGCTACGTTACAGAATACGCCCTCGGCTGTAGCATCCTGCGCAATTTGCTCGTTGAGTTCGGGGTCATTAGTGGCAGCAAACACCAGGCTGGAATTTTCAAGATCTCGCGGATGGTAGTTCCTGCGTCGCCACGTAATCACATCCCGGTTTGCCATGTCTTCCAGGTTGGGAGTTAAGGTAGGGCTACACAAGGTTATCTTGGCTCCGGTAGCGACAAGACGCTTGCACTTGCGCTCCCCTACCGGTCCTCCACCCACGACTAAGATACGCCGTCCCTGCAGTCTGGTCAAAGTCAGTGGGTAAAAACTCCCTTTCTCAAGCCGCGGAGGTGATTCCCAGTCGTTAAACGGTGGGGACTCCCGAATGGTTTCGTGCGCAGACTGGTCCAACCTGAATTTCACCACATCGCCAAGAATGATGATAGAAGGGCCAGGAATCGGATTCGTGGCAACTGTCTCGGCTAAATGAGCCAAGTCTGTATTCCACACCTGCTGTTCAGACCAGGTTCCTTGGGAAACGATCACGGCAGGGGTTTCCGGTGACTTCCCGGCTTCCAACATGCCGGCCTGCACCTCTGAAGCGGCCCCCATCCCCATCAACACTACTAACGTATCCAAATCGACCAGAGATTCCCAATTGGACCGCCTATGGGTTTTGCCTTGGGCGAAACGCCCAGTGATTACGGCAAAGTCCGAGGCTATATCCCGGTGGGTCAGAGGGATGCCCGCGGCAGTTGGCACACCTGTGGCTGAACTGACCCCTGGAACAACCTCAACTTCGCAACCTGCCTGCGCCAAGGCATCTCTTTCCTCCTGACCCCGTCCGAAAATGAAGGGATCACCTCCCTTCAATCGAACTACCTGCTTCCCAGCCTGAACCAAAGAGATCAACATCTGGTTGATCTCTTCTTGTGCGTATTTCTTTTCCCCGGGACCCTTCCCGACATCCAGAATCCGGGTCTCCGATGGTGCCAGTTTCAGCAGTCGGGAGTCTACAAGCCGGTCATGGACTATTACGTCAGCCTGTTGCAATAGCCGAGCTCCCCTCAAGGTTATCAGGTCCGGGCTGCCCGGCCCCGCGCCAACCAAATAGGCTTTGCCAGACATTGGATGCGAGTGCCTTATACGAGAGAAAGGTCAGGTTATGGCTATTGAATGCTAGCCACCTGTGCAGGCGAATGCGAACTCTGCTGGCGACCGGCAACGCAGTGGTCATACACTACTTCGGCCAGCAGTTCAATGTCGTCCAGCGGCGACGTAAGGGAAATTATGCAGTCCAGTGGTGCACTTCCTCTGACCTTGGCCAGAATTCTGGGCAGGTCTTCCATGACATGGCGGCCGGCATGAAGAAAAAAGGGAATCACGGTTATGCAACGGGCCCCGCTCTCCATGGCTAACCGGCAACAGGAAGCCAGGTCAGGCATTTCCAAATCCAGGTAAGCTGTCTCGATACCTGAAACTCGTGTCCTTGTTTTCAACTCTGAGGCTATTCGCCGGATCTGCTGATTGGCTTCTGGATAAGGAGAGCCATGAGCCACCAGAATAAAGGTGTCCGGCTGACAGCCATGGCCTGCCATATTCGCTCTTATTTTGCCTTGCAACATATCCAGTATGATGGGATGTTCCCCGAGCACGGGCGCCACGTCAAAGACTGTCCCGGGATGCTGGCAACGCAAGCGCGTGACCTGTACCCCAAGGTCTTGAAGAACATATTGGCCCGCTGCCAGAAAATAGGGTTGTACCGTCAATTGAGAAACCCCACGGTCCACGAGACGGGCCGTGGTTTCAAAAACGTTCGGAGAACCGTAGTTCAGAAAACCGGTATCGATCAGATAGGTAGTCTGCTTTGTCCGCAGTGCCTCGGCTACTGCCCCCATAGTCCGTGCGCTGTCTGCCCGCAGACTACCGTGACCCGCTAGAAGGATGCCGTCCATGGCACAGAGGTAGGCGGGTTCACATCCAACTGGTCATCTGTTTGGAGTCCGCATTCCGTCTTGTCCATATTTTGCCATCTGCCCGACCTCTCATCCTCCCCTTCCGCCACGGGTTGGGTGCAGGGCCAACAACCTATGGAAGGGTAGCCCCGGTCATGCAGTTCGTTATAGGGCAAGTTATGTTGACGGATGTAATCCCAGACCTCGTCCCGGCCCACTTTGGCCATAGGCGAAACCTTTACTACATTGAATTTGTCATTCCAGGACACAAAGGGAGTCCCGGCCCGGGTAGGAGACTGGTCCCGGCGAATCGCTGTGATCCAGGCCGTACTATCCTTGAGGGCGTGAATCTGGGTAAAGACCTTGCGCATTTTGCAACATTCGTTGGGGTTGCGGAAATAGAGGTTAGGCCCGAATTGCTCTTCCTGTTCCTCAATCGAAATGAAAGGGAGAATCTGCCGAAAACTGCGGCCAAAATGTTCTTCTGCACGGGAAATCTGTTCATGGGTTTCCCGGAAAAGGAATTGTGTATCCAGGTAATAGATGTCAATGGAAGGGTCGATCTTCAAGGCAATGTCCATCATCATCAAGCCGGAAGGCCCAAATGACGTGCCCAGTGACGCCCCATCCTTGAACAAACCGATACACCATCGCAGGATATGCTCTACCGAAGCGGTTTCGAATTCCGCATTGAGACTCTCCAGATAGCGGGAGGTGACATAGGTGGGTCTGCCGACACTGGTGGCGAAATAGGAATTGGATGAAGACATGACTCTCCCTTGGGTTCAAGAGGCAGAATACGATTGGGCTTGAGCCAGTAGCCTGGCCGCCCGTCCAGTTTTCAGAGATTGAGCAGCCGCTTCTATCCCCTCGGCAAAGGTTGGGTAAACACCAAACAGCCCCAGGATCACCCCAGCTGAGAGCACAACCTGGTCACGCGCTGATTGATTCTGTTCTGTGAGCGCGGCCAAATTCTGTTCGATATGAGGACCAGGTTCTGCCCCGCCGTCAACGGGCACTTTTTCCGGGAAGCCCAGAGCTGCCGGGTCCAGCACATGCATCGCCGTCTCGGCCACACCATAAAGACGGGTCTTGCGACCCGACCGCATTTCGATCGATCCCTCTTCACCCTGAATGATCCAACTGTCGGTCTGGCCCGTCTGCACCGTGCGCATGTGGTCAATGTATTTCGTGTGGTAAAACCCCGTTACCTGAAAATCGGCAGAGGCCGGATTCACGAGTTTCTCCACGGTATTCAGGACGGTGCGCAGTCCAAATTCCTCCCGCATCGGCAGCATGGCATGCCACGCAGGCATAAAGGATTTGGCCTCACAATAGGCTAGGCCCACCGCGTCCAACATACCTGTCGCCTCCTGAGGGGTGAGTGTTGTGCCGATGCCGAGTCCTTCCAGTACATGTGAAGGTGTTACTCCGGCCTTGGTGGGAACGCACCGATCGCCGTGCAAAAGAACCGGTAAGCCACAGGCGACCACCACCAAGGCGATAGCCGGGGCCAGTTGGGCCGTTCTTTCCTTACCGTCATAAGGCACTGCCATATCCAAAAGGGGGGAAACGGACGGTGTCAGCGGAGTCAGCCAACGGGCCCGGACCGCTTCCACAAACCCTTTGATTTCCTCGCTGGACTCGCCTTTGACCCTCTGGGTCATGAAGAATGCTCCCATTTGAGCTGCCGTAGCTCGACCGCCTAAAATCCTGTCCAAAGCATCCCGGGCTTCATCCCGTGAGAGATCACGTCGCAACGTTTCCCCACGGCCCAGGGCCTGTACATACGGTTTGAAGGCGACAATATCGGGGAGTGTCGCCACACCCTGGGATTCGACCGGCACGGAAGGCGCCACAGCTACGGCCATGAAATCATACTGCCAGTGTTTGATTGGCGGAACCGGTGTTGGAGAGCAGATCAGACAGGGAAAGTTCGGCGTCAACTGCAATCTGCCAGGTCATGGGATACCGGATATCGGGTTCCTGGTGGGACAACGATACCGAACCTGAACCAAACACTTCTGTAAAGAACTGGGCGATTTCTTCCCGGACCGCAGTCAGCGCTTCCCGGGTGAAGGGGTAAACAAGCCGGTCCTGGATGGTTAACAGAATGCGTGCAGGATTAATCTCTAGTGATAGTCCTGAATCCTCTTCCAACATTGCGCCAGTCTGCAAGGCCCGGTCCCAGATTTCCTGCAGTCGACTGCGCAAAGGCAGGGTGTCTGACAATCGGGTATGCTTGCGCACATAGTAGAAACCCTGTACATCACTGCCATGGGAAACGCCATTGTCAATGCCAAAATCTTCCGTATGGCCCAACATGATTATGCCGGGGCCCTCCTGCACATGTTTGTAATCGGCCACATCGATCATCATGGGGGTCAACTTCTGCTCCTGAATCCAGCGATGGAAAACAGGGGTTACCATATCCAGATCCACAGATTCCGGAGTCCGGATTTCGAAGCGAAGGGCGATTCGTTTCGGTTGGTGCATTGCCGTTGCCTCCACTAGAGCTGAATGCCTTTGGCCGCTTCCTGAGCCACCATCCGTCCATCACAGGCAAAGGCTGCTTCAATAAACAGATTGGCTTCTTCAATGGTGGCGTGTGCCTGATCCTGGTTGGGCGCCTCGATAGGCTCGTCATGATGCTTGAAAAGGTATTGGGCGAACTTGCCCTTGGCATACTGGTCGAAAAAGAGTTCCGTATCATAAAAACGTGTGCGGAACTGGGATACGATTTCGGCCTGGTCATACCCAATGTCCACGGCCTGCCCCCGCAACAGGGAACGGGCGGCAAGATACATAGCGTTGACCGCCCGTTGATATGCCACATTGTGCTCCCCTTCATCCAGGGCAATCAGGGCATCAAAAGCCTCCGCCTCAGCGCGGGCCACTTCCATGGTAAACAGGGATACGACCTCACCGGCACACTCGCCTACCCCGATATCGCCGATAGTGAATTCCCGGGGATCACCCCAGTCACTGTAGTACCCGGCGTCATTTTCGTAGAGGGGGATCTCCGTAAAGGGCTTGAGCAGATCACGAATACCCTTCTTGCCATAACGCTGCACCCAAGCCTGGAAACTCTCGTCTTCTGTCCGTTCATGGTGGAACTTGCCCGTCAAAGTCTCCAGTACATCCGGAACCCGCTTGGAAGGGACAGCGCCTACGGCGAGGCCATAGCTAGCCGCATTCTCCTGCCATTGTCCGCCCAGCACCACCTGGAAATGCGGGACAGTCCGCTGATTGCGATGTCGGCTATTGCCAAAGAAGCCAATATCAGCCACGTGATGCTGCCCGCAGGAGTTGAAGCATCCACTGATCTTGATCTTCAAGTTCCGGATGGACTCCGGCAAGTCATCCAGCTGTTCGGTCAAGCGGACACTCAGTTCGCCAGCCAGACCCCGGGAAGAGGCAATACCCAGTTTGCACGTATCCGTACCGGGACAGGCCGTAATGTCACTGATGTAGCCAGCCCCATGTTGGGCCAGACCCAGCGGCTTCAATTCGTCGTACAGTTCTTTCAAGTCCTGATCTGCCACCCAGCGCAAGACAATGTTTTGTTCCACCGTAGTGCGAATGTGGTCTCCTACATAGCGGCGGGCCAGATTGGCCAATTCCAGAGACTGGTGCACGGTAATATCGCCCAGAGGCAGATTGACGTGGACGACGGAAAAACCGGGCTGCCGTTGACGATAGACATTGGTCGCCAGCCACTTTTTGTAATCACTATCCTGATTGGGTGCCTCAATGGTTATCGGTTGACGCTTGGGGGCTTCGGCAAATGAATCCAGGGTATCCATGAAAGCATCCCAGCGATCGTCCTTGGGCAGTATTTTCCTCTCGGCAAATACCAATTCCCGAAACTCTTCGATGCCCAACTTGGCGACCAGAAACTTGATGCGCGCTCGATTCCGGTTCCGCTTCTCTCCCAGACGGGCAAAGACGCGGCATACCGCCTGGGACAAAGGCAGGATCTCTTCTTCCTGTACAAATTCGGCCAGTAGTTTCGCCTGATGGGGTACGGCACCCAGACCCCCACCTACATACATATCGAAACCGCGTACTTGCTGGCCATTCACGTCCCTGGTGCGAGCTACGAAGCCCAAGTCATGAATCGTGACCAAGCCACAGGCTTCATGTTCGCAACCCGAGAAGGCAATCTTGAACTTGCGACCAAAATCCTGAACGTCGTCATGCCCCAGCAAGAAAAAGGTAAGGGCATCGGCATAGGGAGTGACATCGAAAGCTTCGGTATGGCAGACACCGGCCAGCGGACACGCCGTTACATTTCTGACCGAATTGCCACAGGCCTCCCGCGTGGTAATGCCCACCGCGGCCAAGCGGCGCATGAGGTCTGGCGTGTCATCGACATGCACAAAGTGCAGTTGAACGTCCTGACGGGTCGTGATATGCAATATGCCATCCGAATACTCATCGGCTAAAGCGGCGATTGTCTCTAATTGGTCTGGCTTCAGTCCTCCCCATGGCACCTTGATACGCTGCATACCGGGGGCATCCCACATGGTGTCAGGTCCCTTGGTCGCATCACCAGACGGAAAATTGAGAGGTTGTTCCTGGATACCGTCATGCCGCTTGCCATTGTCATAGCGCTGACCGTAGATGCCACGCCGCAGCCGGGTCTCGGCAAATACTTTTTCATCCAGCGAATCCTGCAGTCGCAAATGTATCTGGCCTTCAAACGTATCAATTTCCTGTCCCCAGGTATCAGGAATTTGATCGCTCAAGGCATCTTTCCAAGTGTGCACGTGCATTTTCAGGGTTTGCTCCTCAATCTAGGATATGGCGGCAAAAAACTGCGGGTAAGGTCCAATCCGGGCTGGTAATGACATAAGCCTAGCCATCGACTTGTCCATGAATTCCAGGGTGGTAATCTGCGTGTTTCGTCCTGGTTACCAGCTATAAAAAAAGCCCGTTGCTGGCAACGGGCTCCTAGTAACATTCCTTGCAATCCGATTATTGACCCAGCTGGTCTACCGAACGCATTCCCGTTGCCTGCCTAATCATGGCAGCAACAACACGAGCAAGGGCAACAACACTCACAACCGGGGCAGACTTCACGGCAACACCTGCCCTGAACATTCTTACGCAAGGCCTTTTCATCCCGAGACATAATCGGTTTCTCTGCTAAAGACCAATAACCTATCATACCACAGGCTGTCAAATGGGAGAGGATGAATTCTGATAAAGGGGACATGCCCATGCCAAACACCACAAGTATCGACTGGTGCAACAACCCGGACGCTGTCCGCGAAACCTTCATGACCGATGGCTACATCGTGCTCAGGGGTTTTTTCAACGCGGATGAAGTGGCTGAAACCCGGGAAAATCTGACACGATTTATCGCCGATGTGCTGCCAACGCTACCACGGGAGCAGGTCTTCTTTGAAGATCTCAGTCAGCCCAGTTCGCTCAAACAGATTCAGCAGATGTTCAGGCACGATGTATTTTTCGAGAACCTGTTTTGTGACAGCAAGTTCGAGCAGTTGGCCGAAGTGTTGCTTGATGGGCCTGTGGTGGGTAAGAACATGCAATATTTCAACAAACCTCCGCTGATGGGCAAACCCACGCCACCCCATCAAGATGGCTATTACTTCCTGCTCGATCCATGCGAGGCGACGACCATGTGGCTGGCCTTGGATGAGGTGGATGAAGAAAATGGCTGTGTACGCTATGTCCAAGGCTCCAATCACTTAGGCATGCGTCCTCACGGCAGAACCCAGACACTGGGTTTTTCCCAAGGAGTCACCGACTATGGTACGGATGCCGATAGAGCCAATGAGGTAGCCCTGGTAGCGCAACCGGGTGATCTGTTGGCTCATCACGCGATGACCATTCACCGAGCCGATGGAAATCGGAGTGCGGTCCGCAGCCGCCGGGCGTTGGGATTCATTTACTATTCGGAACGGGCAAAAGTGGATGAAGTAGCCTGGGCTGCCTACCAAAAACGCTTGGCAGAGGAGATGAAGCAGGCGGGAAAGATTTGATGTGGAGTTGCCCTTAGTTGACCGGTTTAGACAGATCGGTTGGAAACATCCTGTCATGTGTGGTGCGGGGCCATGAATGTGGGGGAGCAACGTAAAAAAACTGGCCTATCACTATCTGAATCGCCGATAAACCTGTGTATGCATATGTACTCTCCACCAGCCAAGTCTAGGCAATATTTGCATTTGGTAGTCTAACCGTCACGGATTCAGTCTCACTGGACTAAGCGTAACTGGGTTGAGAGTAAAATCCCTGGTGTACTCGGGATGGAAGCAGCCCAAGGGTCTGGCCACTGATCATGGCGTCACGGTGTTTTCGTGCGGAACAAGCACTCTGCCTAAAGTTACCGCATCTGCATTCTTAATAATTCATTGATTCAACGCCAGTTAGGAATCGTAACAGGATTACTTGCCTGGGCTTCCCGCTTGGATATCCTTGCTCAGGACAGATTCATTCACTGTGAATGGCGCCGTGGATCTGCCTGATATTTCCTCAAGTCAATCTATGAAATGGAGAGCATTCGCATGAACAGAACGCATGTTGCGGCCCAATCCAAAGGCCGCATCCTGGCCCTCACCGTATTGGCCATCCTGATCGTGAGCAGCTTGCTGGTGGCACTGAATGGACAGAGAGCCTTCAGTGCCCCTGTCGGGGCGACCCAGGAACAAACCCTTCCCGCCACTAAGCTCAGCCCCGACCAGTTATACACTGCCCTGCTTTCAAGTGTCGTGCGGGTTGAAGGCCATGGCGGTGACAAAATACAGCGCAATCTGGAAAACGCAATTCCACGCGGAATGGAGAGATTCCTGCCCGGCAACCTAGACATGTCCCGCATCCTCAGCGGCAATAGAATGGGAGCAGGCTTTTTCATTGATGACGCAGGACACATCATCACAAGTTACAGCCTGATTGAAGGGGTGGAAACCGTCCACGTCACTTTCTCTGACGGGGCATGGTATGTCGCAGAAATAGTAGGTTCAGACCAGCAATCAGATTTCGCCGTACTACGCATACCTGAACTTGACCACGACTTCACCCCCCTGCCCTTCGCCCATGAAGGTGACCTGGGTATCGGAGATCCCGTTTATGCTCTTGGCTTTCCAGAAAGTCTCACGGGTACCTTGACTCGCGGGATCGTGAACAACATGGAAACCAGACGCGCGGGCCAGGGTGGTTATCTGCTCCCATACCTAATTCAAAGTGACACAGCGAATCCTCAGGGTTTTGCGGGCAGTCCCCTTATCAATGAGTATGGCGAAGCCGTGGGCATCCATATGGATATACCCCAGCCATTCGGAACACAGCAGGCAGCAAGCCTCAGCCTACCCATAGGATTTGTGAAGCATATTACGGCAGCCCTGATACAAGGTACGCAACATCCTTATCCCCTGTTGGGCGTAGCGGGCAATGATCTCGATCCCACCCAGGCTGCCGCCATGGACCTGGACAATCTATTTCAGGGAGCCTATATCTCGGCGGTGGGAGAAGACAGTGCCGCGGCCAACGGTGGCATTCAGGAAGGGGATTTCCTGACGGCCATCAATGGCAATCCCATCAATACGTTTTCCAGTTTGGCCCACCAGCTACTCCTGTACCATGCTGGGGGCGAGGAAGTTCAGATCTCCGTGTTGCGAGGAGACCAGAGTCTGGAGTTGACGGTCACCTTGGGCACTCGTGATCTGTCTGAGAGCTAGAAGCTCTCCCGGCGGCCTGGCGGCCGCCAGGTTTGTTGAACAGGCCACGGGAAAACCCGTGGCCTGTTGGATCATAAAGGGATGTAACCAGAGGTTTTCACCCTTAAAGCGCTAGAGGCAGAGAACCTGTTCACAACAGGATGCCTCCAAGCGCAGAAACTGCTTCGTAAGAATCGGCTTCCGCCAGTATTGACATCCAGACCTGACCAAACCCCGCCCAGCGGTTGCAGGCCGTTACTTTGGATTCGATTTTGCCTATGCATACGGGTCCGGCCACGGCCAGAGCCAATACTTATGTCAATACAGGCCTGGGATGGAGTCAAGGGCATGTCCCCTGCCAAGCAGGTGAGGGACCTTCACCGCTACCAGTTCGGGACTCCTTGGGAATAAATCCTTGGTTCCGCGGGCCAGGGTGCAGTTCTGGACGGACAGGCAGTTACCTGATGCATAGGGCCTTGCCACTGAAGAGATTGGGTGGCCTATGCTGGTATCAGATCGAAGTATGGGACTACGGTCAGGTGCCTCCTGAACCTGCACTTTGGCCAGACAATCTGGATGGATGTTAAACTTTCGTTACAGCCAGATGGCCACGACAAAAACGCACATTTCGGAGAAGTTTCCATGACGTCCATCGTCAACCGTGAAGTCGTACTGAAATCACGCCCCGTCGGAGTTCCTACAGAAGCCAATTTCGAAATCCGGGAGTCGGTCCTCCCTGAACTGGAAGACAATCAGATCCTGATCCAGAACCTGTTCATGTCGGTCGACCCTTACATGCGGGGCCGCATGCGAGACGCCAGGAGCTATGCCGCACCCTTTGCTGAAGGCGAAGTCATGAACGGCGGTGCTGTAGGCAGGGTAGTCGCCTCCAACCACGAGCAGTTTCAGGAAGGCGATGAGGTACTCCACCACAACGGATGGCGTGAATATCATATTTCGTCGGGAATCGGACTGACCCGGATTGACACGTCGATAGCTCCCATCCAGTCTTTTCTGGGTGCAGCGGGGATGCCGGGACAGACTGCCTACTTCGGTTTACTTCGGGTGGGCGAACCCAAACCCAACGAGACGGTGTTTGTATCCGCTGCCTCCGGGGCGGTCGGTAGCCTCGTGTGCCAAATCGCCAAGATCCAGGGATGTTATGTAGTGGGCAGTGTGGGCTCCGATGCCAAGGCGCAATGGCTTCTGGATGAAGCAGGTGTAGACGACGTAATCAATTACAGAAAGGAAGAGAACCTGCAGAAGGCGGTGCGGGCCAAGTGTCCCAAGGGTGTCGATGTGTACTTTGAAAATGTCGGAGGCGCACACCTGGAAGCGGCGTTGGCTAACATGAACATGTGGGGACGCATTGTGGCCTGCGGAATGATCTCGCAATACAACAACGTGGATCCGGAACCTGGTCCCAGCAACCTCATGACGATTGTTGGTTTTCGCATCAGATTCCAGGGGTTTATTGTGTCAGACTTCGCCGAAGATGTTGACGACTTTTATGCTGACCTTAGGCAATGGATTCAGGAAGACCGTATCAAGTGGCAGGAGACCGTTCTGCAGGGAATTGAGAAAGCACCAGAGGCATTCATAGGCCTCTTTAGTGGCGCGAATACCGGCAAAATGCTGGTGCAACTAAACAGGTAGAGACCATTTCACATTCTGAACCCCTTGGGATACGCGTATGACTGCCTTCGCCTTTGATGATGTAGCCCGTTTGCCCATGCCCGGCGACAATGTGGCCATCGCCACGCGGCGCTTGGAGAAAGGAACCCATATTGCAACCAGGGCTGGCCCCCTGGAACTGGATGCTACCGTGCTGGAGGGGCATCGCTTTGCCTGTACCGCTATAGCCCAGGGCGAGCATGTGCATTCATGGAATCTGCCATTCGGTACGTCCTTGCAGGATATTGCACCGGGACAATACATATGTAATGACGGCATGCTGGAGGCATTGAGGGGCCGTTCGGTGGCATTGGACTTGCCCGATGAACCGAATTTCATCAGCGAAATCCCGGCCTTTCAGTTGGACGAAGAGACGTTTCAGCCTGGTCCCCCCACGCGAGGACTGGGTCTGACCAGTCACTTTCAGGGGTACGCACGAAAGGGGGAAAGGGGTACGGGAACCCGCAACTGCATTTTGCTGCTGGGAACTTCCTCGGCGGCTGGCGGGTTCGTACGGGTATTGGAGGATCGTCTACGCAACGACGCAGCCAGCCTCTCCCATGTCGACGGCATTGTCGCGGTCTCTCATACTGAGGGGGGAGTCCCCGACCCTAATAATCGGGAAATGGTGTTGCGGACTTTGGCCGGTTATCTGGTCCACCCAAACGTAGGAGCGATCCTGGCCGTGGATTATGGCTCCGAAGCCATCAATAATTCCCTTCTCCAAGACTACCTGAAGGCTCAGGGATATCCCCTCGATCAGGTGCGGCACAGTTTTATGTCCATTGCCCCCTCCTTTGAGAAAGCCTTGGACACAGCGGCTGAACAGGTACGATCCTGGTATGACGAGGTAAATGCGGTGAGTCGTGTGTCCCGCCCTGTTTCCGACTTGAAATTGGCCCTCCAATGCGGTGGGTCGGACGCTTTTTCCGGGATTTCGGGCAACCCGCTGGCGGCTTGGGTGGCCCGTGAAATCATTGCCCATGGGGGTGCCGCCAACCTGGCCGAAACCGATGAATTGATTGGGGCTGAACCGTATGTCCTGCAAAACGTCCGGGATCTCGCTACGGCGCACCGCTTTCTCGAAGTGGTGGAACGATTCAAGCAGCGAGCCGCCCGTCACGGGCATTCAGCGGAAGGAAACCCCTCTGGAGGCAACAAATTCCGCGGCCTGTATAACATTTTCCTCAAGTCCATCGGCGCTGCCATGAAACGTCATCCTGACGTAAGGCTGGATTGGGTGATTGAGTACGGGGAACTCATGGCCAAGACCGGGTTCTATTTCATGGACAGCCCAGGCAATGATCTCGAGAGTATCGCTGGCCAAGTGGCCAGTGGTAGCAACATCATATTCTTCGTCACCGGCAATGGGTCTATCACCAATTTTCCCTTTGTCCCTACCGTCAAGATTGTTACAACATCCGAGCGTTTTGCCCTGCTGAATGAGGATATGGATGTAAATGCCGGCCTCTATCTGGACGGCACTGAAATGGACACCCTGGGCCAATCGCTGTATGACCTCACCCTGACCGTCTGTGGCGGTCAGCGTTCCGTGGGTGAACGCGCGGGTCATTCCCAGATTCAGTTATGGCGAAACTGGTCGCTTGAATCGGATAGCGAACCGCGTATTGAACCGTCCACTCCGCTTGACAGCAAGGCCATACCTGTACAGCCAGGGGATTTCGTACCCGATTTCACCTATGAGGGCCAACGTCTTCGGCAACAGACAGTGCCCCACGCCATCAGTCTCATTGTGCCCACCAGCCTCTGTTCGGGCCAGATCGCCAATTTGGCGGTACGACGACTGAACCAGACCCTGGGAACCCGGAGGCCAGGCAATTTTGCGACGATAGTGCATCACGAAGGTTGCGGCGTATCCAGCGGTTCTTCGGAGGAACTTTATGCGCGAACGCTGGCTGGATACATTCAGCATCCACAAGTGGCCCATTGCCTCCTTCTAGAGCATGGTTGCGAGAAGACCCACAATGATTTCATGTTCCATGTACTGGATGAAGGCGGTGTGGATACTTCCCAACTCGGCTGGGCCAGTGTGCAACTGGACGGGGGCATCGTAAAGGTGCTGGACAAAATCGAAACGTGGTTTCAGGAGCAGATGGAAGATGAACCGCCTGCAGTCCCTATAATAGCGGGTTGGGATCAGTTGCGTGTGGCCATTGCCAGCCAGGGATCCGTGAGTCCCGAGAGTTCCGCTTTGCTGGCCCAGTGTGCCCGGGCGATTGCCAGTCAGGGGGGACTGGTGGTAGTTCCGGCCCATGCCGACGTTGCCCGCTCTCTGGCCGGGTCTCAACAACAACAGCCTACATTGGCCTATGCGCAACGCAGCCAGGAACACGGCTTACACCTTATGGAATGTCCTACGGTCCACTGGGTCGAAATCCTTTCCGGACTGGGAGCTACCGGGGTTGACTTGATCCTGGTGCATGTAGATCAGTATCCGGTTCAGGGACATCCACTCATCCCCACTCTCCAGATGGCCACTGATTTGCCGGAGGCCAGCGGCTGGCGTGGGGATCTGGATCTGGTGTGGAACTCAGGGGATAACCCTGAGGATCGAATGCAGGACCTGTTCAATATAGTCAGCGATGTATTGTCGGGTCGCCACCAAGCACGATCCATGCAAACCGGCAATGTCGACTTCCAGATTACCCGCGGACCTACGGGTCTTTCGCTTTAGAATTTTTCGTTCCCTTAACTGACCCCTGATCTGGAGCCCCTTTCTCTAGGCATCCATACCATGGGATTCTCAATCTTCTACCAGGGAGACATTACATGAAATACGAGTTCAATGGACTTGACATGAGTTTAGGGAATATCGCCCGTTTGTCCAATGCCCAGAGCCGATCCATTTCCGCGGAAAACTTCACGGGCGCCAAAGGTCAAGGTGGCATGGCCACCGAAGGCACAGGTGCCCATGCTGCACGGGAACTGGGACGTGGCTGGAAAGTCAGTCCGTGCATAGACATTGCCGGCCTGGCTACGGTAACCTTGGCGGACATTGAGGGCCCTGGCCAGATACAGCACATCTGGTTCACCTGCCGACCTGCCTACTGGCGTCATCTGATTCTCCGCATCTTCTGGGACAACGAGGCAGATCCTTCCGTCGAAGTACCGGTCGGTGACCTGTTTTGCAGCGGCTGGAACGAAGTCTGTCGGGTCAACTCTCTGCCAATTTCGGTCAATCCCTCTGGGGGTATGAATAGCTACTGGCCGATGCCTTTCCGCCGACATGCTCGCATTGAACTGGTCAATTTGAGTCCTGATGCAGCCGACCACGTTTTCTATCAGGTTGATTACACCTTAACTGATGTGCCGGATGATATGGCCTATTTCCACAGCAGTTGGCGACGGTCCAATCCTTTACCCTACAAGGAAGTCTTAACCGTTGTAGATGGAATTGCGGGCAAGGGACACTACGCTGGCGTCTATGTAGCCTGGGGCTCCAATAACAAAGGTTGGTGGGGCGAAGGAGAAATAAAATTCTATCTGGACGGCGATGTTGAATGGCCGACTGTCTGTGGCACAGGTACGGAAGACTATTTTGGTGGTGCCTGGGGTTTTAGCGACGTTGGTGGCCAAGCCTATGGGGTGTATTCGACGCCTTATTTGGGATTCCACCAGGTAATCCAACCGGATGGACACGTCAATAGCCAAACCCGTTTAGGCATGTATCGGTGGCACATCATGGATCCGATACGTTTCCAAACAGACTTGCGGGTAACTTTGCAAGCGCTGGGCTGGCGTTCTCCCAAGGAAGGCAAGTCAAGGTATTTGCCTCTGCAGGATGATATTTCGGCTACGACTGTTTGGTATCAGACTGAACCTCACAATCCCTTCCCGCTATTGGCTGATATGGATTACCTCGAAGTGATCTGACAGGACGCATTCATGTTAAGGCCACCGTCTCTGGTTAGGAAAGCCGATGCGCTGGCCTTCTTGGAAAGTCCTTCCCTGACGGGAGGTTATTCCCCTCTGGCATGTACCCGAGGGCGAGAAACCTTACCAGTTGGTAAAGGAACCGTCCAGGCGCTTGAGTCTAGGCGTGCTCTGGATCCCGCCGGAATGACTTCTGGCGGCTTCACGATCAAATTCGATGCCCAAGCCAGGAGATTCGGGCGGCAGGAGATAACCATCGTCCCACACCGGTTGGTTGGGCACGACATCCGTCAAGAAAGTACCTGGACGCGCAGGCTGTTCCTGGACCCCAAAATTGGGCGTAGCCAGATTCAATTGCAGACAAGCCGCTGAAGAAACCGGCCCTAACGGATTGTGCAGGGCTAACTTGATATAGTGGGTTTCGCACCAACCCACAATCTTGCGGGCTTCGGTGAACCCCCCTGCAATGCAGAGGTCGATACGGGCATAATCAATCCATTCCTCTTCAACAAGCTGGCGAAACTCCCACTTGGAACTAAACTGTTCGCCGGCCGCCAGCGGGACTGAAGTGCGGGGGCGCAATGTCTTGAAAGAATCCGGATTCTCGCAACGAAGGGGATCCTCCATGAAGAAGGGCCGGTATTGTTCCGCCTCCTGACAAAGCCACAGGGCATCGGGAAGATCCAAACGTGTATGGATATCGAAGCAGATTTCGATTTCGTCTCCCACCGCCTCGCGTACCGCCTGCAACTGCCGGATGGACGCCAAGACAGCCGGTCTCGGTTCCAGGACTCGCCCATCCTGAGGCAAGCCCCAGCGGACAAATTTCCAGCCTTCCTCCTTGGTAGCCAGACAAGACTCCACCAACGGTTCAACCTCGCGGGAATGCCCCTGATTATGGGGATAACAGACGACCTTGTCCCGCACCTTGCCGCCCAGAAGCGCATAAATGGGGACGCCTAGGGCCTTACCCTTGATATCCCACAGAGCAATGTCGATCGCCGAGATGGCGGCCGTCTGTATACGCTGGGCAGGAAAGAACCCACCACGGAACATGACTTGCCACAGATGTTCCGTCCGGAAAGGATCCTCTCCCACCAACAGTTCTTCAAAGTGCCTTACTGCGGCTTCAACCGCCAACTCCCGACCGGAAATGCCTGACTCACCGACTCCGGAAATGCCTTCATCGGTATCAACCACGACAAAGAGGAAATTCTTGGCTCCGTTCCAGACCCGAAACGGCTCTATCCCTGTTATTTTCATGAAGGTTCCCCTTCCGGTGTCCTGCGTTTTTCTCTACAAGAGTTGGGCAAAAACCTTCGCAATCCCCTCTATGGTCTCTTCCACTTCCGTATTGGAAAGTGTTGGATGTATGTGAACCTGTACGGCCCGTGTCAGCAGATCCAGACTCTGGGGGCACATGTTTTCATCGTATTCCACTTCTCGCGGTGCCCAAGTCCAGGGGCCTCCCCTGTCGTGCCACTGCTTCTTGGCCAGAACGGTAGACCAAGATGCATACACATGCTGATCCACTCCCTCTCCATACAAACGGTTGACACTGAGATTTTCTGCCTGCAAAGCGTTCGACACGCGCGCAGCCCCATCCGTGTCAGGCATATACATGACCAGGGCGATGCCCGTATCGCCTTCCTCATCATTTAGCCGGCGAAAACCCACTGACTTGGACTCGGCCAGGGAAGTAATGCTGTTCTTGATCATGGCCTTGCGTACCCGCATGGCATCTATGATTCGTTTCCGTTTGCTCAGCTGAACCCGGGCCACGGCTGCCGTCATCTCATTCATGCGGAAATTCAGGCCCCACATGACCTGGCTTTCAGGTATATTCACCAGTTGAGAGGAAAACGGATCATGAAACATGGCGGCACGCGTGAAAATCTCTTCCTGATCCGTTATGACCATGCCACCTTCACCAGCCGTAATAATCTTGCTGGCTTGCAGGCTGAACGAACCCACATCGCCTATGGACCCCAGTGGCTTGCCTCGGAACGAACCCCCATTGGCCTGCGCCGTATCTTCCAGAATGAGCAAGCCATGTTCCTGCGCAATTTTTCCAATCGCATCCATGTTGGCTGGTACACCACGCATATGTACGGGCATTATGGCCTTGGTATAGGGTGACAAGTTGGCCTTGGTTGCTTCAGGATCCAGTGTCAGCGAATCATCCACCTCGGTAATTATGGGTACTGCCCCTATACCCAGAATGGCCGCCACCGAGGCTATCCAGCCAAATGCAGGAACTATCACCTCGTCACCCGGCCCCACACCCAAGCCTTGTAAAGCACAAAGCAGGGCTGCCGTACCAGACGTCACGGCCAAGGCATGTTGAGTCCCCATTGTCTCAGCGAATGCCTTTTCCAGTTGGTCACACTGTGAAGGCTCTTTTTCCAAGAAGCGGTAAAGGTTTCGGCTGCGGACTACCTCTAGCACAGCCTTCTCTTCGTCTTCATCAAAAGCCAAAATACCAGGCAGCATGAAAGGCAGTGGTTCGCCCCGCGCCGGTTTCCCGTTTTCAATCGCCAGTGGAGTATTGCTTGCAATATCATTCATGTCCAGACATCTCCTATGCGTTCAGAGGACCCTACCAAGTCAATGAGTTGACCGGCAGCAGCTCCCTCATGAATCCGGCTAATCTGTTCCGCTCCTAACCAATCGCTGGCAACTACGCTCCTCAAGACTCCCGGAAGCTCTCCTGCCCAGCCCTTTACAGGGAGTCAAGACCATCTGACCCTGCGAAACAAAGCCTAGGAGGTCTTGGTGACCGGACAGACAGCAGTTGACAACCCGCTTCCTGCAAGGAACTCAGTTACCTTCAATACAAGGGTCCGATAAAGGACTCAGGTGCATTTACAGGATCGCACACCTTCAGGCCGATACGCAACTTCACTGGAAAATGCACGTCGGTCAGAAAAACAGATATTGGCACTGGCACCCTTTTGGCGCCTACAGGTTCACTGATCAGCCTTGCCCAATGAATCCAGGGAATAGGTTGCCCTTGAGGTCAACTTCCTGGCCAGGGTGATAGTTTACACCTAGCAACCCCGAAAACCCGGCATTGTGCTCTCCGATGCAGATACGGCACTCTTGCCTGTTCTGGTTTGACTCCGAATTCAGGTTATTAGTCTCAGCTGGACTTTGTACAAAGTACCAAAGAGACTCAGCAGATCTTGAATGACAACCTCTTCTGCCTGACCGAATGCCGATTACCCTAATAACAACTGCTGAGAACAGTATGCTCAATGTTTCCAAAGACATCCGGGATGGTTAAATACTGTACGGTAGATGCCAACAGACTGGTGTGGCCTGGGCCAGTCCTTAGTGCGCTTGATGCAGGCTGCTCTGTCGCAGGACCGCAAGGGGGCGTATACCGGGAAGCGTTTAGCACCAGAATTCTATTCGCTGTCTTACCCTATATTCGTACTCCAGACACTACGATCCACTGGCCGTCCGTGTCTCTCGGAAAACATTCTGGTCCTGCTCATGTATTTGCTGAGCTGTCGAAAAGGGCTTTTTGTGAAACAGTCTAGAATGGTGTTCTAGGCTGTGTCTGATATCTGCTGCCACCTCCTCTACCTCCTTGGCTACCCGGGGTTCTTCGCCCATCATCTGCTGCAAGGCGGTGACCAATGGTAGGAGTAAAGAGGCTGCAGGAGATGCCAAGATGAGTTCCAGAGTTCGATGTGGAGAAACTTTCGTCAAGAACAGAGACATCACTAACATGAAATTAGGCGGTGGACTACTTTCTCTCTGCTTAGCCAAATAAGTCAGCAAGAGAGAGAGGTCATTCTCGGAAACATTCCTGGTTATCATGAAAGAGATAATTGACTTCCATATTAGAGACGCGGTGGTAGCGTAAGCCACGTACGGGTCTACTGACTGACCATAGGACTGAAATACTTGGTTAAAAGCACAGATTGCTTCTGGGAATTGCATGTTCCTGAACAATGCAATCCCCTTGTGACAGATAGTCAGGGCCACAAAGAAATCGCATTGGGATATCTTATTGTCTTGTATAAGGTCCAAAGCCTGATTATAGGCCTCCAGGGCCTGAGTGTTCTCCGATTGCTGCAAAAGTACATTCCCTCTGACACGGATTACTTCCGCCACCAGCCTGAGAAACACCGGTTCAGTACGCTTTCCAAACTTCAATTCAAGTTCTTTACACACATCCATGCTTTCATTGTACCGGCCTTGATGGTAGAGAAAGTGTGTCTTCAACAGGAGAGCAAACACCACCTGAATCTGGTTTTTCAAGGCCATCTCCTGACTCATTTTTTGAACAATCTGGTCGCATACTGCTACGGCTTCGTCTCCCAGACCCCTCTCGCTCAGTTCTACAGCTTCTTCTAACATGGCTTCTGCCATTTGAGGAGCAATATCAGAGAGGATAATCTCTGATCCATGAGAAACTACGGAAGCCTCCTCTAAGATCTCGCCTAGTTCTACGGGAGCATACAGACAGATCATAAAATCGATCAAGGCCTTGACCATCCGTTCAGTACCCCGACTCCGGCGCATCAAGTAATAGATGTTATAGAGACGCTCAGTCAGATAGTACTGGGGACGCCGCCGTGTCCCCCCGGTTGCCACCACGACACCACGTCCGACGAGACGCTTGAGCAGAGAACTGCACTTGTTGGTATCTAATCGGGCCAGGCCGGCGATTTCTTTCGTGGTCGCTGGCTTCCACAAACGGGCCAGCGCCAAATACACACGGCGTTCCTGAGGTGGCAGTGTTTCCAGATGGCTCTTGAAGTATTCAGTATGATCATCTACCAAATCCACGAGATTGCCCATCAGTTCGCGAAACGATCGTCGAGAGCTAAAGTGGGCAATTATGGTGAGCAGACGGGGATTGCCTCCGGTAAGGATTTCCAGAGGCCGTATCGCCCGTTGTGCCGCTTCCTGCTGGCACACGGATTGCCACAACACCTGGCAATCCTCCGTGTCCAGGGGGTGCAGGGCAATCACTCGGAAGAGGTCGTAGAGAGCATGATCAGGGCAATCAATTTCGGCAAACCGACTAGTGGCACTACCCAATAGCAGGATACGGGGTTCGGTTTGCAGAGTATGGCGCAGTTGCCATCCTGCATCCGCATCGGCCATATCCGCGAAGAGCATATTGAGATTCTCCACCACCAGCAACAGTCGCTGGTGGTGGCCATCTGCGAAATCCAGCAACACTCCCAAAGAGCGAAGAGCCAGTGTCTTATCGTCTTGGGTGGCCTGGATCTCTCCATAGCTTTGTTTTAGCCTTTCCTGTTCTGCAGCAGGAGCTTGCTCGGCCAGGTGACCCAAGGCTTCCAGCCAGAATTCCCCACAGGTGGAAATCTCATAGCTCTCCTCCGCAAACAGCACCGGAAAAATCGTATTCAAGTCCGGATCTCGATGTATTTCGGCCACAGTCCGTAGCAGGAGATGGGTCTTGCCACTGCCACGTGGTCCAATTACGAGCGTATGGGGACTAGAGCTCTCAGCCCAGGTTTGTAGCGACTCCAAGATCACCTTGTACTCAGGAACACGTACACAGAAGGAAGCGATCAACTCCTCTTCAGTGAGGAAGCCCGGATTGTACTTCTTGATAGCACGGGACATGATGTTGGCGGGGATACCTTTCTAGCGTTGGGCAATGGGAATGAAGTATGCTCCATGCCGTGCCTGCCACCAATCCTGGAGCAGACCGGAAACGAAGCATAGACCCTCTTCATGGGTTTCCAGATAACCGTCATGTTTCAGTATGTCCAGCAAATCGACGATCGACATGCCTTCGCTTCCGCCCGATGGCATATAGAGATCACTATATTGCGCAATAGTTTCACTCGTCAGTAGCCCTTCGTTTAGGGAGGCCTCAGTCAGCAGTTCGAGGGCGACCGGAAAGTAATCATGGGCCAAAACCATCTTCAACCTTTCCTCATAATGGGCCAGGGCACCCTGGCCATGCGCCCCCAGCAATGCATACTGTGTATACATGTGCAACATCGGTTATCAGGGCCTCAACTCGATTCTTCCGCTGCAGATACAGGTGCATCAGATCAAAGAACTGCTGTAAATGATGAGGCACGCAACAACGCAGAAGACGGCACATTTCCGCCCGCACTTCAGGGGAAAGTTTCAGGTTATAGTAGTGGGCCAAAGCACCAAGACAGGCCGAGGCAGTCTCATGGTTCCAGGGAGGCAACTCTAACGGCGTCAGGATATTGGCGGTAGCGCTCAGGGCTGCCTGCCGGAGCATGGGCTCCAGCCCTATACTTCCTGAGATCACCAAAGTCACCTGACCTTGGTGGGCTTGTCCTTGGTGGCGCAACCAACTCATGAACAGATCGGTCTTTGTTCTTCCTTCTGGCGTAATCCGGGAGCTGTGACCCTTGAGCAGCCGGTTAATAAGAATCGGCAACTCGTCTATGGCGAGAACTACGGGTTTGTCACTTTTCGCGAGGGCAGTCCATACCTGATCCCCGCGGTGTTGCCAATTTCCTTCATTGAGCCCAGCCCGAAATCTCAGCTTCAATTGCAATACCTCCACTGCCTCTACACGTTGATTCAGGCCTTGCAGGACATTGCCGAAAATGTTTGTAACTCTCTGCCACAGGCTCTTGATGAGGCCTGCCTGCGCTGCGATTTCGGCAATGGCGTCGGCCTCGGAATACGCACCCTCCAGGTCCACGAACACAGTTTCATACTCGTCTTCTGCCTGCAGTTGTCGCAGCAACTCACGTACCAGGCTTGTTTTGCCCATTCTGCGCTGGGCCGTCAGCAACGTATGTATACCTTCACGGATGCGCTCCCGCAAGTGGGTGAGTTCGTGTTCACGATCGAAGAACCGATCACCATCGACCCAGTTGGAACCCGCTTTCTCCAAACCTCTGTCCATAGCCTGATTCTATCATGCCAACAGATTTGTTGCCAACATTGCTGTTGGCAGTGTGACATGGCCTGCGGGATTACAGAGAATTCCTTGACACAGATCTGTGAACCGGGAGGAAAACACCTTACATGCTCAAGGAACTGGATACCAATTTTACAGCCTTTTCACAGCGGCATAGAACTAGGCCACCAGAAGCTAGAAGACTGGCATGGCCTCCCGTGCTCTGACTCAAGGACCCCGGCGGCCAGGAGTTGCACACAGGGAGCTACATGGATACCGCATCTGGATTTTGTACAAGATCCAGATGCGGTATCCACTGAACACTGAAGGTATCTACACGGTTTCCAGGAAGGAAGTGAACCCTGGTCAAAATCCTCTGTCTATCAGCTGCCTTTCAGTCTTTTGGAGTTCTTCGGTCGGAAGGTACCACGGCGCGGCCGTACAGTTCTTTGATCCGGGCGCTGACATCGTGGCACAAGTCCTCAATCCGTTCCAGCAATTCATAGACATCTTCCATCTCTACTCTTGCCCCTTCATAACGATATTGGACAGCATAGATCGTAAGCCACGCCAGCGCTTCGCCGGCGTTCGTATTCGATTCGGTGGGAAAGCGTCGAATGACCTTGGTCAATTCGGCCAAGTCATGGACTGTGCGATAGCGTCCCCCCAAAGCGGAGATCCAGGCTTTTAATGCGTTTTCCACAGCCTGTTGGGCAAAGAACCCAACGGCCTCTGGCGACAGTCTTCCCACCTCAATGGCAACCTCCAAGTCTTGCAGGTTGCGCCAGGCTGCCGTTAGGCGCTGCTCAATGTCAGGCCAAGGATCCTGCTCCTCTGAAGAGGGCAATGGCGGGATTTCACCATGCATTGTGACTCCTTCGCGCACAGCCTGACCGGCAACATGATTGGGAGCCCGACGCGTGTACATAAAACGGTCCAGGGACATGTCTACCACATCTACATCAACCGGCGGATCGTATAATTCACGTACCACCTCAAAAGCGGCTTGGGCCGCCTTGGTATAGGTGTCCCGCGCCGGCTCATCCGCCATGACCACCAAGAGATCAATATCCGAGTCCTGGTTGTAATCCCCGCGAGCCCGCGAGCCAAATACAATCACATATTTAGGCTGAACAGCTTCATGAACGGCCCAGGCTACTTGGCACACTCGGGGATCATAGGTCTGCGCTGGACGGCTTTTCCGGGCTTCCACTTGGGTGGACATAGTCAACTTGATCCCAACAAACACTGACAATACATAATCCGGTCACTGGCCAAGAATTCCTGAAGGCGGCAGACTCAGATGCATGAGATTGTGGTTGTTCCAGTCAGCAATTCAGGTTTCCTGCTTGGCAGTTCACTGTATCATAGAATGATTTGGGGTCTGACTTGGGCTCGTACCCAGGCCAGGGCAATCAGGATCATAAATGTTTCATGATTGTCAGAGCGTAGAATGAGCGTCTACTGTTCCCCGTCTTCGCGGAGTCACCCCTATGACCGCTCGCGCTACGCTTACGCCCCCGCCTTTGATCCACATTATGGAAGAGATTGAGGATCCTCGTGTCCCGCGTACCCGTCCTCAACCTCTTTCCTCGATCATCCTCATCGCGATCCTCGGTGCCATCTGTAGCTCGGATACCCAGGTGGACATTGAGCTGTTTGGGCAACGCAGACGTCATTGGCTGGCGACGTTTCGGAACTTGCCCCATGGCATTCCCGCCCACGACACCTGCGGCCGGGTCTTTGCGGAGTTGGAGGCAGCACAATTTGAAGTCGGCTTTCTCCGCTGGATGCAGTCGGTGACCACCGCTCTGGACGGCCAGACCGTCCGCGGTTCCCCTAACTGAGTGGAAGGGGTCCCGCCACTGCATAGGGTCAGTGCCTTCGCGCAGGCCCACCGCTTGGTACTGGACCAAACCGCCGTAGACCACAAATCCAACGAGATCACTGTCCTGCCCGCCCTACTGTAACAGTTGATGTTGGCGGGTTGCATCGTGACGTTGGATGCCATGGGGTGCCAGAAGGACATCGCCCAAGCCATCCGGGACCAGGATGCGGATTATGGGCTAGGCCTCAAGGCCAACCAGCCGGACCGGTAGAGTCTAGTCATGGTCCAGTCCCAACGCCGCCTCGGTGACCTCACCACGACCGAAACCCGGTACTTCATTTCCAGCCTATCCCCCTGTGCACACGCCCTGCCGGGGGCGGCCCGGGGTCTTTGGAGCGTCGAGAATATCCTTCACTGGATCTTGGACATTGCCTTTCGTGAGGACGATAGCCGCATCCGCACTGGCCAGGCGGCGCACAACAGGGCAGTCCTGCGACGGCTGCCCCTGAATCTGCTAAGTCAGGAGCCGACCGCCAAGGGCAGCATCGCGGCCAAACGCAAACAGGCCGGGGACCCACGCGTGGGTAGGGATGAAAACCATCTCCTGCAGGTGTTGCGTCAATAGCCACACATTTATGATGCGATTGCCCTGACAGGCGGTCCCTTTTGGTTGTCCGAAAGTCGCCCGGCAGTATAGAATGACAGCAACGGAAGAACACTGGCACGTGGACTTTGACAGTGAACGCGCCAACCCGCCCGAAAGCGGAGATCGCCCGCTTGGGCGACGAGATATACGAGCGCGACATCCGGCTAAAGGTCGAGACGGACCACTACGGAGAGATCGTCGCCATCGACGTGGACAGCGGCAATTGGGCCATCGGCGACAGCATCCTTGAAGCGGTGGAACGCCTGCGGTCACGCCGCCCGGATGCTATCGACGTCTGGTCCCTGCGGGTCGGGCGCCGGGCAGTCTACCATTTCGGAGGCGGCTCCCTGGGGCGGAGAGACTGATCCGAGGTGTGGTGAACGCCGCCTACGAACCCATCGTAAGGCTGGTGCTGGAAGGCCCGTCGGGGCAAAGTCGGGAGGTTGAAGTCGTCGTTGATACCGGCTTCAACGGGTTCCTGACCCTTACACCGGCACTGACGGCGGAGTTGGGGTTGCCCTACGTGGTCACCAACCCGGCGTTTCTGGCCGATGGCAGTGAGGTCCTTATCGACGTACCCATCGCCACCGTGCTGTGGGACGGCCACCCCAGGCAAGTCGATGTTCAGATGTCCGACGCCACGCCGCTGGTGGGCATGTTGTTGCTGGATGGGTATGACCTGAGTATTCGGATCAGGAACGGTGGCGCGGTGGTAATACAGGCGGTGGAGTAACCCTTTCCCGTCCCTCTGGGTATCCCTCCAGCGGGAATAACCCGTCGGCGGCGACAGCGGAGCGAGGCTGCCCTGCGCCGCGCATTGCGGACTGCCGAATTCCGCGCCGGGCCGGGCCCAGGGCAATCGCATCATGAATTATGTGGCTATTGAGAACACACCTGAAGGAGATACGTCTGATCCCCACCCACAAGTGGGTTCCCGGCCTGATTGCATCGCAACATGAGCGGTCATAGGGGTGAATCCGTGAAGACGGAGAACGGCAGACGCTCATTCTACTCCTTGGCCATCATGGAACTTTTTTGGTGCGATTGCCCTGGTACCCAGGCCAAGATAGTGTCTTTGTTCCACACCGAACTGATTTCAGAGGAAGGATGAACATGCATTCTGTTGAACTAAGTTCCAGACTTGAGACCGTTATCTCCATTCCGGTTATGCCCTTCAAATCCGATGATGCCTGGCAAGTGGAGTGGGATTTATACCGGCAGAATATCGAACGACAGATCGCAGGCGGAATCACAGTCCTTACCCCCAATGGTAATACCAGTGAATTCTTTTCTCTGACGGAAGAGGAAGTGAATCTTGCCTGTTGTGAGGCGCTGGCAGTTGCGGGGGCGGATATTCTCATTATGCCCGGTGTGGGCCATGACGTACAGACAGCGGTGCGGATGGCACAGCAGGCGTCAGAACAGGGGGCGCCGGCAGTTATGATCCACCAGCCTGTGCATCCGTTCATAGGCAATGAGGGTTGGGTGACATACCACAGTGAGATAGCCAGACAGATTCCCGATATCGGGTTTACCTGCTATCTGAGGGATCCCAAGATTACGGCCCGGGACCTCTCCCATCTGGCGGAAATGTGTCCCAACTTCATTGGTATCAAGTACGCCGTACCCAACGTGGTGGCTTTTGCCGAAATGGCGCGGACGCTGTCCTTGTATCCCTTGGCCCTGATCTGCGGTGTAGCCGAGACGTGGGCTCCATTTTTCTGGAACGCCGGAGCCAGAGGATTTACTTCGGGATTGGTTAATGTTACGGTCCAACCTTCCCTGGCTATGCTGGATGCCCTTCGATCCGGTGAAATGGAGGAAGCCATGGAGGTCTGGCATCAGATTCGGCCGTTTGAGGCCATGCGGGGGAAGGATCAGAACGCCCTGAATGTAAGCGTAGTGAAAGAAGCCATGGAGCAGGCAGGGCTGGCCTCCCGCACCGTACGACCACCCCTGAATCCGGTACCCGAAGCCGAGCGCGAGTTCCTGGGTCGGGCGCTACAGAACTTCGACCTGTCGGCGCTTCCCATGACCTGAATCCTGCCAGCCGGAAATTCTGGAATGCCATGAAAATCCACCGTATCACGCTCCATCCCATAGCTACACCCCGCCATACCGGGATCGCCAACCAGCATGTCATCGTGAAACTGGAAACGGACGATGACCGAGTAGGTTGGGGAGAAATGAGTGATCTGTCCCATGTACCCATGTACCAGTTTGACCTGACCGAACTGGAACGCATGCTGAATGAACTGTGCAAGGGTCGGGATCCCCGCAACCTTGCGGCCATCAATGACACTCTGATCAAATTCTTTCCTGACGAAGGACATATGTACAGCCGGTCCGGTTTGGTACGGCAGGGTATCGATCTGGCTCTCCACGACTGGAACGGCCGGTACTACGGAATCCCCGCCTATGAATTGCTGGGTGGCGCGTTGCGGGATCGTATGCGGGTCTGTTACCCAATTTTCCGTATGCGTTCCGTGGAGGAAGTGGAACCCAATCTAGCGCGTGTAGAGTCCATGCTGGCTCAGGGCTTTGATCTAATCCGACTCTATGTCGGGGCCAATCACGATGCGGATGTCCAGTTCCTGAAAGGATTCACGCCCCGGTTTGAAGGACGGGTGACTATCAAGTCATGGGATTTTTCCAACCTGCTGGATTGGCGGCGAGCCAACCTCGCCTTGGAGGATCTCCGCCAGTGGGGAGATTGCCTGCTGATTGAAAGTCCGGCTCCGCGCTATGATCTCGCGGGTCTGGCCCAATTCCGCCAGCGTTCGCATCGGCCCGTTTCAGAACACGTTCTGAATTTGCATCATGCCTGGCAATTGCTGAGCCACGATTCAGTGGATATCCTGAATGTTTCCCCTTATCTGCTGGGAGGTCTGCAGGCTTGTGAACGGGTGATCGCAGTGGCTGAGAGTGCGCGGGCAAGTGTATTGATTGGCACTACACAGGAACTCAACCTGGGAACAGCGGCGGTGGCCCATCTGGCCGCGACTGCCAGAGTATTGGACTATCCCGGAGACAGTACGGGTCCCATATTGTACGAAAAGGATGTGGTCACGCAGGGAGTTACATACGAACAAAGTCACTTGCTGACTCCCAACGGGCCCGGCCTTGGCATTGATATCGACGAGAGACTTCTCGCTGATCTGTCGTCTCCGTCCACCTGGACCTTCGGTACGGACCTGGCGGGAGTACTGGACCGCACCTCTAAGGAGCGGCCATCGGCTACCAATTGACCTCAATCCAGCCTATTGATACGCCAGGGAATTATCTTCTTTCCAGGGGAAGGCACGGTGCCATGGTTGGTAGGACTGGGCTGATACGGCATCTTCATTTAATTCCACGCCCAGACCCGGCGCTTCGGGAATTTCCAGATAGCCATCCACCAGCTTGACTGGGTCTATCAGGATATCCCGGCGGATACCGGCATCATCCGGGTGATATTCCAGTACCACGAAATTCTGTGTGCTGGCCGCAAAGTGAACATTCACGGCAGTGGCCACGGGTCCACAGGGGTTGTGGGGCGCTACGCTGACATAGTGAGCCTCTGCCATGGCCGCGATCTTCTTCATTTCCCACAGTCCACCCGTAACGCAGATATCCGGCTGAATGAAGTCAACGGCATGTTGGCGCAAGAGAGGCAGGAACTGGTGTCGCGTGTAAAGCATTTCCCCCGTGGCCAGGGGGACGTCTACCTTGTGGCGCAATACCCCCAAAGCCTCCACATTCTCCGGACGCAAGGGTTCCTCAACAAACATCGGGCGAAACGGAGTCACAATCGCACATAACTGGGCCGCATGCCCAATTTCCAGGATCCGGGCATGGGGGTCCAGCCCTATTTCAATGTCAGGCCCAACGGCTTCCCGCACGGCCGCCACCCGGGCTTCGGTTTCCCGTAATACCTGCCCCCACGGCTTCACCTGCCAATCAGGTGGCATCGGGGCCATCTTGAGTACAGCATATCCGTAAGTCTCTGTGAGATACACAGCGTGATCGGCAAGTTCGGAAGGGGTATTGCCGCCTATTGATTGGTAAACCCGGATCTTGTCCCGGCATTTTCCTCCAATCAGCCGGTAGACCGGAACCCCTAATGCTTTGCCCGTGATGTCCCAAAGGGCGTGTTCAATACCGCTGATGGCGGCATTGAGGACCATTCCTCCTGGAAACCGGGAACCGGCATACATCAGATGCCATAGTTTCTCGATATCCCGCGGGTCCCTTCCCCGCAACCACTCGCCCAAATCCTCTATCACTTTCACTGTGGCCAGATCCGGACCACAGGAATAGGCTTCTCCCGTCCCATGTATCCCGTCGTCTGTGTCCACCCGGACAAAGGGGATGTTCCGGTGTCCCATATTTACAACGTGGGTGGTGATTGAGGTAATTTTCATGGCGAATATCTGGCCTTCCCCTGATCTGGGTCCAATGCACATTAGGATTATGGGACATTTTCCAGGTACCCGGCAATTCGGGTGCTCTTGTCGAAACCGTGTCTTCGCCATGACAAGCCACACCCAGCCAAAGCCACAGATGATTTTGGGCTTCAGATGGGGGTTGACAGATAGTCTTTGCAGGTAAGCCATCCATAGGCATATGTCCTTTTCCTCCCAACATCACAAGTCGGCCAGAAAGTTGGGTAAAATCAAATAGATACAGACAGACTGCTGTGGTTTACGCCGCCCCATGGACAACCAACCTTCCTTGCCTGGACTGCCTCTTGGGCGCAGTGAGTTCCAAGTGCTGCGTTCTCGGCACGAACTATACATTGACAAAACCAGGTATTTGGCCGAGATGGTCAATGAATCGCCCTATGTTTTCCTGGCGCGTCCCCGTCGGTTTGGCAAGACCCTCTTCGTATCCATGGCGGAACAGGCTTTTCGAGGACAGCGGTCACTTTTCACCGACTGTTACTTGGGCAACGATTCAGCCTGGGATTGGCAGGCGAGGCCCGTATTACGCCTGAATCTATCGCGTGTCCAAGGGGATTCTCCCCGGGAACTTATGAAGCGTTTGGACCAACTTGTACGCAGGACACAGCAGCGTTTAGGTGGACCGGCAACCACTCGCACACACCAACCCGATCCCGAGGATCTGGTCCCAGACCAGGATTTGCTGGATCTAATAGAAAACCTCCATGACGCCCATGGTAGCGGGGTAGTGGTTCTTGTTGACGAATACGACGCTCCGATTACGCATCTACTGGGCCGTACCCATCAATTACACTACCCGGATCAACCCATCGACAAGCACGGCATCATGGAGGTCTTGCGCCAGTTCTTCAGTGTCCTGAAGGAAGCTGAAACTTTCTTGCATTTCACGTTCCTTACCGGAATCTCCCGTTTTGCGCGGTCCGGTGTATTTTCGGCTCTGAACAATTTGACGGACATCTCCCACGACAGCCGCTTCAGTGCTGTCACCGGAATTACCGAATCTGAATTGGACCAGGATCTGGATCCCTATATGCAGACTGGGGCCGTTCATCTGGGTATGACAGAAAAGGAATTACGGTCCGAATTGCGTGATTATTACAACGGTTATCAGTTTGGCGGGCACCAGCAAGCCGTATACAACCCGTTTTCGCTCCTTGGATGCCTGGCCAAGTTGCGCGACCCCCTATCAGCACAAGACATTGGCCGATGGGGATTCCCGGCTTTATGGTCTGAGTCTGGCACACCTCAATTGTTGGTACGCATGCTCCAGACCGGGCGGTATGACCTGTCACAATGGTCTGAAAACCCCATCCAAGCCCTAACTGCGGTTTACGATCCAGAGACTCCCAGTTTGGAAGCCTTGTTGTGCCAGACCGGTTATCTGACCCTCAAGGAGTCCGACACGGGAGATCTCGTCTTGGCGGCTCCCAACCTGGAAGTGGGACAAGATTTCGTCACATCCATGCTTCAGGGTTACTTGCGGGAGCCAGATGATTTTGCCCGACACATTGGGGGACGGCGTACGCGGCTACAGGATGCTTTGGCACAACAGGACTGGTGTACTTTCTTTGGCGAAATCGATTCAGTATTCCACGAAAGTATCCCGTACGACTTACTGCAGGTGGAAAACAATTTTCATGTCGTGTTTCATCTCATTTGCGCCTTGCTACAAGTAGGGCGTTGCACTTCCGAATTGCACACTGTCCGGGGCCGGGCCGACATGATTTTGGACTGGCCTACCGGGGCCTATGGTGTTGCCGCAGAACAGGTTATTCTGTTCGAACTCAAGGTGAACGAGAATCCGCTGGTCGCACTGGACCAGATCAGCGAACGGGAATATTGGACCAGGCTGACTCGACACCAGTTGCCCGTATATGGCATGGGGGTCAATTTCCGTTCCCAACGGCAAGCTGGTGAATCGGTATGTACCTGGACGGACCCCTATATGTTTTACAATCCAGCTGTACCCGCCACACGCCACGAGATTCGTGAAGCATACCGGCGGTGGCGTCACGAGCAGTCAGTCGACTGACTGCGTCCTTGACGATTGGATGAGGCCCCTGCCATCCTTAAGGCCTGACCAGCGCGCTGTCCTTAAGGTATATTTCTGGTTGGACCCTGGGTGCTGATATCCAAACCTGGCAATCTCCTGGAAACAGGCAAGGCCGGAAGAGACCAGACAGATCCAAGTACAACGGCACAACCGCAACACATTCGACCCAGTAGCAAGCCATGTCGGAACAACTGCCCAATTTGCTTTACATTCATACAGATCAGCACGCCCAAAGAGTGCTGGATTGCTATGGGGACATTCATCTCAAAGACACGCATTTGAGCCGCTTGGCCCATCGCGGAATCGTATTTGACAACGTCTATTGCGATTCTCCCATCTGCGTACCTTCCCGAATGTCGATGTTGACTGCTCGTCGTCCTTACGAAAACCGTGTTTGGACCAACGAACAGCAGCTCGCATCCAGCATCCCTACCCTCGCGCATTCCTTGGGGGCAGCGGGATACCTACCGATATTGATTGGACGCATGCATGCAATGGGCCCTGATCAGCTGCATGGCTATACCCAGCGTCTGGTGGGAGACCACTGCCCCAACCAACTGGGTGGGCCAGAGATTGACAGGGGATCGCTGGAAGGTACAGCCGGACCGCACCGGATTAGTCTTCAGCTGTCGGGTTCAGGACAAAATGCCTATCAGGTACACGATGAGGACGTGATGCGGGAAGCCAAGTCCTTCCTGCGGGCAGTGTGCCAGGAACTACAGACTGGCAGGCGGCAACAGCCGTTCAATCTGTCGATAGGCCTGATGTTGCCTCATCCTCCCTATGTCGCACAGCGCCCAGACTTTGAACGATTTGCGGACAACATGGATCTGCCCCGCAAGAACGTACCCTTTAGCCAAGACCTGCACCCTTTTTTCCAGTGGTGGCGAACGCATACCGACATCAGGAACGTGCCCGATTCAGAAGTCCTGCGGGCTCGCGCTGCGTATTGGGGCATGGTATATCGCGTTGACCAATGGATGGGCCAACTCTTTCAGATTCTCGATGAATTTGAGCAGACGGAAAACACTTTGGTCATTTACACCTCTGACCATGGTGACATGCTGGGGGAACATGGCCTGTGGTGGAAACACACATTCTACGAAGAATCGGTCAAGGTTCCTTTGATCATGTCCTGGCCCGGGCGACTGCCTCAAGGTATGCGCTGCCCTCATATCATGAGCGGAGTTGATGTTACGGCTACCCTGCTGGATCTCATGGGAGCTCCAGCCCTACCCAATGCCTCGGGCCGATCCATAATCCAGCCCCTTCTCAATCCCAGGCACAGCAACTGGGATGATGTAGCTTTTTCTGAATACTGCTCTCATTTGTTCGCCCCAGAAGGGGGATGCTTCCAGCGAATGATCCGGCGCGGGCCCTGGAAGCTCATTTATTACTATGGCCAGCCTTGTCAGCTCTTCAACCTCGAAGAGGATCCGGAGGAATTGGCAGATCGCGCCAGTGATCCAGGATGCAGCCGTCTACTTGGCGAACTCAAGGAAGAGGTATTGCAAGGGTGGGACCCGCAAGCAATCGCGCGGACCATGGACGAACTGAATGCGGACAACAGTATTCTCCAGAAGTGGGCTCGCAACACCAATGTTCAGGATGCAATCAGGTGGAATTTAGACCCATCTATGAACTTTCTGGACAATGTTTAGTTAACCCGGTGTGCAAGTTTTTTGGACAGAGGATAGTATGAATTTGGCAATCCAGGCCCGAGTGTTTCTAATGATATTATTGACGCAACTCATTGGAGGACACCATGGACCTGGATCGCTTCATCATAGCCACTTTCTACCTCGTGGACGACTTCCTGCTCGACATCCTGCGCAATAGGTGTCTCCGACAGCGAGGACCCGCTCCGTTCTCGCTGACAGTTATTCGTATGGAACTTGAGGCCATTACCGTTACCTGCGAGGCCATGCCTTACAAGCCCGTACACAACTTCACAGCTTGCTTGTTAGCTGACAAGAGCGTCATAGTAGCGAGCCTCGTCACTGAGGCAATCCGGACGTACCGCTATCACCTTCTGCTCTCCGAAGGCAGCAAAAAAGCCTTGGCGTTATCAAAATTGTGAAGTTCGTCTCCAATGGTCTCCCGTGATACAATCTGGCGTTACTCGCTACGGTAATTCATCACTAGGAGATGTAAGGGTATGGGGAAACAATATCCACTGACAGACGATCAAAGAGAGGAACTACTAACTTGCTTTATTACGTTGTGGCTGAGAGCTAGAGATCAGGTTAGTCAAAGTGACGCATCTACATTAGTAGCAGAAAATCTAGAAGATTATATTAACGATTTCGAAGATGACATTACGCAATGGTGTGGAGAACCAATTTACATTTCAGCAGATGAGATTGCCGGAACTTACCCAGATACGCTTGAAGGCTTGTTGCACCACCCTCATTTAATGATACGCATTATATCGTTCTGCAAAGAGGATTTCGAACAAGAACGATGCTATTATCCGAAATTGTTAGAAGAGACTTCTTCATTGACGGCCAGTCTACACAACGATTGGGATGAAGAAGAAAGCGACATCCCTTTTTGAAAATCTTCTAACACCTGATCCCACACCTAATACTACAGTGGTAATTCATAGCGTAGTGGCTTGTTGCCGCCGGTAGTGACAATGCAGGGCTACCCATGGGTGCAGGCGGCGCCAGTGGGACCAGGCCAAAGCATGTTCCATGTCGGTGCCCACGGGCAGGAGCAAACGGAGCCACAGGCGCCGGATTTCGGCCACGGTCAGGCCCCAGCTAGGCCCAATACTGTCTACTTAAGCGCACAATTCTGTTAACTTAAGGTAGGCTTGAGGCTATGTCCGTTACGCAAAAGATGGTGCCAGAGGCCAAAATTGAGCAAAGTAAACAGTAT